>DASYGE010000001.1:0-44992 GCA_036000105.1 Gammaproteobacteria bacterium
TGCTCCACCATAAATTCCAACGTGTCCACTGCCGTAGACAAAGTTTCCACCGCCAAACGAACCCGCTGAGCACCCAAGGCACCCCGTATCAACCCCCGGAATATGGGTACCGGTATTCGGATCCGTTACGTTCGACAACGACGGTACTGGAACCGGCGACGTCCTGGCGGGTGGGGGCACATCCGGCAAGGGCTGCATGGCTGGCGGCGCATCCGGCGGCGGGTCCGGCGTCGGCACGCAAGTTTCAATGCACTTGTCGCAGGGTTTTGTAGAGCACGTCACAGCAAACCCGCTCGGATCGGTCATGGACAGCGGATTGTTGTACACATAGGCGTAGCGGTTGAACGCCTGGCTGTACATGGGGTTGGGTATGGTCGGATCTGCGCTGATCATTCTTCCGATCTGTGGGTCATACACCCGCCCATTCATGTGGATGAGCCCGACGTTGTCCAACTGCTCCTGATCGGTATATCCCTTGTCCGTGGTTCCTTTGAACCCAGTGAGCTGGCCCGCGGTCAGGTCATAGGTCCAATTGGCCGCGTCCCGGCGCTTGCCGAATGCGTCAAAGGACATCCTCTGCGCAACCACACCTTGATCGTTGGTGACGGTATCCACACTGCCAAGATGGTCGGAATGCAGATAGCTGGTCGTGACTGCGCCCATTGCCGAGATCGTATGCACCGCCACCGGCTGGCCGCCGGCCGTGATGTTGTGCCGGAACTGGGTACCGGAGCTGTTGGTCACCACTTCGAACAAGCCGCCGGCCACATAAGTGGTAGTCGTTGTGCCAGTGCTGTCGGTGGCCGTTTGCGAATACCTCTCCCCGCCTGGACCGTAGCTGAACGTGCTTGTCCCGGTCGCTCCCTGGATCTGTGTCGGCAGGTTCTCGACGTTCCAGGCGATGGTGCGGCTGTTGCCGCCGATCTGGTTGCCGTTGGCGTCATAGCTGTAGGTCCCGGGCAGGCCGGCCACGGCGGTCACGGCCCGCGGATGGTTCGGATCACCGTAGGAGTAGGCGCCGAGATCCGAACGGGTGCTGATGTCGCCCATGGCGTCGTAAGTGAGGCTCAGGCTCGGGCCGTTGTTGCCCGGATTGGTGACGCTCGAAGTCAGGACGCGGTTGAGCGCGTCATAGGTGAAATTCTCGGTGAGGTTTTGGTTGGCGTCGTAGCGCTTGCTCAGATTGCCGAAACCGTCCCAGCTATAGGTAAGCTGCTGCACGGCGCTGGACTGGCCGATACCGGAGCCTATGCCGGTCACCGCCCCGGTGGCCTGGTCGTAACTCAGCACCGTGCTGACATTGTTGCCATCTGTATAGGCCAACAGATGACCGAAGGCGTCCACCGGCGCGCTGCCGCTACCGGTCGCCGCCTGCCAATAGATGAATCCATCCGCCTGGTTGGCGATGCCCGTGAGGGCGCCATTGCTGGCGTCGTAGAGGTATTGCAGGGTGAACCGGTACGGTGGATTGGTCGCCGGTTTCACCTTGGCTCCGCTCCAAGCGATATACACCGGGGGAGCGAAGTCGGGAGCGCCGGGCGCGCGGTCCGGGCGAGCTATTTCCCAAGCGGCGACGTCGCTCGCTGCCACCGGCGGCAACAGCGAAGGCAAGCCCGCTTCCTCGCGGCGGGTGGCGGCGGCCTGCATCTCCGCCTCAGAGGGCTGCAGCGCGACGGGCGTAAAGCGCTGACGCTCCTCGCTCAAGGCAGTGAGCACGCTGATGTCGCGCGATGTTACCGCTGGATGGAGTAGGCCGTGCGACGACTCCCGTGGTTCTTGTCCAACCAACGCTCTGCCGCCTTCCTCTTGGAAGGAACTCGGCAGACTCTGGATGACGCCCACGGGCGGAGAAGAAGTAGTCGGTGCAGGCGCTGGCTGGGTGGACGAACTTCCGCTGCTCGTGGGCGAGGCAGTCGGACCCGCCTTCACCGGTGCGTAGCAACCCTTCCCGCAGCCGCCGCCGCTGGACTGCACCTGCACTTCTACCGTATTGCTCCAAGTGCAGTCGTTGCCATTGTTATTGCAGGCCTCTACCGTGTAATCGACATAATCGACCACGGTCATTTGCTGACTAAATGAGGTACCCATGCCTGTGTAGGGATAGGTGTAGGCCCCCGTGTTGGTGCTGTAACGCTGCAGCTTGTACGAAGTTACCGTACCGCTCGGCGTCGACCAGCTCAGCGTTATCGTGCCGCCCGACGTGATGACCGTAAAGTTCACCGCCAGGCTTGGCGCACCGGGGTAATGCAGCACCTGGATGCCAGCGGTGTTGGTGGCCGTCGAATTACAGGCAGCGGCCGTGTTGCAGGCAATGACGTAGTACCAATAGTTGCCATCGGACAGACCGTTGTCCGAATAGCTGTTCGTCGCACTTGTGCCTATCTGCGTATAGCCCCCGCCCGTGGAGCGATAGACCTGGTAACCGGTGACGATGCCACTCGCCGGGACGGTCCAAACTAGATTGACGTTGCCAGATGGATTCGGGCTTGAGCCGGCGCCAAGACCAGTGGGTGCCCCCGGTGGGAGATTGACAGCCTCCGTCACGGTGCTGCTGGCCGCTCCCGGGCCGATGCTGTTGTAGGCGATGACGTAGTACTTGTAACTGCCATTGCTCTTGCCACTCAGGGGATAAGAGGTGGTGGTGATGCCTGTGGGAGTGATGTTTGTGAAGCTGCCGCCGTTTACGGATTCGTACACGTAGTAGCCGCTGACGCCCACGCCGCCGCCCGGCGCCGTCCAAGACAGGGTGTAGCTGCCGTTGTTGCTGGGATTGGGCGAGAGGCCCACATTGGTGGGCGAGCTGGGGGTTACCACCGAGGCGCTGACGTTCACAGGGGTGCTGGAAGCGTTGGCATCGCTCACCACCAGTTGGAAGGTGTAGCTGCCGCCCTGACTCAAGACCACGCTCGTGGTTTTTGCACTGGGATTCAAAATGGACACATTGGAACCCGTGGGCTGGGACACGACAGACCAGGCGAACTGCAACGGGTCACCGCTAGGGTCCGTGGAGGTACTGCCATCGAGCGTCAGGGTGCCGCCGCCTACGAGTTGCGTGGGCGTTGCCACGGGCTTGGCCACCGGGAGCGCTGGGGCCGGTGTGGCGGAGACCGGATAGCTCAGCGTGGCGACCCGGCCGAAGCTGTCGTAGGTGGTGGACACCTGATAATCGGTGCCGTTGACGGTAGTGTCCAGCGCGCTCGGGCGGCTCAGGCTGTCGTAACTGAAAGCCTTCTGGTAACCCGTGTTGTCGCTCACCGAGGCCGGGAGCCCTATGCCGTTCGTGGCGGTGTCGTAAGCCCAATTGTCGGCCGCGGTCTGGCCGCCCGTGCCGTTGTAGTCGGTGCGTGTGCTGGGACGGCCGAGGACGTCGTAAGTCTGCACGATCTTCTGGCCCTTGGCGTCCACTTGAGTGAGTAACTCGCCCAGGGCATCGTAGCCATAGGTCCAGGTGCCCATGTCCGGGTCCACCATCTTCACCTTGTTGCCCAGGCCGTCGTAGGCGATGGCGGTGGACTTCGAATCCGCCGCGGTAACGCCGACGAGATCGCCGAAGGGATCGTAGCTGTATAGAGTGGTGCCGCCGCTGGCGTCCACCATCTCCGCCGTCTGACCCAAGGCATTGCTTACCTTGGCGGTGGTCTCGGTGCCCGTACCGGTAGCCGTGTTCGACACGGTTGCGAAACCCACGTACCCACCGCTGTAATTCGGATAGCTCAGGCTCGTGACCACGCTGTTCGTGGTATCGCCAGCGTTGGCCGGCTGTGTGATCTGGTCAGCACGGTTCAGAACGTCATAGTTTCTGTAATAGGTCGAATAGATCGTGTTGCCGGCAAAGTGCGGACGGTCCGCTCGCAGGACCCGGCCCAGGGAGTCGTAGACGGTGCCGGCGTATGAAGTGGCGCCGCCCAGGAGGGTGTTCCGGGTCTGGACCGCCCTGCCCTTGTCATCATAAGCCGTGGTGGCGAGACTCAGGGTCTGGGTCGCGCCGGCATTCTGTACGCTCTCGGAGATCATGTAGTTGCCGACCGGCGGGCAGCTGGTGTCGCAAGTGAGATATTGCCACGACACCGACGTGCCGTCCGGGCGAGTCGCCTGCTTCATGCGGCCGAAGCCGTCGGGAGTATTGATGGTCTGATGGCCATTGACGTCGGTGGCTGAGGTCTGGAACCCCAGATCCGAGCGCCAGGTGGCGTTCGTCTGCTGGTGAAGTAGGTTGGTCGTAGCCCCCAGGTACTCGCCGTTGTTGACGTAACTCGCCGTCGTAGTACGGGCGGTGGTTATGCCGGTGCCGGAGACCGTAGTCTGGCTGACGTTGCCAAAGGCGTCGTACTGATACTGGCTGGTAAGCGACAACCCATCGCTGGTGTCAATGCTGCTGTCGTTCTCGGTGCCTGAGGTAACCATCACTTGTGTCGGCCGGCAATGGGTGGCATCGAAACCCACAGAGGCATCGGTGACCCGCTGCATGGATGCCCCGTCCGGATTGGTCTTGGTGACGGTCACGTGCTGGGGTGCACTGATGCAGTAGGGGCTCGTGCTATCCGTGTAGATAGTGACAGTCTCGCTCTTGAAATCAGTATCGCCATTGACGTCGTGGCTGTCCGCCAGCTGGTCGGTCACATCACCGTAGGAGTCGAAACCAAGGTTCTTGGTGGTGACGGTCTTGAGCGCGCTGCCGGTGCCGATGTCGTAAGCCGTGGATACGGATTGGGACGCATAGGGGAAATAGCGCAAAGCACCTGTGGCACCCAGTTGCGTGTTTTGATAAGTATTCACGGTTTTGCCGATGGGCGTACCGCTACTCTGTTTCGTGGCCGCGTTGTCCACCATACCTATGTACGGGAAGGTCTGGTCGTAATTGTCGGTCGCCGTGACGTTATTACGGCTGTCTGTGGCTGTGCGCTGGGAAAAACCCTCTGGGTACCCCGTCATGTTCTGCCGCAGACCCTGATAGGCATAGCTCTCCGTGGCGGTGCCGCCGACACCGTCGTTGAAGCTATATGTATTAACCACATGGAGCGCAGGTATCTCGTCCATGACAGGCCATGAAGCACCTGTGCCTTCGGTGTACGCGCCACCGCTGTCGGCGAGCGACGCGTATTGCGGACTGAAGTTGTTGCCCAGACCGTCGGTGATGCTACTCACGAGATCGGGCGTGGAGGGCACGTGCAGCCGGTAATGCCAGTACAGCGTGCCGCTATCGTTGCTCGCATACACAAGATCTTGGAGCCCACGGCCACCCGTATCCCCGACGTGGACCGTGCCTTGTATGTACCCGCCGTCATAAGGCGCGCTGACAGCACCGGGGGCGGTGGCCTGCGAGATATATGCGTGTTGTGTCGGGTCGTAATTGAGACTGACGACTGTCCAACCGGCGCCACCCTGGAAGCGGTCCACCAGCATCGCCTGACGGCCGTTGCCGTAGTAATCGGTGAAAACGGGGTCCTGACCGTAGACGCCGACTTCGGTATCAATCTCCTTCAGCGCCGTGCCCGTGCTGAGATAGATGTAGTAATCCGTCCATCCGCCGGTCGGCGAGGCAATGCTGGTCATGAGGTCGCTCAAGCCGTCGCCATTCATGTCCACCGGTGCCGGGACTGACCAGCCTAGTATGCTGGTGCCCACGGAGATGGACCCGGCATAGGAGTAGCCGAGAGATCCCTGGGTTCCCGTGGGAGCAAGCGCGTACCACGTGTAGCTGGTGCTGCTGCTGGGCTTGCAGCCCGGGTCCGAGCCCGGAGGGCAGGTGTACGAGGTGGTGACGCTGTCGAGGGTCACCCGGCCGCCGCGTCCCGATCCCACGAAATCCATCGTGGAATCTACGAACTGGTTGTTCGTGGTCACGCTGCCTATGTCGAAATCCTGCGTGGAACCGGAAGGGGGCACCAGCACCTGGCCGGCAGAAAAAGCGCCGCCCGTGTTAGCGGCGACGTAGATAGTGCTGCCGTCGGAATACACAAGATCGTCCAGACCATGTCCGTTCATATCTGCGACGACAGCATCGCCCTGGTAAAGACCGGCAGGGATGGCAGTGGAGATATCGGTAAATACATTGTTGGTGCTGCTGCCGCCCGTGGATTGCAACACATGCCACATGTTGTCCGCATTGGGCACGCCCGCGTTCGGATAAATCAGGTCCCCTCTCCCGTCGCCGTTGAATTCAAGCGTTTGCGTGTATTGGTAGTTGACAGCAGCGACGCCGGTATCCACCGCCGATCCGAAGCCTCCGCCCGCCACGCCGAACATCACCATCCAATGATCGACGGTGCCAACCTTGGCTGGATAAACGAGATCCATCAAACCGTCGCCGTTCACGTCCATCAGATGCGCCGCCTGGGCGTGCGCTGCATCGGTGATGGTGGTCGGGGTCGAAGTGTCCTGCTGCCAGCCGGCCTGGCTCTGTTGCCAAGTAATCGCGGTGGCGTTGTAACAATTGCCGTCCGCCGCGCATTCTTGGACGGAGTTCAACAGATTGTGGTTGTCGGTAGCGTTGGCCTGATAACTGAGGGCATAGGTAAATACATCAGCGCCGTTGTATTTGACCTCGATCTTGTTCAATAGCTGTGTCTCGCTCACCAGCGAACCCGCAACATAGGCGGTCTGTATGCTTGCAGATGCGAGGGGCGTCCAGTCGAGTTGGATGACATGCAACGGTGCAACCGCACCATTGCCCGTATATGAAACATTTACCGGCCAGTAGTCGCCATTGGCGGTGTCCTGGTTGTAGCTGAACGTGATGTAGTTGCCATTGACGTCGGTTATCTTGTCCACGCCCCAGACACGCGCAACTGTCGTGCCCTGGGCAAGCACCCTGGAATCACTGGTATTGCCGTACTCGTAGGTCGTGCCATCCTTCATCTGGACGGTAAAGTGACCCGGCCCGCCGGTTACACCGGAATCTGCGTACGAGGTGATGAGCGAAAAGCCCTCGATCTCCGTACCGTAGGTGGTAGTGCTGCTAGGCAAGAGACGCAAACGCTGGCCGTCCAGGCAGAAATCGTCGCCTGCCGTGAGCTGGATAGCCTGTGCTTGGCCGTCGGCGTAGATGGCGCTGTTGCAGCGCGCGATGGTCGAGAAGCCGGAGAGCGTCCAGCCCCAGCCCGCCATGCCGCTGCCCGACTGGCTGTTATAGGTGAGCGCGAGCTGCGGCGTGAGGCCGCCGGAGCCCCTGGGGACGCTGATGGGGATGCTGTAGGTGGCAGCGCCCGTGGCGCTGACGCCGGCCGAGCCCGCTACCGCCCCGACCGTGATCGCCCTTTGGGCGGCGGTGGCGGCGAAGGCGCCTACCAGGGTCAGGGCGAATACCGCGCTGACCATGAACGGCTTGAAACGCGATTCCGCTCTGGAATTATGGGAGAGAAGAACCACGGGAGACCTGCCGAGCAGATCCTTTGCTGCGGGCTTAGAATGCATGATCCCTTCCCTTCTTGAAGTCCCTGGAGTTTTGTACTTAGAATCCTGGGATGGACTATAGGCAAGGCATCAGAGACATTCAATACTCTAGGAACACTAAATCTCACGTTGTTTATTCGCCACTCTACCCTGCAAATCGAGCAATGATGATCGCGATTGTGAAAAGTCTTCACATAAACATCAACGATTATCTCGTTGATTTTCTTCAATCAAAGCTGCTACGTCACGGTGTAGCGGTGTTGCTGACTCTCTGTGCGGGCTTGATCATATGGTCAATGGTGCCGCACCTAGTGAAGGCAACCCCGATCGTGGGACAAGCTGTCACACAGCATGTACGCATGGATATAGGTTTCTCTGCTGAAAAAATCGCCGCAGCGCATCTGTTCGGGCAGAGCGCTGCTGATGCTGCCACTACCCCCGTCGTGGCTGCGGCAGCGATAAGCATCAAGGGCTTGTTCTATTCATCCGACAAGGATGTGGCGCGGGCCATCCTGGAGATAAACGGCAAAAGCGATGTGTTCAAGACCGGCGATAGGCTTCCGAATGGAGAAAGGCTCGCAGCCATCGGCATGAATGCGGTGCAGATAGCCAACGGCCTAGCGCTCCGCGCGGTAGAGATGGAGCAAAGCTTTGGCAACACCGGCTCCGGCATCGCGCTCGAGGGTATGCCGAATTTATATGCCCGACAAGACTCTTTCCCTGGTTCGATGCCCCTGACCAACACCGCTGCTCCCGTGGTCCAGAGACTGCAGCCTGTCACCATCCCCCAGACCAACGACCCCATCTCACAGCTGAGCGCGCTGCGTCAGCAGCTTATAAGGCACTGAGCGGTGGCAGCTAGATAGGCGGGGTCGCTGGCGCCGGGGAGGTCGCCAAAACCATTGACGGCTTCAATGAGGCTTTCCAGCTCGTCTGCGATCCCCTCCGTGGAGTAATAGCCTTCATCGGCCAATTCGGCTACCCGTCTAAATGCGGGTCCCTGGAGGGCCTTAGGCTGTGTTGTCTTGAATGTCGTGGCCTGCTGGAATGTCTGTAGGTAGAACGTAAGCGCTCAATTAACCACGCCCTATCCAGTCTCTCGATGCGCGTTTAACGTGGCCGTTTTCTCAGGTCAGGGTCGCGGCCATGAAGAGGCAGACTCAGGATGAATGGCGCGTACTGCTTGAGGCGCAGGCGGCCAGTGGCTTGGCGGCGGCCGCGTCGCGGCTCAACAGGTAGAGGTTGGCCAGATCCGCAATCAGCACGGTCACGGATCTCGTTGGGTGAGAGAGGTTGTGCCATAGCTACATTCCCTGCTTGAACACCAGATGCCGCTTAACCAGCCGGTTTCGCCACCACAGCACGGAACTCCGCACTGATACGCTGATCAGCGCTTACCCGCCGCCAGAACTCCCCTGCCAGTCGTTCGGCTTCACCCCAGACCTCGAAAGTCTCGGCCCGGGGGTTTGGCGGGGCTGCTGGCGCATCCGGAACGATACCACTCCGGGGCGACAAGGCCATGGGCAGCATGTCATACACCGGTGCAAGGATAAGGTTGGGACGCTGCTGCAACCCATCTCCATAGAAGCCCAAGTTGCCGAAGTGCCGGTCATTGTTCGCGATGAGCTGGCCATAGGCATCCACGAGCCGGACCCTCTGCGCATCGGCCGCGGAGAGCAGGCCATCATGGAACAACCGCCCGGCGAAGGCGGGCCAACTGTCACGCTTGCCATAGAGATCATCGTCCAGGGGGCCGGCCGTGAGGAAGCCGCGGCGGCCGTGCTGGCCCACCCGGTCGAAGCGCTCGACTTCCAGGAAGCGCCGCCGGCCCTGATCGACGATCTCCGCCCGGGCGGCGTCGATGCCGGCATCGCGCAGCACGCCCAGCGCCAGCGATTCACATACCAGCAGATCACGCCAACGCATATCGGATGGGCTGAGATCGCCGGCGGTGAACTTGACGATGAGTTGCCGGCCTTCCACGCAAGCGGTGAACTTGGGGTACTCGCCGCCAGCGGAGGAGTTCCCGCCCACGGCAGCTTCCTTGACCAGGATCTGGTAAAGGGACCGCCCGGCCTGCACGCGGTCCCGGGCCAGGAACTGATCCAGGGATTGGTCGCCCAGGATAAGATCGCCCAAGCAGTCTTCGCCGCGACGTGCAGTAGCGATGATGCGATGATCGTCGTTCCAATCCCGCAGGAGGTTGGGCAGTGCCAGATCCGGATTCCGATCGGTGAAGTTGCGGCCCATGTAACCCTGGGGGGCCATATCCACCATCACCGGCGGCACGCCTGCGAAGAGATCGCCCTGGCCGTCTGCCCGTTCCAGCCAATGTTGCCCTTCTGCCAGGAGGTGCAGGGTCGCCGTCCGATGCGGCTCGCCTTGTGCATCGATCCGATATACCGGCAGACGCGAAGGCAGGCTGAGTACGGTGCGATAGGTGCCGTAGCGCACCCCCCGGGCACGCCCGAGGCGCAGGATGCGGCCTGAATCGCGGCTCACGATGCGGGAAAGCGTCGGGCGGCTTATGCCTAAGGCACGGCACAACTCTCCCGCGGGCATCACTCCCCGCCGGGTAAGCAAATTCAGGAGATCTGTCTCGTCAGCCATGGCGACTCTGTGAAACGATTAATGAAACGATATTTAATATATAACTTGCTGATTTATAAAACAACTTCATTAATAAATAGATTTCACCAGAAACGATAAATAGAACGATATTCTCCGGTACTCAGCGGGAAAACCTATCTAAAACAAGGACATGACTTAATATGCCCTTTCCCCAGTCCTTTGAAGCCCCTCCCCACTAGGCGGAGAGGTAGTCCTCTATAATCCCGCCCGACTTTCATCCGCTTAAGCATCGAACCCGAAGCAACTGGGTGGCTGCCGCCACCTCCCCCGCTTCGCATCGTGCTTTGCGGGCAGGCCGGCCCGTGCTGTCCGTGCACGGGCGTTCGCAGCTAGCGCTGCTCACCCGGAGCCCACCCTTGAACCAGGCTTTCCTGAAGCATATAGGTCAGCAGACCGCCGCCCTGCATGAGCAGGGTCTTTACAAGACCGAACGCGTCATCAGCACGCCCCAGCAGGCGACGATACGGGTGGCGGGCGGCGCGGAAGTGCTGAACTTCTGCGCCAACAACTACCTGGGGCTCTCGGACCACCCGGCCCTGGTGAAAGCCGCCCAGGAATCCCTGCCCAAATACGGCTTCGGCATGTCCTCGGTGCGCTTCATCTGCGGCACCCAGACGGTACACAAGGAACTGGAGGCAAGGCTCTCGACGTTCCTCGGGATGGAAGACACCATCCTCTACGGTTCCTGTTTCGACGCCAACGGCGGGCTGTTCGAGACGCTGCTCGACGAACAGGATGCGGTGATCAGCGACGCGCTCAACCACGCCTCGATCATCGACGGCGTGCGCCTGTGCAAGGCCAAGCGCTTCCGCTACAACAACAACGACATGGCGGACCTGGAAGCAAAGCTCAAGGAAGCGGACGCCGCCGGCGTGCGCTACAAGCTCATCGCCACCGACGGCGTGTTCTCCATGGACGGCATCATCGCCAACCTGAAGGGCGTGTGCGACCTGGCGGACAAATACCATGCCCTCGTGATGGTGGACGATTCCCACGCGGTGGGCTTCATGGGTGCAGGCGGTCGCGGCAGCCATGAGTTCCGCGGCGTCATGGGCCGGGTGGACATCCTCACCGGCACCCTCGGCAAGGCGCTGGGTGGCGCTTCGGGCGGCTACACCGCGGCCCGCAAGGAGATCGTGGAGTGGCTGAGGCAACGCTCCCGCCCCTACCTCTTCTCCAACACCCTCGCCCCCACCATCGCCGCCACCTCCATCCAGGTGCTGGATCTGCTGGAGAAGGACGACAGCCTGCGCAAGAAGGTGCACGAGAACAGCCGCCGTTTCCGCGCCGGTATGCAGCAGCTCGGCTTCACCCTGGGCGGCGCTGATCACCCCATCATCCCGGTGATGCTGGGGGATGCGAAGCTCGCCAAGACCATGGCCGATGAACTGCTGAAGGAAGGCATCTACGTGATCGGCTTCTCCTTCCCGGTGGTGCCCAAGGACCAGGCCCGCATCCGCACCCAGATGTCTGCGGCCCATGAGCCGGCGCACATCGACAAGGCTGTTTCCGCTTTTGCCAAAGTGGGCAAGCAACTGGGCGTGATCAAGTAAAGCACCCTCAGCCTGCCCCTCTCCGAAGGGAGAAGGGTTTACAGTGAGGAAGCTATTTAGAACTGGATTCCGGCTTTCGCCGGAATGACGGACGAGACAAAACTGTGTATCGGCTTTCGGCAAGAAACTCGGCGTGATCAAATAATTCGAGGCAGACAATGAAAGCATTGGTCAAAGCTAAGGCCCAAGAGGGGATTTGGTTGCAGGATATGCCGAAGCCGAAGATTGGGCATAACGACCTGCTGATCAAGGTGGCCAAGACCGCCATCTGTGGCACCGACATCCATATATACAACTGGGATGAGTGGGCCAAGAAGACCATCCCGGTGCCCATGACCGTGGGCCACGAGTTCGTGGGCGTGGTGGCGGAGATCGGCAGCGAAGTGCAGGGCTTCAAGGTGGGGGAACGGGTCTCAGGCGAAGGCCATATCACCTGCGGCCATTGCCGCAACTGCCGGGCCGGACGCCGGCATCTGTGCCGCAACACCGTGGGCGTGGGCGTGAACCGCCCCGGCTGCTTCGCGGAATACCTCTCCATCCCGGCGGTCAACGCCTTCCCGCTGCCCGACGACATCTCCGATGACGTGGCGGCCTTCCTGGACCCGCTCGGCAACGCCACTCATACCGCCCTCTCTTTCGACCTGGTGGGCGAGGACGTGCTCATCACCGGCGCCGGCCCCATCGGCTGCATGGCGGTGGCCATCGCCAAGCACGTGGGCGCGCGCCACGTGGTGATCACCGACGTGAACGACTACCGCCTGGAGCTGGCCAAGAAGCTCGGCGCCACCCGCACCGTGAACGTCACCAACCAGAAACTCCAGGGCGTGATGGAAGAGCTCGGTATGAAGGAAGGTTTCGACGTGGGCCTGGAGATGTCCGGCGTGCCCCAAGCTTTCCGCCAGATGATCGACGTGATGAACCACGGCGGCAAGATCGCCCTGCTCGGCATCCTGCCGCCGGATGCGGCCATCGAGTGGAACAAGGTGATCTTCAAGGGCCTGTTCCTCAAGGGCATCTACGGCCGCGAGATGTTCGAGACCTGGTACAAGATGGTGAGCATGCTGCAGAGCGGCCTCGACATCACACCGGTGCTCACCCATCACTACAAGGTCAAGGATTTCCAGGAAGGTTTCGACGTGATGCGCTCGGGGAAATCCGGAAAAGTGGTATTGGACTGGAACTGAATCCCTCCTGCGGAGGCAGTGGTGTCCGATAGCAGCGAGCGCAAGCGACGAATTTGAGATGACATATCCCTAGCCGTGAACGGCAAGCGGCCCAGCCCGAACGGGAATAAAATCCTGCACTCGAGGGTCCCTAGCTGGATATCCGGCCTTTAATCCCCAAGGAGTCAAGCATGAAGCGTCACGCCCTTTACCTTTCCACCCTGCTCGCCCTCATCGCCCTGCCCGCCTTTGCAGCCATCGGCGTCGGCGACAAGGCCCCCGATTTCACCGCCCAAGCCTCCCTGGGCGGCAAGGAATTCACGTACAACCTGGCGGACGCACTGAAGAAGGGCCCGGTGGTGCTGTACTTCTACCCCGAAGCCTTCACCAAAGGCTGCACCATCGAAGCCCATGACTTCGCCGAAGCCACGGACAAGTACGCGGCCCTCGGAGCCACGGTGATCGGCGTGTCCCATGACCACATCGACAAGCTGGACAAGTTCTCGGTGAGCGAGTGTCGCAACAAGTTTGCGGTGGCGGCAGATCCGGATGAGAAGGTGATCAAGGCCTACGGCGCCGCGCTGCCGGGCCACGAGGCCTATGCCAACCGCACGTCCTACGTGATCACGCCGGACGGCAAGGTGATCTACACCTACACCGACATGAACCCCGACCAGCACGTGGCCAACACCCTGAAGGCCATCCAGGACTGGAAGAGCAAGCAGGCCAAGTAAACGCTTAGGACATGACCGAGCGGCGGAGGGGCCTCCCCTCCGCCGCTCTTTTTTTGCCACTCAGGGATGGCGTGAGATGACCGCCTACTCCAGCAAGCGATGCCCTTTCGGCAGGCGGTGGGAATACCACATGACCAGCCTGTGGCGCATGGATTGCTGGGAGACCTGGTCTTCCGGCATCGGCTGGATGAGCTTGTCGTGCACCAGCAGGCGATAGATGTAGAGGATCTTGTCGGCCGCCGAGTCTGTCGGTTCGAACACGGCAGCACCCCTGTCTTCCGCATACTTCACGCCGGCCAGGATCGCCTCCTTCACCAGCTCCGCTTCGTGCTTGAGTCTTTTCACTGCGACTCAACGATAACAGAATGGCCCTGGGGCGCAGATGCGCCCCAGGGCCATATCGCCATGCTCACCAAGTGCCGTTATCGCCGGCGGGCGGTGCGGAGGCAGGAGGCGGGGGCGGCGGGTTGCCGGGCGGCGGTGGCGGAGGCGTCGTCACCGGGGCGGCCGGCGTCGCCGGGACCTGTTCCCAGCCCATAGGGCACTGGGTCACGTAGGGGTAATAGTTCTGGGCCGAGGCGCAGTAGTACCAGTACGCGGGTGCCGGCGCGCCGGCGGGCGGTGCATCGGGAGGCGGAGCCTGTTGCACGATCACCGTGGAAGGCACGTAGGGGTCGGGATATGGATAGACGGGTGCATTGAAGAATACCCAGGCGCCGCCTACCACCCACCACCAGCCGAAGTGGTTGTCGTGCCAATCATGGGACCAATGGCCGCGGTGCCAGTCATCGAAATCGAAATCGTGGAAGCGATGGATGTCGCCATGGCCCCACGCCGCGCCACGGTGATCCACAGGATGGACCACGATGGGGAAGTGCTGGTGGTGATGGTCATCCCGGTCGGCCAGCTGCACGGCATGGGGAGCGCCATGGACGGATGACGGGATGGCAACCTGGCGGTCTTTCGCCATGGCACCGGAAGCCAAGGCCATGCCGACCGCGATGAAGATGAGGGTCTTGGGAATCTGTGTGCGGAGCTTCATACGGGTCACCTCGAGCTTTATTGGGGTTTGCCCTGTATCACGCTGTATATAACGGCGGGTCATAGCCAGAGTTGACGGAATATTTTCGGTAAAGCCTATTGCAACAAAGTGTTACAGCCCGATCTGGGCCTTCAAATGCGGATGCCGCTATCCGGCAGGGCGTCAGCCCCCTCACGCGGCAGGATGATGCGGGCACGCAGGCCCGGCGCGGCATCGTCCAGCCGCAAGGTCCCACGATGCATGTTTGCGATGGCCGTGACGATGGAGAGACCGAGACCGCTGCCCGGCACACGGGATTCGAGGCGGTAGAACCGCTCCGTGACCCTGGGGATGGCGTCCGCCGGTATCCCCGGACCATGGTCTTCGACTTCGATGATCACGTGAGCCGGCTCTTCGCGCACGCTGACCCGGATGGTCGGGGAGCCATCGGCATATTTGATGGCGTTCTCGACGAGGTTGGCCAGCGCAGCGGACAGGAGATGCCGGTCTCCCAGCACCGAAGTTTCATCATCCATCTCGGCGGACAGTGCCATGTCACGGGTCTCGGCCATGGCGTCGTAGAGTTCCACCACATCCGTGACCACCGTCCGCAGGTCCACAGCCTCGAAAGGCCGGCGGCGGGCACCGGATTCCGCCTCGGCGATCTGCAGCAACCTCTCGAACACCAGGATCAATGCATCTATGTCCTGGATGGCGGCGGCGGCGGCCTCGGAGACCGGCGTCGCATCCCGGTGATGCCGCAGGGCTTCCTCAAGTTGGGCGCGGGTCCTGCCCAGGGGCGTGCGCAGGTTGTGGGCGATGGTATTGGAGACGTGGCGGACGCCGTCCATCAGCTGCTCGATGCGATCCAGCATGTGGTTGATGTCGCGGCTCAGGCGCGTGAATTCATCCTCGGCCGGCGTCACCGGGATGCGCTGGCTCAGGTTGCCGGACTGTACCTCGAGAGCCGTGCGCCGTATCACGGAGAGGTTCCGGGCGAACTGACGCCGGAAGAGCAGTGCGCCGGCGAAGATGAGCAGCAGGGCGATGCCGCCACCCACCGCCAGCGAACGCCATACCAGCGACCTGATCCGCTGCTTGTCGTGCAGATCACGCCCCACCACCAGGGTCGCGCCATCGGGTAGGTGGTGCCACAGGAGCCGGCTCAGGGAAGGCCGGCCGTAACGCTGGACCGACTCGGTCACCAGCGTGTCCAGCGGCGCGGCGTCCGCCTGCCAATCGATGAGGTTACCGGCTAGCTTGTGGCCCTGCGGGTCCAGCAGCAGATAGACCTCCGTATCCTGGTTGATGCCGTCGTCCAGGAGCTGCTCGATCTCTTTCTGCAGCCCGGCGCGTCCATGAGTCTTATAGCTGCCGCTGAGTGACTGGGCACCTTCCTCAAGGTTGCGGTCTATGTCTCGGGCCTGCACCACCACGGTGCCGTAATAGAACACCGCGGATATCACCGCCAGGGAGGCCATCATCAGCACGCCGTACAGGAGCGCGATGCGGAAGGTGAGCGAAGCCCATAACCTGATCATGGGATGCGGATCGTATAACCCTCGCCGCGCAAGGTATGCAGCAAGGACGGAGAGAAGTCCTTGTCTATCTTGTTGCGCAGGCGGCTGATCTGCACGTCGATGATATTGGTGCCTGGATCGAAATGGCAATCCCACACCGATTCGAGCAGCATGGTGCGGGTGATCACCTGGCCCTGATGCCGCACCATGAACTCCAGCAGACGGAACTCCCGCGGCCTGAGCGTGATCGGTCTTCCCGCGCGCTCGACCTTGCGTTTGACGAGATCCATGCACAAATCCGCGATCCGTAGCTCCGGCTCGACGGCCTGTTTCTTGAAACGTCGCGTGAGAGCCTCGATGCGCGCCAAGAGCTCGGAGAAGGCGAAAGGCTTGGTGAGGTAATCGTCGGCGCCATCGCGCAAGCCCCGCACCCGCTCGTCCAGGCTGGCCAGCGCGCTCAGGATCAGTACCGGTGTGGCATTGCCGGCGTCGCGCACGGACTTGAGTATCGAAAGCCCATCCGCGCCGCCCGGCAACATGCGGTCCAATATGATGATGTCCCACTGTCCACCGACGCCGAGACGCAGGGCTTCGCCACCGTCGCCACATAACACGGCGCTGTGGCCGCCCTCCTCCAGCCCCTTGCGGATGTAATCGGCGGTGGTCGCTTCATCTTCAATCACCAGACAGCGCACTTGCCTGCTCCTCGTGCCGCGACGGACGCGGGTGTATCAGCGCACATCGCAGAAACAATAGGCATAGATCCCGTGCGGATCGTCGAATACGGCGAGGGAGCCGGCCAGCCGCATGAGCCCGGCGTACCAGGGCGGCAGGGCGGCCGCAGCCGGCAGCCTGAAACCGCTGAGCGCGGTGTCGGAATCGTCCGCCATGCTGGTGAGGGCCCGCTCCAGGAAACTGGGTTGCTTCTCGATGTAATCCACCGAGTAGCGGTTGCCCATGTCCGCGAGCTTGGCGGCCTCTGCCACCGCGTCGTCCAGGTCGCCATAGGCGTCCACGAGGCCAAGGCGTTTGGCATCGCTGCCCGCCCACACCCGCCCCTGGGCGATGGCATCCACATCATCCACTTTCATATGCCGGTGCTTGGCCACCTTGGTGATGAACTCCTGGTAGCCGTGGTCGATGGTGAGCTGGAAAGCCTGCTTCATCTCCGGCGCCATGGGCCGGGTGACATCGAAGGCATCGCTGAGTTTGGTGGTGCCGACACCGTCGGTATGCACGCCGATCTTGCTCAAGCTGTCCTGGAAGGTGGGCAGCATGCCGAAGATGCCTATGGATCCGGTGATGGTAGAGCGGCTCGCATAGATCTTGTCGCCAGCCATGGAGATCCAATAACCACCCGAGGCTGCCACGTCTCCCATGGAGACCACCACGGGCTTGCCGGCTTCCTTGGTGAGTTCGATCTCCCGCAGGATGAGGTCGGAGGCGAAGGAGCTGCCGCCGGGGCTATCCACCCGTAGCACCAGGGCCTTGATGGAATCATCGTAACGGGCTTCGCGGATCAACTCGGAAGTGGAATCGCCGCCGATGCTGCCGGGGGGCTGGTCACCGTCCATGATGTCGCCTTCGGCCACCACCACGCCTACCTTGCCGCCGCTTGCACCGGGGCCATGCCCGTCGCCGTCCACCGCATCCAGATACTGCCGGTATTCGACGCCGCGGAAACTGTGGTTGGCACGGCCCACCACCCTCGCCACCGCGTCTTCCATCTGATCATGATCGGCGATCTTGTCCACCAGCCTGGCGTCGAGGGCGAGTTTGGCGCCGTCGCCGCCCACTGCGGCGAGATTCGCCGGCAGGCCGTCTATGTAGTTCTTGATGCTGTCGCCCGGAAGCTTGCGTGCCTGGGTCACTTGCGCCTGGTAATCGGTCCAGAGCGAATCGAGCAGGCCGGTGTAATCCTCCCGGGCGTCGGGCGACATGTCGTTGCGGATGAAAGGTTCCACCGCCGACTTGTACTTGCCCACCCGGAACACGTTCCAATCGACACCCAGCTTGTCCAGGGCATCCTTGAAATACGGCTGATAGACGCCGAAGCCCCGCAGGAACACTTCGCCCTGGGGATGGATGAAGACCACATCGGCCATGGAGGCCAGATAATACTGGGCCTGGTCGTAGGAATCGCCCAGGGCGTACACCGGCTTGCCGCTCTTCTCGAAATCCCGCAGCGCATGGGCGATGTATTGCAGCTGCTCCATACCGGCGCCCTGCATCTCATCGGTCTCCAGCACCAGGGCCTTGATGCGGCCATCGTCCCGCGCCTTGTCTATGGCCCCCACCACGTCGCGCAAGCGCGTCTGGGGCTGCTGCTTCTGGCCCAGGAGCCGGTTGATGGCGCGCTCGGTGGGATCGCCGGAGAACTGCTCCACCAGGCTGCCCTGCAGATCCACCACCAGCGCTGCCGAGGAAGGCATGATGATATGGCGGGCACCGAAGGCGCCCAACATTAACAAGAGGACGATGACGGTGATGACCGCGTTGATCACCGCACGGCAGAGGAAATCCCACACCCGCCACATGCCGCCAAAGATATGCACGAAGAAGTTCTTTTCGCTCATGGTTCTCGATGATCCTTTACTGGATGTCCGCCGGAAATCATCTTCCGGCAGGTTTAATTATGCGCCAGGACGTCATTACATGACGTATCAAGTATCTCAAGTATCCTGGGCAGCCATTCCTTGTGCTCAGGTTTCATTAGACAGGAGCGCAAGGCCGTGACGGATTCCGCATCGGCCTTGAGCCCGGGCCACCAAGCTTTGGCCAACGCATCCGGCACCTTGAGCAGCGCGAGATGCAGATGCCGCCGGGCGGCGGCATCGAACACAGCTTGCGCCCGCTCCCCCGCCTGCTTGCGGCCCGTGGCTGCCAGGGTCCACACCACGATATCCAGTTCCGGTGGGAGGCCCGGCAGTTGCCTGCTGTCCCGGACCAGGGCCTGATGCAATCCCAGCGCGGCGGCGCGTCCGGCGGCCAGGCCTTTGGCGAACTCGCCACCAGGGATCATGGGCAAGAGCTTCTGGGTGGCCCACAGGGCCACCGCCGCAGCGCCCGCCCGGGAACATTCCAGGCTGATCTCGCCCAAGTGCAATTCCGTGGAAGTGAAATAGGTATAAGGCGAATCGTGCTTGTAGTAGCGACCCACGGCGGGATCGCGGAACAGCACGCAACCGCAACCATAGGGCTGCAGACCGTGCTTGTGAGGGTCCACCACGATGGAGTCTGCCTGGGACACAGAGTCATACGCGGCCCGGGCGCCTGCGCCTAAGTTATCCGCCAGGATGAAGTAACCGCCGTAGGCCGCATCCACATGCACCCGGAAACCGTGCTTGTCCCGTAGCTTGAGTATCTCGTGCAGCGGATCCACCGCGCCCAAGGCGGTGTTGCCGAGGGTCGCCACCACGGTGGAGACTTTCTCGCGCTTGAGCAGGTCTTCGAGAGCGTCCATGTCCATGCGGCCGGCGCCGTCCACCGGTACGCTCTTGAACGGCATCCCCAGCACTTCGCACATGCGTGCGTGGGTGTAATGGGCCTGGGAGGAAGCGAGCACCAGACCTGCCGGTCTCGCATGACGGGCCACCCACAAGGCTTCCAGGTTCGCGATGGTACCGCTGGCCGAGAGATGCCCCAGATGCTCGCCATAGCCGAACATCTTAGCGATCTCAGCGACCGCTTCCCGTTCCAGGGCGGAACTGGCGCGGCCACCGTCGAGGGCATGGTTGTTGGGGTTGATCCAGAGGGCGAGCATGTACGCGAGCCGCGCCATGGCATGGGGCGGCTTCAGCATCTGGCCCGCATATAAAGGATGCGGATAGGGATAGTTATCCTGCATACGCCGGGCGGTCTCGAGCAGGACTTCGCGCGCACCAGCCGGTAGCGGCGCCGGCTTGAAGGGAGGCATAGCAGAGAAACTCTTCTCTAGTTCCGAGAGAGCTTCATCGAGGATCTTAAGGCTTTCACGTTCGAGAACACTCATCTATAGAGATCCTTCGAATAAGATTCTGGCTGGCCTAACGGCCAGCTCCCGATCTTCGCATCCTGCTTCGACCGCAGCACAGGGCAGGCCGCTCACTGCGCAGTCCCCACTTCGCTCCCGGTCCGGGGCATCCATCCCTGGCTGCCCGCCAGTCGCATGCGACTGGCCCTTGCCTGCCCGTTCGGCCGGATGGTCATGCCACCCGGCATGTCCATGAAATCACCGGCCTCACCATGTCAGCGAAGCCTTGCTCTAGTACGGCAAGAGCTTCGTCCAAAGCTTTCAGGCTGTCGCGTTCGAGCATTGTTTAACTGTCCATGTCCGCATTTGGCCGACAGCAGATGCGGCTAATGTCGACCATTCGACGACTTACCAGCAGCTCCCCGCGCATTCGGGAAGAAACGGCCGGTGAAGCACGAGTACCACGGCGATACGCCCCGCAATGGAAATGAGCAGCGCTATCGCAAGTTGGACCCCGAGGGGAATCTTGATATTTGCGTATCTCTTCAGCAGCCAGGCGGTTAAAGGGCAAGCTGCCACACCGGAAGACATTGCGAACCAGCCGTTTGTGATCGGCCATGGCCCTTCATGAATAAGAAGAGCCAAGCCGCCAATGGTGAGCAAAAGACCCCACGTCCAGGCCACTACTTGCGCGAATACCGATCCAATCCTCGTAAACGGTGTCGGGGGCTTGTTGGCAGCCACGGCGGCTAAGACAGCCGCCAGCAGCAGGACGGTGTATATAGCGAAGAGAACGAGGTGATGCATCTTTATTCTCCGTCACGGACAGGATCACACATCATCGGCAGAGCCATCTTTATATGTTGAGCGGTCTCACTCAATGCAGCTCGCCGCCGGGTTTGTTCGTCATCAGCAGCAACTGTTGCAGATCATGTTGCAACACCGCCTGCTGGGAGGGATCCCGGGTGGCGTTCAGCAGCCCCTTATATAGGTTGCGCGCGTCGTCGATATAGCCGCCCTTGGCCAGCATCTGCGCCGCCTGGTAACGGGCGGTCTGAGCCCATTGATCCATGGCATAAGGATCCAGCAACAGGGCGGAGCGCAGATACAACTCCGCCGCCTTGAGGTATTCACCCAGGGCCTTATGGGAGTCCGCGGTCCAGTAGAGCATCTGGCGGCGCTGCTCAGCTTGCAGCGGCATCTTGAGCAGGGCTTCGAAGAAGGGGATGGCGTCCTTGTCCCGGTGCAGGGTCTGGAGATCGAACAGCACCTGCAGGACTTCGTCCGGGTCCACGGGCGCCGCGGCTTGTGCGGCGGCCTTGGCCCCCGCGCCGGTGGCGGCTACGGGGACCGCCTGCTTCGCGGAGAGCAGTTGCTTGAGCGCCGCGACACCGGCATCCGGGTTGCCACCCAGGATGAACACATGGGCCCGCTTCAGCTGCCAGGCGTCGGCGCTGGTATCGGGCGGCGGCGTATCCAGGCCCTGCATGAGTTCTGAAGCCAGGCCGATGTCGGGTATCTCCAGCACATCGTCCACCAGGAGATAACGCACATCCGCCGGGATGCCGGCGACAGCCTTGAAGCGCGAGGAATCGAGATACAGACGGCGTAACACCACGTCGCCCAACCTCTGCTTCTGGATGAGCGCGGCGAACTGCCACTGGGCCACGCCCGCCTGCTGCGGATCGGTGGTGTGATAGGCCACCACAGTGAACAACGCCGCGGCGCGTATCGGATCGGTATCGAAGCGGTTGGACGCGGCCAGGAACCAGGCCTGGTCGTCGCCCACCACCAACTGCAATTCGTTGCCGAGCTCCTCGCCGTAAGCCACGTAGGCATCCCACAGCATGTCAGGCGTGAGCTTGAAGATATCGTCCTGATCCAGGAGGCCCGCCTGGAGGCCGAGGCCGTCCTGCATGGCGCTGATGCGCGCTGCCGGGTTCTTGAGGTCGTCCGCCGCTTCTGCGGCGATCACCCAGGCATGTACCCGCTCGCTCTCACTCGCAGCGCTATCGCTGCCTATCTTGACTGCCTGGGCGAGCGCATCAGATGCCTCCATCTCACCGGCGCGCAGTGAGGCGAGCAAGGCCAGCATGTCTGCCTCAGGACCCTTCACATCCTGCAAGACGTCGAGGGCCGACTCAGGCTGCTGGGTCTTGAGGAACAGACGCGCTTCCAGGAGCGGCCAATCACCGCTGTCCTTGGGGTAATCCTGGCGATAACGGATGACCGCAGTGCGGGCATCGTCCAGTCGGCCGGCGGCGATATAACTGCGGATGAGCAGGCGGCGCAATACCGAGAGCTCCTGGTCATCCGGCGGTGCGGCACCATCCCACACCAGGGGCAGGAGCAGTGCCCGGGCTTTCGCGGCATCGTTGAGGTGCAGCCAGGCATCCGCCGCCTGCATCTCCTCCCAGGCGCGGAAGTCCGCGCCTGCATCACCGGGCAGGTGCTTGGCCCTCTCGATCACCGCCTGCCAGTCCCCGCCGGACTGGTATATATAGATGCGCTCCCGCTCCCAGCTCATCCAGCCCACCGCATCCGCGGCGAAATCCGGCTGGTGCTCGTCCATGAGCTGCATGGCGAGCCTGGGCGCGCCGGCAGAGGCCATGCCGCTCACGGTGGCGAGGGTGATGAGAGTGGGATCCGGCGGCGGTCCGAGAGTGATGGCGGCAGGCGCCGCTGTGGTAGCCGTGGCCGGTACCGTTGCCTTGGACACCGCTGCGGGCGGCCTGGTCTTGTGCTTCTTCGCCGGGGGCTTGGACCACGCGGCCGCACCCGCCAGCAGGAAGACGGCGAGGCACAGGACGGTGGTTATGCGTGTGTGTTTCTGCATCGGTCCACTGATGAAAAAAACGGGCGCCTGGGCGCCCGTTTCTCATAAGGACATCCGACCCGCTTGGGTTTACACCTTTTCGCGGATTCGTGCGGCCTTACCGGCGAGATCACGCAGGTAATAGAGCTTGGCGCGGCGCACGTCGCCCTTGCGCTTCACTTCGATGCCGCCGATGCCGGGGCTGTGGGTCTGGAAGGTGCGCTCGACACCCTCGCCGTGGGACATCTTGCGCACGGTGAAGGAGGAGTTGAGGCCGCGGTGCTTCATGGCGATGACCAGGCCTTCGAAGGCTTGCAGGCGCTCGCGCTCGCCGTCCTTCACCTTGACCTGCACCACCACGGTGTCACCCGGCTCGAACGCCGGGATGTCTTTCAGCTGGGCCTGTTCCACTGCCTGGATGATCTTGTTCATGACTGCATACCTTTGTGCAAAGACCGTTATTCACTTACACCCTGCGCACGGATGAAATCCGCGAGCAACTGTTCCTGTTCCGTACTCAGCGCGAGACCCTGCAAGAGGTCCGGGCGCCGCTGCCAGGTCCGCCCCAGCATCTGCTGCATGCGCCAGCGGCGTATGGCCGCATGGTCGCCGGAGAGCAGCACCTCCGGCACGCGCCGGCCGTCTATCTCCTCGGGCCGCGTGTAGTGCGGGCAATCCAGCAACCCGTTCATGAACGAGTCCTGGGCCGCCGACTCCTCGTCGTTCAGGGCCCCTGGGATGAGACGCGCGATGCCGTCTATCATCACCATCGCCGCCAGCTCACCGCCGGACAGCACGTAATCGCCGATGGACCACTCTTCGTCCACCTCGGTCTCGATCAGGCGTTCATCCACACCTTCGTAGCGCCCCGCCACCAGCACCATCCCGGCGCGCTCTGCGAGTCCGCGCACACCGTCTTGGTCCAGGGGCCGGCCTTGCGGGCTGAGGTAGATGACCTTGGCCCCATCGCCGGTTCGAGCCTTCGCCGCGTGTATCGCCGCGCGCAGGGTCTCGACCTTCATCACCATCCCCGGGCCGCCGCCGTAAGGCCGGTCGTCCACGGTCTTGTGCCTGTCGCTGGCGTGGTCCCGCGGATTGCAGGTCCCTACCTCGAGCAGGCCGCGCTCCACCGCGCGTCCCGTCACGCCGAACTGGAGCAGGCTCTGCACCATCTCCGGGAAAAGCGTGACGACTTGTATGTTCACAACCGCCTCTTCAAAAATCGGGGTCCCAGTCCACCTGGATCACGCGCTTGTCAAGATCCACGTGCTTGATGACCTGGCCATGG
Source organism: Gammaproteobacteria bacterium (assembly GCA_036000105.1). Taxonomy (GTDB): domain Bacteria; phylum Pseudomonadota; class Gammaproteobacteria; order Natronospirales; family REEB76; genus DASUBN01. Next base: position 24,070 of record DASYGE010000001.1, read on the forward strand.
ATGAACGGGATGAGGCGTTCCCGTTCTCCTTTCACCACCAGCACGTCGTTCGCGCCGGTGGCCATCAAACCTTCGACCGTGCCGAGGGAGCGGCCCCCGTCGAGCTGCACGTCCAATCCCACCAGGTCCATCCAGTAATACTGGCCGGGCCGGGTCTTGCCGAGCTGGCTGCGCAACACGGCTATCTCAGCACCGAGCACCTGGGCTGCCTGGTCCGGGTCGGTGATGCCCTCGAGTCGGGCGATCACTCCTTTGCCGTGGGCGTGGCCCTCGGCCACTTTCCATTCGCGCCATCCGTCACTGAGCTTGAGCTGCCAGGTGCGGTAGTCGACGATCTTGTCGCGCGGTTCGGTGAAGGACAGGAGCTTGACCCAGCCCTTGATACCGAACAGCCCCCCGATCTTGCCGATGACGATACGCTGGGGCTCACCGCTCATGCGGGCTTACAGAGCGACCTTGTGCTCCTTGAGCAGGTACTGCACACGCTCCGAGGGCTGCGCGCCCTTCGAGAGCCAGTGCTTCATGCGCTCCGCGTCCACGCGCAGCGTCTCCTCATGGCTCGCAGCCAGAGGATTGTAGAAACCGAGACGCTCGATGTAACGGCCGTCGCGCGCGTTGCGCTTGTCGGTCGCCACCAGATGATAGAAGGGGCGCTTCTTGGCGCCGCCGCGGCTCAAACGTATGGTCACCATGGAATATCGGATCCTCTAAAAAAACGTGGGGCCGCCCCATGGCCGCCCGTAGGTAAAACAGCAGGGTATTTTACGGGAATTTTAAGAAAAGTGAAGGGGTTACGTAGGTTTTAGAGCCTTGAAACCGAGGGATTCCGAGTAAAACCCCGGGAAAAGGGCCTGCCAGGTGCTTAACGTGGGCCGAAGCCGGGAGGCAGCCTTCCCTTCATCCCCCTCAGCATCTTGGCCATCCCCCCACCAGCCATCTGCTTCATGACCTGGGCTATCTGGTCGTACTGCTTCAGGAGCCGGTTCACTTCCTGGACCTGGGTGCCGGACCCTTGGGCGATGCGCCGCCGGCGGGAGCCGTTGATCACGTCCGGCTTGGCTCTCTCTTTCGGGGTCATGGAATTGATGATGGCGATCTGATGTTTCAGCTCTCGCTCACCGAACTGCCCCTGGGTTTTGCCGGCCATGGCGGCCCCGCCCGGCAACTTATCCAGCATGGCCCCCACTCCGCCCATGGCGAGCACCTGCTCCAGTTGGGCACGCAGGTCCATGAGGTCGAAGCGCTTGCCGGACTTGAGCTTGTTGACGAGTTCGGCGCCCTTCTCCCGGTCCAGGTTCTGTTCCGCCTGCTCCACCAGGGCGAGCACGTCGCCCATGCCGAGGATGCGGGACACCACCCGCTCCGGCTGGAACACTTCCAGGGCGGAGCTGTCTTCGCCCACACCCATGAACTTGATGGGCACGCCGGTGACCTGGCGTACCGAGAGGGCCGCGCCGCCACGGGCATCGCCGTCAGCCTTGGTGAGGATGGCGCCCGTGAGCGGCAGGGCCTGGCCGAACTCGGTGGCGGCCTTGGCGGCGTCCTGCCCCGCCATGGCGTCTATCACGAATAACGTCTCCCGTGGCGCGACTGCTGCGTGGATGCGACGCGCCTCCTCCATGAGTTCCGCATCCACATGTTGCCGACCGGCGGTATCCACGATGAGCACATCATAGAGACGCGCCCGCGCTTCGGTGAGTGCCGCTGTGGCGATGGCCACCGGGTCATCGCTCGTGGAGGGGAAATACATGGCGCCCGCCGGGCCCGCGAGTCGCTCCAGCTGCTCACGCGCCGCCGGGCGATAGACGTCGGTGCTGACCAGCAGCACTTTCTTGCGCTCGCGGTGCACGAGGTGACGGGCGAGCTTGGCGGCGGTGGTGGTCTTGCCGGCGCCCTGCAGGCCAGCGAGCAGGATGACCACCGGCGGCGCGGCGTTGAGGTCGAGAGGCGCGGCCTCACCCATGGTGCGCAGCAATTCCTCATGCACCACTTTGATGAAAGCCTGCCCGGGTGTGAGGCTCTTGAGGACATCCGCGCCCAGGGCACGGATGCGTGCGGATTCGGTGAAGGCCTGCACCACCGGGAGCGCCACGTCGGCTTCCAGCAGAGCCAGGCGCACGTCCCGCAAGGCGTCACGGATGTTCTGCTCGGTCATGCGGCCGGAACCGCGTACCGCATCCAGAGTCCTGGATAAGCGTTCGCTCAGGGCTTTAAACATCAGAGTGATACGGGCTCAGCAAGATTGGGGCGGGATTATAAATCAAAGACCTCGCCGCCCATGAGGCGGTGCAGGCGGCGCTTGGGCAGAGCCGCCACGATCTCCGCGAAGATCGCATCCTCGGCGCCGGGCTTGAGATGGGTGATGTAGATGTCCGGGTCGTGCTTCAGCTTGGCGAGATCTGCCGCCAGGGTCTTGGGACAGTAATGCTTGGCGAGATCCGCGAGCTTCTGGTTGCTGTTGGCGAAGGCGGTCTCCACCATGAGCGCGTCTATCCGCGGGTAGCTGTTGACCGCTGCCCAGAAACTGTCGTTGGTGAAGGTATCGCCGCTGAAAGCGAAGGCTTTGCCGCCCTTCTCGATGACGTAGCCCGCGCCCGGCACCGTGTGGTTCACTTCGACCATATGCAGGCTGCGTCCCTCGACCATCTGTCGCTGGCCGAGCTTCAGGGGCTGGTACTTGAGGACCGGCGCCCGCTTGTCGGGCAGCTCGGCGAAATCCGGCCACATGATCCAGTTGAAGATGTGCTTCTGCACGGCCTCGAGGGTCTCGGCACGGCCATACACCGTGAGCGGCGTCTTGAGGTGATCGAAGATGGTGTCGATGAGGAGCGGCAAGCCGCCGGTGTGATCCAGATGGGAATGGGTCAGGAACACGTGCCGGATGTGACGCATCTCGTCCAGCGTGAGGTCGCCGATGCCGGTGCCGGCATCGATCAGGGTGTCTTTGTCCACGAGCAACGAGGTGGTGCGCAGTCCTGCACCGATGCCGCCGCTGCAACCCAGGATCTTGATGCGCATGGAGCTGGACCCTGCCGCCGACCGGCGCCTCCCTTGCTCGAAAGCTTAACACAGGCGGTTTTCGCGGTCCTTCACCGGGGACACGGGCTGTGCGATGATGAATAGCGCCTAAGAACCCGGCTGATACCACCCTATGCATCTCTTGATCGGAGCCGCCACCCTCGCACTCGCGCTCTACCTCTTGGCGGCGCTGGGGCTGTTGTCGCGCCTGCTCGGCCGGGGCCCGCTGTTCCTGCGGGAGCGCCGCAGCTTCATCCTGAGCGCGGCGCTGGCCGCTGTGCTGCTGCATGGCATCGCGCTCTACGCGGCCATCTTCAGCGGCCAGGGCATGGATCTCGGTTTCTTCAACGCTCTGGCGTTGGTGGGTCTCCTGGTGGCACTGATCGCGCTGGCCGCCTTCGTGAAACCCTCCTTCGAGAACCTGGGGCTGGTGCTGTTCCCCCTGGCCGGCGCGAGCATCCTCCTGGCCGAGACGCTGACGAGCGACGTGCTGCTGCTGCACGGCGGCAACTGGCCGCTGGACACCCACATCCTGTTCTCCCTGCTCGCCTACAGCCTGCTGAGCGTGGCCGCGTTGCAAGCAGTGGTGCTGGCGCTACAGGAGCGACGCCTGCGCCGCGGCAGCGCCGGCGGCCTCTTGAGCACACTGCCGCCGCTGCAGGAGATGGAGCGCTTCCTGTTCCAGCTCATCGCCGCGGGTTTCATCCTGCTCACGCTCTCGCTCTTCACCGGCCTCATCTTCGTGCACAACTTCATGGTGCAGCACCTGGCGCACAAGGCGATCCTCTCGGGGCTCGCCTGGCTGGTGTTCGCAGTGCTCCTGTGGGGGCGCTGGCGTTTCGGCTGGCGCGGACGCACCGCCATCCGCTGGACCCTCGCCGGCTTCGTCTCGCTGATGCTCGCTTACTTCGGCAGCAAGCTGGTGCTGGAGCTGATCCTCGGCCGGCACTGGGGACTCATGCCTTGAGGCGTCCGCCGCTCCGATACCCGATGCCGTCGGGCAGACGCCCGTGAACCACATCCCCTTGCTGTATCTCTTCGGCGTGGTGGCCCTGTGTCTCCTGTGTTCGGCGTTCTTCGCCGGCTCCGAGACCGCACTCATGAGCCTCAACCGTTACCGCTTGCGCCATCTGGCACGAGCGGGCCATCGCGGCGCGGTTGTGGCGGAAAAACTGTTGCGCCGCCCAGACCGGCTCATCGGCCTCATGCGCCTCGGCGACACCCTCTCCAACGTGGTGGCGACCTCCATCACGACCCTCATCGCGCTGCGCATCGGCGGCGACAGCGCCTTAGCCATCGCCGGCGGCGTGCTGATCCTGTGCATCCTGATCTTCTCGGAGATCACGCCCAAGACGCTCGCGGCGCTGTATCCGGAGCGCTTCGGCTTCCCCACTGCATTCATCTACGTGCCTCTGCTCCGGCTGTTCTCGCCGCTGATCGCGGCGGTGAACCTATTCACCAACGGTCTCTTGCACCTCATGGGAGTGAGGAGCGGTGCCATGCCGCTGCATTCCATGAGCAGCGAGGAGCTGCGCAGCGTGGTGACCGAGGCCGGTGGGCTCATCCCCAAGCGCCATCAGCGCATGCTGCTCAGCATCCTGGACTTGGAGAAGATCGCGGTCGAGGACATCATGGTGCCGCGTAACGAGATCACCGGCATCGACATCGAGCAGGAATGGGACGACATCCGCATGCAGCTCTACAGCAGCCAGCACACGCGCCTGCCCGTGTACGAGGGTGATGTAGACAAGGTGCTGGGCTTCGTGCACGCCCGCCAGGTGCTGCACCTGCTCTCCCAGGAGGACCCGGGTAAGGAGGAGTTGCGGGAGATATTGCGGGAAGTGTATTTCGTGCCGGCGGGTACTTCGCTGCAACGCCAGCTGCTCAACTTCCAGACCGCCCAACGGCGCATCGGCCTCGTGGTGGATGAGTACGGCGATATCCGCGGCCTCGTGACCCTGGAGGATATCCTCGAAGAGATCGTAGGCGAGTTCACCACCGACCCTGCGGCACAGAACCGCGACATATATAAGGAGAGCGAGACCAGCTACCTGGTGAACGGCAGCGCCACGGTGCGGGAGCTGAACCGCGCCATGCACCTCAAACTCCCCACCGACGGCCCCAAGACCCTGAACGGGCTGATCCTGGAATATCTGGAAGCCATCCCCCAGCCCGGTACGAGCTTCAAACTCGCCGGTCATTCCCTTGAGATCGTGCAGACCACCGGTAATGCGGTGAAGACGGTGCGTCTCCTGCTCCCGACGCTGGCGGCAGAAGCCGTGCCCAAGAAGGCCAAAAAGAAGAAGAAAAAGACCGCGCGCTAGAGAGAGGCGATCGCCTCAGCGAGCCTTTGGACACCGATCACCTCGATGCCTTCGGGGTTCTTCTTGGGGACGTTGGCGCGCGGCACGATGGCCCGCTTGAAACCATGCTTGGCCGCTTCCCGTAATCTGTCTTCGCCGTTATAGACCGGGCGTATCTCACCAGCGAGCCCCACTTCACCGAACACGATGAGGTCCTGGGGTAAGGGCTTATCGCGGAAGCTGGAGAGCACCGCCAGCATCACCGCGAGATCCGCAGCGGTCTCGCTGACCCGCAAGCCCCCCACCACGTTGAGGAACACGTCGTGGCCGAACATGGCGATGCCGCCGTGGCGATGCATGACCGCCAGCAGCATGGACAGGCGGTTGGTATCCAGCCCTAAGGCCACGCGCCGCGGGTTATCGATGTGGCTCTCATCCACCAGCGCCTGCACTTCGATGAGCATGGGGCGGCTGCCCTCGCGGATGACGGTGACGGCGCTGCCGGACACGGGTTCGCCATGGCGCGAGAGGAAGATGGCGGAAGGGTTCTTGACCTCTTTCAAGCCGGTCTCGGTCATGGCGAACACGCCGAGTTCGTTGGCGGCGCCGAAGCGGTTCTTGATGGCGCGGATCACCCGGTAGCGGCTGCCGGCGTCGTTCTCGAAATACAGCACTGTATCCACCATGTGCTCCAGCACCCGGGGACCGGCGATCACGCCTTCCTTGGTGACGTGCCCTACCAGGAACACGGCGGTACCGCTCTGCTTGGCATAACGGGTGAAGAGCGCGGTGCTCTCACGCAACTGGGCCACGGCGCCGGGAGCGGATTGCAGCAAGGCGGTGAACACGGTCTGGATGGAATCCACCACTAGGACGCCGGGCTTGGCCTTGTGGGCGGCTTCGAGGATGCGTTCCACACAGGTCTCGGCAGCGAGCGTGACGGGGGCATCCGCCACTTCCAGGCGCCGCGCCCTCAAGCCCACCTGGGCCGGGGATTCCTCGCCGCTGACATATAAGACCGGCCGGCCCCGGGCGAGGCTGGCAGCTGCCTGTAACAGGAGCGTGGATTTGCCGATGCCTGGGTCGCCGCCGATGAGGGTCACGGAACCGGGGACCAGCCCCCCGCCCAGGACCCGATCCAGCTCATCCAGGCCTGTGGGGAAGCGGGGTGTCTCCCGTTCGCCGGCCCGGTCCAGGCCTTCCAGGACCGTATCCCCCCCGGCTGCCGCCTCTGCCGCCCGCGCCGGATTGGTCCCCAGGCTCTGGGACTCGGTGAGGGTGTTCCAGGCGCCGCAGTCTGGGCATTGGCCGGCCCAACGCAGGCTCTTGCCGCCACAGGCGTCGCAGACGTAGATGGTCTTGGCTTTTTTCATGAGTGCAGAGGGGCTTACGGACGGCCGGATGGTAGCACGCCGGCCCAGGGCCAAATGCCGGGGTTTTCCCTTCCATTTCCATGAAAATTCAAGGTAGTATGGAGCAGGCTTAATAATTCATCTAGGCGGGGGTTTGGGTGAAGAAAGGCTTCTGGACCTCCGATTGGTTCGCGGGGCTGGCCTACGGACTGGTCTTCCTCCTAATCGCTTATGTCATCTTCGGGACTGGTTTTGGCCGCGCCGAGACCGCCGCGTATGACTTGGGCGTGAACTGGACGAGCGCGGCCCCGGACAAGGACATCGCTGTCATCGCCATCGACGATCCCAGCATCGCTACCCTGGGTCGCTGGCCCTGGCCGCGGGATTATCACGCGGCCCTCTTCGAGAAACTCAGCAAAGCCGGCGCCGATGCCATCGGTTTCACCGTACTGCTCTCCGAAGCGCAGGTGGATCAGGGCAGCGTCTATATCAAGGACATGGAAGACTTCTACGACGGCTCGTCGCTGCAAGCCGCCGCACCTTTCACCGCCGCCGTCCCCGGCAGCACTGCGCCGGTGGTCGCCAAGGAACCCAGCATCACAGTGCCCGTCGCGGTGCACGGCGACCTCATCGAGCTGCGCAAGCGCATCCAGGCCGCCTCCGAGACCCTCAATTCCGACGTGAAGCTCGCCGCCGGCATGAAGGCCGCGGGCAACGTGGTCATCCCCATGCTGTTAACCGTGGGTGACCCCCTCGGCCGCCAGAGCCAGGCGACGCCGGATTACATCCTGCGCAACGCCTTGAGTTCGGTGGTGAACGCACCGGACGATATACAGCCGCTACCCACCACCAGCATGACCTTGCCGCTCGCAGATTACGCCCAGGTGGCCAACATCGGTTTCCTCAACGCATTCCCGGATGCAGATGGCGAACTGCGCAGCGAAGCCCTGGTGCTGCGCAACTACGACGTGTATTACCCGTCGTTCTCGCTGGCCATGGCCATGAAGTACCTCAACCTGGGTCCGGACGACGTGAAGGTCATGCCGGGCCAGGGCGTCAAGGTCGGCAAGCTGTTCATCAGCACCGACGCCAATATGTTCATGCACAACTTCTACTACAGCGGGCTGAACGGCGACGCGCCCTTCCCGGTGTACTCCTACGCTGACGTGTATCTCGGCAAGGTGCCGGCCGACAGCTTCAAGGGGAAGATCGTGATCGTGGGCGCCACCGCGCCCGGCATCACCAGCAGCTTCCCCACGCCCACCTCGGCGCTGATGCAGCCGGTGCTGGTCGAAGCCAACGTCATCTCCAGCATCCTGCAGCAGAACTTCTTCACCGCGCCCGGCTGGACGCATTACGTCACGCTGTTCATGCTGCTGGCGTTCATCGCTTACCTGGCGGTCGGGCTGCCGCGCCTGAGACCCAGCCATGCCGCCGTCATCAGCCTGGCGCTGGTGGTCGTGGCGCTGGCCATCGAGTTCGGTGTGATGAAGAGCAAGTTCATCTGGATACCCCTGGTCATCCCGGTGTTGCTGCTCATCACCGGCCACCTAGTGGTGACCATCATCCAATCCGGCATGTTGAACAAGATGCTGGTGCGCAGCGAAGCCGATAGCGCCGAGAGCAACAAGATGCTGGGCCTCGCCTTCCAAGGCCAGGGTCAGCTGGACATGGCCTTCGAGAAGCTCCGCAAGTGCCCGATGGACGATTCCATCGCCGACCTGCTCTACAACCTGGCGCTGGACTACGAGCGCAAGCGGCAGTTCAACAAGGCCGGCTCGGTCTATCACTACATCAACGAGTACAACCCCAAGTTCCGCGACGTGGCCGAGCGCATGAACCGCTCCAAGCAGATGGAAGGCACGGTGATCCTGGGCGGCGGCACCGCCAGCGCCAGCGGCACCATGATCCTGGGCGACGGCACGGTGCAGAAGCCGATGCTCGGCCGCTACCAGGTGGAGAAGGAACTGGGCAAGGGCGCCATGGGCGTGGTCTATCTCGGCCGCGATCCCAAGATCAACCGCGTGGTGGCCATCAAGACCATGGCCCTCTCGCAGGAGTTCGATGCCGACGAACTCACCGAGGTGAAGGAACGCTTCTTCCGCGAGGCCGAGACCGCCGGCCGCCTAAACCACCCGAATATCGTGACCATCTACGACGCCGGCGAGGAACATGACCTGGCCTACATCGCCATGGAGTTCCTCAAGGGCAAAGACCTGACGAGCCGCACCAAGGGCAACGCCCTCCTGCCCGCCAAGACGGTGCTCGAGATCATCGCCAAGTCGGGTGACGCCCTGGATTACGCCCATACCCAGAACGTGGTGCACCGCGACATCAAGCCGGCCAACATCATGTATGACGAGGAGAAGGGCGAGATCAAGGTCACGGACTTCGGTATTGCCCGGATAACCGACTCCAGCAAGACCAAGACCGGCATGGTCCTGGGAACCCCGTCCTATATGTCCCCGGAGCAGCTGTCCGGCAAGAAGGTGGACGGCCGTTCCGACCTGTTCTCCCTGGGTGTTACCATGTACCAGCTGCTCGCAGGGCAGCTGCCGTTCCAGGCTGACTCCATGGCGACCCTGATGTTCAAGATCGCCAACGAGCAGCACCCCCAGGTGACCGTGATCAGGGGCGAGTTACCTGAGGGGGTGGACAAGATCTTGGACAAGGCTTTGCAGAAAGACCCGGAGCAGCGTTATCAGCGCGGTGCTGATTTCGCCAAAGATGTGCGCGCCTGTGCCGCACATCTAGCCCAGTAATAATAAAGGCTGCCGCATGAGCTACAAAGGCAAGCTGAACTTCGTCGGTAACAGCGACAAGGGCATGGTGCGTCCGAACAACGAGGACTGCATCGGCACCGATCTCGAGACCGGCCTCGTGGTGGTCGCCGACGGCATGGGCGGCTATAAGGCCGGCGAAGTCGCGAGCGGGATCGCCGTGCAGACCCTTACCGAGTTCGTGACCAACGGCATCAAGGACGCGCACAAGCACGCGGGCGGCGCCGAGAGCTACAGCGCGGAGAGCGTGCTGCTGCGCAACGCGATCCTTAAAGCCAACGACATCATCCACCAGACCGCCAAGAGCCAGCCGCAGTGCGAGGGCATGGGCACCACCATCGTGGCCTGCCTGTTCTATGACAACCGCATCTCGGTGGCCCATGTGGGCGACTCCCGTCTCTACCGCATCCGCCACGGCCAGTTCGAGCAGGTGACCACCGACCACTCCCTGCTGCAGGAGCTGGTGGCACGGGGCTTCTATACCCCGGAAGAGGCCCGTAAATCCCTCAACAAGAACCTGGTGACCCGGGCCTTGGGGATCGAGCCCACCGTGGAGGTGGACGTCCAGGAGGACGTGGTCATGCAGGACGATATCTACCTTCTGTGCTCCGACGGCCTGAATGACATGGTCGAGGACGCGGATATTTACTTAACCCTTAAGACGTTTAGTGCTAACCTTGAGATGGCAGGCCAACAGCTGGTCAAGCTGGCTAACGACAACGGCGGTCGGGACAACGTATCCGTGGTCCTGGTCAAACCGTTGAAATCGTTCGAGAACCAGAAAGGGTTCTTCAACCGGCTGACGGACTGGTTCTCTTGAGCCACGTATGGGGCACGTCGGGCTAAACGAGAAATGAATTACCAAGAGGCAGACCCATGGGCAAGCTGATACTCACACTCGATGGCCAGGAACTGGCGCAATACGAACTCGAAAAAGAGCGCTATACCATCGGCCGCCTGGCTGATAACGACATCCACATCGACAACATGGCGGTGAGCGGACACCACGCGCTCATCATCAACATCCTCAAGGATTCCTTCCTCGAGGACCTGAACAGCACCAACGGCACCTACGTCAACGGCAAGCTGATCAAGAAACACGCGCTCCAGGAAGGCGATGTCATCACCATCGGCCGGCACGCGTTGAAGTACATGAGTGGCAAGCCCGCCGCAGCCGCCGGTGACGCCGACGATTTCGAGAAGACCATGATCATCCGGCCCGGCACCAAGAGCCAGACCGGCGTGCCCAGCATGGACAGCGTGAACAAGGCCATCTCGGATGCGGGCGGTGCCCCCATCGCCGATGGCGCCAAGGCCGCGGCCCTGCCCAAGGCCAAGCTGCAGGTGCTGTCCGGCAGCTTCGCCGGCAAGGAACTGGAACTCAACAAGGCGCTCACCACCCTGGGACGCCCGGGCGTGCAGGTGGCGGCGGTGACCCGCCGTGCCGACGGCTTCTTCGTGGTGCACGTGGAGAGCGGCCAGGGTCAGGGTTTCCCCACGGTCAACGGCGGCGACATCGGCGCCCAGGCGCTGAAGCTCAAGGATAACGACGTGATCGAGCTGGCCGGCGTGAAGATGGGCTTCTACGAGATGAAGTAAAAGCAAAGACCGAAGCAGTCTGAATCAGTTATTTACGCCCGCCGTCTTGGCGGGCGTTTCGTTTAGGGCATCCACTACGCTGAACTTGACCCGCTGGGTGACGCCGCAGAGGAGTTCCAGAGGGATGGTGCCGGCAGCCCGCGCGATCTCTTCCACCGGCAGTTCCGGCCCCCAGACGACGACTGGATCCCCCACCGTCGCCCCGGGCACGCCGCTCAAATCCACGGCAATCATGTCCATGGCCACACGTCCCACCAGGGGCACGCGCAGGCCTCGCACCAACACCGGTGTGCCGCTGGGAGCATGGCGCGGGTAGCCGTCGCCATAACCGATGGCGGCTATACCGAGGTGCATGTCGCCGGGCGCCACGAAGGCGCCGCCATAACCCACCGCTTCGCCTTTCTTCAGGGTCTTCACGGCGATGAGGGAGGTCTGCATGGTCATGGCGGGCTTGAGGCCGTCGTCGGCACCGCAGCGGTTGGCGAAGGGCGAGGCGCCGTAGAGCATGCTGCCCGGGCGTACCCAATCCGCATGACTCTGGGGCCAGGCGAGGATGCCGGCGGAATTGGCGATGCTGCGCTCGGCTTCGATGCCGGCGGTGGCGGCCGCGAAGGCCTCCAGCTGCCGCAAGGTGCGCGGGTTTGAGGTCTCGTCGGCACAGGCGAGATGGGTCATGAGGCGCGGCGGCTGACGCACTGCAGGAGCCGCCTTGAGGCGCTTCCAGGCGTCACTCGCCGCATCCAGCGGGAAGCCTAAGCGGTTCATGCCGCTATCGACCTTCAGCCAGACGCTGAGGGCGGAACGCAGGGACGAGGCTTCCATGAGCTTGAGCTGGTAGGCGTCGTGCACCACCAGTTCGCAACCGTTCTTGGCCGCTTCATCCAGCTCCCCGGCGCTGAACACGCCTTCGAGCAATACGATGGGATGGCTGAGCCCGGCATGGCGGATGGCCAGCGCTTCTTCCAGGCTCGCCACCGCGTAGGCATCGGCGGCCGAGAGCGCCTGGGCAGCAGCGGCGATGCCGTGCCCATAGGCATTGGCCTTGACCACCGCCATGATGCGGGACCGGGGTGCGAGTTCGTGTACGCGCTGCAGGTTGTGGCGCAGCGCGGCGAGGTCTATGACCGCGCCGGTCGCACGACTCATGCATATCCCCCGTCACCCTCGGGCGCATAGTTCTCGAAGCGGGTGAACTGACCGAGGAAGGTGGCGCGCGCCGTACCGGTGGGGCCGTTACGCTGCTTGCCGATGATGATCTCGGCCACACCCTTGTCCTCGGTGTCCTTGTTATAGACCTCGTCGCGGTAGATGAACACGATGACGTCTGCATCCTGCTCGATGGAGCCGGATTCGCGCAGGTCGGACATGATGGGCCGCTTGTCGTCCCGCTGTTCGACGCTGCGATTCAGCTGCGACAGGGCGATGACCGGCACCTTGAGTTCGCGGGCCAGGGACTTGAGGCTGCGGCAGATCTCGGATATCTCGGTGGCGCGGTTCTCGCGGGTGCCGGGTACCTGCATGAGCTGCAGGTAATCCACCACCATGAGCCCCAGGTTGTGATCGCGCTTCAAGCGCCGGGCTCGGGCGCGCAACTCGGTGGGTGCGAGGCCGCCGGTATCGTCTATGAACATGGGGGCCTTGGACATGAGCGAGATGGCGGAGCTGACGCGCTTCCAATCCTCATCGTTGAGCTTGCCGGTGCGTACTTTCTGCTGGTCGATGCGCCCCAGGGACGAGATCAGGCGCATGGCCAGCTGCTCGCCGGACATCTCCATGCTGAATATGGCGGTCGGCACATTGTTGCCTATGGCGGCGTTCTCGGCGATGTTCATGGCGAAGCTGGTCTTGCCCATGGAGGGACGGCCGGCCACGATCACGAGATCGCCGGGTTGCAGGCCGGCGGTCATCTCATCGAAGTTCGCCAGGCCCGTGGCCACGCCGGTGATGTGGCTGTCGGCATGCACCAGGGTGTCCAGGCGATCCACGGCTTTCGCCATGAGGTCGTTGATACGCACGTAGTTCTTGCCGGCCCGGTCGCCGCGCTCGGCGATCTCGAACACGGCACGCTCGGCGAAATCCACGAGTTCGGCGGTGCTGCGGCCTTCCGGCCGGTAGGCGGCATTGGCGAGGTCGCCGCCCACACGGATAAGTTGGCGCAGCACCGAACGCTCGCGCACGATGTCCGCATAGGCGCGCACGTTGGCGGCCGTCGGGGTGTCCCGGGCGAGGGTCGCGAGGTAGGCGAGCCCGCCGGCCTGGTCGAGCTTGCCGCGGGCCTGCAGCCATTCGGCCAAAGTCACCGCATCGAAGGGCTGGTCCTGCTCCGAAAGCTCGGTCATGGCGCGGAACAGCAGGCGGTGGTCCTGACGGTAGAAATCCTCTTCCGTCAGGCGGTCCGCTATCTGCTCCCACATGCTGTTATCCAGCATCAAACCGCCCAGCACCGCCTGCTCCGCCTCCAGCGAATGGGGCGGCGTGCGCATGGCTTCCAGGCTGGAAGCGGCTTCGAAGGGTTTGACTGTAGCCATGGCTGGAATCGTTCTCCCGGAAACCCAATTTAGACAAGGCGGGCTGGAGGAGCAACCGCGGTCCCGAAGACGGCGATTGCCAAGGGCCCTATCGACAGCCGGCAGATCCCCTGCGCAGCCTGTATAGAACTTTCTGTGATTTTAGTCGCTTGCGCCGGCGTGGACGAGTGGTCAAAAATCGCCCACCCCGTCCCTGCCCTCAAAATGAAGACGGGGGCAAGGAGCCCCCGTCTTTGCGCGCACGCTATCGCGCCGCTTACTCTTCAGCCACCACGTTGACCGTGATCATCACGTTGACGTCGGTATGCAGGTGGACTTCCACCTTGTGCTCACCGGCCACACGGATCGGGCCCTGGGGCATGCGCACTTCTTTGCGCTCGAGCTTGGTGCCGCCGCTGGTCATGGCCTCAGCGATGTCCACCGTACCCACGGAACCGAACAGCTTGCCTTCCTGGCCGGCCTTGGCGTTGATGGTGATGACCTTGCCTTCGAGCTCGGCCTTGCGCTGCTGGGCCACGGACAACATCTCGCCCGCCTGCTTCTCGAGCTCGGCGCGAGTCTTCTCGAACTCGATGATGTTGGCGGCGGTGGCGGGCTTGGCCTTGCCGTGGGGGATGAGGAAGTTGCGGCCGTAACCGGCACGCACCTTGACCTTGTCACCCAGGTTGCCCAGGTTGTCGACCTTCTGCAGGAGAATGACTTCCATGGTTATCTCCTCAATGCTGGTCGGTGTAGGGCAGGAGCGCCAGGAAACGCGCGCGTTTGACCGCGAGCGAGAGCTGACGCTGATAGTTCGAGCGCGTGCCGGTGATGCGGCTCGGCACGATCTTGCCGGTCTCGGTCACGTAACCCTTGAGGGTGGCGATGTCCTTGTAATCGATCTCGACCACGCCTTCCGCCGTGAAGCGGCAGAACTTACGTTTACGGAAAAAACGCTGCTGTGCCATGTGCTTATCCTCTCAGATGCTGTGGTGACTCAACCGCGATCGCCGCGGGAGTCGTCATCGTCGCCGTCACGGTCGTCGCTGTCGAAGCGTTCCATGCGGCCTTCCTTCTCCTCGTCCTTCGGCTTGACCAGCGCGGAGGGCTCGGTGACGGCTTCCTCACGGCGCACCACCATGTGGCGCAACACGGCGTCGTTGAAGCGGAACATGCCCACGAGTTCGGTCAGGGTGGCCTGGCCGCACTCGATGTTGAGGAGCACGTAATGGGCCTTGTGGACCTTGGCGATGGGATAGGCGAGCTGGCGGCGGCCCCAGTCTTCGAGACGGTGCACGCGACCGCCTTCGGATTCGATCATCGAGCGGTAACGCTCGACCATCGCGGGTACCTGTTCGCTCTGGTCAGGGTGGACCAGAAACACGATCTCATAGTGTCTCAATCGAAGCTCCTTATGGACTGACCGGCTCCCCGAACTAAGCGGTGGAGCAAGAGCTTCCGGCGGGTCACGACGGAAGGGTGCGCATTATGCCGAAAGGCCTGGCGGCTTGCAAATCATGGGCTTACGGCCGCTTCGGGGCTGTGGCCGCCGTGGGTAGGGGCCGAAACCGGCTGGTATGGAACCTAAGCCCTGTGCTATCCCTATGGACCTTTCCGATCTATACCCCTCCGGAGACCCCCATGTGCAGATGGCTGCTGTCTATCTCCCTCCTCGCCCTCAGTCTGGGGGCCCTTGCCTCCCCCTGCACCGCTCCCGAATACCATCAGCTGGATTTCTGGCTGGGGGACTGGGATACCGTGGACATGTCGGACCACCCGGATGGCAAGGGGCCTTCCATCGCCCGGGCGCACATAGAACCCATCCTGGGGGGCTGCGCCTTGCACGAGCTCTATGAGCAGACCGACGGTCTCGTGGGCCAGAGTTACAGCCTCTATGTGGCTTCCCACAAGATCTGGCACCAGACCTGGGTCACCAACAGCGGCGGCCTGTGGCTCCAGGAAGGCACCTTCGATAAGGATGGCGTACTCACCATGACCGCCACCACCCTCAGCAAGGACGGCACTGAAGTGCGTCACAAGATCACCTGGGCGAAACAGGGTGATGGCGTGCGGGAGACTTCCGTCGCTTCGAAGGATGGAGGCAAGAGCTGGCAGCCGGAGTTCGACTGCCTGTTCATCAAGCACAAGGGATAAGAGACGGGTGACGGGGCGCCTCCGGACCGGAGGCGCCCTTCATCGTTTGGCGCGACGCTGGCGGGTGGCTTCGAAGAGTGCAACACCTGTAGCCACCGAGACGTTCAGGCTCTCCACACTGCCATCCATGGGTATCTTCGCCAGGAAGTCGCAATGCTCCTTGGTGAGGCGGCGCATGCCCTCGCCTTCCGCACCCATGACGATGGCGAGAGGCCCTTTGAGATCCAACTCGTAGAGGGTCTGGTCAGCTTCACCTGCGAGGCCCACGAACCAGATGTTCCGGTCCTTGAGTTCCCTCAAGGTACGGGCCAGGTTCGTGACCTGGAAGAACGGGGTGGCTTCCGCGGCGCCCGAAGCCACCTTGCGGGCCACGGCCGTGAGGCCAGCGGATTTGTCGCGGGGTGCGATCACCGCATGCACGCCGGCGGCGTTCGCCGAACGCAGGCAGGCGCCGAGATTATGCGGATCCTGCACGCCGTCCAATACCAGCAGGAACGGCGGTTCCTTCAGTCCGTCCAGGAGAGGTCCGATACCGCCTTCATCCCGCAGTTCCGCGCCTTCTGCCTGGGCAGCCACGCCCTGATGACGGGCGCCATCGGTGATGCGGTCCAATTCCGCCCGGGGCACTCTCATCACCTTCACGCCGGCTTTCTCGGCCAATGCTGCGACTTTGTTCAGACGGTCATCGTGGCGGCTGTCCAGCATCCATAAGGCATGTACCTGTCCGCCGCCTTCCAGGACCGCGGTGACGGTATGCAGACCATAGATGAGTTCAAGTTCTTTCATGACATGCCCATCACTTACGCCGCCGCGATCGGTTGGCGGAAGGTGCGGCCACCAGCTCGAAATCTATCTTGCGTTCATCCAGGTTCACGGCGGCGACCCTCACCCGCACGGAGTCTGTGAGACGGAACACCTGCCCCGAGCGCTCGCCCACCAGACGGTGGCCCACCGGGTCATGGGTGTAGTAGTCGTTGGGCAGAGCGGTGACATGCACCAGGCCCTCCACGTACAGATCCTTGATCTGCACGAACAGGCCGAAGTTGGTGACACCGGTGACGAGGCCTTCGAACTCCTCGCCCTGTTTATCGCGCATGTATTCGGCCTTGAGCCGGTCCAGAGCGTCGCGGGTGGCTTCGTCGGCACGCCGCTCGGTCATGGAGCAATGGGAACCCATCTGTTCCATGTGGCTGCCGGAATAAGCGAAGTTACGTTCGTTGCCGCCTCTGAGCACATGGCGGATAGCGCGATGCACCAGGAGATCCGGATAGCGGCGTATGGGTGAGGTGAAGTGGGCATATTGGCTGAGGGCGAGACCGAAGTGGCCCACGTTCTCCGGGGTATAGACCGCCTTGGCGAGGGAACGCAGCAGCACAGTCTGGATGAGCTCGCGGTCGGGGCGGTCCCTTACCTGCTCCAGGAGCTTGGCGTAATGCACCGGCTCGGGCTTCATGCCGCCACCGAACTTGAGCCCCAGGGTGCCGAGGAAAGCCCGCAGCTTCTCCAGGCCTTCCGTGTCCGGGCCCGCATGCACGCGGTAGAGGGTGGGCATCTTGTGCTTGGCCAGGAAGCGGGCCGCCTGCACGTTGGCGGCGATCATGCACTCTTCGATGAGCTTGTGGGCATCGTTGCGCTGGGTCGGGCGGATGGCCGCGATACCCCCCTGCTCGTTGAACACCACCTTGGTCTCGGTGGTCTCGAAATCGATGGCCCCGCGCCGGCCCCTAGCCTTGGCGAGGGCATGGTACGCGGCGTACAGGTCTTCGAGATGCGGCACCAGTGGCGCGTATTCGCGGCGCAGGGCCGCGTCCTTCTTCACCAGGATGTCTGCCACCTTGGTATAGGTGAAACGCGCCGCGGAACGTATCACCGCTTCGTGGAAGCGGGCGCGGCTCACCTCGCCGTCGCGGCCCACGTGCATCTCGCACACGAGGCACAGCCGGTCCACCAGCGGGTTGATGGAGCACAGGCCGTTAGAGAGCACCTCCGGCAACATGGGGATGACGCGGTCGGGGAAATACACCGAGTTGCCGCGCTTCTGGCCTTCGTGGTCCAGAGCGGTGCCGGGCAGCACGTAATGGGATACGTCGGCGATGGCTACCAGCACCCGGAAGCCGTCGCCCTGACGCTCGCAATAGACCGCGTCGTCGAAATCCCGAGCGTCCTCGCCGTCGATGGTGACGAGCGGCGTGCCGCGCAGGTCCAGACGCCCCTGTTTGGCCGCTTCCGGCACCTCGGGGCTCAGGCCATGGACTTCATGCTCCACCGCCGCCGGCATCACATGCGGCAGGGCGTGGGAGTGGATGGCGAGTTCCGTGGCCATACCCGCCTCATGGCGCTCGCCCATGACCCGGGTGATGCGACCGATGACCTCGCTGTGCTTGCTGGGTTGCTGGGTGATCTCGGCCACCGCCATCTGGCCGTTGCGTGCCCCGCCGCGCTCTTCCCGCGGTATCTGTACGGTGTGGGCGATACGCGCGTTGTCCGGCACGAGATAACTCACGCCTTTCTCTTCCACGTAGCGGCCCGCGAGTTCGCTGGTGTTGCGTTCCAGCACGTCCACCACGGAACCTTCGGAACGGCCCCTGGAATCCGTGCCTTGCACCCGCACCACCGCGCGATCGCCGTGCATGAGTTCACGCATCTGGCGCGGCGGCAGGAACACGTCGTCGCCGCCTTCATCGGGAGTGAGGAAACCGAAGCCGTCCCGGTGGCCGATGACGGTGCCGGCCACGAGCGCCAGGCGTTTCACCAGGCAGTATTCGCCACGCCGGTTCTGCACCAACTGGCCGTCCCGCAGCATGGCACCGAGGCGACGGTTCAGGGCCTCCACGTCTTCTGCCTGGCTCAGCTTCAGGTCGTGCATGATCCGCTCGAAGGAGAGCGGCTGATCTTCCTGCTCCAGCCAGTGCAGGATGGCCTCGCGGCTGGGGATGGGGCGGGCGTATTTCTGGGCTTCGCGCTCGGCGAAGGGGTCAGCGCCACTGGGGCGCCCGGGATGACGGGAGCGGCGCGGGGGCTTGGCTTGTCGGCGTTTTTTACGTGTCATTTCTTCTTATATTTCATATGGTCGTGGAGGATAAAAGCATCGTCCACCTCTACGGAAATGGGGGTGATTCTGCCCTATGGCAAGGCCAGGACGCTCAAGCAAACGGAGCGTACACGCTTGCGAGTGGGTATAGCGAGTCCGCAGCGGGCAAAAAGCCCATTTTTGGAGGCGGTTCAAAGCGATAGGCCAGATTGACACATGGGGTAGGGGTGGGTAAAGTGCCGGCCCTTCGCGCCTCTTAAGCCCAGGTGGCGGAATTGGTAGACGCACTAGTTTCAGGTACTAGCGGGTAACACCGTGGAGGTTCGAGTCCTCTCCTGGGCACCAGATTAATCGAGCACAATCCGTTCACTGACCCGTCCCTGGTGTCACGTCCAGTCCCGCCATCCTTGGCGGGCCGTTCGGGCGGACGCAGGCTACACCTGCGCTAATACACCGCCCTCACCCTCTCCTGGGCACCACTTAGAATTTGAACCCTTATTCTCGAGCCATTCCTGGTGTGGCGACCAACCCCGCCCACACGCTACGCATCCTGCTGCGCGTGTGGTCCAGGGTGACATCCTGCCACCCGCTTGCGGCTTAGCCGCAAGCCCATGGCGGGTCGCTCGGCTTGGGGTGGACAGTGTCCGCCACAA
This sequence comes from Gammaproteobacteria bacterium, assembly GCA_036000105.1. Taxonomy (GTDB): domain Bacteria; phylum Pseudomonadota; class Gammaproteobacteria; order Natronospirales; family REEB76; genus DASUBN01. The sequence continues at coordinate 43,467 of DASYGE010000001.1, forward strand.
ACCTCGTCCCGCAAGGGAGCTTTTTCATGGCTGCGTGGTCCTATCTGATTCGGCCTATGCGCAGCTTGCCTGTCCGGCGAAAATAAGCGGCAAATCATGTCGTATCGTTAAACCTTTTGCCTTCTCAAGCGTCCAAGTTGCATGCGAGACAAATCGGCTCCCCGCCGCTGGGGTAATGCGGCACCCGGAGTCCTGATGGCGCTGCTGGCGGCCTTGAGCCTGCCGGCCATGGCCCAGGATGAGAACCCGACGGTGGAAGCCGGCGAACTCGCCCCGGGCGAGACCATCACCCTGGACGGCCATCTGGACGAAGCCGCCTGGCAGCACGCCGGCGTCATCCAGGACCTGACCCAGCAGAGCCCCCATCCCGGCGAACCCACTCCTTATCACACCAAGGTATTGCTGCTGCGGGACGGCCATACCCTGTACATCGGCCTCGTCTGCGAGGACCCCGACCCCTCCAAGGCCGCCACCCATACCCTGGTGCGGGACGGCAGCCAGGGCAACGACGACAACGTACTCTTCATGCTGGATACCTTCGGTACCCAGCGCTTCGCCTATGTGTTCCAGGTGAATGCCTCCGGCGCCATGGCGGACGGCCTGCAGTCACCCACCCCTGCCATCAACAGCAACAACGGCGTGGACTACAACTGGGATGGCATCTGGAAGGCGGTGGTCACCCGGGACGCCCACAGCTGGACGGCTGAGATCGCCATCGACACCCGCAGCCTGCAGTTCACTACCGGCATCACCCACTGGGGCTTCAACGTGAGCCGCAACGTGCCCCGCGACCTGCTGACCCTCGACTGGTCAGGCGTGACGCTGGATTCTTCGGTGTTCCAGCTGACCCGCGAGGGCACGCTCACCGGCGTGCAGGACATGGAACAGGGCAAGGGCCTGGACTTCCAGCCCTACGGACTCGCCAAGTACCAGACCGGTAGCGGCACCACCAGCAATACGGGCTTCGACCTCAAGTACAACTTCAACCCTTCACTGGCAGGACTCTTCAGCTATCACACGGATTTCGCCGAAGCGGAAGCCGACCAGCAGCAGGTGAACACCGGCCGCTTCCCGCTGTTCTTCCCGGAGAAGCGCCAGTTCTTCCTGCAGGGTTCCAACCTGTTCAGTTTCACCTACAACCAGGGCACCAACTTCATCCCGTTCAACTCGCGCTCCATCGGCCTCGTGAACGGCGTGGCGGTACCACTCAACGAGGGTGCAAAACTCATCGGTCAGTCCGACAAAGGCTCCCTGGCGCTACTGGATACCCAGATGGCAGGCAGCGGCGAGGCCCAGACGGACGCCACCAACTTGTTCGTGGGCCGCGGCACCTATAACCTGAGTCCAGAACTGCAGCTCGGCACCCTCGTGACCCATGGCGACCCCACAGGGATGAGTTCCAACAGTTTCGTGGGTACCGACGCCACCTGGAAGACTTCCACCTTCCAGGGTGACAAGAACCTGAACATCGCAGCCTGGGGCGCCCATTCCTCCGGCAACATTCCGGACGGAAACCCCAATGGATA
>DASYGE010000002.1:0-535629 GCA_036000105.1 Gammaproteobacteria bacterium
CCTTGGTCGGTAAATTACCTCAAATCCTCCCATTCCCCCGCGGGGATGGACTGTCTCCCTTCCCGGAACACGCTTAAACAAGTGACAGGAAACAGCGACGGAAGCGACTTGCCGAAGTTTGGCATCGATTCTCAACACGAATCAAAGGGCGTAGCATGAAACGCAATAAATTTCCTCTCGTTGCCTTCACTTTGGCCATTGCGGCTCTTGGCGCGCTTGCGCCGGTCTATGCGGATCAGCCAAATCTCACCAGCGGCGTCGGCCAAAACAGCGGCTCTAACGGCAGTGCCGTCGATAGCGTTGATTTGCAGACCGGAAGGTTGTTGATTCACCTGCCACTGCCCATCCTGTCCCCGCAGCGTGGCGGACGCTTGAATGTTGGTTTCAGTTTGATAGGCAACGCGCCGATATGGTCTGTTGTCACTCAGGACGGACCGTTCAACTCGTCCTGTCAAAATGTTACGGGCACCACTACGGGGTGCTGGACACCCAACTTCGGAAACCGGAACACGAACTTAGGTCATTTCCCAAATGGGCAAGGGGACACGACGCAGTTGGAATGGAGCTTGGATGTGCAATTCAATCGCCAAGTCGTCACTGAATTCAACGCGGCGGGGCGGGCAATCTCGGCTACTGAGTCCGATCACTTTCTCACGACCCCCGATGGTGGCAATCATCACCTCCAGGACATTTCGCCCGCAGGGGACGGATCTCAGTGGATGACTATTGACGGCACTGGCTATAAGGTGTTCTTAGGCAGCAAGAATACGCTTGGTATATATACCGCAGGCACCATAATAGATCGCACCGGAAATAGTTATGCATTAAGTTTCAGAAGTTATGGTTGTTCTGGGACTCCCCAGACGGGAGAGCGCATTTGCAATAACGCCACGCAGACTACTCAAATTGAGGATGTCGACGGAAATCTTTACACGCTGGTGAATCCTAACAGTGGCGGTCTTGAGGCTGGCATGGATACAAGAGGCGTTGTTCTGCCAACCCAAGGGGCCCAAGGCACTGCAAGTACAGCCTGCCCGAGCGGCACCAGCGCTTCGAGCTTTGCTTTTAGCTATCTGGGATACCAGGGTTCACTACAGACCATTACTGAATGCTATGCGATCTTTGCGATGTCAACCGGTTTTGGCCAGCCTGGGATCGCCGAATACAGTAACACCAACGGGCCGAGACTGTTAACGGCCGCGATCATGCCGGATGGACTTAAATATACTTTCGGCTATGACAGCTACGGCAACCTGACTTCCATTGGCCTCCCCCAGGGTGGAACCATCAGTTATACCTGGCAAACGCTGAACTTCGCTTTGGGGAGTTGCGGCAATGCCGCCCAATTATCCCGTGGCGTGCAAACCAGAACCCTCAATGACAACAACGGCCACAGCTATACCTGGACGTATAGCTATAGGCCGTTGAATGGCGACGGCACGATCACCAATACCGTGACCGATCCCAATGGCAATGACAGCGACGCGGTATTCAGCGAATATTCCACTCCTCAGGGGGGTAATGTCCCCGGCGCCACCGCTTGCAGCGGCCTGGTGCAGACCGCTACACGGGTCTATAGCGGTAGTGGCAGTACTCGTGCTCTGTTGGCGGAAACTGATGTCCAGTATCAGGCGCAGGCCATGCAAGCGGACCGCGATAGCACGACGGACTCCACTCCGATCGTCGGTAACGTATACGCCACGACCACGACTACCCGGGATGCCGTGACGGGGCTGGTCAAGAAAGTGGTGCGTACGCCGGACCTGGGTCTTGGCGCCGGCAAACCGACCTTGGGCGAGACTCTGCAGAACAAAATTTACGACTGGGGACGAGGTGCGCCGGGGCCTCTTCTACAGGAGGCGGATACTACCTACATGTGGCAAATCGACAACCGCTATCTTACAGCTGGCATCCTAGATATCCCCGCTTCGATCGTCGTAAAGGATGGGAACGGCAACCGGATCGGCGAGGCGGATGATACCTATGACGCCCCGGCCAACCTGATAGCTTCGGGCGTGACACTGCAACACGGCCCGGCGCCCAATTCCGTGCGGGGCAACCTCAGTTCCATAGCCACTTTTCTCAATACTGGAAGCGGCGCCGGTGCGACGGTGACCAAACCGTTCGATTTCTACGATACCGGAGAACGTGTCGACGATATCCAGCCGGCGAACAACGCCCACCGCACGAAATTCACGTATGACGCCACCGGTACGTATGTGATCGAGGTGGACATGCCGTCCACTACCAATTCCGTGCTGGCAGGCAAACCCACCGTGGCCCATGTGATCAAGTCCGGCTACGATTTCAATACCGGTTTGCTGACAAGCAGCACTGATCAGAACGGCAACGTGTCCACCTTCAACTACCGCGCCGATAACGGCCTGCTTGTATCCGCGGCCCATCCCGACGGCGGCGGTACGTCCTATGGCTATGCTAACAATTTCACCACTGACGAAGTCCAAAACAACATAGCCCCGGGCATTCATACGGATTCCGTAACCCAGGTCGACGGACTCGGCCGCAGGTTAAGTCAGCAGACCCTCACGGGCGGCGGCAATGTAGAAACGGACTATAGCTACGACGCGTTCGGCAGGGTGTCGGCGGTCAGCAATCCGCATTACGCTGGCGCCGGTCCCACGGACGGTCAAACCCGAAACCAATACGACGCCTTGGGACGCCTCAGCGAAGTCATCGAAGCAGACAACAGTGTCCTCCAGAAGACCTTCTCCCAGACCGTCAGCGGCGTCTCCGGGATCTGTACTGTCGCGACAGATGAGCAGTTCCGCAACCGTGAAAGCTGTACCGATGCGCTCGGTCGCCTAACGGCTGTGATCGAAGACCCGATGCTTGCCTCCAACCCGGATGCAGGCGGCCTGAATATGGAGACCGACTACAGCTATACAACTACGGCCAATGGGTCTACACAGGTGACCATCACTCAGAAGGGAGAGCCGGGGACTGCGCAGGCCCTCTGGCGCGTGCACACCCAGACCCTGGATTCCCTAGGCAGGTTGATCTCGGCTACCAACCCGGAGACAGGCACTCTCACCTACACATACGATAATAATGGCAACGTGCTGACGAGGACGGATGGCCGGAACATAACGGCCACGTATACCTATGATGAACTGAACCGTCTCCTGCGCACGGCCTATAACGACGGCAAGACGCAGAATGCCTTGTATCTCTATGACTACCCCCAGACCGGAAGCCAGATCTCATCCAATACGGTCGGCACAGTCGTGGCCACTTCGACGGGGGGGAGCCGCTGGTTCATATCCAGTTATGACGCCATGGGACGGCCGACCGCACTCTATCAATGTCCGGGAGACTCCAACGGCAATCCAGTGAATTGCACCTCCAGCACCGCAAGCTACGATCTGATCGGCGACATGAAATCCCTCAGTGCACCGGATGGTCGCACCATCAATTACACCTACGATCAGACCGGCTGGGTGCAATCCGCCAAAGACGCGGGTGGGGCTGTCTATGTGAGCGCGGTGAACTACGCTCCGAATGGGAACATGACTGCAATCGTCACGCCGAATTTCACGTACAACTATGTCTATAACAACCGTTTCCAGCCCACCCAGATAGCCATAGGCTCATCTACGCAGAGCCTCATGGTCATGGACTACGATTATGGCGCGGGCAATGATAACGGTAACGTGCTCGAGATTACGGACGAACTCGATGACAGCCGCTCCCAGTCCTACACCTATGACACCCTGAATCGGCTGAGGGCGGCCAATAGCGGCAGCGCCACCAACGCGACCTGCAAGCAACTGCGCCACAGCGATTTCCAGTGCACGCCCGGACAGGACGTATGGGCGGAATCCCTCAGCTATGACGATTGGGGAAATCTCATCAGTAAGACCAACATCGGCGGCGCGGGTGAACAGGTGTCAATCACCGTGGACGCGGGCAACCGCATTTCCCAGTACGTCAATCAGGCAGGGCAGACGTTGCTTCCGTCCTATGACCCTGCTGGCAACATGACCACGGACGGGGTGAGTACCTATTCTTTCGACGGCTGGAACCGCCTAGTTGCAGCCGGAAATACCAATTACGTCTACGGACCTGACAGCGAGCGCTGGTCAAAATCGGTCAACGGTGGGGCGGCATTCCTGTACTACTATGGCGTCAACGGGCAGATCATCGCCGACCAATCGGGGTCTGCCGTAACCGATTACGTGTATCTCGGCGGCGCACGCCTTGCGGCGCTGAGGGGCAATGCGGCGGACTACTACCTCAGCGACGTCCTTGGCAGTACCGCCAAGGTCGTGGACCAAAACGGGAAGCTGCTGGATGACCAGGAGTTCTATCCTTTCGGCGGTTCGGTTCCAGGCGTCGGCGGCATCAAGACGGGCAATTACTTCCAGTTCACCGGTCAGCCGCGGGACGTCGAGACCGGCCTCGACTACTTCGGCGCCCGTTATTACAGCAACGTCCTGGGTCGCTGGGTGTCGGCGGATTGGAGCCCGTTTCCCTCGCCGATCCCTTATGCGAGCATGACTGCCCCGCAGTCGATGAATTTATACAGCTATGCGGAGAACAATCCAGCATCATCGAGAGATGTGAATGGCCATTTCATATTTAGTAATCTGATAGGGGAAGTGTGTGATCTATGTGACTCGCCAGCCGATCAAGGAGGCGCCACAGTCATAGAAGACATAGGTGACGAGCCTGACATCATCGATGTGAATGTAGGGCCGTGCACACTTTGCGCCGATAACAGTCCACTTCCGGCTCCAGATCTCAACGCTGTTTTGACAGATACTTCCTATCAATTCAGCAGTACTGGTGGTCAATACACAACAACTTATGCTTCGGCTGATGGCAGTGGGTCAGTCACTACATACTTTGGTTCAGATGTTATCTCACAACTTCTAGGCTCAATGATGCAGCACCCCGACCCCGCGCCTCAAGGATCGCAAGAATCGTCTACGTTCGAGCTGCTATTCGGTGGAATTAACATTACTGCAGGCTGCTGCAAAGCTGGAATGAAATTAGGTACGGTAGAGGCCGAGGTTGGAGCGGGGATTGAAGTGGAGCGCAGTGTTGCCAACGAGGAGACCCGAACAGTTTCTGACTTTGCTTCCCTTCAAGTAGGCATTAAGGGCACGCCGCTTGATTTGGAGGGAACGGCAGAGAGGCAAATAATTAACCAGGACCAATTCCAATGGGGGAATGTGCAATACAGCGGATCTGTTGGTGCTAAGGGCTTTGGACTTGATACGTCAGGAACAGCTTCATACGAGATATGTCCGGGCGCCTGCATAGGAGTAAATGTGGAGAAAACGAATGTTCTCTTCCAAGCGATTACTAATTTTCCGATTTCTCCGATCCCATAATTCATGGTGAGTAGCACGTCGTGAGGCGCCTCGTATTCAGCTTTTGGACAAAGACTGACCCACCCTGAATTTCCTGTGCCAGGTTAAAAGTTGTATTTTTAACCTGAACAGGAGAATAGCGCATGGCCAAGAAGCGATACAGCGCCGAGGACATCATCCACAAGCTGCGGGAGGCGGACGTGCTGCTCTCCCAGGGCCGGCCGGTGGCGGAGGTCTGCCGCTCACTGGGGGTCACGGACGTGACCTACTACCGCTGGCGAAAGGAGTACGGCGGCCTCAAGGTCGACCAAGCTCGGCGGTTGAAGGAGCTGGAGCAGGAGAACAGCCGTCTCCGGAAGGCGGTGTCGGACCTGACGATAGACAAGCTCATCCTGAACGAGATCGCCACGGGAAAATACTGAGCCCGACCCATCGCCGGGAGGCCGTGCTTCACGTCCAGGTGAAGCACGGCTTCTCCGAGCGGCGCGTGTGTCGGGCTCTTCGCCAACCGCGTTCCACCCAGCGCTACGTGCCGCAGCCCCGTCACGACGAGGGTCCGCTGACCCAGGACATCGTGCGTCTGGCCGGCCAGTACGGCCGCTACGGCTATCGCCGCATTACCGCTTTGCTGCAGACCGAGGGCTGGTCCGTGAGCCCATCCCGGGTGGAACGGATCTGGAAGCGGGAGGGCCTTAAAGTCCCTCAGAAGCAGCCTAAACGCGGTCGTCTCTACTTCAACGACGGCTCGTGTATCCGCCTACGCCCGGAGTATCCCAACCATGTGTGGAGCTATGACTTCGTGGCCGATCGGACCCACGACGGTCGGCCGTTCCGGATGATGACGGTCATCGACGAGTTCAGCCGGCGCTGCCTCGCCATCCCAGTGGCACGGAAGCTTAACTCCGAGGGGGTGCTGGAGACCCTGGCTGAGCTCATGACCCAGCACGGCGTGCCGGCGTACATCCGGTCAGATAACGGAGCGGAGATGACGGCCGTGGCCGTAAGGGAATGGATCGCCAAAGTCGGGGCCAAGACCCTGTACATCGAACCGGGCAGCCCCTGGGAGAACGGCTACAACGAATCGTTCAACGGCCGCTCGCGGGACGAGCTCCTGAACGGCGAGATCTTCTACACGTTGAAGGAGGCTCAGATCATCATCGAACAATGGCGTCGCCACTACAACGCGATCCGTCCGCACAGCTCACTGGGTTATCGGCCTCCGGCCCCGGAGGCATTGGTACCGCGCTTGCCGATCCCGGCTCAGCACCAGGAGGCTATCCACTTACTCAATTAACCGACTAAACTACTTTGAACCTGGTACAAACGGTTCAGGCTGGTCAGCCGTGCAGCCAGCGATCAACATCAGCAAGGAATGCGAAACTGAACCCATGCGCATGTCATTCTCCTTTCCACAAATGCATAAACTCGCTGCAGTTTTAACGGAGAACCGACAATTCTACAAGTTCATTATTATCATCATAATAATGCTATAGACGCACTATGGGATTTGCCCCGACGGCGTGCAAAATACAGCCTCCAGGGGTAGACCCAATAGGGATGAACTCGTGACCCCGACGAAGTCGTTCGAGATTTCAAAGCATGCAGTGTTGGATGCGTGCAGTCGCGTGAAAGCCGATCGGCACTGCGGGCATCGGCAGTGAGACGATTGTGATGTTCGAGGCTGATCGCAAGGGCAATCTCCGGCGGGTCCGGAACTGGATGTTGTCAGGTTCCTACTTGGGCGGTCGCGCCGACCGCCGATTCGCAGGCACACCTCATCGGCGCCTCGTCACGGGCTTCGCGGTGTCAGCTTCCTCAAATAATTTCCGAAACTCGTGTTCCAGGAGTTCGACGGCCTTCCCCAAGGCACCGAGTTGCGCAACCCGGACTATCGCGATGGACGGGCGCAGGTCAAACGACGGGGGACGCATGATTTTCACGGAATCGGTAGAACGATTCCTGGCAATAAAGCGAGCGGGCAGCAGCCCGACTCCATAGCCCCACTTAACGAACGCCAGCTGCAGATGCATGTTGTGGATTTCAGCCGCAATCATTGGGGTGCAGCCGGCGCGCTCCATCCGATCGATGAGGCGCGCCCGAAGCGGGCAACCGGGCGGATTTAGTATCCAGGGCACTCTGCCCAAACTCTTCCAATCACCATCGATATTGCCTGTGGCGCCTTGAACGATCTCCATGCGGTCGCTAGCGATGATATTCGTCAGAAGCGGTGGAGGCGCAGTCTTACCTTCGGGTAAAAGCACGGCCGCAACGTCGAGGTCACCCGAGAGCAGCCGGTTAAATAATTCACCGGTAAGTTCGCTCAACAGCCGCACTCGGACCTTGGGGTATTTCTCGGTCAGCGTCAGGATGGGGTCGAGAAACGACTTCTCGGCCAGGGGATGCGAGAACCCGATGCGCAAGAGGCCGTGAGGTTCAGCGTCGCTCGAGGCCAGAGATTTCAGCGCTTCCTCTCGCTGCAACAGATCTCGCGCTTGTTCAAGCACCCTCGAGCCGAGCGAGTTCAGGCGCGGTGGCTTTACCGAGCGGTCGAGCAACTCGGCACCCAATGCAGCCTCCAACCTTTGCAGTTGCCGGGTTATAGCAGATGGCGTCCGGAATAGACGATCGGCTGCACCGGCGATGGACCCGGCCCGGGCAAATTCTACGAGCGCGTGTAGATCATCGAGCATGGAAGCCTCCTAATATGCATTCTTAGATAATGCCTTAGCAACACTATTATAGTGAAAATAATGAACTTGTGGAATTATCGGGCATCCCTTATAAAGGCCGACGAGTTTTATGTTTGGTGGAAACCCGCATGCCTCATGCGATTCAAATCCGGCACACCGGCGGTCCCGAGGTTCTGAACTGGACATCGATCGAGGTTGGTGACCCCGGCCCGGCTCAGGTGCGCCTGCGGCAGGCTGCGGCGGGCCTCAATTACATCGATGTCTATCACCGCACGGGACTCTACCCGCAGCCGCTTCCCTTTGTTCCGGGTCTAGAAGGGGCCGGGACGGTCGAGGCGATCGGGCAGGATGTGCGTGGCCTGAAAGTCGGCGATCGGGTGGCCTATGCCGGTCCCGCCGGTGGCTATGCCGAGGTGCGGCTCATCGAGGCTGATCGCCTGGTGCAATTGCCGGAGGCGATATCCTTCGAGCAAGCCGCCGCGATGATGCTCCAGGGCATGACTGCTCAGGTGCTGGTCCGGCAGGTTTATCCCGTCAAGGCAGGTGACTTGATCCTCGTGCACGCCGCGGCCGGCGGGACCGGACTCATTCTTTGTCAGTGGGCGGCCGCTCTTGGCGCGACGGTCATTGGCACCGTTTCGACGGAAGCCAAGGCCGAATTGGCCCACGCCAACGGCTGCAAACACACCATCCTCTATTCCAAACAGGATTTCGTGGCGGAGGTTTCCCGTATCTCCGGCGGCGAGAAACTGCCGGTGGTCTTCGATTCCGTCGGCAAGGACACCTTCTTGCGCTCGCTCGATTGTCTAAGATCGCGTGGATTGATGGTGACGTTCGGACAGGCTTCCGGACCGATCGACCCTATTGCACCCGTTCTACTGTCGCAGAAGGGTTCGCTCTTTCTGACGCGGCCATTGCTCTTGCACTACATCGCACGACGAGAAGAGCTTGAAGCTTCTGCTCGCGACCTGTTCGAGGTGGTGGCTTCCGGGAAGGTGCGCATCAACGTCAATCAGCGCTTTGCGCTTAGGGACGCCGCTGATGCCCACAAGGCATTGGAAGCGCGCGCCACCACCGGCTCCACGATCCTAACCATTTAACCGGTATCCACCGGAGTCCCCAAGTCCTCATAGATGTTTATACGTCAAAAGTCGATATCTTCCAATTCAATAGGGTGCGACGATGTCTCTTTCGCGATTAGTCACGGTAGTGCTGATTGTAGTTGGGACGGCTTGCGTAGAGATAGATGCGTACGCGCAACCGAGCGCAAGCGAGGTTCTTGCGGTCTCCGCTGGCCAGAGTCCTACTCCTATCGTGGTCGACGGTAATTTAGATGCAGACGTTTGGCGCACAGCGCCCAGCATCGAACTTCAACAACAGAACCCGCATCCCGGACAACCCACTGCATTTCGTACCGAGGTGCGGGTCCTTCGCGACGACGATCACCTGTACTTTGGCATCACTTGCATTGATCCCGAGCTGTCGAAGATCGCCGTCCACACCTTGCAACTGGATGGAGATCAGTCAAACGATGACGCCATATCCATAGTCCTTGATGCCTTCGGTCGGAAAAAGCTCGCGTATGTATTCCAGGTAAACGCGGCCGGCGCCATGGCGGATGGGTTGCTTTCCCCGGGTTCAGTGTCTGCCGGCAATGCCAGTTCTGGACAAAGCAGCAGCGGTAACTCCGGACAAAATGGCGTGGTCAACTACTATTGGAACGGTTATTGGCAAGCCGTCGTAAGACACACGGCAACCGGGTGGACCGCTGAAATCGTCATAGACACCCGTAGTCTCCAATTTGATAGCCGTGGCAGCGTCTGGGGCTTCAACGTCGCGCGGTATGTGCCGCGCGAACAGCTGACCCTCGTTTGGTCCGGTATCAACCTGAATGCGTCAGTCTTCAATCTCCAGTGGGAAGGTACGCTCTCCGATGTGGGAGGCTTGCAGCAAGGCAATGGGTTCGAGTTCGACCCATACGGATTGGCCAAGTATGACGATGCTCGTCCCGGTACCACGACAAAGGGTGGATTCGACCTAAAGTATGACTTCACGCCTGAACTGGCAGGGCTATTCACCTATAACACCGATTTTTCGGAGGCGCCGGCGGTACTACAGCAGTCGAATACCACGCGCTTTGCATTATTTACTCCGGAACAGAGAAGTTTCTTCCTGAACGGATCGAACATCTATGACTTCAGCCATAACCTTGGACAAAACTTCGTGCCTTTTGATTCGCAACGCATAGGGTTGATCGGCGCCGATGTGGTGCCGCTCGATGAAGGGGTCAAGTTGTTCGGGCAGGCAGGCCCGTGGACTGTCGGCATTCTGGATACCCAGATGGGAAGCACCGGCGTTTCAAGTGCCGCTAATCTGTTCGCAGGACGTGCTTCGTACAACGTCAGCGACGAATGGCGGGTGGGGATGCTCGCCACTCATGGCGACCCTACCGGCGCAAGCGACAATACCTTTTCAGGGTTCGACAGCACCTGGAGCACCTCGACTTTTGCCGGCGACAAGACTTTGAATGTCTCCGGCTGGGCCGGACACTCATCCGGCAATTTGAATCCCGGCAATGCCAACGGGTATGGCTTTGATGTCGAATATCCAAACGATCTTTGGAATGCGGATCTTAACTATAACTACTACGGCGATGCGCTTGATCCCGCACTGGGATTTTTGCCGAGGCCCGGCACGAAACAGTACTACGGCCAACTCAATTATCAACCTCGACCGGATGTAAACGGGTCGCTCGGGTGGATCCGGCAGTTCCTGATCGATACCAACTATACGTTTGTCACGGGTCTCGATGATCATGTGCAAAGCGAGAATTTCAATGTTTATCCGGTCAAGTTCGTCACTCAGACCGGTTGGGGTTTTGTATCACAACTCAATTATGAATACGACTCTATCCCTGCGCCGTTTTCCCTGCTTCCAAATGTAGCCATACCCACTGGTAACTACGGAGGGCCTGCTTGGGCGCTGCATCTAAATTCGCCTCAGTCGAAAGAGACATGGTTATTGCTTGCGACATCAGGCGGCAGACTCTATGACGGAAAATATAAAGTCTGGAGAGCCGAGCTGTTTACATCCAATGCAGATGGCTCGTTGACGGCGGATCTTATGAGCCACGACTACTATTTCTACATGGCGGCCGGGCATGGCACGGAGCGACTGATCACGGCCACCGTCACCTATTCGTTCACGCCTGATCTATCGCTCGGAACGCTTGCCCAGTACAACAATATCCGCCGTGGCATAGGTACTAACATGCGTCTGCAGTGGCGCATTGAGCCTAATCGCTATCTATATTGCATCTGGAATCATGGCGTGGCGCCGACCTCCGATGTGACCGCACCTGTGCCTGATCCGCATGGCAACCAACTCATCGTGAAGATGGTGTGGGGATTCTATTGAGGCTAAATATGCGATTACTCGATTTATTTCACGCGAACCGAGATAGGAGAGCTTGCAACATCCGTGCGCATCAACGTCAATTAGCAGGAGCTTCCATGAGCAAGACGGCAATTACCTCGCCCGAACTTTCGCCCCCAGTCGGCCCGTTTTCCCAAGCGATTAAAGTGGATGGTTTCATGTACTTCAGCGGACAGGTGGGCCAAGACCCGACCACCGGCAAGGTGGTCGGGGGAGGCATCGTGGCGGAGACAGAGCGCATCTTCCAGAATCTCTCGGCGGTGCTCAAGGCGGCCGGCAAGGATTTTGATGACGTCGTGCGCGCCGGCGTGTATCTCACGAGCCTGAGTGACTACGCCGCCATGAATGGCATCTATGCAAAGTATTTCAATCCGCCATTTCCCGCCCGCACGGCGATCGGGGTGGCCGCGCTCCCGCTTGGGGCCCGCGTTGAGATCGACCTCGTCGTCGAGGTTTGAGGCGAAGCACAGAGATTGAACTCATGAAGTACTCATTTCATATCGTCGATGTTTTCAGTTCGGCACCATTCGGCGGTAATCAACTTGCGGTTCTGCCCGACGCGTCCGGCATTTCGGCCGAGGGCATGCAGAAGATTGCTCGTGAGTTCAACTTTGGCGAGACGACGTTCGTTCTGCCGAAGAAGGGTCCTGCGAACACGTATCGGATGCGCATCTTCACACCCCGGGCGGAGCTAGATTTCGCGGGGCATCCTTCGGTCGGCACAGCCTGTGCGCTTGTGATGACACAGCACACTCGGCCTAGTGATCCAATACGGCTCATCCTAGAGGAAAATGTTGGCCCCGTGACGGTTGACGTCGCTCAGCGAAACGGGGCGTTCCACGGCACCTTGACGTTGTCAGGGAAGATCGAGACACGGACCTGCGCGCCATCTCCGGCTAATCTCGCCGCGGTCCTGTCCATCGAGCCCGCCGAGGTGGGTCAAGTCTTCTTCGCGGGCGTCGGCGTTCCATTCTGTTTTGCGCAACTAAGCTCAAACGCGGTCGTCGATCTGGCGGTGCTCAATCGGGCCGCCTGGGCGGCAACGCTCTCGCGCGCATGGGGTCCCCACGTGTTCTTCTTTGCGGGAGATCTACGGGATAGTGGCAAGCTCTATGCTCGCATGTGCGCGCCCGCCCTGGGTATCGAAGAAGATCCCGCGACAGGTGCCGCGTGTGCCGCCCTCGTCGGCGCCATGGCATCTAAGCCCGATTTTGGCTGTGCGGTCTACCGCCTTTCGATCCAGCAAGGCGTGTCGATGGGACGCCGCAGCCAGATCGAGGCGGAGGCGCGTAAGAGCGGAAGTGTCGTGACCTCTGTCAGCGTCGGCGGCGCGACGACCTACCTGGCAAGTGGCGAGATCGAGGTTCCGGCGTCTGCGCTTGAGTCGTAAGGCACTGAACAGGATGAGAGGGAGCCATTCCGAAAATCGATCTGGCGGCGAGGAAACTCAGAATCGCTATGTCGAAATATCAGTAAATTGCCGGGCAACGTTGCAGAGACTTCTGCCACCTTGGGGACTGTTGCGCCGAATCATCTGATGAGACTAGGGGCTAAACCACAATATTCATGGTCACGATAGGAGAATCGATATGAAAATCACGATGAAAATTATGGTTGTCTTGATTGGAGTCTTCGCATTTGTTTCCGGGGTTAGTGCCTGGGACGCCGCAACTAATCCAATGGACGCAGCAGTTGACGCCACGAGGCACGCCTCAATGGCGGCCGCTGATCCGTCACGCCCGGAGTCTGACACCACACGGGATACTGACCGAAAGCCGGTGCAAACCTTGATGTTCGCGGGTATCAAATCGGGGGACAAGGTTGCCGACTATGTCGCCGACTCAGGCTATTTCACGCGTCTCTTCGCTGACGTCGTCGGCCCCACGGGTCACGTCTACGCGGTGGAGCCAACCGCCTTCTTCCAGTTCGAGCATTTCGTTAAGGCAGTCGCGGAGCTGCAGGGCTATGCCGTCGCCCATCCGAACGTGACGGTCACGACTGCCGCCGCGCTCGAAGGCTTAAGGTTCCCGGAAAAGCTTGACCTGTTCTGGATTTCCCGAAACTATCACGACCTGCATGACAAGTTCATGGGCCCGGTCGACATTGCCGCGTTCAACAAGGCCGTCTACGACGACCTGAAGCCCGGTGGCTATTACGTAGTTCTCGATCATTCCGCCGCTCCGGGCGCTGCCGCCGATGTAACCGAGACCTTGCATCGCATCGAGTCCTCGACCGTGCGCCGGGAGGTCGAAGCCGCGGGATTCAAGTTCGACTCCGAGAGTTCAATTCTCGCCAATCCCGCGGACCCCCGCACGGCCAGAGTGTTCGATCCAGCGATCCGCGGACGCACCGACCAGTTCATCCTGAAGTTCCGCAAGCCTCAGTGATTAGGCTGCGGTCACGAACCCCGGACCGGGCTCACAGATTCGTCTTGCACACAAAGACCTGCAGGGGCGGCGCGACGACGATGATGATGGCGAGCGGACGATAGGCCCTGAAGCGCCTCCCGAGGTGTGACAGGAACGTGCGTTACGGACACTATATTCATGAGAATAATGCACTTGTGTAATTATCTGACGTGCATCAGAGTGTCGGCGACTGCGAGTTTTCGCCGGAATCCTCGCTACATCACAAGAGGTGAAGAGAAATGATCAAGGCCATTGTCCTGTGCATATGCTTCGCAGCATCCTCGCTTTCGCTGGATGCATGCGCCGAGGATCAGCGCGGGTATAGCTACGGCCCGGTGACTGAGGTGGACTACATACATGTGGAGTACGGGCATTTCGATGAGTACATGGCATGGGTGACTTCGACGTGGGTGCCGACCATGGAAGCCGCGAAGAAAGCCGGGCTGATCATCGACTACAAGGTCTTCCAGTCCGAACCAAAGTTGCCGGATCAACCCAACGTATATCTCGAGATCACTTTCAAAAACATGGCGGCTTATGCCGGGGACATCGGCGATGGTGCCGCCGCGTTTGAAGCAGTGACCGAGAAAGTCATCTGCAGCAGCGCATGTCAGGACCAGGCCAGAGTGCACCGGAATGAGATCAGAAAAGTTCTGGGCACCGAAGTGACTCGGGAACTTATTTTCAAATGAAAAAAGAGCGCATGTATACCGAGGGCCCGGTCACTGAGGTGGCCTACGTAGCAGTTGAGCACGGGCATTTTGAAGAGTACATCGATTGGCTAAATTCGACGTGGAAGCCGACCATGGAAGCCACGAAGCAGGCTGGGCTAATCATCGATTACAAGGTCTTCAAGCTCACTCCACGATCTCCGGAGCAGCCCAATATGGTTCTCTGGATCACCTACAAGAACATGGCGGCTTTGGACAAGGGCGTCGAGCTCGAAGCAGTAGCCGAGAGAGGGATCGGTAGCATCGAGGTTCAGAACAAGGCCAGGGTGGGCCGGAACGAATACAGAAGCGTTCTGGGCACTGAATTGGTCCGTGAACTCATTATCAAATGAAATTGTTAGACGTGCTCAAAGAACCGGCGCGAGCATTTCGCGCGGGCGCAGGTGCGTCATTGGCTTGGCGGTGCTCGGGATGACCGCAACGCTGGCCGGCGCGCAAACCATTGAAGTGAAGGGAAAGCCGCCACTGTACAGGTACGTATCGTACTGGGCGTTCCCGCAGGCCCACTGGGCTGACGTAGACAACGAGAACGCATCGGGTAACGAGAAGATCCTCGCACCTGCGTTTGCCGACGGTACGCTCGTCGGCTACGGCGACGATGAAAATCAGGTGCACTCCGCCGAAGGCTTCACCCATGCCAACTGGTGGCAGGCCAACTCGATCGCAGGCTTGATGAAAGTGCTCGAGGCCTTCCACAAGGACGGCCGCTCCAGCTCGCCGCTGCTCGTCAGCTCCACCAAGCACTGGGATCAGATATACATCAGCAGGTTCTACAACTGGAAAGCCGGGTCATGGAAGGGCACTTACGGGTACAAGGGCACCTACAAGCTCAAGCCCGACGCGCCCGAGGCCGACGGCGCTGTGCGGACGCTCAGCAGCTTTTACGTGCCGGTGTTCGAGAAGATGCTCGCCGACGGCACCATCGTCGAGTACGAGATCGACCAGGAGATGATCTACACCACCGATTCGCGGGCTCAGATAGTCTTTAGCTTCGTGATGCCGAGCGCGGAGGGCCTGGACAAGTTCCGCGCAGCCCTTGGCACGGCACTCGATGAGAACTCGCTGATCGGGCCGGCGTTTGGCTCCATGATGGTCAACTTCACGCCGCAAAGAGAGTTTGTAAGGGTCAACGCAACCTACCAGTAGCCGCGCGGCGAGCAGTCGCCTCGCGGGCTTTGCCTGCCATTCACGAAGGAGAAAGCAATGCTGCGGACACTATTTTCAGCGACGATTCTGGCCGGCGCGCTCGCCGGAAATGCGCAGGCGCAGGCACCGGATGCCGGCTGTGCGTTGCCTGCGGAACCCGAGGGTATTCCCGCCGCGGTCGATGCGGCAATCAGTGGGTCCGCGGACAAGGATCGAACCTGCATGAAGGCCTTGTTCATACCCGAAGCGCGCTTGATGTTCGTTTCGCTAGGCGCGGACGGAACACCAAGCTATAGGCTCGAGACCGTGGATGATTGGATCGCCCGCGTCAAAGCGAAGGGCCACGCCGTACTGGAAGAAAAGCAGCTGAAATATCACATTGAGCGCTACGGTAACATCGCGCACTTGTGGAGCAGCTACGCGCTGACCAGCGATGGCAAGCCAGTCGCGCGCGGCATCAACAGCATTCAAGCGATCAAAGAAGCCGGCGGCTGGCGAGTTACCGGCATCATGCTGCAGGCCGAGTCGGCCACTGCGCCGTTGCCCACGGACATGGTGCAGGCTGAATCGGCCACACCGCCGCGGAGATTCTCCGCTGTAGCGCCGAATATCGTGCCGCAGGGAGCAATGTGAATCCATCGGCCGGATACCGCCGAGTAAATCTAGCGCTATCGCTGATAGGGCTCTTCGCTGCCTTCCTCATGCCCTGGCGAGCGATCGATACGTGATGTGTGCGGCTCTTCATCAAAGCATCGTGCGCGCGCTGAACAATGGGTCGGCTCGATTATGGACGTAGCATGCCCGGTCGGCTTCATTGGCCTTGGTACGATGGGAGAGGCCATGGCGCTGACACTCGTCAAGGCCGGTACGAGGCTCCTGGTCTGGAACCGCACACCTGCCAGAGCCGAGATTCTTGCATCCGCCGGTGCGGATGTTGCTCGAGATGCGACTGACGTGTTCGCGCACTCCGCAACGGTCTTCCTGATGCTCGCCGATGGCGAAGCAATTGATACAGTACTCGACCGCGGGGGCACTTCTTTCGCGGCCCGGGTGACGGGACACACGATCGTCCACATGGGTACGACCTCGCCGGGCTATTCGCGTGAGCTCGAGGCAGACATTCACTCTGTCGGGGGATACTACGTCGAAGCGCCGGTCTCCGGGTCTCGCAAGCCCGCTGAGGCAGGCCAACTCGTCGCCATGCTCGCCGGCGACACAGATGTCATCGCTAACGTTCGCCCGCTGCTAACTCCAATGTGCCGGGAGACGATGATCTGCGGACCGGTACCGACCGCTCTTCTGATGAAGCTGTCGGTCAATCTGTTCCTGATTTCACTCGTCACGGGCCTTGCCGAAGCCGTGCATTTTGCCGACCGTCACAGCCTCAACCTTGATCAGTTCGTGACGGTTCTAAACGCCGGGCCGATGGCAAGTGACGTCTCGCGCGTGAAGGCGCCGAAACTCGTTGGCCGCGATTTCGCGGTCCAGGCGAGGATCTCGGACGTCCTGAAGAACAGTCGCCTGATCGCCGAAGCGGCTCGCGAGGCGGGCGTCGCCTCGCCACTGCTCGATGTTTGCCACGCGCTCTATGGCGAGACGCGCGCGCTCGGTTTCGGCGACGCGGACATGGCTGCTGTTCTCAAGGCGATCGAGGCACGCAGCGACCTGATAGGTGCAAAAATCAATGGCGTGCGCCCGCGCTGATCGGGCTTTGAGGTTTCGTATGGTAACCAAGGCCGAGATCATCGAGTTTTTATCGCGCGAGCTTCCGAAAAACAAGTGCCGGGTCGAGGAAGTGGGCAACGCATCCGCCACCGTGATCCACGATGTCGGCCCGGATGAGCTGCGTCCGGGCGGCACGGTTTTCGGGCCGGTGCTCATGACCGTGGCAGATATCGCTCTCTACGTGGCCATTCTGGGCGAAATCGGCATAGTGCCGCTCGCGGCTACCACCAATCTCAACATCAATTTCTTGCGCAGACCGGCCGCGGGTAAAGCCATCATCGGCGCGAGCAGGCTCATCAAGCTCGGCCGGGTACTGGCAGTGGGAGAGGTGCTCCTGTATTCGCAGGGCGCTTCCGAGTTGGTCGCACACGCGGTAGGTACTTACTCCATTCCTCAACGATGCGGTGGAGCGTGACACCTGATGAACTGAGCGCGCCGGCACTGGTCGCGGCTCGGTAGTGACCTATGCAACCGGAGCTGAAATTGCAGCACGCATACTATCCGTTTAAGTCTGCCCCACGTTTGTGCGGGCGCAAAGTTTGGCATCTCTATACCAAACGTCGACGTCGCTCCAACGACAGCGGTACCTCGCGGTGCATAGATGTCGCTCTCACTTGTGTCGGAGATCTTTCTGGAACCGATGGTGCGCATACGGTTCCGTATTGAAGGGCTCCACCTCGACGAACCCGGCTCTCTCGTAGAGATGCTTTGCTTCAGACAGCGAGCGGTTAGTCTCCAGTCGCAGGATCACCATCCCCCGCGACGCGGCCTCCGCCGAAAGTTGTTCCAGCAAACGTCGCCCCAATCCAAGGCCGCGCACGTCTGAAGCCACCCACATCCGCTTTACCTCAGCAATCTGCGTGTCAATGTGAAGCTTGAGTGCCCCGCATCCCACCGCCGCTCCCAGTAAGTTTGCGACCAGTAGCAGCCCATTCGGCAACGTCATCTCCTCATCGCTCGCGGAGATGCTCTGTGCAGGGTCGAAACCCGTATCGAACCGGCGGCCAAGCTCCTCGAAGTACGACCGCAGGCAATATCTGGCGTCGATGTCACGCGGATCGATTATTTCAATCCGCACTTACGACGCGAGGATGAGTCTTTCAACATCGGTCATGGCGGTAACCAGACGGTCTTGCTGCGGCTCCGTGAGCGGCGCCAAGATCGATGCCGCGAGTTCATTGGATGAGCTGTCCAATACCGCCCGCTCTGCAAGACCCTTGCGGGTTAGCCGCACTTTTCGTACACGACCATCGATGTCATCGGGATCGGTGGTAACTAGCCCATCTGCCTCTAGCTGGCGCAACTGCCGGCTGAAGTATCCCGAATCCAAGCCAAGACGGGCGCGCAGCAGCCTCACCTCAGACCCGGCTGGCCCAATTTCCCACAGCAGTCGCGACAACCCCAGCGAGCGTCCACGAGAAAGATAGGCATCATCCAGCGCGCCGATTCGCTGAGTGACGGTGCGGTTAAAGCGCCGAACCAAATCTATCTGATTTTGCTTCACTCTCTGACTGTAGTCAGAGAATCGCATTTTGTAAAGATGCTCCTCACACAGTGCTTCGAGACGGAGCGACGGACCGCCTGCATCCAGTTGCCGGAGGGCGGGAGATCCGAATGGGCGTTTATTCTTGGATGGCCCGCTGAATTGGTACCACCGGCTCACTGACCGTCCTTGCATTCTCTCTGCTCGGTCCACACGCCTCGCTTCCTGCTCTGCGTTCGGTCCAGGGCAGGGATCCTACTTGCCCGTTCGAAGCTGCGCTCCAAACACCTGTCTCGCGTACGGCCGAACGTGTGCAGTGGTCGCGCTAAAAACCCCGACTTCATCCTTCGGCCGCGGCGCGTTGCAGTTCCTCGAGTAGACGACGGTTTAAAGCGTCATTTTGTGCATTGGCATAAATGGCTATAGAAATTTAGATAATTAGAATAAATGAATAGCACGGATATCAAATCCAGGCCACAACGCAATACTTAACTCCCCTCGGCAGGCTACCATGATCATCCATATTTATCGCAAGGCGCAGATTTAGGTGTCGTGGCAGTCGCGGAGTTTGACCATCATGAGCAGGGTGCGCATTCGATCGGCGTACGCCGCTCCGAGCCATCCTTGCGATCCAAAACACCGTGCTGGGACACGCGATCGGCAGTACCCGCTTCCTGCAGTACTCACGGGACGAGCAGGCGCTCGACGACGATGTGCTCAGACCTTGTAGAGATATATCACAGGAGGCGAAGCGAAAATGATTAAGACAACTATCTTATCCATGTGTCTCCTAGCGTCGTCACTTTCGCTTAATGCAAGTGCCGAGAATCAGCGCGGGTATTCCTATGGCCCGGTGACTGAGGTGGCCTACATACACGTTGAGTACGGGCATTTTGCAGAGTACATGGCATGGGTGACTTCGACGTGGGTGCCGACCATGGAAGCCGCGAAGAAAGCCGGACTGATCACCGATTACAAGGTCTTCCAGGCTTCTCCAAAGTCACCGGATGACCCCAACGTGTATCTCGAGATTACCTATAAGAACATGGCGGCTTATGCCGGGGACATCGGCGATGGTGCCGCCGCGTTTGAAGCAGTAACCGAGAAAGTAATCTGCAGCAGCGCATGTCAGGACCAGGCCAGAGTGCATCGGAATGAGATCAGAAAAGTTCTGGGCACTGAAGTGACTCGGGAACTTGTTTTCAAATGAAAAAAGAGCGCATGTATACCAAGGGCCCGGTCACTGAGGTGGCCTACGTAGCAGTTGAGTACGGGCATTTTGAAGAGTACATCGATTGGCTAAATTCGACGTGGAAGCCGACCATGGAAGCCACGAAGAAAGCGGGGCTAATCATCGACTACAAGGTCTTCAAGCTCACTCCAAGATCACCGGATCAGCCCAATATAGTTCTCTGGATCACTTATAGGGACATGGCGGCTTTGGATAAAGGCATGGAGCTAGAAGCAGTAGCCGAGCAAGTAATCGGTAGCATCGAGGTTCAGAATCAGGCCAGGGTGGGCCGGAATGATTACAGAAAAGTTCTGGGCACTGAATTGATTCGCGAACTTATTTTAGTTTGATGTCGGCGAACCGCATCCTGATCGCCCACGCACTCACTCGTTGCCAGTAGACGATTCGGTAGTGGCTTCCCGATCACAGGCATTTATGGTTCAGTCCGGATTCCGATAACTTTAGTCCTCGTTTTTGTATCTACGAGAACGAGCGAAACTCGGTAACGGACAACCGGCTGGAATCAGTCGCCAAAGACTAAGTCCAGCTCAAGTCGACATTTGTCTCAACATAACGCGGGTGTCGCCTATGGAACTGCGACTAAAGACCACCTTGGTGAGCCTGGGCCTTGGAACGGCGGCGCTGGCAGCACTCGCCGTCTGCCTGATCCTGGGCGTCGGCAACCACAGTTTCCTTGCTGCGCTCAGTGCCGCGGCGATATTCCTGCTGGCAGCGCTCTGCATCAGTCCGGCGCAGAGCGGATTCATATCTGGGATCGGCCTGCTGTTCCCTTTGACTGCCTTCTCCGTCATCTACGTGGGATCTGCGGGTTGGAACGTCGAGGCGCTGGGATTCTTCGCTGCCATAGATCTCTGTGCTGTTTCCGCGACGATGGCGGGTCTTGGCCTGATGCGCGGAATGCGCGAACAGCGCCTAACCACCCCTATCGGTGGCCTGATCGCCGCGGCAGCGGCAGTCACGGTAATCGCCTGGTTCGTGCCCCTCTATGCGGACCGCCAACTGGAACAGCATCAGATCACCGAGGTGAGTTACCCCGCGCCGGAAATCCACCTTTCCGACCTGGACGGTAAGCCGGTGGACCTGCAGCAGTTGCGCGGCAAAGTGGTGGTGATGGATTTCTGGGCCTCATGGTGTGGGCCTTGCCTGCAGGAGATGCCAGCCCTCGACGCCATGGTCAAGCATTATGCCGGTAGCGCAGAGGTGGCTATTTATGCCATCGCCTCGAATCAGGATGAGACTCCCGAAATCATCGATGGATTCGTGAAGAGCAACCACTACGTAATCGATACAGCCTATGACACCGATGGCAAGGCCGCAGTGGCCTTCCACGTCTTGACGTTTCCCACCCTAGTGATCATTGACGCCAACGGTACTGTGCGTTACAGCCACAACGGCTTCAACACCGACAGCAGCCCCTTCCAGATTATCTCCGCAAAGATAGAGACACTACGCGCGGACGCCTTGAGTCCGATTATATCTTCTGCATGTACCCCGGGTCCGATAGAACCTTCTGAATGTTATTTGCCCGGACGCCCCTGGTAAGCACAGGCGGATGCACATCCACACCGACCCATTCGCACTCAGCTCGAATCTGTACCTCGTATGGAATGGTGCCAACAGCGTGACTTCTAAATATGAATTCCATGCCCAAGTATGAGATGCCCACCAGAAATGTATCGGTGCTCATCGATGCGAATATGCACGAGTGGATGTTCCTCGCTCGGCTGATGCTTTGCGTGCATGAGATCATTTGAAAGTCGATTCTTTGCTTGGTGCCCCATAAGGCGTAAAGCTTCGATATAGGCTGAAATATGAGAACCCCCTCCATACCCGATTCCGATACAGACGTACCAGAAGAGGGTCTTGATCCAAAGGACTGGAGCTGGTTCCGGGCTCTCGCCCATCTGATGATGGATGACGCTCTTGATTATCAGGCCACCGTGCGCGAACGACCCGCTTGGCGACCGGTTCCGGCATCGGTGCGTGCAAGGTTCGACGAATCTGTGCCAAGGGTAGGTGAGGGGGAAGCCGCCACCTACCGTGCCTATCAGGAGCTGATCGCTCCTTATCCCCTGGGCAACATTCATCCGCGTTTTTGGGGTTGGGTGGTGGGCACCGGCACACCGTTCGGGATGTTAGCTGAACTCCTGACTGCCACCATGAATGTAAACGCCCCCGGATTCGAGCAGGCGTCGACTTATACCGAACTGCAATTGCTCAACTGGCTCAAGAACATGATGGGGTTCCCGCTGCAGGCGAGCGGTATCCTGGTCAGCGGAGGTTCGATAGCGAACTTGGTGGGGCTCAATGTTGCGCGCAGTGCGATGACACCCTTCGCTGTTCGCCAAGTGGGATTGAGTGAGCAGCCGCGTCTTATGGTCTATGCCTCCACTGAAACCCATAACTCGGTGCAAAGGGCCGTGGAGCTTATGGGCCTAGGCGCCGAGTCCCTGGCTCGTATCGCCGTGACAGATGACTACCGCATGGATATAGGGGCTCTCAAAGCTCGGATGACGGTAGACCGCAAGGCAGGGCGACTACCGCTCTGCGTGGTTGCCAACGCCGGCACTGTGAATACAGGCGCGACGGATGACCTAGATGCCTTGGCCGATTTCTGTCGGGACGAGAAACTCTGGCTCCACGTGGATGGAACCTTCGGCGCGTTTGCGGTGCTGGATCCGGCGCGTCGTGCATTAGTGCGTGGCATTGAGCGCGCCGACTCCCTGGCCTTCGATTTGCATAAGTGGATGTACATGCCTCACGACGTCGGCTGCATCTTGGTGCGTGCCGGTGCTGCCCATAAGGCGGCTTTCGCGGTTCAGGCCAGCTACCTCAGCGAGCTCGACGGTGGTGTAGCCAAAGTATCTACCGTTTTTAGCGATTACGGCCCGCAGTTATCCCGCGGCTTCAGGGCGCTCAAAGTTTGGATGAATCTCAAAGCCTACGGCGTGGACAAGTTTTCCCGCCTTATCGCTCAGAACGTCCGACAAGCAGAATACTTGGCGGCACGAGTTCGGGAGACGCGGCAGCTGGAACTGCTGGCGCCAGTGCCACTCAACATCGTGAACTTCCGCTATCGTGCCCCGAACCTCGATAACGCCGCACTCAATAATCTGAACGCACGTATCCTTGTCGCTATCCAGGAGCGTGGGATCGCAGTGCCTTCTTCCACGCTGCTGCGCGAGTGCTTCGCTATTCGGGTGGCCATTACAAACCACCGCAGCCGGCGTGAAGATTTCGATGCACTGCTAACGGCGGTCATTTCTATCGGCGACGAATTCACCTCCCATTAATATGAGGTTGCCTAGACATGCATTACGCCGGTGTACTTGCCATCCCGAGACCAAGCCGGTCACTTCAAGCCAGTGTCGAAGCGACCCGTTGAGCCTGCCGTCGACAGTCGTTCGATAGGGCCGAATTACTGGTTGGATGCGTGACTGGATTGGGAACGGATCTCGACCAGGTTGAAACGGCCCTCGAGGGGTAGAGTCGGCAAAACGGGGTTCGAGGTTCTGCTGTCGGCTGCGGACATCGGAATTAACCCCAGGAGTGCGGGCAAGCGAAACGGGTTGGAATTGCGGGGAAATTATTCGACGGATTGCTTCCGGCAAGGAAGCCATCCTCGGCCAGACCGCATGCCCGGAATATTCACATCTCCGGCTCGATGGTCACGATATAGACCCGCCGCAGCTCTGCTTTCTCCACGGAACTATCCCAGAACCCGACTGTCCTAATTGGTAGCCCGCGAAGCGAGTGCCCATCCTTCGTGCGCGGCTAAGCACCCCAATACTTAGACCTGAGATGTGAGGCATACCATGGTCAAGAAATCAGTCAGTTACTGCCTGTTTGCCGTCGCGCTCACGGCTTCGACCACGCTGGCCGCGGCGTCCGTCCCAGTCACGCAGCCTTGGGCATCTCTGACCACCAGCCAATGGCGCGAGGACCTCAAGTATTTCGCGGATAACGCACCGCTCAAGCACCGCAACTTTTATCATGCGATGACCCAGGCTGAGTTCCAGGATGAGATACATCGATTCGATACTGCGATGCCGACCCTCTCGCCCGAGCAGATCGTGGTCGAGTTCATACGGCTCGGGGCGATGATCCAGGATGCCCACAGCAGCGTCAGCCTCGCTGTACTCAAATTGCCCTACATGCCGGTGCGCTTCGTGGAGTTCGACGACGGCGTGTACGTGGAGTCGGCTGACAAGGCCCACGCCGAGATGGTGGGTGCGAAACTCGTCAGCGTGGGGTCCATCGGCTGGAAAGAGGCGATGGCGAAGATCGACCCCCTGGTATCCGATGACGCTGGCAACGACGGCGAGAAACGGACCTACGCGGCGCACGATTATCTGAATGTGCCTTTCATCCTCAAGGGCATAGGGCTCTCCGATTCTTCGCAACACGCGACGTTCATGCTGGAGAAAGCCGGAAAGAGACGCAGCTACACGCTGGATGCCAGCGTGCCCTCAGCCGGGTTCTCGGTCGCCGACCTGGTATTCGACCCCATCCCGGAAGGCTGGGTCTCAGCCCGCGCGAGCGGGCCGAGCATACCGCTCGCCAGGACACACCCGGACCAGGCGTATTGGTTCGAACCGGTGCAGCAACACGAGGCCGTCTACGTCTCGCTGCGGGCCATGGTTAATATGCCAGGCCCGACGCTCGCCGATTTTGCCAAGCAACTGGGTGATTATCTCGGTTCCCACGATGTGAAGCGGCTAATCGTCGATCTCCGCGGCAATCCTGGAGGGGACAACACTCTGCTGCGGCCGCTGCTCGTGACTTTGATACGCGCCAACACGAACTATCGGGGCGGTCTTTGGGTGTTGATCTCCCACAAGACCCATTCCGCGGCACAGAACTTCGTCAACCGGCTGGAGTCCTATACCGACGCCATCTTTGTCGGTGAACCCACCAGCGAGAACGTGAATTTCTACGGCGATCCCACCGGGATAGAACTGCCCAACAGTCACATACCGGTCTATCTCTCCGCGCTCTGGTGGCAGGACAAGGATCCGCGCGACCATCGCACTGCGACCGCGCCGGAGATCGCCGTACCGCAGAGCTTCGAGCAACTGGTCGCGGGCAAGGATCCGGCGCTCGAGATCGCCCTGACCGAGCCGGCGCCGCGTCCACTCGAGGACTTGGTGAAGGACGCCGCGCCCAATGGTGCGGCGGCGCTGATGGGCGTCTACAAGCAATACGTGAGCGATTCGCGCCATGCTTACATCGCCGACACGGAGGTGCGACTCAACCGCGCCGGTTACGCGCTGCTGGCAGACAATAAGCCCGCGCAGGCGGTGCTGGTGTTCCAGCTATGCGCCGACACCCACCCCCAATCGGATAATGCCTTCGAAAGCCTGGGCGAGGGACTCGAAGCAGCCGGCGACAAGAACGGCGCGATCGGCGCCTACACGCGGTCCCTGCAACTCAACCCGGGAAACCATGATGCCGCTGGCGCGCTCAAGCGGCTCGCGGCCGCTGCCTCGCCGAAATAGGATTGAAAGAACAAGGGGTAGCTCCATCCGAGTTCAATGTGAAGTTCCGCTAAAGGGTAGGAAGCAGCAGGTCGAGGGGTAGCATCTCGTGTTTGGCATCCAACGGGCCGCTCACGGCGAATGCGGCCCTTCGATAGGGCTGAGATTATGCCTAGATCTGTTACTGCAGAGGATCCGATCTCGATCAGGAACCGAACCCAGACCCTATTTCGGAACCTTATTGGAGCGGGGGCAGGGCCCTTTTGCCGGATTACCTAGAGATTGATCCAACATGTGGCAATGAATCGGATTATTTCCGCGCTAGCGGCAAGTTAATGGCTTAATGGTCCTTCCCCTAAGGTCCTACCTAAGGGCCTTTTAGAGGCTCCCAAGTGCAAATTCGGCAAGGAATTGGGTTACCACTCGGCTAAGAATTGAGCTAAACGACACTGTCGTGTGGCCACCTAAGAGTGGCCTTATTTATTTGGGGGGAATCGAACACCGATTGAATCGGAGGTTCGCACGGCGGCCTATACAATCCTGTAACGGCCGCCTTCCCAGGACGGCCATCTTGGCCGTCCGCTCGGCCTGTCGGCCTCGCCCCCACCCTGGCCACCATTGCGGGACCGCGTTCTCAAGCAACGATTAACTTACCGCGCCATGAATGAGCGTTTCTAAACTACGGAGAGAACGCCGCTATTTCATGCGCCGATTCGTCCGAGTTTGCTTCAACATCAAGAATTAGACAGAAATTTGCCCCGCTCTTAAAGCGTTTATGTAGAGCACGCCAATGCCTGAATAGGAACCAAGCAGCCCCAGTGCTGCCCGATTCAGAAAACCCCGCAATTACAAATAAATAATTTCCGGGGCTTCTTGGATTTCTCATCCGCATTAAAACAGCCTTATCTGTTTGCCCGATTGCATAATCTTGCCCGTTCATTTTCCAACTCGGCATCTGATTTATACCTAATTGGCCTGGGATCATCTTGTAGAGATTCATTTCAGTCATTTTTTCAATGTCCAGCGTCTTAATATTCGAATCAGCGCTTCCTGAGGCTATAAACGTGCCATCCCATTTGTCTTTCGCATCACTATCGAGAACAATTTTCAATGGATTATTGTTAGATAAGTATTTTGTCGACTCAGCAAGCGCGTATTCGGTTACGCGCAATGAACATACGCCGATGACTTCGTTGGCCCCAATAATTTGCAAGTCAGGGCCGTGCCCAAAGAAACGCTTGATGAACCTTGTTCTGGTAGTACCCGATCTCGGAATAATACTTTCGTAAGGGTCAATAACTAGGTGGACCAAGCCTCTGTCGAATGCGTCGGCACCAAAGAAAGCGCGGAATTTATACTTTGAAATCGCCTGCGGTATAGCACGCCAGTAATTCTTGGCAATCTGCGCTAAAGAGCCAAGGACAGCTTTCTCTAACCCCGTCATAGCCGTTCCTCCCTGTAAACCACAAAAAGTATGACACGATTTGCAGGGCTATAATTGATGCTTGTTCTGCATTAGGGGAAACCATGAACGGAATCAAAGCGTTTCTACTCTGCTCCATTTCCATGCTTGCTATTACAGTGAGTAATAATTCATCAGCAGACAATGCAACTACCGGTACAGGAAACGAACTCATAAAGTACTGCAACCAAAATAATTATCTTAGTAATGTTGATAAAGAAGCAATGCTATGGGTTTATTGCATGGCGTATGTAGATGGCGTTGTAGGTGGATTCAGCTACACAAAAGGGCTTATTAAACCTGAGCCAACTTATGCGGCACCAGCAAAAGAGGTTCTTGGCAAACTTTATCTCACATTAGAAAGTTTTTATTGCAAACCTGAAAATACAACTCGTGAGCAGAGCGCATTAGTTGTTAGTAAGTATCTCTCAGATAACCCGGGGCAACTGAATGAGTCCGCAAAGTCATTGGTAATCACTGCGTTTATGAAAACGTGGCCCTGTCCAACTGATAATAAGAAATAATTACTGCTGATTGCGACTGTGAAAGAAGCTACCAAGTCCGGCAGCGATAAGGGGGCTTAAATGAACGTGAAGCGTGGGTTTGCTCGAGTGTGGTTATCGTTGTCGTTGCTCTGGATCATTATTGCCGGTTCTGTCGGGACATATTATCTCGCGCCAAAATTTCCCCGATCTTTCGAAGTTAATTCTGCTGCAATGGCAAATTCAGTTAAGCCTGACAATGGCTATTACCATGCAAAAATGTCGTTAGATGAATGCGGTCAATACAGAGAGCAGGTGTTGAACAGGGAATTACTTGGTCCAAGGTATTTTAATTGTATTTTATCTATTACTAATACCGGCCCATTGGCAGACATTATGTATGCACAAATGTATTTTCCAGAATGTAAGTACGGTGATAATGACGACGATGGACTTGCGTATAGCTCAAGTAACCATCATATAAATGTTAAAGGTTGTACGGCATATTTTAGTCAGGACTCGCAAGCACAAGAAATAGCTACTACAGTTAAGGATGCTCAATCCGAGTATGTAAAGAGATTCTGGTTGACGAGAGGCCTTCCAGCAATAGCAATACTCTTGATTCCCCCGACATTACTTTGGCTACTGATGATCTATTTGTTGTGGTTACGTGAGGGTTTTAAATCTAATGAAGCCAAGAGGTAGGGTAATTCCGTGGAGCACAGAGGTAATTTTGTAGCTAAGCTAAATTGTATTGGTAGAGATGAACTGTTGCGCACGTTTTATCTCTATCAGTTTTCTATGTTTAGTGCGCAGCCTGAGCTGGTATTCAGGGTATACGAATCTCCAGACGCTTCAGATTCGCAGTCTTTTGAGTTTACTTTAGTTGAAGAAGAGGATGGGTCACTCAAGATAACTATGATGCATCACCACGATGATCCCCGATACGCAGCAAAAGGGATACCCGATAGCGCCATCCCCGAAATTGCAAGAATAACTGACAAACTGATTCGTTCAAGCTCAAATACACGTCCATCAACAGGTAGTGAGAGACGTAGCGAGCATGCTACTAAAGTGTGGCAACGACTTGAGGAGCGAGGGATGGCGCGATACGACAATGAGCGAGATGTCTATTACCTAAATTGACTAGGAGTTGGCAGCTATGCGCAGCTATTTGAAACCATTAGTCAGTTTGCAGAGCGCGCGTACTGAAAATCCGCGTGTCGGAGGTTCGCACGGCGGCCTCGCCCACCCCTAGCCACCATCATTTCTAACCAGCGCGGCGAGCGACAAGCAGATAACTGTTGAACGGCGTGCGCCCCCACAATGGATCGATTTTGACTGTCAGCCCCGCCTCTTCGAGCGGTGTCCGCAGTTCTTCCATATCCGGGTAATGCTGTGCGCCATAAGGCATCCAGCCGACGCTGTGCATGAACAACTCTTCAAACCGTGTGATGCCGAACCGCCAAGATGCATCGCGCAATACGCTGCGTATGATCAGCGCTCCACATGGCGCGATGCGCGTCGCTGCATCTCGCAGCAACTTCTGTTGGAGCGCAGCAGTCAGGTAATGTAGCGTGTCGAGGATGACTACATGACCCTGCCATGTCGGCAATGTCTCGCAAGATGCTTTCTCGAAGTGGATATCAGGATAACCGTCTGCTGCATGCCGCGCGATGCTTATCTTCTGTTCGTCGAGATCGATACCGTGATAACCCATGTCGCAGCCCATGAGGCGTAAGTAATGCGCAAACAGACCGATGCCGCAGCCGATATCCAGTACCGGTAGCGGGTGTCTGACGACCTGAGCTGCGGCTGCCGCATACACCGGGTCGCTGCTGAGCTTGCTGCGGACATAGCCCCTCAACCACCTGCCGGGGAAACGCTCGGAGATACGTCGTAATTTAGCGACATCCGCTACGGCGTTCATATTGGATCTATGTCCATCGGTGATCTTGCTCATCATTGCTAAACACCTATCATAGCCGTGCGTAACTAATTGATACCATTCGACAGCTTGTAGGACGCGCGTCCCCGGAAATCCACGTGTCGCTGGTGCGCCTCTGGGCGAGCCCAAGCACCGTTTCGGTCACCTTGGCACTTGACACGCAAGTATTTACTTGCCTATACTATAGGCAAGTAAATACTTGCGTGTAATACATGACAGAACGCCGCGACACCGACCTGTTGTTTAGAGCCCTGGGTGACCCCAGCCGGCGCAAGCTCTTGGATCTGCTGCATGTGCATGACGGCCGCACGCTCAACGAGCTGTGTGAACATCTGGACATGACACGGCAGGGCGTGACGCAGCACCTGTACCTGCTGGAGGCGGCGAACCTGGTCACTACTCTGCGGCGTGGCCGCGAGAAGCTGCATTTCCTCAACCCCGTGCCGCTACAGCAGATCTACGAGCGCTGGATCGCCAAGTTCGAGAAGCCGCGCCTCAAGGCGCTTGCCAATCTGAAACAACGTCTGGAGAGGACCGATGGCTAGATCGACCTTCGTCTATGTGACCTACATCCGCACCACGCAGGAGAAACTGTGGTCGGCCCTGACCGATGCTGAGTTCATGAAGCAGTACTGGTTCGGTTGCCACGGCGAGAGCGAGTGGAGGGCGGGATCCTCTTGGAAACTGCTGTACCCAGACGGCAAGATCGCCGACGCGGGCGAGATCGTCGAGGCAGACCCGCCACGCCGCTTGGTGATCCGCTGGCAGAACCAGTGGAAACCCGAACTCAAGGCCGAAGGCGCCTCGCTCTGCACGATGGAACTGGAACCCAGTGGACCCGCGGTCAAGCTCTCCATCACCCACAGCCTCGAGCGCGACCCCTCGGAGTTCATCACGGCAGTGTCCGGCGGTTGGCCGAAGGTCCTCTCCAATCTGAAATCCCTGCTGGAGACCGGCTCCATCGCTCTGGAGGAACCTTACCCCGCTTTAGGAAAGGCGTAACCATCACGAGGGGCATTGCGCGCCTGACCTGAGCGGTATGTTTCCATGCCCTTGATATCCGCCGCGTTTGCTGCCATCTAGCCTTGGTGTAGAGTGATCGCAGGTATCCGGAGTCGCGCATGGCGAGTGGTTGGTCAAAAGACGGCGACGTGCAGGAGCAGATAGACGCCACCATCAAGGACGCGTTGAAGAACGTGCGCCGCCGCTTGCCCGCGGGTCCGAGCCTGAAGTACTGCGAGGAATGCGCCAACGAGATCCCGGAGGCGCGGCGCGTTGCCATGCCGGGCGTGCGCCTGTGCATCGCCTGCCAAGACGAAGCCGACAAGGCAGTGAAGAACCACAGCCTCTACAACCGCCGCGGCAGCAAAGATAGCCAGCTGCGCTGAGCGGCTCCGCTCATCCAATCCAGGACATCCAGGTGACCCCATGATCACGATCCGTCCTTCCGGTGAGCGTGGCGCGGCCAACTTCGGCTGGCTCGACAGTCGGCATACCTTCTCCTTCGGCAACTACCGCGATCCAGAGCACGTGCACTTCGGACCCTTAAGGGTGATCAACGAGGATCGGGTGCAGCCGGGCCAGGGCTTCGGTGCCCACAGCCACAGCGATATGGAGATCATCTCCTATGTCCTCGAAGGCGCCCTGGAGCATAAAGACAGTATCGGCACGGGTTCCGTCATCCGCCCAGGAGACGTGCAGCGCATGTCCGCCGGCAGCGGCATCCAGCACAGCGAATTCAACGCCTCCAAGACCGAGCCGGTGCATTTCCTACAGATATGGTTGATCCCGGACGAGGCGGGCTTAAAGCCGAGCTACGAACAGAAGCGTTTCGAGGACAGCGACAAGCGCGGACGCCTGCGCCTGGTGGCCTCGCCCAAGGGCGAAGATGGCTCGGTGGTCATCCACCTGGACGCCAGGGTCTATGCCTCAGTGCTGGGCATTGGTGAGCGGGTGAGCCACACGCCGGCTGCCGGCCGCAAGCTGTGGCTGCAGATGGCCCGAGGCGCCATCCTGTTGGGTGGGAAGGAACTCAAGGCCGGTGATGGCGCAGCGATCGAGGGTGAGCGTGAAGTGACTATCGCCAGCCAAGCCGACGGCACGGAATTCCTGTTGTTCGACCTGCCTTGAGACGGGTTCGATAACCCGTCTCAAGGCGAGCCATAGCATCCTGTCTAGTGAGCGTCTTCCGGCTTGGGGCTGTCGGTCGTGGTCCAGCGCTTCAGCCAGGCATTCACGGTCTCGTGCCACATGACGCTGTTCTGGGGCTTCTGTACGAAGTGGCTCTCGTCCGGGAAAGTCAGCAACTCGCTCGGGATACTGCGGCGTTGCAGCGCAGTGAAGGCGCTGTAGCCCTGGGTCTCCGGGATGCGGTAGTCATGGCTGCTGTGCACCACCAGCATGGGCACGCGCCAATCCTTCACATGATCCAGCGGGTTGAACTTCTCGAAGTCGGCGGGATGCTCGTATTGCGTGCCACCGTTCTCATGTTCCGCGAACCATAGCTCCTCGGTCGCGTAGTACATCAAGCGGTTGTCGAACACGCCGTCGTGATCCACCAGGCATTTCCACGGCTTGTTCCAGACCCCAGCGATCCAATAGGTCATGTAGCCGCCGTAGCTTGCGCCGAGCGCACAGGCGCGGTCTTGATCGAGGAAGGCATTGTCTTTGAGAGCGGCGGCCCAGCCTTTCTGGAGATCTTCCAGCGGGCGATCGCCCCAGTGTTGGGAGATCGCGTCGGTGAAGGCTTGGCCGTAGCCGGTGGAACCGTGGAAGTTGATGGCCACCACGGCGAAGCCCTGGCCGGCGTAAGTCTCGGGGTTCCAGCGGTAATGGAAGTCATCGGTCCAGGCACCCTGGGGGCCGCCGTGGATGATGAAGGCCACGGGATATTTCTTGCCGGCCACGTATCCCACCGGTTTCACCACGTAGCCCTGCACGGTGTCGCCGTGCCAGCCCTTGAAAGTGAAGAACTGATAATCGCCGAACTGGATAGTCGCCAGGCGAGCCGCATTGAAATGGGTCACCTGACGGGCACCCTGACCGGAGGCATCGCTTAGATAGAGGTCCGTGGGGTGCTTGAAGTCCTGATGGGCGACGATCAGGCGTGAGCCCACGAGGTCGAAACCGGTCACGGTGCCGTCGCCCGTGAGCTTGGTCACCTTGCCGCTCTTGGTATCCACCGTGAAGAGGACGTGGTTGCCCCAATCGTCGGTATCGGTATAGAGCGTATTGCCATCGGCGCTTATCTGCAGCTGGCTGGCGCTCCGGTCCCAGTGGGCATCCACTTCGCGGGTCTGGCCGCTAGCGATATCCCGGGCCATGATACCGAAGCGGTCGGCCTCGAAGCCGGGGGTCTTCATGGCCAGGTAGTACAGGGTCTTGCCGTCCGGGGATACCAGCGGGAACCCGTCCCAGGCCTTGTTGGCTGCGGTGAGGTTCTTGGGCGCCGCGGAGCCATCCGCCGGGACCGAATAGATGTCGAAGTTGGTGGACCAGGCTTCGCTCGTGCCCGCGATACGGGCGTCGAAATAGACGGTGCCGCCATCCGGTGAGAAGTTGTATTCGCTGTCATCGCCCTCGGGCTTGGAAGGCACGTCCGCGTCCATGCCATGGGTGAGCCACACCGGGCTGGCGTCGAGCTTTCCGTCGGCGCCTATGGCGGCCATGAATAGCTGCGAACGCCGGCCATCCATCCAGGTGTCCCAATGGCGGATGAAGAGGCGAGTGTAGAGCCGGCCGCTGGCCTTGTTGGCGGCGCGGGCGTCGAGACGCGCCTTGCTGCAGGCGAGGTCGGTGCAGTCGGTGAACACATCCATGGACAAGAGCACATGCTTGCCGTCCGGCGAGAGCTTGAAGTCGTTTATGTCCAGGGGATAGCTGCTGAGCTGCACCGGCGTGCCGTTCGCGGCGGCCGTCTGCCAGAGCTGGGTGGAACCGGATTTGCTGTAGAGGTAGTAGATGCTCTTGCCGTCTGCCGACCAGCGCGGGCTGTTACCTTCTGCCAGTTTCACCGGCGCGGCATCGGTCTGCTTCAGGTCCAATACCCAGACGCTGGTGACGCCCTTGTTGGCAGCATAGTCGGTCTCGCGTACCGCGAAGGCCACGGCCGAACCATCCGGCGATAGCTGCGGATCGCTCACCCGGTCCATCATCACTAGATCATGGGCATCGAAGGGATGCGGCCCGTCGGCGGCCAGGACAGGGAGCGAGATCAGCGACAGTGCCAGTGCGGCGAACAAGGACTTCATGGAACACCCCTTGGAGTGAAGGCTCGGCAGGTCACGTTGTTGGGCACGGATGATAGCGTGAAGCCGCCGGTTTTCTCACTTGTCGCAAGGTTGACTGAAACAGTCGTTACATGTAACACTTGTTACATGCAGACCCGTAAACGGGAACTCCTGGACGCGCTCATCGGCTATCTGGTGAAGCACGGCCTCGCCGATCTATCGCTGCGCCCCATAGCAGCAGAGATCGGCACCAGCGCGCGTCTCCTGATATTCCATTTCCGTTCCAAGGAGCAGCTGCTCCTGGAGGTGCTGGAGGAGATGCAGCTGCGCTTGCAGGACTCTTTCACCAAGCTCCTGGCGGCCAAGCCCGGCTCACGCAACGTGCCCCTGATGCGGGCCTTTTGGGACTGGGCCACCGAGGACGAGAACTATCGCTATCACTGCCTGCTCTACCAGCTGCAGATCCTGGCCGCCCAAGATCCCGCCACTTACGCGCGCTTCCTCAAGGGCAACTCCATGAGCTGGCTGAAGCTGGTCCAGCCGGCACTACCTCCGTCCCAGCAGACACAGGCTTTCGCCACCTTGTATGGGGCGGTCTTCGATGGTCTGTTCATTGAGTTCATGAGCACCGGCGACCGTCGGCGCACCACCAAGGCCCTGGAGGAATTCATCCAGCTGGCCCGGAGCCATATGCAGGCCGCGGAATCCGCGAAGCCTGCGAGACGCCCGAAACGCCGTACCTGATCCCGATAGACCGCCCATCACCCAGGAGAAGACGATGAAGATGTTGTTGCCCGCCTCGTTCGCCCTAGCTCTCGTGCTGGGGCCCCCGTCCGCCCAAGCGGACCTGGCGCCCGGCTCCATGGATATGCACTGGGATGCCGGTGCGGATGATTGCACCAAGCACACCGCGCCCCCCCTCGAGGTGCATGCCTACAACGCGAACACCTACATCCTGCGGGAGGACCTCTGCGCCACCTGGGAGGCGCCGTTCATGTACCTCCTGATAGGCAGCCAGAAGGCGCTCTTGATAGATACGGGCGACGTGGCCGACCCCAAGCTCATGCCCCTGGCGAGCACGGTGATGGGGTTATTGCCTGAGGTGGCGGGTGGGAAGCTGCCGCTCATCGTGGTGCACAGCCACCACCATCTCGACCATCGGGCAGGGGATCCGCAGTTCCAGGGAGTGCCCGGGGTGACGCTGGTGTCACCCGATCTAGACCAGGTGCAGAGCTATTTCGGCTTCAAGCATTGGCCGGAGGGCATGGCCCAGATGGACCTGGGCGGTCGTGTAATCGATGTGGTGCCGGCGCCGGGGCACAACCTGGCCCACGTGGTGTATTACGACCTCAACACCGGCATCCTGTTCTCCGGGGATTTCCTGCTGCCGGGCCGCGTCCTGGTGGATGACCTGGATGCCTATGCAGCCAGCGCCAAACGAGTGGCGGATTTCGTGCGGGATAGGCCGGTGAGCCATGTGCTGGGCGGTCATATAGAGAAGAACCGGGCCGGAGAACTCCTGGACTGGGAATCCACCTACCATCCCGACGAGCGTCCCCTGGATCTCAACAAGGCAGACGTGCTGGCCTTGCCGGCGGCTCTGGATAAATTCAACGGCTTCTATACCGAGACCGGTGGGTTCGTCATCGAGAACCCCCTCCACAACCTCATCGCGTTCGCCGTGGCGGTGGTCCTGGTGTTGGTGGCGCTGGGATGGCTGCTGTTCCGCTACATCCGCAAGCGCCGCGCCCGGCGGCGTAAGGCCGCCTGAACTCACAAGGGGGATGGCGGGGTCCGAAAACCGTCAGCCTGCTGCCTGCCGCCGTCCACGCCCCCTGCACCGGCAGGCCGTGGACGGTGTGCAGAAATGAACCAAACATATTTCAGAACATCCGGCCCCGGTGACGCAGGTTTTTGGCTATACATAGCCTGAAGCCAGGGCGCCAGATGCGCCCGGCACGATCCACGGGAGTATCGCCATGATGCCGGAGAGCCTCACATGATCCGCGCCTTGCTGGTGGACGGCGATCGGCAGTCCCTCGACCTCACGCTCGCGCAGCTCGCCGAAGAGCCGGATGTGGAGGTGGTGGGCCAGTGCACCGACGGACGCCAGGCCCTGGAGAAGATCGAACTGCTGCGCCCCGACGTGGTGATCATGGAACTCGATCTGCCGGGCCTGTCGGGTCTGGAAGTCATCTCCTCCCCCCGCATCACCAAGCGACCCTACGTGGTCATCACCACCACGAGCGGCGGGCATGCCTTGTGGGCCTTCGAGGCCAACATCACCGATTACCTGCTGAAACCCCTGGATAAGACCCGCTTCAGGGCGGCCATCGTCAAGCTGCGCCGCAACTTGGACCGGGACGCGCAGCTGGACGGGCGTATCGATCTCGACATGCTGATGAGCTACCTGCATGACGGCCAGCACCGCTCCGGAGCGCAGCCGGCCGCCGACCGGGTACCGGTGAAGTTCGGGCGGCGCTATCGCTTCATCAACCTGGCCAGCATGCGGCATATCGAGGCCCAGGGGGATTACGTGAACATCCACATGCTCACGGGTGAGGTGCTGCATTCGGGAGACCGCATATCCGAGATCGAGCGCAAGCTGCCGGCGGGGCGCTTCCTCAGGGTGCATCGCTCCACCATCATCAACATCGAGCATGTGCGCGAAGTGCGCGCCGACAAGAACGACTTCGAGATCGTCATGGATAACGGACAGTGCTTCAAATCCGGCACCACCTACAAGACCCGGGTGAAGACTGCCCTGATATTCGGTCGCAGCCAGCAGGAAGGCATCGTGCCGGCCGAGCCCATGCGTTCGGAACACGCCCACGCCTGATATCGGCCCCAGATGCCAGGCGGCGCGGCGCGCCTGGCGGTTGCGGTTGTCTGGTAAAAAACCATTATGTATAATGGTTAGCCATGGGTTCATTCGCCCCCTGCGCGCTGACCTGGTTCCAGGTATCTGGACGGGATTGGACACCGGGGGTTTTGCATGTGTGAGGGCCTGTGAAGGCCCGATAGCTTCAAGGGATCGTGAACGGGATGGATGGCAAGGCTCAGAAATTCTGGACGGCACTCAGCGTGGGCGGGCTCCTGCTCGCCGCGACCTCTGCGTGCGCGGGCGACGGGCTCACGCGCCAGCAGAACTGGACGGTGCTGTACGCCTCGGTGGTGGGCACGAGCTATTACGCCGAACCGCTGCCCCAGAACTACGATTTCGAGCGCACCCTGACCGCGGTGCTCACCCAGGAATCCAGTCTCTGCAACCACAAGCGCGGCATGGACAAGCAGTCCTATGGCTGTGGCCAGCTGCAGAAGCGCACCGCCATGCTGGTGAACGGCAAACCCGTGTCGGCCCACAAGCTGCAACACAACGATGCGCTCAACATCCGTCTGGCCGCCCGCTACCTGGCCTACTGCATGCAGCAGATGGGTTCCTGGGAGCGCAGCGTGATCTGCTATAACAAGGGGCCGCATCGGGCCAGCACCATGACGGACAAGCAGGTGACCAAAGATACCTATCTGCTCTCGGTGCGCCGGCGCATGCGGGAAGCGCAGGGCCTGTTAGCTAACGTAGATTGAACCTTCGCCGGCTCCGTCCGGAGTCGGGTCTATTCACACATCTGAGCCAGCGTGAACGCCGTGACGTATAGCGGTTGCGGCACGCCGTTGATGGTGAAGAGATAAGGCCGGAAGCCGCTCTTGTCCTTATACATCACGAACTGCAGCACCGCCGTGGCCGGCTTGTCCTGGTAGGTGAGGATGCCGCTGGCGTTCACGAAGTCCTGGCCATCGGCGGTGGCACCTGCTTCCCAGCGCGGCGCCTCGAAATAACCTTTCACTTCCTGCTCCAGGGTCTTCATCGGACAATTGTCCAGATGCCCGGTCTTGACGATGTCGATGTCATCCACGTCCGGCAGCCAACGCCGATCCGCCTGCAGCAGTGTCGGCTGCTTGTCCTCCTGCGCCACGCTGGGCGCCGGCTTGTCGTAGCCCGTGACCGTGATGATGCCGCCGATCACCGCCGAGGCGAGGAACAGCACGTCCACCACCAGCGCGGCCTTCATCCAGTCCCCCAGCTTCAGCCGGCGGCGGTCGCGCAGGTAGAGCGGATAGCCCGCCGGCCACAGCAGCATGACCAGCGCGAACCAGCGGGACATCTGCCGCGCCGGAGGCGTGCTGCCTTCCCAGGCAGCGGGGGCCTGGAATATCTCCATGGCCGCCATGAGCGCGGTGACGAAGGCGGTTAGCAGGAGCAGCCAGACGAAGGCCGTGAGGGAATAGCTGGCGAAGGCGGTGATCAGGATGCCGATGGCGCCTATCACCGGCACCGCCATGAGGAACACTCCGTAGTCCGCTCCCGGCATGCCGGAGGAGAGCAGGCGGCGCGAGCGTTTCGGTGCGGCTGGGGTGTCGGTCATGGATGCAGGATAACGCCAGGGCCGGAAAGAAAGAAGCCGGATGGGGTTCCATCCGGCTTCTTTGTTGAAAGGACTATGTCGCTTATTGCTTGTTCAGCTTATCTATCACCGTGAGGTCGGACCAGCTCAGGAAGGTGTCCGGGTTCTCCGGGTCGTTGCTGATGGCCATGCTGCCGCACATGCGCTGGGATAGCTTGTCACGGCTCACGATGCCGGGCTGTTTGCCGCCACCCAGGTCGTAGGTGAGTATCTTGCCGGCGGCATCCCATTCCTTGGGCAGATCACTCGCCTTCGGGGCGACCTGCACGGTGATCTGTACCCAGGTATCCCAGCCCCAGTTCTCGGTGTGATAGTTGTAGGGGTTACCGGCGTTGTTCGCCACCGATGCGCTCCAGGTCTTCTTCACCAGGTCGTAGGAGTACTGGTTGAGGCCGGTGCAGGCGATGTTCAGTTGTTTGGTGGCTTCCTTGACGATGTCCTGGGCGACCTGGGTGTCCGCGCCCGCGACGGCGACCACCTTGTCGGGAGTCTTGCTGCAGGCAGCGAGCACCAGGAGGAGCGTCATGCAGGCGAGCTTTTTCATGCTGATTTCCCCGCGATAATCGTTGTCACCAATTATAGTCCAGAACCCGCGCCGGAGGTCCGGATATGGCTGGTTCAAGTGTCCGGGCTGCGTCGGCTTTTCCAGCGGTGGAGCAGGTAGAGGATCAGGAGCACCAACAGTACGACGATGCAGAGCGTCACGAAGATACTGCCGGCTTCCTCGGTCAGGTTCTCGTAATCCTTGATATGCCGGCCGAGACGCCAACTGCCGAGGCCCCATACGCCGGTCCACAGCAGGGCACCCGCCACGTTGGCCGGCAGGAAATACTTGAGCGGCATACCGGCGATGCCGGCCACCACGCCGTTCAACTGGCGTAGCACCTCGAAGAAGCGCGCGAAGGTCACGAACCAGCCGCTGTAGCGCGAGAAGCCGGCTTCCATGCGTTGCAACTCCGGTTCGCCGATGCGCACGTAGCGGCCGAAGCGTAGCACCAGCCGGCGCCCGCCTTTCACGCCTATCCAGTAGCCGATGCAGGCGCCGATGATGGCGGCCAGGGATGCGTCCGCCAGCACGGCGACGATGTTCAGCTTGCCCTGGGAGGCGAGCACCGCGGCGGCGATCAGCAGGGTCTGTCCGGGAGCGGGGATGCCGAAGTTCTCCACCAGCACCACGCAGAACAGCGCCGCGTAGCCGTAGTCGCGGAGGAATTCATGCAGAGGGTGCACGTCACGCAGCTCGTTGTGCGGTCATGGAGTGATGGTAGCAGAAAGCCGACGCCGGCCCGGCGCGCGGTCAGTTCAGGGACGAGGGATTCGGTGTGGCGAAGGTGCTTCTGTGCTGCAACAATAATTTTTCGCAGGCCGCCGGTTCCAGTGGCTGGCTGAGGAGGTAACCCTGGATGAGCGCGCAGCTCTCGCCTTGCAGCCACTTGAGCTGTGCTTCGTTCTCGACACCTTCCGCCACCACTTGCAGGCCAAGGGTGTCGGCCAGGCGGATGGTGGCGCGCGCCACCGCCGCATCGTGCGGGTTGTGCGCCACGTCGCGCACGAAACTCTGGTCGAGCTTCAGCACTTCGATGGGGAAGCGCTTCAGGTAGCCGAGCGAGGAGTTGCCGGTGCCGAAGTCGTCCAGCGCCAGGCGTATGCCTAGACCACGCAACTTGCGCAGTTCCGCCATGTTGCCTTCCTCGTTGCCGAGGGTGACGCTCTCGGTGATCTCGAGGAGCAGCGCCGCGGGCGTGAGACCCGTCTCGCCCAGGATGCGGCCCACGACCCCGGCCAGATCCGGCGCGGTGAACTGCCGGGCCGAGAGGTTGACCGCCATGTGGAAATGTTCGCCGTAGAGCTTGCGC
The DNA here is from genome assembly GCA_036000105.1 of Gammaproteobacteria bacterium. Taxonomy (GTDB): domain Bacteria; phylum Pseudomonadota; class Gammaproteobacteria; order Natronospirales; family REEB76; genus DASUBN01. The sequence goes on from DASYGE010000002.1 coordinate 40,124, forward strand.
CAGGCCACCGCCTGGGTGCAGGCCTCGCGCAGCACCCATTCACCGATGGGGATGATGAGCCCGGTCTCTTCCGCCAACGGGATGAAATCCGAAGGTGACACCAGGCCGAACTCGTGACTCTGCCAGCGCACCAGCGCTTCCACACCCATCAAGCGCCCGCTCCGCATGTCGAACAGCGGCTGGTAATGCAGCTTCAACTCGTCACGCCGCAGGGCCTTGCGCAGCTCCACCTCGCGGCGCAGGCGCTGCAGCGCGGCTTCGTGCATGTCGGGGGTGAAGAACAGGGCGCGGTTGCGCCCGCGTTTCTTGGCGCGGTACAGCGCGGTATCGGCGTTGGCCAAGAGGCTCTTCACGTCCGGGCTGTCTTCCGCCAGGAGCGTGATGCCGATGCTGGCGGTGACTCGCAGCTCCGTCTCATCCAACAACATGGGCTTGGCGATGACGCGCAGGATGCGTTCCGCCAGGGCGTTCAGCTCCTCGCGGTCCTCGGCGTCCTCCACCAGCATGATGAACTCGTCGCCCGACAGCCGCGCCACGGTGTCGCGTTCGGTCACCGAACGCTGCAGGCGCTGGGCCACGCGTTTCAGCACTTCATCACCGATGGTATGGCCGAGCGAGTCGTTGATGGTCTTGAACTGGTCCAGGTCCACGAACAGCACGGCGAGTTGCGCCTGGCCGGTGCGCACCCGCGCGATGGCACGCCCCAGCCGGTGCTCGCACAGCGTGCGGTTGGCGAGGCCGGTGAGCGGGTCGTAGTTGGCGAGCTGGGTGAGCTGCTCCTCGGCGCGGCGACGCACAGTCATCTCGGTGCGCAGTTCCTCGGCGATGTCGGCGATGGCGAAGCGGATGTTGAGCTGTTCCACCAGGCGTTTGTACATGCCGAAGGCCATGCGCGCCAGGAGCGCGATGCCCACGCAGGCCATGATGCCGGCAGTCAGCGGGATCTCGCGGCCCTCGACGATCAGGCGCACGGCCAACGGCATGCCGGTGAGTATGAGGAAGGCGAGGTAGCAGAGGATATCGGCGGTGAGCGCCGGCAGGGTCACGGCGCAGGCGCCGAGCACCACCATGCTGAGGAACAACTGATGGGCCACGTCGCCGGCAGGGAACAGGAGCAGGCCTGCGGTGCCCCAGCCGAGCGCCGAGATGCAGCTGCCTATGAGGAAGCGCCGGCGCCACAGGCGCACGTCGTTCAAGGGGATGCTGCGGTGACGGAAGCGGCGGCCCAGGAGGCTGCGGCCCAGTTCGATCATCGCCATGCAAGCGAACCACGCTCCCAGTGCGTAGCGGCTCAAGGTGGTCTCACGGAACACGATCACCAGGAGGAGAGAGACAGCCAAGCCTGCGAGATGCATCCCGCGGGTGTTCTGATAGAGCAGATTGGTGAGTTCTGCCTGCACATGCCGGCCGACGTCGCGGCTGGGCACGCGCGGCCCCACCATGGTGGCTATCGCCATCACGTCTCCCGGTCTCCTGGACCCATCTAACGCGGGCCTCAGTGGACTATTAATTGCCAAGAAATCCCGCGCAGTGTGCCGGCTCAAGGCACGCCTGTCCAGAGGCGTGAGTCACAGAATCGGGCTCTTTTCGCCTGCGTCCGTCGGGCGACGGGCGGCCTTGAGGCGGGCCACCTTGGGGCGCATGATTCGGCTGAATCCGGCCTCTAAAGCCGGGAGGGAAGCGCAGGGGGGCTGCGTGGGGCCGGGACAGCTTTTCGATCAAACCATGTTCGCTTACCTCGGCCTGCTGAGTCAGGCCGGCACGGTGCTACTCCTGGTGGCGCTGTTCGCGCTCTTGCGCCGCTATGCCGACCGGCGTGCCTATTTCTATTCCTGGAGCAGCGCCTGGGGCGCGCTCCTGGTGGCGCTCTTCGCCCTGGTGTTGCGCTACATGGTGCTGCCGCCGATCTTCGGCCCGCTCACCGATACCGCTGCGCTCACCCGGCTCTGCTATTTCATCTATCAGTTCGGCAAGCTGGCGTTCCTGATCCTGCTCCTGCGCGGCACGCTCATCTATGTGGGCGGGCTCGCGGATCCGCCGCTCGGTTATCTGCGCCTCTTGTGGATGTGCGCCTTGACCCTGGCGCTGATCTCGGTGGCGCTGTCCGCCCAGCTCGTGGGCGTGCTGTTCTGGCAGGGCTTCGCCAACGTGGTTGTGTTCGGCTGGTGCACGCTCGCGTTCCTAAGGCTGCCGCAGACGCGTCACAGCCTGGGCACGCGGGTCACCGGCGCGTTCTTCGCCTTGACCACCGTACTGTGGCTCGCCTACCTCCTGGCTTTCACCTATCACTTCTTCCCGCGCCTAGGCTTCGGCGCCGGCCCCTGGGCGTTCTTCAGCGGGCGCAACACCTACTTCGACCTGATCCTGCAGATGCTGCTCGCCTTCGGCATGGTGCTGGTGCTGTTCGAAGACGCGCGCCGTGAGATCGACGGCGCGCACCGCGAGTTGCGCATCGCCCACGAGCAGCTGCTCAGGGAATCGCTGGTGGACGCGCTCACCGGAGCCTACAACCGCCGTGCTTTCACCGAAGGAGCGGGCCTGGAAGGCGTACATGGCAGCTTCGGTGCGCTCGCGGTGTTCGATCTGGACAACCTCAAGGAGGTGAACGACCGCCACGGGCACCGTTACGGCGACGCGCTGCTGCGGCATTTCTCCTCCATCCTGCGCGCGGGCCTGCGCCCCTCGGACAAGCTCTACCGCCTGGGAGGTGACGAGTTCCTGCTGGTGGTGCCGCGCGCCATATCGTCGGTGCTGGAGAAGCGCGTGCTCGATCTCATCGGCGACGCGGAGCCTCTGAGTTTCGCCGACAACGGGCTCACGCTCGAGATCAGCGCCAGCATCGGCGTGGCGGATTTCAAGAGCATCGAGGCCCTGGAAGCAGCGGTGCACGTGGCGGACCGTGCCATGTACAGCGCCAAGCGTACCCGCAAGGGCGAGCCGCGCTCCTGAAGACGGGGTTCGCGGAGGTGCAGGCGGGTCAAGCGCTCGAAGCGTGACGGATTTCCCAAAGCCCTGGAGGTCAGGCCTCGCGAGCCCGCAGTCGGCGGCTCCAGGTATAGGGGGCTCACGGCGGCTATACTGTCAGCGGTCTCAACCTTAAGGAAGTGCCGCCCCCGGGCCAGGGACAGTGTCAGAACAATACTTTTGGGCCCTGATCACCTTCATCGGTCTGTTCGCGCAGATCGGTATCACGGCGCTCTTGTGGCTGTTCTTCCTGCTGCTCAAGCAGCATGCCGGCCGGCGCTCGCATTTCTTCAAGTTCTGGACCCTCGGTTGGGTGGTGTTGTTGGGCGCGCTCCTGCCCTTGGCCGCGGGCCTCTATGTGTTGCCGCACCTCGGCGCAGCCGGCAGCGCGCTGGCCCGGATATTCACGCCGGGAGTGTTCCTGCTCTATCAGCTGGGCAAGCTCTTCTTCTTGTTGCTGCTGCTGGCCGGCACCCTCGAATACGTCAACGGCCGCCTGCCCAAGAACCTGATGTATTACGGCAGCCTCGCGGCGCTCGCCTACGGGCTCATCTCCTTCCCGGCTGCCGCCGATCTCAACGGACTCATGTTGTGGCAGGCGATGCTCAACATCGCCGTGCCGGTGTATGCCGGTGCGCGCCTGCTCAGCCTGTCGCCTACCCGCAGGACCCTCGGCAGCCGCGTGACCGGTGTGACCTGCATGCTCTATGCCCTGCTGTGGTGCCTCTACGCCCTGGCGCTCTACCAGACGCGGCATCTGCCGCCCCAGCAAGTGGCCTCGATGGTGGGTCTCGCGGCCAACTACAACGGCTACCTGGATGCGCTGCTCGAACTCCTGCTGGCCTTCGGCATGGTGTTGATGATCCTGGAGGAGGCGCGCCGGGAGACCAACGCGGCCCACGCCGAACTCGCGGTGGCCCACGAGAAGCTCCTGCATGAGTCCCTCACGGATCCCCTGACCGCCACCTACAACCGGCTGGCGTTCACCCGCGGCGTGTTCCTGCAGACCGCCGGTGCCACCTACGGCTCGGTGTTCATCTTCGACCTGGACAACCTGAAGCGTGTGAACGACAGCCACGGCCACGAGGCGGGTGACGAGCTGCTCAAGTATTTCGTCATGACTTTGCGTGGCGGCTTGCGGCCCGCGGACCAGCTCTACCGCTGGGGCGGCGACGAGTTCCTGCTGCTCTTGCCGGGCGCCACCTATGCCAGCGTGGCTCCGCGGTTCAACCAGCTCCTGCACAAGGCGCCGCCGCTCTCCATGTTCGATGGCGGCGTGAACTTGAGCCTCGAGGTGAGCACCGGCGGCGCCGATTACCACGATCAGGAGAGCCTGCGCACCGCAGTGAACAACGCGGACCGGGCCATGTACGAGCAGAAGCGCATCCACAAGACCGCCCCGCAACCTGCCAAGACGGATGTGGGGGACGTGCCTACCTGAACCCGCTGCCGCCGCGAGCCGGGCGCGTGAAAAGGCGTCCCCGGTCGGGCACTTTATGCATCTGTGCCGGTCCCAACCAAGTCAGCTATGGGCCGGGTGGATCTCCACACCGGCAACCATCACTCCAGGGAGTCTCCATGAACAAGCAATTACAAAAGGCGTTTACGTTCGGCGCCGGGGCGCTCTTCGTGTTTACCACCGCCCAGGCTGCCGATGCGGACTGGGTCAAGCAGAGCAACCAGAATGCCATGCTGCTGCTCAAGGTCACGGCCCAGTTCGCCCCCGAGTTCGCCGGCCGCACCGGTGTGGACGGGCTGGATGACAAGATATTCGACCTCAAGCCCGACCTATATAAACGTCGTCAGGCCGCGACCGGAGAGGCCGTGGCCGAACTCAAGAAGCGCCTCGTCACCACCACCGACCCGCAGGTGAAGCAGGACCTGGATATCCTCATCGCTGCCGGGGAGAAGAACCTGCACAGCAGCGAGCTGCAGCACCAGTACCTCTTGAACTATATAGACGTGGCCCAGATCGAGTTCAGCGGCATCCGCTTCCTGCTGGACCCGCAAGTGCCGAAGGCACGCCAGGCGGCGGCGCTCACGCGCCTCAAGCTCTACGCGGGCGCAGCCCAGGGTGTCACGCCCCTCACGGAACTCGCCGAACAGCGCACCAGCGAAGGCTTCTCCGACAAGCAGCTCACCGGTCCTTATATAGAGGAGGTGAAGCAGAACCTGGGCAACACCAAGAACTACATGGATGGCATCCAGCAGTTGTTCCAGCAGAGCGGCCTCGCCGACTGGCAGGCCGATTACGCCAAGCTGGTCAAGGAGAACGCCGACTACAACGCTTGGGTGACCAAAGACATCCTGCCGCGGGCGCGCCAGGAGAACCGGCTGCCGGCGGTGATCTATGCCGATAACCTGAAGCAGGTGGGGGTGGACATCCCGCCCGAGCAGCTCATGGCCATGGCGCAGTTCTCCTTCGTGGAGATCCAGCACCAGATGGAGGCCCTGGCGCCGCTGGTGGCCAAGGAGAAGGGCTACACCAGCACGGATTACCGCGACGTGATCCACGAACTCAAGAAACAGCAGATCACGGGTGATGCCATCCTGCCGTTCTACAAGCAGCGGCTCGCCGACATCGAACAGATCATCCGCACCGAGCACATCGTCACGCTGCCGGAGCGCCAGGCCTCCATCCGCCTCGCCTCCGATGCCGAGACCGCCGCCACCCCGGCCCCGCATATGGTGCCGCCGCGGCTCATCGGCAACACCGGCGAGTACGGTGAGTTCGTGCTGCCCTTGAACCTGCCGCCCGCTCCGGGCCAGGCAGCACAGAAGTTCGACGACTTCACCTTCGACGCCGCCGGCTGGACGCTCACCTCCCATGAGGCGCGCCCCGGCCACGAGCTGCAGTTCGCCTCCATGGTGGAGCATGGCGTGTCTATTGCCCGCGCCATCTTCGCTTTCAACAGCGCCAACGTGGAAGGCTGGGGCCTGTACTCTGAGGCCGAGATGCAGCCTTACGAGCCCCTGGACGGCCAGCTCATCACCCTGCAGCTGCGGCTGCAGCGCGCGGCCCGGGCCTTCATCGACCCGATGCTCAATCTCGGCATGATCGAGCCGGAAGCGGCGCGCCAGTTCCTGCAGCGGGAAGTGTGCCTGTCGCCAGCCTTCGCCAAGTCGGAGGTGGACCGTTACACCTTCCTCTCGCCCGGCCAGGCCACGAGCTATTACTACGGCTACATGCGGCTTATGGCTCTGCGCGGTGCGACCGAGGTGAAGCTGGGCGCGGCCTTCGACCGGCAGAAGTTCAACGACTTCATCCTGAGCCAGGGGCTGCTGCCTCCGGACCTGATGAAGAAAGCGGTGGACGAAGTGTTCGTCCCCAGCCAGCTCAAGCACTGAGGCTGTTAGATCGAAAGGGCGCTCTCCTCACGGAGAGCGCCCTTTGCATTTCAGTTTGCGGCAGGGCTTTTATTGATTTTCAAGCTGCGCAGCAGTCCCGGCCCCACTTCCACCACGATCACACCGAGCAGGATGAGTCCGCAGCCCGTGGCGGCGAGCGGCGTGAGCCGCTCGTGCAACATGACCGCGCCGGCGATGGCGGCGAACACGCTCTCGAGACACATGATGAGTGCGGCTTCGGCTGCGGGGGTGTGCTTCTGGGCGATGACGCCCAAGGTATAAGCCACACCGCCCGAGAGGATGCCGGCATAGAGGATGGCGCCCAAGGCCAAATGGGCACCGGCCAGGGTGGGGGATTCGAACATGAAGCCGGCCGCGAGGGCCAGCACGGCGGTGAGGGTGTACTGGGTCAGGGACAGGAAGAAGGGCCGGTGGGTACGCTGCACGAAGATGCCGATCACCGTGATGGCGATGGCCCAGGCCACATCGGATACCACGATCAATATATCCCCCAGCCGCCAGTGCCGCGCCTGGCCATCGTCCGTCAGCAGCCAGGCGCCGGCGATGGAGATGCCGCAGGCCAGCAACACGATGGAACGCGGCGGCTGGCGCGAGATGATCCACACCGTGAACGGCACCATCACCACGTAGAGCGCCGTGAGGAAGCCGGCGTTGGTGGCGCTGGTGGTGACGAGCCCGATCTGCTGCAGACAAGCGCCGGAGAAGAGGCAGAGCCCGATGATTCCCGACTGGATCCAGTCCGTGCGGCTCAGGGGTGCGTGCTGCTTGCGGGCTTCGTATAGCGCCAGCGGCAGGAGCATCAGGGCTGAGAGCAGGAAGCGCGCGCCCACGAAGGTGATGGGCGGCATGCTGTCGTTGGCGTATTTCTGGGCCACGAAAGCCGTGCCCCAGATAAACGCGGTCAGCAGCAACAACAAGTCGGCACGCAGGCGGTTCATGGTCTTCCTATCGGTCCGGATGCGGGAGGGAGATTACCTGTCTCAGGTATTTTTTGCCTCAACTTGCAGCCATTCCACCAGGGCCTGCACCGACGGGTCCTGGGCCCGGCTCTTGGGATGCACGGCATAGAACGCGAGCTCCACCGGCAGGTCTATGTCGAAGGGTTTCACCAGCCGCCCGGCGGCCAGTTCCGCCTGCACCAGCGGCTCGGAAGCGAGCGCCACGCCCTGGCCTTCGATGGCGGCCTGGATGAGCACGTTCATGTCTTCCACCACCATGCCGTCGTGGGCATCCACGCCGCGCACGCCGGCGAGTTCCAGCCATTGCTGCCAGTGCCTGTGGGTGGTGTCGTGCAGGAGCGAGGTGTGTATCAGATCTTCCGGCTTCTTCAGCGGATGGCTGCCGCTCAGCAATTTGGGCGCGCAGACCGGGAACTCCACGGGCGTGAACAACCGTAAGGCGGTGACGCCCGGCCAGCGGCCGCGGCCGTAACGGATGGCGAGATCGATGCCGTCCCGGTCGAAGTTGGTGAGCTGGGGAGAGGTGCTCAGGCGTATCTCCAGCTCCGGGTGCGCGTTCTGGAACCGGTGCAGACGCGGCACCAGCCAGCGTGCGGCGAGGGAGGCCAAGGTGCTTACGGTGATGATGTGGCGCTCGTGATCCACCCGCACCGCTTCCACCGCATCGCGGATCTGGTCGAAGGCCGCCTGCACGCCGAAAGCGAACTCACGACCCCGGGCCGTGAGCTGCAGACCCCGGGGCAGGCGGTGGAACAGCTCACAGCCCAGGAACCCTTCCAGCTGCTGTACTTGGCGGCTCACGGCGCCGTGGGTCACATGCAGTTCCACCGCAGCCTTGCTGAAGCTGCCGTGGCGGCTCGCCGCCTCGAAGGCCTTGAGGGTGTTGGGCGGGGGCAGGTTACGCATAGATCACCCGTGAGTAAAAGACACACCAGACCGTGAGAAAAACTGGTTTGTACCGCGTATAAGCTACAAACTAGAATAGCACCGTGTGAAAATTCCTGACAGGATGTTTCCGCATGAAAGCCACACCTGAAGAGACCCTGGACCCGCAAGACTGGGACGGATTCCGGCGCCTGATGCATCAGGCCCTGGATGACGCCCTGGACTGCACCGAGAACATACGGGAGCGGCCCGTATGGCAGCCGGTGCCGGAGGCGGTGCGCATGGAACTCAAACGATCCCTGCCCCGGGCAGGCGAGGGCGAAGCGGCGACCTACCGGGATTATCAGCGGCTCGTGGCGCCGTATCCGGTGGGCAACATCCATCCGCGCTTCTGGGGTTGGGTGAACGGCAGTGGCACGCCTATGGGCCTCATGGCGGAACTCCTGACCGCCACCATGAACGTGAACGCCGCCGGTTTCGACCAGGCCTCCACTTACGTGGAACTGCAAGTGATCGACTGGTTGAAGGAGCTGCTGGGCTTCCCCTCAGAAGCAAGCGGCATACTCGTGAGCGGCGGTTCCGTGGCGAACCTAGTCGGGCTCAACGTGGCGCGCAGCGCCATGGCGCCCTTCGCGGTGCGCCGCCAGGGCCTCACGGGCAAGCCAAGGCTCATGCTCTATACCTCCAGTGAGACCCACAACTCGGCGCAGAAAGCGGTGGAGCTCATGGGTCTGGGTGCGGAGTCCCTCGCCATCATCCCGGTAGATGATGGATACCGGATGGATATGGGCGCCCTCAAGGCGCGCATCGCGGCAGACCGGCGCGCGGGGCATCTGCCGTTCTGCGTGGCGGCGAACGCCGGCACCGTGAACACCGGCGCCATCGATCCGCTGGATGCCATCGCAGACCTCTGCACCGCGGAGAGACTCTGGCTGCACGTGGACGGGGCTTTCGGGGCGCTCGCTGCTCTGGACCCCGAGAATCGCGGACTACTTAAGGGCATGGAGCGGGCGGATTCCCTCGCCTTCGACCTGCACAAATGGATGTACCTGCCCTATGACGTGGGCTGCACCCTCGTGCGTGACAAGGAGATCCACAAAGCCGCGTTCGCGGTGCAGGCGAGCTACCTCAACAAACTGGAAGGCGGCATCGCCGATGCGCCCGTGGCCTTCGCCGACTACGGCCCACAACTCTCCCGCGGCTTCCGCGCCCTCAAGGTCTGGATGAACCTCAAGGCTTACGGTGCAGACAAGTTCGCTCGGCTCATCGCTCAGAACCTGCGCCAGGCCCGCTATCTCAAGGAGCGGGTGGAAACCACTCAGGAACTGGAGCTCTTGGCGCCGGTGCCGCTCAACGTGGTGAATTTCCGTTACCGGGCCAAGGGCCTGGACGAGACCGCCCTGAACGAGCTGAACGCCCGCATCCTCATCGCGCTGCAGGAGCGGGGCATCGCCGCACCATCTTCCACTGTATTGAAGGGCCGCTTCGCCATCCGCGCCGCCATCACCAACCACCGTAGCCGTCGCGAGGATTTCGACGCGCTGGTGGCGGCCGTCATCGCCCTCGGCCGGGAGTTCGCCCATTGAGCATCTCGCCGCTGATAGTCGCGGACCTCGAGGTTGCGCCCGGGGAGTTCGAACGGCTCCTGGAGACGGTGCCGCCCGCCGCCTGGGACTTCAAGCCCGCGGACTGGGCGGAGTGCCCGGGCGAGAGGTTCTCCCTGCGCGAGAACCTATGCCATCTGCGGGACATCGAGATCGATGGCTACCAGGAGCGCCTGCGGCGCACCCGCGAGGAACGCTTCCCGACCTGCCCTCCCTGGACGGCTATGCCCTGGCGGAGGAGCGGCGCTATGCCGCCACCGATCCGCATGAGGCCTTGGCTGCCTTCCGTGACGCACGGGCCGAGACCCTCGCCATGATCCGCGGCTTCACCGCGGCGGAACTCGGGCGTCGGGCCACGTTCGCGGAATACGGCACGGCGACCCTGGCGGCGTTGGTGCATTACTTGAGCGCCCACGACCGCCAGCACGTGGCTTGCCTGCACTGGCTGATGGGGAAGATGTCCGCAGACGCGGCTTGAGATATACGTATTGATCGGAGGTTCGGCATGTTGAAGCTCTATTACTCACCCGGCGCCTGTTCTCTCGCGCCCCACATCCTGCTGGAAGAATCCGGCCTGTCCTACAGCGTCGAACTCACGGCCATCGCCGAGGGCAAGACCCGCACCACGGAATACCTGGCCATCAACCCCAAGGGCCGGGTGCCGGCCCTGGTGACAGAAGAGGGCGAGGTGCTCACGGAAGTGCCAGCCATCAGCTGGTATATCGCCAATAGCGCCACCGCCATCAAGCTCCTGCCCCAGGAGAGGCTCGCGGCGGCCCGCTGCTTCGAATGGTTCAACTGGCTCTCAGGCACGGTGCACACCATGGCCTTCGGCCAGTACTGGCGCATGCAGCGCTTCGTGGCCGACGAGCAGCTGTTCCCGGCGGTGCAGGCCAAGGGCCGGGAGAACATCCTGGATAACTTCGCCTTCATCGAGAGCCGGCTCAAGGGCCGCAACTGGGCGGTGGGCAACGCTTTCACCGGCGTGGACGCTTATCTCTTGGTCTTCTACCGCTGGGGCAACCGCATCGGTATCGACATGCGCGCCGGTTACCCCCAGTGGACCGCCCATGCGGAACGCATGCTGCAGCGCCCGGCGGTGCAGCGGGTCTTGCAGCAAGAAGGCATCAACATCTGGGACAAAGCAGCCTGAGGTCATCCCCATGAAATACACCCCCATCAACTTCCAGCAGAAGTTCGGTCTCTTCTCCGGGCACTGGAGCCCCAGGGTCATCGTCGAGATGAACGACTACCAGTTCAAGCTGGTGAAGATAAAAGGCGAGTTCGTCTGGCACAGCCACCCGGAGACCGACGATGTGTTCATCGTCATCGAAGGCAATATGCGCATCGAGCTCAGGGACGGTCACGTGGATCTGAAAGCCGGCGAGATGTATGTGGTGCCCAAAGGCGTCGAGCACCGGCCGGTGGCGGAGGCCGAATGCAAGCTGCTCCTGGTGGAACCGCGCGGCACGGTGAACACCGGTGAAGCGGGTGGCGCCATGACGGCTGCCAACGATGTATGGGTTTGAACTGATTCAGTTAGAGGAGACGACCATGTTGGATCATGTGGAAGTGGAAGTGAGCGATCTCGGCGCGAGCCGCCGGTTCTATGCAGCAGCTCTGGCGCCCTTGGGCTATGCCCTCAAAGTGGAAGGCAAATCCCTTGGCTTCGGTGATGCCCGGGCCAAGGATTTCTGGATCAAGCCCGGGGCGCCGTCCAATCGGCCGCTGCACTACGCCTTCAACTGCAGCTCACGGCAGCAAGTGCATGCCAGCCATGGGGCGGCTATAGAGGGTGGTGGCCGGGCTGACCGGGCACCGGCTCTTCTGCCCGCCATCCACCCCCATTACTACGCGGGCTTCGTCTTCGATCCTGATGGAAATAGCGTCGAATTCGTATGTCACGCGGTCGAATAAGCGCCTAACCCCCTGGTATATGTGCAATCTCTAGGTATACTTCTCCTCCGGATATTGTCAAATGATGGTCTAAGCCAAGGAAGGCTTCACGAGGAGTGAGGCTATGCCCAAGCATTATCTGCGGCTGACTTTCTACGGTCGTGAGACACCGATACAGGTGGCGATCGGCGATGTGGATACACAGGAGATACTGGAAGGCGTCAAAGGCCTGGCAGCCGGCCGCAAGGATATCCAGGCGTTCTATCTGTTCGCGGTCAGCGAGCACCTGAGTGCGCTCATCTCCATGGCAGAGATCCAGACGCTGCAGTTCACCGCGCGGCCCAACGGCGGCGTGTGGACCCCGCCGGCGGTGGTAGCGGGCGTGGCGTTCTATCTCAAGGGCCGCCGCGACCCCTTGCTGCTGGATTACAGCGGCCAGGGCCCCTTGGACGACATGTTCCACGGTCTCTCGAGAACCCGCTACGGCGAGGATATCCCCGGCTGCATCATGCTCACGGACGGCGAGGGCGAACCTTCGTTCTTCCGACTGGACGAGGTTCAGTACGCACTGGTGCGCAGCGAGCTCATCCAGAAACCTTCATGACTTCTGGCCCGCGACCGCAGACTCACCGCTGATCGGCACGTACACCGGGAAACCGGGGTTACGTCGTTCCTCGAAGATGATGCGCGTTTCGATGTGCACGATCTCCGGCCGCGAGGCCAGGGCGTTGATGAGGAACTCCCTGAGGTGTTCCACATCGCGCACCGCCACGTGCAGCATGAAGTCGTCAGCGCCGGAGACGTGGTAGAAGTTCACCACTTCGTCTCGTTCCAGCACATGGGCGCGGAAAGAATCGATCTCCTCCTTGGCATGGCGCGTCATGCGCAGGCAGACCATGGCCTGAGCGCCCACACCCACGCCTTTGGGATTGAACTCCGCGTAGAAACCCGAGATGGCACCGCCGTCCACCAGCCGCCTCACCCGGCTGATGCACGTGGAGGGCGCGATGCCCACGCGGGCCGCCAGCACCTTGTTCGGTACCCGGGCGTTATTCCGCAGTTCCCGCAGGATATGCAGGTCTGTCTTGTCAAAATTCATGAATGTCCCCTTTTTTACATTATTTATTCGGCCTCATCCCCAAGACACGAAAAATATATTACCTTCCGGCGGCATAATCCAGAATCAACTGGAAATCCGCGGATACAGGGCGGCGCCAACGTAAGAAGCGCCGGATGTTCCGATTCAAATGGGGCTAGACCCTGAGGAAGCACCTGCACCGCCCTGGGGGACCATAGGGCGGAGGCACAGGGCTTTCCAGGTTGGGGAGCCGTCCGGCAGGAAGCCGGGCGGTCTTTTTACCGGGGGATATCCTCAGCGGGCTCTGAGCTTGGTGGTCAGTTCCGGCGCCACGAGCCGCGGGCCATCGTAGCCGTGGACTTCCCCGAAGCGGGCGCCACGGGATTCCCATTCTTTGCGGGCTGCGGCCATCTCTTTGGTGTTGCGCGCCACGAAGTTCCACCACAGCAATACGTCTTCATCCATGGGCTTGCCGCCTAGCAGGAATGCCCGCGCGTGGGCGCGGTTGCCGAGGGTGATGCGCTCGCGCCCCAACCCCAGGTAATAGAGCGTGCCCGGAGCCATGGCTTGGCCTTCCAGTGTGATCTCCCCTTCGATCAGCACGAGAGCATGTTCGAAGGCCGGATCGAGAGGCAACGTGCGGCTGCCGCTGTCGCGACACACGAGATCGAGACCGGCCATGTCGGAATACACCTTGGCCGGCGAGCGTTCCCCTAGAGCCTCACCGATGATGAGTGTGAGATCCAGCCCATCCCGCTGCATCACCGGCAGCGTGGGGTGGTGGTCGAAAGCGGGCTCGCCATGGCGTCGGCTCTCCGGCAGCGCGATCCAGAACTGCAGACCGTGCAGACTCGCGGGACGGTTCGCAGGGCTCTCTTCCGAATGGGAGATGCCTTCGCCCGCGGTCATGAGATTGAGCTGACCCGGCTGGATGAGTTGCAGGGAGCCTAAGCTGTCCCGGTGCAGCACCGCGCCCTCGTAGAGCCAGCTCACGGTCTGCAGACCTATATGAGGATGGGGCCCGATGCGCATGCCTTCATCGGCAGCGGCCAGGGGCACGGGGCCGTAATGGTCAAGAAAGCACCAGGCCCCCACCCGCCTGCGCAGCCGGTGGGGCAGGGCGCGGCGCACCTGCATGCCGCCGCCCACCGTGGCCTCATGGGCCGGCAGGGCTTCGATGGCGGGCTGAGTGGCGGAGTCGTCGGTCGGCGTGCGCATGGCATTAACTTTTTTTAAGGTTTCCCGGCCTCCGGATCCTGGGGAGTATATTCCCTTCCTTCTGCCTCCCCTATGACACGGAGCCCCACCATGCGTGTAGCCGCCCTCTTGATCTTCTCATCTCTGTTCGCTGTCATGGCTACAGCCCAGGCTGCGCCGGCTCCCCAGTACAGCCTGCAACATGAGTATGTCCTGGGCGGTGACGGCGGTTGGGATTACCTCACCTATGACGCCGAGGGCCATCGCCTGTTCATCTCCCGCGGCGACAGGATACAAGTGGTGGACACCGGCACCGGCAAGCTCATCACCGAGATCCCGGGCATGGACGGCGTGCACGGTGCCGCGCTCGTGCCGGAACTCGGCAAGGGCTTCACCAGCAACGGCCGGAGCAACAGCGTCACGGTCTTCGACTTCAAGACCCTGAAGGTCACCAACACCATCAAGCTCTCGGGCGAGGGCCCGGACGGCTTCGTCTATGAGCCCGTCACCAAGCGCGTGTTCTTCTTCAACGGCCACAGCAAGAACGTCAGCGTGGTGGACGCGGTCACCGAGAAGGAGATCGCGGTGATCCCGCTGGACGGCCGCCCCGAGTTCCCGGTGGCGGACGGCAAGGGCATGGTGTACGTGAACATCGAGAGCAAGAGCGAGCTCTCGGAGATAGATGCCGCCAAGGCCGTGGTCACCAAGACCTGGTCCCTCGCCCCCTGCGAGAGCCCCTCGGGCCTCGCCATGGACCAGCAGCACCGCCGCTTGTTCTCCGGCTGCGACAACAAGCTCATGGCGGTGAGCGATCCGGATGCCGGCAAGGTGGTGGCCACCTTCCCCATCGGCGACGGGGTGGATGCCACCCGCTTCGATCCGGGTACCCAGCTCGCGTTCAGCTCCAACGGCGAGGGCACGCTCACGGTGGCCCATGAAGACAGCCCGGACAAATACACCGTGCTGCAGAACGCCCCCACCCGGAAGTTCGCCCGCACCATGACGCTCGACCCTGTGAGCCACCAGGTCTATCTCGTGACCGCACAAGTAGAGGTGGGCCCGGCTCCAGCCCCCGGTCAGCGGCCGAAACGCACCGTGCTGCCAGGCACCTTCAAGGTGCTGGTGATGGGTCAGCAGTAATCAGGCTTCAGGCCTTGATGGCGGGGCTAAGCCCTGCCATCAAGGCAAGGTGCTGTGATAACGCAGCTTGCCGTGCCACCCAATCCCTGCCTTTCGGACGCCGCATGACAAATGCCACTATATAGGTGGCGTCCGGCAGGGCATGATTGGGGGATAGGCGTCCCAAAAAGGGCGCACAGGGATCCACATGGCAGACCAGAAACAGAAGAAGCCTTCCGTCTTCGCCAACCGGGATTTCAAGCTGCTGTTCTTAGGAAGCAGCGTCTCGGCCCTGGGCGATCAGTTCACCCTCGTCGCGTTGCCCTGGCTCGTCCTCAAGCTCACCGGCAACGCAGCCGCCCTCGGCCTCGTGCTCGCGGCCATGGCCTTGCCGCGTGCCATCTTCATGCTCATCGGCGGGGCAGTGGTGGATCGCATGTCCCCGCGCCTTGTGTTGCTGGTTGCCCGCGCCGTGAACGCCGTGTTCATCGCGCTCTTGGCGGTGCTGGTCATGGCCGGCGCCATCCAGATGTGGCTCGTGTATGTTGTCGCGCTCGGCGTCGGCATCTCCACCGCCTTCGTGTACCCCGCCGGCACCTCCATCATGCCGCAACTCGTAGAGAAGGATCAGCTGCAGACCTCCAACGCGATGTTCATGGGCATGCGCCAGTTGTGCATGTTCCTGGGTCCCGTGCTGGCAGGCTTCGTGATCGCCGGCGGCAGCCATATGGCGCCGAGCGGATTGCAGGATGCCACCGGCATGGGCTGGGCGTTCACCATAGATGCCGTGAGCTTCATCTTCTCGCTGGTCTCGCTCTGGATGGTGCGCATCCACACCGATTACCACCCGCCCAAGAAAGAGGGCGGCGTGCTGTCGGATGTGGCCAAGGGCCTGCGCGGCGTGTGGGACGATGTGCCCCTGCGCGCCTTCATCACCTATGTGAGCGCCGTCGCGATCTTCGTGGGCGGCCCCATCCAGGTGGGCCTGCCGGTGCTGGCGAACTCGCGACTGGACATGGGCGCCGCATCCTTAGGCATCCTCATGACCGCCAACGGCGGCGGCATCATCGTCGGCAGCGTGCTCTCGCGGGCGGGTGCCAAGCTCGCCCGGGGCCGGCTCGGCATCATGGTGCTCAGCATCGATTTCACCGTCGGTCTCGCCATCATGCTGCTCACCCAGGTGCATAGCACCCTCACCGGTGCCTTGCTGCTCGCGCTCACAGGCCTGCTCGGCGGCATCGCGCAGATATCCGTGTTCACCTGGATACAGCAGCGCGTGCCCCAGGCCATGCTCGGCCGCACCATGAGCGTGGTGATGCTCACGTTCTTAGGCTTGGGCCCGCTCTCCGCCGCCGCCGCCGGCGTGCTGCTCAACTTCATCTCCCTCACGGCGCTGTTCGCGGGCTCAGGCATCATCCTGAGCGCGCTGGCGCTCTTCTGCCTCACGCGGCCCTCGCTGCGGAGCATCGGCGTGACCCAGCCGGTCAAAGTCTGAGGCCGCCTTTCCCACAGGGGCGATTGTTACAGCGGGCGGTCATCAAGACCGCCCGCTAATCCCCTGAAATACCGGAAAAATACCCCGCGGGCCCTTGGCTTGAGGATGCTTCGTCTTCTAACCACTTTCCCGCCAGTCTTTCCCCGGCCTTGCAGCGGCGGGTAGACCGGGTCCAAACTTTCGAGGCTAGGGCACCGGCCTCGCTGCCGGTCCGTTCATGCAGGTCGCGCCTGAGAGGGAAGCTCGGTCAACGCAGCAGGCAGGGAGAGAGATGGAAGCGTCGAAGCTCATCAAGGTCCCGGTCGATGACCTCCGGATCGGCATGTATGTCGATCAGTTGGATCGCCCGTGGACCGAGACCCGGTTCATGTACCAGGGTTTCTTCATCCAGAACCAGGAGACCCTGCAGGAACTCGCGCGCGTCTCCCGATACGTGTTCGTGGATGCGGAACGCAACGTCGCGGAGAACAAGACCCAGCCCGCCAAGAGCATCGAGCGTTACCCCGTCACCCAGACCGTGGAGCGCGAGATCACCGTGGCCAAGGCCATCCATCGCGAAGCCACCGTCGCCGCCAAGACCATCTTCACCCAGATGCTGCAGAGCGGCCGGCTGGACGTGGACCTGGCGCGCGAGACCGTGAACCCCATGCTCGATAGCATGATGCGCAACCCCAATGCGCTCATCTGGCTCACGCGCATGAAGCAGCACGACTCCTATATATTCAGCCACGCCCTCAATACCTCCATCTGGGGCCTGGCCTTCGCCCGGCATCTCGGCATGGAGAAGGACGAGATCTACGAAGTGGGCTTGGGTTGCCTGCTCATGGACGTGGGCAAGACCCAGCTGCCGCTCACCTTGCTGCTCAAGCCCGGGCCCCTCGACGAAAAGGAGTGGAAACTCGCCCGCAGCCACGTGGACTTGGCCGGCGGCATCATCCGCGGCATGGATGGCATGACCCCACGGGTCATGGAGCTGGTGCAGAGCCATCATGAGCGCTTCGACGGCAGCGGCTACCCGGACAAGCTCAAAGGCCACGCCATCCCCGTCTTCGCCAAGATTGCCGGCATCGTGGACACCTACGACGCCCTGGTGAGCTTCCGCCCCTATGCGGGCGAGCGGCCGCCCCACGAAGCCATGCGCTATATCTACGGCCTGCGCGGCACCCTGTTCCAGGACGAAGTGGTGGTGAAGTTCATGCAAGTGGTGGGGGCTTTCCCCACGGGCTCCGTAGTGGAGCTCAACACCGGCGCGGTCGGCGTCGTGCTGGCCCAGAACCCGCAGCGCCTGCGCCCGCGCCTCGCCCTCGTCACGGACGAAGCCAAGCGCCGCATGTCCACGCCAGCGGTGGTGGACATGATGTACGACAGCCCCTGGTCCGACACCGGCAAGTTCTGGATAGACCGCTGCCTTCAGAACGGCGCCTACGGCATCGAACCGCAACAGCTCGGCATCTAAAAAGCTGTTCGGCAACCTCTCCTGCGTTGCTCTCGGCACTTGCTCCAAGCAGTGCTCTACCTCCTACATCTATGTAGTCGTGCACTCGGTATAGCTCCCTTCCGAGAATCTCAGCAGCTGAGTTATTAAGGCAGGTTTATAAAAGCGTCGCGAGCGAAGACGGGGCTAGGCGCGCGAGGCGAGCAGAGGGAGCGTACTCTTGGTGTACGTGACCGATTGCGAGTCCGATGCGCAACAACGCCCTGTCAAGCGCAGCAGCTTTTATATAAGCTGTCAGTATGATGGAACCAGTACACCTCTTCGGCTGTGTCCGGGATAAGCCCGACTCCCGCGACCATAAGTACAGCCCTCCCGCCCAGCACCTGGCGGCGCCGCCCGCCAAGGTGGATCTGCGAGCCCAGTGCCCGCCGGTCTATAGCCAGCAGCCCCTGAATAGCTGCACCGCCAATGCCGTGGCCGCCGCCGTCCAGTTCGAGCGCATGCGCCTCAAGCTCACGCCGGATTTCGTGCCCTCCCGGCTCTTCATCTATTACAACGAGCGCAAGCTGGCGGGCAGCGTGGCCAAAGATGCCGGCGCCCCCTTAAGGGATGGCATCAAGTCCGTGGCCAAACAGGGGGACTGCCCCGAACCCCAGTGGCCCTATGAGCCCGCCAAGGTCAGCGATGCCCCGCCGGCGCATTGCTATGCCGCCGCCGTGAAATACGCCAAGGTCGCGTACCAGGCCCTGCAGCAAGACATTGCCCATATGAAAGCCTGCCTCGCCTCGGGCCATCCCTTCGTCCTCGCCATCCACGTCTATTCCGGCTCCGAGACCCCCGCGGCCAAAGCCGCCGATACCTTCCCCACGCCCAAGCAGGGCGAGACCCTGCTCGGCACCCACGCCCTCATGGCCGTGGGCTATGACGATGGGCAGAAGCACCTCATCATCCGCAACTCCTGGGGTCCGGACTGGGGGCAGGGCGGCTATTTCTTCCTGCCCTATGACTATGTCAGCAACCCCAATTACGCGGGGGATCTCTGGACCCTGCAGCTCACCCCGGCGGCTTGAGAGGCTGCTAAAATCGAACGGGTAGTAACTCACGTTTTCCCCGTCAACCTGTCAGCATGAGGAGTAGCGTCATGGGTAAAGGTCTGGAACGCAAGAAGGAAGACAAGAAGAAGCCGGCCAAGAGCCTGAAAGAGAAGCGTGCTGAGAAAGCCGCCAAGCGGGCAGCTAGAAGCTAACTTCCGATATTTTGAAAAGAAAAGCCGCCCTAAGAAGGGCGGCTTTTTATTGCTTCAGATCCTCGTTCCCACCCTCAGCTCCGCCGCTTCTTACCGCTGTCGCGTTTGCTTGTAGCCGCTTCCTTGGCATCCCAGGGCTTGCCCGTGCGGTACTCGATGTAATCCCTGATCAGTTTCCGCACCACTTGCGAAGGTGTCAGATCCACCTCCGCGCACAGGGCTTCGAACGCCGCTTTCTTGCGCGGGTCGATGAGGATAGTGAGGCGGGCGGTGCGGCTTTCCTGGGGCATAAACATCTCGTTTACATGGAAGTGTAATAGGATGATAATACTCGCCAGACCCGTCGAACACACGTGATCCCCAACCCATGATCGCCATCCGCGAAGCCTATGGAGCCGGCCTGCTTGCGCCGCGCCACTGGCTGCGCAGCGTGCTCTCCGGCGTGATCGTCGGCGTCGTGGCGCTGCCCCTCGCCATGGCCTTCGCCATCGCCTCCGGCGCGCGGCCGGAGCAGGGCATCTATACCTCAATCGTCGCAGGTGCCGCGGTCTCGCTCTTCGGCGGCAGCCGCGTGCAGATAGCCGGGCCCACCGGCGCCTTCATCGTCATCCTCGCCGGCATCACCGCCAAGTACGGCATAGACGGCCTGCAGACCGCCACCGTCATGGCGGGCTGCATCCTGGCTCTGTTCGGCATCGCGCGTCTCGGTGTCATCATCAAGTACATCCCCGATCCTGTGATCCTGGGGTTCACCGCCGGTATCGGCATCATCATCTTCGTAGGCCAGTGGGGCGATTTCTTCGGCCTGCCCAAGGTCGCAGGCGCCCATTTCCACGAGAAGCTCTGGCACCTGCTGCAGGTCTTGCCCGAGTTTCACCCGGCCACCAGCATGCTGGCGCTCCTTAGCCTCCTCATCGTGATCGTCACACCCCACATCCCCTTGATCCGCCGCGCGCCCGGGCCGCTCCTGGCCATGCTCGTGGCCAGCGCTTTGCAGGCCGCATTCCATTTCCAGGGGGTAGCGACCTTAGGCTCGACCTTCGGCGGCATCCCGGAAGGCCTGCCGCATTTCCATCTGCCGGAACTGGGGTTCGGCCGCATGCTGGAACTCATCGGCCCGGCCTTCGCCATCGCCATGTTGGGCTCCATCGAGTCCCTGCTCTCCGCCGTGGTGGCAGATGGCATGGCCGGCACCAAGCACGATTCCAACCAGGAACTCCTGGGGCAGGGCATCGCCAACCTCCTCTCGCCCTTGTTCGGTGGCATCGCCGCCACCGGTGCCATCGCCCGCACCGCCACCAACATCCGCACCGGCGGCACGAGCCCCCTGTCGGGCTTGGTGCACAGCGTCACGCTGCTGCTCGTGATCCTGCTCCTCGCCCCTCTGGCCGTGAACGTGCCCGTGTGTGCCTTGGCCGCCATCCTGTTCGTGGTGGCCTGGAACATGAGCGAGGCGAAGCATTTCGTGCGCATGCTTAGGCGCGCGCCGCGGGCGGATGTCGCCATCCTGCTCATCACCTTCTCCCTCACCGTGTTCGTGGACCTCGTGGTGGCGGTCAACATCGGTGTGATCCTCGCCACCCTGCAATTCATGCGGCGCATGGCCTCGAGCGTGGAGACCCAGCGGCAGGAGGAGGGGGATCTGGCCCACGAACTCACGGCCCAGGGCCTCACGGCGCTGCCCAAGGGCGTGCTGGTCTATGCCATCGAAGGCCCGTTCTTCTTCGGCGCCGTGGAGAACTTCGAGCAGGCGCTGGTCGAGACCCACACGGACCCCAGGGTCCTCATCATCCGTCTGAAGCGGGTGCCGTTCATGGACATCACCGGCCTCCAGGCCCTGGATGAAGCCGTGGGCAACCTCAAGCAGCGCGGTGTATCCGTGATGCTCTGCGAAGCCAACGAGCGGGTGAAGGGCAAACTGGAGCGGGCCGGGATACTCGAGCAGCTGGGAGAGGGGCGGTATTTCGGGAGCTTCGCCGCAGCGTTAGCGGCCGCGAAACAGACATAAGAAGCTACCCCTCTCGGGGCGGCTGTCTGCCCATCGTGGATTTATTGCCGCGTAGCGGTGGCGGTGCGCCAGCCCTGGGATTGCCACCAAGCCTCTAAGTCCGCCGCCGGCAGCGAACGGCTGATGAAATAGCCCTGGGCCGTGTCGCAGTTCAGCCGGCGCAACTTGTTCAGTCCCGCGCGCGACTCGACCCCTTCACCCACCACCTTCAGTCCCATGTTGTGCCCCAGCTCGATGGTGGAGCGCACGATGATCTCGTCGTCGGTGCTGTGCTCCAGGCCCTTCACGAACGAGCGGTCTATCTTGAGCTCGTCCAGCGGCAGGCGCTTCAGCTGCGCCATCGAGGAGTAGCCGGTGCCGTAGTCGTCTATGGAGAGCTTCATGCCGAGTTTGCGCAGGCGGCGGAAGGCGAGCACCGCCTGGTCCACGTCCTCCATCACCGCGCTCTCGGTGATCTCCAGCGAGAGGAGTTCCGCGTCAGCACCCTCGTCCTTGACCGCCTCCTCCACCTCCTCCGTGAACCCGGCGCGGCGCAGGTCGTAGGCGGACATGTTCACGGCGATGCGCAGCGACATGCCCTCCTTGTGCCAGGCTGCCGCCTGGGCGCTGGCACGGCGCATGGCCCAGGACGTGACCAGGTTGATGTTGCCCGTGTGCTCCAGCATGGGCACGAAATCGCCCGGCGGTATCAGGCCGTAGAGCGGGTGCTGCCAGCGCACCAGCGCTTCCGCGCTCGTCACCGTGCCGGCCTCCAGGTCCATCTTCGGCTGGTAATGCAGCACCAGGTCGCCGTGCTCGATGGCGCTCTGCAGTTCGCCGAGCAGGCTCAGGCGCAGGCGGCTGAAGCGGTCCTGGGTGCCGTCGTAGATGGAATAGGGCAGGCGTTTCTGCTTCGCGGTCCATTTCGCCATGTCCGCATGGCGCAGCAGCGTGGCGGCATCGTTGCCGTGGTCGGGGTAGCTCGCGAGGCCGATGCCCGCGGCGAGGTGCAGCGTCAGGCCATCGGCAGTGAAGGGGGCAGCGAAGGCCCCGGCGATGCGTTCGATGTGCCCGGGGATCTCCCGCGCAGTCGTCGTGCGCAACAGGATGCCGAACTCGTCGCCGGCGACGCGCGCCACCACGTTGTCATCCCCGGCGATGCGGCTGAGCCGCTCGCCGACCTCGCGCAGCAGGCGGTCACCCGCCTGGTAGCCCAGGGTGTCGTTGATGTCCTTGAACCGGTCGAGGCCGGCGATCATCACCGCGGTGCGCCGGTCGGAGCCGCTGGTGCTGCGGATCGCCTCGCTGGTGAGCTGCTCCAGCTGCGGACGGTTGACGAGGCCCGTGAGCGAGTCGCGCTCCGCGTGGCGGCGGATGGACGCCTCGCGTTCGGCGATGGCGCCCTGCATGCGGTTGAACTTCTGCACCAGCTCGCCGAGCTCGCCGCCATGACGCAGGGTGATCGGGTCCGAGTAATTGCCGGCCTCGATGGCGTCCGCCCGCTCCACCAGCATCCGCACCGGCCGCACCACGCTGCGCGCCAGGAACCAGGCCCCGAGTATCGCGAGCAGCAGCGTGGCGGCGAACACCTCCGCCATCCGCGTCCACCAGGCGCGGTAGTCCGCCAGTGCCTCGTTGAGCGAGCTCTGCAACAGCGCGGTCACGGGCCTGCCGGGCGCAGCCGCGAGCTCCAGGGATTCGCCGAGATAAGTGTCACCGGCGAGCTGCATCCGCTCCGCCGCCTGCGTGCCCGGCGTGAGCCCCGCCTGCGCAGCTGTGGGCAGGGTGGAGGCCACCGTGTGCCAGCTGCCATCGGTCTGCTGTTCCAGGAAACTGACTTGCAGCGACGTGAGTTTCGCGTATTGCTGCGCCATGGACTCGTCCAGCCGGAAGCCGAGCAGCACCCAGCCCACCCGGGTCGGGGCGCGCAACGGCGCCGCGATCATCTGGTAGACCGTATCGCCGAGATCGAGGAACAGGGGATGGGTGGCGGCGTAGGGCATCGCGTCGGCGCCGAGCTCGAAAGGCTGGCCCGCGAGGCCGGGGCGCGAGGTGTCTGCACGGATCACGCCCTTGAGGTCCACCGCCACCGCCATGTCCGCGCCCACCTGCTGGCGGCGCCGGTCCAGGGCCACGAGCAGGTTCTTCCTGCCCTGCTGGAAAGCTTCCAGCAGGCCGAAGTCCCGGGCCAGGGTATCGGAGAAGATCGTGAGAGAACGGTGGCGCGAGTCGAACTGGTCGCGGAATACCCGGCTGCCCGTATCGAGCCGCTCCGTGAGCGTGTGCTCCGCCTCCGCCTGCACCTTGCGGTAGAGCGTGTACAAGGTCGCGGACTGGATCAGGAGCAAGAGCCCGAAGACCAGCGCGAACACCTTCAACTGCAGGCTGTACATCGGCGCTCCCTCAGAGGCGGATGCGTACAGCCTGTTCGACGCCGGCGGTGAGCGTCAAGGGGCGCGGCTGGGCATCATCTTTCCCCGCGACGCCTGCCTGCCATAACCCCAGGGTGTAGCGGCCCGGGGGTAACCCCGCGAGCCTCAGGTAGCCGTTGCCGTCGGTCTTGCCGTAGTAGGGCGTGTCGGTCACGTACACATAGCCCACCATCTCATCGTGCACCTTGCAGCCCAACACCACCACGCCCGGGTGCGCGAACTTGAGCGGCGCGCTGCCGCCCTTGGCCGCGAGGCGCAGGGAGAAGGGCATGGCGGGCGAGAAGGAATAGAGATCGTGGTCCACCTCGTCCAGGTTGTGGATCGTCACCTCGGTACCGGCGGACACCGCGAGCACCCTGGGCTCGAACTGCCTATGCATCAGGTCGAGGGTCGCCGTCGCCGGCGGATCGCTTGCCTGGGCATCCACAGGACGCAGATACACGAGCGCGTCGCGCAACGGCGCGTCATCGGCGCCGGTGGCGTACACCGCGATGGCGGCAGAGGCAGCCGGCGTGGTCGCCGTCGTGAATTCGGGCGGGAGTTGCGCGCAAGCGGCGAGCGCCAGCACAGTGGCGCACAAGGCTGCGACCCATCCCAAGCGTGTCACGGGCATCCCCCATCCTGTGGAGACGGAATACCCACGATAGTGCCATAACCGGCCTGCCCGGTCGTTTGCGGTCGCCTCCTGCGGTCTTGGTTCCCGGAAGGCAGGGCCGGCATGCGGCTGAAACCGGGTGTCCTGGCGCGTGCCGGAGCACCACACGGCTGCAGTCACGCCGCGCGCCGCCCTGGAGGGCAAGCGGGAATGCGCAAAACCACCTGGTGAGCGGCGCTAGCCGCGAACGGCTCGCAGCATGCTGCGAGCGCCTGTGCAAGGGCCCGAAGCAAAGCTTCGGGCGGGCATGCAGGGGCTGGGAGCAAGGCTGCCAGCGGCCATGCAGGGACGCATGGCCTGGGCCGTGAGCGTAGCCGGACGCGTAGCGAGAGGCATGCCCTGGACCGCGTGGGGGCGAGCGATACTTTTTGCGAGCGCCCGTACAGGGATGTATGGGCTGGGCTATTTGCGGAGCAGGATGCGCAGCAAACAGGGACGCGTAGCGCTGCGGCACAGGCCATCCTGCCCGCGGAATAGGGGTTCGTGGTGTAACCGCGAACGCCTGCACAGGATGTGTAGGCTGGACTGTTTTGTGAAGCAGGAAGTGCAGCAAAACAGTGAAGCGGGGGAGGTCGCGCCAGCGACCCAGTTTCTTAGCTCCTGGCGTCAGCCACCCAGTGCTCCACTCCAAGAGAGCAAAAAAGCGGCCCCGTTATCGGGGCCGCTTCGTCTTCAGGGGGAATCAGCGATCACTTAGGCGGAGTGGGGCCTTCGTCATCCTGACCGCCCTTATCCTGGCCTTTGTCACCGTGGCGGGTGAGTGACGAGAGTCACGAACGACCGTGCAAGGAAAGCACGGGCGGGCCTGCCCGCGAAGCAGGAGCGCAGCGGGGTAGGTGACGTCAGTCACCCAGTGCTCCTAGAGAATAAAAAAACCGCCTTCGCAAGAAGGCGGCTTTGGTTCAGAGGCTTAAGACGCCTCAGGCTGGGGGAGTTGGCTCGTCATCCCCGCCTTGGTCGCCCTTGTGGTCACGCATGTGCTCATGCATCCGCTTCATCATCTCTTCGCACTTGTCTTTGTTCGCTTCACACCACTCCCGGCGTTTCTCCACCCGGGCCTTGAGAGCCACGCACTTGTCAGCATTGGCGGAGCACCACTGATCGAACTTGGCGGCTTCGTCCTTGCACTCCTGGGCGTTCTTCTCGCAGAAGTCATGGTGTCCGGCAGGGCCCATGCCGGTGCCGGCCGCAGGAGCGGGGGTGGCGCCGAAGGCGGTGGTCGCGAGCCCGAGGGCCGCAGCTAGAAATACGATATGCAGTTTCATGATGTCACTCCAGAGCGGGGATCCCGCGAAAGGTATGGAGCTAATAATGACTGAGATGCCCCGGGGTTGACCGGAAAACTTTGTAACCTTTTGTAAGCGGAATAGGAAAGACCGGCCGCAGGGGATTAGATCAAGTCACGTGCTTCCGCCAGGCCTTGCCGAGCCCAGGGCTCGAAGTGAGTCATTCGCTGTGGCATTATCGGTAGATTGACACCTGATAGGTGTCAGGTTACGATCCCGTCCGGGATTGCGGAGCTCGCGCATGATAAAAAGCATCAAGAGCAAGGCGCTCAAGCGGCTTTACGAGAAGGGCGACGCGAGCAAGGTGCATGCCGACCATCGCGAACGGGTGAATGACATCCTGGCCTTGCTGGATTCGGCCAAGGTGCCGGGCGACATGGAAGTCCCGGGTCTGAAGCTGGACCTGCATCCATTGAAAGGTGAACGCCGCGGCACATGGGCGGTGACCATCAAGAAGAACTGGCGGATCACTTTCAGGTTCGACGGCCAGGATGCGGCAGACCTCGATTATGAGGACTATCACTGAACCCAGGTACGAGCAGGATCGATCCAAGACATTTTCACGGAGGTCATATCATGCCCATGTTCAATCCCCCGCACCCGGGCGGTGTCATCCGGCGGCTGGTCATCGCACCGCTCAAGCTCTCCGTGACCGAGACGGCGGAAGCACTGGGCGTCTCCAGGAAGCATCTTTCTGATCTCTTGAACGAGCATTCGGGCATCTCCACTGAGATGGCTTTGAGGCTGGCGCGGGTGTTCCCCGGTCGCTCGGCGGAAGCCTGGGTGCTGCAGCAGGCCCAGTACGATCTGGCTCAGGCCCAGCGGGATGTCTTCCCGCGCATACAGCAGGAACTGAAGCCCATCAAGGTGAAAGCTGCTTGAGGGGATTGCCACTAACAGCCGTGAAGAAGAACATACGCAACAAGATGCGTCCCATCCATCCGGGCGAGATCCTCCTCGAAGAATTCATGCGCCCCATGGAGATCAGCATCAATCGGCTGGCACGTGAGGTGTCCGTCCCTCCCGGCCGCATCGGTGCCATCGTCAACGGCAAACGCGCGGTCAGCGCCGATACGGCTCTCCGGCTGGGCAGATACTTTGGTATGTCACCGCAGATTTGGCTGAGGATGCAGGCGGATTACGATCTTCGCCTGGCCCAACGGACTGTGGGCGCCGAGATTGAGCGGCAGGTACATAGGCATGTCGCATGAATAGAGGTTGAAAGCCGCTGATTTGTTGATAAGCTTCTTGGCTTTCTTGGGCTTAGGTCTACCGCAGCCCGCTATTCCGCTTTCTTAGGCTTCTTGAACTTAAACCTCGTCATTCCTGCGAAAGCAGGAATCCAGTCCATCTCCGCTTCCGTTCATCAGCCCTTCTCAGATTTGGCAGGTTTCTTGAACTTGTTCTTATCCTTATTCTTACGTTTACCGGTCCCAGGAGCATTCTCCACCGACCGGTGTTTGGTCGTCGGCGCCGCCGCCGACTCCGCGCTCGCTCCACCCACCCGCGATAACTCCAGCGCCCTTCCCGCCACCCGCGTCTTCTTCAGGCTGTTGAAGATATCCGCCGGCATGCCTTCCGGCAGATCCACCGTGCTGTATTCGTCATAGAGGCGGATGCGGCCGATGAGCCGGCCTTCGATGCCCGCCTCATTGGCGATGGCCCCCACGATGTTGCCGGGCTTCGCCCCGTGAGTAAGCCCCACCTCCAGGCGGAAGGTCTCCATGCCTGTCTCCGCCACGCCCTCAGGCCGTGACGCATGCGGTCTACGCGGCGCACGAGCCGACTGTTCATCAGTGGATCGCCGTGGGCTCTCGTAACCCTGCCGCTGGTGCCGCTCCCGGGGTTCATCCCGCAGCAGCGTCTCGACCTGGGGTTTCAGTAATAGGGGCGTCGTGCCCTGGGCCAGCTTCGCCAGCGCCGCGGCGATCTCCAGGGCCGGCACGTTGTGGGTCTGCTGATAGCGCTCGATCAGCTCCTGGAAGAGCTGCAGCTCCCCGGCCGCGAGGGTGTCCGTGATCTTCTGGTGGAAGCGGGCGATGCGCTTGTCGTTGATGATATCGGTGCTCGGCAGCTGCATCTGGGTGATGGGCTGGCGGGTGGCCTGCTCGATGGCCCGCAGCATGCGCTGCTCCCGGGGCGCCACGAACAGGATCGCATCGCCCACGCGCCCGGCCCGGCCGGTGCGGCCGATGCGGTGCACATAGGCTTCCGTGTCGTAGGGGATGTCGTAGTTCACCACGTGGCTCACCCGCTCCACGTCCAGCCCCCGGGCCGCCACGTCGGTGGCCACCAGGATATCCAGGCTGCCGTCCTTCAGGCGCTGCACCGTCTTCTCGCGCATCTTCTGCTGCACGTCGCCGCTCAAGGCCGCGGCGGAATAGCCGCGGGCCTCCAGCCGCTCGGCGAGCTCCACCGTGCTGGTCTTGGTGCGCACGAAGATCAGCATGGCGTCGAAGGTCTCGGATTCCAGGATGCGTGTCAGCGCGTCCAGCTTGTGGGTGCCGCTCACCAGCCAATAGCGCTGGCGGATGTTCTCCGCCGTGGTGGTGCGGTTCTCGATGCTGATGGTCTGGGGGGAATTCAGGTACTTCTGCGCGATGCGGCGGATGGCCGGCGGCATGGTGGCCGAGAAGAGCGCGATCTGGTGCTCCGAGGGGGTCTGGTCCAGGATCCATTCCACGTCGTCTATGAAGCCCATGCGCAGCATCTCGTCCGCCTCGTCCAGCACCAGGCATTGCAGCGAGACGAGCTGCAGCGTGCCCTTGCGCATGTGGTCCATCACCCGGCCCGGCGTGCCCACCACCACGTGGGGGCCGCGGCGCAGCTGCTGCAGCTGGCTGTAGTAATCCTGGCCGCCGTAGATGGGCAGCACGTGGAAGCCCTTCAGGTGGGCGGCGTATTTCTGGAAGGCCTCCGCCACCTGGATCGCCAGCTCCCGGGTGGGCGTCAGCACCAGCACCTGGGGCGCGGTGTTCTTGAGGTCCAGCTTCGAGAGCAGGGGCAGGGCGAAGGCCGCCGTCTTGCCGGTGCCCGTCTGGGCCTGGCCGAGGACGTCCGTCCCGGCGAGGATATGGGGGATGGTGCGGGCCTGTATAGGCGAGGGAGTCTCGTAGCCGACGTCTACCAAGGCCTTTAGGACCGCATCGTTGAGCCCAAGATCCTTGAAAGCCAAATCAACAGGGGTTTTGGAAGAGGTCATGACGGAGCCTTGCGCTGACTCGGCGGATTAGATCCGCGGTCCTGTCTGGCGCTGTAGTTTTCACGCTTGCTATCCACGAACTTGTGTATCTGCGGCAGGCGCTTGGTGAGGAATACCCGGCTCCAATGCGGGTTTTCAGGGATCGCGGCCAGTACGTCCACATGGTCTTCATACCAGGCACGCAGGCCGGCGGGTGTCGTCGCGATCTTGGCGATACGCTCGGCGCCCTTGAGGGCAGTCTTTATATCCCCATGCTCCAGGTAGTCCGCAAGCGCTGACGCTGCGACGCTGTTGGCGAGGCGCATGCGTTTCACTGCGCGCGCACCCATGCTGCGCCGATTCAGGATGCCGTAGATATTTTCCAACTGGGATTGCAGCACGTGCAATGGATGCATGACGAGGAATGCCTTGCCGTCTGCTTCGATAGTGGCTGCCCAATCCTTAAGCTCCTTGACCTTGACGCCGAGGATGTCCGCCATGAAATCGATCTGGTAAGTCGCGCCGTTCATCTCCAGCAGCACGTAGGCGGAGTTCGGCGTGTGATCATCGATCCTCGCGATCCGTGTGGCGCCGTTCCAGGCTTGGCCCGCCGCCCGCGCTTGTCGGGCATCTCCGAAGAAATCGATATCCTCGCTCACAGCCGTGCTCACCACATCGAGGCCATAGTGCACCGCGAGCACGTTGAGCGCCTGGCCCCCGACCAGGATCGTCTCTCGCGTGGAAGGGGACCTCGCCAGCAGATCGGCGACGTCATCGAGTCCCAGCGGCCTGTTTTTCGCGGCTGGCATCACTTAAGCGCCGGCAAGTGCAATTGGGTATGGCCGCTGACGCGGATAGCGTTGCGCCTATGCGCTGCGAGTTCGTCGGGACCATGCGGCGCATGCACCTGCGACTGGCCAGCGAGCACGACATCGAGACCCAGTATCCCCAGGAGGTCCAGCAACTTGCCGAAGCTCACCCCTTTTATCGGCTTGCCGTTCTCAAGTTCGATCAGCCGGGAGCGGCTCCAATCCGCACGCTCGGCCAAAGCAGCCTGCGACCAACCCAGGGCCTGGCGTTGTGCGCGCACGTGCAGCCCGATCTCGCGGATCCGCTTCTCGGCCTGGGATTTCTGCTTCGGTTGTAGATGGCGCACGGAGGTGACTCGATGATGGGATGTCCAGTATTTTAGACATATCGGTGTGGGTTTGTCCAATATATTAGACATACCCTGGATCGGCTGTCTTCAGCCCATCACGTATAGGCCGGGCCGGGCTTGTATGGGGGAGGGGGTGAGCAGCGCTAGCCGCGAATGGCTCGCAGCATGCTGCGAGCGCCCATGCACGACTGCAAGGACGCAGGAGGTACGACCCCAGGGATGGGGGAGGTCGCGCCAGCGACCCAGAATGTTAGCGCCTAGCGCTGGCTGCTCAGCAAGCGGATCTTTGGCCGCGCGACCTTTGTGGATGGAAAGAGGATTGAGAGCCATCAACCTTCAACTGCTTTTCCTGTTCGAACTCTGCGCCTTAGCGGAGCATGACTGAAGGGGTTATCCCCAGGAGGTACGACCCCAGGGATCTTGGGAGGTACACCTACATGGACGTAGGCGATAGGGCAATGCAGGAGCACGCCTACAGGACGTAGGCGGTAGAGCGGCGCCGGGAGCAGGCCGCCGAGTTGCCGGTGCCGGTCTGTGCTTGGCCGAGGACGTCGGTGCCGGCGAGGATATGGGGGATGGTCCGCGCCTGAATAGGCGAGGGAGTCTCGTAGCCGACGTCGGTCAGCGCCTTGAGGATGGCGTCCGAAAGGCCGAGGTCTTGGAAGAAGGTTTCAGTGGAAGGAGCCTTTGATTGCATGTTCAACTCCTCACGAACCCCGACAGGGGGCCGTAGTCGTGTGCGTCAGCGGTGCGCAGGGCCGCAAGGTAATAATCTCGTGCATCGCCATCTCTGTTCAGGTCTGCTCGGCCCCATGTGAATGCGGGGCTACCCAGCGATTTCAGCAACAGATCAGTCATCAGACGAGCATGCCGGCCATTTCCGTTTGCAAACGGATGTACGGAAACCAGGCGATGATGAAAGCGCGTCGCGAATTCATCGACCGGGTAGGTGTGATGCTCGCGTTGATAACGCATGTCCTCGCAAAGGAGGCGTATCTCCTCCGGTATTCGTGCCCAGTCGACGCCGATATTCTTGCCACTGGTGCGATATTGCCCAGCCCAGCGCCAGGTTTCGCCGAACATGCGTCGGTGGGCGGTCTTGATAGCTTCGTCGCTCAGCAGTTCACCAGGGCCGCGCTGCGCAAGGCGCTGCCTGCCATCGAGGATATTCTGTTGTTCCCAGGCGTTGAGGTCGCCCTGCGTCGTGATTTCTTCCGGTATCAGGCCTTCAAGCTCTTCCGGAGAGAGCGGTGTAGCTCCTGCTGGATAGTTGAATTTCACTTCCAGAGCCTGCGCCGCGGGCCATCCAGCAGCTTCTCGCGTAAGGACTTTAGCTGCCGCGCTTCGGCATCGCGGCCAGGCCGCTGCTTCTCCAGAGCCATGGAATGGCTCACGCTCTCCAACTCTGACTTGGCGACACGCGCTGCCTGCTTGAGCACCATGGTCTCGATCGGCTCGCGCGGCACGATGGCATAGACGAATTCGCAGCCCATGGCCTGGGCGGCTTTGCGTAATGAGACCAGCGTCACGCTGCCATCTATCTCAGCCTTCTCCAGCTTCAGCACGCGCGGCTGGCTGATATTGAGGCGCTTGGCGAATTGACCGGTGCTCATGCCCAAGGCATGGCGGATCGCCCGCAGCCAGCCGAGACGCGGCCTCGGGCTCTTAGCCGGCAAGCGCCAGACTTCCAACTGCTTATCGAGTTGTTTTATCTGCAGGCGGGTGAATTCATTGAGCATGGTGCACCTTGGGGCCGATGTCGGCGCCTAATAACTATAATCTATAGATTATAGATAGCATGGATAAGTATAACATATATGTTATAGATAATTTAATAGACTATAACCTATAGGTTATAGCTACACAGTGCTCTGGGGGGATCGTCCAGGACTGGGCGAGCGGCATGCCCGCGAGCGACCGCGCACGACTAGAGGGATCTTGGGAGGTACGCCTATTAGGCGGTACGACTAGAGGGATCTTAGGAGGTACGCCTACAGGGATGTAGGCGGTAGAACGGCGTCAGGAACGAGCCGTCGAGAGCGCCGCCGGGAGCGGGCGCCGAGAGTAACGCAGGAGCGGTTACCGAGAACGGCGTCGGCGACTGCATGGATGCAGGAGGTAGAGCAAGGCCGGGAGCACTTGCCGAGAACGAGCCGTCGAGAGCGCCCCCCGGCGCTGCAGGCCCCGAGACGGGCTTTCAAAGCCCGTGACGCTTTGAAAGTTTTATGCTATAAACTTTCAAAGCAAAGGAAGCTTTGAAAGCCCATCTCCACCCCGGGGGCCGCTAGCGCATGGATCCAAAGGATTTCCGCTGTGCCGCAGCCGGCCGGGTGGTGCGCACCCCGGAGGGAGTGCATGCGTTCGTCCCGGCGGCCCTGCCGCCCGCCTTGAGCTATGACGCCGCGTTGACGCTTGCCCTCTCGCGGGCGGACGCGGCGCTCTCGGGGCTCGCCGGTCTCGACGGCATGCTTCCCAACCCACACCTCCTCATCACCCCCTATGTCCGGCGCGAAGCCGTGCTGTCCTCCCGTATCGAGGGCACCCGGGCGAGCCTCTCCGACCTGCTGCTGGACGAAGCCGAGGCGGACGTTCCCCACGGCGATGCGGCGGACGTGCGCGAGGTGCGCAACTACGTCAGCGCTCTCGAATTCGGCGTCCGGCGCCTCAAGCAGCTCCCCCTGTCGCTGCGGCTCGTGCGTGAGCTGCATGCGCGCCTCATGCGGGGCGTACGGGGAGGGCACGTCACCCCGGGTGAATTCCGGCGTTCCCAGAACTGGATAGGCCCAGCTGGCAGCACCCTGGCCACTGCCACCTATGTCCCGCCACCGCCCGCCGAGATGCGGCAGGCGCTCAATGCCTGGGAGAACTTCATCAACCAGCGGGATCAGATGCCAGACCTCATCCAATGCGCCCTCATGCACGAGCACTTCGAGGCCATCCATCCTTTCCTGGACGGCAACGGCCGCGTGGGGCGCCTCCTCATCACCCTGTTCCTGATGGAGCGTGGGCGCCTGCCGCAGCCCGCGTTGTATCTTTCCGCGTTCATCGAGCAGCACCGGCGCGATTACTATGATCTCCTGCTGGGCGTCCGCACCCACTGCGAGTGGATCGCCTGGCTCCGCTATTTCCTGCGGGGTGTGGAAGAGACGGCACAGGACGCAGTGGTGCGTGCCCGTCGTCTTGTGGCCTTGAGGGAGAAATTCCGGTCGCGTCTGGCCGGCAAGGCGCGGGCGCTCGCTCTCCTGGACCAGCTTTACATCAATCCCTACATCACCGTCGCCCGGGCGGAGCGCCTGCTGCACGTCTCCAATCCCACGGCACGGCAGGCGATTGGCCTACTGGAGAAGCACGGCCTGCTCAAGGAGATCTCTGGCCGGTCCTGGGGCAAGCTCTATTGCGCCAAGCCTATCCTGGACGCGGTGGAAAGGCCGCTGGCTAAAAATTGATCTTTGACCTGCAGCCCTCCCGCGTCCATGCGGCCGTAGCGCCTCTGCAGGTACCGGAGAACCGTTTATCCTAAGAGGATAGAGTGAAAGGAGAGATAGATGGCTAGGGCAGTCAAGCGGGCGGTCCGCGACCTGGTCGCCGTGGTTTCACGTCTAAACAAAGCATATCCGCACAAGGCATTCACCCTTGATGGTCGCCTGGTCGGAGACCTCGGCGAGATCCTGGTGGCAGAGACTTATGACGTCGTACTGTTCGAGAAGTTAGAGCATCACCACGACGGCAAGTCGGGTCGACGGCTGGTCCAGATCAAATCCACGATGAAGGATAGCCTCACGTTCCCGGGCGATCACGTCCCGGACTATTACATCGGCATCAAGATCCATCCAGACGGCAGTTTTGAGACGATCTACAACGGGCCCGGGCAACAGATCGCGGACCGTCTGCGTGGCCGGAAGGTCCCGAAGAACAATCTCCACAGCATCTCCATCAAGATATTGGGGGAGCTCGACGAATTGGTTCCCGAGCGGCAGCGCATAAGGCGCCGGCGGCGCGCAGATGCGTAGCCGGCGAGGTGGCGCAGCCACCCCGCTTGTTCACTCACGGGCCAGGGAGTCTTGGCCGCGGCTTTTGCCGCAGTAATCGCGGTGAATTCGATGCAGTTATGTCGGCTGGGTTATCAGTAGAGGGGCCGGATGGGAAGGCGGTATTATGTCGCCTGAGACCACAGGGAGGGGGTAGGGCATGAAGCTCTGGGTCGGCATCACTGACAGTGACTGGTTTCAGTTCTGCAGTGAGCAAAAGCCAGACGAGGTTAATTTCTGGCAGCCGAGCGGCGAGCAAGCCTTTAAAGCGCTCCAGCCCGGAGGTTTGTTTCTGTTCAAGCTGCATAGCCCCGATAATTTTATCGTCGGGGGCGGCTTCTTTTTACGGTTCACTTTTTTGCCTGCACGGCTTGCATGGGAGGCTTTCGGGCAGAAGAACGGCGTCCAGTCGCTAAGTGAGCTGTTGCAGCGCATCCGCAAATATCGGAGGGGGGAAATGGAGCCGAACCCAACGATAGGGTGCTCCATCCTCACAGAGCCATTCTATTGGCCGCGAGAGCGCTGGATTCCCATCCCTACGTCATGGGGGAAGAGCATTGTGAGAGGGAAAACATACGACTCGGAGCACGATGAAGGCCGTGAATTGTTTCAGCAGGTTCACGCGCGTTTAGCTGCGACTCAGAGCCAAGGTGAGCAAGATGTTGTTCGCGAGCTAGATGCCCCACCTGCTTATGGCGCTGAGTATCTAGCGCGCGCCCGGTTGGGCCAAGGCGCTTTCAGGGTGCTAGTTACCGACGCATATCAGAGACGTTGTGCCATCACGGGCGAAAAGACCTTGCCCGCCTTAGATGCCGCACACATCAAGCCGTATTCAGAAAATGGCCCGCACAGCGTTTCGAACGGATTGCTGCTTAGGTCGGATTGGCATCGTCTCTATGACGGAGGCTATGTGACAGTTACTCCAGAATTTCGAATTGAAGTTAGTTCGCGTATACGCGAGGAATTCAGCAACGGTCGAGACTACTATGCGCATCACGGTAGTCAGCTTGTCGTGGTACCGAGCGACTCGTGGGCGATGCCGTCGCGTCAGTATCTGGATTGGCACAATCAGAATATTTATAAGACGTGAAATTCTCCGAATTCTAGGGAGTCGAAGTGCTACCAGAGAAAAAGAAAAATGTGCTGCGATGGATTCGCAAACTTCAGCCTGAGGCTAGGGGGCGGTCAAAAGAAGCTCGTAAGCTTACTGAAGCCATCTTGTTTTATTGGCAAAAAATCTCCTATTCGGAGCTTACGAAGGGAAAATCTGTCCCAGCGCCACGCTTCGCTAATAACAAGGCTATTCCAAGGTTTGTAGATTGGATCGTAGAAATGGATTTCCTTGATGCCGCGTTTTGGCTCTCATCTGCCTATGCAATCTGGATTGGCGATGAATCTCGTCGTTCTCAGGCAATGTATTTTACGCCTCCCGAACTGTCTGCTCGCATTATTGAGAATCTCAAGGCGCATGGCGCCAGTATGACCAAGCACAAGTGGATGGATCCTGCGTGTGGTGGCGCGGCATTCCTCGCGCCAGTGGCCATTCAAATGGCGCTAGCCCTTAAGAAGCAAGGCAAAAGTTCCTCAGCGACCTTAAAGCACATCGCGACCCACTTAGTCGGAAATGATGTAAATCCTTTCCTAAAGAAACTGTCGAACGAATTTCTCAAGATGGCTCTCTACGAAGATGTTATGGCGACCGAGAAAGTGCCACGGTTTTGCCTACACCAAGTGGACGCTCTAGTTGGTCTGGAGAGGTATGTAGGGAAGGTCGATGTTGTGATTTGCAACCCTCCGTATCGAAAGATAACGAACGAGGAGCGAGCCGGTCTTCGACTCCAGTATGCAGATTTGGTTGGTGGGCAACCCAATTTGTATGGATTATTTTTTCGCCTTTCTACAAAACTACTTAAACCCGAGGGTGTTGCTGGCCTGCTCACCCCTACTAGCTTCTTTTCTGGCGTGAATTTTGCGGCAGTCCGGAATCACATCACCAGTCAAACCAAGGTTTTGCAACTTGATTTGTTTCATGAGAGGAGTCGGCTGTTTGTCGGGGCACAGCTCGATGCGGCTATTACTATTTGCGAGCGCCGCAATAAACCAGTTACCCGACGCAGTGCTACGTCGGTCTATTCGCTTAGCAAAGCCGGAAATTTCAATGAAGTTGGAGACCTGCACTTGCCGCAGGGAAACGCAATATGGCCTATCCCCAGATGGAAGGACGATATGCGTATTTTGAAAATGGTGAACGGTACGTCATATAAGTTCTCTGACTATGGCTATACACCTAGAGTAGGCGCCTTTGTATGGAATCGCGATCGTAGGCATAGGTTTAAATCTAAGAAACAGGCATTGACTGCACGAGCTCCATACCCACTCATTTGGTCGAGTGACGTTAGCCAAAGTGGTCAGTTTCAATTTGGGCGGTCTCGGTATGTAGATGACCATCACATCTACGTAAACATGCAGAAAGTGAATCACAGATCGGTCATTCGGCGACCGAGCGTTGTCCTCCAACGCGTGACCTCTGCCGATCAGCGTCGGCGGCTGGTTGGTGCGCCGCTTGATGGGCGCCTAATAGAACAGTTTGGTGGTGTCGTAGGAGAGAATCACGTACTTTTCTTGGAGCAGAATAATTTGAGTGCGAAGGTTACGCCAGCGCAGCTTGCCAAAGTTCTACGATCCACAACTATGGATAGGTTGTTTCGATGCTTTTCGGGGGCCGTAAATGTATCCGTGAGTGAATTGGAAAGCCTTCCGCTACCGAATCCTGACATATTGGTGCGCTACTTACGCGACGGTGTTTCGGTGGATATGGCAATAAAGAAGGCATTTAAGGAGCACTAGCGTTCAGCTGCAAGTCTCAAGGGACAACAGAAAATCAGGGGTCTTAGGCATAGGCTATGCATAAGGATTGGCTAAGCCGATTGACGCAGCAAAAGCGGGCAATCGCCAAGAACAAGGAATTGGCGTCGCGTACGAGGGTGAATAGCGGTAAAGATTCGGATCTCGCAGACAAAGAGCTTGCGTCACCATCTGTAGAGGAGAGTCCACCACGACCTGAATTCAATGTTCAGGGGGCACAACCTGCGTCGATTGGCATGCGGCTGTATGCCGATGATGGACGGTCACTAATTAAGCCCATCGGCGCCCTGCAACAGCTCGCCGGACAACTTCTGTTGTCGAAAGAGAGCGGGAGATCCCAAGTATCTATCCTGTGGCCAGGGTCGATAAGGTCCTTGGGGCTTGTGCATGCAATTGCCACGGCTGCTGCTTGGCAAACAGGCAATAAGGCTGGCATTCGGACTCTGGTATATCCGGCAAAGGCAAACTTTCTCCAGGCACTTAACCATGCCCACATAGATCGGCACGCACTTGTAGCGCTAGCGCAGGCCCTGTATGAGGAGCAGGGTCGCGAAAATCAAAAGGTGACAGTTCAACTTGCCGCAAAAGACCCATTTTGGTTTTCCCTAAATAGTATTAAGGTCGAAAATGGTGATTCGATAAATCCTAGTTTCGCTGAATTACTGCCTCACTTTTTCGCAGACAAAGAGTTCAAGAAATGGCGAGCGTGCGATGGTGACCTTTTGAGGCACATTAGGGCACGTCTTAGGAGCCGCCATCGTACAGCCTTAGGCGAATTGACGATCAGAGGACTTAGTGACCCCAGTAGTGCCCCGGATGCCCTATTTGCCATTAGCTGGAGAGCGACGCGCGAGGATATTGAACATGCCCTTGAGCAACTGCAGCATTGGAAGGCACCCGATGTAATTGTTCTCGATGCTACAAGGGCACTGAGAAGAGACAATCCAGGATGGAAGAACAATCTCCTGCGATTTATCAAGACGCTCCACAATACGTGGCAGGTTCCGGCACCAATATTGGTGGTTACCGACGAGCCCTACGTTAGAAACCACTTGTTGGTTGAACTGGAAAAGCGATCACAGAAGGGTGACGAATCAGCTGCTATCGTTTTGCAATCCGGGCTTCCTCTTCTTGGCATCGTTTGTACTACGGCGCGGGGGGAGCTCGTTCCGGACGATTTTCGTGAGCCTGTTGCTCCGACCCCTAAGGCTCTGCGTGTAGAGATAGTAGATACAGAGGCTGCGAAGCTAATCGCGCTACTTGATCGACTGCGTTCTGATGTAACTAAGCCGGAATGGCGCCAACCTCTGGATAGCGCGTCATCTTTCCTAAGCCGACTAACCGCATTACCATCAAGCACACGAGTGTTGGTGAATTGGTTAAACGAGGCGGACATCCCGATGGCGGTAAGGGGGCATTATTCGTGGCCCGTATATCGTTCGCAGCTCGAACAGTTGATGCACGATCCTGAATTTGACGATGGCCCGCGGCTCGCGAAGATCATCACAAAGGGCGATGAAATCTGGCATGCGTATGAAAATGGCACGCCTTTGGCACGAAAGCTCGCAAATCTTATCGAAGAGCACACTCGTGGATTAGAAAAATGCTGCGTGGCCTTCACTAGACCGACCGCGAGGCGACTTTCAGAGAGGTACTTTGAGACCTATGACGGCTACCCACCTGACGCTGGGTTCGAAGTTCTCCGAGATAGCGTGCGTTTCGTAGTAAGTAGGGAGCTTGATGCTAGCTTCCATTTGAGTGGTCAGGAGACCTTGATTCTTGCTGGGCTAGACGATGAATCATTGCGTTTGATCATGTTAGATGAGCGGATTTCGTCGCCAACCTATTTGTTACTGACAAGGAGAAATGCCGCATATTTGAAAGCGACGCTTCGGGCCATTAGTGGGATACCGGGACTATCCGCCTTGTTGCCTCGAATCGATGAGTTAATCAACCAGTTACCTGAATTCCCCGACCTTAGTGATGCGTACCTAGCAACACATGCCGATTTTGTGTTGCCAACGTTTTCATTTGATCAGAGCTTTGCGACATCGATTCCAGATAATGAGGACAGCGACCCTACTGCCTGGACTATCACTTTTGAGGACGGGCGGTCAATACGTCGCGGTCCTCAGTCGCGAATCTACCTATATGATCCAGCGCTGTCTCATACGCCTACGCGGGGTTTCAGAGGAGTGGCAATCTCGGAACTGCAGGAAGGCGACCATGTATTTCTAATGTCCTATGAACTCAGAGAACTAACAGAGTCGGCTCTAAAGATTGCCGGCATTCCAATTACGACCGATGGGCGCTTCGAAAACGTACTTCGAAAGTATCACGCATTAGTTGCGGAATTGGCTAGTCAACTTCCCGGTACGTCACTTGTTGAAAAAGCCCGAGAGGTCTTTGGAAGGATACGAGACATTTTGGACAAAAATACCCAGATGCCGGCAGAGAGCACGGTAAAGGCTTGGTTGGATGTTGAGCGCTTCCGTTCCGTTTCTTTTGAAGATGCAAAACCTGGAGCGCCGAGACATGAAGCACACTTTGGAGCGTTCGCGAAGGCGCTTGGGATGGACGATTTCAAGGCAATATACTTTTGGAACGCCGTAATTCGGCCATTGCGCGGGGCACGACGATCTGATGGGCGTCGAATATTTGATGCCTATACCGAGATGCTCTTTGAACCAGAGTCCGTTGTAGTCCATCGTAGCCTGCCGCCAATGACAGTGAGCAATTTGTTTAGTCGCGCGAAAGAGAACGTGTACGTAGTTGAGTCAATTAGCAGGCCAAATGGGGGCAGCGCCAATGAGTAGCTCCGTCGTTCGTCAAGATCCAGCGACTATTTCGACCTCTCTAAAAGAGGCCGTTGTTGATGCGCTACTCAACCTGACATTTTCTCGAATTAGCGGGCACGGACCAGAAGGGGCTGTGCTATTTGGATCCAGGCCGCGAGCTGCTCTGGCTTCGGGATTCCTGCTACCTCCGCTAAAGGAGGAAGGAACCGGCGACGAAGTAACACAGCCCATCAGAATTACAGCCCACGGCTTGGACCTTCAAACCTACCGGAACCAGAAGGGGAGCATCATTGTTACCCCTCATCTTCAAATATATGTGCGAGTGTTGCCGTCTGCCGAGGACATCTCGAAGCGATCGGATTGCGCCCCGCGATTTCGATTGAATGACGATGTTCGAAAGCAACTCATCACGCGAAAAGCTGAAGCGAGAAAAATACGGTGGGGAAAGGAGTCGGCTGGAACTCAATATGCCTATCCTGCTGAACACCCCAATTGGAAAGACATAGAGAAATCCATTAGCGAGCAAGTTCACGCCGAAATGGGCTTGCCCTTGGATATAACTACGCTGTTTGCAGCCGAAGCGGATGGCAGCCAAATTCCAGCAGACGGCAGCGGTGCAGAAGAGGGAGTTATTGTGGGTTCGGCAGAACAGTCGCCAATCGACGACAAGCTATTTAAACCAATGGATGTTCCGCACAAGTGGGTCCGCGTACCGATTGACCAAGAGAACATTCCAACGCTCGTCTTCGACCCGTCGTTACCCTCTGCAGTGATAGCGGGCACTGCAGAGAAAGCGTCAAATGATCTAAATGTCTTTTTAGCATCCACTCTGATGAAGTGGGCTGAATCAGAAGACGGCAAGAATTGGTGCTTTAGAAAAGACCTAACTATCCGATATTCCCAATATCGCAATTGGCAGAAGTTCCTCGAGATTGTGCGAACCGACAATACAAAATCACTTGTGCTGCCTGAAATAGCAATGACCTGGGATGTTCGATGCTTACTGGATTGGTCCAACGATAACAGAACAAATGTACACATAAGTCTTGAAAATAAGTCGCACGAACCGGCGCGCAAGATCGATACCGTCGAACAGAGCGTCTTTCA
The DNA here is from genome assembly GCA_036000105.1 of Gammaproteobacteria bacterium. Lineage (GTDB taxonomy): Bacteria > Pseudomonadota > Gammaproteobacteria > Natronospirales > REEB76 > DASUBN01. Next base: position 80,869 of record DASYGE010000002.1, read on the forward strand.
GGTTCACCTTGACGTGCAAGTACCTAACGCTATTCACGCGCCGCTAAAACTTGGACGCGTTAAGGCGTCATATCGCTACAACCAATACCTGGAATACCCCGCGCTCGGATTCAACGGAGGGATAGTCCAAGTCAGTACCAGCCGACCAGATGTAGTGCGGCTAAAAACGACCTGGGCACCGCGATATACGCAGCCCAGGGTCATTCCAAAATCCTACCCGGGCATCGAACCTGGGATGCGCCAATTGAGTAAGCCAGAAGGGCTTGCAGTTGTACTTCCGCTGGCACTGGCACTTGAGTCCTGGTTCGCATCTCTAGATGGCAAGATCGATGTAGCCGCGGGTTTAGAAAAATCCGATAGAATTGGAATTGAACGCGAGAAAAAGGGCTTTGCCGAAGACAAGCTTGGATGGCGCCGTGAAATTGGCGCGGTTAAGGCTGGACTTGAGATTCTTGAGGAGTCGAAGCAAGTTTGGGACATTGCTGCCAAACGCGGCAATCAGCCTGATGAACGCGCATGCGTATTTGAGGCGTGGTTAGCAATGAATGAGGCAATGGCGGACCTCATGAAGGACAAATTGAAATCAGATACAGGTTCGTGGCGCCTTTTTCAAATCGCTTTTGTGATTGCACACATCCCGACAATGGCCAGCCGCATCAAGAGCTTTAAAGAAAAATTTGATCGCAATCGGGATGATACGGTCACTCTTCTTTACTTCGCGACAGGTGGCGGAAAGTCTGAGGCATTTTTTGGTCTACTGGTTTTCATCCTACTTCTGGACAGATTGCGCGGTAAGCATATCGGTGTGAGCGCCATGCTTCGCTACCCATTGCGACTGTTAACGATTCAACAAGCGCAGCGCTGTGCGAAGGTATTGGCAAAAGCAGAGCGGGTTCGCCGCAAGTATTCCATCTCTGGAAAAATGTTTTCTATCGGGTTTTGGGTTGGAAGTGGAGGTTCCCCTAATAGGCATAATTCTCCAGGTGTGAGCGACATTCCGGATATTACATCAGTACCGGCAGACGGCGAGTCGGAAGCGAAACTTCTTCTTAGAAGTATTAACTACAAGTTACTAAAAGATGCGTGGGACAAGATACCAGCGTGTCCATTTTGTGGTTCTCCAACGGTGCTTCGAAGATTCACCTCGGAAGGCGGTACTGTTGCACATGTATGTGTCAATGCCGCATGTGACTCGAACATAGGAAAATGGCAGCCTTTGCCATTCTATATATGCGATGCAGACATTTATGACTTCGCACCATCAGTATTACTGGGAACAGTAGACAAGCTCGCGTTAATCGGACAGTCATCGCAAACGTTGCGGCGTATCTACTCAATGTTTGGAGCGGCGATTTGGCGTGAGATATCGACGGGGCGACTTAAGATTCCGGCGGAGGGCCGAGCCCTTGGTGGCGACATTGATGCGCAGGGTTATGAGCGACTATTTCCTGCCTATCCAAACGGGAAGCGGCTGTTCTATGACCCATTTCCAAGTCTCGTCATCCAAGATGAGGCGCATCTCCTTGACGAATCCCTTGGAACTTTCGCTGGGCTATTTGAATCGACCTTAGACGCGATTCTTGCAGAGCTATCTATCCCCCTTCACGAGCTAATCTCCCTTGAACCAGATGGTAAAACACGCCGGCGAGCCAAGATAATAGCCGCATCGGCGACAGTGTCAGATCCTGATCGACAGCTGGAGCATCTATATCTGCGCCCGGTTCCCGCAATGCAGTTCCCATATCCAGGTGAAAAGCTATACGACTCGTTCTATGCAGGGCCGGCAGATCCACCCGCGAACGAGCAAGTGCGTCGCTCACTGGGGAATGTGGAGGAGCGTTCGCAATGGGGCCGCGTGTATGCCGCATTCATGACCAATGGGCGTGCCCACACAACTACTACAGTGGCGGTCCTCTCGAATTTTCATACCATAATTTCTGAGCTTCTTCTGTCCCTTACGGGAGACGACCCGGCTCGGGCGGAGCGCGCCCAACTGAGCCTTTCGGACGCGCTGTCGCCCTCAGGATTGCATGGGTTCTACCGCGAAACAATTTTAAGAGCTAGCCACTCGGACCTTGCCACGCTTGTGGATCTCCATCGGATTGCTCTTACATATGTGACTAACAAAAAGGGCGGCGACCAGATCATGGCCGCGGAGTTCGAAGAAACTAGAAAGCGGCATGCGGAGCGCAAGTTACCGATTACAGATCTCCGCACCGAGCTTATTACGGGATCTGTGTCACAAGGAGATATACAGAAGACGGTAGAAGAGGCCCAAGCCAGGCCGCGCCCTGGCGAAGCGTTGCCTGATTTAGCAACTTCATTAAGATCTGTGATCGCAACGTCGGCCATATCGCATGGGGTAGACGTAGAAGAGCTCAATTCCATGTTCTTTGCTGGTATGCCATCGGATATAGCTGAATACATTCAAGCTTCGTCGAGAGTGGGCCGCTCACACGTTGGATTCGTCGTTCTGATTCCCACACCCCAACGCAGGAGAGATAGGTACATAGTTGAAGTCTTTGATAGCTATCATCGCTTCCTTGAGCGCATGGTGTCGCCGGCAGCGATCGATAGATGGGCTGGACGCGCAATTGAACGCGTGCTGCCAAGTGTAATCCAGACCTATCTTGCTGGTGTTGCCTACGTTGACGCCATCTACACAGCCTTGGCTGATGGCAGGCAACAAGTCACAGAATTGACCTGGATTCCTAATGTCGTAAATCGCTATGTCCGACAGAACACAAGGGAACCATTCGTCAATGGTCTCTGTTCCTTCGTTGAGAAAGCTCTTGGATTGCAGAGCGAGAACGCAGCGCCCGGTGCAAGGAAACACTATCAGGAGCTTGTGCGCAGTCGAATCGAAGCGACGCTTACAGAGTGGAGCCGCGACATGTTGGGCGAACAGCGCAGTTTGTTCGACTATTTTAAGGCGCAACAGAGCGCTCTCAAACGACCGATGACTTCACTAAGAGATGTTGATGAGGCGGGGGCAATTTACTTCGGTCGGCGAGATTTGGTCAGTCGCAGATCTATTGACGACGATACTGCGCGTCGCGTGATGCGCTTGATTCGACGTGGCACAGCCGAAGACGGTGACCTGGAGTTGGGCGAGATTTAATAGGGGATAGTTATGGCCCGGGCATATCGAAAACATGATGGCGGTGACGAGAGACAACCATCGGCTCCAAAAATGTCTCGATCACGTAATCAACTTGCGACCGCATATGCACCCGGGGTGATCTTCACTTTCGAGGGAGGCCTAGGAGCGTGTCTATCCATACCAGACCAGAAACGAAATCCCAATGTTGCTAAGGTAGATGCGGAAATAAAGATGCAGATTCACCTGCGACTGCGCGAAATCTGGCAGAGCTGGTATAACCGGGCGATGGAGGGGGGAACCAAGGAGCATCCGGCACTGTCGACACTCTGTCTGGATCCAGCCCTACTTCGAGATGGAACCTATCGAGAGCCTGCGGCGGATCAATTTGAGCTTGTTGATCCGCTGGCCATGAATTACATACCAGCACCTCTAGACTTTGTCTGCAATACATGTGGGCGCTTTGAGGGCTACGACTCTCTTCGCTCGATTAATACGAATATCGAACGATTTGCACAACGCAATTGCGATAGCAAATTTACCGAGCATAGGGGGACTTGTCGATGGCGCCAGTTGGATGTCATTTTCGTTCACTGGTCAGGTACTTGGCTCGCTCCGACACCTGGCAGATGGGAATGGAGTGTTGACAAGCAGGAACTGCAGAGGCCTTTTCGATCGTGCGCGGTGTGCAAGAGTACAAAGTTCTACCTAGTCGATAAATCTCCACGTATTGGTGAATGGGTATTCGAATGTGAAAATGGGCACAAGGATGGTGATAGCTGGCTTCAGAATGATCCGGCGACAACTCAATTGCTTGGCGATGAATGCAAAATACGCCCCCCGCGGTGGCGAAGAATGGAGCCCATTTCCTATCGTGCAACGCCTGCGTTCTATCCGCACTCGGAACAATTTGTCGTAATCGCACCAGATCAGAGAGACCTCCTACTATTACTCCAAGAAGGCAACGAGACATCCCTAGAGCGGTTTGCAGCCGACAGATTTGGGATTGGGGAAAAGCCGTTGTCCGACGAGGAGGTATTGGATCACTTGCGGCGAATTGGTGAGTCCAGCAAGGTGTCGCTGTACGAGTTCATAAAAGAAACAATCTCAGAGTTTCGGGGAAAACCCATGGAGGGACAGGCGCGTGATCGGCTAACCGGGATGATGCGCGATTGGAGGAATACGTCAGGTTTGCTTCCCACACGTCACGAGGCGCCGCCCTGGCTGGATAACCTTATCCGCGACCGTCCGCTCTACGGTAGGAGATATGACCCGCTTGCTCTGGCAGTGGAACACGAGGCGCTTGCTCGTAGTGTGCTGCGCCGTCCGGCGCTCGATGCGGGACGCTCACCGTTTGTTAGATTTGACAATCCCGACCCAGACGTAGCCCCGCGGGCTGCAGTTCCACAGGACGATGATCGAAAAGGCATCGAATCTGCCTTTGGGGCTATGGGCATTGACGAAATGGGGCTCATTCGTGAATTTGACCTTTGTAGGTTCACTCATGGCTTCACAAGGATGTCCACGGACCCGTTAATTGAAAAATCTGATCAACAGCAGGTGCGGTTCCCCGTGCGGCTGAATCTGTTTCAGACTCTCGGCAATGACAAGATACCTATCTACGTTGTCACACAGGCGAACGAGGCGATATATGTGCGGCTCAGCTCAGAAGCCGTGTGTAGGTGGCTGGGTGAGATTGGAGTGGACGATCAAGCATCATGGAAGGGGATTGTGGCGGCGCAACTGGGCGCACACATTCTTCAGACGGCAACGCCATTCGGTAAGTTCTTTTCTCAGCTTAACCCCGGGCCGGCAAATAGCTATAGGTACGTCTATACGCTTCTACACACTTACTCGCACGCTTTTATGAAGGCGATAGCAGAGTTCTCGGGTCTCGATTTGGGAAGTTTGGGCGAGTATGTATTTCCTGCAGATATGGCGTTCGTCGTCTATCGCAATGGTACTACCATGGACCTTGGGAACTTGTCTGCTCTTTGGCGGAACTACGGTACGGAGTTCTTGGAGCATCTTCTACAGCCAAAAACGCTCCTGTGCGGTGCGGGCAGCCTTTGTGACTCTTCTGGTGGCGCGTGCCCGAGTTGTATCGTCGTACCCGAGACTTCTTGTATTGCGGCGAATCAACTTCTCTCCAGATCCGTATTGCGATTTGGGCCTGCTCCGCGCGAGGATAGTTCTCACACGGGGTCGCAGATTCCAGGATTTCTCGATGTATGCATGGAACGCTGCATAGAGAAGCCTAGGGGTCAAGTCTTGTAATATAGTTATAGAAGGGAAATGGGGAAATGGGGTCAGGTCTTGTATTGATACATCGATATCTGCCTATCCTCTCGCCGCCGCGCAATCATCGATCCGTAAAGAGTACGACATGCTGCTTCGCATTTCGCGCTTGGCAGCGAGGCTGTGCCGGGAGCCGAGAGGCTGGGTCGCTGGTGCGACCTTCCCCGCTTCACATCCCTGTTTCGCGGGCAGGTACGGCCCATGCTTTCCATGCATGGGCGTTCGCAGCATCGCGGCAGTGCCGCGATGCTGCTCACCTACGCGTAGAATGTACTGGAACCAAGACAGTCTGATTGAAGCTCGAAACCGCAGGAAAGGAAAGCAAGATGAAATGCCCTAAATGCAGCACGGACTTGGTGCCGGCGATCCGGCACAAGATTCAGGTCAACTCCTGTCCATCCTGCAAGGGGATGTGGTTCGACGCTCAAGAGCTCAATCAACTGGAAGACGAGGCTTTCGACTTCGGTGACGATGCGAAGGGCACCGTGGTCTTCAATTCCACACCCACCACGGATAAATGCCCCCAATGCAGCTCAGCCTTGAGCAAATTCCATTACCGGTTCTACGATCTGGAGATGGAATTCTGCGGCAGTCAGCACGGCTACTGGCTGACTGCGGATGAGGACGACCGGGTCCTGGAGCTGATGAAGCAGGAGGAGAAGGATTACGAGCGGAAGGTGCTGGCCGAGGACCAATGGTCCAGGACCTTGAAACACATGCGCTCCGGCACCTTCTTCAGCAAAGTGAAGAACCTGTTCCGCTAAGCCCTGGGCAGAACTCTATATGGCAGCGGCCCGTGAGAAAACTCACGGGCCGCTGCGTCTTCATCTAACTAATCGATGAGGTCAGTGCCCCTGCCGTAGGTCGGCCCGGCCTTTCCAAGGATTTCTGGGCCTTCTTGATCCCACTCCAATCCCCCTCCACCAAATCTACCGTCTATATCTACCGTCTATCGGTTGACACCCAACCCCTCCCTTGCGGTATCTATTCATTATCTATTCATATGGCCGACCCATGCGCCACCTCCCCGGCTTCGCAAGCAGGAGCCAGAGCCAAGATTCTGGGTGACTTCGTCACCTGCCCGCTGCGTAGAGAAAGAAGCCAGAGCCGGGTGGCTGCTGATGCAAGAATGAAGATGCCGGGTGATGGGATCACCTTCCCAGCTGCGCTTCCTCGGCAACTCGGCGGCTTGCTCCCGGCGCCGCTCTACCTCCTCCATCCATGGAGTCGTACCGCCTACATCCCTGTAGGTGTGTTCCGCTGGCGGGTCCGCCTGCGCTGTCCCTGCGCAGTCGTTCGCAGCTGTGCTGCTCACCTACGCCGGCGGCACAGCCCATGCCCGCAGCGCTACGCATCCAGCTCTGCTCGCGGTCCAGGGTATACATCCCTGCATACCCGCCCGAAGCTTTGCTTCGGGCCCTGCATGGGCGTTCGCAGCTAGCGCTGCTCACCTTCGCCGGCAGGCCCGCCCATGCTCTCCCTCGGCAACTCGGCGGCTTGCTCCCGGCGCCGCTCTACCGCCTACGTCCTGTAGGCGTGCTCCTGCGTTGCTCTCGACGGCTTGTTCCCGACGCCGTTCTATCGCCTACCTCCATGTAGGCGTACCTCCTGGGTCCCTCCAGTCGTGCACGGGCGTCCGCGGCATGCCGCGGACCCAGGCATCCAGCAGGGCAGACACGCCTGCGGCGCGGGCCAGGGTCCGGAGCCGGGCTTTCTTCAGCAGCTCCACGTCCACGTCGCCGCGCGGCGGCAGGTGGCGGGTGCTACGCGGGCTGGCCGCGAGATAGAGCCAGTCCACCAAGGCCTTTTCGGGCGTCGCCCGGGCATGCTCGTAAGCGCCCGCGGGTTCGAGCCTGTCTGCGGGTTCGCCCGCTTCCAGGATGCGCCGTGGCATGCCATGGAACTGGAAGCTGCCCGCGTGGGTGAGCTGGCGGCCGAGCCGGGGCGCCCGGGGATCCAGGGGCACGACGGCGGTGACGATGCGTGTGGGGTTGTTGAGCACGCCGGCGTCCGCGAGCACGGTGTTGAGGGAGACCACGGCGTCGCCCCGCAGCCAGGGGGCTGCGTCCGCGAGGGCGCCGGGGCGTGGTCGCCAGCGGTTGAGGTAGAGTCCGCGCACCACGGCTTGCAAGCTGCCGCTCTTGCCGGCGGCGCCGATCCAGTGGGTCAGGCTGCTGGCAGCCATGTCCTCGCCGCCGCGCGCGGTGCGCGCCATGCGCGCGAGCAGGTCGCGGCTGAGCACGGCAGGCGCTGCCTCGGCCCGCAGCCGCTCTTCGAGGCGGATCTGCCAGGGTTTCACGGCGGGGCGGCGCTAAGCTGCCGCTCGAGATATTCGCCCACGCGGAGTTTCATGGCGGTCCACTCGGTCTCGTCCAGGCGCGCGGCAGCGGCGGGGGCGAGCGAGCCTTCGAGTTCGGCGCGGTAGCGGTCATAGCCCAAGGCGTCGAGGTGTTCCCAGAGCACCTGCACCGGTTCGCGCCCGCCGAGGCCGGCGCGCCCCACCGCCCAGGCGACGAGCGCGGGCGGGATGTCCCCGGCGGGGCCCCTGAGCAGATCCAGGTCGTACACGTCCCGCGGCACCTCGCGCCCGAGTAGCGCTGCGAGCTTGGTGGCGGCGAGCGTGGCTTCGTCATAGACATCCACCCAGAAGCGGGCGATGCCGGTCGCCGCCCGCGGCTCGAAGGGCTTCTGGACGACCACCCCGGGCGGCGCCCGGCGCGGGTCGCGCGAGACTTCGATCTCCAGGTGCTGGCGCAGGCCGGCGGCGTCGCTGAAGTTCAGCTTCCAGCGCGGGCTCTGCTCCGCCTTGCCGGGCTCCGAGACGATGAGGTCCTTGAGCGCCAAGCCCCGGGCCGCGGCCTCGATGGCGTGGCGCACGCTGGTGTGCAGGGAATCCGCACTGCGCTTCGCGCCGACGAAATCCAGGTCTATGTCCTGGGTGAGCCGCTCGGGGCCGAAGAGCGCGCGCAGCGCGCCGCCGCCCTTGAGGACGAAACCCGAACCCCGCTTCTGGAACAGGGCACGGGCGAAGCGCTCCAGGAACTGTTCACGCAGCGCGGCCATGGGAGAGGATCTATTAAGTTAGTAATGCCAATAATATTAGCATAACTTACTTGATTAAAAAATAGCCAATCTCACCGAGATCACACAGCCCGGTTAAGAAGCCTTTTTCCAGGCTTTTACTGTCTTCCAGGGTTCTTCCCTGAACCTACGCCCAGGCCCAGGCCCGGGTCCAGATCCGGGTCTAGGTCTATGCCTAGGTCCAGCTCCATTCCAGCTCTGGCTCTAGACATGTACTCCCCCCATTGTTGACACCCCCCAATCCCGCCCGCTAGTATCTATTCATTATCTATTCACTAATGATTCGCCGATCCGCACCATGCGCCAGATCCAGGTCTAGTCTTAGACCCAGACTCGGCTCCACACCGTCGCCGTCGTTGACACCCCCAACCCCGATAACGCCATCCCGCTCCAATCCCGCCTCCATCCAGCTCCAACCTTCCCGCCACCGACCTGCCGTTTGACACCCCCTAACCCCGCCCGCTAGTATCTATTCATTATCTATTCACACGATCGAACTACTCTATGCGCCACCCGGACAACAACAGCGTCGAACAGCAGGTCCTGAACCTGTTGGCCGCATACCCCAAGGGCATAGCGAGCCCGCGGCTGCGCGCGCGGCTGCGTCCCCGTATCAGTCAACCGACGCTCTCGCGGCTGCTGACAGCGCTACGCGCCCGGGGCCTGGTGTTGAAGACCGGCAGTGCCCGTGCCACCCGCTACCACTTGGTGGGCGGGCGCATCGCCGCAGCGGAGCTGCGCAGCCGCTTGCTGCATGAGCAAGTGGCGGAGCGGTTGGTGCGTGACCCGGGGCTCAAGGCTCAGGCGCTGAAACGGCTCGAGTTGCTCCGGAAGGTGAACCCCTCTGGCCGGGCGTATCACGCACGTTGGGCGGAGCTCCTGGAGGCGGACCTGCCCAGACTGCTGCGCACCATGACCGAGGATTCGGAGCGGGCAGCGGCTTTGCGCCGGGAGTCGCCCTTCACGGTGCTCTATGATCGCAAGTTGCGCCGGCGAATTTTCCAAGCCTCGTCTAAGCGGGCTTGATGATGAATCGGAATTCGCTCAGAAGCTTTAGTCCACCTTTAATGAGCTAGCCATACGCATATTGCGTATATACGCAATATGCGTATAATGGCGGCATACGCGCCGTCTTCGTCGAACTGCCCGCTTTCGAGCGCCACCGCCGGGATTATCTCGACGACGAGGCTTTCCGGGGTTTGCAGGACCTGTTGCTGAAAGACCCCGAGGAGGCGACCTGATGCCGGATACCGGCGGTCTGCGCAAGCTGCGGTTCGCGGACACTCGGCGTGGCAAAGGAAAGAGAGGCGGCCTGCGGGTCATCTACTACTGGTGGGATGCCGGCTTCCAGTTCTGGCTTTTCACCCTGTACGACAAGGACGAGGCAAGCGATCTGACCTCGCAGCAGCGCAAGATACTCAAGGCAATGATCAAGGCGGAACTCGCCGCCAGGAGGACTCCATGAAGATCACCGTCAAGACTAAGGCCGCGAAACGCGACCTGTTCGCGGAGTTGAGCGAAGGCGTGGCGGCGCTTGCCGGAGCGCGGCAGGGCACGCGCACCCTGCGTACCCACTCGGTGCAACACAGGCCGGCACCGAAGCTCACACCGGAGGAGTTGGTGCGGGTGCGCAAGCACCTGAAGCTGTCCCGTCCCCTGTTCGCAGCATACCTGCGCACCAACGTGCGCACCCTCGAGAATTGGGAGCAGGGGCGCGCGAAGCCCAATGCGCAGGCCGCCTTGCTGATCAATCTTGTGAAACGCTACCCGGATACCGTCAAACGGCTCGCGGCTATCTGACTGAGGGGTTGCGACGAGCCCTCGCGCCAGGCTATGGGCTCGGGTCTTGAAACATCAGCTTCCATTTTGAGTGTTGGCTTCTGAGGAACAACGATATGACCAGGATGCATAATCCGCCGCACCCCGGCGAGGTATTGAAGGATGGCGTGTTTTCGGAAGCGGCCGTTTCCGTGACCGCCGCTGCGTCGGCCCTTGGCGTCACCCGGGCCTCTTTGTCCCGCGTCCTGAACGGCAAGGCAGGCATCAGCGCGGAGATGGCGGTCCGCTTGGGCAAGTGGCTCAATACCGGGCCCGAGATGTGGATCAATCTGCAGGCGCAGTACGATCTTTGGAATGCCGAGCAGTCTCTCAAGAGGCAGGTGCAGAAGATCCGGGCCTTGCCGCGCGCCGGCTGACGAAAAGCTGCAGCGCCAGATTCGAATCATCGCTCACCGACGATAAACCGTTCAGAGCCCTTTCGGCTCATTCTAAGCAAGCCCAGTGAGATTGGCGCTGAAAACCCCTCCAGCCGAGGGGAGGGTAGGCAGCGAGCTTGGCTTGTGCTGCAATCTTTAATCGAGAGCGAAGACTACCGGGTGACTGATCAGCAAAGAGCAAAGATGCTGGGTGGTGGACACCACCTCCCTCGCTACGCTCCTCGGCAACTGCTCCTGCGTTGCTCTACCACCTACATCCCTGTAGGTGTGCTACGCGAGCAGGCCCGCCCATGCTCTCCTTGCATGGGCGTTCGCAGCTTTGCTGCTTACCCACCTTCCTTGCTGCGCGTCCTGCTCCGCAAGCGGGCTGGCCTATGCTGTCCTGCATAGGCGCTCGTCGCATGCGACTCGCTGTAATAAAATTGTCACGGTTTTTGGATTTGGCTTATGTCCGGTCTTTTTCGAGATGACGCTGGAATCACATATTTTCTAAAAGCGTCGCGAGCGAAGGTAGAGCGAGGCGCGCATCGAGCGCACGCCTACATGGATGTAGGCGGTAGAGCAACGCAGGGAGCAGTTGCCGAGCAGCTTTTAGCCAAGCCGGGAGGCGCTATGGAAGATTTTGACTATGTGATCGTCGGCGGCGGCTCCGCGGGCTCGGTGCTCGCGGCCCGCCTGTCTGAAGATCCGTCGGTCAGGGTCTGCCTCATCGAGGCCGGTGGCAAAGGCAAGGGCTGGGGAGTGAAGCTGCCCTTGGGCATCGTCGCGACCGTGCCCATGCCCTTCATCAACTGGGGTTTCAAGACGGTGCCGCAGCCGGAGCTGAAAGGCCGGCGCAGCTATCAGCCCCGGGGCCGGGTGCCGGGCTGCTGATGTATAGTTATTAGGTGGAATTAGCCAGAAAACGAGGAGTCGGATCATGGGCCAGTTTCTAAAGCTGACGATCGGCAGTCTCTGCTGCCTGCTCTGTGCCGCGGCCTATGCTGCCGACAGCACCCCAGCGCCCACCGCACCACCCATGTCTACCACCCAGATCAAGGCGGCCCAGGCGGCTAATGTCACCGCTCTATCTACGAACACGTTGATCACACAGGTGGAGAAGGCCCAGGACGCCAAGGATTGGGCGGGAGCGGAGACCCTGCTCAAGCAGCTGGTGGCCACGAACCCCACCCGCTGGGATTTCAACCAGCATCTGGGGGATGCCCAGTATAACCAGGGCAAGTACGCGGACGCGGCGCAGTCTTACGAGAAGGCCGTCCAGGAAGCGGCAAAGGACACCACCGACCCCACTGCGAAGCAGGCCCTGGGTCCCATGTACATGAACCAGGCCGGTGCTTACCTGAAGCTGAAGCGCAACAAGGACGCCGTCGCGGCCTACGACAAGGCGGCGCCGCTCTCGGATAACCCCGGCGTAGCTTATTTCAACATCTGTGCACTGCTCTATAACGCCGGCGAGGATGAGGGCGCGGTCGCAGCCTGCGACAAGGCCATCGCCGCTGATGGCACCCGGGCAGATGCGTACTTCATCAAAGGTTCCATCTTGGTGTCCGAGGGTGAGACGGACAGCAACAACAACTTCGTGGTCCCGAAAGGTACCGTCGAGGCGCTGCGGACCTATCTCAAGCTCTCTCCTAACGGCGGCCACGCCGCGGACGTGAAGCAGATGCTGGATCTCATCGGCGTCAAGCCGTAGTAAACACGGCTTCAAGCCCGCCAGGATCCATGTGGATGAATTCGATTATGTGATCGTCGGCGGCGGCTCTGCGGGCTCGGTGCTCGCAGCACGGCTATCCGAAGATTCGTCAGTCCGGGTCTGCCTCATCGAGGCGGGCGGCAAAGGTCGCGGCTGGCCGGTGCGGGTGCCCTTGGGCATCATCGCGACTGTGCCGATGCCCTTCATCAACTGGGGCTTCAAGACGGTGCCGCAGCCGGAGCTGAAAGGCCGGCGCAGTTATCAGCCCCGGGGCCGGGTGCTGGGCGGCTCCAGCGCCATCAACGCCATGATCTACACCCGCGGCCATCCTTCCGATTACGACGCTTGGGCCCAGGTGGGGAACCTCGGCTGGTCTTATAAGGACGTGCTGCCTTACTTCAAGCGGGCGGAGAAGAACGCACGCTTCGAGGATGGCTACCACGGCATGCTGGGTCCGCTGCCGGTGAGCGACATCCGCACCGATAACCCGATGCTGCAGGTGTTCCTGGAAGCGGCGCGCCAGGCCGGCCATCGGGAGAACCCGGATTTCAACGGTGCCCGCCAGGAAGGGGTGGGCGTCTATCAGGTGACCCAACACATGGGTGAGCGCTGGAGCGCGGCCCGGGCCTATCTCGAACCTGTCCTCTCGCGCCCCAATCTCAAAGTGCTCACCCATGCCTGGGCCCGTAAGGTGCGCTTCACGGATCGCCGCGCCACGGGCGTGGACGTGTATCACGGCGGGCGCGTCCAGACCATCAAGGCGCGGCGGGAAGTGATCTTGAGCGCCGGCGCTTTCCAATCACCCCAGCTCCTGATGCTCTCGGGCCTGGGTGATGGGGAGATGTTGCAGCGCTTCAACATCCCCATGCTGAACCATCTGCCCTGGGTGGGACAGAACCTGCAGGATCATCTGGATTACACCGTGATCCACCGGGCGAAGTCCCTCGACGTGCTGGGTGCTTCCCCGGGTGGCATGTTGCGCTTCATGCACGAGATGGTCCGCTATCGCCGGGAACGGCGCGGCATGATGACGAGCAACATAGCGGAAGCGGGCGGCTTCCTGAGATCCGATCCCACGCTCCCGGCGCCGGACATCCAGCTGCATTTCTGCACGGCCGTGGTACACAACCACGGCCGTACCTTGAGGCACTTGTTGCATGGCTACACCCTGCATGCCTGCATACTCCGGCCCAAGAGCCGCGGCACGGTGAAGCTCGCGAGCGCGGATCCCATGACCCACCCGGCCATCGACCCGCGCTACTTAAGCGAGCCGGAAGACCTGGACGTGCTGGTGAAAGGCTTCAAGCTGGCCCGGGCCATCCTGAACGCCCCGGCCTTCGCGCCCTATCGGCGCAGCGAGATGTTCACAGAAGGCGTGGAGTCGGAGGAGGCGATACGCGCCGCCATCCGCGCCCGGGCCGATACCATCTATCACCCGGCCGGCACCTGCCGCATGGGCCCGGGGCCCGATGCCGTGGTGGATTCGGAACTGCGGGTGCACGGCGTCGAGGGTTTGCGAGTAGTCGATGCCTCCGTGATGCCGACGCTGATAGCAGGTAACACCAATGCCCCGACAATAATGATCGCTGAGAAAGCAGCCGATTTGATGCGGAAAACACGTTGAAGCCAGGGCTTGCAGTACAGGCCTGGGAAGGCTAAAATTTTACTGTTAAACAATGTTTAACGGTGCAGACCATGATCAAGACCATCACCAAAGTGGGCAATTCCCAGGGCATCATCTTCGATACCGCCCTGATGGAACTCGCACGCCTCAAACCTGGCGATCAGGTGAACGTCGAGATCCATTCCGGCGGGGCGATCACCCTTACGCCGGTGAAGCCGCGTATCTCCAAGGAACAGTTCGAGAAAGAGCTGGACGGAGTGCTGCGCGATTACGCAGGCACGCTGAAGAAACTCTCCTGATCTCATGGCGGATCTGCTGCACCTAAGCGTGGAGCAGGTACGCCTCATACATGCGGCCGTATTGCATGCCCACGGCGGTAGCCCGGGGCTGCGTGACGAGGCCTTGCTCGAATCGGCGGTGACCGCACCCCAAGCTATCTATGGCGGCCAGCCGTTGTTCGGCGATCCGGTTGAAGCGGCCGGAGCATATCTTTTCTATCTATGCCGCAATCATGCCTTTGTGGACGGCAACAAGCGCACCGCTCTGGCCGCTTGCCTGGTTTTCCTGCGTATCAACGGTCTCAAGCCCACGCCGGATAGCCTGGAGTGGGAGACGTTGGTGTTGGATGTGGCAGGCTCGCGGCTCGATCGGGAAGAGACCACCAAACGGTTGAAGAAGCTCGTGCGTAAATAAGTGCGGTATTAGTTTCCGGTCTCTGCTGCACGGTACTTTGCGAAGAGTGCCTCCAAAGATATCTCCTTGGTCTCCTCGAACCGCCGCTCCGTATCGGTGATCTGCTGGATGCGGTCTATGCGGAAGCTCCGGTAGTCCTTGCGCATCTCGCACCATGCCGCCAGCGTCCAGACCGCCCCCCAGAAGAAGAGCCCCAGGGGCCGGATCTCCCGCTCAGAGGTGGTGCCGTCTTCCTTGATGTAGCCGATCTTCAGCACCCGCCGGGCGTTGATGGCGCCTCTGAGCCCATCCAGCTGGGCAGTGTGGCGGGCATAGGCATGGAAGCCGGGGGCGAAGAGGCGGGTATCCCCGATCTCCTGCCGGAGCTTCGGCGGCAGCACCCGGTCTATCTTGGCCAAGGCCTGCTCGGCGGATTCCGCGAGCTTGTTGCCGCCCCAGGATTTCACCAGCCGCGCGCCGGTGACCAAGGCCTCCATCTCTTCCGGCGAGAACATCAGCGGCGGCAGGTGGAAGCCGGCGCGCAGCATGTAGCCGACGCCGGCTTCCCCTTCGATGGGCACGCCCGAGAGCATGAGATCCTGCACATCGCGATAGACCGTGCGTTCCGAGACTTCCAGCCGCTCCGCCAGCTGCTTAGCGGTGACGAGCCGCCGGCCCTGCAGGTACTGGATGATCTGGAATAACCGGTCAGCTCGTCTCATCGGGTACCCCTAGCCGCCGCTAAAAATGGATCTTTTGTCCTCTGGCTTCGTTGTGAACACCCTCGCGACGCTCACGTACTAGCGTGTACGCTGCGCTTGCTCGGGCAACCACGCCTCGCCATAGAACAAAATCTCACGTTTTTAGCAGTGGCTCTTATCGACTCTTCATGCCAGCGAGTGTAGCCCGACACGATTGCCTTCGGTATCGCAGATGACCGCGAAATGCCCCATGTCCGGTCCCAAGAGGGTCTTGGGAGTCATCACATGCCCGCCGGCGGCTTCGACCCGGGAGAGGGCCTGGTTCAGCTCGCCTTCGACAAGCAGGAACACGTTGTTGCCGTCGAGGCTGGGCTTGAGGTAGTTGGCTTCGGTGACGGCGCCGCTAACACCCTCGCCGTCATAGGGGAAGATGCCCATGCGTTCGCCGAACATGGTTTCTTCCCGCAGGGGCTTCTTCAGTACCGCAGTGTAGAACTTGATGGCGCGGCCGAAATCCGTGGCCGGGATCTGGAACCAGGTGATGGCGTTGTTGATCGCTTTGCTCATGGCTGCATTCCTCGCAAGTGGTTTGGTGACGGCGCCACTGTAGAGGGGGGCTACTGACAGCGTGCTGTCAGTAGGCTTAAAATGTATCAGATGGTTTCAGCCATACCCTTGGCGGCCAATTCTCTCTTGGCTTTCTCGTTCTTGGAGAGGCTCACGCCCATGCCGCGCTGCACCTGGGGTGCTTTGGTGAATTGTACGTTGGCGTATTCCACCACTTCGATGCGGTTGCCCCAGGGGTCGAGGAAATCCAGGAACGGCCCCGGCAGCAGGCGCGCACCGGCGGCTTCGGCCCGCTCGCGCACTGCCGAGCGGTCGTCGACCACGAGGCCGAAATGCCGGCCCACGATGCGCTTGGGCGAGGGGCCCTGCATGAGCGCGATGAACTGGTCACCCAAGTCTATGAACGCCCCGGCTTCGTCTTCTGAGCGCAGGGTGAAGTCGAAGATCTTGCCATAGAAGGCCAGGGCCTCATCCAGGTCACCCACTTCCAGAGCCACGTGGTTGATGCCCACCATGTGGGGCTTCTTGGCCGCCGTGTTCACAGATGCTGACCGAGATGGGTCTCGAGATGGCCGGTCTGGTGGTACGCAGGCGCGCCGTAGCTCGCCATTGCCAGGATGCCGAGCAGCAGCGAGATGATCACAACGTGCGGCAGGTAGCGCGCCGCGAGGTGGAGGGGGTTCCACTTGGCGGTGTGCATAGGTAACGTAAGGCTTGCGGTCTTCATGGCGGTGGTTCCTTTTCGATGCGCCGGCTTGAAGCGCCGGGATGAGTGAATTTTCCTATCCATCTGGTACATTTTAAAGTCCCAGAAGTAATATTTTGATTAGACCAGTTTTAGGTCTCGGACGACATGCCTGGGGCTCAGGGCGGCGATCCTCGGCAGCGGGCGGGATACGCTGGTCGGCCTGCACCAGGCGGGCTCGCCGCACCGCGGCGAGCGACTCGGCAGGGGCGAGAAGCGCAAGCTTCAAGCGGGCGCACAAGGAAGTGCGCCCAGGGCCATGTGCGCAACAGGAAGGTAAGCGCACTTGGCCGAGGCTGGTCGTGGCACCAGGGACGGGTCGGGGCTCATGGCCATATGCATATACGAGTGGTGGCTGGTTGCTATAGAACCGAACCACGGTCCGCCACAGGGGCAGATAGAGATTGGGATCCAGGTCTTGGGCGTTCATAGCAGGCTCCGGCTGGGTAACCAGCAAAGTATCTTTAGACGGTTACAAGCCTAGTCCATCTTGTGTAACTAGTCAAGGGTGCTATACTGGTTACATGCAAGCCCCACAAAAGCTCACAGCCGAGCTCCCGCGCAGCCTCGAGACCCTGGAATGGGTGGGGGGGCATGTGGCCCTGGATTTCGCCAACACCCTGAGCGACCGCGTGAGCGCGGAGCCGAAGCCTTATCTGCATAGCTATGAGGATCTTCTGGACTGGTGCCAGAAGGCGGACCTGATCGGCCCCATCAGCCGGCGCCACTTGAGCGCTGGCAGCGAGCGGGCCAAGACCGCGGCCTTCAAGGAATCGGAAGAACTGAGCACGGCGCTCTTCACCGTGTTCCGGGCGGCGGCCCGGCAGGAGGCCCTACCCCAGGACAGTCTGGATTACCTGAACTCGCTGGTGCAGCGCACGGTGGCCTGGCGCAACATCTCCGCCTGCGACGACGAAGGCAGGAAGATCAGCTGCGGCTGGGACTTCAAGGGCGCAGCGCCCTATGCGGTGCTCGGGCCCATCGTATGGCGCGCCATGGATCTGCTGGAGAACGGCCCCCTGGACCGCATCAAGGAATGTCCGCCCCCGGAAGGCTGCGGCTGGCTGTTCATGGATCTCTCCAAGAACCGTTCGCGGCAGTGGTGCTCTATGAAGACCTGTGGGAACACATCTAAAGTCAGAAGGTTCAGGGAGAGACGGAGAGCCTGAGGGCTCAGGCTCGGGTCGCAGTCAGATGGATCAGGCTGTGGTTGGGTTCTTCAGACCGTGTAGCAGGCCCAAGAGACTCATCCGTATCGCTTCCTCAGCGCTGCCGATCCCGGCGCCGGCGCAATCCCCGGCGCATTCCGCCCGGCCGGTGATGATGAGCGAGGTGAGGCCGTGCACATGGGCCCACACCGCGAAACCGAAACCATCCAGTTCACCCTGACGCATGAAGCCGGACTGCTGCATGCTATCCAGCATGCCGCTGAGGGCGCCGAAGGCGGCCGCGCCGGCCTCCTTGAGTTCCGGGAACCGGTCCCGCTGCTCCGGCAGTTCTTCGCTGGCGAACATGAGCGTGTATAGCGCGGGGTTCTCGATGCCGAAGCACACATAGGCTTCGCCCATACGGACATATTGTTCGGCGGGATCGCTTTTATCCTTGATCGCCGTCTCCAGGTAAGCGGTCAGCTTCTGGAAACCCGCCACGGCCACGGCGGCGAGCAGGGCGTTCTTGTCTTCGAAATGGGCATAGGGGGCAGCATGGCTCACACCTACGCGCGCCGCCAAGTCCCGCAGCGTGAAACCCTCGGCGCCTTCCTGCTCCAGGAGCTTCAAAGCCTCGCTCACGAGCGCGTTGCGCAGATCACCGTGATGGTAGGTCTGCTTGATCAGGCGCACGACGGGGCAGTTCTTCATCCGGGCTGTCATCCTCGCATCATATAAGCAAAGCGCCGCTCGCGCCCCGTCTTCCTGAGGGCGCGCGCCGGGCTCGAAAAATCTTCGTCTCAATCTTGACATCGGTAAGTTCAGGCGAGCACAATCTACGCCCCTAACTTACCGCTGTCAAGATTGGTAACCGCTATGCGCTCAACCCCCAGGAATTCCCGTGGTTTCCTCACTCTGGCAGCGGCCCTCATTGCCGCCAGCCTGCTCACGGCCTGCAGCCACGGGGCCCGGGTGGTCGCCGCCCCCAAGCCCGTCATCTCCGAGCGTTTAGCTCTCACAGACACCACCCCGCGGGACGAATACAGCGGCGACGTGCACGCCCGTTTTGAGTCGGCTTTGGGCTTTAGGGTGCCAGGGAAGATAGTGGGCCGCTATGTGAACCTGGGGGACCGGGTACACGCGGGCCAGCTCCTGGCGAAACTGGACGACGCTGACGCCGGCCTCAACAAGGATGCCGCCGAGGCGGCCTTGACCGGCGCCAAGAGCAGCTATGAGACCGCCCAGCGGGAACTCGCGCGCTATGCCGAACTCGTGAAGACCGGCGCCGTGAGCCGCTCGGCCTATGAACACCAGCAGGATATTTTCGCCACCGCCCAGGCCAACTACCAGCAGGCGGAGCGCCAGTACGACCTCCGGAACAATCAGCTCGCCTACACCGAACTCAAGGCCGATCACGACGGGGTGATCACCGCCGTGGACGCGGAAGCGGGGCAGGTGGTGGCCGAGGGCCAGACGGTCATGAGCCTCGCCTGGTCTAACGGGCGCGAGGTGTACATAGACGTGCCGGAAAACCGCATCGGCGAGTTCAGCGGCGCGAAGGACATCGGCATCACCCTGTGGGGCGCCGAGGGCCATGCTTACAAGGGTGCGGTGCGTGAGAAGTCTGCCTCGGCGGATTCCGCCACCCGCACCTTCCTGGTCAAGATCGCCATTCGCGACCCGGGCCCCGAGGTGAAGCTGGGCATGACCGCAGGCGTCATGGTGGCGGACGCGGTGGACCCGGAGGAGATCGTGATCCCCTTGAGCGCGCTCTATCACAAGGACACGGTCACCGCCGTCTGGGTGGTGGACCCCAAGACCTCGCAGCTCGTCTTGAAGCCCGTGCAGGTGTCCCGCTATACCGACAGCGGTGTGGTGATCGGCTCCGGCCTCACTCCCGGCGACACAGTGGTGCTGAAGGGCGTGAACGAACTCTATGAACAGGAGCCCGTGCAGGCGAGCGCTGCCCTGACCGCGTCGGCGAACAACCCCAGTGCGAACGCGGGAGGCACTCTGTGAGCAACGGGGGGTTCAACCTCTCGGAATGGGCGCTGAATCACCGCACCCTGGTGCTCTACGCCATGCTGCTGACCGCGCTGCTGGGCCTGTTCGGTTACCGGCAGCTCGGCCAGTCCGAGGACCCGCCCTTCACCTTCAAGGTGATGGTGGTCCAGACCCTGTGGCCCGGCGCCACCGCCGAGCAGGTGCAGCGCGAGGTGACGGACCGCATCGAGCGCAAGCTGCAGGAGACCCCCGACGTGGACTTCCTGCAGAGCTATTCCAAGCCCGGCGAGTCCATGATCTTCTTCAACATAAAGGACTCGGCGCCGGCGAGCGCCGTGCCCGGCACCTGGTACCAGGTGCGCAAGAAGGTGGGCGACATCGCGGGGCAGCTGCCCCAGGGCGTGGTCGGGCCTTTCTTCAACGATGAGTTCGGCGACGTCTACACCAACCTCTATGCCCTGGAAGGGGAGGGGTTCAGCGACGCGGAACTGAAGGATTACGCCGACACCCTGCGCGAAGTGCTGTTGCGGGTGCCGGACGTGGCCAAGGTGGACTACTTCGGCGAACAGCCGCAGGTGATCCACGTGGAGATCTCCAACCGCAAGCTCGCGACGCTGGGTTTGAGCCCCCAGGACATCGTCTCGGTGCTGCAGGCCCAGAACGCGGTGGTGCCCGCCGGGAGTTTCGAGACCGGCACCGACCACATCAGCCTCATGAGCAGCGGCCAGTTCCATTCCGTGGCGAGCCTGGAGCAGGTGAGTTTCCGCGCCAACGGGCGCTTGTTCCGCCTGGGTGACATCGCATACATCTATTCGGGCTACCAGGACCCGCCGGGCCAACAGATGCGCTTCGGGGGGCGGCCGGTGCTGGGCATCGGCGTCACCATGGCAGCCGGCGGCAACGTGATCGAACTCAGCAAGCGCCTCAAGCCGGTGGTCGAGGCCTTGCAGCAGCGCCTGCCGGCGGGCCTCACCCTGCACACCGTCACCGACGGGGGTCTCGCGGTGGAACGCTCGGTGGGGGATTTCGAGGAAGCAGTGGGCGAGGCCATCCTCATCGTGCTCATCGTGAGCCTCTTGAGCCTCGGGCTGCGCACCGGCACGGTGGTGGTGATCTCCATCCCGCTCGTGCTCGCGGCCACGGCAGTCATGATGTGGGCCTTCGGCATCGGCCTGCACAAGGTATCTCTTGGCACCCTGATCCTGGCGCTGGGCCTCCTGGTGGACGATGCCATCATCGCCGTGGAGATGATGGCGGTGAAGCTGGAACAGGGCTATGACCGGGTGAAAGCCGCGGCCTTCGCCTATACCAGCACCGCTTTCCCCATGCTCACGGGTACCTTGATCACGGTGGCGGGGTTCCTGCCTATCGCGCTCGCCAAATCCGGTGTCGGCGAATACACCCGATCCATCTTCCAGGTCTCGGCCATCGCGCTCCTGGTCTCCTGGGTGACTGCGGTGGTGGTGATTCCCTATCTCGGCTACCAGCTCCTGCCGGAAGCCCATCAGCACAAGCCTTCGGTGCTGCGGGGCTGGTTCGTGCGGCGCTTCCCGGGACTCGCCGCACGCTTGCCGGAAGCGGGCGAACGCCGGGACGAGAACGATGTGTACTCGACCCCGTTCTACGGGCGGTTCCGCGCCGTGATCAGCTGGTGCGTGGAGCACCGTGGCCGGGTATTGGCCTCGGCCGTCGGCCTCTTCGTGCTGGCCGTCATCGGTTTCGGTTTCATCCCCCAGCAGTTCTTCCCCAGTTCAGACAGACCTGAATTGCTGGTGGACCTGCGTCTGCCCGAGGGTGGCTCCTACGCCGCCGCGCTCAGCGCGACCAAACGCATGGAGAAGTTCCTCGACGGCCAGACGGGCATCACCAACTATGTGAGCTATGTGGGCACGGGCTCGCCGCGCTTCTATCTAAACCTCGATCAGCAGCTCCCCCAGCGCAACTTCGCCCAGTTCGTGGTGACCCCAAAAGACGTGAAGACGCGTGACGCCCTGTTCACCACCCTGACGGCGGAGTTGGATCGGGATTTCCCGGACGTCCAGGGCCGGGTGTCGCGCCTTGAGAACGGGCCGCCGGTAGGCTTCCCGGTGCAGTTCCGGGTCTCGGGGGATGACATCAGCCAGGTGCGTGGCATCGCCGCCCAGGTGGCGGACGTGATGCGCGCCGACCCCCGTGCCACCGGCGTGCAATACGACTGGGATGGCCCCGCGAGCAAGACCGTGCATCTCGAGGTGGATCAGGAGAAGGCACGTCTCCTCGGCGTGGGCAGCGACGAACTCTCCCAGTTCCTCAACATGTCCCTCTCGGGCTATACCGCGACCTATTACCGGGAAGCAGACAAGCTCATCGGCGTGGATTTGCGTGCTCCGGCAGCAGAGCGGGCCAACTTGAACAACGTCGAGAACCTCATGATCCCCACGGCCGCCGGCAAAGCGGTGCCCCTGTCCCAGATAGCGAAACCGGTCTATGGCCTGGAATACGGCGTGATCTGGGAACGGGACCGCCAGCCAACCATCACGGTGCGGGCCGATACCGTGGGCGGAGCCCAAGGCATCGACGTGACCAACGCCATAGATGCCAAGCTCACGGATCTGCGTGCCAGGTTGCCGATCGGTTATCGCATCGAAGTGGGCGGCGCGGTAGAGAACAGCGCCAAAGCCCAGAACTCCATCAACGTGCAGATGCCGGTGATGCTGTTCGTGGTGATCACGCTGCTGATGATCCAGCTGCAGAGTTTCTCGCGCACCTTCATGGTGCTGTTGACGGCGCCGCTCGGCCTCATCGGCGTGAGCAGCGCTTTGCTGCTCTTCCATAAGCCCTTCGGCTTCATGGCCATGCTCGGCACCATCGCCATGTTCGGCATCATCATGCGCAACTCGGTGATCCTGGTGGACCAGATAGACCGGGACATCCGCGAGGGTCAGGACCGCTTCCAGGCCATCATCAGCGCCACGGTACGGCGCTTCAGGCCCATCACGCTCACCGCCGCCGCCGCGGTGCTGGCGCTCATCCCGTTGGTGCAGAGCGACCTCTTCGGTCCCATGGCGGTGGCGCTCATGGGCGGCATCACCGTGGCCACGGTGCTGACCTTGTTCTTCCTGCCGGCGCTCTATGCCACCTGGTTCCGGGTGCCGTCGCCGGCGGTGGCGAAGACACCGCTGCTCACCCATAAACAGGAGTTCGCCTGATGAACCGCTATCTCGTGCTGACCCAGCGCACACCCGGATTCCAGCCCTACGCACTGCAAGAGCATCACGCATTCCTGGATAAGCTGAAGAGCGCCGAGCTCCTGGAACTGGCGGGGCCCTTCTCCGACAAGTCCGGCGGCGCCTATCTGCTGCGGGCCGCGAACCTGACGGAGGCGACCGCCATGGCCCACCAGGATCCGCTGCATATGCGCGGTTTCTCGCGTCTCACCATCCATGAGTGGCGGGCAGAATAAAAAACGGGCCGGCTTGCGCCGGCCCGTCTCTTCCTCCCTCAGGCCTCGCCTGAGTGGTGGAACCCCTTCAATAGAACGGATAGCCAGGCAGGATCGCCAGGTTCTCGAACAGGCCGGCGGCGTCCGGTCCCAGCAGGCTGTACATCTTGCCGCCCACCGGATCGATCTCCACCGGCGAACTGCCGGCCGGTTCCCGTACATAACCCACGCTCGCAGGCTGCCAGCCATAGGCCAGCGCGCTGCAGGCGTCCGCCGGCAGGCCGGTGATGTTGGTGCTGGTGAAGGCCACGGGATCGATGGCTGCCAGCGTGCCGCCCATGCAGACGCCCGGGTTGGGGCTGAACAGGTAGACCACGTCACGCTCGACGCCCGGCGGGTTGCCGCGGACGAAGTAGCCACCCCAGATGTCGTCACCCATGCGGGAGTTGGCGTAGGTCTGCACCACGGCGCCGTTGCCGTCCGCCACGATCTCCGTGAACCCGGTCGGGCTGGTGTTGAAATCCAGGACACCGATCCAGAAGTGGCCATTGATGGTGTAGCGGATATCGGCTTCGATGTTCACACCGCCCGCCAGGAACACCGGCGTCTGGGTGCCCGGGCCGGTCTCGTTCAGGGCGATGACGTGATCGAAACCGCTCGTGGTGTCGAACTCGTTCAAGCCCACGTAGCTGCCGGACACGGTGTCACCCGCGAGGGCGCCGCACTCGTTGCCCGTGCTGTCGGCATATATCTGAGTCGCCGCACCGCCCGCCAGGGGAGCGGCGTACACGGCATAGCCTGAGCCCGTGGGCTCGGCGAAGCTCAGGATGCCGCCGATGGAGTCCGTCATGACACCGGCGCTGACGCCGACGCAGATGGCGGTGTCGGCGAAGCTATAGGTCGCCACCAGGCTGGAGCCGGTCATGGTCACGCGATACAGGCTGTCGGTGCGGGTGCCGGCGACGTCGCTGGTACCGGTGAGGAACATCGTACCGTCCACCCGTGAGAAGACCGCGGGTGCCGGCCCGGTGGGCGGGCCCACCAGGAGCGTGGTCGCGGAGCTGAAGTTGGCCTTGTAGGCTACGACGGCGTTGCCGGTCCACACCACCCAGCGCACGAAGCTCTCGTCGACGGGATTGGTGAAGGCGCCGAGCACGGACCAGTTGGTGGGCTCGATGATGGGGGCCACGGTGTTATCCGCGTTGGCCGGGATGAGCCAGGTCTGGGTGCCGATGCCGGAAGCGCAGGCATTGAGGGAGCCGGTCGGTTCCACCACCGCCTGCACGTAGGCTTTGGCGGCGGCGTAGGGCCGCTCGTCCAGTGCCGTCAAGGTGCAGAGCTGGGCATAACTGCCGTTGCTGAACTGCTGTATCGGGCCGATGTTCCTGAGGTTCGCCTTGTAAAGGTGGCCGGCCACGCCATACACCGCGAGTTGCGGCGTCACGCCGGTGGCTTCATGGGTGATGGCGTTGAGGGTCCAGTCATTGAGGATGGCGACGGTCCCGCCGTTGGTGCCGACGTTGCCGTCCAGCGGTTGATTGGTGAGCTGGAAGGGCGGATTGCCGAGATGGTCCGTGTCCGCGAGCCACACGCCCTGGTCTGGGCCGGGGTTCTGCACCAGGGTGAAAGGGATATAGGAATGGGCGGCCTGGGCCGTGTTCGCTGCCGTCAACATGAAACCCGCGGCCAGGAGACCGCGCCAGATGGGTCGAGGTGAGATACGCATGAGCAATTCTCCCTGATTATCGGATGATGGAACCCTGATTTGAGACGAAGCAACGGATGGGTAGGGCGACGCACAGAGGTGCGCGCAATCAGTCGCATGAAACCGGGACCCCATCCGGTGCGTCGCACCGTGAACATTTTTACGCGAAGCATGTATCCCAGTGAATAGGTGTGTGAGGTCAGTGCGCGTAGGACGATGCTTACCGCGGCGGGTTATTGGAAAGCGTGAATATGTCTGTTGGGTCTTATGACAGCTGGCAATGCGCAGATGCAGGTGGAGCGCGGGGGCTGCGGGAGTCACCGCGCTGAGTCTGGGTGATATGTAATGGCCCCGGAGTGGGGTGGACTCAGTCTAGGTTGCGGTACTTACATGATCCAGAAGAGTGCCGGAGCCGGACGCCATCCAGCTGTCATGGGGAATCCCGCAGATCGACGCCAACCCCTGGCTTGCAGTATCCGGGTCGTCCCCCGCGGAAGGATGGCGCACCATCCGCTGTCGTCGTGAGCCCTATTGAGCCGGGTTTTCCCTGCATCCGTAGACGGATTTGGGCCGTTCATCCAGGTATGGGCCTGCGCTTAAGGCATGGCGACGCAGTGCACTGGTATCATCAGCCCAGGTCCTGAAGGGGTAAAGATTCCGTGCTGAAATGGTTCAAGTCGCGCAAACCCGACAATAGTGAATCCAAGGACACCACCTTGATGCGCCGGGCGCTGGCGGCGGGTATCCGCACTGTGACCGGCCACCGGCGCGGCCGGGTGCTGCACGCCTATGTGCAGTCCGCCAGTTCCAGCGTGGCTGGCACCCGCGCCATGGTGGCGAGCGGCGTGCCGGTGGATTCCGTGAACCACGACGGCGACACGCCTTTCCTCATCGCTGTGCGCAAGGGGCGCGAGCCCCTGGCCCGCACCCTGGCCGAACTCGGCGCCAACGTGAACCACCAGAACCGGATGCGCCGCACGGCGCTGCACGAGGCGGCCCAGGCAGGCGCCATGTCGCTCGTCAAACTGTGCCTCACTTACCGGGCGCGGCTGGACATGCAGGATGCCAACGGCAACACTCCGGTGCATTTGGCGGCGGCCCGCACCCAGGTGGAGACGGTGGAGTTCCTGGTGCGCGCCGGCGCGCGGCCGGACATAGTCAACCGCGCGGGCCAGACGGCCTTCGCCATGGCCCACGAGCCCTTGCAGCGCAAGATGACTACCTGGTGGCTGGAGACCAGCACGCGCCTCTCGCGTGCTGAATTGAACAGGAAGCGGACTTAAGGCCTGCTGGATAGCGTGATCGTCAAGCTCGCCTGGAACTTCAACGAGTGACAGGGATCAGAACAGGCCTTTGAGTGCTCCCACGGCGCCGCCCACTAGCAGGGCGATGGTGGCGTAGAGGCCGAACATGAAGCCGTGGTGTCGGCCGCCACCGGTCTTGATGTAGCCGTAGGCGTAGAAGGCGCGGGCCACCACGAATACGAGCCCCAGGAGCGCGGCCCACAGGGGGTTCAAGGTGAATCCGAAGATCCACATGGAGGGCAGCACCACGATGAGCTGCTCGATGGTGTTCTGCTGCACGCGGAAGTGGCGCTCGAAAGCCTCGTGGCCGGTGACCGCCGGCGCCTTCACCTTGTAGCGGGAGCGGGCCCTGCTCACGAGATAGCCGATGACCAGGTATTCGACCAGCATGAGCATGGTCACGAGATAGACGTAGTTCACGGTCCGGCTCCCTTGCGGCGGATGCCGCGGGCGATCAAGGTATCTGGATCTTGCCGCCGCCGCCGAGCCCGCCCATGCCGCCCTTGCCCATGTCCGGCACCACGATGGAGGAAGCTGCCTGGCGGCGCAGCTCGCGCAGCTGTTCCATGGTCTCCTGCACCGCGAGGTTGGCGGTGTCCGAGAAGCGCGCCACGGCTTCCGCCAGGTTCGCGGCTTCCAGCTTGAAATGCAGCGGCAGGGTACCGGCGGGCGTCATCAGACTGGTCTCGCCTATGAAGAGCACCGGCCGCGCGCTGTCCGCT
Organism: Gammaproteobacteria bacterium; assembly: GCA_036000105.1. Taxonomy (GTDB): domain Bacteria; phylum Pseudomonadota; class Gammaproteobacteria; order Natronospirales; family REEB76; genus DASUBN01. Next base: position 107,870 of record DASYGE010000002.1, read on the forward strand.
GAGCCGTCTTTCTTCACCGGCGTGAGCTGGCGGATGGAGCCGATCTTCTGGTCCGTGAACATCTCCTCGCGATAGAGGTTGTCCGCGTCCAGTTCGAGTTTCAGTTCATCGTGTTCGTTGGCCATGTGCGCGCCCGTGTCCGTGGTGGTGCCTAAAAGGTAGGGCATCCTAGCAATTTCCGGCGCGCCGCGGCAGGTGGCGCGGCTGGATGGCTGCCGGCAGGCGCTGCGGACCGGTCTGCTAGAATGGATACCCCCGCGCAGAACCAGGCCAAAGCCATGAAACCCGATCCCACTCTTTTCGACGATGCCGCCCGCCAGGTGGTGGAGCTCGCCAACCAACTGGCGGAAGAGAACCCGGACGTGGATGTGTGGGACATCGCCGACGGCATCATGGCCGGCGCGGTGCATTACTGGCTCTACTCCCGTCAGCCTTGCGAGGACCCCATGTGCGCGGACTGCGCCCCCACGTCTACCGCCGAGCTGCGCAAGACCGAGCTTTTGAAGAACGTGAAGCTCTCGGCGGAAGAGAGCGATTACTTCCACGCGCCCACAGATTCCAACGCCGCTTGGGCCTAAAAGCTGCTGCGCTCGCCGGGGTGTTGTTGCGCTTCGGTCTCGCAGTCGGTCACGTACATAAGAGTACGCTCCCTTCTGCTCGCCTCGCGCGCCTAGCCCCGTCTTCGCTCGCGACGCTTTTAGGCAGTTTTGCACCTACAATAGAAGCGCATGCAAGCTATTGATCTCGTCTGCTGGAAATGCGGCGCGTCACTGGACGGCGTGCCCATGCCCCTGTCCCGCCTGTCCGTCTGTCTCAGATGCAGCGCTGAACTCTACGTCTGCAAACTGTGCGAGTTCCACGAACCGAAGCTCCGCCAGGGTTGCCTGGAAGAGCGGGCCGAGCATGTGCAGGAGAAGGAGCGGGCCAACTTCTGCGATTACTTCCGGCCGCGCCCCGACGCCCATGTGCCTCGGGACCAGAGCAGGACCGAGGCGGCTCGCAGTCAACTTGATTCCCTGTTCGGCGGCAAGACTGAGACGCCTGCCGCCAAAGACCCGTCGCGGGAAGAGCTGGACAAGTTCTTCGGCGGCAAGCCCAAGGGCTAGCCCGAGGGCTACAATCGTCCCGCCCATTCTTGAGGAGAACGCCCATGCTGCTGCAGAGGACCCTCGTGCTGCTTCCCCTCCTGATCATCGCCTTGGCTGCCGCCCCTTGCAGCGCCGCCAGCCCCAGCTACGACCTCATCATTAAGAACGGCCACATCATGGACGGCACCGGCTCGCCCTGGTATGCGGCGGATCTGGCGGTGAAAGATGGGCACATCGCCGCTATTGGTGATCTCTCGGGTGCTGAGGCGAAGCGCGTCATAGACGCCCACGGCATGCTGGTCACCCCGGGCTTCATCGACATGCTGGGTCAATCGGAGGGCACCATCCTGGTAGACCCGCGGCTGCCTTCCAAGATCTACCAGGGCATCACCACGGAGATCACCGGCGAGGGCGAGTCCATAGCGCCTCTGGACGATGCCATGGTCAAGGAGAACCAGCCGGGTTACGACCATTACCACATCACCGTCGATTGGCGGACGTTCACCCAATACTTCGCGCGTCTGAAGCAGCAGGGCATGGGTATCAACCTGGGTACCTATATAGGTGCAGCCTCGGTGCGGGAAATGGTGCTGGGTTACGACGACAAGACGCCTACAGCGGATCAATTGAAACAGATGCAGGCGATCGTGGCCGAGGGCATGAAGGAAGGGGCCTTGGGGCTTTCCACGGCGCTGCAATATCCGCCGGCGCCCTATGCCAAGACCGACGAGCTGATCGCCTTGGCCCAGACCGCTTCGCAATATGGTGGCATCTACGCCACCCACATGCGCAGCGAGAGCAACGGCGAGATGGCGGCCCTGGACGAGACCTTCCGCATCGGCCGTGAAGCGCATATCCCGGTGGAGATATTCCACTTGAAGGCTGCCGGTAAGCAGAATTGGGGCAAGGCGCCGCTGGTGATCGCGCGTATCGAAGCCGCCCGGGCAGCGGGTTTGGACGTGACGGCAGATACCTATGCCTATACCGCCTGGGAGAACGGCATGGCAGCCTTCATCCCGCCCTGGGCCCATGACGGCGGCAACGCCAAGTTCATCGCCCGCCTCAAGGATCCGGCAAGCCGCGCCAAGATACGTGCCGACATGCTCACGCCCACGGACAAGTGGGACAACGAGTGGCTGGCCATCAACGGGCCCGAGGACATCCTGATCACGGCGGTGAACAACACCGCACTCCTGCCCTATGAGGGCAAACGGGTGAGCGACATCGCCAAGGACTGGCATGAGGATGCCATCGACACCATCTGCGATTTCCTCATCAAGGACAATGCGGACACAGAGGTGGCGGTGTTCGGCATGGCCCAGCCGGACGTGGAGCTGATCCTGCAGCAGCCCTGGGTCTCCATAGACAACGACGCCTCGGGAACCTCACCGGAGGGCTTGCTGGGCACCGAGCATCCGCACCCGCGAGCCTACGGCACCTTCCCGCGTATCCTGAGCAAATATGTGAAGGCCGAGGGCAAGCTCACCCTGGCAGACGCCATCCGCAAGTTCAGTGCGTTACCAGCCCAGCGGGAACACCTGGCGGACCGCGGCGTGCTGAAGCTCGGCATGTGGGCGGATATCAACGTGTTCGATCCGGATACCATCCACGACGTGGCCACCTACGATGACCCCAACAAGTTGTCGGTGGGCATGCAGTACGTGCTGGTGAACGGGGTGCCGGTGATAGATGGCGGCAAGATGACGGGCGCCCTGCCAGGCCAAGTGCTGCTCGGGCCGGGTTATGGCAAGGACTAACGGCGCCGGGTCTTCTTGGGTTTCTTCCGGGTCGGGCGCGAGGCTTTGCGCGCCGGTTTTTTCTTCTTGCCGATCTTCTTGCGACTTACAGGCTTCTTCGCCCGCCGCTTGGGTTTGCCGGCGATCAGCGGGGCATGGATGGCGACGGGATCGCTGGCCGGGAACGTGCCGCGCAGGGCTTCGTCCAGCGCGTCTTCCATGTGTTGCTTGTCTTTTTGATCCTGCATGGAACGATTGTCGCGCTTCGGATGGAGCGGCGCCAGCCGACATAATCCAGAGGCTTATTGGTAGCGGACTTTCACGATGAAGCAATGCATGCCGCCCGCCGGCGTCTTGACCCGCACTTCGTCGTCCACGGATTTCTTGAGCAGGGCCTGGGCCAGGGGTGAATCCACGCTTATATAGTGCTTGGCAGGGTCGAACTCGTCCGGCCCCACGATGCGATATTCCGTGTCCTCGCCTTTCTCGTCTTCGAGGGTCACCCAGGCGCCGAAGAACACCCGGCTATCCTCCGCCGGGCACTCGGTGATCACCTTGAGGTCCGGCATGCGCTTCTGCAGATAGCCGATGCGCCGGTCTAACTCCCTGAGCTCTTTCTTCCTATATATGTATTCCGCGTTCTCGGAACGGTCGCCTTCGGCCGCTGCCGCGGACAAGGCCTGGGTCACATGGCCGCGCTTCTGCCAGAGGGCGCGTAGTTCGGTCTCCAGGACCCCATACCCCTCGCGGGTGATGTAGGGGGAAGAGCGGGGAGAAGGCGGACGCCAGCGGCCCATGATCCCGTCTCAAGCTGCCCGCGCGTGTCGTGTCAGCATCAGCCAGCGGCTGACCAGCAGCAGCCACAACACGATCAGCAGGATGACCGCTTTCTCCATGGCACCCCGCGGCAGCGCCCGCCATAGGACATAGACCCACAGGACCATGAAGGTGACAGCGGCGAGCAGGAAGGCCGTGCGGAAATGCCGCTGCCAATGGGGATCGGCACGGAAGCGCCAGGACTGGGTGAGCATGCCGATGGTGACGGACAGAAAAGCCACGGCCGCCGCCGTGTAGTGCACCACGCCGTGGGTGGTGGGGCCCTGGTCGGCGCTCGTGTCGGTATGGGCGAGGGCCACGACGCAGATGGCGGCGGCGTCTACCACGAACAGGGCGAGGGATAGGCGTCTTAAGGCCGCCGTTTTGAGGCTCGCGTGCAGGCCGAGCGCCACGCAGAGCACACCGGCGGCCAGTGCGAAGAAGCCGAGGATGAGCCATGCGCAGTAGGGCCCCAGCAGATAGAAACTCAAGGGCATGGCCACCCAATCGTAGTCCGCGCGCGCAAACTGCAGCACCAGGGATGCGCCGAAGAAATACGCGAGGCAGGGCAGTGCGATGGCACCGGCGACGGCGGGGGACGGGGATCTCATGGCTTTATTATAGGGGCGGCCGCACGCATACTTGTATGCGATGCGATTCAATTATTACAAGAGCCTGAGCGCCAAGAACAAGAAGATCTACGATGCCAGCGATCGCATCGAGCGGCTGGCCCTGCCGGACCCCCTGAGCTTGCAAGCCCTGGTGTCACGCTTGGAAGAGGCCCTCAAGGCGGATGCGCGCCCGGCGGTGGAAGAGATCTGCGGGCGCTTGGCTGCGGGCATGGTGGGACAGCTCGCCATCCGGCCGGTGAACCTGAAGGTGCTGGCGGTGCGTCCTTCCGACGATTACGGCGAATTGCACGGCCTGTATGAAGGCGTGGAAGACAGGCTGAAGGTCGCCAGGATATCCCTGTGGATGCGCACTGCCCAGAAGAAACAGGTGGTGGCGTTCCGGAGTTTCCTGCGCACCTTCCTGCATGAGATGTGCCATCACTTCGATTACGAGCATCTCAAGCTCGAGGATTCGTATCACACCCAAGGGTTCTATAAGCGCGAGTCGAGCTTGTTCTACCAGCTGGTGCCGGACGCTAAGCCTGCGCGCCCAAAGCCGAGCAAACCCAAACCGTGAAAAGGGCGCCTTGCGGCGCCCCCGATCACTGCAGGATCGCTGACCTTTCAATCGTTGAGGTGGATGTCGCCACTCAGGCTGCGGGCGCTCACCTGGGCATCGCCGCTGCCGTTGGTGAAGTGCAGTTCCACACCTGGGCTGTACTTGCTCACGCGGGTGGGCCGTGGTCCGAAGCTGTTGTCGATGTCGCCGCTGAAGCTCGAGATGTCGAAGTGGGCGCTCGGCGAGGCCCCGAAGGTGAGATCCACGTCGCCGCTGACGTTGTGGAACTCGTAATTGCCGCCCTTCAGCAGGCTGCCTTCATAGGTGAGGTTGCCGGAAGTGGAACTCATCTCCAGGCCCGTGATGCGGTTGTTGCCGATCTTCACGTCGCCGCTCACGCTCTCCACATGCAGGCTGCCGTCCACGCCGGTGGCGCGCACCGAGCCGCTCACGCTGGTGGCGGTCACGTGGGCACCTTTGGCCGAGCCGGACACGGTCACGTCACCGCTCACGCTGTGCACGTCCGCCCGGCTCGTGGCGGAATCGAGGATCAGGTTGCCGCTCACGGTACCGAGTTCCTGGGGGCCGGTGAGATCCGTGGCTTCGATGTCGGCGCTCACGGTGCTCACTTCCATGCGGCTCCCGGTGGGCACTTCGATCACGAGGTCGGCACACTCGCCGCAGTCGTCGCTGTGCTCGTTGTGGGGCAGGACCACGCGGATGCTCACGCCGGAGTCGTCGTTGGTGATCTCCAGGCGCTCCACCTGATCGCCGAGGTTGCCAGTCACCCGCACCTCGCTCTTGTCCCAGCCGCGGATCTTGACCGTGCCGGCCAGGTTATCCACCCGCACTTCGCCGTCAGGTTTGGCGTTACGCGCCTCGTTCACGGACCGGTCCTGATCGTCGGAGGTCTCGTGGGCGTAGGCAGTGCTGGAGGTGAGCGTCAGCAGCGAGAAGGTCGCCACCACCGCCGCGAAACTCAGCAGCACATATGCAAGGATGATAGTCAGGCGTTTCATAGGTCGTTCCTCTGGGTAGTCTGTATCTGCTGGGTCGCGGCCAGCAGACGGGCTTCGTTCTGGTAAAGGTCGTAGAGCAGGGTGCGCAGGCGCGGGTTGTTCGGGTCTTTCTCCAGTGCAGCCAGGATCTGCTGCATGGAGCCTTCGATGATGCGCAGGTTGGTCAGGATCACTGCGCGGGTGGCCGGTGCCAGGTTCGGCGCGGTCTCCACGCTGTTCTCGGCGAAGGCGGCCCGCTGGGCGTAATACACCGCACCCGGGCTCGCCGTGGTCGCGACCTCCACCGGCACGGCCGCATCGGGGGCGTGGCGGGCGAGGCCGTAGTAGAGGCTGCCGGCACCCACTGCCACGCACAGGCTGGCGGCCAGGGCATAGGCCCATAGGGGACGCGCGGCACGTTGCTTGCGGCCGATGCGCGCTGCGATAGCGGGCCACAGGTCATGCCCCGGGTCGATGTCCTGCGGCAGCCGTTGCACGGCTTTCTGCAGCTTGTCGTCGTTCACGTTGTTCATGTCTCCAACCTTGCCCGCAATATGCGGCGGGCGCGATGCAGATGGGCTTTGCTGGTGCCGACCGCCAGTCCAGTCATCTCGGCTATCTCTTCGTGGCTGCGGCCTTCCACGTCGAACAATACGAAGACCATGCGTGCCGCCGCCGGCAGTCCCGCGATGCACTGTTCTAGGTCGATGCCGTGCCCCGGGTCGCTCTCTTCGGCGGGCACCGCTTCCAGTATCTCGTCGCTCTTGGTCGTCACCCAGGCGGCCTGGCGCAACTGGGTGCGATGGCGTTCCAGCACCGTGTTCACCGCGATGCGGTGCACCCAGGTGCCGAAACTGCTCTCGCCGCGGAACTTGGCGAGCGATTCCCAGGCGCGCACGAAGGCATCCTGGGTGCATTCTTCCGCGAGCGTGCGGTTGCCCGCGAGCCTCAAGCACACAGCGTGCACCCGGCCCACGTGGCGGCGATACAGCTGCTCGAAGGCGGCAATGTCGCCGTCCCGGGCACGGGCCGCGATGTCGGTCTCGTCGATGGTGTCCAGGGGGATCCTCGTGGGCGATTGCATGGCGAGAACGCTTTCCATGCCTCTTTGATGTCCCGATCGGGCAGAGGGTTTAGGCGTGGCTGGGTGTAATAGGGTCTGGCTCAAGCATGGGGCAGTCTAGGCAGGGCCTGGCGGGGCGGCAATCTACATATCTAGGTATTGACATATCGAATAATATCGATATAATGAGAAGCATGGATCAGGTACTGGTTTTCAAGGCTTTGGCCAACAAGTCGCGGCTGGAGATCCTTCACTGGATGAAGGACCCGGACAAGCACTTCGGCGTGGCTCCCCATGGCAAGCCGCGGGGCAAGCTCGTATGCGTGGGGGAGATACAGGAGAAGCTCGGCCTGTCCCAGTCCACAGCCTCCCATTATCTGGCGCTGCTCATGAAGGCGGGTCTCGTGGTGCCGCGCCGCGACGGGCAGTGGACCTTCTATGAACGCAACGAAGAGGCATTGAAAGAACTCAGCAAGTTCCTGAAAGAAGAGATCTGAGCGGCACGAGCTGCGGCGCCCGCTAGCGGGCTATTTTTTCGGAACTGTATATCGACATTCTTAGATATCTCGTAACACTGCAACATTAACATTGAGATGGAGATTAAAGCCGTGAGCCAGCAAGCACTTTTGACCCCCGTGAGACTCGGGCCCTATGAACTCAAGAACCGTGTGGTCATGGCTCCCATGACCCGCGATCGTGCCGACAATCCGGAACTCGCGCCCACGGCAATGCATGCGGAGTATTACGCGCAGCGCGCCAGCGCGGGACTCATCGTCACCGAGGGCAGCCAGATCTCGCCCCAGGGCGCGGGTTATATCTATACCCCCGGCATCCATTCCGCGGCCCAGATCAAAGGCTGGGAGCAGGTGACCGACGCAGTGCACGCCCGCGGCGGCCGCATCTTCCTGCAGCTCTGGCATGTGGGCTATGTCTCGCATCCGGATTTCCACGACGGCGCCTTGCCGGTGTCGGCGTCTGCCATCAATCCCAAGACCAAGGTATACACCACCGCGGGCCTGCTCAAGGACACGGTGGCCTCCCGGGCACTTACCGCTGCAGAAGTGAAGCAGGTGGTGAAGGACTTCGCGCGCGGTGCGGAGAACGCCATGCAGGCGGGTTTCGATGGCGTGGAGATCCACGGCGCCAACGGTTATCTCATCGAGCAGTTCCTTAGGGACGGCAGCAACCTGCGCAGCGATGAATACGGCGGCAGCATCCCGAACCGCAGCCGTTTCCTGCTGGAAGTGGTCGAGGCGGTGAGCCGTGCCGTGGGTGCTGAGCGCACCGGCTTGCGTCTCTCACCGGCCGGCACTTATAACGTGCCGGCGGATAGCGACACCCGCGGGCTCTATGACTACGCCATCGGCAAGCTCTCGAACCTCGGTCTCGCGTACCTGCATCTCAGGGAGCCGGTCGGCGACATGTCGGCCATCCCCAATATGGTGACGAAGATGGCCAAGCATTACCGCCCTCTCTACAAGGGCACGCTCATCACCAACACCGCTTATGACCAGGAGAAGGGCAATGCCGCGATCCGCGACGGGTACGCGGATCTGGTGGCCTTCGGCGTGCCGTTCATCGCCAACCCGGACCTGGTGGAACGCTTCCGCGAGGGCGCGCCGCTGGCGAAAGCGGACCCAGCCACCTTCTATATCCCGGGTGAGAAGGGCTATACCGATTACCCGGAGCGCAAGGCGGCTGCCGCCTGAGGCTTGAGGAGCAACCCATGCAGATCGCATTGTTCGGCGCCGGCGGCATGATCGGCAGCCGCATAGCCAAGGAGGCTCTGGATCGCGGCCACTCAGTCACGGCGGTGAGCCGGGACCCCGCGAAGCTCACGCTCGCTCACCCTGAGTTCCACAAGGCACGCGGCGACGTGCTGGATCCAGCGAGCATCACCGCCGTGGTACTGGACCATGACGCGGTCATCAGCGCCTTCGGCCCCGGTCACCATGGCGATGCGCAGGATGTGGTGCGGGCCGCCAGGGCGCTGGTGGCGGGCGTGAAGCCCGCCGGCGTCAAGCGCCTGCTGGTGATCGGTGGGGCCGGCGGTCTCGAGGTGCGTCCCGGTCTGCAGCTGGTGGATACGCCGGAGTTCCCGGCCGCGTGGAAGCCGGTGGCGATCGCCCACCGGGACGCGCTGGCGGTATATCGCGGCGCCGATCTCGACTGGACCTATCTCGCGCCGGCGGCCCTGATCCAGCCGGGCATGCGCACCGGCAGATACCGGGTCGCCGGCGACCAGCTGCTGACGGATGCTGAGGGTCAAAGTCGCATCTCCGCCGAAGATTTCGCGGTGGCGATGCTGGATGAACTGGAGCATCCCCATCATCTGCGGGCGCGCTTCACCGCGGCCTACTGATCACCCGATGATTTCAACCCAAGGAGACTAGTCCATGAAACTGTATTTCTCACCCGGCGCCTGTTCGCTCGCCTCACACATCGTGCTACGCGAAGCGGGCCTGCCTTTCGAGCTGGTGCGCGTGGATACCGGCATGCACAAACTCAAGGATGGCACCGACTATTACTCCATCAACCCCAAGGGTTATGTGCCGGCCATCCAGCTGGATGACGGCCAGCTGTTGACCGAAGGCGCTGCGCTCCTGCAGTACCTGGGTGATCTCGCCCCTGCCTCGGGGCTCGTGCCCAAAGCCGGCACCATGGAGCGTTTCCGCGAGAACGAGTGGCTGACCTTCGTCAGCAGCGAGATCCACAAGGGCTACAGCCCCTTGTTCAACAAGGATCTGAAAGACGATGCCAAGGCGGTGCTGCGGGCCAAGCTGGAGAAGCGTCTTGGAGAACTGGACAAGCATTTCGCCAGCCACAAGTACCTCATGGGCGATACGTTCACGGCGGCGGATGCCTATCTCTATACGGTGATCAGCTGGTCGCCTCATACGGGTATCGACAATGCCAAGTGGAAGCACCTCTCCGAGTACCGCCAGCGCGTGGCGGACCGTCCCAAGGTGCGCGAGGCCTTGCAGAACGAGAAGGCCGCGGCCTGATCTGATGCGGCCGCCGGTCCCCTCCGGGGCCGGCGGCTATACTCAAGTCTGTAATCCAAGGGAGCACTAAAATGAAGAATTCCGTCCTCTTGCTCGGCCGCATCCTGATGGTGGCCATCTTCCTCTCGGCGGGCTATGCCAAGCTCACTCACTACGACTACATGCAGGGTTACATGGTCTCGCTCGGCATACCCGGCTGGTCCATGCCCTTCATCATCCTGTGGGAGCTGGGCGGCGGTCTCGCCATCCTGCTGGGTTTCCTCACCCGGCCGGTGGCCCTGCTGATGGCGGCCTTCTGCGTGATCTCCGGATTGCTCGCCCATCTGCACCCGGCGGACCAGGAACAGATGATCAACTTCATGAAGAACATCTCCATGACGGGCGGCTTCCTCTATATGGCCATGACCGGCGCCGGGGCCTACAGCCTGGATGCGAAGCTCAAGCTGAAGTGGGCTTGAGCTGCCCTCGGGGCGCGGCCCGTGGGCTAGAGCGTGAAGCCCCCGGTTTGCAGTAAGCTATGGGCCGGTCGCCGACGGGGTCGGCCCATACTCACTAAAAATCGGGAGATGGATCATGCAGAATGCGATGATGCAGAATCTACTCATGCTCGTCGGCCGCGTCATGCTGGCGGCCATGATGTTCTGGTCCGGATACGGGCGGCTCATGAGCTACGCCAGCATCCATAATTATGTCGCCGATTGGGGTGTACCCCATGCCTTCAAGCCGCTATTGGTCATCTGGGAGGTCGGCGGCGGACTCCTGCTGGTGACGGGTGCCTACACCCGTGCGGCGGCACTGGCCCTGGCCCTGTTCTGCATCCTCTCGGGCTTCTTCGTGCATCTGCACGACGACGATGTGCTCCAGCTCATCGACTTCATGAAGAACATGGCCCTGACTGGCGGCTTCCTGTATGTGGCGGCCACCGGCGCCGGCGACTGGAGCCTGGGCAAGAAGTACGGCCTCAAGTGGAGTTGAGACTCTGCGGTCTGTGATGCGGTACGGGGCCCTTCAGGGCCCCGTCCTCTTTGGCGGTCAGCCTTTCTTCGCCGCGTGATACTCAGCGCGTATCTTCCGCATGTCCAGCGTGGGTCTCGGGTAGCTCATCTTGAGCGCCTCCAGTTGTTCCACCACGATCCGGGCCACCGCCAGGTCGCGGAACCACTTGTGGTCTGCGGGGATCACGAACCAGGGCGCGTGCTCCGTGCTACAGCGTGACAGGGCTTCCTCGTAGGCTTGCATATAGGCGCTCCAGGAGTCCCGTTCCTCGTAGTCCGCCTCGCTGATCTTCCAGTTCTTGGATGGGTCGTCTAAGCGCTGCTTGAAGCGTCTCAGCTGTTCTTTCTTGGAGATGTGCAGGAAGAACTTGAGTACATGCGTGTCGTTCCGGGCCAGGCCCTGCTCGAAGGCGTTGATGCTGTCGTAGCGCTTCGACCAGATCTCTTTCGGCACGAGATCGTGCACGCGGACGATGAGCACGTCCTCGTAGTGGGAGCGGTTGAATATCACGATCTCACCCTTCGCGGGTGCGGCCTTGTGAGCGCGCCACAGGAAGTCGTGGGCCAGTTCCTCGGCCGAGGGTTCCTTGAACGCCTGCACCCGGCAACCCTGGGGGTTCATGGCGCCGAGCACGTGGTTGATGGTGCCGTCCTTGCCGGCGGTGTCCATGGCTTGCAGGCAGATGAGCAGCGAGTGGCGGTGCTCCGCGTACAAGAGATCCTGGAGCTCGCGCAGCCTTGCCTGATGATGGGCGATCTCTGCTTCCGCGGCCTTGCGGTGCTTATGTCCACCCGTAGACCCCGGATCCACGTCTTTGAGCTTGAGGCGGCTGCCAGGCAGGACACGGAATTTCTTCTGATAATCCATCGCTGACCTCTTCGGTACGGCCCAGACGACGGGCCGCGGCACATGCCGGCTAACTTACGCCCTTTGGAAGGACGCTTGAAAGTAATAATCGGGCCTATATTAAGGTCTATAACCCGCAGTCCCACGCTGCATCCAGGAGTCCCCCATGTTCGGTCTGGCCAGGAAGACGACGATGGTCCCCGCCACGGAGGCTCTGCAGGGCCGGCCTACAGTCATGCCGGTGCCGGAGAAGCACTTTGTAAACGGACATCCGCTCAAAGCGCCTTTCCCTGCGGGCCTGGAGCAGGCGGTGTTTGGCCTCGGTTGCTTCTGGGGCGCCGAGCGCAAGTTCTGGCAGACCCCCGGGGTCTATACCACCGCCGTGGGTTATGCCGGCGGCTATACCCCCAATCCCAGCTATGAAGAAGTGTGCACCGGCCGTACCGGGCACACGGAAGTGGTGCTCGTGGTCTATGACCCGAAGCAGCTGAGTTATGAAAAATTGCTGAAGGTGTTCTGGGAGGCCCATGATCCGACCCAGGGCATGCGCCAGGGCAACGATGTGGGCACGCAGTATCGCTCGAGCATCTATGCCTACGGCGATGCGCAGCTCGCGGCGGCCAAGAAGTCGTCGGATGAATACCAGAAGGCTTTGCAGAAGGCCGGCTTCGCGCCCATCACCACCGAGGTGCGGGCCGCGCCGGAGTTCTTCTACGCCGAGGATTATCACCAGCAGTACCTGGCCAAGAACCCCAACGGCTACTGTGGTATCGGCGGGACGGGAGTGAGCTGCGCGTTGTAGACTCGTCTCCGGGGCCGATCCCCGGAGCATGGGCATGGCTGAAGACGAAGCGCGGGATGTAAGGCTGCAGGATCCGGAAGCGGACCAGTTGATGGTGACCACGCCGCATGTGTGGCGCTATCTGCCGTGGCTGCTCTATTACCCTCTGCGCGGTTATGCCATGCCCATCGTGGTGGTCATGGGCGTGCTCATCTGGATCTGCGGCTACGCCGGCATCTTCGGCTTCGCCGCCTCCAGCATCGTGTTCGGCTGGATGGGCTACTACTCCATGGGCGTGGTGTCGCGTACCGCCCAGGGTTTCGCGATCCCGCCGCCCTTGGGCACCGAGGTGCTGTTCGAGGGGGAGAAGCTCAGGCTCGCCATGTTGGTGATGTACATCGTCAGCGTGTTGCTGATGACCGTGGCCGCCACTCGTCCCGGCCATCCTGGCTGGGGCGTGCTGGTGTTCATCGTCGGGGTGTATCTGCTGCCCGCTTTCCTGGCTTCCCTGGCTCTCCAGCCTGATCTGCTCTCCGCCCTCAACCCGCTGGTCTCCTTGGGGTTCGTGTGGCACACGGGCTTCGCCTATCTGCTGGCCTGTCTCGCCCTCGCGGGCGCCGGTTTCCTCGGGGTGCTGTTGTCGGGCCATCTGGCGGGCATCTTCACCAGCATGCTCTTGGTGTACGGGCTCCTCTTCATCTGCCATCTCATCGGCTACGTGGCCTATCACCGCCAGGACCAGCTCAATCTTGCGGTCTCGGTGCAGCGGCCCACGGCGGAATCCATCGCCGCGGAGCAGCAGGCGGTGCGCATGCGGGCGCTGCTCGCGGAACTGGACAAGCAGCTGGCGGCGAAGAATCCCCAGGCGGCGCGGGATGCGATGCTGAAAGAGACCGGCATGGATCTCGCCAACCCCCGGGGTTTCCACGAAGATCTGTTCGAGGCCCTGCGCATGCGCCACCAGGATGCGCTCTCCCTGGTGCAGGGTATACGGCTGATTCAATTGCTGATACACCAGAAGCGCGTACCCCGGGCTCTGGACATCTGCGAGCAGTGTCTCGATATCTCGGCCCAGTTCATGCCGCACCCACCGGCGCTCACCGTGCCGCTGGCGGAGGAGGCCCTGCGCGACAAGCGCATGGCCTTGTTCGCCCGGCTCGATACTCTGGTGGAACAGCGACTGCCGGGCACCGACGAAGCGGCCTCATTGCAGTTCCTGAAAGCCCGGGGGCTGGTGGAGCAGCATCAGGACGCAGCGGCGCTCGCGCTGGTCACGCCCTTGCTTAGCCGTGAGAACCATCCCTGGCGCGCCCGCATCGTGGCGCTGCACGGCGCGCTCAGTGGCTTGCAGCGCTGAAATTGAGATTCGCTATATGTCTTGATTCACGTGACCCATGGATACAGAGATAAGGCACACGGATGCAGTAGATGAACACATGAATGCGGAAAGTGCCGGCTCTCGCATGGGTATCTGTAAGGATTGTTATTGACGAACTGCTGATGGCAGGGAAAGATACGGGCCTACACAAGGGGATGAGAATTTTCCATGCGAAAGGTATTCCATCTGGGGATTGGCGCCCTGGCGGTCGTGTGCGTGTTGGCGAAAGCTGCCGGCACCGCGCCGGCCGCGGGCCAGGACAAGATGGAAACCCTGGTACATGAGTACAGTTTCATCTCCTGTGATCTGCACAAACTGCAGACGACCCAGGCGGACCTGGTGCAGCAGAAGGCGGCCATAGATGCCACCGGCAACGATCTCGCCAAGCGGCAGGACGCACTCAGCCAGCAGGAGCAGGCGCATAAGAAGACCCCAGCGGGCCCGGTGCAGCAAAAGGCCGCGATAGACGCTCCCGGCGGCGATCTCCCCAAGCGGCAGGATGCACTCAGCCGGCAGGATCAGGCGCATGACCAGCAAGCGGCAGCACAGAAGCAGCACCTGGATCCCGACCAGAGCGAATGCACCGACGCGGATCACGCGACCGGGAAGAGTACCCCCCGGCACGTCAAGGCGATAAAGAAGCTCAGCAAGCTGACCATGGTAACGGGTGGAGGCCAACTGCCATTGGAGTCAAAGCAGACCGATCTCGATATGGCCTATGCCCAGTACGACCAGAAGGCCAAGGATTGGAACCTGCAGGAGCAGGCGAGCATCACAGCACTGAACAGCGCGTATCGCGCGCTCAACGAGTGGGCCGACCAGGCGGATGGCTTGATCACCAGCCAAAGCTTCCGGGACGAAGTCCATGCCAATCATGCGGGGAAATACTGTCCGTATCACGAGCTGCCGGACGGGACGCTGAGCATGGAAGAATTGGAGAACTATGCGGATTCTGCCGACCGCTGTCTGAAGTTCATAGCGGTCCACGCTGGACAATGAGGCCGGGCCTGGGTAAATCACCACATAAGTTCCTGGCAGGACTCGTGAAAGGCTCCTGACAGCATTTGTCAGGAGGGGAGCTGGCGCATCAGGCATCCAAGTCCCCTGGCGCAGTATCATTGAGGGCATGTCCCCGGAATCTCTGTTTCATCCCGCTACGGCTGCCTGGTTCGAGCGGACCTTCGCCGCTCCCACGGGGGCGCAGCAGCGCGCCTGGCCGGCCATCCGCGCCGGGCATCACACGCTCATCGCCGCGCCCACCGGCTCCGGCAAGACCCTCGCGGCTTTCCTCGCTGCCATAGACGATCTGGTGAAGGAAGGTCTGGAACGAGGTCTCGAGGACCAGTGCCAGGTGCTCTATATCTCGCCCCTGAAAGCCCTGTCCAACGACGTGCAGAAGAACCTGCAGGCGCCCCTCGAAGGCATACGCAACGAACTCTTCGCCATGGGGCTGCCGGATGTGGAGATCCGCGCCTGGGTGCGCACCGGTGACACGCCCCAATCCGAACGGGATCGCATGCGGCGCGAGCCACCCCACATCGTGGTGACCACGCCGGAATCCCTCTACATCCTGCTCACCTCGGATTCAGGCAGGAAACTGCTCTCCACGGTGCGCACGGTGATCGTGGACGAGATCCACGCTCTCGCCGGCAACAAACGCGGCGCGCACCTGGCTCTCTCCCTCGAGCGCCTCGCGGCCCTGACCCCGAAGCCGCCGGTGCGCATCGGCCTCTCGGCCACCCAGAAGCCCATCGAGGAGGTGGCGCACTTCCTCACGGGCTCGGAAGAGGAGTGCACCATCATAGATACGGGCCACGTACGGGAGCGGCGGCTGCACCTTGAGATGCCGCGCTCGCCCTTGACGCCCGTCATGGCCAACGAAGTCTGGGCGGAACTCTACGATCGTCTCGCGGAACTCACCGCCACCCATCGCACCACTCTCATATTCGCCAACAACCGCCGCCAGGCGGAGCGGGTGGCCAGGCATCTCGCGGAACGCATCGGCGAGGAGCATGTCACTTCTCACCACGGGTCGCTCGCCCGGACCCATCGGCTGGATGCGGAGCAGCGCCTGAAGAAGGGCGAATTGAAAGCGCTCGTGGCTACCGCGTCCCTCGAACTCGGCATAGACATAGGCGATGTGGATCTGGTCTGCCAGCTGGGTTCGCCCCGCAGCATCAGCACCTTCCTGCAGCGGGTGGGCCGCTCCGGTCACGCGGTGGGTGCCTTGCCGGAGGGCCGCTTGTTCCCCCTGTCCCGGGACGATCTCGTGGATTGCTGCGCGCTGCTCGATTCCGTGCGGCGCGGCGAATTAGATTCATTGAAGATATTAGACGCGCCCCTGGATGTGCTCTCTCAGCAGATCGTGGGAGAGGTAGCTTGCCGGGAATGGGATGAGCCGGCGCTTTACGCAGCCATGCGCCGGGCCTGGCCTTACCGCAATCTCAAACAGGAGGAATACGCCGAGATCCTGCAGATGCTGGCAGATGGCTTCTCCACCCGCCGTGGCCGGCGTGGGGCCTATCTGCACCGGGACCGGGTGAACGGCAAACTCAGGGGGAGGCGTGGCGCCAAGCTCATCGCCGTGACCAACGGCGGTGCCATCCCCGACCAGTTCGATTACGACGTGATCCTCTCACCTTCAGGTCTGCGCATCGGCACCTTGAACGAAGACTTCTCCTTCGAGAGCATCCCGGGCGATGTATTCCAGCTCGGCAACACCAGCTACCGCATCCTCAAAGTGGAGCAAGGGCGGGTGCTGGTGGAGGATGCCAAGGGTATGCCGCCCAACATCCCCTTCTGGTTCGGCGAAGCCCCGGCCCGTACAGCGGAGATGTCCCGCTCTGTGTCGCGCCTGCGGACGGAAGCGGACCGGCGCCTCACGGCGGGGGAAGATCTCATGAGCTGGCTTACCACCGAGATCGGTCTCGATGCGGTGGCGGCGCGCCAGCTCGCTGAATATCTCGCCGCCGCCAAAGCCGCCCTCGGCGTCTTGCCCACCCAGGACCAGGTGGTGTTCGAGCGTTTCTTCGACGAGGCGGGGGACCAGCATTTCGTGATCCACTCGCCCTTCGGCGCGCGCATCAACCGCGCCTGGGGCTTGGCCCTGCGCAAGCGCTTCTGCCGCAAGTTCAATTTCGAACTGCAGGCGGCAGCGCTCGAAGACACCATCGTGCTGTCCTTAGGCGCCACCCACAGTTTCCCCCTGGAAGAGCCGGCGAAATATCTCAATCCCGCTACGGCCCTGGATGTGCTGACCCAGGCGGTGCTGGCGGCACCCATGTTCGGCACCCGCTGGCGCTGGGTCGCCACCACGGCGCTGGCGGTGCGGCGCAACCGCAACGGCAAGCGCAACCCGCCGGCGTTCCAGCGGGCGGATTCCGAAGACCTGGTGGCTCTGGTGTTCCCGGATCAGCTGGCCTGCGCCGAGAACCTCGCGGGCGCCCGGGAAGTGCCGGACCATCCTCTGGTGCACCAGACCCTGAAGGATTGCCTCCACGAAGTGATGGATGCAGATGGGTTCCTGCATCTGCTCACCCGCTTGCAGAGTGGTGAGCTGAAAGTGCTGGCGAAAGATCTGGCGGCACCGTCGCCGCTTGCGCAAGAGATCTTGAGCGCCCGGCCCTATGCTTTCCTGGACGACGCGCCGGCCGAAGAACGCCGCACGCTGGCGGTGCAATCCCGCGGCGTCATGAGCCTGGAAGAGGCGGGGTCTCTCTCGGAACTGGACCCGGCTGCTATCAATAGGGTGCGGGAAGAGGTCTGGCCCTCGGCCCGGGATGCAGATGAACTCCACGATGCCCTGGTGGTGCTGGGCTTCCTTACAGAGGAAGAGGGCATGGCTGGGCACGGAGCAGGCAGTCTAGATTTCGGCTGGAAGCATTTCTTCACGGAGCTGGCCGCAGCCAACCGCGTGACTCTCGCCCAACTCCCTTCGGGTCGGGCTTTGTGGGTGGCGGCAGAACGGCTGGATGAATTCTTGGCGGTGTTCCCGGATGCGAGCTTGCAGCCGGCTCTACGCCCGTTGGATTCCGGTGCGCCCCCGGCCCGGGAAGATGCGCTCAGGGAACTCATCCGCAGCCGCCTCGAAGGCTCAGGTCCCGTCAGCGCAGCGTCCCTGGCGCGTCTGCTTGGCTTGGCCGCATCCGAGGTAGAGCAGGCATTGCTGTCGCTCGAAGCGGAAGGCACGGTGATGCGCGGCAAGTATTCCCAGGGCGCCAGCGAGACCGAGTGGTGTGAGCGTCGGCTCCTGGCGCGCATCCATCGCTACACCCTGAAACGCCTGCGCAGCGAGATCGAGCCGGTGACGCCTGCCGATTACCTGCGCTTCCTGTTCGACTGGCATGGCATCGCCGGGGCCCATGGCGATCCGGCCGCCGAGGGCCAAGCGGCGCTCGCCGCGGCCCTCGAACAACTGGCGGCTTATTCGGCGCCGGCCTTCGCCTGGGAGCAGGACATCCTGCCGGCCCGGGTTGGCGATTACGCGCCTTACATGCTTGATCAGCTCTGCGCCGGCGGCGCCGTCGCCTGGATGCGCCTCGTTCCCCCTAAGAGCGGTGACGATGAGCGGCGCGCGGGCCCGGTGCGCGGTACGCCTATCGCCTTCGTGGAGCGTGATGCGCTGCATCACTGGCGTCTGCTCACGGAACTGCCGGATATCAGCGACATCAACTTGAGCCACGGTACACGAGTGGTACACGATGCCTTGAAGGCCCAGGGCGCGATCTTCTTCTCGGACATCACGCGCCTCACCGGCTTGCTCCGCACCCAAGTGGAGTCCGCCCTGGCGGAACTCACTGCCTGGGGCCTCGCTTCGTCGGACACCTTCGCAGGCTTGAGGGCGCTCATCACTCCGGCCAGCAAACGCCCGTCGCTCTCCAGCTCCACCCGCTACCGGTTGCGGCGCGGCCAGGGACCGGGAGTGGATGAAGCCGGGCGCTGGGCCCTCGCGCCCCGCCAGGCGGTGGCGGGGGACGGCATGCAGGCGGATGCGGAGGCCCTCACCCATCTGGCGGACGTGCTGCTGCGCCGTTACGGTGTGGTGTTCCGCAAGGTATTGGAGCGGGAGTCCGGGCTGCCTCCCTGGCGCGACCTCCTCTATATATATAGAAGGCTGGAAGCCCGGGGCGAGGTGCGGGGTGGGCGCTTCGTGGATGGTTTCGCCGGCGAGCAGTTCGCCCTGCCGGATGCGGTAGGTGCCCTGCGAGAGACCCGCCGCCGGGAGAAGGGCGGCGAACTCGTGTCCGTCTCCGCCGCCGATCCCCTGAACCTGCTCGGCATCATCGCCCCTGGCCAGCGAGTGCCGGTGCTGGGCGAGAACCGGGTACTCTATCGGGACGGTATCCCCGTGGCGGTACAGGTGACGGAAGAAGTGAAGTTCCTGGAAGAGATCAACCCCGAGACGGAGTGGGCCTTGCGTAACTCCCTGTTGCGCCGCAAACTGCCGCCCACCTCGGGTAAGGTGCAATAGGGATGGATGAGCTACACGTCTTCCTGCATCTCACGGTGGCGGGCATCATCGCCCTGTTCGCGCCGGTGAACCCGGTCGGCACCGCGTTGGTGGTGAACCCCTTCTTCGAGCACCTGGATGAAAAGGGGCGGCATCGGGCCGCCTCCAAGGTCACCAGCTACTGCCTGATCCTGTGTCTCACGGTAGTCTTCGCCGGCAGCTGGTTCTTCAAGCTCTTCGGCATCTCGCTGCCGGTGGTGCAGCTGGCGGGCGGCATCGTCATCTGCCACATGGGCTGGCTCTTGCTCAGCAGCGACCAGAGCGCCTCGGATTCCAGCGCCACCCAGAGCACGACCCAGAGCCACGGCGATTTCGAAGACAAGCTCTTCTATCCCATCGCTTTCCCCATGACCACAGGCCCCGGCACCATCGCGGTGCTGCTCACCTTGAGCGCCAACGCCCACGCTACCCGGGAGTCCACTTACCTCGCGAACCTGGGTGCATTGGTCGTAGCAGTGCTCATCACCGGACTCATGGTGTATCTCAGTCTCGCTTACACGCCCACGTTCCTGAAGCGTATCGGCCCCCGGGGCGGGATGGTGCTGAACCGCATCTCTGCCTTCCTGGTATTCTGCGTGGGCCTGCAGATCGCCACCGACGGTATCCATAACCTGATCACACAGTCCTGATGGGGTAGGAACTATGGTCTACGGTGAACAACCATCAGCGATGAAAGATATCCGTGTCACCGCGTTTCGCAGCGATGACAGGCCAGAGCTTTATGCCATGCTTGAGATGTCGGAGCTAGCCACGGAAGACCTCACCCCCAAGATGCTCGCGGACTTCCTCATCGCCCGGCAGGATGGTGTGTTGGTGGGTGTCGCGGGCTTGGAACGTTACCCGAAGGCCGGCTTGTTGCGCTCGGTGGTGGTGGACAAGAGTCTGCGCGGCGTCGGTCTGGGCCGGCGGCTGGTGATGTCCATGGAAGACCGGGCGCGGGGCAGGGGCTTGAAGCAGCTCTATCTCCTCACCGCCACGGCGGACGCATTCTTCCTCGCCATGGACTACCGCCCGCTGGACCGCCTGGATGCGCCCCCCGGCATCCGGCACAGCCAGCAGTTCAGCCGCATCTGTCCGAGCGACTCCACCTTCATGACCAAGACTCTCAAGTAGCCACCCGCTGCGCGGGTTGGGCTCCTTGACAGTCGCCTATATTTCGATAATACTCGAAATATGGAACAAAAGAACATCATCCGCGCCCTGGGAGCCCTGGCCCACGAGAGCCGTCTCGCCATCTACCGCCTACTGGTGCAAGCCGGACCGGAGGGGCTCGCCGTAGGCGCCATCGGCGAGAAGCTCAAGCTCGCCCCAGCCACGCTCTCCTTCCACCTCGCAGGTCTGCGTCACGCGGGCCTCATCAGTGCCCGGCGCGAGGGACGCACCCTCTACCAGGCCGCCGACTACGGCGCCATGAACGGCCTCATCGGCTATCTGTCCGAGAATTGCTGTGCGGGCGCGGACTGCGGCGTCACCGCCTGCGCCCCGGCCAAACCATCCCGCAAGGAGAAATCCAATGAAGCGCCTGCACGTACACGTATCCGTCGCTGATCTCAGCCACTCGATCCGGTTCTACTCCACCCTGTTCGGCGCCGCGCCTACGCTGGAGAAGCCTGATTACGCCAAATGGATGCTGGAAGATCCGCGGGTGAACTTCGCCATCTCCGAGCGTGGCCGCGCGCCCGGCGTGGATCATCTCGGCATGCAGGCGGAGGATGTAGCGGAGCTCGAGGCCATCGGCGAACGGCTCAAGGCGGCGGAGGCGGTGGCCAAGCAGGAACAGGACACCACCTGCTGTTACGCCCGCTCAGATAAGTATTGGACCGAGGATCCCCAGGGTGTGCGCTGGGAGAACTTCCTGACCCACGGCGAGGCGGAGACGTATGCCGTGTCGCAGGCGCCGGCCAAAGCTTGCTGCAATCCTGCAGATGCCGGCAAACCCGGATGCTGCCCGTGATACAGGCATCGGGGCAGGGAGAGGCCGGTAAGGCTTACAAGGTCCTGTTCCTCTGCACCGGCAATTCGGCCCGTTCCATCATCGCCGAAGTGGTGATGAACCATCTGGCCATCGGGAATGGCAAGTTCAAGGCCTACAGCGCCGGCAGCCATCCCAAGGACGTTCCCAATCCACTCGCATTGGACGTGCTTAAACACAGCAACTTCTCGGTGGAGGGTCTGCGCAGCAAGAGCTGGGACGAGTTCGCCACGCCCGGCGCGCCGCCGCTGGATTTCGTCTTCACTGTCTGCGACCAGGCGGCGCAAGAGGCCTGTCCCTACTGGCCGGGTCAACCCATGACCGCCCATTGGGGGCTGCCGGACCCGGCCGCTGTGGAAGGCGCCGACGAGGCGAAGCGCAAGGCGTTCCGCGACACGCTCATGGTCTCGCGCCGCCGCATCGAGATATTCGTGAGCCTGCCGCTCGACAAGCTGGATAAGCTGGCCATACAGAAGAAGATAAAAGAGATCGGTACAGCATGAGACCAGCTCAAGTCTTCTTCGCCGAGTTCCTCGGCACCGCCTTCCTGTTGGCCGTGGTGGTGGGTTCGGGTGTCATGGGAGAGCGACTAGGTGGCGGCAACCAGGCGCTGATACTGCTGGTCAATTCCATCGCCACGGGTGCCGGACTCGTGGCACTCATCCTCGCTTTCGCACCCGTCTCCGGCGCCCACTTCAACCCGCTGGTAAGCGTCATGTTCTGCCTGCGGGGCGATCTGCCCTGGCGACTGCTGCCGGGTTACCTGCTGGCCCAGTGTGTCGGCGCGGTCACGGGCGTGATCGCCACCCACGGCATGTTCGGCATGGCGCTCTTCGAGGTCGCCAGCAAACCGCGGCCGGGTCTGGATCTCATGTGGTCCGAGTTCATCGCCACCCTCGGCCTCTTGCTGGTGATACACCGGGTATCCCGCGCCCGGCCAGAAGCCGTGGCTTATGCGGTAGGCTGCTATATCGCTGCCGCCTACTGGTTCACGTCTTCCACGTCTTTCGCCAATCCCTCCGTGACCCTGGCCCGCAGCCTCACGGATTCCTTCACCGGCATCGCTCCAGCCTATGTCCCGGGATTCATCGTGGCTCAGGTGATAGCGGCTGGCGCCGTAGCCCTTTATATCAAAGCGATCAGATAGCGCTGCGGGTTTTCAGCTCGTGCCTGTCTGGAATCCGAAGACGGAATACTGGAAATGCTGGAGCTTGCCGGCAGGGGTGGTGTGAGCTTCTGCACGGCGTTCCAGGAGACGGAACCTGGGACCCAGCTCGGCGACGAGTGTGTCCGCGGAATAGCGTCGCACAGGCAGGCCGCTGCAACGTTCCGGGCCGTCCGGCGCGAAGCTCGCGATGATGGCAGTGCCGTCCGGAGCGAGACCCGCTTCCAGGGCGCGGCGGTAGGCGAGCCGATCTGCGGGCTCCGTCAGGAAATGGAACACGGCACGGTCGTGCCACAGCCGGTAGCGGCGTGCAGGCAGCCAGCCGACGATATCCGCGACGATCCAATGCACCTTGTCTGCGTCTTTCTCCAGGCGAGCGCGGCTCTTCTGCAAGGCGGCTGCGGCGATGTCCAGCGCCGTCACGTCGGTGAAACCGTCCGCCAGCAAGCCGTCCACCAGGCGTGAAGCGCCGCCACCCACGTCGATGATGGCATCGCTCTTCTGCAGACCAGCCGCGGCGATGAGATCCAGGGATATTCCAGGCCGTGACTGGAACCAGCTCACGGCATCTTCCGCCTTCTGGGCGTACACCTCGTCCCAATGTTGCTTACGTTCCATGCACACCTCTCGCTATGGCCGCTCTAGGGTACTGGAAAACACCGGGACCCAAGACGTCTAGCAAGCATTCCGGGGAAAAGCGTATGCTTTCGGTCTTACCGGTTCCATGCATTCATGGAGAATCGCCATGGCTGCTAAAGCCCGCAAGAAAAACACCGCAGCCAGGAAGAAGACTGCCTCAAGGAAGAAACCGCCGCGCCGGGCCAAACCCAAGGCGCCCAAACGTGCCGCGCAAGCCAAGGCACCCAAGCGCTCCACGCGAGCCAAGAAGCGCAAAGCAAGCAAAGCTATAAGTGCCGTGAGCTATCCGGGCGAGACGCCCGCTTACCGCCGGGCGCGGGACAAGCTGCTCAAAGCCGAGATGGAGTTGCGCCGCCACACTGAAGCGGTAGCCGTGCAGCGCCGCAAGCTGCCCCAGGGCGGCGAGCTGCTGGAAGATTATCTGTTCGAGGAATCCGACAAGGCCGGCGGCGTGCGCAGCGTGCGTATCTCGGAACTCTTCGCGCCCGACAAGCATACCCTGGTGCTCTACAACTTCATGTTCGGCCCCGCCATGCAGCGGGCCTGCCCGTCCTGCACGGCCATGCTGGATGCGCTGGACGGCAATGCCAAACACATCAGTCAGCGCGTGAATCTCGCGGTGGTGGCGAGATCGCCGCTGCCGCGCATCCTCTCCCATGCCCGGGATCGGGGCTGGTATGGCCTGCGCTTCCTGTCCTCAGCAGGCAACAGTTACAACCGGGACTATCATGGCGAGGATGCCAAGGGCAGCCAGCAGCCTATGCTCAACGTGTTCGTGAAGCGCGGGGATACTATCCGGCATTTCTGGGGCTCGGAGATTGCCTTCGCGCCGCCGGAGAAGGGCCAGGACTCACGGCATGTGGACTTCTTGTTCCCCCTGTGGAGCGTGTTCGACATCACTCCAGACGGGCGCGGGAAAGACTGGCATCCGCGGCTGAGCTACATCTGATCCGGAGAGGACCATGGCAAGCAAACGCAAGAAGAAGATCATGCGCAAAGCCGCTAAACTTAAGATCATCGGCCGTTTCCCCAACGAGACGCCTGCCTACAGGAAGGCCCGGGACAAGTTGCTCAAGGCCGAGATCAATCTGCGCCGGCAGGTGGAAGAGGTGGCGAAGCTGCGCCGCAAGCTGCCCGTGGGCGGCGCGATACCGGAAGACTTCGTGTTCGACGAGTCGGCGGAGGTGGTGGGCATGCGCCAGGTGCGGCTCTCTGAACTCTTCGCCCCGGGCAAGGACACCCTGCTGCTCTACAGTTATATGTACAGCCTCGCCATGAACAACCCCTGTCCCATGTGTACTTCCATCATCGATTCCCTGGAGGGCGCGGCGCCTCATGTCGGCCAGCGGGTGAACCTGGCGGTGGTGGCGAAATCCCCGCTGCCGCGGTTGCTCACTTTCGCCCGCAACCGGGGCTGGCGGAACCTGCGCTTCCTCTCATCGGCAGACAACAGCTACAACCGCATCTATCACGGCGAAGACGAGGAAGGGCACCAGAGCCCCATCATGAACGTGTTCGTGAAGAAGGGCGGCAAGATCAGGCACTTCTGGGCCAGTGAACTCATGTTCACCAAGGCCGAGAAGGGTCAGAACCAGCGGCATGTCGATATATTCTGGCCGTTGTGGAATCTATTGGATCTCACGCCGGAGGGAAGAGGGAAAAATTGGTATCCGAAGCTGACTTACTAAAATTCAGGGGAGAGCCGATATGGAACTGGATCTTCTAAGAGTGTTCCTGGCCGCCCTGGGGGGCTTCGTCGCTTATTTCACCGTCGGCACGCTCGGCTTCGTGGTGCTTCCTGGCCTGAAGAAGGAGTTCGCCAAGTACCCGGCGGTCTATCGAGGTCATGGCGGCATCATGAAGTTCATGCCCTTAGGCATGCTGGCTATGTTCGTATCCATGCTGGCCCTCGCGGTCCTGTACGCCCTCATGTACCACGGCGGCCCGGGATGGCTCTGGGGCTTGTATTTCGGCACCCTGATCGGGGTGTTCGTCCTCTGCGCCTTCGTGATCCACAATCACGTGAACCTGAACATCGGCTGGGCACTCACCATCCAGTCGGGCATCGCGTATTTCGTCGAGTGGCTGGTCGCCGGCATCGCCATCGGGCTCATCTACCAGCCGTAATGATACAGAGGGTGTTCTGCCCGCTTCGTCAGGAAGGTTTCTTGGCGCGCTTCTTGCGGGTATTGCCCGATTCTTCCTTCACCATCACAAGCTTCTTCGCCTTGATGGCGGCGGTGACACCTTTGACGAGATCGTCGCGGATGCTGCGGGCATCGAACTTGGGGCCGGGGCGCAGGCCGAACCAGCGGTCGCGGCCTGCGGCTTTCGCGGCATAGAGGGCATGGTCCGCCAGGTTCACCAATAGTTCCCAGTCCACCCGGTCCGGCGCATTGGCGAGGAATGGGTATTCGGTGTAGCCGATGGAGCAGGTCACCTGGATCTGCTCGCCGCCGGGCAGGCGGTAGGGACTCTCGCCTATGCTCTTCTGCACCCGCGAGATCACGCGGGCGGTCTCGTCCTGGGGCATGGGGCGGAACACGATGAGGAATTCTTCGCCGCCCCAGCGCACCACGTAATGCCCCGCCCGCACGCCGGCCACCAGGCGCTCGGCCACCTGCTTCAATAGGGCGTCGCCGGCGAAATGGCCGGCCCGGTCGTTGATCTCCTTGAAGTGGTCGAGATCCGCGATGGCGAAGGCCATCACCTGGCCGCTGTTTTCCGGTCGCTCCCGCTCGCGGCGGAAGTGGGCGAGATCCGAGGGCAGTTGCTGGCCGAGATAACGGCGGTTCTTGAGGCCCGTGAGGGGGTCTGTCTGGCTCGCGTCTTCCAGCTGGCGGTTCAGTACCCTCAAGGCTTCGGTGCGTTCCGCCACCACTTCCTCCAGGTATTCCCGCTGGCGCTTGAGGCTGCGGGCCTGTATGCGATAACCCAGGAGCACCAGCAGGGCCAAGAGCAGCACCGCCAGGATGCGGAACCACCAGGTCTCATAGAAGAAGGGTTCGATGCGGAGCTGAAGGCTCGCGGGGGCTTCGGCCCAGATGCCGGCGTTGTTGCTGCCGCGTACTTCGAAAGTGTAATCGCCGGGCGGCAGGTTGGTGTAGTTCACGTCCCGCCGCATGACGTCTTCCACGTTCTGCCAGTCCTGGTCATAGCCCGTGAGCCGGTAGCGCAGCTGCACGCTGCGCGGGTTCTGGAAGCTCAGCACCGAGAAGCGGAAGGCGAGGTCACGGGCCCGGGCCGGCACCAGGATGGTCGAGCCGACGTTCTCATGCCAGGTGCCGCTGTATTGCAGCGCTTCCACCACGGCTTTGGGCACCACGTCGTTTTGGTGCACGCGGCGGGTGTCCACCGTCACTACGCCGTTGCGGGTGGGCAGCCAGAGGCGCGTGCCGTCATAGTAGCCGCGGGCGTTGCCCGCGCCGTTGCAGCACAAGCCCTTCTCGCTGCCGGGCCATTGGCCCTGTTCGCTCAGGATGAGCTGGGGATGCAGTTGATCGAGTTTGCCTTGTATCAGCGCCGTGAGTTCCGCGATGCGTATCCGGTAGATGCCGCGGATGCCGGCACCCCACAGCCATTCACCGGCGGCATCGGCGGTCATGTACATGAGCGAGTTTGGGGGCAGGCCCTGATCGGCGTGGATGGCATGCCAATGGCTGCCGTCATATACGTACAGCGCGTCCTCGTTGAAGGTGCCCACCACCATCAGGCCGTTGGCGGGTTCGGCGATGGTGGTGACGAAGGCATCTGCAAGGCCTATATCCCCGCCCAGGGGTTTGAAGCGGCCAGCGTCGAACTCATAGAGGCCCGCGAGGGTGCCCACCAGGATGCGGCCGTCGTGGGTCTCATAGATGAGGCGGGAGCGCACGTCTTTCAGGCCGGCATCCATGCCATAGCGCACCAGGGCGCCGTCCTGATAGCGGAACACCCCATCCAGGGTGGCGATCCATATGGCGCCCGTGTGGTCGCGGAACAGGCCATGCACGATCAACCCGGATATCGGCGCGAATTCCGCCGGACGCAACACGCGGCCATCCTCATATTGCACGAGGCCGCCATTGGTGCCGATCCAGAGGCGTGTGCCGTCGTCCATCAAGGTATAAGCGTTGGGCGCGGGTAGTTCCGTGGCGGGCACCACGAGGCTGAAACGTCCGTCTTTCAGGAGATACACACCGTTGGCGGTGCCCACCCAGGTGCCGCCGCCGTGGCCGATGCTGCGGTTGGGAATCACCGACCAAGTGAGGGTCTCGCCCAGGCCTTCGTTGGTGGTGTAGCGCTGGGTGTAGCCGTTCCACAGACGAGTGACACCGTAAGCGTGGGTGCCGAGCCACAGGCTGTGTTCTTTGTCCTCGTAGATGGCTTCCACCTGGGCCGCCGCTTTGTACTCGTTGGCCGGGATGAACTGCTGCAGCACATCGCCTTCGAGGCGTGCGAGGCCCGCGTTGGTCGAGACCCAGAAGTTGCCGTCGGAATCCACGAAGAAAGTCTCGGTGGCGAGCCGCAGCTCCGGCGGGTCGCCGGCCGCGCGGGTCCACTCGCTGCCGGTGTAGCGGAAGAGGCCGCGGGTAGTGCCGGCCCAGAGCGCGTCGTCATGCACCATGAGGCGCGTGACCATGGTGTCCTTGCCGCCCGGCGCGTCGATGCGCTTCACACCGCTGCCGACTATATATATCTTGCCCACGCCGCCCACCCACAAGGCGCCGCGCCATTCCAGCAGGGAGTAGAAGGATTCCTTGGGCAGAGTGGTGTCGTGGTGCAGACCGTCCTTGTCCACGCGCACGAGGCCCAAGTTCGTGGCGGCGAAGAGCCGCTCGCCGCTGAAAGCCAGAGCGCGCACGTCCGCTTCCTTGTTCACGTCCCGTTCGCCGGGTGCGGCGCTGAGCATGTGCACCTGGTCCGGCTCGTAATAGGCCACGCCCTTGTTGGTGCCTATCCAGAGGGTGCCGTCCGGGCCGTTCACCAACACCGTGCCCCAGTATCCCGGCAGGTATTGTTTGAACGTCACGCCGTCAAAGCGCGCGATGCCGTCCTGGGTGCCGAACCACATGTAGCCTTGCGCACCTTGGTTCACGGACAGCACCGTGATCTGCGGCAGGCCCTGCTCGAGGGACCAGGTGTCGCTGGCGTAATCGTGGAAAGCTTTGCCGGGTTCGAGCGCCTGGGCCGCGGGCGCGGCGAGGCAGAGCGCAATTAATGCGCAGAGCCAGAGATTTTTATAGTTATTTCGCATGCGAAACAGATTCATCCTGCTGTATCGCAATTCCCTTGCTGGGAACCCTTTCCCTCAGCATAGACGATTAGCCTCTACCCCGTCAGCCCGCCGCCTGGCGCCGGTCCTCCTCCAACAGCAGTTCCAGTTCTTCGGCGGCTTCCTTGGAGGTCTGCACCAGTTTCGCCTCGTCGCGGAACACGGCGTACTGGCGTTTGAGCAACTCGGCATCGTGCTTCTCGAACATCTCGAGGGTGTGGGTGATCTCCGTCTGGGACATGCCGAGTTCCTGCAGCAGTCCTTCGGTCAGCTTCAGGCTGGAATAGAGGGTCTCGCGCACCACCACCTCGACACCCTGTTCGCGCAGCAGGTGGGCGTGATGCCGGTTGCGGGCCCGGGCCAATACCCTCAGCGCGGGGAAATGCTTGCGCACCATCTCGGCGGTGCGCACCGAGGCTTCGATGCCGTCTATGGCCAGCACCAGGAACTTCGATTGCTCCGCCTTGGCGGCACGCAGCAGCTCCAGGCGTGAAGCGTCACCGTAATACACCTTGCTGCCGAAGCGACGGATGGTCTCGATCTGCTCGGCGTCCGCTTCCAGCGCCGTAAAGGGGATCTGCTTCATGCGCAGGAGACGGCCTACCACCTGACCGAAGCGGCCGAAGCCGGCGATGATCACCAGGTTGCCGGGCTCGTCGATGCGGTCGAACTCCGGCTCCTTGTGTTCCTCCATGAACTTCTGCACCACACGTTCGTTGAACAGCACTAGGAAGGGCGTGGCGGCCATGGACAGGGTGACCGCCACGTTGAGCAGATCCGTCAGCGGCTGGCTGAAGAGTTTGTAACCGGCGGCCACGTTGAACAGCACGAAGGCGAATTCGCCGCCCGCCGGCAGCACGCAGGCGAGATTGCGGGAGGCCGCGGCCGGCATCCCGAACACCCGGCCGACGCCATAGAGCGCCGCCATCTTGAGGCAGAGGAGGCCTACCACTATGCCGGCCACCGTGAGCGGTGTCTCGCGGATGAGTCCCAGGTTCACGGACATACCCACGGCCATGAAGAAGAGGCCCAGCAACAGGCCCTTGAAGGGTTCGATGTTGGCTTCGAACTCATGGCGATAACTGGAGTCCGCCAAGAGCACGCCGGCTATGAACGCGCCGAGACCCATGGACAGGCCGATGGAGCTGGCCACGAGGCCCGCGCCGATGACGATGAGCAGCGCCGAGGCGGTGAATATCTCCGGGTTGCCGAACTGGGTGACCAGACGGAACAAGAGGCGCAAGACGATGCGGTTGCCGAGCGCCATGACGGTGAGCACCGCGGCGATGAAGAGCAGTTTCATGCCGATGTGTCCCGGCTGGCTGCTGCCGTCACCGTAGAACACGCCGATCAGCGCCAGCACCGGGATGGCAGCGACATCCTGGAACACCAGGATGCCGAAGGCGGCACGGCCATGCTGCATGGCGAGCTGCTGCTTCTCTCCCAGCATCTGCAGCACGAAGGCGGTGGAGGAGAGCGAGAGACCGAAACCGGCTACCAGGGCGGGTACGATGGCCAGACCCAGGTAATGGGCTGCCACCGCCAACAGCAGGCTGGTGACGACCACCTGCAGGGTGCCCATGCCGAACACGGTCTTGCGCATGACCCAGATGCGCGAGGGTTGCAGCTCCAAGCCGATGATGAACAAGAGCAGCACGACGCCCAAGTCCGCGAAGTCCAGGATGGTGGACACACCCGTGATGAGCCTCAAACCCCAGGGGCCGATGATCACGCCGGCCACCAGATACCCCAGCACCGAGCCGAAGCCTGATTTCCGTGAGAGCGGCACCGCGAGGCAGGCGGCCAGCAAAAAGACCGCGACTTCGGGCAGGAAATTCATAGGCGTTCTCGGATAGCAGGCATGTGTCTTTAGGCTACCCGAAAAGCCCCATCACATGCGTTTCGCTCCCATCACCGCCTTGATGAGATCCGTGAGCAGGCCCGCCGCCGTCACCTCGGTGCCAGCGCCGGGCCCGGCGATGGTGAGGGGCACGGGCTGATAACGCTGGGTCCAGACCCGCACCAGATTCTCCCCGGCGGCGAGCTGTGCGAAGGGGTCCGCTGCCGGCACCTGGGTGAGTCCGACCCGTGCTTCCCGGCCGTCGAACTCGGCCAAGCAGACGAGCCGCAGACCCTGCTTGCGGGCGGCTTCAGCCTGGGCTGCCCACGCCTGGTCATGAGCCGTGAGCTTCTCCAGGAACCGTTCCGCATCGGTCTCCGCCGCCAACTCCGCCGGCAAGAGGCTGTGCACGTCCACCCGTTCCGGTTCCCATTCGATGCCGGCCTCTCGCATGAGGATGAGGAGTTTCCGGGCGCTGTCCTGGGCCTTCAGGTCTTCGGCGGGATGGGGCTCCGTGAGACCCGCGTCCCGGGCTTCGCGCACCGCCGTGGAGAAAGCCGTGCCGTGGTTCAGGCGGTCGAAGAGGAAGGAGAGGGTGCCCGAGAGCACCGCCTCGATACGCCGCACCCGGTCGCCGTTGGCTTTGAGGTCCGAGAGAGTGTTGAGCAGGGGCAGGGCGGCGCCCACGGTGGTCTCGTAGCGATAGGGCAGGCGCAGCGCGTCCACTGACGCTTGCAGTTCCCGGTAATCCTTCTGGGAGCCGCTCAGACTGAGTTTGTTGGGCGTGATGATGCCGATGCCGTTCCGGAAGAACTCGGCATAGTGTCCGGCGATCTCCGCCGACGCGCTGCAATCCACGAAGAGTTTCGGGCCGGTGTAGCCGCGGAAGCGGACTATTAGCTCCGGCCAGTCGTCACCGTGGCGTGGGATGGAGTCTTCCCGCCAGGGGCTGTCTGGGTCCTGCCAGACAGCCTCGCGGCGGTTGACGGTCCCGGCCACGTGGAACTCCACCCGGTGTTCCGTGAGCAGGCGCCGGCGTTCAGTGGCCAGCAACTTGAGCAGCGCGCTGCCCACGCGGCCCGTGTGACCGCCGATGAGCAGCAGCACCCGGCGGCTGGGGCCGGGGTGCAGGCCGGTGTGCGGCGGGATCGGGTTCGCAGCGAGATCCTCCGCGAGATTGAGACGATTCAGAGTGGACATGGATAGTGTCTCCTTGCGCTTGCCGTGGAGGCGAAGTGCCACCGACGGAAGTCGCGGATGTGGCGATCGAGTGCATCGGTCTCGATGAGGAAGGCGTCGTGGCCGTGAGGCGAAGCCAGCCAGGAGAGTTCCGCGCCGGGGATGTGCCGGGCCAGTTCCTGCTGCTCGTCTGGGGTATAGAGCACGTCGCTGCTGCTGCCCACCACCAACACCGGTAGGCGGATATTCTTGAGGGCTGCCGGCGTGCCGCCGCGACCGCGCCCCAGATCGTGACTGTCCATGGTGCGGGTCAAGGTCACGTAGGTGTTGGCATCGAAGCGCGCCACGAACTTCTCGCCGTGGTGCTTGAGCCAGCTCTCCACCTGGAAGCCGCCACCGGGAGCCGTCTCCCGGGAGAAGCGCGTGGCGAACTCACCCCAATGCCGGTAGCTGCACATGGCGGCCATGCGCGCCGCCGCGAGACCCGCCACGGGCGGATCGGCCGGATCGTAGTAGCCCTCGCGCCAACGGGCATCGGCGTAGATGGTCTGGCGCTGGGTTTCCGAGAGGCCGATGCACCAGGGCGACTGGCGCGCACCCACGGAGATGGCCGCGGCGGCCCGCAGGCGATCCGGATAGGACGCGGCCCATTCCAGCACCTGCATGCCGCCGAGAGAGCCGCCCAGCACCAGGGCGAGGACCGTCACCCCGAGCTCGTCCAGGAGCGCCGCCTGCACTGCCACGAGATCCCGCACCGTGACGGCGGGGAAGTCCGCGCCGTAACGCCGGCCTGTGCGTGGATCGATGCTGTTAGGTCCGGTGCTGCCATAGCATCCGCCCAGTACGTTGCTGCAGATGATGAAGTCCCGTGCCGGATCGAGCGCCTTGCCTGCGCCCAACAACCCCGGCCACCACTGATCCAGGTCAGCGGAACCCGTGAGGGCGTGGCAGACCAGCACCGCGTTGTCGCCCGCGGCGTTGAGTCTGCCCCAGGTGCGGTACGCGACCGTCACCTGGGGCAGGGTCTCACCCCCTTCCAACACCACGGGCTCAGGCAGCGCCAGGAACTGCGCGTCGGAGCCGAGTGCCAAGGCTTGATTCATGCGGCAGCCTTGGTCTTGAGCTTGTCGAAGGCCTGGGCGAAGTCCGCCTTGATGTCTTCGATGTGCTCGATACCCACCGATACCCGCACCAGATCCGAGGTGACGCCGGCCGCCTGCTGCTCCTTGTCGCTGAGCTGCTGGTGGGTGGTGGAGGTGGGATGGATCACGAGGGTCTTGGCATCGCCCACGTTGGCGAGATGGCTCGCGAGCTTCACGCTGTCTATGAAGCCGCGGCCCGCCGCTTCGCCGCCGCTGATGCCGAAGCTCAAGACCGCGCCATAGCCGTTGTGCAGGTAGCGCCCCGCCAGCGCATGCTGCGGATGGTTGGCAAGCCCCGGATATTTCACCCAGGCCACCTGGGGCTGCTTCTCCAGCCAACGGGCGAGGGCCAGAGCGTTATCCACGTGGCGCTGCACCCGTAGCGACAGGGTCTCCAGACCTTGCAGCAGCAGGAAGGCGTTGAAGGGGCTCAAGGACGCGCCGATGTCCCGCAGGCCTTCCACCCGGGCGCGGATGATGAAGGCGATATTGCCGAAGGGGCCCTTGGGACCGAAGCTGTCCCAGAAGTTGAGCCCGTGATAACCGGGTGAGGGTTCCGTGAATAGCGGGAAGCGACCGTTGCCCCAGTCGAACTTTCCGGAATCCACGATCACGCCGCCGATGGAAGTGCCGTGGCCACCTATCCACTTGGTGGCGGAAGCGACGACGATGTCAGCACCGTGGTCGATGGGTCGGGCCAGGAAGCCCGCCGCGCCGAAGGTGTTGTCCACGATCAGCGGCACGCCATTGGCATGGGCGATGGCGGCGATGGCCTCGAAATCCGGCACGTTGAACGCCGGGTTGCCGATGCTCTCCACGTACAAGGCCTTGGTCTTGGCGTCGATGGCGCGGCGGAAGCTCTCCGGATCGTTGCCGTCCACGAAACGCACGCCGATGCCCAATCGCGGCAGGGTCACCTTGAACTGGTTGTAGGTGCCGCCGTAGAGCGAGCTGCTGCTCACGATGTTGTCGCCCGCCTGGGCGATGGTGGTGAGGGCCAGGAACTGGGCCGCCTGGCCGCTGGCAGTGGCCAGCGCCGCCACACCGCCTTCGAGGGCGGCGATGCGCTTCTCGAACACGTCCGTGGTGGGGTTCATGATGCGGGTGTAGATGTTGCCGAACTCCTTCAGGGCGAACAGCCGCGCACCGTGGTCTGCGTCGTTGAAGGTATAGGAGGTGGTCTGGTAGATAGGCACGGCGCGGGCGTTGGTGCCCGGTGCCGGTTCCTGGCCGGCGTGGATCTGCAAAGTCTCATATCGGTACGGCGGCGGTGTCTGATTACTCATACGTTTCTCCAAAGGTCAGTGGTTTCATGCGCACGTCTTTTTTAAGGACGAGCGGGTCTGCGTCACACGCTTGCGTGCGACGTATCCGGACCTTCGAGGGGAGCCGTTTCGGGGTTATCTAGGCAATAAAAAACCCGCTACGGCTGCGCCGCGCGGGTCCTGGAATCGTTGTTCAGTCAGCTCGTCAGCTTCTGTGAACAGCACCAGCCCGCACGGTGGCGTGCATCATCATGCACATACACATGCAGGCGAAGGCGAGAGCGGCGAACGACACGAATTGGTCCATGCCCCGAATATCCGCGAAGGCCGGGTGCTTGTCAAGACCCATGCGCTTGAACAATGGCGGCCCGGCCAGTACCTTGAGTGCGGCTTGCCATATGAGGAGAGCGCCCATGACCGCCCCCCACACCACCCCCCAAAGTATCCCCAAGCTGAGCCGCAGCAAGCGTTGGGTCTGGTACGTGATCCTGTTCATCCCGTTCTTCGTGGCCATCTGGGTGCCGCTCTATAACCGCATCGAGCCTTCCTTCTACGGCATCCCGTTCTTCTATTGGTTCCAATTCGTCCTGATCATCGTCGCTGCCATCGTCACGGCTCTCGCGTATAAAGCGAAAGTCTGAGGGCCGCCATGAACTGGATCGCCATCAGCGTATTCACGGCTTTGTTCCTGCTGGTGACAGTGCTCGGCTTCGTAGCCGCTCGCTGGCGGGCGGGGGACCTCAACCACATCAATGAGTGGGGGCTGGGCGGTCGGCGCTTCGGCACCATCGTCACCTGGTTCCTGCTGGGGGGCGACCTCTACACCGCCTATACCTTCGTAGCGGTACCGGCCCTCGTGTTCGGCGCGGGGGCCATCGGCTTCTTCGCCGTGCCTTATACCCTCATGCTCTATCCCTTCGTGTATGTGGTGTATCCGCGGCTCTGGTCCGTGGCCCGCAAGCACGGCTATGTGACCGCGTCGGATTTCGTGCGCGGGCGCTACGGCAGCCATCTCCTGGCGCTCTTGGTGGCCATCACCGGCATCCTCGCCACCATGCCTTATATAGCGTTGCAGCTCGTGGGCATCCAGGTGGTGATCGCGGGTCTGGGTTTCTCAGGCTCGGGGTTCATGGGTGATCTGCCGCTCATCGTGGCCTTCGCGGTGCTGGCCGCTTATACCTATAGCAGCGGCTTGCGGGCGCCGGCACTGATTTCCGTGGTCAAGGATCTGCTCATCTATATAACGGTGATCGCCGCCATCACCGTGATCCCGGCGCAGCTCGGGGGCTATGGGCATATCTTCGCCGGCATCGAGCCCGGCAAGCTCCTGCTCGCGCCGCCCACGGCGGACAACACCGGTGCCTACGGTGCTTATGCGACCCTCGCCTTGGGTTCCGTGCTGGCGCTCTTCCTCTATCCACACTGCGTCACAGCGCTGCTCTCCTCCAGCAGCCGTGGCGTCATCAAGCGCAACATGGCGCTCCTGCCGGCCTATTCCCTGGCCTTAGCCCTGTTGGCCTTCCTCGGCTATGTGGCGGTGGTGGCCCATGTGCACGACGATCCGGCCTACGCCGGCTACTTCAGGCAATACGGCAACAACTTCGCCGTACCGGCGCTGATGCTGAAGTATTTCCCCTCCTGGTTCGTAGGCGTGATGTTCGCGGCCATCGCCATCGGCGCCCTGGTGCCGGCGGCCATCATGTCGATAGCCGCAGCGAACCTCTATACCCGCAACGTATATAAAGAGTATCTGCGGCCCGATGCCACGCCTAAGGATGAGGCGCAGATGGCGAAGCTGGTCTCGCTCATCGTCAAAGTGGGCGCCTTGGCTTTCATCCTGTTCACCAAGCCGCAGTACGCCATCAACCTGCAGCTCTTGGGCGGAGCCTGGATCATCCAGACTTTCCCCACGGTGGTCATCGGTCTCTACACCCGCTGGCTGCACCGCTGGGCCCTCGCGGCGGGCTGGGCCATCGGCATGGGCATCAGCACCTGGATGGTGGTGTCCCAGGGCTTCAAACCCACCTATCCGCTGCAGCTCGGTGGACTGATGGTGCCGGGCTATGCGGCGTTCTATTCCCTGATCCTCAATTTCGCAGTGGTGCTGGTGCTGACCTTCGTATTCCGGGCCTTGAAGACGAAAGAAGGGGTGGACTCCACCTCACCCGAAGATTACGAGCATGATCCTGCCTAAGGAGTCTCCATGAACAGGTTCCTTCGCCCGCTGGTGTTTTCTTGTTCTCTGCTGGTTTGCGGCAGTGTGTGCGCTGCCACCGCGGACCTGGTGCTGGAACACGGGCATATCGTCACCTTGGAAGCGGCGCAGCCGGAAGCCCAAGCTCTCGCGGTGAAGGGTGGACGCATCGTGGCTGTCGGCAGCGATGCGGACATGCAGCCTTATATAGGCACAGCCACCCGGGTGATCGATCTCAAGGGTATGACCGCAGTGCCGGGCTTCATCGAAGGCCACGGGCATTTCCTGGAACTCGGCCGCACCCTGACGCAACTGGATCTCACCAAGGCAAAAGACTGGGATGACATCGTGGTCATGGTGGCTGCCGCGGCGAAGCAGGGCAAGCCCGGCCAGTGGATACTCGGCTGGGGCTGGCACCAGGAGAAATGGGACCGTGCCCCGCAACCCAACGTGGAAGGCTTGCCTTTGCACGCGAGTCTCGACGCAATCTCGCCCAAGAACCCGGTGATGCTCTCCCATGCCAGCGGCCACGGCGTGTTCGTGAACGCGCTCGCGCTCAAACTCGCCGGCATCAGCAAAGCGACGCCGGACCCGCAAGGTGGGCAGATCGTGCGGGACGCCGGTGGCGAGCCCATCGGCTTCCTCAGGGACAACGCCATGGATCCGGTGCGGGATGCCTAT
This sequence comes from Gammaproteobacteria bacterium, assembly GCA_036000105.1. GTDB lineage: Bacteria > Pseudomonadota > Gammaproteobacteria > Natronospirales > REEB76 > DASUBN01. Next base: position 144,584 of record DASYGE010000002.1, read on the forward strand.
GGTGCCTACCTGGCGAAGCGTACACCAGCCGAAGCGAAAGCAGAGTTCCGGCAAGCGGTGCAGCTGGCGGCGAAAGATGCGATATCCAAAGGCATCACCGGCTTCGTGGACCAGGGCGAGGATTTCACGGTGCTGGATGAACTCAAGCGTTTGACGGGCGAAGGCGTGCTGCCCTTGCGTCTCTATGCCATGGTGGATCCGAAGCGACAAGACCCCATCGCCGCGGGTCTGCCGGGCGGCGACCATTACAGCCGCTTCGATGTCTTCCAGCAGTTGGAGCGCTTCCTGCCCATGCACCGGGTGGTGGGTTATGCGGACGATCATTTCACCGTGCGCGGCGTGGGGGAGATCACCTCCGACGGGGCGCTCGGCACCCACACCGCATGGTTCCTGAAACCTTACGATGACCTGCCCGGCAGCACCGGCGTCAACGTCACCACTCCGGCGGATATCCGTCACATGGCGGACATCGCCTTGAAGGACAACTACCAGATATCCGTGCACGCCATCGGTGACCGGGCGAACCGCGAAGTGCTGGACGTGTTCCAGGCGGAGTTCGCCGCCCATCCTGCCACCCATGATCTGCGCTGGCGCATCGAGCATGCCCAGCATCTGGATCCGGCGGATATCCCGCGCTTCGGCAAGCTCGGGGTCGTCGCTTCCATGCAGTCCATCCATGAATGTTCGGACGCGCCCTATGTGGTGAAGCGTCTCGGCGAGCAGCGCGCGGCGGACGGCGCCTACGTGTGGCGCTCGCTCATGAACACAGGTGCGCTCATCGTGAACGGTACCGACGTGCCGGTGGAAGACGAGGATCCGATACCCAATTTCTATTGCGCGGTGACCCGGCGTTCCAAGAAGGATGGCGTCCCGTTCTACCCCGCTCAGGCCATGACCCGCGAGGAGGCGCTCAAGTCTTATACCTGGAACAACGCCTACGCCCTGTTCGAGGAGAACGAGTTAGGCTCGCTGAAGGTGGGCAAGCGTGCGGACATCACCGTACTCTCCCAGGACATCCTCGGCGTGCCGGAGGAGAATATTCCCGCTACGCGGGTGGTCTATACCTTGGTGGGCGGGAAAGTCGTCTATCAACGGCCTTAGCCCTCGGTGGATTCTCGCATCAGGTGCTCATAGAGCATCTCGTAGCGCTCGCCCTTGTGGGCGCCGAACAGGGGGTCGTCTATCTCCTTGAAGCGTCGCGCCACTTCCGCCCAGTCTTTCGCCTTCAATAGTTCTGCAGCCCGGGGAAACAGTATCTTCTCCTCGCGCATGGAATGATCGCGCTGCACCTGCAGGTAGTGGCGGCCGAACTCCATCAGCCGCTGTCGTGACGTGGTACCGGGCAGGGGCACGTTGAGTGCGAGCTCGATGAGCCAGTCCTCCAGCTCGTAGATTTCCCGATGCTGCTTGTGGGCTTCCGCTGTGTCTTTCGTCAGGGACGGGTCTGCATTCCTCAGGTACTCGAATATCAGCTCTTCCTTGGGGTGATGGACGGTGCCGGGGAACTTGCGCAGGTAATACAACGCATTCGCCAGCAACACGAAGTTGCCCGCACTGCCTCTGTCCAGCACGTCCAGTTGGTTTCGGATCAACGTCAACACGCTACGCATATTGGCGTGTTCGCGGCGCAGGGTGTCTATGGCGTCTATCGGCCTGTCGACCAGGACTGTGGTTTTCCGCATGATCGTTGTCTCCTGCCGGACTGGTATGACCATGCTCGCGCAGGCCACCCCGGGTGGCGATGACTTGGATCAAGCGGGACTAAGATTAGGCGACCATCTCACCCATGCAGCGGCCGAGTTCCTGCAGTTTGGCGTAATCCAGTAAACGTATCTCACGCCGGTCCACGGCGATCATCCGGCTCTTCTCGAAACGGGCGAACACACGGCTGACGGTCTCGGGCACGAGGCGCAGGTAGTTGGCGATATCGCGGCGTGACATGCTCAAGTTGAATGAGACGGGGGAGAAGCCCCGCTCGTGGAAGCGCCGGGAAAGATCCATGAGGAAGGAGGCGGTGCGCTCCTCAGCGGTGAAATCGCCCGCGAGGGCGGCGGTGTCGGCTATATCCTTGCTCATGAGGCGGAACATCTGGGTGCGCAGACCGTCGATCTCGCCCGCTAGGCTGGCAAGCTCGGTATACGGCAGCACACAGACTGTAGCGGTGTCGAGGGCAACGGCATCGCACATATGACGCCCGGAGTAGATGGCTTCCAAGCCCATGATCTCGCCGGGCAGGTGGAAGCCGAGTACATGTTCACGGCCTTCACTGTCCACCGCGTAGCTCTTGTAGGAGCCGGAGCGGACCGCGTGCACGGACTTGAAGGGGTCGCCCACCCGGAACAGGTGCTCGCCTTCGTGCATCACGGGGGATCGGGTCACGATGCCGTCCATCCGCTCCAGCTCCGCCCGGCCCAAGCCTAAAGGCAGGCATAGCCTGGAGAGAGAGCAAGCACTGCAGGCTGCATGTGTGTCGTGGCCGCATGGCGGGATGGAATTCGTGACCAGGTTATCCATCTCCGGCTCTCCACATCTTTGTCTGAGGTTAAATAATAGGCTTTTTTGGCGCAAGGGGGCCATCAGGGAATCCCTGATGGCGGCCACATCACGCCTCGGAGGGAGGCGGCTGGATGCCCGATGAGCCTGTAGATATTCGGTCTGTCTTGACCTAGATCATCGCCCCGTATGGCTGGCAGGACCAAACTGACTCCATCCCGGCCCGCCCGTAAAGCCTGGCCTTGGGACTTTTAAAACGCGGGAGAGGCCGGAGACGGCCGGGAAAGTGATAAGGAGAGCGCCATGAAGACCCGGATCCTCGATAAGCTGCTGAGAGCGACGATCCTGCTCGCGGCCTTGTGCATGACCCAGCAAGCCTGGGCGGTGCCTAGCTTCGCGCGCCAGACTGGGCTCGCCTGCAACGCCTGCCACACCATCGCTCCCCAACTCAACGCCTTCGGGCGTTTCTTCAAGCTGCATGGTTATGTACTGGGTTCTGACAAGCTGAGCGGTGGCACCAGCCAACTCAGCATCGACAAGTTCCCGCCGCTCTCGGCCATGATGATCATCTCGGATACCCAGACCAGCAAGGCGCAGCCCGACTCCACGGTAGCGGGCGCCGGCGCCCAGAACGGCTCGGTGGGCTTCCCCCAGCAGCTGAGCATGTTCTACGCTGGGGCCATCGCCGAGCACATGGGTGCCTTCTCGCAGTTCACATACGCGCAACCCTCGGATCACTTCACCATAGACAACACCGACATCCGTTACGCGCGGGACACGAACTGGGATAGCCATTCCATGGTGTGGGGCGTGACCATCAATAACAACCCCACGGTGCAGGACGTGTGGAACAGCACGCCCGCATGGGGTTTCCCGTTCATCTCTTCCGGGGCGGCGCCGAGACCGGCGGCGGCCCCATTGCTGGCGGGTGCACTGGCGCAAGGCGTGGCCGGCGTTGGCGCCTACGGCTGGATGGATAACACCTGGTACGGTGAGTTCACCCTTTACCGCTCCAGTCAGGCGGGTTCGGCCCAGCCCCTGGACAGCGCCGCCAGCGGAGTGTTCTCCAACGTCGCGCCCTACGGCCGCTTCGCCTGGGAGCACACCTGGTCAGGCGGCACTGGGCAGAACGACCTGGAAGCGGGCGTCATCGCCATGACCGTGCACCGGTATCCGGGCGGCGGTCACGCGCTCATCGGCACCACCGACGATTTCCGCGATACCGGCGTGGATGCCCAGTACCAGTACATCACGGGTACCGATTCCTTCGCGATGCACGCGGCGTACATCCATGAACAGGAGGACTTCAGCGCCAGCAGTAAACTCGGGCTTACCAACCCCAGCGACCATCTGAACTACTGGAACGTGAACGCCAGCTACTACTGGGACGGCGACTACGGCCCAACCCTGGGTTACTTCAACACCTCGGGCAGCACGGATCCCATCTTGTATGCCCCGGCGCCCCTCACGGGCAGCGCAACCGGTTCACCCGACAGCAGCGGCTGGATCGCCCAATGGACCTGGCTGCCCACCATGAACGTGCAGGTCACCACCCAGTATTTCCTCTATAGCAAGTTCAATGGTGCCTCCAGCAATTACGACGGTTCAGGCCGCAAGGCCTCGGACAACAACACCCTGTACCTAGCCCTGTGGATACTGTGGTGAGCTTGCCAAGGCACCTCACCTAACACCGAAGGAGAACGATATGAAGAACCTCATCCGCATCATCCTTATCGCATCGAGCCTCTTGTTCGGCGCGAGCCTCTACGCTGCCGACCACGTCATACAGGAGCTCAACAACGGGCCCGACGGAGCCTTCGTCTATGGCCCTTCGTATCTGCTCATCCAGCCGGGCGATACGGTGACCTTCCAGCCGACGGACCAGGGTCATAACAGCGAGTCCGTGTTCATGCCTGAGGGCGCCACGCCCTGGAAGAGCGATATCTCCCAGCCCCTGACTGTCACGTTCACCAAGCCTGGGGTGTATATCTACCAATGCACGCCGCACAATCTGTTCGGCATGGTGGGTGTCATCGTCGTAGGTAGCCCGGTGAATGCCGAGGCCGCCCAGAAAGCTGCCGCCGCTATCGAGAAGAAACAGATCATGAACCAGGGCCGCATCACGGCCATCATGAAGAACGTGCATTAGTACCTCTGTGGCAGCCAGGCCCGGCTAGAATATTCCGGGCATATCCCGGGTCTATACCCTGTAAGCTTGCAGGCAGTCCTGACCCGGGATACCCATGTCTCCACGTCTTCTATATCTCCTGCTGCCCGCCTTCTTTATGGCTGGCCCTGCCTTCGCCTATGACGATCCCTATGCGCTGGGCGGCAGCACGCTCTTGGAACTGGGCCGTTTTCAGACCGACTTCGATTATCCGGATGGCGAACACAGAGCCCACGTGGGGCGCTACGGCATAGGCTACAACGAGCCCGTGGCGCCGGACTTCGACCTGAACCTGCATGGCGGCTATCTCACCTTGGGCGTGGACGGTGATCCTGTGGCCTCCCTGCAGGATTACACCGGCCGTTACCTGGGGCTGGGTGCCCGCTACGAATCCAGCACCGGCGACTATCTCAACTTCTCGGTGCAAGGGGATTACACCTGGCACGACGTGACCGGCAGCAGTTTCGTGCGGCAGTCGGAGATCGTCTGGTACGAAGCCTGGGTCACGGCGGGACCGGTGCTGAACTACGGGCCCTGGCGTGTCATGGGCGGCGCCTACTATCAGAACATCGCCGGCAACCAGACCGACAGCGGCCCACCCGCGAGCCAGTACCGCACTTTCAGTGCCGGCAGCCAGGCCGGGGTTTACCTGGGGTTCGCCTTATATACGGACCAGACCGGTTCCATCGCCATCTACGGTATGGCCGGAGCGCGGCAGGGTATCAATGTCGTCTTCAAGAGAGAATTCTAAAGTCACCGCAAAAGCTGCTGCGCTTGGTATGACTTTGTTCGGGGCAGGATGCCCACATGCCGCGGAGGGCAGGACGCCCGAGAGCGGCGAGCACGTCCGTTCGCTACGCCATCCTGCTACGCTCACGGTCCGGGGTGAACGTCCTGTTCACCCGTTCGCCGCATGCGGCGAACCCTTATGTACTGAAAAGTACACTCCGGTTTCTCGCCGCCGTGCGCCTCGTCCTACCCGCGCTCGCTACACTTTTGCGACGGCTTTTCGGGTTATGCTTTAGGGAGAATTTAACGCGGGGGAGTGACTATGCTGATCTTCCTGTGGATAGTGGCCGCGATCCTGGTCTTCCTGGCCCTCGTGTTCGTGCACGACGTGCTGCAGCGGCCCCACGCGGTGGTGCACAACTACCCGGTCATCGGCCATCTGCGTTATTTCATGGAGCTCATCGGGCCGGAGCTGCGCCAGTACTGGGTGGCTGACGACAAGGAAGAGCTGCCTTTCAACCGCAGCGAGCGGCGCTGGATCTACGCTACCGCCAAGGGCCAGAACAACAACTTCGGGTTCGGCACCGAAGAGCAGCAATATTCCACCGGTTACCCCATCATCAAGAACGTCGCCTTCCCCTTCTCTGAGAGCAAGGCCGTGCACCTCAATGGCGACCCCAGTGCTGTGCCCTGCCTCAAGGTGCTGGGCAAGAGCCACAAGCGCAAGCGCGCCTGGCGCCCGACCTCGGTGGTGAACATCTCCGCCATGTCCTTCGGTGCTCTGGGCCGGAACGCCATCTCGGCCCTGAACCTCGGCGCCAAGATGGCCAACTGCTTCCATAACACCGGCGAGGGCGGCTTGAGCCCTTACCATTTGTTGGGCGGTGACGTGGTGTTCGAGATCGGCACCGGCTACTTTGGCGTGCGCGACAAGGGTGGCAAGTTCTCCATGGATATCCTGGCGGAGAAATGCGCCAAGTATCCGCAGATACGCGCCATCGAGATCAAGCTCTCCCAGGGCGCGAAGCCCGGCAAGGGCGGCGTGCTGCCCGGGGTCAAAGTGGTACCGGAGATCGCCGCCACCCGCCATGTGCCTGCGTACCAGGATTGCATTTCGCCCAACTCCCATGCGGAGTTCGGCGACGTGGATCAGATGATCGATTTCATCGAGCGTATCGCCGATCGCACTGGCCTGCCGGTGGGCATCAAGTCCGCCATCGGCGAGATCGAGTTCTGGGAGGAACTGGCGCGCCGCATGAAGAAGCGCAAAGAGGGGCCGGACCACATCACCATAGACGGCGGCGAAGGGGGCACCGGCGCCGCGCCGCTCACCTACACCGACCACGTGTCCTTGCCCTTCAAGATCGGTTTCGCGCGGGTCTATCAGGTGTTCCAGAAGGCCGGCGTCTCCAAGGACGTGGCCTGGATAGGCAGCGGCAAGCTCGGCTTCCCGGACCGGGCGGTGGTGGCTTTCGCCATGGGTTGCGACATGGTGAACGTGGCGCGGGAAGCCATGATGTCCATCGGCTGTATCCAGTCCCAGAACTGCCACACGGGCCATTGCCCCACGGGCGTGACCACCATGAGCGAGTGGCGCCAGGCGGGCCTGGATGTGAACCTCAAATCTGTCCGCGCCGCCAACTACATCAAGGGCTTCCGCAAGGAGCTGGTGTCCCTGGCCCATACCGCGGGATACGAGCACCCCGGCCAGTTCCAGGCCAAGGACATCGAGCTGTCCACCGGCGTCAACAAGTTCACGCCGCTGGATGTGGTGCTGGGATACAAGGCCGATAAGGCCCAGTTCAAATCCATGAAAGATCTGGCGTCGGTCTAAATCGGTCTCGCATCAGATTCGCCGCAATTTTGTGAAATCGCGCGGCTGAAAGCCAGCGGGAACTCCCGTGTAGAATCCCTGTCTCTCCTAGGGATACCGGAGAACCGCCATGCAAGTCCGCCGTGCTTTCCTTGCCGCTTTCGGCCTTTCTCTGCTGATAACTTCCACCGCCTGGGCGGATGCGGATGATGCAGTGGATCGGACGAGAATCCCCACCGGCCAGTTCATCACGCCCTTGGCTGCGCCCGGTTCCACGTTCGAGCCTCTCAATCCTCATCTGCGGGATTTCCCGGATTACACCGTCGGCCAGGCCATGAGCGAGGCCTTGAGCCCCGATGGCAAGATGCTACTGATCCTCACCAGTGGTTACAACCGCCTGAACAACGCCGCCGGCAAGCAGGTACCCGCCGACTCCAACGAGTATGTCTTCGTGTACGACGTGAGCGGCGCGAAGCCGAAGCCTGTACAAGTGATCCAGGTACCCAATACCTTCGCAGGACTGGCTTTCGCGCCGGACGGCGCGCATTTCTATGTCTCCGGCGGCATGGACGACGACGTGCACGTGTACGAGCAGGCCGCGGGCTCCTGGGTGGAACCCAGCCCACCCATAACGCTCGGCCATACCACCGCGAACGGCATCGACACGCCACCGGTGGCGGCGGGCCTCGCGGTGACGGCGGATGGCAAACGCCTGGTGGTCACGAACTATTACAACGACTCCGTCTCCGTCGTGGACCTCGATTCAAACAAAGTCGTCGGTGAGTTGGATCTGCGTCCCGGCAAGTCCGGCGGCGCATCCGGCACCGCGGGCGGCGAGAACCCGTTCTGGGTCTCCATCAAGGGTAATGCCACCGCCTATGTGGGAAGCCAGCGGGATAGGGAAGTGGATGTGGTGGATATCTCAGGTACCGCGCCTGCGCTCCAGACGCGCATTCCTCTGAAAGGCACTCCGAGCAAGATGCTGCTGGACGCGGCACAGACTCATCTGTATGTGGCCTGTGACAACAGCGATGTGGTGGCGGTGATAGACACGGGCAAGAACCAGGTGACAGGGACCATACCGACCCTGGCGCCCCCGGGCCTGGTGAACCCTTCCTATACCTATAGAGGCGTGGCGCCCAACGGTCTCGCGTTCTCAACCGATGGCACGCGTCTCTATGTGACCAACGGCGGTGCCAATTCGGTGGCGGTAGTGGCGCTGGACCGGCCGTCGCCCGCCGTACTCGGATTGATACCCACGGGCTGGTATCCCCAGGCGGTGGTGATGGGGCGACTCAGGTCGGCGCTCTACGTGGTGAACAGCCGCAGCAATCCCGGACCGAACCCTGCGAACCCCAACCACCGCGGCCATCCGGTGGAATCCTTCGCCCATAACCAGTACATCCTGCAACTGGAGAAGGCGGGCTTCCAGACCCTACCGGTACCGTCCGAGAGCCAGTTGGCGACGCTCACCCAGCAGGTGATGGCCAACGACGACTTCGGCGCGCCACCGGTGCCTGCCGATCAGCAGGTGATGGCTGCGTTGCGGCAGAAGATCAAGCACGTGATCTACATCATCAAGGAGAACCGTACCTACGACCAGATCCTCGGGGATCTCGGCAAGGGCAACGGCGACCCCAAGATCACGGAGTTCGGCCAGAAGATCACGCCCAATTTCCACGCAGTCGCCGGCGGCTTCGTGGACCTGGATAACTTCTACGTCTCCGGCGAAGTGAGCAGCGAGGGCTGGCCCTGGAGCACGGCGGCCCGGGAGAGCGACCAGGGGGTCAAGACCGTGCCCGCGGCTTACGCCAACCGTGGCGTGTCGGGCGATACCACCGGGATCAACCGCGGCGTGAACGTGGCCTACGCCACGCAACAAGAGCGCGAAGCGGCGAACCCGGGCACACCCAAGGATGCGGATCTCTTGCCGGGCACCGGCGACGTGGCCGGGGTGGACGGTCCCGGCGGGCAGCTGCAGCAGGGCTATCTCTGGAGTTCGGCATTGCGTGCCGGGCTCACGGTGCGCAACTACGGCATGGAGGGCGACGCCACCCGCTATGACCCTGACGATCCGCACAGCATCCCCCTGGATACTTCCGCCTATGCCCATCACTTGCAGGTGATGTTCCCGGCGTTCCCGGATCTGTTGCAGATCAGCGATCCCTACTACCGCAGTTTCGACACGGCCTTCCCGGATTTCTATCGGGAACAGGAGTGGCAGCGAGAGTTCTCGGGTTTCATCAAGGATGGCAAGCTGCCGGCCCTGTCCCTGTTGTGGTTGCCGGGGGATCACATGGGGAATTTCGGGCGCACTCTGGATGGGGTGAACACACCGGAGCTGCAGCAGGCAGATAACGATTACGCGGTGGGCCGGCTCATACAGGCGGTGGCGGCGAGCCGCTATGGCAAGGACACCCTGATCTTCATCCTGGAGGATGACGCCCAGGACGGACCAGATCATGTGGATGCCCACCGCAGCACCGCCTACATCGTGGGGCCATACGTGAAGCATGACGCGGTGGTCAGCGACTACTACACCACCGTGAACATGCTGCGCACCATCGAGGATGTGCTGGGCATGGATCACTTGAGCATCTTCGACGCCAACGCGCGCCCCATGGCGGATGTCTTCGATCTCAAGCAGGCGGATTGGAGCTTCAGCGCGACACCCTCGGCCTTGCTCGCCGGCACCAAGTTGCCCATCCCGGTGCAGCCAGGGGCACCGGTGCCTCATTCCAGCCACAGCGCCGCATACTGGGCCGCCAAGACCAGGGGCATGGATTTCAGCAGTGAGGATCGGGTGGATGCGGTGGGGTTCAATCGCATCGTGTGGCAGGGGCTCATGACGGCGCCTTATCCCGAGACCCGTAGCGGCCTGGATCTGCGCGATACACACCAGGCGCTGCGCGAGGAGACCGCCGGCTCAGGCGGCATGCGCCACTAGGAAGGCAGCGCCCAGGACCAGGCATATTTCGCGTACACAAGACCGGGTTGTGAGGAAATCCCTACTTATCCTGTCAGGATTGCGGGGCCTAAATCCGTTGACCTGGGCGGGCAGCTCAGCCAGACTGTGACTCGATTCACGGAAGAGTAATGAAGCCCAGGCATCATGGGCTTTTAGACCAGGGGATAGGCAGTGATGGGGATTTTCCGGATCTTTGGGGGGCTCTGCGTGGCCTCCGTCTTCCTGTCTGGATGTGCGTACATGGGCGCCCAAGGCAGCACCCGTGCGGATGCGGCGCGCGCCCTCGGCATGTCACCCGATGATGTAGTCATCTTGAGCACCGCTTATTCTGAATCAGGGCCCCGGCCTTCCGATTTCGCCCTGGCCAATTACACGGTCAAGACCAGTGCCGGGGTCACCTATGTCTGCGCATTCGCATCAGCGCCGGATATCCAGGACCCCACTCAAGCTGAGCCGGTCTGCAAGAAGAACCACTGAGCCATCGGGGCTCAGGGAATCGCCGCTGACCAGCCGCCCACCGCCTGTAGCGGCGCTGTATCGCCCACTTTCGACACCCAGCCCGCCAGGGCATAGCGCGCTGCTTTGACCGGGGAGGGCGCGAGCACCACCTGTGTGTCATAGCCGCCCTTGCCGCTCGTCAGCCCTGCGCGGCTGTAACTCAGCACCAGGAAATCGTGGCTCAGCACCGCGCCGGCGTTCTCGCCTGCACCCACATGCACATCCACGCCGAGGGCCAGGAGCACCACATGGGCTTCCAGCCGCTCCGCTAGAGGTGTGCTGGGGGCGAAATGCACCCGCACCTTGTGACCGTCGGCCGTGAGGCTGAGCACACCTGCCTTGCTGGGATCCGGCAGGCTCAAGGGCAGGTGGTTGAAGAAGTTCTGCCACTCGCTGCCGTTCAACACGAACTCCGGCGTGTAGATGGTGCGGGTGCCGGCTTGGGCGGAGATCGCCTGCTGGCGCTGGGTATATGCGTGGCTGTCGAAAGGGTCCTTCCAGCCCTGTTCATCCCAGTAGTCCACATGGAAGGCCACGGGCACGAGCTGCTTCCATAGGCGCCGGTCATCGGTGAAGCCCGAGAGCCACTCCTCCGCCGGAGGGCAGTCGCTGCAGCCCTCGGAGGTATAAAGCTCCATCAGGTTCACCCGGGTCTCGGGGCTCACGATAGTCTGTGGCGCAGCCGGGGCATCAATGGCCATCAGCCCCATAACCGGCACTATCCACGCAGCAGATCGCATCTTTAAGCCTCCGTCTTGTTAACCCTTGGACCCGTCAGTGTGGGGGTTTATTGCGGGTGGTGGGGCTGCCATACGGTAAAATACTCCTATGCAAGTCGCCCCCACGAAAAAGCTATCGGTCAACCAGAAGAAACTGGAGAAACGCCTGCGCCACGGTGTAGGTAAAGCGATCCAGGATTTCAACATGATCGAGGCCGGCGACAAGGTCATGGTCTGCCTGTCCGGCGGCAAGGATTCCTACACGCTGCTCGACATCCTCATGAAGCTGAAGCAGAGCGCGCCGGTGGAGTTCGAACTCCTGGCGGTGAACCTGGACCAGAAGCAGCCGGATTTCCCCGAACATGTGCTGCCGGGATATCTCACGGCCCTGGGCGTGCCGTTCCATATCCTGGAGCAGGACACCTACAGCGTGGTGAAGCGGGTGATCCCGGAAGGCAAGACCATGTGCAGCCTGTGCTCGCGTCTCAGGCGCGGTGCGCTCTACAAGTTCGCCGCCGAGAACGGCATCACCAAGATAGCCTTGGGCCATCATCGGGGCGACATCCTGGAGACTTTCTTCCTGAACCTCTTCTACGGCGGCAAGCTGCGCGGCATGCCGCCTAAGCTGCTCTCGGACGACGGCCGCCATGTGGTGATCCGGCCTCTGGCCTACGTGGAGGAGCAAGACATCGCCAAGTACGCACACTTGCGGGAGTTCCCCATCATCCCCTGCAACCTGTGCGGCTCCCAGGAGCACCTGCAGCGCAAGGCGATCAAGACCATGCTGGTCGAGTGGGAACGTACCCATCCGGGCCGCAGCAACTCCATCTTCGCGGCCTTGAGCGACGTGGTGCCGGAGCATCTCCTGGACCCGCGGCAGTTCGATTTCCAAGGGCTCGGTGCACGAGGCAAGTTGCGCGGCGACTGGCTGGGTTCCGAACCGGTGGAAGATGCCGAGGATGTGTTGGTGGCGACGGTGTCCGTCGATGAACTGTTGAGGACTATGCCCCGCGAGCGCATGAACTCCTGATCGAGATCATGACTGATGCCTATAGCGAGCGTTTGTTTAGCTATGGCACGCTGCAGCAGGAAGCCGTACAGATCGCTACCTTCGGCAGGAAGCTAAGGGGCAGTCTGGACAGCGTCTTGGGTCATCGCTTGTCCGAAGTGAAGATCACCGATCTCTACGTACTCGCCACCAGCGGCCTCGCTGTGCATCGGATCATGATCCCCAGCGACGATCCCGCCCATGAGGTGCATGGCACGGTGTTCGCCATCACGCCGGAGGAGCTGGCGGCGGCCGACGGCTACGAGACCAAGGACTACAAGCGGATAAGTATCAGGCTGCGGTCAGGGATGGATGCCTGGGTATACGTGAGCGCCCAAGCTGTCTAGTTCAGGAATTTCTCCCACACCGGCGCAATACCTTCCGGCAACGGCATCTCCACACCCGGGTGCAGCCAGCGCGAGGGTGCGTGGAAATCCGAGCCTACGGAACCCATGAGTTCGAAGCGCTTCGCCAGGTGAGCTGAGACCGCCACGTCATCCGGGTTGGTGCGGCCGCTCACCACTTCCATGGCATCGCCCCCCGCCTGCTTGAAGGCCGTGAGAGCTTTGACGAGCCAGGCGCGCGTCAGGCCGTAACGCAGCGGGTGGGCCAGCACCGCCAGCCCGCCGGCTGCGTGTATCCAGTGGATGCATTCCTCCAGGCTCGCCCATTCCGCCGGCACGTGGCCGGGTTTGCCGCGACCCAGATACTTTCTGTAGGCCTGAGCTTCGTCTTTCACATGGCCGGCTTTAAACAGGAAGCGGGCGAAGTGGGTACGGGTGAGGCGAGCTTCCCCGGCGAGGGCCTGGGCGCCCGCATAGGCCCCCGCGATGCCATGAGCCTCCAGACGGCGACCGATCTCGAGGGCACGTACATCCCGCACCGCTTGAAGGCGCGCGAGACCGGCCTGCAACCCGGCATGCTGCGGATCGATGCCGATGGCCACGATGTGCAGGGTCTTGCGTTCCCAGCTGACGGAGATCTCAACCCCCGGCAGGAAGCGGATGCCGGCGGCGGTGCAAGCGGTTTGAGCTGCCGCGACACCGTCCAGGCAATCATGGTCCGTGAGGGCCATGAGTTTCACGCCGCGGGCGGCGGCCAGGGACACGAGTTCGGCGGGGGAGAGGGTGCCGTCGGAGGCGTGGGAATGCAGGTGCAGGTCTATCACGCGTCCAGGTCCGGGATGAGCATGCTCTCGAGGCGCGCGATGTAGTCCTTGAGCTGCAGCTTGCGCTTCTTCATGCGTGAGACCTGCAGCTCATTGCTCAAAGGGTCCTCCGCCAGGCGACCGATGGCCACGTCCAGGTCGTGATGCTCCAGTTTGAGCTGGACGATCTGTTCGCGGATCTTCTTGGAGTCTTTTCCCATGCGCAGGCATGCCCCGTCTATCAGCCAATTAGGGTAACACGGGGGCTTTCGGCGGTATCCGCCAACGGCGATAATGGGCCATGGAGATATTCAAGGTCTTTCATATCGAGGCGGCCCACCGCCTGCCGAACCTGCCGGCCACCCACAAATGCAGCCGCTTGCACGGCCATTCCTTCCGGGTGGACGTGTACGTGTCCGGCCCGGTGGACGCCAAGACCGGTTGGATCATGGATTTCGCGGACCTCAAGCTGGCTTTCGGGCCGGTGTTCGAGGCGCTGGACCACCGCTATCTGAACGACGTGCCTGGTCTCGACAACCCCACCAGTGAGAACCTGGCCCGCTGGATCTGGCAGAAGCTGAAGCCTACGCTGCCGGGTCTCACGAAAGTCGTGATCGCCGAGACCTGCACATCCGGTTGTGTCTACGAAGGTAACTAAGCCTTTAGGAGATCCCCATGCGCGCCATGTTGTCCTGGACGTTCCTCCCCATCCTTCTGTGCCTCGCTCCGGCCGTTTATGCCGCTTCCATGAGCGATGCGGATTACATGGCGGCCATGGCCGCCATGCACGCTTCCGACATGCCCGTGCCCAGCGCGGGCGCGGTGGAGAAGCCTTCGCAGCCCGTCACCGGTAGCGACGTCACTTACGCCACCGCGGGGGGCAAGGAAGTGAAGGGCTATCTCAGCCGGCCCACCGGCGCCAAGGGCACGCTGCCCGCCATCATCGTGATCCACGAGTGGTGGGGGCTGAACGACAACATCCGCCGCATGGCGGACCGACTGGCAGGCGAGGGCTATGAGACTTTGGCGGTGGACCTCTACAACGGCCAGTCCGCCCAGACGCCGGATGACGCCAAGAAATACATGATGGAAGTCATGGGCAACAAGGACACGGCCAAAGACAACTTGAGACAGGCCTATGCCTATCTGCATGACCACGAGCATGCGAGCCGCATGGGTGTCATCGGTTGGTGCTTCGGCGGTGGCTGGTCCTTGCAGACGGGCCTGCTCTTCCCAGACAAGCTCAACGCGGTGGTGATGTACTACGGCCAGCCGGTGACCGACGTGAAGGTCCTCGCCACTCTCAAGATGCCGCTACTCGGCCTCTTCGGCGAAGAGGACATGGGTATCACCGTGGCGGACGTGCTGAATTTCCAGGATGCCCTGAAGCAGGCCGGCGTGAACGCAGACATCCACGAGTACCCCGGCGCCGGCCACGCCTTCGCCAACCCCTCGGGCGAGCACTACCAGCCGGCGGTGGCCAAGGACGCCTGGAAACGCACACTGGCGTTCTTCAAGCAGCACCTGCAGTAGGGCTTGGGTCCTTGGTGTTAGGCTTGAGACGCCGTCATAACCAATCGGGGAGCAGCCCATGAGACGTACAGCGATCTTCCTCTTCGCCCTCTGCATGACCGCCGGCGCGAGCGCCGCGGACCTCGCGGGTGTGACGGTGCCGGATTCCGCTGAGGTGGCGGGCGCCAACCTGGTGTTGAACGGCATCGGCCTGCGCAAGAAATTCTTCATCAAGATCTACGTGGGCGGCTTGTACCTGCCCCAGAAGAGCACGGACGCGGATGCCATCGCCGCCGCCGCTACCCCTGACCGCATCCTCATGCACATGATCTACGAGGTCAGCAAGGAACAGTTCGCCGACGCCTGGCACGATGACTTCAAGGCGAACAACCCGGACAAGTACGAGGCGCTGCACGATCAGATCGAGCAGCTCATCGCCTGGTTCAGCGATTCCAAGAAGGACGATGTGGTGACCATGGATTACGTGCCGGGGCAGGGCACCCAGATCAGCTGGAACGGCAGCTTCCGCGGCAACATCCCCGGCGAGGATTTCCACAAGGCTCTGATGCGGGTCTTCCTGGGCCCGAAGCCGCCCACCAGCGACCTCAAAGACGGGATGCTGGGTAAGGACTGAAAAGCCCGCCCGAAGCTACTCGGCAACTGCTCCTGCGTTGCTCTACCGCCTACGTCCCTGTAAGCGTGCGCTCGGCGCCTTCGCTTTTGACCAGGGACGGTCTTATACCGTGGAGGGCATGGATGCCCGAGAACGGCCGCGACGCTTCGGACCGGCTTTTGAAGGAATGACTATAAAACGCTGACGCAAGTCGGCGTTTCCTTTTAGAGATAACTACGCCAGTCCCGTGCAGCATCCGCACAGGCGATGAAGTGCGGGTTCAGCAGTGAGTCTTTCGTGTTATAGCGCAGCGGCGCGCCGTCCACGCCTATCACCTGGCCGCCCGCCGCCGTGAGCACCGCATGGCCCGCGGCCGTGTCCCATTCGGAGGTGGGCCCGAGACGCGGATACACATCCGCCGCGCCTTCCGCCACCAGGCAGAACTTCAGGGAGCTGCCGCGGGAGACGGTGGTGTGGGCACCCAGTTTCTCGAGATAGCCGTCCAGCAGTTCACCCCGGTGGGAGCGGCTCGCCACCACCTTCACCGGCGCATCCGGGATAAGCTTGCGCACGTGGATGGGGGAGGCCTGGCCGTCCTGGTCGCGACGGAAAGCACCCACACCCACGCAGCCGTAATAGGAGAGGCCCGTGGCGGGCACATGCACCACGCCGACCAGCGGCTCGCCGTTCTGCACCAGGGCGATGTTCACCGTGAAGTCGCCGTTCTTGCTGATGAATTCCTTGGTGCCGTCCAGGGGGTCCACCAGCCAGTAGCTGTCCCAGCGACGCCGCTCCGCGTAAGGGATGTCGGCGGATTCCTCCGAGAGCACCGGGATGTCCGGGGTGATGCGCTTGAGATCCGTGACGATCACCTGGTGAGCCGCCAGGTCCGCTTCCGTGACCGGCGACTGGTCCGCCTTCGTGGCCACATCGAAATCCGTGGCGTAGATGCGCATGATCTGCTGGCTCGCCGAACGGGCGATATCCAGGAGTGGGGCCAGCAACTTCTCATCGGGTCCGGTCACGGGCAGGATCCTTCGCTGATATATGCGGACGTGAGTATATGATAGCTGCCATGCATGCGAGCGCGAAAAGGCTTCCCGATCTGTCAGCCGTCGAGAGCGTGTTCCTGGACATGGACGGCACGCTGCTGGACCTGCATTTCGACAACCACTTCTGGTTGGAGCACCTGCCGCTGCGTTTCGGTGAGCGCCACGGCATGAGCGCGGCCGCCTCCCTGGAGCTTTTGACACCGCGTTTCCGGGCGGTGGAGGGCACCCTCGCCTGGTACTCCCTGGATTACTGGTCCCGGGAACTGGACATGGACCTCGTGACCCTGAAGCGGGAGGTGGAGCATCTCATCAAGGTGCTGCCCCATGCGGAAGAGTTCTTGGAGAAGGTGCGGGCGTTGGGCAAGCGCCTGGTGCTCGTCACCAACGCCCACGAGGACGTGCTCAACCTGAAGCTCGAGCGCACACGGATCGAGAGCCATTTCGACCGCATCGTCTCCTCCCATGATCTGGGGTATCCCAAGGAGACGGCGGAGTTCTGGCACAGCCTGCAGGCGACGGAGCCCTTCGACCCCGAGAAGACGTTGTTCGCGGACGACAGCCTGCCGGTGCTTAGAGCGGCCCGGGATTACGGCATACGCCACATCGTGGCTATGCGCCGGCCGGACTCGCAGCGGCCAGCGCGGGATATCGCGGAGTTTTCCGCCATCGAGACTTTCGCGGAGTTGTTGCCAGACGAGCAAGATTAAGGCGTTGGTCTTCTTTAAGACTCACCCACGCCTGTGTGCCTCTCTCTTTAGCGTCGGCCGCGTCCGCCGCCGCCACTGCGTCCTCGCCCACCCCCACCACCACCTCCGCTGCGACGTCCACCGCCGCCTCCACCTCCGCGTCTGCCACCACTCGGATGCAGGGGCCGGTAGCGTTCGCGTTTCTCCGGCGGCGCCAGTTCCGGCAGCAAGTCTGCGCTCATGGCTTCCCGGGGGATGGAGTGGCCGATGTATTGCTCGATGTCCGGCAGCGAGAAGGAATATTCCTCGCAGGCGAAGCTCAGGGCATCGCCGAAGGCACCGGCCCGGGCGGTGCGGCCGATGCGGTGCACGTAGTCTTCCGCGTCCTGGGGCAGGTCGTAGTTGATCACGTGACTCACGTCCGGGATGTGCAGGCCGCGGGAGGCCACGTCAGTGGTCACCAGCACCGGCAGCTCGCCGGCGGTGAATTCCCGTAGGAGGCGCAGGCGCTTGTTCTGGGGCACGTCGCCCGAGAGCACCTCGCTCTTGTAGCCGTTGCCGTTGAGCATGGCCACCACGTCTTCCGCGACGCGCTTGGTGTTCACGAACACCATGGTGCGGTGCGGGTCGATCTTGCGCAGCAGGCCGACGAGCAGCGGCAGCTTCTCATTGCTGGCGGGGAAGTACAGCGCCTGGCGCACGTTGTCGGCGGTCACCTTGTCCGGTTCGATGCGTACGAACTCGGCGTTGTTCATGTGTTCGTAGGAGAGCTCAAGCACCCGGTGCGAGAGCGTCGCCGAGAACAGCATGCTCAAGCGCTCGGTCGGGTGCGGCAGGCGGCGCAAGAGGTAGCGGATGTCGGCGATGAAGCCCATGTCGAACATGCGGTCCGCTTCGTCCAGCACCAGCACCTGGGTGTTGCGCAGGTCGAACACGTGCTGCTTCATGTAGTCGATGAGCCGGCCTGGCGTGCCGATGAGCACGTCCACGCCGGAAGCCACGCGCTCGCGCTGCTTCTCGTAGTCCTCACCACCGTACACCACCGCCATGCTGATGCCGGAATACTTGCCGAGCTGCACCGCATCCTTGTGTATCTGCACTGCCAGTTCGCGGGTGGGGGCGACCACGAGGGCGCGGGGATGGTCGTGGCGGCGGGAGGCGGGAGCGGGGTGGTTGAGCAGATGCTGGAACAGGGCCAGGAGGAAAGCGGCGGTCTTGCCGGTGCCGGTCTGCGCCTGGCCGGCGACGTCGCGTCCGGCGAGCGCTATCGGCAGGGTCTCCGCCTGGATCGGGGTACAGCCCTTGAAGCCCGCTTCCCGCACGCTCTGCAGTAACGGCTCGGCCAGCCCCAGGCTCTCGAATTTAAGGTCGCTCAATGTGCGGAATCCATGGTTGGCGGCGGGGCTTGCATTCTGGGCGGGATTGGGCTCAAATATCCCACATAACGCCTTGTCGCCTGTGCCCCGTACGGGCTGTTTTTCCAAGCGATTCACCAGGTTCCATTACCCAGCGCTGCGAGCAAGCCGCGATATTGTGCCTTAACCGGCACGTCCCGTCACATCATCCCGCCGATTTTCGGAATATCACGCGCCTGCCCGTACCCGCCCAACCGTAAGATTTCGAGCCGTTAAGGAGGCTTTTTAACCGTGAGCGACCATATCGTGTATACCAGCGATGCCAATTTTGAGAACGACGTGCTGAAGTCCAGCGTCCCCGTGCTGGTGGATTACTGGGCCGAGTGGTGCGGTCCCTGCAAGATGATCGCCCCCATCCTCGATGAGATCGCCGGCGACTACCAGGGCAAGCTCAAGATCGCCAAGGTCAACGTCGACGAGAACCAGCAAGTCACCCAGAAGTACGGCATCCGCAGCATCCCGACGCTCATGATGTTCAAGGACGGCAACGTGCACGCCCAGAAGGTCGGCGCCATGTCCAAGTCGCAGCTCGCTGCTTTCATCGAGACCAACCTGTGAACCGGGGACGGGGTACGCCGCCGGTTGCAGTCATGCAAGACATCCACCAGAACATTTCCCTATCCATCCCCACCCGGTTCCCGCCGGGCAACTAACCAAAAATCCGAGTAATCAACAGTTATGAACCTCACAGAACTCAAACGCAGGCCGGCCGAAGCCATCATCGAATTGGCCGAGTCCATGGGACTCGAAGGCATGGCACGTTCGCGCAAGCAGGACGTCATCTTCTCCATCCTCAAGGCGCACGCGCGCAACGGCGAGGAGATCTCCGGCGACGGCGTGCTGGAGATCCTGCAGGACGGCTTCGGCTTCCTGCGCTCCGCCGAAGGCTCGTATCTCGCCGGGCCGGATGACATCTACGTCTCGCCCAGCCAGATACGTCGCTTCAACCTGCGCACCGGCGACTCCGTGGCCGGCAAGATCCGCCCCCCGAAGGAAGGCGAACGCTATTTCGCGCTCCTCAAGGTGGATCACATCAACTTCGATCCTCCCGAGAACGCCAAGAACAAGGTGCTGTTCGAGAACCTGACGCCGCTGTTCCCCAAGCGCCGCTTCAAGATGGAGCGCGGCAATGGCTCCACCGAAGACATTACCGCCCGCATCATCGACATGGTCGCGCCCATCGGCATGGGCCAGCGCGGCCTCATCGTCTCGCCGCCCAAGGCCGGCAAGACCATGATGTTGCAGAACATCGCCCAGAGCATCGGCGCCAACTATCCCGACGTCTATCTCATCGTGCTGCTCATCGACGAGCGGCCCGAGGAAGTCACCGAGATGCAGCGCTCCGTGAAGGGCGAGGTCGTGTCCTCCACCTTCGACGAGCCTGCCACCCGCCACGTGCAGGTCGCCGAGATGGTCATCGAGAAGGCCAAGCGCCTCGTCGAGCACAAGCGCGACGTGGTCATCCTGCTCGATTCCATCACCCGCCTGGCGCGCGCTTACAACACCGTGGTGCCGGCTTCCGGCAAGGTGCTCACGGGCGGCGTGGACGCCAACGCCCTGCAGCGCCCCAAGCGCTTCTTCGGCGCGGCCCGTAACATCGAAGAGGGCGGCTCGCTCACCATCCTCGCCACCGCGCTGGTCGAGACCGGTTCGCGCATGGACGACGTGATCTATGAGGAGTTCAAGGGCACCGGCAACTCCGAGATACACCTGGACCGCCGCATCGCCGAGAAGCGTGTGTTCCCGGCCATCAACATCAACCGCTCCGGCACGCGCCGCGAGGAACTGTTGGTGCCGCAGGACGAGCTGCAGAAGATATGGATCCTGCGCAAGCTCCTGCATCCCATGGACGAGCTGGCCGCGAGCGAGTTCCTCTTGGACAAGCTCAAGGAGACCAAGACCAACGGCGAGTTCTTCGACTCCATGAAACGCCAGTAGAACAGGCTTTTTTGCCCACGAACGACGCCTCGTGTCCCATGGGCTCGGGGCGTCGCCGTTTCAGGGATGGAACTTTGGGCGCTGCCCCCGGGTCATACATGATGACGATCTGGATCCCCTAGGAGGCCCCATGACCTGGCCCACACGTACCGCCCTCTTGCTCTGCTTAAGCCTGTTGCCTGGCTTAGGCTATGCAGCCTGCGCGGACCTCACGTATAAGCAGTTCGATTTCTGGCTGGGCGACTGGAACGTGAGTTCCGCCGGCGGCAAGCTCATCGGCCGGGACCACATCGCGAAGGCTTACGGCGGCTGCGTGCTGCAGGAGCAATGGACCAGCGTCGAGGGCGGCACCGGCGGCAGCTTCGCCATGTACGATGCCCCCCGCAAGCTCTGGCATCAGACCTGGGTGGATTCCAGCGGCACCCTGGTGGTGCTGGAAGGCGGCTTGAAGGATGGCCGCATGGTGCTCACGGGTGAGCAGGTTTACGAAGGCAAACTCGAACCCACCCGCATGACCTGGACACCGTCCAACGGCAGCGTGCGGCAGCTCTGGGAGATATCCCCGGACGGCGGTAAGACCTGGAAGACCATCTTCGACGCCCTCTACAGCAAAGCCGAATGAGCTAAAAATCGATCTTTTGTCCCCTGGCGGTGTTGCGAGGCAGCTCGCAATGCTCATGGACTACGTGTCCACTGCGTCTGCTCGCTGCCTCGCGCCTAGCCAGTGAACAAAATCTCTGATTTTTAGCTGTGATTCTTTTCAGCGCGATATCTTCAGGGAGTCTTAGGCCAGGTGCTATCGAAGTGTATGCCCAGCCTTGCCGAATTCGGGCTCTGCTCTTCCCGCTGCACCGCGCGCCAGCCGATGTCCTTGCGGAAGAAACGTCCCGGCCAGCGGATGCCGTCCGCCACGTGATAAGCGCGCATGCGCGCGTCCGCCACGGATTCGCCCAGGGCCGTCACCGTCAGCACGCGCCCGCCGTTGGTCACGAGCTTCCCGTCTTCTTCCGCGGTGCCGGAGTGGAACACCTTGATGCGTTCGTTGGGGAAGGGCGGCAGGCCGGTGATGATGTCGCCCTTCTTGTATTCCCCGGGGTATCCGTCCGCCGCCAGCACCACACCCACGGCCACGTGGCCGTCCCATTCGGCGCTCACCTTGTTGAGGCTGCCCTCGAGGGCCGCTTCGCAGAGCGTCACCAGGTCGGACTTGAGGCGCATCAGGATGGGCTGGGTCTCGGGGTCGCCGAAGCGGCAGTTGAATTCCAGCACCTTGGGGGAGCCGTCGGCGGCGATCATGAGTCCGGCGTACAGGAAACCGGTGTAAGGCACGCCCTCGTTGGCCATGCCCTGGATGGTGGGGCGGATCACCTCGCGCATCACCCGCTCATGGACCGCGCCTGAGACCACCGGCGCAGGGGAATAAGCGCCCATGCCGCCGGTATTGGGGCCGGTGTCGCCGTCGCCTACGCGCTTGTGGTCCTGGGAGGTGGCGAGCGGCAGCACATGTTCGCCATCGGCCATCACGATGAAGCTCGCTTCCTCGCCCGCCAGGAACTCCTCGATCACCACCCGGTGACCCGCATCGCCGAAAGCGTTGCCTGCCAGCATGTGGCGCACCGCGTCTTCGGCTTCCTGGACGGTGGTGGCCACCACCACGCCCTTGCCGGCGGCGAGACCATCGGCCTTCACCACGATGGGCGCGCCCCAGTCCCGCACATAGGCGAGCGCCTGCGGCAGGTCGGAGAAGCTCTGGTATTCCGCCGTGGGGATGTGATGGCGCTTGAGGAAATCCTTGCTGAAGACCTTGGAGCCTTCCAGGCGCGCGGCCAGGCGGTTCGCGCCGAAGCATTTCAGACCCGCCTGGGCGAACACGTCCACCACGCCTAGCACCAGCGGCGTCTCCGGGCCCACCACCGTGAGACCCACGCCCTGACCCAAGGCGAAATCCAGGAGGCCGCTGAGGTCAGCGGCCTTGATGCGTACGTTCTCGCATCTCTTCTCGTGGGCGGTGCCGGCATTACCCGGCGCCACATAGACCTTCTCCACCTGGGGAGACTGGGCGAGCTTCCAGGCGAGAGCATGCTCCCGTCCGCCGCCGCCGATGACTAAGACCTTCATGTCTGTTCCGGCCCCATATGCTTCATATGCCCATTATCGCTGACGGAGCGGATTTTGCGTGAGTTCGAGGCGCGACCGCCGCGAGCAGCGCAGTTACCAACTGGGTAATGAGCAGCGGAGCGGCGGGCAGTAACGATGAAATCGCGCAAAAGACGCCCGTCAGTGTCAGTGTCGGAAATGGCGCATAGAGGTGAAGACCATGGCTATGCCGCGCTCATCCGCCGCCGCGATGGTCTCCTTGTCACGCATGGAGCCACCAGGCTGGATGATGGCGGCGATGCCGGCTTCGGCCGCCGCGTCCACACTGTCGCGGAAAGGCAGGAAAGCATCCGAGGCCATCACGGAGCCCTTCACCTCGAACTTGGCTTCGCCGGCTTTCATGGCGGCGATGCGCGCGCTCATGACCCGGCTCGGCTGGCCGGCGCCTATGCCTAGGGTGAGTCCGCCGCGCGCATAGACGATGGCGTTGGATTTCACGTACTTCACCACCCGCCAGGCGAAGGCGAGGTCCGCCAGCTGCTCACGGCTGGGCGCCTTCTTGGTCACGCATTTCAGCTCGCTCTCGCTCGCCGCGCCGGTATCTGTGTCCTGCAGCAAGAGGCCGCCGCTCACGCGTTTGTAATCCAGCCCCGGCCGCGCGCTCCCGGCAGCACCTGTGATCAGTGCCCGCACGTTGGGTTTGGCGGAGAAGGCTTTCACAGCTGCGTCGTCCATCGCAGGGGCTATCACCACTTCCACGAACTGGTTCGCGAGGATCTTGGCGGCGGTGTCCACATCCAGGGGGCGGTTGAAGGCGATGATGCCGCCGAAGGCCGAATCCTTGTCCACGCTATAGGCCCGCTCGTAGGCTTCCAGCAAGGTCGCCCCCAGGGCCACGCCGCAGGGATTGGCGTGCTTCACGATCACGCAGGCGGGGAGGGAGGGGTTGAAACTGCGCACGCAGGCGAGAGCCGCGTCCGCATCGGCGATGTTGTTGAAAGAGAGTTCCTTGCCCTGGAGCAGCCGAGCCGTGGCCATGCTGCCGGGAGCCGGGTCGCGCTCGGCATAGAACGCCGCCTGCTGGTGGGGGTTCTCGCCGTAGCGCAGGTCGTAGAGCTTGGTGAACTGGGCCGTGTAGCTGCCGGGGAACTGCATGTGCCCGCCGCCGGCTTTCAGGCCCGTGAGGTAATTGGCGATGGCGCCGTCGTAGGCCGCAGTGTGGGCGAAAGCCTTGGCCGCGAGTTCGGCCCGCAAGGCATCGCTCACCGCGCCTTTCGCGCGCAACTCGTCCAGCACGCGCGCGTAGTCGGTGCTGTCCACCAGCACCGTCACCGCCGCGTGGTTCTTGGCGGCGGCGCGCAGCATGGCAGGGCCGCCCACGTCGATGTTCTCGATGGCGTCTTCGAGCGTGCAGCCGGGTTTCGCCACGCTGCTCTCGAAGGGATAGAGGTTCACCGCCAGGATGTCGATGGGGAGTATCCCGTGTTCGGCCATCACCTGGTCGTCGGTGCCGCGCCGGCCCAAGAGGCCGCCGTGCACCTTGGGATGCAGGGTCTTCACCCGGCCGTCCATCATCTCCGGGAAGCCCGTGTACTCGGACACGTCCTTCACCTTGAGGCCGGAATCCCGCAAGAGCTTGGCGGTGCCGCCGGTGGAGAGGAGTTCCACGCCGAGAGCCTCGAGGGCACGGGCGAAGTCCAAGAGGCCGGTCTTGTCGGAGACGCTTAGGAGTGCGCGCTTGGCTGGCCGCATCGGTCGCCCCGGAGGCGCAGGAAGTGTTGGGGCGCTGATTTTACAGGGTGAGGGCGAAGCCTCGCCATAGAGGCGAGGTTTCGCCGGGGCTATAAGGCCCGTTTACGAATTTATCTTGTGCTGACGCAGCTTTTTGCGCAGCGTGCTGCGGTTTAAACCCAAAATTGCCGCTGCCCGGGACTGGTTGCCACGGGTGTATTCCATGAGAGTCTTGAGCAGGGGCTGCTCGATCTCGCCCAGCACCATCTCGTAGAGGCCCGACGGATCGTGGCCGTTCAGGTCGGTGAAATAGCGACGCAGGGTCTTCTCGGCGTGTTCGCGTAGGGAATGGCCGGTGGCTCCGGATACCGCATGCTGATTGCCCCCATCCACCACTTCCAGCACCCGCTGGGCCCCGGTCCTATTGCTCATGCTGCCAACTCCGTTATGTTCTGGTCCGCGAAATAGCCGCGGATCAATGCTTGTTGTTCTTTCGCGCTCTCGACCCGCACCACCCGATCCCGGAAGGCGCCCGCCTCGGGCAGGGTCTTCAAGTACCAGGTGATGTGCTTGCGGGCCACCCGCACGCCGCTGAATTCCCCGTAGAACCCGTAGAGGTTCTCCAGATGCCCCAGCATGATCTCGCCGATCTCCGTAGCGGACGGCGACGGTAACAGGTTGCCGGTCGCGAGGTAATGGTTGATCTCCCGGAATATCCATGGCCGGCCCTGGGCGGCGCGGCCCACCATGAGGGCGTCGGCGCCCGTCTCCGCCAATACCTGAGCGGCTTTCTTGGGATCTTCCACGTCGCCGTTGGCCATCACCGGTATCGAGACGGCGGCTTTTATGGCGCGGATGGTCGCGTATTCCGCCTCACCCGCGTAGAGGTCCGCCCGGGTGCGGCCGTGCACTGCCAGAGCCTGGATGCCGGCGTCTTCAGCCAGCTGCGCGATGTTCACGCCGTTCTTATGCTCCCGGTCCCAGCCGGTGCGGATCTTGAGGGTCACGGGCACGTCCACCGAGGCCACCACCGCGTCCAGGATGCGCTTCACCAGTTCCTCGTCCTGCAAGAGCGCCGAGCCCGCAGCCTTGTTGCAGACCTTCTTCGCCGGGCAGCCCATGTTGATGTCGATGATCTGGGCGCCCTCGGCCACGTTGAAGCGGGCGGCCTCGGCCATCATCTCCGGCTCCGCGCCGGCGATCTGCACGATGCGCGGCTCCACCTCGCCCTCGTGGTCGCGGCGCAGGCGGCTCTTCAGGCTGTCGCGCAGCTCAAGCCGGGAGGTGGTCATCTCCGACACCGCCATGCCCGCGCCCAGCGCCTTGCACAGCTGGCGGAACGGCCGGTCGGTGACGCCCGCCATGGGCGCCAGCACCAGGTTGTTGCGGAGAGAATACGGCCCTATACGCATGTGGCGCGCAGATGTTCTTGGATTTGGGATCGAGGCGAAATAATAGCCAGAATCTTCCGGCTGTCAAAGCTTGAAATTTTTCTGCAACGCGCGTTTCAGGTTTTTGACAGCGAAATTTTACGCCGTCCGTCGGATGGGCCCGCCGCGGGAAAGTTCAAGGAGAGGAACCCAAAGGGTTCCTGCGGTGGAAGGATCCACCGCCATTTTTCAATCGGCTAAGCGATTGAAAAATGGAGAAAACCGCGAATTCATTTCGCGGTTTTCGAACCTGAAAAATCCAAGGAAGGATTTTTCAGGGCTATGACAGCAGTTACTCATGTTCAGATGCTGAGCACACCCGTCCGGCGGGCAGGTCGAAGCAGGGCGCGAGGGTGAAGCCCACCGCATCGGCGCCGGGGTCGGCGATATCGATGCGGAAGCGCACGGCCTGGCCGGCTGCCAAGAGCGTGTTGGCTTGGGGCCCCGACAGGTAATCGCCGGGCTTGAAGTCGCGGCTACGCAACGCCTGGCCGAAGCGGTCCGTGAGTTCCACCCGGAGGTAGGGCCAGGGCTGCATGAAGTCCGCCTGGTTCTGCAGGGCGCCGGTGATGGAGAGCACCCCCGGCACCTGCGGGTCGCTGGTCACGTTGAGGCCGTTCACGTCCCAGGCGGACACAGACCGTGCCGGCGGCACCGGACGCCCCAGAGCCGAATACAGCGCCGTCAGCGACGGCCCCAGCACCGGGTTCTGGGCCAGGGCCACGCGGTTGGCGTTCACCAGCTGCAAGCCCAGGAGCAGCAGCATGAGCAGGATGCCCGCCCACCATAGGGTGCTGACCCAGGGCCGCTTGGGGCGCTGGCTGGGCGGCAGGGGCAGGTCTTCATGGGTGATGGGGATAGTGAAGTCTAGCGGCGGCTCAACGCTATCAGCATGCAGGCCCAGCTCCGGCAGCAAGGGTTCGGGTTCTACGGCGGGCGTGCTCATGAGCTCAGCGAAGAGATCGTCTATGGGCGCTGGCGCGCCCTTGCGGGGGCCGACCTTGAGGGCTGGGGCTTCAGTCGGGGGCTCGGCTACCGCGGCGAGAGCCACATCGAGTTCAGGCGCAGGCTCGCTCGTGGCGGTGAGGGGCGCGGTCAGGTCTTGCGGCGGAGTCGAGACTGAATCTAAACCCGGCTCCAGCGGCTTCGTCTCGACAGCACCGTCCATGCCCTCGAAGGCGTCGAACACTTCGTGGCACTTGCCGCAGCGCACCTGGCCCTGGGCGGCGCGCAGTTGTTCGGCGCTGATGCGGAAGCGGGTCTTGCAGTGGCTGCAAACTGTAAGCATCTTCTAGTCCGGTTTCCTGATAGCGCTGATGCGTAACCAATCTTCGCGCTTCGTGGTCTCAAATGAATCGAAGTGCGGGCCATAGGCCTCACGCAATTCCTGTTCCTGAGACTCCAGGATACCGGAGAGCACCAGCCGGCCGCCGGACTTCAGCCGGCGGGCGAAGAGCGGCGCGAGCTTCACCAGGGGCCCGGCCAGGATGTTGGCCAGCAGCACCTCCGCGTGGTTATCCGGCAGGGCATCCGGTGGCGAGACGCGGATGCGGTGCTCCACGCCGTTGCGCAGGGCATTGTCCCGGGTCGCGGTGAGCGCCTGGGGATCGTGGTCCACCGCCAGCACGTACTTCGCGCCCAGGCGGGCGGCGGCGATGGAGAGGATGCCGGAGCCGCAGCCGTAATCGATGACCCCGCAGTCCGTGAGGTCCGCCCCGTCCAGCCATTCGAGGCACAGCGCCGTGGTCGCATGGGTGCCGGTGCCGAAGGCGAGGCCCGGATCCAGCAGCAGGTTCACGGCGGAGGGATCCGGCGGCGTGAAAGCCGTGGGGCAGACCCACAGGCGCTTACCGAAGCGCATGGGTTTGAAATCCTTGAGCCACTCCCGGGCCCAGTCCCGGTCCTGCAGGGGTTCCACCTGATGGACCGGCAGATGCTTGAGGCCGAGGTTCGCCAGCAGATAGGCCCGCACCCCATCCATGTCCGCGTCTGCGGCGAACAGCGCCGTCATGCGCGTGTCGGACCAGAGGGGCGGCTTCAGGGGATCGGGTTCGTAGAGGGGCTCGTCGCCGCCATCTTCGAGAGTCACCGAGAGGGCACCGGCTTCCAATAGCGCGTCCTCGATTTTTTGCGGGTCGAGATTTCCCAAAGCGATTTTTAGTTCGAGCCAGGACATAGATCAACGATGAGTACTGCGCTGCGCAATCCTGCTCCGCTTGTACCTACGGGGCGGACATCCTGCCCGCCCGCGCGCCATATATGGCGCGCCTTCGAGAGTCACCGAGAGGGCATCGGCCGAGAGCAGCGCTTCTTCCAACTGCTCGGAATCCAGTCCGCCCAGAGCGATCTTTAATTCAAGCCAGGTCATATGAATAAGAAGATAGTGAAAACCAGGAATTTTGGCGACTGGCTAGGCGAAAGGCGGCGAGCATGCGGAGCGTACTTTTCAGTACGTGAGTAGTGCGAGCCGGCTTTCAACACCGCCAGGCGGCAAAAGGGCGGTTTTCACAGACCCAACTTCTTTTCTAGATAGTGGATGTTCGTCCCGCCCGCTATGAAAGCGGAATCACTGAAAAGCTCCTGATGCAGCGGCACGTTGGTGGTGATGCCTTCCACCACGATCTCCTGCAGGGCCGTGCGCATGCGCGCCAGGGCCGAGGTCCGGTCGTCGCCGTAGGAGATGACCTTGCCGATGAGCGAGTCGTAGTTGGGCGGCACGGTGTAGCCGCTGTAGGCGTGGGAATCCACCCGGATGCCGGGGCCGCCCGGCGGATGCCAGCGGGTGATGAGGCCGGGCGAAGGGGTGAACTTGCGCGGGTCCTCGGCGTTGATGCGGCACTCGAAGGCGTGGCCCTTGAACTGGATGTCCTTCTGCCGGAGCGTGAAGGGCAGGCCGGCGGCGATCATGAGCTGCCACTTCACGATGTCGATGCCGGTGATGAACTCGGTCACCGGATGCTCCACCTGCACGCGGGTGTTCATCTCGATGAAGTAGAAGTTGCCGTCCTGATACAGGAACTCGAAGGTGCCGGCGCCGCGGTACTTGATGTCGCGGCAGGCTTCCGCGACCCGCTCGCCCATGGTGCGGCGCTGTTTCTCGGTGATACCCGGAGCCGGCGCCTCCTCGATCACCTTCTGGTGGCGGCGCTGCATGGAGCAGTCGCGTTCGCCCAAGTGCACCGCGTTGCCCTGGCCGTCGGCCAAGACCTGGAACTCCACGTGCCGCGGCCGCTCAAGGAATTTCTCCATATAGACGGTGTCGTTGCCGAAGGCCGCCTTGGCCTCGGTCTTGGTCATGCCGACAGCTGCCACCAGGGCCGCCTCGCTGTGCACCACGCGCATGCCGCGTCCGCCGCCGCCGCCCGCGGCCTTGATGATCACGGGGTAGCCCGTCTCGCGGCCCATGCGCAGCATCTCTTTGGGGTCTTCCGGCAGGGCGCCCTCGGAGCCGGGCACCGTCGGTACCCCGGCTTTCACCATGGCTTTCTTGGCCGAGACCTTGTCGCCCATGAGGCGGATGGTCTCGGGCCGGGGCCCGATGAAGATGAAGCCGCTCTGCTCCACGCGCTCTGCAAAATCCGCGTTCTCCGCCAGGAAGCCGTAGCCCGGGTGGATGGCCACCGCGTCGGTGACCTCCGCGGCGCTGATGATGGCCGGCATGTTGAGGTAGCTCTCGGCGGAGGGCGGCGGGCCGATGCACACCGATTCGTCCGCCAGCAGCACGTGCTTCAGATCCTTGTCCACGGTAGAGTGCACCGCCACGGTGCGGATGCCGAGTTCCTTGCAGGCGCGCAGGATGCGGAGCGCGATCTCGCCGCGGTTGGCGATGACGACTTTTTCTAACATAGATTGGTCTTCTTTAAGTTCGGCGCATCGCTAGAGAAGCGCGCACGAAAATAGTGGATTTTGGTTCCTGGCAAGGCGAAAGACGGCGAGCACGCGCAGTGGACTCCAGTGTCCATGAGCAATGCGAGTCGGCTTTCAACGCCGCCAGGGAGCAAAAGACGCATTTTCGTCACTCGATGATGAAGAGGGGCAGGCCAAATTCGACCGCATCTCCGTTGTCTGCGAGGATGGCCTTGATCACGCCAGCCTTGTCGGACTCGATCTGGTTCATCATCTTCATGGCCTCGATGATGCACAGCACCTCGCCTTCCTTGACCGTCTGGCCCACTTCCACGAAGGCCTTGGCGCCGGGGGAGGGCGAGCGGTAGAAAGTGCCCACCATGGGGGACTTCACCTGATGCCCTGCGGGCAGGGCGGGCGCCGCCGGGGCAGCCGCCGCTGCGGCGGGCGCGGCGGCATGGGCCATGGGCATGGGCGCCTGGGCCATCATCATCTGCTGTGCCGGCGGGACGTTATAGCGGCTGATGCGTACCGACTCTTCGCCCTCGGTGATCTCGATCTCGGCGATGCCGGATTCCTCGAGGAGTTCGATGAGTTTCTTGACCTTGCGTATGTCCATGATTCACCCCGTCGGAGTATTCAGTTCAGCAGAAATCAAAATCAGTTGTTGTTGGCCTGGGCGGCGAGGCGCCGGGCGGCGGCACTCAAGGCCAGTTCGTAGCCGAGTGCTCCGCAGCCGGTGATAACACCGACAGCGATGTCCGAGAAATAGGAATGGCGGCGGAAGTGTTCGCGCCTGAAAGGGTTGCTCACATGCACTTCGATGAAGGGCAGGGCCACGGCGAGCAGGGCATCCCGGAGCGCGATGCTGGTATGGGTATAGCCGCCCGGGTTGAAGATCAGGATGGCGGTGCCATCGGCGGCGCACTTCTGGATGCGGTCTATGAGGGCGCCTTCGTGGTTGCTCTGGTAGCAATCCAGCTCATGGCCCGCCTGCTTGGCGAGGGCCGTGAGGTGCTTCTCCACCGCCGCCAGGGTGTCGGGCCCATAGAGATGGGGTTCCCGCTTGCCCAGGAGGTTCAGGTTAGGGCCGTTAAGCAACAGGATCTGAGCCACGTTCACCTCGTTTCCGGGATGTTCACGCGTGATACCAGCATGTTCCTTGCTGATCGTTCAGGGTTCAGGCGGGGCTTAAGGCCCTTATCCGGCGGCCCCTTTTGGGGGGCGGAAACCCTACGGGCTTGCCCATTCCTGAGGCAGGTCCGTTTGTATCGAAAATAACCGTTGTCAGAAGATTCCCAAGAGATTACCGGCTTTTTGCCGATTTTATGCCCAGACTCTTTGGCCGGGTCATGGCAACCACCCTCACTCTACCATGAGGCTGGTTAATTGTGGTTCAAGAAAGTCGGTTTGTCCATGCCAGACCAGCATGGGCGAGTGGTTTCGACGGAGATAGCCCTTATTTGGCAGTGGTTACCACCCGGGTGACCGCAGCTGGGGCAGCGGTGCTCGAGGCTGTGGGGACCTTCCCGCTGAGGGCCATATCGACCAGGGCCTGGGCCTCTTCCGGGTGCAGCTCACCGGCATGGGTAGAAAGCACCTTGCCGTTGCGGTCCAGCACCACGGTATAAGGCAGTCCAATCAGCGTGCCGCCGAAGCCCGCCACCATGTTGCCCACATCGTCGGTGCCCATGAGCATGGGGTAGTTCACCACCATCATCTTCTTCAAGAAGGCCTGCACGCTCTTCTCATCCGTCTCATCGGTGGCGATGCCCACCACCTGCAAGCCTTGAGCCGCGTACTGGGCCTGGAGCCTCACGAGCAGCGGGATCTCCTGGCGGCAGGGGGCGCACCAGGTGGCCCAGAAATTCAGGATCACCGCCTTGCCCTTCCAGTCGGCGACCTTCTTGCTGCCGCCCCCGTCCAGGGAATCGAACTTCAGGTTGAGCGCCTCATCGGCGCTCATGGTCTTGCCCGCAGCGGGCATGGCCGTGGAAGCCTGGGGTTGCGGCGCGGAGCCGGGGGCCACCCAGCGATAGGCGACGAAGCCGGCGGCGCCGGCGGCCACCAGAAGCAGAGCGATCAGGGCGGAATGACGGGGAGGCTTCATCTAAGTAAATCTCCGAAAAATCAGTTGGTACCAAACGCGGCTTGTACACGTTTCAAGAAATCCCGCGGTGCACGGATGCACCGCGAGGGAGGCGAGTCCGAACCTGCGTCGGGTCCGCGGCACCGCCGCGGACGGGTAGGCAGGATGCCTGCCCCGGACTTTCTAGCGTAGCAGGATGCGTAGCTGGAAAGCGTCGACTCTGCAGACATCAATTGGCGCCAAACGCGGCTTGTACGCGTTTCAAAAAGTCCGTGGGTGCAAGATATCCGACCACCCGGTCAGCGGTCAGTTCCTGGCCGTCGGTGCCAAAGAACATCACGCTGGGCGGCCCGTAGATCATGAAGCGCTTGAAGAGCGCCTGGTCATCCGCGTCGTTGGCGGTCACATCCGCTTGCAGCAGCACCGCATTGGAGAGTGCCGCCCGCACCTGGGCATCGCTGTAAGTGTCGTGCTCCAGCTCCTTGCAGGCCACGCACCAGTCCGCCGAGAAATCCAGCATCACCGGCTTCTTGGCGGCCGTGGCCGCGGCGATCTCCCGGTCCAGATCCGCCACGGTCTTGATTCGTTTAAAAGGGAGTGCGCTGACCTGGCTTGCAGCCGGCGCGCCTGCGGCGCCCGGCATCTCGAAACGCGCCAGGGGGCTGAGGGGATCGTCCCCACCCATCGCGGCACCCACCAGCAGCATCAATCCATAGAGGAGGGCGATGATCCCCAAGCCCTTCCAGAGCCGGTGCCAGCCTTTGCTGCCCTGTTCCAGGGCGCCGAGATACACGCCGCAGACGATGGCCAGCGCCGCCCAGAGGGCGAGGGTCACGGGGCCGGGCAGGATGCGGGACATGAACCAGATGGCCACCGCCAGCATCATCACGCCGAACACATGCTTCACTGCGTTCATCCAGGCGCCGGCCTTGGGTATGAGCCGGCCGGCGGAGGTACCGACTATCAGCAGCGGCACACCCATGCCGAGACCCAGCGCAAAGAGCGCCACGCCGCCGCGCATCGCCGAGCCCGTCTCACCGATCACCACCAGCGCCGCCACCAGGGGCGCCGTGATGCAGGGGCCGCAGATCAAGGCCGAGAGCGCCCCCATGATGCCCACGCCCACGAAAGCGCCGGCTTTCTGGGCGTTGGCGTGATGCGTGAGATGGGATTGGATGAAGCTCGGCATCTGCAAGTCATAGAGGCCGAACATGGAGAGGGAGAGCAGCACGAAGATCAGGCTGAACACCGTCAGCACCCAGGGGTTCTGCAGCGCCGCCTGCACGTTTGCCCCAAGGAGGCCCACCACGATGCCGGCCACTGCATAAGTGGCGGCCATGGCGAGCACATAGGTGAGGGAGAGTAGAAAGGCGCGACCGGTGGTGAGCTTCTTGCCCTGGCCCACGATGATGCCGGAGATGATCGGGATCATGGGCAGCACGCAGGGCGTGAAAGTCAGCAGCAGGCCGAAGCCCACGAAGGCCAGGAACACCCAGGCCAGGTTACCGCTGCGCACCAGAGACGCGAGCCGGTCTTGTTCAGCGATAGGTTGGGCGGCGGGTACCGCTTCCGCCATGGGTCCGGCGGCAGCCATGTCCAGCGCCACCGTGTGGGTGATGGGCGGATAGCAGAAGCCCGCCTCGGCGCAGCCCTGATACACCGCGGTGAGGGTGAATTTCCCGGCGCCGTCGTTGCGGGTCACCGGCACCAGCACGTCCACGTCATTCGGGTAGATCTCGCTGGTGCCGAGATACTGGTCGTTCTTGATCTTTCCTTCAGGGAAATCCGGCGTGCCGAGCTGCACATCCGGGTTATCGCTGGTGAGGTGGAACTTCTGGCGATAGAGGTAATAGCCAGAGGTCACCTGCCAGCGCAGCTCCAGGGTGTTCTGGTCTTTCGCCTCGGCAGTGAACTTGAAGGCCTGGTCCGGCGGCAGGAACTTCTGCTGGTCGCTGTTACTGCCAGCGATCAGCGTCGCGAGGTCGGGGGGCTGCACACTTGATGCGGGCACCGTCGCTCCCGGCGTCGTGCCTCCCGCGACGTTCGTACTTCCCTCGGCAACTGCTCCCGGCGTTGCCCTACCTCCTCCATCCCTGGAGTCGTGTACATCGCCGGCAGCCAACATCAGGTTCACGTCTTTGTGCTGGGGCGGGTAGCAGAAGCCGATCTCGGCGCAGCCCTGGTACACGATCTCCAGATCCAGCTTGCCTACGCCGGTGTAGGGCAGGGTGGCGGTGACTTCCTTGTGGTAGATCTCCTGCTTGCCGAAGAAGGGATCTGTCTTGGTCTCGCCGGCCGGGAACTGCGCCGCACCCAGCTTGATGCCCGTGATGTGGCTGATGAAGCGGAACTTGTCCCTATATAGGTAATAGCCCGGCAGGATGTCCCAGTGCACCGTGATGGTGCCGGGGGCGGCGGTAGCCGTGAGCTTATAGACCTGATCCGGTGGCAGAGGCTGGGCATCGCCGAAGGCGGCGAGCGGGGAAAGAACCAGAAGAATCAGAAGGAGGATTTTCTTCATTTCGTGCTTTCCGTTAAGAAATTTAAGTACTCGCTGCTTCCAGCCGTAATAGGCAGCGCAATGATCTCCGGCAAATCATATGGGTGCAGCGCCTTGATCCGCTGCTTCAGGGCCTCGAACTTTGATACGACCGTCTTGATGATGAGCAGGCATTCTGACGCCTTCTCCACCTTGCCCTGCCAGCGGTAAGTAGAACTCACGCCTGGCAGCAGATTCACGCAGGCGGCCAGCCTTTCTTCCACCAGGGCTTCCGCGATGCGCTCGCCGGTCTTTCGGTCCGGCACCGTGCAGAGCGTAACTATATGATTTTCGGCCATTATCCCTCGGTGGCTACTATTTGCTCAGCGCCAAGCCCTTGAATAATCCGGGGTTAGTCTCTATTATTAGCACTCACTCCGGATGAGTGCCAACAGCGCTTTCCGAGCTTCCAATTATGACCCCTCCAACCCGTAAATGATTTCGTCAGGAGAGCTTTCCATGAAGATTCGTCCACTGCACGACCGGGTGATTATCAAGCGCCTGGAATCGGAAACCAAGACCGCCGGCGGCATCCTCATCCCCGACAGCGCCACCGAGAAGCCCAGCAAGGGCAAGGTCATCGCCATCGGTAAGGGCAAGGTCCTGGAAGACGGCACTGTGCGTCCGCTCGACGTGAAAGTCGGCGACGAAGTGCTGTTCGGCAAGTACAGCGGCAACGAGATCAAAGACGGTAAAGACGAACTCGTTGTGATGCGCGAGGAAGACATCATGGGTGTGATCGAGCACAGCAAGTAAGCCTTCTCCGCCCGTCTTAATCCCAATTCTCAAGAATCAATCGAGGAACTAGCAATGGCTGCCAAAGAGATCAGATTCGGTGACGATGCGCGTCAGCGCATGTTCCGCGGCGTCAACATCCTGGCGAACGCGGTCAAAGCCACTTTAGGCCCCAAGGGCCGCAACGTCGTGCTCGAGAAGAGCTTCGGCGCCCCCACCATCACCAAAGACGGCGTGTCCGTCGCCAAAGAGATCGAACTGAAAGACAAGTTCGAGAACATGGGCGCCCAGATGGTCAAGGAAGTCGCTTCCCAGACCTCAGACGAAGCGGGTGACGGCACCACCACCGCCACCGTGCTGGCCCAGGCCATCATGCGCGAAGGCCTGAAGGCCGTCGCCGCCGGCATGAACCCCATGGACCTCAAGCGCGGCATAGACAAGGCCGTGGTCGCGGCCGTGGCTGAGCTGAAGAAGCTCTCCAAGCCCTCGTCCGACAACAAGTCCATCGCCCAGGTGGGCACCATCTCCGCCAACGGCGATGAAGTGATCGGCAAGCTCATCGCCCAGGCGATGCAGAAGGTCGGCAAGGAAGGCGTCATCACCGTCGAGGAAGGCTCGGCGCTGACCGACGAGCTGGAAGTGGTCGAAGGCATGCAGTTCGATCGCGGCTACCTCTCCCCCTACTTCATCAACAACCAGGGCAACATGACCGCTGAGCTGGAGAAGCCCTACATCCTGCTCTGCGACAAGAAGATATCCAACATCCGCGAGATGCTCCCGGTGCTGGAAGCGGTGGCCAAGAGCGGCCGCAGCCTGCTCGTGGTGGCCGAAGACGTGGAGGGCGAAGCCCTGGCCACGTTGGTGGTCAACACCATCCGCGGCATCGTCAAAGTCGTGGCCGTCAAGGCCCCGGGCTTCGGTGATCGTCGCAAAGACATGCTGAAAGACATCGCCGTGCTGACCAAGGCCACGGTCATCTCCGAAGAGCTGGGCCTGACCCTGGAGAAGGCCACCATCAACGACTTGGGCGAAGCCAAGAAAGTGATCGTGGACAAGGAGAACACCACCGTCATCGACGGCGCCGGCAAGGCCACCGACATCCAGGCCCGCGTCGAAGCCATCCGCAAGCAGGTGGAAGACACCACGTCGGATTACGACAAAGAGAAGCTCCAGGAGCGCGTGGCCAAGCTCTCCGGCGGCGTAGCCCTCATCAAAGTGGGTGCGGCGACCGAAGTCGAGATGAAAGAGAAGAAGGCCCGCGTCGAAGACGCCCTACACGCTACCCGCGCTGCAGTGGAAGAAGGCATCGTCCCCGGCGGCGGCGTCGCCCTGGTGCGTGCCAAGCAGGCCATCAAGTCCCTGAAAGGCTCCAACGAAGACCAGCAGGCCGGCATCGCCATCCTGCTCAAGGCCATGGAAGAGCCCCTGCGCCAGATCGTCGCCAATGCCGGCGAACCCGCCGACGTGGTGCTGAACAAGGTCGCGGAAGGCAAGGGCAACTACGGCTTCAACGCTGCTACCTCCGAGTACGGCGACATGGTCGAGATGGGCGTGTTGGATCCCACCAAGGTGGCCCGCACCGCGCTGCAGAACGCCGCGTCCGTGGCGAGCCTCTTGATCACCACCGAGGCCATGGTGGCCGAACTGCCGAAGGAAGATAAGCCCGCGATGCCGGGCGGCGGAGGCATGGGAGGCGACATGGATTTCTAACCAACGAAGTTGGTTAGAAATGTCGAAGAAACAAAAAGCCCCGCAGAAACGCGGGGCTTTTTCATTCATGTCGCCCACCAACTCGGGATGGGCGGGGACATGGGCTCGCCGCATGCGGCGAGCGACCGGCCAGGGAAGGCCGGGCTGGTCGGCAGTCCAGGGAAGGAGCAGTGAGTGGATGTATGGGACCTGGAGAGGTGGCGTTTGTCGCCTTTATCTAAGAGGGTGGGCTTCCGTCCCACGGACGGGTGACTTTTGTGGCGTCAAAAGTCACCAAAACCGCTCCTCCGGAGCGCGGGCCGCGGAAGCTGCGACTGCCCTGCGCGCGGGACCTCGCCGCGGAGCTTCACACACGGCACATCCTTGGTGCCGGGTGTGAAGGCGCCGCCATCCCCGGGTGGCACCCCTGCGGGCTAACCTTGCTCAGTCCAGTGCTCGGCGCGCGCTACGGGTGGGCAGAGGCAGTCTTACGGGCCGGCCTTGCTTGCTTTAAAGCCGATTGCTGTGATCGACAAATCTCAGAATTTAGTCTAAACTTAGCTCTGATCTCATTGACCCAACTCCGAAAATAGGATGACCGGGATGGGGCCGAAGATCTGCGACGTCTATGCCGGGGTGGGCGGCATAAGCTTAGGTGCCAGCCGGGCCGGGTTCCATCTTTCTGCCGCTGTTGAGTGGGACGAAATTACCCTAGCCACTCATGCCAAGAATTTCCCAAAGTCTAAGCACCTAAAGATCGATGTATCGACGCTCACTGGGCGTGACCTACTTGTGCAAGCTGGGTTATCGCGGGGTGAGCTCGACGGTCTAGTTGGCGGGCCACCGTGTCAAGGTTTCAGCATCATGGGCAAGCGCCGACCAGGCGATGCCCGCAATAATCTATTTGTAGACTTTTTTCGTCTTGTTGCCGAGGCTAAGCCAAAATTTTTCCTGGCGGAAAATGTGCCAGGGATACTCGATAGCCAATACGACAAAATGCGCCGGGCGGCCTTAAGCCATGTAACTAGAAAGTACGTAGTCTTGCCCCCGGTAGTATTGAAAGCGTCGACTTTTGGCGCGCCGACGACACGAACGCGTGTGTTTTTCTTTGGGTATTTGGCTAGTGCGTTTAAGAAGGACATTACAGAAGACGATTTCAGACCTATCCAGACATCGTCTGTCTACGTTCAAGAAGCACTCCGTGGCTTACCGACCTGGATATCGCCTGATTGGCAGAGTGAAGAGCAGGGCTATCGCCAGTTGCGATCATTTGCAGAAACCGAATTCCTGCATAAGGCGGCTAATGCAATCCCCCGGAATGTGGGTGATCAAAAGACGATATCGATGCTTTTGGACCGAGATATCGTTACCGGATGTTTGGGGACCGTGCATAGGCCGGATGTAATTCGTCGCTTTAATCGATTAAAGCCGGGCGAACAAGACAAGATAGGGAAGATGGTGCGGCTAAACCCAAAGGGATTTTGCCCCACGATTCGGGCTGGAACTACGAAAGAGCATGGGCATTTTCAGTCGTTGCGGCCAGTGCACTATTCTCAGCCGCGAGTAATTACACCCAGAGAAGCAGCCCGACTGCAGACATTTCCCGATTGGTTTACATTCCATGGAACGCGGTATCATAGTTTTAGACAGATTGGTAATAGTGTTCCACCACTTTTAGCTGAAAAGATATTGTCGGTAGTTAGGAAGAGATTGCGATAACAATTGCTTCTGTTTAAGAGTGGGCTGGATGTCACAGGGAGATCAGACGTGACTAATGGAAAAAGCGACCACTCTCAGTCTTCTGATAAATCTCGAGCACAAGGTTCGCCAACGAAAGATTTTTTCGTGCGAATGATTACGCGCGATATAACTCTTGCCGACTGCATTATGGATTTGGTCGACAACGCAGTTGATGGAGCTAGGCGCACGGCCAAGGTCGAAGGGCGCAAGAACAATGTTGACTATTTGAAAGGTTTCTTCGTAGAAATTAATCCCACGGGATCGCAATTGTCGGTCAATGATAATTGCGGTGGTATCTCGCTAAGTGATGCCATCAATTATGCTTTTCACTTCGGTAGAAAGAAAGATGCTCCCCGCGATGTTGAGACATCGATCGGGCTTTATGGAATTGGAATGAAGCGCGCAATATTTAAGATTGGTCGTCACGCAAGCATCGAGTCAGTTACAAATACGAAGGGAGAACACTTCACAGTAATAGTAGATGTAGATTCTTGGGAAAGAAAATCTGAAGATTGGGATTTCGACATCGACGAATCTGTGACTTCGACTACAGTCGGAACTAGAATCACAATTGACAAGATATATGCTTCGATATCGTCAGCGTTCGTAGATCAAAGTTTCATAAATGGCTTAATTAAAACAATGGCTCGTGACTATGCTTTTATTCTAAAAAGGGGATTCGAAATTAGAGTTCGCACAGAAGACGGGATAAAACTTGTACCGAAATACGACTACAAGCTAAAAAAGGATTCCGATTTCTCGCCTGGCATCATCGCCTACATGGACGAAGGCGTCCATGTGAGAATTATTTGCGGTATTGCGAATGATCTGCCTAATGAAATTCCAGACGAGCTGAGACAAGAGAAGGCGGAATATTCTGGCTGGTATGTGATTTGTAACGATCGTGTAGTAGTGGCTGGAGATAAAACTGATCTTACAGTTTGGGGAAATAACGATTTCCCGGGGTGGCATCCCCAATACAATGGATTTGCAGGTTTTCTCTTTATGTCTTCGGAAGAAGATGCTAGCAAACTCCCATGGAAAACAACCAAACGCGAGGTGGACACAAGCGATTTGCATTATCAAAGAGCGATTACCCACATGAAGTCGCTGACCAGACAGTTCATTGACTACACAAATGCTAGAAAAGGTGATCCAGAAACTGCTAAGAAGAAGGAAAGCCAAGCGGCTTCTGTAAGTATCACCGAATTTAAACACGAACAGGTCTCTATGCGACTTCCTTCCGTAAACGCCAAGGTATCGAAGGAAAAGACGATTCAGATTTCATTTAGTAAACCAATTGAAAAAGTAAAAAAAGCTGCTGACGCCATGGGGGATTTTAGTCTTTCAGCGCGCGAGGTTGGTTCCAAGGCGTTCGATTACTTTTATAATCTAGAAGTGGAGGACAAATAATGTCCTCACAAGAAACCCCATCTTTTCAGCGTATTAACTACTCAATACGGACGAATAAAAACATAGAGCGGAAACTGCTCTTCGACGCACTTATGCGGTTGCCGTCTAGCTTTAGTCTAGATCGCTACAGATATCTCGGGTTTGGTTCGATGTGGTTCGTAGATTTTATATTCGCACATCGATTACTCCGAATTTCTTCTATGTGGTCTATTGAGCATGAAAAAAGCTCATCGCGTGCTGACTACAACAAACCTTATGATTGTATAGAAATAAAACCTGGTGCTGCGACTGATGTGTTAACCAGCATGACAGATGAGGAATGGACTACGCCATTAGTTGCGTGGCTGGACTACGACGGCAGGTTTGACCAGGATGTCCGTTCAGACTGCGAGCTACTTTTCACGAGAGCTAAAGCCGGTAGCGTCATTGTTATAACGGTTAATGCATATAGAAATAATTATAGAACTTTAATAAAACCTGGGGAATGGAACCCCTCTGTTCACGCCCTTAGGGATTTGTTTGGTGATTCGCTTCCCGATTCTGATCTTCCACCCGAACCACGTGATATTGAGTTTTCAAAATTTCCCAATCTGCTCGCAAGTTCCATTTTAAATTTAATGACACGTATCGTGAGAACAAATGGCCGTGGATCAGATGGTTTTCCTGATCGATTTGTACCGCTATTTTCCTTTGAGCATAGCGATAGCTCCCCTATGGTTACAGTTGGAGGAATAGTAACGGAGTGGCGGCGAATTCCAGAATTAGAGGCAACTCTAGGTCTGCAAGCTGATGCATTATTCGAGGGAGGTGCAAAGATGCGCGAAATTCTCGATTTAATTCCCATTACTATAAAAGAGAAGCTGGCGCTTGATAGGCTATTGCCATGTTCGGATGAGGAATTTGATATTCGGTTCGGCGGTTCAGGAATAAAATTGGATTTAGAGCAGGCGAAAAAATACCGCCGCTTGTACGCGCACTTTCCGGTATTTGCCGAGACATTGCTCTAGGTTGCTAATTCCTCACGAAGCGTTCGAGCCTAGCAAACACCGTAGACTCGGACTTTAGTTGGCATTGCCATACGACAATAGTTTTCCATCCAAGAGCCCTCAATCGTCTCCTATTGGAAGTATCACGAGTTTTATTGCTTTTAATTTTTTCTTTCCAATAGATCAAATTAGATTTTGGAAGCTGTCCCCAACGACAAAGATGGCCATGCCAGAAGCAACCGTGAACAAAGATCACTTTCTTGATCTGAATTAGAACAATGTCCGGCTTGCCAGGTAGATCTTTAGGGTTAAGCTTATGACGTAAACGCATCTTCCTGATCAATCGCCGTACTATCAGCTCTGGTCCCGTATTTTTTGTCTTAACGGAACGCATAATGAATCTGCGTCGAGTGGGAGTTCTCGTATCCATAGGGTTATTGTAAGCGCTGAATACCGACCGACAAGGATGGGAATAGCTATGGGATTTCAATTATGGACCTCTCCAATTACGGGTTATCGTCGAAAGGGCACGCGTATTTCAGAACTACGGGCGCTTGTTGGCTCTGGAATTACAGCGATGGCAGTACTTGAGCCGCTGCAGTCCTGCATCAATACAATTAGCGCCTCCGAAGTGGCTCCAGCACTCCGACGGAGAGAGTTCGATGTCGCGGGTATTAAGGAGTCAGGTACCGGCCCTGTAAAAGGATTTGTCAGGACATCAGAGCTGACTAGTGGGGCGGTACAAGACCATTTCCATCCATTTGAGGCTCAACACCTCGTTTCTGAAGCAATACCGTTGCATGAGCTTTTGTCTGCTTTAAAGACGAAGACTCATGTTTTCGTGCTTATTGGTTCTGAAGTGCGTGGCATCGTAACCAGAACTGATTTGAATAAACCGCCGGTCCGTATCTATTTATTTGGAATTATTTCGTTATTTGAAATGCATTTAACCTTTTGGCTAAGGACCGTACTAAAGACGCGAACGCTGGACGTATTAATAAATGAAAATCGACTTGTTAGTGCAAAAGAGTTGCAAGAGTTGCGCGGCCAACATAACGAGCATGTGGACTTAGTCGAGTGTCTTCAGCTTTGTGATAAGCGGGATGTAATTGTAGGAGATGATGCACTACGTGAGAAACTCGGTATGGGGAGTAAAGATCGAGCGGTAAGAAAAATTAAAGAGCTTGAGGAGCTAAGAAATCGTGTTGCACATAGTCAGCAAGACTTAAGTCAAGGTATAAGATGGGAAGGAATAATTGAGCTGGTCGAGTGGATTGAGAATGTTGTAGGAATTTCGGATGCACTTGTAGAACAAGAAGCTAAAAATCAATCGGGGACGATTGTAGAAGGCCTGTTAGCCTCGATCTGAATCGATGAAAATATATGACACTATCCTCCCTCCGT
Source organism: Gammaproteobacteria bacterium (assembly GCA_036000105.1). Classification (GTDB taxonomy): domain Bacteria; phylum Pseudomonadota; class Gammaproteobacteria; order Natronospirales; family REEB76; genus DASUBN01. Next base: position 187,081 of record DASYGE010000002.1, read on the forward strand.
AGGGTGGGGCTAGTCGCTGCTTTGAGTCTGTGTAAGATGGAGCTATCTAGCGCGCTTTGTCCCGGGGATTTGGGAAAGGGGTACACGTGATCCACAAGAACTCGGTTATGAGTCAGTTGGTCTTGCTATCGCTCGTCGGTCTTGCGATTGTGACATCAAGTGCTGGCGCTAATCCTGACTCGCCGGCTCCTGCCGCAAAGTCAAGTAACGTCAAAGAGCTGCCGAGTGGGCCGAGCGGTGATAGCTCGGTGGCTGGCACTGATTATCGGTTGCATCCTTTCAAAGCCAAGGACGAAGCAGGGCACCCTCTGACAGATGTGCCCGCCAACATAGTCGACGTCTTCTCCGGGATGGGGGAATGGGACGCGCCCAAATACAGCGAACCACCGGCGATCACGTATCAGATACCGGCGGATATCCGTGATCAGATCCAGTTGTTCTATGCAAGTGGGCCCGGATGGGTAGTCGTACCGAAGGGTTGGGTTATCCATAGGGCGGCGGAAGGCGCCGATGGAAATGCGGTGTTCTCATTCTTATCCCCTAAGGGGCGCGAGGGAGGTTGGTTGGAGATAGAGTCCATACCGGCATGTATGGGCTGCATGTATAGTGCCGCAGACGGCATTATCCCCGGAGCCCATGCTGGGCTTGAAGGGATAACAGAAGACGGCGCGCCAGAGCCGACACTCGTCCCCAAGCCGGATTCCATGACTCACCCGACTGCCTGCCTGGCAGTCTTTAGTTATCGTATCAAACCGTCCTTGACTGTCCACGCGGTCGTCTTCCTCGGGCACGCCGAAGAGCCGACTGAGACAGACGAGGAAGGCGCGTCCCTGTATATCGCCATGCCCGACGCAAACGCGAAACTCGCGGAGTTCATAAGCGGGTTCTTCCAAAAGACGTATTCCGACTGTGCTGGAGTGGATTAAAAACATTGACGGCACCCACTGGCTCATCACCAACGTGTTTTAAAACCCGGTCTGGTACGATTTAGCCGTCTGCACAGGGAAGGGGATACAGGGAATGAATCTTTACTCGATTTCTAGAGCCGCTGTTCTTGGCGTGACGCTGGCTATAGTCGCCTGCGCACAAGGGCCTTCTAAATCGCAAACGATTGCGCCCGCCAAGGCCGCTGAGCCGGAAGAAAAGGAGCTTCCCATCCCGCAGGAGTTTAAGGACAGTACGAGGAAGGAATTCGCACTTGGGGGTCTGATCAAGACGTATGACGATGTGGCATGGCTAGGCACGGATGCTGTTATGGCGGCGGGGTTCAAGCCGCAAGACCCTTCGACGACCGTTTATGTGGTTGAGCCAACCACGAATGATTTAAACGGTATCTTTCAGTTTGCATTCATCACCGAAGCCGGCGGAAAGCTGCGTGTAGCAGCCATGGCTCATATCGATCACCATGCTTCGGGAATGGGGAAGGTGATAGATGCCGGAGTGATGAATCCAGCCCCCGAGGCTTCATATGAAGATGCCAGGATGTCTGCCGCCTTGAAGGCGGCAGAGCAGGCGCCCGGTCTGAAATTCTGCAACGCAACCTACAATCACGTTGTGCTGCCTTATCTTGAAGACGGCAAGTCCGAGTACCGAGTCTATTTCTTGATGTCTTCGAGTACAAAGGGCGTAGTCCCTGTTGGTGGGCACATCCTGGTCAGGGTGGCCGACGATGCCAAGACGATCCTTGAGGTAAAGCCTCTGGCCAAATCTTGCGGAATCGATCCGGGAGCAGATGACCCGCGCGCGGTGGCGATTGAGTTCACCAATTTGGCGCTGGATTCGCCTTCCGCAGCACAGGTATTCCTGATGCTGCGGTATGAGAAGCCCGTTTACGTCATTACCAAGAACGGTTTTCTTTGGGGAATAGATTCGAGAGGGATACGCCTGCTTAACGAAGGCGAGGATAAAGATAAGTCACACGCTAACTGAATAATCACTCCGGCAACTTGAACACAGATGCTTTCTGAGGTGGCACATATGATCGTCAAGGAGTTCATCGACCTGACGGCCCCACGATTTGGGCGCGGCCTGTCGCTTTCGTTGCTACTAATGTTTGCTGGCTGCGCGACCGCGCCGACAGGGCCGTATTGGGAAGATGCAAAATGGACGCAGGCATTGGCGGATGCGATCCATGTGAAAGTCACCTACCCAAACAATTTTTCGGCAGAGGTGCTTCCGACGGGGGAAGCCACTGTGGGCTTCGACTATCAGGAAAATAGGCTAACTAATGTGGTGATAACACGCTCAACGGGTCACAAAGTATTGGATGATGCTGTCGTGCTCGGCATACAGAAGGTCACCCCGCCCAGCGTTGGCCGCGACTATAGTTCGACGGCGCATCATTTTGAACTGTCCATACTCATGCAACCTGATATAGATCAGTTTCGAATGACTTTATATGATGCGATCACCTCTAACTTGAAGTTCCCGAAGGGGCTATACCCCTCTACTGCGGTGCTTGTCGATATCAAGGCGAACTATCTTAATGGCTCCCTTACAAACATCAGCATGCAGCGATCGAGCAATTTTGAGGATGTGGATAACGCTATCATCGCTAAACTCGGGAGCGCATCCTTGCCGGCACCGCCGTCGAATTTCAAGGATAAACCCATTGAAATTGACATGAGCTTCTGCATGGCGCTCGAATATCGGTTTTGCACGAGAAACGTAGGCAATCAATGGTTGGGATTCAGCGGGCTTTCTTTTGTCATTACTCCGCCATGAGGAAAAAAGAAACGAGACGCTACGCTTTACCCGCAGGGATGGGCTAGCCGCTGCTTTGAGTCTATGTAGGATTGAGCTCTCTAGCGCGCTTTGCCCTAGGGATTTGGGAAAGGGGTACACGTGAGACGCATGCTTCTTGTGGGGTTGCTCTTCATGGTGAATGCCGTGGCTCTTGGCGGAGAAGATGAGCTACAACGCGAAATCAGGGAGTTCCACATTGTCCACGTTTCCGATGGCCCAATCGGTCGTTGGCATAACGCCACACAGGCAGGAGTAATACGATACCTGGTCTACAAAGGCGGGTATGAAGAAGTTTATAACTCACTCTTCATACAGTGGTCGGAGGCTAATGCCGATAGTTCGACAAAGCAGTCTCTAGCAACGACAAGGGCTATTAATTTGATTAAAGGGGTGTTCAAGTCTCCGACAATAGTGTCCGATAGCCCCTATACGCTACATGTTGTTGTAAGCACGATTTACTGCGCCGACCCGCAAAGCTACAACATCGAGATTCTTGATGTCGGCAAATACAAGATCGATTATCTGAATAAAGACCGGTGTGAAGATGCCGATACTAGCGGTGTGTACACCGATTAATAACAATAATTGGAGACAGACGCCAATTGTATTATATATTCAGGAATTACATGCCCTCATCGGCATCTCCTAAATTACCTAATGTTGAGGATGCAATGCTCGCTGCTAATCAGAAGATGCGACAACTCGTAGTTAGCTTTTTATTTGTATTCGTTGCCGGCTGTTCGACTGTTCCAGATGTACATCGTTTTGGGCAAGTGGATCTCTCGGACAAGTCGATTACAGTTCCTGCTGGAGGGGCAGGAGTGCTGGGCGAAGTTAAGGACGAGCTGCAGAAAGCCGGTTGGCGGCTGGTGATTTACGACGGCCCGGAGCAAATTCAGGGTAGCGCTGGATTGGACACGCACCTACTTGTGTCGCAGACATACACGACGCGGTATACGTTGTTTATGCGCAGTCATACACAGGGCCCAGGAAACTGCCCCTGGACTACAGTCTCCTACTGGTTGGATTCTTCAATCGTCGACAACAAGTCGGGCCACGAAGTGCTGACCATCACTGGCTCGGTATGCTCGCCTGAAGATGCGGGGCAGACGCTACTCGACGAGTTAAATAAGCGGCAATGAGATAAAGGGAAAGGGGCTAAGTCTTGACTTAATATATTTTCGGACACGCGATCGACCCGGTTCGATGCTTACGATATAGACCCGCCGTTCGTCGCCGTTTTGGGCCAATAGGCCCGGCCTCTATTCATAAAAATGCGAGATATTGGTCTTTAGCTAGGCGCGGGAGGCGATCAGCCGGAGCGTACTCTTTGGTACGTGAGGACTGTGAGCCGGACCGCAACACCGCTAAAGGCCAATAGATCCATTTTTGACAATGCCTTGTAGGTATTGGCCTTTCGTGAGGCCACACCAACGGCTGTTACCCTCGAAATCCTTGACCATGAAGCTCGTCACGCTGATGCGGACGGACTTAGGTGCATAGCGGTCCCAGCGCCCGGCGTGAATCGCCTCGCGGCGAGTGGCATTGACCGTTGTACCATTTGTGGTACACTCCATGCGAAGGAAGATATGCATGCGGGCACCTCCCAAACTGACGGCACGGTTTTTCCGTACCGATGCGGGAAACGAACCGGTCCGGGAGTGGCTCAAGGCTTTGCCGTCGGAGGAGAGGAAGACTATCGGTGAGGACATCCTCACCGTCCAGTACGGATGGCCCATTGGCATGCCGCTCACCCGCGCATTAGGCGGCGGCCTGCACGAGGTTCGCAGCGATCTCGGCGGCAAGCGCATAGCGCGTGTGATTTTCGTTGTGGAAGGCGATGCGGCGGTCCTTCTGCACAGCTTCATCAAGAAGACCCAGAAGATGCCGAAGCAGGACCTGGATCTCGCTCGTCAGCGCTTGAGGCGACTACGGGCAGTCAAATGACGAGGACAACGTTATGACCAAGAAGCATGTGGGCAGCAAGTTCGAGGACTTCCTCGCCGAGGAAGGCCGCTTGCAACAGAGTACGGCGGTGGCCCTCAAGCGGGTCATCGCCTGGCAGTTGGAGAAGGCCATCAAGGCCCAGCATCTCACCAAAAACACCGTCGCGAAGCGCATGAAGACCAGCCGAGCTCAACTCGATAGACTGCTGGACCCAACGAACCCGTCAGTGACGCTTGATACCCTTGCGCGGGCCGCTGCGGCAGTCGGCCGTGAAATCAAGATTGTGTTGGCGGCTTGAGTCGCTGACTTGAGCGATATCTAACGGAACAAAAGGTGACGCTACCCTTTATTTAACTCGCGCAGCTAGCCTCGCCGGCCTTTCCGACTACGCTCTTTTGCTGCGCTATCCTGCTCCGCAAAAGAGTCCGTCCCGTCCGGTCCGTGCATCACGAAGTCCCACTCCCCGCTGACGCGGAACCCGAACGCCCGCGTGGTGGTGGTGAACCCCTCCGGTCCCCACCATCGCGACAGATGCCGGACTGCGGTGAACGCCTCGAACACCAGCTCCCGTGGGGCACTGATGACCCGGGAGATCACGATCTCGCGGTCGGCCGTCGCTGATTGCGCCGGCGCGTCCCGTCCAGTCGCTGCCATCGGTCACTCCTCCTGTCTTTCCTGCTTGAGTTCCTGCACGTACGCGTCCAGCCGGTCGAAGCTCTCGTTCCAGAACCGCTCGAAACCGCCGGTCCACTCGTGGACCAGTCGCAGTTCGCGGGCGTCAAGGCCGTACAGGCGCTGCTTGCCTGCCTTGCGGCCCCGCACCAGCCCGACCTCCCGGAGCACCCGCAGGTGTTTGGACGTCCCCGGCTGGGTCATCCCCAGCTCCTGGGCCAACTCAGTCACCGGCCGCTCACCCGCCCGCAGCAGTACCAGGATCTCCCGGCGCTGCGGCTCGGCGATCGCGTTGAAGATGTCCGACGTCGTCGCTGCTCGTGCCATGGGTGCCATCATATGCCGATATCGGCATGTGTAAAGTCGGAGGAATCAGGCGGGTCTTGTCAGATGAGGATCGCGCCAGCAGAACCATCAGGATCTGCGCGCCGACCCGCGGTAGCCCGGTCAGCCAGTACACGCTGATGGTGGCCAGCTCGAGGCCGGGGTAGTGAGGGCAAATGCCCAGAGCAACGAAAGAAAGACGATGTTTGATAGTGATTTTCGATGTTCTTTTACAGCTTGCAAATTTCATTAGTTAGTCTATACTTACCGTAAGTGAAAACTAACCTAAAATTAAAGCAGCAGATATACGCCCTGGGCGATCCCACCCGATTTGCCATATTTGAGCGGTTGGAGAGGGGTCCCCTGGCGGTAGTACAGATCGCGAAAGGGCTGCCAGTGAGCCGCCCCGCCGTGTCCCAGCACCTCAAGGTGCTGAAGGACGCTGGGCTAGTGACGGACCAACGGGCGGGAAACCGGCGCCTATATAGCTTGAGTCCGGCGGGCCTGGGCGAGCTCAGGGACTACTTCCAGCAGTTCTGGAGCCTGTCCCTGTCTGCCTTCAAGGAAGCGGCGGAGAGCGAAAGCGATGCGCCGTGAGCCTCCGCCGGACAAAAGCCGGCCGGTACTGTCTTTCAGGAAACCGGTCCCATCGAAGCGCAGCCCTGATGCCTTCGCCCACTACCTGCAGCTGTGGCAGATGGTTCTGACGGCGTTCAAGAAAAAAGCAGAAACGAAAGAAGGTAATCCATGAAGCAGTCCCGCGAACAGAATGATCAGGTGCAGATCAGCGTGGTGGTCGCCATATCGCAGGAGCGTGCTTTCGACTTCTATACCCGCAGGTTTGATGTCTGGTGGCCGCGCGATGCCCATATCGGCAAGGCGCCGATGCGGACAGCGGTCCTCGAGCCCCGCGTGGGCGGACGCTTATACGAGCGTGATGCCGATGGCACCGAATGCGACTGGGGCCGGCTCCTGACCTGGGAACCGCCCCAGCGAGTGAAGTTCAGCTGGCATATCGATCATGTACAGCAGTTCGACCCAGACCCGGATCATGCCAGTGATGTGGAAGTGCGGTTCATCCCAGAAGGTCCGAAGCAGACACGAGTGGAGTTGACCCATTCCAACTTCGGGCGCCATGGCATAGGTGCAGGCAGCATACGAGAGTCCATAAGCAAGGGCTGGCCCAAGATGCTTGGTGAATTCGCCGCCAAATGCGCCGGCTCAGCCGATTCTTTCTAAGGTCCCATTGGGTATTCAACCCCCAACCCATCCAATTTTCATAAGGAGATTTCCCATGTCCAGCAACATCATGCATAGCATCGCCATCAAGACCACCCCGGCACGGGCCTATGAAGCGGTCACCACCGAGAGGGGCCTGGCGGGCTGGTACACGCCTGCCACCAAGGCAGAACCCAGGGTGGGAGGCACGAACGAATTCACCTTTGGGGACTACGGCGCCCTGAGATTCCGTGTGGAGAAGCTCGAACCCAGTCGTCATGTGGATTGGGTCGGCGTGGATTGCCCTCCCGAATGGAAAGGGAGTCACGTCTCGTTCGATATCAAACCCGAAGACGAGAACACGATCACATTCACGTTCAGCCATACCGGCCTGCCGTCCAACTACGACGGATATGCGTGTTTCAATTATCTGTGGGGTCAGTACGTCCGCAGCATCAAGCTTCTGCTCGAGACGGGGGCAGGCGAGCCCTTCGGTTCCGAGGGTTCGAAAACCTCCAGGACGACACCTACGGATTGATGACCTTCACTCCCGCTCAAGCCGCATAAGTCACAAGAGAGCGAGATTGGAATTATCGGATTTGAACGAGGAAGGCCAGGAGGGGAAAGGGCTCAAGTTGAGCTAGCCCGGATTTGACGAAGGGGACTATACGACAGGAGAGGTGTCCGTCAAATCCGGGTTAGCTCAAGTCTTGACTTAATATATTTTTGGACACGCTATCGATTCGGTTCGATGCTTACGATATAGACCCGCTGTTCGTCGCCGTTTTAGCTTAGCGGTCCCAGCGCCCGGCGTGGATCGCCTCGCGGCGGGCTGAGCCGCCCGTGGGCAGAATTATCAAGATTCACCACCAAATATGGGCATTTACCGGGATTAACCTACTTGCTAAATATAACCAAATAGGTTAATTTAAGTAATGGAAAAGCCGACGCCCCATTGCAAGTTATCGGTGGTCAAAACGCTGGTGCAAACCGGAAAGATTCGTGTGACGGTGACAGCAGCGACAGGCGCAGCAGCCATGGGATTCGGTCATGACGGAATTGTCGAGGTAGTCATGGGATTAACCTCCGCGGATTTTCACAAAAGCATGACGACCTATGCCGATCACACGATTTGGCAGGACGTCTACCGGCCTACTACGCCTGCAGGAGATGTGTATTTGAAACTGACGGTGTTCGATGACGTGCTCATCGTATCCTTCAAGGAGTTATGAATATGAAATGTCCGAATTGTGGAAAAGCGGAATTGGTGCACGGCACACGAGATATGCCTTATGTCTATAAAGGCGAGACTAAGGTTATTCCTACGGTCGTAGCGGATTATTGCCCAGCGTGCGGCGAAGGTGTCATGGAAATGGTCGAGTCTGTGCGTACTAGCGCAATAATGTTGGAATTCAATAAACAAGTGAATGCGTCATTTGTCGATCCGGAATTCATAGTGAATGTCCGCAAGAAACTTCATCTGGATCAGAAGGAAGCAGCGGAAATATTCGGTGGCGGCGTCAATGCGTTTTCACGCTATGAAAACGGTAAGACGCGTCCACCCCTAGCGCTTGTGCAATTACTCAAAGTATTGGACAGACACCCGGATCTGATTAATGAGGTCATAGCGGATCGGAAACCGCGCCTGAAGGTTACAAGCCCTGGCACTCGAACTGCTTGATTAAGAATCCATAGGATGGTCGAGCTGCCGAAGGAAGATAAGCCGGCCAAGCCACTAGCCTGAATAACAGGGGACAGACCATAGTCTTAAGGGTCAGCGCAATCCCCTCCCTTGTCACAAAAAATTCATGATTGGCTCCCTCTCCCGAGAAGGGCACCTACAGGGATGTACGCCTATACGGACGTAGGCGGTAGAGCAGTGTCGGGAACGGCTGCCGAGGCGGTACGACTCCATGGATGGAGGAGGTACGCCTATATGGATATAGGCGATAGAACGGCGTCGGGAACGAGCCGTCGAGAGCACTGCCTGGAGCAGGTGCCGAGAGCAACGCAAGAGCACGCCTACAGGACGTAGGCGGTAGAGCGGCGCCGGGAGCAAGCCGCCGAGTTGCCGGGAGGGGCTAGTTATTTCATCGCAGCGCAGCCAACATCTGATCCCTTTTATGGATGAGGCTGGCTGAGAAGAATAAGGGGTCAGAACCCTTTAGTCCTTCTGGTAAAAAGTAGCGGTACTACTACACTATTGGTTCATTAGTTAGTGGAGGCGAACATGACGAGTCAGCCCATGCAGGATCCAGCCAAGGACCATCTCCTTACGCCGCAGAACTCTGCGCTGATCATCATCGATTACCAGCCGGTGCAGGTGGCCTCGGTCGCCTCCATGGACCGCCGTGACCTGGTGCTGAATATCGTGGCGGTTGCGCGACTGGCCAAGCTATTCAACTTGCCGCTGGTACTCAGCACCGTCAACGTGAAGAGCGGCATCAACAAGCCGACGATCCACCAATTGCAGGAAGTGTTCCCAGACCAGGAGAACTTCGATAGGAGCACGATCAATGCCTGGGAGGATGTCGAATTTCTCAAGGCGGTGAAAGCCACCGGTCGCAAGAAGCTCATCATGGCGGCCCTGTGGACTGAGGCGTGCCTAACATTTCCAGCGCTCTGCGCCCTGAAAGATGGCTACGAGGTCTATCCCGTGGTGGATGCCGTCGGCGGGACGTCGGTCGAAGCGCATCGTGCCGGTCTCGACAGGATCTGCCAGGCGGGTGCGCATCCCGTCAGCTGGGTGCAGCTCGCGTGTGAGTTGCAACGGGACTGGCAGCGTAAGGAGACCGCGGTGGAATTCGCAAAGATCGTGTTTGCGGTGGAGGGCAACTAGATGCGCCCTGCGTCCACCAAAGCCATCTGGTTCGCCTCGGTCACGGAAAAAGGGGACGCTACCGTTTAATGGTGGTGGACAGGGCCGTCTGTCCCATCTGACCATTTGGCCACGCTGACGGTGAAGACGCTGATCGTAGGCAGATCCTTTCTGAAGAACGTGAGACGGAGATCTGCAGCATGGCGAAATTTGTCTACGGATTGAACCAGTCCCTGGATGGCTATGTCGACCACACCGAATTTGGCCCACCTCAGCCCGCGCTCTTCCGTCACTTCATCCAGGAGGCGCGTGGCCTGACGGGCATGGTATACGGTCGCCGAATGTACGAGGTGATGCGTTATTGGGACGAAGACCTTCCTGATTGGGACGCGGAGGAACGCGAGTACGCGGTGGTGTGGCGGAGCCAACCGAAGTGGGTAGTGTCGCGCTCGCTGAAGTCCGTCGGCCCCAACGCCACCCTTGTCGCGGTTGACATCGAGGCGGTGATACGGGGGCTGAAGGCCGAGCTCGCTGGGGAGATCGACGTCGCCGGACCAGAGTTGGCGCGCAGCCTAACCGAGGCCGGTCTTATCGATGAGTATCGCCTCTACCTCCACCCCGTCGTGCTTGGCCGCGGCAAGCCATTCTTCGCGGGCCCCCGGCCGCCGCTCCGCCTTGTGTCCAACGAGCTGATCGGCGAGGGCGTGATCAGGCTGACATACGTCCCTGCCTGATCAGGCAGATCACCCGATGCGCTGACGAAAAGGGGATACTACCCTTGTATCTTGCATACTGCAGGCCCGCGTATTCCCGCGACAGGAGGTTTGAGATGAAACATTTCGTGCTGGCGATTGCACTTGCGTTCCCGCTCCCCATGACCGCCTTGGCGGCCGGTGGCCCCGCGACGCTCACGCCGCCCAAGTCGGGCACGATCAAGGTGGCCTTCGTGCTCAGCGAGGGCGCCACGGTCATCGATTTCGCCGGTCCGTGGGAAGTGTTCGACAACGTCATGCTACCCGGCCATGGAGACGACATGCAGGCCAGCATGCCCTTCGATCTCTACACGGTCGCTCCGAGCAAGGCGCCGCTGCACACGAGCGGCAGCGGCCACCAGGGGATCACCATCGTGCCTGACTACAGCTTCGCAGATGCCCCCACGCCGGATCTGGTGGTGGTCGGCGCCCAGCGCGGCGGACCGGGGCTCGAGGATTGGCTGCGCAAGGTGCACGCGGAACACGCGGTGGTGATGTCCGTGTGCACCGGGGCGTTCAAGGTGGCGCAGGCCGGGCTGTTCGACGGCAGCGAAGCCACCACTCACCATGCGTATTTCGGGAACTTCGCACGCGACTTCCCGCAGGTGAAACTGGAGCGCTCGGTGCGCTACGTGCAGGCGAGCCCCACTGTGTTCAGCGCCGGCGGCCTGAGCTCGGGTATAGACCTGGCCCTGCATATCGTCGCCGAGTACTACGGCCAGGCGGTGGCGCAGAAGACCGCCGACTACATGGAGTATCAGGGTACAGGCTGGAAGACCAACCAGGGCATCGATTACCCGGTGGCGGTCAAGTCTCACGAAGAGTGGGGCGGTGATCTCGCTCCGGGACAGACGGTCGCCTTTCACCTCGTGAACATGAGCGATGGCAGTTTCACTGCCACGGGCGACGGCCCGGGCTTCACCCATGCCAAGGCTGATGCGGACGTGAACGGCGATGCGGTCGAGATCCGCTTCGACGTCGCCGGTCATCCCGCGAGCTTTGCAGGTAAGGCCGACGCCTCGGGGAACACCCTCACCGGTACCTACACGCAAGACGGCCGGGCGCGGCCCCTGGTGCTGGTGAAGAAGTCCGAGACCCCGAACTGAGCTCGATCCCCTCGCTTCATCGAAAAGGGGACGCTACGCCTTATTTAGCATAAGCGGCGAGGATCGACGTGCTTAAGCCCGGCCGAGGACGTAGGTCCTGAACACGTATCCCCAGGGCATGATGAGGTACACGATGACGACGGGGATGAACACATAGAACGTCCCCTCGGCAGGTGAACCCGTGAGCGTGCCGGCCTTCCACAGAGGATAGGCCACCAGGATCAGCCACAGGGATTTGTAGAAGATCTCCAGGAGCAGGATGGGGATCATCTTCAGCGGATGAAACACGCCCAATATGGCGAGCGTCGAGAAGCCGGCCCAGACGCTCCAGGCGATGCCTTCCTTGTTCTCCCAAGGCCCTCGGTGACCGAGGGTATAGCTCCACACGTCGTAGGCCAGCATGGTCGCCATCAGGAAATACAGGGTCCGCAATAGATAGATGTTGATACGGCGGACGCCCTCGTAACGCACGTGGTCCCGCTCGAAGATGTGCTTGATGCCGGATGCCATGGGGTTCTCCCGATTCAGTAGAAGACAAAGGGATCAAGTCTTGTAATAGATAGTTGTCGGGTTGGTTTCTTAAAAGCCGTGATTCATTGTCTTTGTTCAAGATCCGCGTAGCAAGCCACGCGGACGAAAAGGGGACGCTACTCTTTTCAGTTAAGGCATCTTAACTGCCGTGTGGCTCGGCAACTCGGCAATTGCTCCTGCATTGCCCTACCTCCTCGGCAGCTTGTTCCCGACGCTGCTCTACCGCCTATATCCATATAGGCGTGGGTCCCTCCAGTCGTGCTCCTGCGTTGCTCTCGGCACCCGCTCCAGGCGGTGCTCTCGACGGCTCGTTCCCGACGCCGTTCTATCGCCTATATCCATATAGGCGTACCTCCCCCGTCCTTGGGGTCGTACCGCCTACGTCCATGTAGGCGTGTCACAAAAAATTCATAATTCAGCACGAGCTATCGTCGAATGACCGATCCTGCAACAGGGGAGGGGCTAGGAATTTGTCCGGAGCCCGCTCAGAATCCTGACCCGCTATAACTTCCAGAAGGTGATGATAAGGCCGCCGCTCACTACCAGCGAGCCGCCCGCCAGGATCGGCACGGTGGGCAGCGTGCGGAAGAACAGGAAGTTGATGATCTGCCAGACCACGAACAGCGTAGCGATATAAAGGCCCACCACCTGCCCGAATTCAACAGGCGCGAGATTCAGGAAAGAGCCGTAGCCGAAGAGCAGGAGCGCCCCGGCGACGAACAGCGCGAGGCGATACACCCCGTGGTGGTTGTAGATCCCCATCCTTACGATCGCATCGCCGCTCACCTCGAGCGTGGTCGCGACGATCAGGAAGAAGATGGGGTGGATGTTCCTTAGGGTATCGAGCATGGGATATGGCCCCATCGGAGGAGGGTGCGCTGAATCTAGCACGGGAGCGCAACCCTCGGCAGCGGATAGGATGATCGAGGGGTGGCTGCCTGTTGCCCGCATGCCAGGGCTTGGATGGCCGCCCGGCCGGGATTCTCAGTAGGCTTCTGGCGGGAGGTAGAGGGTGTAGAAGATGGCTTCCTCCCGCTCCATCTCCTGGCTGAACTCCTCGCTCATGGCCTCGATGTCCCGCTCGAACTCCGCCGCATTGTCCGCAGCCACCGGGGTGGCGCTGTAACGCTTGAGGAACAGCTGCACGCTGCGTCTGATGAGCGCGATGTGGGCGTACATCTCCCTGAGCACGGCGTCGCCTTCCTCGCCCTTGATGTGTTCGGCGAGATAGGGATGCAATCTCTCGCGCTCCTGGTGCAGGTGGTCGGCCAGGGCGTTGGCGAACTGTTCGAGGATATCGCCGACCTGCTCATAGGCGCCGAGCTGGGCGGCGCTGCTCGCTTCCACCAGCAGCATGCTGAGCGCGCGATGCTGGTGGGTGAGGGCGAGCACCTGAGAGGGGTCGTAAGGTGCCCCCAGGTACTGCGGCGACTTCCAGTCTGCATGTAGCAGATCCTGCTCGAGGAGCTTGCGGAAGAACTTCTCCAGCATGGACATGTCCCAATCCCGGCCGGCGAGCGCCAGCCTCTTTGGTCATCTGGCTATAAGTTTAGCCTCCAGGGAGAGGACCTTGTGTAGGGATTCACCCCATGACGGGGTAATCCCCGGCCGCGCGGAGAAAAGGGGCCGCTACCCTTTATCTACGGGGACGGCTCTTAATGATGCTTATGCTCCTCGGCATCAGCACCGGTGGATGCGGGGACGACGATCATCATGGCAAAGGGCTTCCCGGGATCGCCGAGATAAGGCATGGATGGCGTGGATTTATAGCCGAGATCCTGAGCCGTCATGTAGGGTGCGTAGAACATCAGGTGACCATGGATATGCCTGAAAATCTTTGCGTCGGGGTCGTACAGATAATTGTTGCCTGACAGCATATACACGATCCCGGGTTTGCTCGGCGCCTTGTAGAGCCCGCTCTTATAGCCTGCCTCGATCTCCTTCTGGATCCCGTCCTCAGTGACGCCTTCAGCCCGCATCTGCTCGGTCTTCAGGGTGGCGGCTAGCAGCGTGCGGCTGCCTTCTGCGTCGAAGCATTCCGGCGCCACGCCACCGGCCATATAGTCCCGATCCACGATGCAATTGAATCCGTTGCTGCCCTGTTTGGCGACCTCGTAGCCCTTCGCGCCGAGTATGTAGACCGTCGCGTCCTCGGCCACTTCCTGCGGTGCTGCGCTCATGGCCAGCTTTATCTGCACGTCGCGAGGGGTGGATGCATCGATATGCTTGATCAGGTCGTCAGCCAGGGTGCTGGCGGGCAGCACTAGCGCTGCGAGGGAAACCAATACGACTCTTTTGCTGAGCATGAAGGAATCTCCGTAGTTTAAAACGACCATGACTTTGCCATCAGCCACTATAACGTAGCTATCAGTCTGGTCGAATGATCCGAAGGAGATTGTTGCAGTGTTCGTCGGGCTAGTGATGGCGGGCTCTGTATTCGTCGGGATACAAAACCCGTTGAACTTCTTCAACCCGCTGTTCGTCGCCGGTTTGAGCCAATAATCCCTGCAGATACGCCCCTTATTTCTTCTCGGGGCGGCGGACGTATCTTCCGAACAACCATTCCGGCACGCAGGTCAGCACGCAGCCACCGATGAGCAGGACGTCCACCAACCACTGCCAGCCGTGTGGCCCCAGCGAGACGATGCCAAGACCGTAGAGTAGTGACACTACCGCGAGTATCAGGAAGAACGGGCCGGTGATGTAGCAGTGCAATCGGCCGCAGCGCTTGGCGTTCAGCAGGCATGCCCCGCCCATGAACGTGAGCAGCACGGGCCATATGACTACGAGATAGGGTCCGCCCAAACCGGCTGTGACCGCCAAGATGATCGCAGGCACGACCCAGATCAGGATGCTCATGCCGCCACAGGCGAAGTCACGCTCCTTCGGAGGGCATTCGCAGTTTGGCGCTTGGGGTTCCATATGTCTCTCCCTGGTTCGTCTCCGTCAGCAGTGGCAGGACGCGCCCGGTTGCTGTTTCGGCGGGCAGGCGACTGTCCCATAGGAGCAGAACACGCAGCAGTCCCCGGGCTTGGGCTTGAGCAGGGTATGGCAGTGTGTGCACTCGTAGAAATACGTGCAGGAATCCGTGGGCATCTCTTCAGTGTGCTGGTGCTGGCACTCCGGGCAGGTGAGGATGCAGGTCAGGGTGACGACGCTATCCATCAGATCGCGTCCTGTTCGCCGCTCGGCTTCACTTTCTCACCGTGCTGGGGAAACCGGCGTCGCCGGTGGCCCGGGCCAAGGCTTGCGCGTTGGTCTTCGACGGGTCGAAGGTGACCGTCGCGGTCTTGGCATAGAAGTTGACGGATACTTTGCTCACGCCCGGCACCTTCTCCAGGGCCTTGTTGACGGTGAACGGGCATACGGGGCAGTCCATGTTCTGCACGTCGAGCGTGACTGTCTGGATAGCGACCGTGGGAGCGGCAGCGTTGCCGGCGGCGTACCCAGCGGAAGCCGGCCCAAACGCGAGGCACATAGAGAGCAATGCGGACGACAGGTTCTTCATGACGGGTTCCTCAGAGCAGAAACAATGGGGCGATCCAGGGGAAAGCCAGGAGCGCCAGGATCGGGATGGCCATGAGCCAGAACACGATACGCTGCCGCCGGCGCACGGACGGCACGGCGCAGACCTCGCCGGGCGGGCACATGGAAGCCGGTCGGTAGAGCCGCCAGAAAGCCATGCCTAAAAACCCCAGCGTCAGCACCACGAATATCGGCCGATAAGGCTCGAGCGCGGTGAGCCTGCTCAACCAGGTGCCGCTGATCCCCAACAGCACGAATACGAACGGCACCACGCAACAAAGGCCGGAGGCGACGCAGCACAGCAGTGCCCCTCCGGTACTGAGGATACTGCCGGTCAGGAATAGCCGTGGGGAACTCGATGTCATGAAGACCTCTGTCCGTACTAGTTCGAGCAGGAGTCTACACCCCGTACCTAGGTACGGGGTCAAGGGCTCAGGCGCGGGTCAAGGTCTCGATGATCGGACAGCCTGGGGTGTCCCCGTGCTGGCCGCAGGCCTGTACCAGCTTGCCGAGCACGCGCTCCATGGCTTTGAGGTCGCGGATACGCCCCTGGATCAGCGACAACTTCCGCTCCGCCAGTTCTTGGGTCTGCCGGCAGTGGCCGTCACCCAGGGAAAGCAGGTTCTTGATCTCCACCAGCGTGAAACCGAGTTCCTGGGCGCGCTTGATGAATCGCAGGCGGTCCACGGTCTCAGGCGTGTAGATCCGGTATCCCTCGCGTGGCTTCGGCGGCTCGCGTATCAAGCCACGGCGCTGGTAGTAGCGTACGGTCTCCACATTGACCGCAGCGGCACGGGCCACGCCTGAAATAGTCAAAGCGGTCGTCATAGCGCCTTCTCCAGGCAAAGATCCCTGAATGATCACTTACCTTATTGTGCGCCTCTGAAATAATCAGGGACAGGCCACAATTTCTCTTGTCGAAACGTCGCGAGCGCAACGGTCTTGAGAGGAGCGTCTATACTGCTAAGGAGCCGATATAACTAGGGGACCCCCATGCACAAGTTCATCCTGGACAAGTGGAGCCCGCAGATCTTAAGCCTGCTGCGCATCGTCACCGCCTTCCTGTTCATCTGGCACGGCACCTCCAAGTTCTTCCACTACCCCATGGATATGGGACAGATGAGCCTCTTCTCGCTCATGGGTCTCGCTGGGGTGCTGGAGATCGTGGGCAGCGTGCTCCTGATCCTGGGGCTGTTCACCAAGCCGGCGGCCTTCGTCCTCTCGGGTGAGATGGCCGTGGCCTATTTCATGGCCCATGCCCCCATGGGCTTCCTGCCGCTGGTGAACCATGGCGAGGACGCGGTGCTCTTCTGCTTCGTGTTCCTGTACCTGGCGGCCGCGGGCGGCGGCCCGATCTCCCTGGACGCGGTGATGCGTAAGAAATAGCGAACTGCGCCCCGGCCGGGATCACGCCGGGGCTGAAATGAAAAGGCGCTGCCTGTCGGGGCAGCGCCTTTTTTTGCTAAGGAACTTCGATTAGTCCTTTGGGGGCGCGAAGGCCTGGGCAAAGCTGTGCTGTTCATCTGCATACACGATCCACACCAGATGGGTATTGGGGTCCACCGCGACCGAGTGGGTGCCCTTATTGATAGCCACGTCACCCAGGACCGAACCCGTGCCGGTATCCACCGTCACCAGCCTGCCGCTGCTCGGTATATATAGCTTGCCCGTGCCCGCATCGAAGGCGATCTGGTCCACGCGGCCATCGCCGATGTTGATGCCGGGGAGGCTCTTGCCATCGGCCAAGGAGAACACGGAGACGGTGGGGCTGTGGCCGGCCACGTACAAGCGCCCGCCCTTCAGATCGAGGGCCAGCCCATGGGGCGAGTCGGTGGAGGGCGCGGGCCATACCGCTGTCACCGCGCCTTTCTGCAGATCTATCACCGCCACTTCGTTCTTATCCTTGATGTTGATGTAGATCCGGTGGGAGGCAGCATCCATCTCCATGATCTCCGGCACGCCGGGGATGTCGATGTGGCCGATGATAGCGTCCTTCCGCGCGTCCACCACCCAGAGTTCCGTACCGTCATCATGGGTCACGTAGAGCTTGTGGCTGTCGGCGTCGTAGGCCATGTCGTCGGTCGGGCCGGAGGTCTTGATGAAAGCGGTCTTCTGTAGCGATTTGCTGTCTATCACTGCCACCCCGTCGTCGGTGCTGGCAAAGTACTTGCCGTCTGCCGTGTCGATCGCGACGCCGGAAGACTTGTTGCCCACCGGTATCTCGCCGAGGAGCTTGTCGGTGGTGATATCCAGCACCGTGAAGGCCTGGGCCTGGCTGTGGGCGGCCAGCAGGCGGTGCTGAGCCGCATCCACCGTCACGAGGTCGAAACGCTTCGCCTCGGCGGAGACCTGGATGGGGGCCTGGGCTGTGAGCGGCGCGTTGCCCGCGGCCTCGGCCGGGGGGATGAGGGTGCCCATGGCTACGAGGGTGAAGGGAAGCAGCAGTGTCTTGGTGCGCATGGGGCTCTCCTTTGGATGATCGTGAGAGCCAGAAGTATAGGCCAGGGGCAATAGATAACGGAGACGTACATCTCATGAGGGGGATTCTGCATTTTGCTCCCGGAACTTAAGTGCCTGGCTAAGGGTCACATAGCTACGATCTTGTTCCCTTGGAGGTATTCGCCATGCGTCTTACCATCCCCGCCATCCTGATCGCTATCGCGGCGCCCACGGCTTTGACCGCCGCTGCCGCCGATATGAAGAGTTCGACACCCGCTTATGTCACCGCCGCCATCAACGACCCGGCCCGCAAGGATGCCGCCGTGGACGACGCCCACCGCAAGATCGCGGACGTGATGACTTTCGCCCAGGTGAAGCCGGGGCAGAAGGTGGTGGAGCTGATCCCCGCCGATGGCTACTGGACCAAGGTGTTCAGTGGCATCGTGGGCACCCAGGGCCATGTCTATACCATCTGGCCCGATCAGTATCAGGAATACGTGAACGAGAGCTATGCCGAGTGGCAGGGGCTCATCGCCACGCCGAAATACTCCAACGTGAGCCTGCTCCGGCAGCCAGCAGCGGACTTCAAGGTGCCCGGACAAGTGGATCTGGTGTTCACCGCCCAGAACTACCATGACTACCACGACAAGTTCATGGGCCCCGTGGACATGGCGGTCTTCGACAAGAAAGTGTTCGATGCCTTGAAGCCCGGCGGCGTGTTCGTGGTGATAGACAATGTGGCGCTGGCGGGCTCAGGCTTCAGCGCCACCGACACTATCCACCGCGTGGATCCGGAGGCGGTGAAGACGGAAGTGGAGTCTGTGGGGTTCGTGTTCGACGGTTCCAGCGACGCGCTCAGGAACTCCACCGACACCCATACCCTGGTGTCCTACACGGCGCCTATGTCGGGGCATAACGACGAGTTCATCTTCCGCTTTCGCAAACCTTCGAAGTAAAATGCTTTGATATCCCTGCCCGCCAGCTGCCGAAGCGGCCGGCAGGTATCTTTTTGGAAGCTCGAGAATTAACGGGGGTTGCGTACATGTCCCGGTCGCTATTCCGGATCTGTCTATTCCTGTGCCTGACCCTGCTCGGCCCCGCTTCCCACGCGGCCCTGGATGCGGAGGATTCCTCCTGGAACCAGCCCGTCACCGCCTTCCGGATGATCGGCAACATCTATTACGTAGGCGCATCGGACGTGACCTCCTACCTAATCGTCACCCCCAAGATACGGTGAGGAAGGCGGCGGCCATGAAGCCGGTGCGGGTATTAGGGCATATATGCATGGTTTTACTCCTGTGTGCCAGAGGAATCAGGGCGCAAAGCGCCGGATGCGACACGCAGGATGGCCGGTAAATAGGCAATTTCGGACCTGATTTAGAGGCCTACCAGGCGAAAGCTCCCGGGTTCCGGAACTTAACCTTCCCTGGAATGCCCCACCCGCTTACCGGGTCTATACCTATAATCCCGGTTCTTCCATAAGGAGAATAGCCATGCGCCTGACCATCCTCGCCTCCCTTATCGCCGTCGCGGTGCCTTTCACTGTTGCTACCGCGAATCCTGCCCAGGCCACGGGCGCCGTGCCCGCTTATGTGACCGCCGCCATCAACGACCCGGCGCGCAAAGATGATTCCGCGGACGATGCTCGCCGCAAGATCGCGGATGTGATGACTTTCGCAGAAGTGAAGCCGGGCCAGAAAGTGATGGAACTTGCCATCGGCGAAGGCTACTGGACCCGCGTGTTCAGCGGCATCGTCGGCGCCCAGGGCCACGTCTATACGGTGTGGCCGAACGAGATGAGCAAGTATGCGACCAAGAGCCTCGCCAACTGGCAGGGTCTCATCGCCAAGGCTCCCTATACCAACGTGAGCATCCTGCAGCAACCGGCAGCGACCTTGCCCGCGCCGGAGCCGGTGGATCTCGTGTTCACTTCCCAGAACTACCATGATTACCACGACAAGTTCATGGGCCCGGTGGACATGGCTGCCTTCGACAAGCAGGTGTTCAATGCTCTGAAGCCGGGCGGCCTGTTCGTGGTCATCGATCACGTGGCGGTAGCTCGTTCAGGCTTCACCGCCACCGACACACTGCATCGCGTGGACCCGGAAGCCGTGAAGAAGGAAGTGGAGGCTGCCGGTTTCGTGTTCGACGGCGAAAGCGATGCGCTGAAGAACCCTGCGGATCCGCACACCCTCAAGGTGTTCGATCCCAGCATCCGTGGCAAGACGGATCAGTTCATCTTCAGGTTCAAGAAGCCGGCTAACTGATAGCTTGGGATATGCCCGCTGGTTGCGTGAGCAGCCGGCGGGTATGCCTTGGCAGGGCGCTACGTCTTTTGGTAAGGCCCACCGACTTCTCCCCAGCCCCACTTGGGCATGGCGGTATCCACGTCTGGCAAGCTGTCTTCCTGGGAATTGATGACCGCGAGGCGCGTACCCCATTCGAGGTAACCCACCAGTGCGGAGCGGAACTCGGGATCCGTGGGGAACCTGCATTCATCCGTGCATTCCAGCAATAGGCCCATCCAGCGGCTGCGCTGGGCTTCGTTCAGATGCTTACCCAGATGATGTTTGATCATGGCGTGATGCCCGCCACGCTCCTGGCTATATAGATCCGGGCCGCCGAACACTTCCGCGATGAAGTGGGCGACGAAGCGGGGGTGCGCCTTGTCCATGTGGGCGAAGAGGGGCGCCAGCAGGGGCTCTTCGGCCACGCGCTTGTAGAAGACCTCCGTCAGGCGCTCGAAGGCCGGCATGCCTCCGGCCCATTCATACAGGCTGGGTACTTTCTTGTCGCTCAAGGTTACTTGCTCCCGGTGACGGTGGTCTGCTGATAGTGTCGCATCTCATCTATCTGTCCGACATAGGGCTTGATGGCCGCGAAGAACGCACGGAATCCCTCGCTGCCGCGGAATCCCTGCATGTGGCCTTGCACCGAGTTCCATTCGATCCTGAGGATGTAGTTGCTTGGATCATCCAGGCAGCGGGAAAGTTCATAGGCCAGGCAGTGTTCCGATGCGGCCAGGCTCTTGCCTGCCTCCGTATAGCTATCCTCGAATGCCGCCGTTTGGGCTTCGGGTATCCGGTAGCGGATGTATTCGACGATCATCGGCTGGGGCTCCTCGGGGGTGTGATGACTCTGTTATATTTTCGATGACTTTGCCGCCACAAGATACGCACCAAAAGGTTACCGCCTTGGTCGAGGAGCAGCCATGACGAAGAAACGTCCCACGAGGTTCATCTGCCCCGTGGATGTGGCCTTGAGCCTCATCCACGGTAAATGGAAGCCCATGATCCTGTGGTTGTTGGCCGGGAAGAAGCAGCGCTTCAGCGATCTCCAGACGGCCATGCCCGGCGTGGCGCACAAGGTGCTGAGCCAGCAGTTGCGGCAACTGGAGGGGGATGGGGTGATCAAGCGCCGGGTGATGGATACGCCGGGTGTCCGTGTGGAATACGAACTGACGGATTTCGGGCGTACGCTACGTCCTGCGCTCAATGCGCTCGCCAGCTGGGGCAAGGCGCATCACCGGGATCTGGGCGTGGAGTATTCCTTCGCGGGGCGCAGGGACTGAGAATCCGGCTCTCCCGATCGACCGGTCAGTACGACTCCGGAGGCATGTAGAGCGTGTAGAAAGAGGCCTCTTCCCGCTCTATGCCGTCGCAGAATTCCCCGGTGACACCCTCGATCTCGATATCGAACCGTTCCGCGTTCACATCGCTCACCGGATAGCCGCCGTAGTGGCTGAGGAAGCCTTCCACGCTGCGCTCGATGATGGCGCTGTTGGTGCGCATGTCTTTCAGGATGTCCTTGCTGTCTTCGCCCTTGAGGTGGGCGACGAGATAGGGATACAGCTGGGCGCTCTCCTGCTTCATGTGATCCGCCAGAGCAGTCTTGAACTGCTCCAGGAAATCCTTGACCTCTTCGTAGGCGCCGTCCTGGGCTGCGTTCCTGGCCTCGTCGAGCTGCATCACCAGGGCCCGGTGCTGATAGGTGAGGGCCGCTATCAGGCCCGGATCGTAAGGGACCTGCGGGTGCTCGGCGGGCGCTTGCGCGGCTTTGGGCAGCGCGTCTTTCTTGGGGTGTTTGCGGAAGAACTTGTCCAACATGGGGATCTTCAAGCTCCTGCGATATGGCCGCGTGGCCGCCCCATCAGGGGTTTATGTATATCCAGCATATGGATTGTGAGGGGGAATGTATGTAGGTCTAGGCCTAATGGGGCCGTAATCCAGACCGAAATTCGCAAGGAAATTGAGCATGCACTCACTTGCTAAATAAGAGTTGCCCCGGGTATTACTGTATGGAAGGGGCGGACAGGGAGCGTAAGCGCATATGCAGCGGATATGCGCCGCGCGATGACTCAATCGACGATGAAGAGTCTGGCGCCAGTGGAGGTGGAGGAGCGGTGGGGTTCCGCATCGTCCGCCACCTGGTAGTTCATGCCCGGCTTCAGGGTGAATTCCCGCCCATCCTCCAGCACGGTGTGCAGCTCGCCTTCGAGGCAGAGCAGGATGTGGCCTTTCACGCACCAGTGATCGGACATGTAGCCCGGGGTGTATTCCACCATGCGCACGCGCAGGGCGCCGAACCGGCGGGTGCGCCAGTAGGCCATGCCGCTGTCCCCTTTGTGTTCGGTCATCTCGACCGCGCTCCAGTCCGTAGTACCGAAGGGGATATCAGACATCTTCACGGTGAGCCTCCTAGATTTCCGCTTCGCCTTCCATATAGAAGGTGCAACTGCCTTCCAGCTCGACCCGGTCGCCCATGAGCCGGCAGGTGATCTCGCCGCCGCGCTTGGATGCCTGGTAGGCATGGAACGCCGTCTTGCCCAATCTCTTGGACCAATAAGGCGCCAGCATGCAGTGGGCGGCGCCAGTCACGGGGTCTTCAGGGATGCCCTTGCGTGGCGCGAAGTAGCGGCTCACGAAATCGTAGTCGCCGTCACCCTCGGCGGTGACGATCACGCCCAGGCGATCGATGAGATTGAGGGCCGCCATGTCCGGAGTCAGGCCGCGCAGGATCCGTGCATCTTTCACCAGAGCCAGGTAGTTGAAGGAGTTCGCATAGACTTCCACCGGCACGACACCTAATGCGTCGGCGAGCCCGCGCGGTGCCGGGCAGAGTTCCGATGGCCGGGCCGGGAAATCCAACACATAACCCTTGCCAGAGCGACGCACCGCTAAGGGGCCGCTCGCGGAATGGAACACCACTTTGTCGCGGCCAGGTTCCAGGCGCTCCATGACCACCGCTGCGCTCGCGAGGGTGGCGTGCCCGCAGAGCGGGACTTCTAGCGCGGGCGTGAACCAACGTAGGCGATAGTCGCCGCCTTCGGGCACTAGGAACGCTGTCTCGGCGAGATTATTCTCGGCGGCGATGGCCTGCATCACTGCATCGGCCGGGAAACTCTGCATCGCCATCACCGCGGCGGGATTGCCCGTGTAGCGGCGGGTGGTGAAGGCATCCACCTGGAATATGGGTACGCGCATGGGAGACCTTATCGAAGGGTTCAGTGACGCCGCGCAATCATACGCGCCCGTCCCTTTAAGAAGCGGGCCCTTTGGAGGGCCCGCGTTTGAGAGACCGATCTTCTGTAGAGATCATTTCCCGAGATACGCCTTCTGGGCATCGTCCAGGGTCTTCATGGGCGTCAGGTCATAGTGCATGCCAAATACATTCTCCACCGCGAGATGCTCCCGGGCGATGGTCTGCTGAAGTTCCAGGAGATATTCCGGCGTGAACCAGGTAGTGGCGGTGTCCGGCGCGAAGAGGTCGCTAGTATAGAGCAGCTTGTACTCCGGGAAATACACTAGCATCTGCCGCTCGCCGGTCTCGCTGCGATAGGGGATGAGCTCCACGCGATTGGCGCCGCTGCCCACGCTGGTACGCGCGGCGATGTACTTCATGATGGCCTTGCGCGGATGCTGCTGCAGGGCATCGGGGCGCTCGGTGTGGGGTGCGGCGAACAGCCGGTCCAGCACTTCCTTGTTGAGGTCCGGCGCGTAGATGGGGATGCCGCGGGCCGCGTATTCACGCAGTCCGCCGATGTGGGGCCAGGAATCGGAGGTGGTGATAACGCCCTTCACCGGCTCACCCGGATAACGGCGCGCCACTTCCGCGAGGACCTTGGCTGAATAGTCGGAAGAGACCGGGCCTTCCAGCACCAGGATGCCGTCGGACTGGCGGATGAGGTTCACGTTCCAGCCCGCCGGGATATGCACCACGCCAGGTTCGAGTTCCGTAGCGGGACCGCCGCCGAAGCCCAGGGCCACATCGTCTATGAAATGCTTGTGGGCTAGGGCCTGCTTCTTCACGTCGTCCGGGATGGTGAGCCTGAGGTCGTCCAGGCCCCGGTTCACGGTGACGGAGGTGATGGACACATCCGAATCCGGCAGGCCGTTGCGCTCGATGGTGAGCTGGCGCGGATAACGCAGGCCTTCCGGTTCCAGGGCCCACATGCCGAAATCGATGCGGCTCTTCACGTCACCCCAGACGTTCCAGAACACGTCGTAGGGCCGTGCCTGGGTCCATTCCACTTCTTCGGGCAGGGCGGTGTAGCCGTTCAGCAGGAGGTGCACAGGTACGCCGTTCTGGGTCCAGCTGACTACGTGGTGGGTGTAGCCGTGGAACTGCCGGTCCGCCTCGGCATGCAGGTCCGGGCTCGCGGCTGCCGCCAGCAGGAGCTGGCCCGGATCGAAGGCCAGATCGTCTTGTGCATACTGCAGGTAATAGTTCGAGATGGGGCTGAACTTGCCGCCCGTCACCGCGGCCACCACGCCATCGTCATACACCACATCGGTGCCGGCGCCGTCCCAGGAGTCATGCTTCAGCCACCATTGGGAGGAAGCGTAGCCCCGGTCCAGGCTGCTCATGCGCACGCGTTGGTCCTGGAAATCCAGGGTCACGGTCTCCTGGAAATAGTCCTGCCACCAGGGGCCGTCGGGCCGCAGCGATTGCTCCAGCATGTTGCGGTGGCCCACGGCGGAATACTGGATGCTGTGGACGGACTTGAGTACATCTTCCCCGCCCAGGGCCTGGATGGCTGCCTGCACTTTGTCGTGCGCCCGGTCCGTTCCGCTGCCCGCCCAGGCCTGACCGGCGCATAGACTAGAAAGGATGATCCAGGCGGAGAGCTTCCAGCGACCTTGCAGCATGACGATCTTCCTGATGTGTCGATTAGGGTGGTGGACAATCGAAGTCCCACTCTAGACCGGCACCGCCGACGTTAGTTCCCCGGCTGTCTTTCGGCTCAGCTGCGCTCCATCATCGCCGCTACCTCAAGGCTCTGCTTGTCGCGGGAGATGGTGGCCACCGCCATAAGCTTGCCGCCCAGCTTGTAACTCACTGCGCAATCCTTGGCCGGGTCGCCGTCCATCTCCAGCACGTCCCACTTCTCCGCATGACCCACGTAGTTGATGGCCACTTCGTAGTGCTGACTCCAGAAGAAGGGCACGCTGGTGAATGCCTCCTTAAAGCCGAGCATGTTGCGGGCCACGGTCTGGGCTTGGCGCTGGGCCACCGCCCAATGCTCCACTCGCAGGGCCGTGCCGGTATGGGGATCCGGCCAGCGGGCGATGTCGCCGGCGGCATACACGCCGGGGACGCTGGTCTCGAGATACTCGTTCACCACCACGCCCCGATCCAGTTTCAGTCCGGCCTGTTCGGCGAGGGCGGTGACGGGGCGCACGCCGACACCGATGACCACCATGTCTGCTGCCAGCGTCGAGCCGTCGCTCAAGATGACCTGGGTGGCTTCGATGCGGGTCGCGGTCCTGCCTAAATGGAACAGCACACCTTTCTTCTCATGCAGTGAACGCACGAAGTCGCCGAGTTCGGGACCGAGCACCCGCTCCAGAGGTCGGGCCTCCGGACCCACCACATGCACTTCCAGTGCGCGCACCCGCAGGGCCGCGGCAGCTTCGAGGCCGATGAAGCTCGCGCCGATGACCACCACGCGCTTGGCGCCGGCTTCTATGCCTTTGATGATGCCTTCGCTGTCCGCCACGGTGCGGATGTAATGCACGTGGGGCAGCTCGGCGCCGGGAGTGGGGAGCCGCACCGGATCCGCGCCGGTGGCGAGCAACAGCGCGCCGTAGCTGAACTCGCGGCCATCGGCGGTGCGCACACTCTTCTTGCCGGTGTCGATGGCGGTGACGGTGGTGTTACGCAGCAGGGTGATGTCGCGTTTCTGGTAATGGGATTCGGCACGGATCGGCACCCAGGCGAGGGGTGCGGTGCCGGCCAGGTAATCCTTCGAGAGATTCGGCCGGTCCGGCGGCAGGCTGGGCTCGGCGTTGAGGATGGTCACCGGTCCTTTATAGCCACTGAAGCGCAGGGCGGTGGCTGCCGCTTCGCCGGCGGCACCGCCACCGATGATTATCACGGACTCGGGATGCTTGGCGCCGGCCGGCGCCTTGCGGGTGGTCTCGCTGAGGTTAGGAAGCCTCTCCCGGACGAAGAGCGTGTCCTCCACCTTCTCGACTCTCCAGCGGGGCAGGGGGTTCAGTCCGGGTGCCGCCAGCACTTCGCCGCTGCGCAGGCTGAAGCAGGCGTGGTGCAGGGGGCAGCGCACGGTCTCGCCTACCACCAGACCTTCATCGAGAGGTCCGTGGTAGTGGGCGCATTCGGCGCCTACGGCGGAATAGCCGTCGCCGAGATTCACCAGCAGCACACCGTCTTTGCCCACATGGCCTAGGAGCGGGGCGCCTTTCTTCACGTCACCCGCAGCGACGCCCTGGGTGAGATCGGGACCGGCTATCTTGGCCATGGCTTGCTCGCTTCTTGGTGTTCTATGGCCCGTTTAAATAAGCCAGTCATTGGTTGCTTAATTCTACTCCGCTTGCGTGCCGGGGATAGCCGGGAGCAGGGCTATTTTATTCCCGGCAGCCGTGGGCCCTGGGCGGACGCACATGCCGAGGAGCCGTTGTGGCGCGCAAGGGCACCCCTTCTAGATAGTCTGCCGGTGACCCGTCGGTTTCCAGGACGGTGAGATCACATCCGGCGTGGCGCTGCGGTTCAGCATGCGCGCCGGCATGAGGGTCCAGCGGCCGTACTTGGCGTTGACGCGGTCCATGACGGCGTTGATCTGCTGCTGCTTCTCTGGTGCGGACTCGAAGAGATCCGACTGGTTGTCGGCTTGCTTGGGGTCGAGGGCTTGCACCGCCACCTGATAGACCCCTTCGCCATGCCAGCGCTTGGCTAGCAGGTCCGTGCAGAAGCGGTTGATGGCATGGCCGTCGTCCGTAGGGACGGCAGTGCGGTACTCGCCGCCTATCCAGCCCGAGTCCGTACCGAGTCCCACCGCGAAGGTGAGGGCCGTGAGGCCGTGTTGGCGCATGCGCAGGGCGATGAGTTCCGCCATGTGCTGCAGATAAGAACGTAGCACCTCAGGGTCGCAGGTGTTGGGCGGCAGCACCTTGCTGGCGCTCATGTGCTTGGGCGCGGCCACTTTGGATTCCACCTTGCTGGGGTCAAGCCCTTGGGCCATGAGCCAGATGCGCCGGCCCAGGTTGCCGAAGCGCCCGGCCAGCACGCTCACGGGGATGCTCTGCATGTCACCGCAGGTGTGCACGCCACGTTCCGCCAGGAAGCCGCCGATGCCGCCCTTGATGCCGCAAAGCTCAGTCAAGGGCACATCCCGCAGGCGTTCTTTCGCTTCCCAGGGCGGGATGACGGTGAAGCCGTCGGGCTTCACGAGTTTGGCGGCGTATTTCGCCGTGGTCTTGTCGCCGCTGATACCGATGCTGCAGGCGAGGCCCGAGACCTGGTGCACGAGCCGCTTCGCCATCTGGCCCATCTCTTCCGGCGTGCCGTGGATGTGCTGCACGCCGGTCACGTCCAGGAAGGCTTCATCCACCGAGAACACTTCCACGTCGGGCGTGATCGCATCCATGGCGGCCATGATGGCGGTGGAGACCTCTGCGTACTGCTTCGGCCGCGAGGCACGCTTCACGATATCCGGGCAGAGCTCACGCGCATCGCGGATGTGCATGCCGGTCTTCACGCCCCGGGCGCGGGCTTCGTAGCTCGCAGTGATGATGGAGGCGCCTTTCTCGCCGTTGGTCACCGCCACCGGGCGGCCGCGCAGCTCCGGGAAATCCCGCTGCTCGATGGACGCGAAGAACGCGTTCATGTCCACCAGGATGATGGCGCGGGACCAGGGCGAGACGTGGTTCGGGGGCATGAATGGTGGCGCGGATTAGATACTGTATTTATATACAGTATAGAGCTTTCCCCTGTCAATGCAGGGGTAAACATGCCTGCGGAGCCGTGGATTCTGTGGGGCAGGTCACAGAGCCGAGGAGGCCGCCTGTTTAAGGTGTAGTCATCTGCGCAACCCTAAGGAGAATCAACAATGACTCTGTTCGCGCTGATATGGATCCTGCTCATAGGCGCCGTGGCCGGCTGGCTCGCGGGTCTGGTGATGAAGGGTCGCGGCTTCGGCATCGCCGGCAACATCGTCATCGGCATCGTGGGCGCGGTGGTGGGCGGCTTCCTGTTCGCCGCCCTCGGCATCGTGTTCTGGGGTGCGCTGGGTTCGCTGCTCACGGCCTTCATCGGCGCCGTGGTCTTGCTCTTCATCGTGGGGCTTATCAAGAAGGCCTGAATCGGGCGGAGGCCGCGCCTCAGAACTCTGCCGCGAAGAAACGCGCGACCTCCGGGGTCCAACGGCTCACGTTGATGCGCATGTGGGAGCTCGGCGCCTGCAAGGGCGAGAACAACGCGCCGGGCGCGAGGATCAGCGAGCGTTCTGCCGCTTGCGCCGTGAGTTCGACCCCGTCGCGTCCCAGATCCACCCAGGTGAACAGCCCGGTGGGGTGGGCGCAGAATCCGTCAAGCTTGAGCCGCGTCAGGTCCCGCGCGGTCGTGGCGCGGGTTGACTCAAGCTTCGCGCGCAATCTTTCCACGTGCTTGCGGTAACGGCCGCTCACCAGGATGTCATGCAGGATACGTTCGTTGGATTCGGGGGTGGTGAACCCGGTCAGCACCTTGCGGTTGGCGATGGCCCGGGCCATCTCATGGCTGCACGCCACGAAGCCTACCCGCAGGTTCTCCGCCAGGGTCTTGGTGAAGCTGCCGGCATAGATCACGTGGGCCTCCCTATCCAGGCTCGCGAGACGCACCCCGGTGTCTTTTGGACACAGGTCCGCATAGACATCGTCCTCCAAGATCTTGAAACCGTGGGTACCGGCCAGGGCCAGCAGTTTCGCCGCGGCGTCAGCCTGTAGGGATGTGCCGGTGGGGTTGTGGCCGATGGAGTTGATGACCAGGAGTTTCGGCCGGTGGCGCAATACCAGGCGTTCGATGGCGGCGATGTCCGGTCCTTCCGGAGTGTAGGGATAGCCCACCGGATGCACGCCATGGGCGGCGATGGCGCCGAAGCCCGCGAACCAGGAAGGGTCTCCCACCAGTACCGTCTCACCGGGCCGCACCAGGGCGCCGAGTACCAGCGTGAGTCCATGGGTGATGCCGGTGGTGAGCACGATCTGTTCCGGGTCGGCAGCGATGTCGAACCCGGCGAGGTGCAGTTGCAGCTGCTGCCTAAGCGGCGCGAAGCCTTGCGGAGACGCGGATCCTACCCATTGTGCCGGCGCGCGTCGCGCCATGGAGCGCACTGCCGTGGCGAGCAGGCGGCCGTCGAGCCAGGCGGAAGGCACGCTGCCCAAGCCCGGGCCCTGCTGCATGCCTGAAGTCTGCAGCATGCTCCTCAAGAGCCACAGCATGTCTATTGCCGTGTCGCGGCTGTCTGCAGCAGGTACCGCCGCACGGCGGGTACGCGGCGGCAGCACATAGAAACCGGAGCCGGGGCGCGCTTCCAGGCAGCCCATGCTGACAAGACGTGCGTAAGCCTCCACCACGGTGAACTTGGATACTCCGCGCTCGCTGGCGAAGGTGCGGATGGACGGCATGCGTATCCCGGGGACGAGGGTGCGCTGTTCTATGCGTTGCTGGGTCCAGCGCACGCATTGTTCCACCAGGGTCTGGTCGGGACCGGCGGCGGGGCGCGTTCTGCTGGGCATGGAGGTGTACCGTTCCTCATCGGCAAACTGTACCGGTACAATCATGGTAGCCCCGACTAGTCTGGCGCACAAGCATCAACATCACGGGAGTCCGCATGACAGCTTTGAGCAGCCTGCAGATCGTGGCGTTCTGCAACTTCGTGGCGGCTATCGCCTTCACACCGGGGCCGAACAATGCCATCGCCTCGGTCACCGGCCTCAACTTCGGCTGGCGCGCGGCGCTGCCCCAGGCGCTCGGCGTGTCTTGCGGCTGCGCCGTGCTCTTCTGCATCACGGCTGCCGGCATCGGAGTGCTGGTCACGGCCGTGCCCGGGTCTTCCTGGGTGCTGACCCTGGGCGGCGCCGGCTATCTCGCCTGGTTGGGCTGGAGCTTCCTGCGCGCGCCCGCACCGGGGGCGGAGGCGCGCGTGACGCGGCCGCCGCGCTTCCACGAAGCAGCGCTATTCCAGGCCATGAACCCCAAGGCCTGGATCGCGTCGCTGGGTGGCGGCAGCGCCTGGATCGCCTCCGGCCATGTCTCCATCAAGACCATCGCGCTACTGGCTTCGCTGTACGCGCTCATCTGCTTGCCCTCGGTGCTCACCTGGGCCATGGCGGGAGCGGTGTTCCGCGGCCGGATGGGCGGCGGGGGCCTGCGCTGGTTCAACCTGGGTGCCGGCGTATTGCTGCTGCTCACCGCGGGCTGGATGGTGATCGAGAACCTGGAAGCCAACTGAATCCGACATGAGGACCGCAAAGATGAAACTTACATTTGTTGCCATCCGTTCCCTGCTGAAGCGACGCGTCGTGGTCTATGTGATCGCCCCGCTGGCGGTGATCGCCGCCTTGGCCCTATCCGTGAAGCCGGTGTTCTTCTGGCTGTTGGTGCGGGAGTTCTACTTCGCAGCACCGGCCTATACCTATACGCAGCCGAAATCCCTCACCGAGGCACGGCGTCAGGACCTGGACTACCTGAAGAAGCTTGCCACCCTCGACGGCAGCTTCACGGCGGCGACCCGCGCCGAGTTCCTGGCGGGCATCGCGGCCCTGGAGCCCCAGGCCGGGGATCTCGATACGCCACAGTTCGCCATGGACGTCTCGCGCCTCGTGGCCCTGGCGGACAACGGCCATACCAACGTACGCCCACCCGACAGGGCGGCGCTCATGGACCGGGTGCCCCTGCGCTTCGGCTGGTTCGCGGAAGGCCTGTTCGTGGTCCGCGCCGATCCCGAGCAGGCGGCCCTCTTGGGCGCGCGAGTGGCGCGTATAGATGGCATCCCCGCGGATGATCTGTTGCTGCGGCTCAAGCCTTACTACGGCGGCAATTTCGAGCACCTCAAGGCCCATAGCGCCTTCATGCTGGAGTCGCCGGATGCGTTGCATGCGGCCGACGCTTCCTTGCCGCGGGACCGGCTGGTGCTGGATCTCGTGGCGGCGGACGGCCGCGTCTCCCACGTCGAGGTCCCGGCGTTGCCGCCGGATCCGAACACTCCGGATGTCTGGCCGGAGCGCGAGATGGCGCCGGCGCCCATCTCCCACGACGCGGCCTCGCGTACGGTCTTGCAGGACGACTCGCGTCAGCCCTGGGTGTTGCGCAACGCAGACGGCAGCCTCTTCTGGCAGAGCCTGGACGGCGGCCATGGCCTGTATGTGCACCTTTGGGCCATAGACGATGACCAGAACGGGCCGCTCTCGGACCAGTTGCAGAAGATCCTGGATGGACTCAAGCCCGGTTCGCTGGATTACGCGGTGGTGGACCTGCGCCTGGACGGCGGCGGCAATTACCTGAAGGCGTTCCACTTCGCCAGGAAGATACCGGAGTACCTCAAGGCCGACGGCAAGCTCTATGTGTTGACCGACAACCGCACCTTCTCTGCGGCCATCGTCACCCTGGCCTGGCTGCGCTATTACGGCGGCAAGCGCTCGATCATCGTCGGAGAGCACGCCGGCGACCGGGAGGAGTTCTGGGCGGAGGGTTCACATTTCGTGTTGCCCAACTCCCAGCTGTGGATGGCCTTCAGAACGGGTTATCACGACTGGGAACACGGCTGCTATTCCTTGCGCCGCTGTTTCTGGCCGAACGTGTTCTACAGTGTGCCGGCAGGCAAATTGGGACCGGACGTGACCGTGGCCTGGAAGTTCAGCGACTACGCCGCGGGCCGGGACACGCTACTGGATTACGTGTTGCACGATGCGGTGCGACCTTAAGGGCTGAATGATCCAGAACCTCCACGAGGCTGGGGCCTGGCATCAGATCATCTTCGATCAGCAGGATGCACATGGCATCGCCGAACTGCCGGCGGCGCAAGATCGCGGGTGATGGGCCTACGGCTTCGGCGGCTTCCGGCGCACGTATAGCGTCTTCAGCACGCGGGCCACCACTTCTCCCGAAGCATCGGTGATGTCCACGGTGAATTCCGGGAAGTACTTCTCGCCGCCCGCGGTCTTTTCCAGGATCGTGGCCAGCGACGCATCGTCTATCTTGAAGCGGGCGGTCACGGTGCCGCGCCCCGGCTTCAGGTAGTCGATGCTGGCGCGGCTGTCCCATACGTAATAGCCTTTGCCCAGCACCTGGAGCATCATCACCATGTAGCAGGCGTCGGTCATGGCGAACAGGCTGCCGCCGAAGTGCACGCCCACGTAGTTCATGTTGTACCAGTGCTGCTTCAGCACCACCTCGGCCTCGCGGTAATCCTCGCTCACGCGGGTCACGCGTATGCCGCTCGCCAGGAAGGGCGGCCACAGGTTCATGATGCGGCGCAGGGTGTTGGCTTTCATCTTCATCGATCCTCCATCATGCCCGGCGTCGTGACCGGGCAGTCTCGTGTTGCACTGCGGTTATGGATCCCGTGAGCAGATCGATGCCGGCACGGATCTCCTCGGGCGTCTGGCTGGCGAAGCCCAGGCGCAGGTGGGTGGTACGCCGTGGCGGGTCCAGGTGGTAATTGGATTCGGCAGTCACGAACACGCCAGCTTCTGCCGCGAGTTGTACCACCCTGTCCGCATCGGTCTTGCTGTCCAGCCACATGGCCATGCCGCCGTCGGGCACGTCCCACGCCAGATCCAAGTCACGGGCCTTGGCGGCTTCGAGGGCAGCCACGGTCACGTCCCGGCGTTCCTCATAGACGCGGCGCATGCGGCGCAGATGCCGCTCGAAACCGCCGCTGTCCATCCAGCGGGCTATCGCGTCCTCCACGAAGGTGTTGGTCTGGCGGGTGATGATGCTGCGCAGGTTGACCAGGGGTTCGTAGAGGGCGTCCGGCACTGCCAGGCAGCCGATGCGCATGGAGGGGAAGGTGATCTTGGACAGGGTGGACATATAGATCACGAGGCCGCAGGGGTCGGTGCTCGCTATGGGTGCTATGGGCTGGGAGCGGAAATGGAACTCGTGGTCGTAATCGTCCTCGATGATGGGGATCTGATGGCGGCTCGCCAGCTCGTAGATGCGCAAGCGGCGTGCCGCCGGCAAGGTCGCGGTGGTGGGGTACTGGTGATGGGGCGTCAAGCAGATCAGGTGGATGCGCTGTTTCGTGATGGCGGCTTCGAGGGCGTCCGGATCCATGCCTTGGGCATCCACCTTCACCGGCACGATCTCACCGCCGGCGGCGCGGAATGCATCCCAGCCGGAAGGATAACCAGGCATCTCCACCGCCACCTTGTGGCCGGGGCCCACGAGTAGCTGTGCCACCAGGAAGATGCCTTCCTGGGCGCCATGGGTGACGATGATGCGCCGACCGGTGATGGCGCGCATGCGGCGCAGATACTCCTCGAAGCGTGCTATGAACCCCGGATGCCCGGCCGCATTGCCGTAGCCGCCGAAGTTGACCGGGGATTTGCGCATGGACTCTGCGAGGCAGGTGCGGAACTCGTTGTAGGGGAAGAGCCGCAAGTCCGGCACGCCGCTCTGGAACACATAACGGTAGTCCTCTCGTGTCTCCGGAGCGCAGAAGGATTTGACGGCACCCCGTACGAACCGCCATTTGATGCCGCGCTCGAAAGGCGAGGGCTTACCGCCGCCCTTGGGCTTGAAGAACTCGGAAGGCAACACCTGGCTCACGCGGTGGGCGCGACGCTCGCCGGCTTCGAGCCAGCCTTCCGCCACCAGCTCGTCCATGGCGGCGCTCATGGTATGGCGATGCACGCCCAAGCTCTCCGCCAGCACGCGAGTGGAGGGTAGCCGTTCGCCGGGTTTCACCGTGCCCTTCTGGATGGCGCTGCGCAGTCCTTCGGCGATGCGCAGGTAACCGGGACGGGCGTCATCTGGGATGGACAGGATGAGTTCGCGCATGGGTTCAGGCCTCACGGCCAGCTTGGAGGCTGGCATATCTGGTCTAATTAAAATATCACAACTGGCACTTAAAAATGTACCAGATAGAGAGGAAGATCGTCTCCGTCCGGTGCCTTAGGTGACACCGCAGATATAGATCAGGACGGTCGAATCATGGCCAGTGACGACGGACGCAAGGGACTCTGGATCACCTTAGGGCACCAGCCGGGCGTGAGCGCCTGGTTCACGGTGTGGAGGATGTCGCGCCTCGCGAAGCCCGCCGCCAGGCAGCCCAAGCCGGCGACCAAGGCGGCATCCATGCCAGGCGATTCCAGCCAGGTCTGCGCCGGGCGCTGAGGTACGGGACCCATACATGAGCACCGGGAAACCAGGCACCGAAAGACTCGCTTACGTGGCGGCTGTGATCACGCTGCTCGCATGGTCGTCATCCTATGCAGCCATCGCCTATGGCTTGCAGGTGTTCACGCCGGGAGAACTCGTGTTGCTGCGTTTCGCCATGGCGTCCGTGTGCCTCCTGGCGCTCGTGGTCATGGGCTTCATCAAACTGCCGCCGCCGCGCGATTGGCCGGCACTGTTCCTGCTTGGCTTCATCGGCAACACCCTCTACCAGCTGTGCCTCTGCTATTCGATGACGCGACGGTCCGCGGGTGCGGCGGCGGTGGTGATATCCATGATCCCCGGGGTCACTTCGGTGCTGGCGGTGCTGCGCCTCAAGGAGCGCTTGAGTCCGCGTGCGATCGTGGGCATGGGCATCGCCTTCGCCGGCACGCTGCTCGTCACCCTCGGCCGCGGCCATGAGCTGCATCCCGAACCCATGGCCCTGCTGGCGTTCGTGGCGGTGGTCTGCAGCAGCGTGTATTTCGTGTGGCAGAAACCCTTGTTCGTGCGCACCAGCCCCTTGGGCGTCTCCGCCGCCAGCATCATCGCCGGCACCTTGGGATTCATCCCCTTCGGCTTGCATCTGCCGGAGAAGCTGGCACTGATCTCCCACGCCCAACTGTTCTCGGTGATCTATCTCGCCCTGGTGCCGACGGTGGTGGGCTTCCTGTGCTGGAGTTGGGCCCTGTCCCGGGCGCCGGCTTCGCGGGTGTCGAGCTTCCTGTATCTGCAGCCGCTCATCGCCTGCGCCATCGCTTGGGCGTGGCTGGGGGAGATCCCCACGTGGCTCACGGTGGCCGGTGGCAGCCTCGCCATCGTGGGCGTGGTGCTGGCCACGAGCCGCATCAGTTTCACTATGCCCTGGCGCAAAGCCCCTGTGGTCTGCGCCGAACCGGAAGCTTAACGCCCGAGCAGCGAGAGGGAGGGTTTGGGCTGGCCTGCCTGGGGTTGCCGCAACTGGGGCAGGAGCTCATCCAGCTCCCTCATATGCCCCTGGTCGTGTTCCACCCAGAGCTCCAGTAAGCGCCCTAGAGTCACTTCCCCCACGTTCTCGAAATGGCCGCCGCGGGCGAGTTCCTTAGGTGTCACGTCCGCCAGGATGGCGAGGCAGCGGCGGCGCATGCTGAGGAAAGCTTCCAGAGCAGGTTGCAGGGGCTGCTCGTTGTAGCCCCGCTCCCTGGCCAGCGCTGAGCCGTCCAGGTCCGGCAGCACAGGATCCTCCTCCCGCAATAGCAGGCCGAGGCGGCGTGCATAGCCTTCCACCTCGATGTCCCTCAAGTGGCAGACGCTCTCCAGCACCGAGAAGCTTTCAGCGCCGGGTTTGAAGCGCAGCTGTGCGTCCGTGAGGCCCTGGAGCCGCTGCTCCAGGGCTGCGGGCATGCCTGCCAATGCGATCACGGCATCTTCGAGTCCCATGGTGGTACTCCTGCTACTGCGGTTGACCCATGGCCTGCATGCGCCGCTGCATCTCCTTGGGGGAGACGTCTTCCACGTGGGTGGCGATGTACCAGCGATGGCCGAAGGGATCGATGATGCCGCCCATGCGGTCGCCGTAGAACTGGTCCGCCACCGGCCGCTCCAGGGTGGCACCTTCGGCTACCGCGCGCGCGGCCACGGCGTCCACGTCCTTCAGGTAGAGCATGATGCCCACGGGAGTCGGGCTGCCGGCCTGGGGAGCCATGAGGTTCCGCTCGGGATATTCGTCCGCCAGCATCACATGGGATTCGCCGATGACGATCTCGGCGTGGCCGATGCGGTCACCGTCCGGCATGCGCATCTTCTCCTTGGCGCCGAATATCTTCTTGTAGAACTCGATGGCTGCCGCCGCGCCCTTCACCGAGAGGTAAGGGGTCACGCTGTGGTAGCCCTTGGGTACGGCAGCCACTTTGCGGGCCTTGGCGCGGGGCCTGGCCTGGATTTCGCCTTGATGGATCTGCGTTTGGCCGGCTGGGATCTCTTGCTGGTTTTCTTGCGCGCCATGGCACTCTCCGACGTGTTCGACGAATGGGAGATTAATTCTAGTCCAGGCGTGCAAGCATGCCAGGGCATA
The DNA here is from genome assembly GCA_036000105.1 of Gammaproteobacteria bacterium. Taxonomy (GTDB): domain Bacteria; phylum Pseudomonadota; class Gammaproteobacteria; order Natronospirales; family REEB76; genus DASUBN01. Next base: position 223,867 of record DASYGE010000002.1, read on the forward strand.
TGTCATACAAACATTTATTCATGCACCTCATGGGTCCGGTGTTGTCGGGTAATGAAGTTGTCATATGCGAGGAGTAGTCCGCCGGCTCCGCAGGATGGGTGCGGCGCTGTCGCAGATGGCCCGCCACGCCAGTGACAGCGGGGGGTGAGGGAAACCCTGATGGCGGAATCAGGCTACGGCTGATACCCAATTCAGGGGGTGCTCGGATAGTGGGCCGGCTCCGGGCATGGTGTACTGATACCCGACGATAGCAGCCCCAGGAATCCACGCCGGACGTGATCCTCAGGGTCGTCATGGATCGAGACAGCGGCTGCGTAACCGTCCGTATCTCACAGGGAGTTGACCATGAACATCGTAGCTTCACGCAACAGTTTCGAGGGCCTGGCGAGCTATGCCGCGTGTATAGGGTTGGCTCTGTTGCCCATATTCCCCGAGCCGCTGAGCGCCATGGCGCTGATGCAGCTCGTGTCGGCCGCCGCAGTCGCCTCTGCATTCGTCGCTGTCCTGCGGATCTCCGGCGCCGCGAAGCGCATGGGCGACCCGGATGCGATCTTCATCCAGGCGGCGCTCGGCATCGGCATCTGCAGCGGCCTCTACAGCCTCGTCAGCACCCAGACCCGGCCGGAGGTCTTGCTGGTGACGTTCGCGCTATGGGGTGCCGTGGCCCTGCCGAACCTCACGCCCGGACGGGTCGCCGGCCTGTTCGTCCTGAACCTAGTGGTGTTCCTGAACGTGATCTCACGCTTCCTCGTGCTGTCGAAGCGCGGCGAGCTGTACACCGAGACCGTGTTCATGTTGCTGGCATCCACGCTGGCGGCGGTCTTCATGATATGGCGGGCCCGGGATTACACGCGCGTACGCCATGAGAAATCGCGCCTCATGGACGAGAACGCTCACAAGACGGAGAAGCTCGAGGAGGCGGAAGCGCGCATCCACGCGCTGACGGTTCAGGATATGGACACCATCGCCCTCAAGTACCCCTATTTCAAGGATGCCCTGGCGCGGGAGAAGACCCATGCCGACCAGATGGGCGGGACCTTCTCCATCGGCCTCATCGAGATAGACCATTTCGCCGACATCGCCGCGACCCATGGCGAGGTGGTGGCCAAGCAGCTGCTGCGCGAGTTCGCCGAGCGCGCGACCAGCATGATCAAGAAGATGGGCTTCATGGACCTGGATGACGACAGTTATCGTCCCCTGGGCCGTGTCGGTGAGGGCTTGTTCGGCCTTATCCTGCCGACGGTCAACCTGAAAGGCGCCCAACACTGTGCGGAGCGTCTGCACCAGGGCATGGAGTTCCGTGACATCAAAACCTCAGCCGGTCCCCTGACCATCACCCTCGCCATCGGCGTCACCGAGTATGTCAGGGGTGAGGACGTGGAAGCGCTCATGGCGGAGCTGAGCGTCTCCCTGGAGCGCGCGCGGCTGGATCACGACGACATCTACAATCAGATCTACAAGAAAGACTTGCGGCCGAAGCAGTCAGGCACGCCCATCAAGGCCGCATCCTCGGCGAAGGATATGCAGTTGCTGGACTACAAGGATTATCACCGGCCGGTGCATTGATCGGGCCACGGAAGTGATATGCCGGCCATGGAAGGCCGGACTCAGAGCGCCCCAAGGATGGAGTGCTTTGACGCTCCTGGTCTCCAGTAGCTCAGGTTTGCTCCGCTGGCATACACTGGCCGCGCATGTCATGCGTACTAGGAGTCCCGTATGTCGCGGATTTATGCCTTCGTATGCTTCCTGCTGCTGGCGACAGCGGCCTCCGCCGAGGAAGCCAAACCGTTCTTCACCTTGCATGAACTGGGGCCCGGGGTATGGGCCGCGGTGGCGGTGCCCGGCAACCATGCCGGCAGCAATGCCGGCTTCGTGGTGGGCGGCGATTCGGTGGCAGTCATAGATACCTTCCAGGTGCCGGCGGCGGCCGAGGCGCTTATCGCGGCCATCAGGAAGACGACGCCCCTGCCGGTGCGCTACGTGATCGACACCCACTATCACCTGGATCATGTGGCGGGCAATCAGGTGTTCGCCAAGGCCGGTGCGGTGGTCATGGCGCAGCAGAACGTACGCGGCTGGGAGCACACCGAGAACCTCAAGTTCTTCGGTGACAAGATCACTCCCGAACAAAGGCAGATGGTGGAATCGCTCGGGCTGCCTGCCCTGAGTTATCGCGATGGGGTGCAGCTGGATCTGGGCGGACGCATCCTGCAGGTGCGGGTGTTGCCGGGGCACACGGGCGGGGATTCGGTGGTGATCGTACCGGATGCAGACGTGGTTTTCACCGGCGACCTGTTCTGGGATCACTCCCTGCCCAACCTGATAGACGCGAACACGGCGCAGCAGATCACCACCAACGATGTGTTCCTCAGCGATTATCCCGCGGCCACTTTCGTCCCGGGCCACGGTGAAGTGGGCAAGGCAGCCGACGTGACTGCCTTCCGGGATTACCTCACGGCCCTGCGCCAGACGGTGATGGCTGCGCGTGCGGGTGGGGAATCCGGCAAGACGCTCATGGATGCGGTGTTGCCCGGCCTCAAGCAGAAATACGGCGATTGGGGCTACTTCGATTATTTCGCGGCCCACAACATCGAGCAGACCGAAGCAGAATTGGGTGGGACGAAGAAGCGCCCGATGCCGGCACAGTAATCGCCTATGTTGATCATCAATCGGGAACAAGTCGAAGCTCTGCTGGATATGGACCGGCTCATCGCCGCCCTGGCGCCCGCGATGGCGGAACTCTCCGCCGGGCGAGTCTCCATGCCACAGCGTGTGGCGGCGCAGGTGGCAGGGAAAGGCCTGCTGGGCGTGATGCCTGCCTATCTTTCCGCTACCCGGACCCTCGCTTGCAAACTCGTCAGCGTGTTCCCGCAGAACAGCTCCTTGGGGTTACCCACGCATCAAGCGGTGGTGATGCTCTTCGATGCGGAGACGGGTGAGCCAAAGGCGATGCTGGACGGCGCTTCCATCACGGCGCTACGCACCGCTGCGGGCTCAGCTCTCGCCACCAAACTACTGGCCAGACCGGATGCGGATGTGCTGCTCATCATCGGCACCGGTGTCCAGGCCCGCACCCATGTCCATGCTGTGCCACGGGTACGGAAGATAAAGGAGTTGCGGGTGGCGGGGCGCGACGCAGGGCGTACCGCAACCTTCGCGGATGAGCTGTCCGATAGGCTCGGACTTAAGGCCAAGGCCTATGCCATCGGGCCCGATGCCTTCGCCGGGGCGCACATCGTCTGTGCCACCACCCATGCAGAGGAGCCGGTGGTGCAGGGCGCCTGGCTCGAACCCGGCATGCACATCAATTCCGTGGGTCTCAATCAGCGTGGGCAGGAACTGGATGTGGAGACGCTGCAGCGCGCGCGCTTGTTCGTGGAGTCCCGCGCGGCGGCGCTGGCACCACCGCCTTCCGGCGCAAACGAGCTGCAAGGTGCCGGCGTGCAGGCGGAGATCGGGGAGTTGGTGGCCGGCGCCCGCCCGGGGCGTACCGAGCCCGGGCAGATCACCTTGTATAAGTCCGTGGGCGTAGCGGTGCAGGATGCGGTGGCTGCCCAACTCGTCTATGACGCGGCGCTCCGGGAAAGCGCAGGCCTGGAGGTGAATCTGTGAAGCCGGCGATGCGGATCAATACACCATCGGGGTGTAGTCGGCGATGAAATCGTTGAAGGTGTCAGCTGGCATGGGTGGGCTGATGCAGTAACCCTGTGCATAATCGCAGCCGGAACTCGCGAGCTTGCCGAGGGTGGAAAGGTTCTCCGCCCCCTCGGCTGCCACCGCCAGGTCGAAGGATTTGCCCAGGGCGATGACGCTACGCACGATACGGAAATCCGGCTCGTTGACCAGCATATTCGTGACGAAGCTCTTGTCTATCTTCAGCTCCGTGGCCGGCATGTGCCTGAAATTCGCCAGCGAGGAATACCCTGTACCGAAATCGTCGATGGAGACCCCGACTCCCTTCTGGCGCAGATGCCTCAAGATGTCAAAACCGAGTTCCGGCTGGCTCATGACACCGGATTCAGTCAACTCCACTATCAAGGTGTCGGGCTTCGTGCCCCAGATACCCATGGCATCCGTGACGCGGTTCACCAGTTCATCCTTGAGCAGCGTCGGTGCTATGTTGACCGCCACCGTCAGTTGACCTGACTCCGTTGGCCAGGATGCGAGATGTCCGAGCGTCATGTTGAGCACCGACCATGTCAGGGGCTTAAGTTGGCCGGTCTTGGTGGCGGCCGGGATGAATTCGGCAGGCGATACCAAGCCACGTTTCGGGTGATGCCAGCGTACCAGGGCTTCGGCGCCGCATAACCTGCGATTGTGCAGGTTTATCTTCGGCTGATAATAGACTTCGAATTCACCTGCACGCAGCCCCGCATCGATAGCGCTCTCTATATCCCAGGCTTCCTCGATCTTGCTCAACGAGCGGGCGGTGTAGATCCCGTATGGCAGCCCGCTGGCTTTGGCGTCAGCGAGAGCCGATTCCGCATATTGCACCAGGGTCTCGACTTTCGCGGCGTGCTCCGGGAACATCGCGATGCCGATACGCGATTCCGCGGAGAAAGTGCCGGCCTCCAGCGCATAAGGCTGAGCCAGCTTGCCGACGATCTTGTTCGCGGCCAGCATCGCATGCCCATCGTTGAGCATGTCCGGCAAGATCATGGCGAACTCGAGGTCGCCGATGCGGATGATCCGGTCCTGCTTGCGGCAGACGGTGCACATGCGCGCGGCGGATTCTTCCAGGAGGCGATCGATCGCCCGGTAGCCGAGCAACGTGGCCAGTTCCTGGCCACGTTGGATCTGGATGAGCAGCAGTGCCAACTGCTGTTCCTGCTTGTGGGCCTGCTCGATATAGGATTCTAGATAGCGACTGAGTATCGGGCGGTTTGGCTTGAGGGAGACGACGTTCTCATCCATGTAGGCTGTGCCTGCCGCCGATCATAGGTAAAGCGCCTGGGGGTCTATTCCATAGGCGGCTGCCTCCACATGCTTGTCTATCCAGAACTTGTCCTTGTCATTCCAGACGTTGTCATACAACAGGTCGATTATCTCGAAGCGCGGCAGCTGCCGTTTCTTTTCGTCGAGGATCAGCATCAGGCGGGGCCGCAGCCGGCGGGCCTCGTTCTGCGAGATGACCACTCCCACGGCGCCCGTGTTCAACTCCACCAGCGTGCCGGTGGGGAACACGCCGACTACCTGCATGAATTGCTCGACGACCTCGGGCTGGAAGAGGTTGCCGCGCCAGGCGTATATCTCGCGCACGGCTTGGTAGGGGGTGCGTTGCACCGCATAGGAGCGGGGACTGATGAGCGCGTCGTAGCAATCGACCATACCGGCGATCTTCGCGAACGTGGGTATCTCGTTACCCTTGAGCCCTTGCGGGTAGCCCGAGCCATCGAAACGTTCATGGTGGCTCTGTACCAGATTCAGTACGCGCGGTGTGATACGTGGTGTATTGCGCAGGATGGCCACGCTGTGTTCCACATGGGAATGGAGGACCTGCGTCTCGGTCTCGCTCAATTGGCCGGTCTTGGCGAGCAATAATGCAGACAGATTGGTCTTGCCCACGTCAAACAGCATGCAACCGATGCCTATCTCGTATATGGACTGCTTGTCGAGGCCGAGATGCCTGGCGAATGAGAGACCCCAGACAGATGAGTTGACCGAGTGCTGATAGATATAAGAGTCATGCTGCTTCATCCGGGTGAGCCAGGTCATGGCATCCGGGTTGCGCAGCACGCTCTCCATCATCCGCGTCACGGCTTGCTCGGCGAGACCCATGTTGAGTTCGCCGCCCTTCTGCAGTTGACTGATGATGGCTTTCGCGGTCTTGACAGTCTCCTGATAGATGGGTTTGGCCGCCGGCATCTCTTTTTCCACCGGCAACTCGGGCTCATAGCTGATGCGTTTGTGGGCGACGGGCTTGGGTTCATCGGCCGCGGGGGGGCGCAGGTTGGTCACCCGCGTGATGGTGCGTGATTCCGTATCGTGGTTGCCGCCTTCGCCCCGCTGTGAATCTATGAAGACGTACTTGCAGTAGCGCTGGAGCTCTGCGATCTCGTCAGCATGGTGGATATAGAATCCCTGGAACAGGAACGGGGTGTCGGTCCACGGCCGGTCGAGTTGCGCGACGAACATGCCGATCTCAAGATCGTCGGCGGGTATCTTGTCCAGATTCGATGACACCACAGTCCTCCCTGGAATTGCGCGCATCTGCTTGCTTGGTTGGAAAGCCCAGTCGTCGCACGGGTATTAGTCCAGGTACCCGCGAAGGCCCCCGAAAGCCCATAAAGTGTAGCGGGGATTATAGCGAATGCAACATAAGGTGTCTGGCGTGCGTTTATAAGAGTATCTCCGGGGCCGGCTCCCGCAGGTTGTAGCGGGAACTCATGGCGTGGCCATAGGCCCCGGCATCGGCGATGAGCATCACGTCCCCTTCCCGGGATTCCGGCAGCTGCCGTTCCGAGCCCAGCACATCACCGCTCTCGCAGATGGGTCCCACTACGGTGTACTGCGCGGTGGCGGTTTCACCAAGGCGCGTGAGGTTCACGATCTCATGGTGGGCGCCGTAGAGCGCCGGTCGGATTAGGGAATTCATGCCCACGTCCACACCGAGATAGCGCAGCCCGCCCTTGCCCTTGAGTTGCGTCACCTGGGTGAGCAGCACCCCGGCCCGGGCCACGAGATAGCGTCCCGGTTCCAGCCAGAGTTCGAGTCCGGGGTAGGCGCGCTTCACGGCCTTCAACCCCCGATTCAGCCGCGCGAGGTCCAGGCTCGCTCCGCCCTGCCGATCCGGTATGCCGAGACCGCCGCCAAGATCCAGCACCTTCAGGTCCGGGAAGGATTCCGAGAGTTCAGCGAGCTCTGCCGCCGTCTCACTCCACACGTCCGGGTCCAGGATGCCGCTACCCACGTGGGCATGCAGCCCTGTGATGCGCGCTCCCAGCCCTGCGGCGAGGACCTGGGCTTCATCCAGCTCCGGAAGCGGGATGCCGAACTTGCTGGCTTCGCCGGCGGTACGCACATGGCTGTGATGACCGGCTTCGAGAGCCGTATCCACGCGCAGGAATATCTCACGCCCCCGCAGTGTCTCGGGCCATTCCCGCAGCGGGTGCAGGTTATCCAGGGTGACCGTGACGCCGGAAGCGAAGGCCTCTGCATATTCGCTACGTGGCGCGAAGTTGGGGGTGAAGAGCAGGCGGTCTTTACTGAGATCAGGGAACAGGGAGCGCACCCGCGCGAGTTCCCCCGGTGAGACGGTCTCGAATCCGAGGCCGGCCGCGTGCAGGGTGCGCAACACCTGGGGGTGGGGGTTGGCTTTGACCGCGTAGAAAAGGCGGTCCAGGGCGCTCAAGTCTTTGAGTTCTGCGATAGCGGTCTCCACCGCCCCCATGTCATATACGTAGCGAGGGGTGCCGGTCTCAGCGAGCGCGATCAGCGCTGCGCGGCGCGATCGCCACCATGTATTACCGTGTTCCTGTGCGCGCATGCCTGGATTGCTCCTGTTGGGCGGCCGGCGTGGGCGATAAAAAACCCGCTCCGGCTTGGCCGTGCGGGTTGGTTTTTTTGCTCTTAAGATCCTGCTCTACAGAGTCAATACGACCTTACCCGCGCGGTGGCGGGTTTGCATTTCTTGGTGAGGCCGTAGAGATGGCAGGACATGGCCGGATTCTGCGCAGCGGCGGGCAGGCTGTCAAGCGCGCAGGGCACCGCCGGTGTAGCGCGCCTCTTCCACCTCGAACTGCAGCAGCTTGCATTCGAGCGCCCCGTTGTAGAAGGCATTGATCTTGCCGGCCCGGAGACCGATCTGCTTGCCGAGATCGCCGCTGTCGGTGATGACCCCCGCATGCCAGTGCAGGCACTGGCTCTTGAGCCAGTCCCCGAGAGACTTATATAGAGGTCCCAACTGGTCTGCCTGCCCCAGGCGCTCCCCGTAGGGCGGGTTGGTGACCACGAGGCCGGGTTTGAGGCCGGCGGGCAGGATGTTCTGCTCCAGGCTGCGATGCTCGAAGCGCACCGCCGGCGCGATGCCAGCGACCCGGGCATTCTGCTGGGCAGCCAGGATGGCTTTCGCATCCTGGTCGTAACCCATGATCCCGTGGCCCTTGTTGCGGCCCGCGTTCTGGCGCTCCCGCGCCTGCATCAAGGTCTCTTCCCAGAGGCCGCGGTCGTGCTTCAACCAGCCGGTGAATCCCCAGTGGTCCCGCAGCAACCCCGGCGCCACGTCGCCGGCGATCATGGCCGCTTCGATCACGAGGGTGCCGGAACCGCACAGGGGATCCACGAAGCTGCCGCCTTGGGCCGCGATCTTGGGCCAGCCGCATTTGAGCAGGAGCGCCGCCGCCAGGTTCTCCTTCAAAGGCGCGGCCACGCTCTGCTTGCGATAACCGCGCATGTGCAGGCTGTCCCCCGAGAGGTCGATGCTCAAGGTGGCCTCTTCCCGATACAGATGGCAGTTCACCAGCAGGTCCGGGCGTTCCCGGTCCACGGAAGGCCGCCGCCCGGTATGCTCCCGGAAGCGGTCCACGATGGCGTCCTTCACTTTCTGGGCGCCGAACTGGGTGTTGGTGAGGGCGGCGCTGGTGCCGCCGAAGTCCACCGCCAGGGTGCCGTCCGGCGAGAGATCCTGCTCCCAGGGCATCTGCCTCACACCTTTATATAGAGCGTCGGCATCGTTGGCTGGGAACCGGGCCAGGGGCAGGAGCACGCGGTTCGCGGTACGCAACCACAGGCAGGCGCGATAGGCATCGGCGGGTGAGCCTGCGAAGGTGGCGCCGCCCCGGGCTTCTTTCACCTCCTGCGCGCCCAAGGCCTTGAGCTCGTCTGCCACCAACGGTTCCAGACCCTTGCCGGCAGTGGCGAAGAAGCGGATGCCGCGTCGCGGAGGTGCTTTGCGGTGTCGGGGAGAGGCGGGCATATGTGCTAGGGTACATGCCCCAAAAGTGCGCGACTAGAGATACCACTAGAGACGCATGAACAAAGCCGTTTCGATCCCTTCCGCTCTGCTGCCTGCATTGCAGGCGGCCGAAGCCCGTTACCGGGATAACGGCGGCTCGCCCGATCACCCACCGGCGGAAGCCGCCCAGAGTCTCTCGCGGGTCTGGGCTGTCAGCCGCTTCGTGGCGGATAACTGCATCCGGGATCCCACCATGCTGGTGGAACTCGCCGCCTCCGGCGCTCTCGGCAGCGCCGACTCGCCTGCGGCACGGGTGAAGCAGGAACTCCTGGAAGTGCCGGACGAGCGCATGCTCATGACGCGCCTGCGCCGGGTGCGCCGCCGGGAACTCACGCGCATCGCCTGGCGGGACATCGCGGGTATGGCGGAACTGGACGAGACCCTGCGGGATCTCTCGGAGTTGGCGGATGCCTGTATCCAGGGCGCGCTCACCCATCTTTCCCGCTGGCATGCAGAGCGCCACGGCACCGCCCGCGGCCCGAAGGGTGCGGCGCTATCCCTGGTGGTGTTGGGCCTGGGCAAGCTCGGTGCCCGGGAACTCAATTTCTCCTCCGACATCGATCTCATCTTTACCTACCCAGAAGCGGGCGGCAGCGACGGCGAACGGCCGCTGGATAACGAAGAGTATTTCCTGCGTCTGGGCCAGAAGCTCGTGCGGGTGCTGGATGAGGCCACCGCCGACGGTTTCGTGTTCCGGGTGGATCTGCGCCTGCGGCCCTTCGGCGAGGCGGGGCCGCTGGCCCTGAGCTTCGACGCCATGGAGACCTATTATCAGAACCACGGCCGCGAGTGGGAGCGCTACGCCCTCATCAAGGCGCGGCCGGTAGCGGGCGACCTCAAGGCTGGCGAGCGCCTGCTGCAGAGCTTGCGGCCCTTCATATATAGGCGCTATCTGGACTACGGCGCCTTCGAATCCCTGCGTGACATGAAGGCCATGCTGGTGCAGGAAGTGGAGCGCCGGGGCTTGAGCGACAACATCAAGCTGGGGCCCGGCGGCATCCGCGAGATCGAGTTCATCGGCCAGGTGTTCCAGCTCATCCGCGGCGGACGCGAACCGCCGCTGCGTGAGCGGGGCATCGTGGCGGTGCTGGGGTACGTCGGCGAGAAGGACTATCTGGCGGCGGAGGAAGCCCAGGCCCTGCTCAAGGCCTATACCTTCCTGCGCCGGGTGGAGAACCGCCTGCAGGAATACGCCGACGAACAGACCCATGCGCTCCCGGAAGACGAGATCGGTCGTGCACGCATCGCCTTCGCCATGGGCTATGGGGACTGGACTGCTTTCAAGGCGGACCTGGATGCGGAACGGGCGGCGGTGCATCGGGTGTTCCAGTCGGTGGTGGTGGCGCCGAAGGCGGTGCAGGAAGAGTCCGCCGCCGTCTGGGCAGATGCTGAAGCGGTGACGGCGCGGCTCACGACCCTTGGTTATAAAGAGCCCGCCGAGAGCGCGCGGCTGCTGCATTCCTTGAGCGAAGGCACCGCGACCCGGGAGCAAGGTGAGCGTTCTCGCCGGCTCATGCAGGCGCTCATCCCGCACATGGCTGAGGTAGCGGCAAAGTACGGCTCGCCCGACGAGACCCTGAAGCGCCTGACGCGGGTGGTGGAGACCATCTCCCGTCGCTCGGCTTATCTTGCCTTGCTCACGGAGAACCCCACAGCTCTGGAACAGTTGGCGCGGGTCGCCTCCGAGAGCGTGTGGCTGGTGGATATGGTGGTGCGTTCGCCGCTGCTCCTGGACGAACTCATCGACCCGCGTATCTTCAAGGAATTCCCCTCCCAGGATTCTCTGCACGCCGAGCTCGAGACCATGCTGGCGGGCATCGCGCCGGACGATCTCGAGATGCAGATGGATGCCCTGCGCCAGTTCCAGCAGGGCGCGGTGGTGCACGTGGCGACGGCAGACCTCGCCGGCAATGCGCCGCTCATGAAGGTGAGCGATTTCCTCACCTGGACCGCGGAGCAGGTGATCCGCAAGGCTCTCGAGATCGCCTGGAAGCAGCTCGTCAAGCGCCACGGCCGGCCCCAGTGCATCGAGCACGGGCGCTTGCGGGACGCGCGCTTCGCCATCGTGGCCTACGGCAAGCTCGGCGGCTGGGAGCTGGGCTATGGCTCCGATCTCGACCTCGTGTTCCTGCACGACAGCCGCAGCGGTGAGCAGCAGACCAACGGCCCCAAGGTGCTGGACAACATCGAGTTCTTCACACGCCTGGCCCAGAGAGTCATCAATATCCTTTCCATACCCACCACCTCGGGCGTGCTCTATCAGGTGGACACGCGTCTGCGGCCCAGCGGCGTGGCGGGGCTGATCGTGAGTTCCCTGGATGGGTTCGCCCAATACCAGGAGCAGCAGGCCTGGACCTGGGAGCATCAGGCGCTGCTGCGTGCGCGGCCCGTGGCCGGCGACCCGGAGGTGGTGGATGCCTTCAACCAGGTGCGCCGCTCGGTGCTCATGCGGGAACGGGACGCGGCCAAGCTGCGGCATGACATCGCCGCCATGCGTGGACGCATGCGCCAGGAGCAGGCCCATAGCAGCGTGGATTTCGACCTCAAGCTGGATGCGGGTGGCCTTACCGACATGGAGTTCCTGGTGCAGTATTGGGTACTCGCTTATGCCCATGAGCACCCGCAATTGCTTGATTGGCCGGACAACATCCGTAACCTGGAAGGCCTCATGGCCTGCGGCGTCATCCCCGCCGCCACCGGCAGCTTCATCGCCGAGACCTACCGGGATTTCCGCCGCCGCGTGCACCGCCTGACCCTGGAGGGGCGCCCGGCGCGCGTGCCGCCGGATGAGGCGGAGCCGGTCCGTGGCCAGGTGCAGGCGCTGTGGAAAGAGGTATTGGGGGAGGCGGAAGGGGCGCTGGGCGCGCCGAGATAGGCCCGATTGGTATAATCGCCACCTCATCTATATAGAGTGCCGAGGTTACCGTGGCTGTTGTCGAGACCCTGGATGGAGCCGAGACCCAGGAGGGGATAGAGACCCCCAATGCCCAGCGCAACTATCAGGTGAAGCGCGCGGACCTGCCTTTGCATTGCCCTATGAACGGCATGCGCCAGTGGGATTCCCATCCGCGGGTGTTCCTGCCAATCGAAGCGACCGGCGAAGCCAAGTGCCCCTACTGTGGCGCGGACTATAAGTTAGTCAATTGATGGACTGCCCAAAACCGTCGCGAGCGCAGGCAGGACGAGGCGCGCGAGGCGAGCAACCCGGAGCGTACTCTTCGGTACGTGAGGGTTCGCCGCATGTGGCGAACGGGCGGACTATAGTCCGCCCCGGCCCACTCGCCAAGCGAGTGGGCGAGCCTCGCGCTCGCCGCTCTCGCACATCCCTGTGCTCCGCGGCATGTAGGCATCCTGCCTCGAACAAAGTCATGCCAAGCGCAGTAGGTTTTGGCTGATGAGTTCTTTATCTCGCATCTCTGTTGTACTGATGGTGCGTGACGCCGAGGCGTCGCTCGCCGCCACGCTCGATGGGCTCAAGGGTTTCGCTGAAGTGGTCATCTACGACAACGGCTCCCGGGACCGGACCCTCGAGATCGCCGGCCGCTATCCCAACGTGCGCATCTACAAGGGTGAGTTCACAGGCTTCGGCACCACCCGCAACCGGGCCGCAGCTCTCGCCAGGCATGACTGGATATTCTCCATAGACGCAGACGAAGTGCCGGACGCCAAGCTGCTGGCGGCTTTGGATGGGCTCGATCTGGATGAGCCGGGCAAGGCCTACGACGTGGAGCGGCAGAATTGGTTGCTGGGCAAGCGGGTACGCTACGCCGGCTGGGGTAGCCAGTGGCTGACGAGGCTATATCACCGAGGCCAGCATCGCTTCACGGAAGCGGTGGTGCACGAGAAGGTGGAATTGAAGTCCGGCGAAGTGCCAAGGCAACTCGTCGGTACCCTGAAGCACACCGCCATGCGCGACGCCGGGGATTTCCTGGTGAAGATGCACCGCTACACTATGTTGAAGGCCGGCGAATCGGACCGCACCTATCCCCCAGTGATCATCCTGCTCAAGACCTTCTGGGCCTTCATCCGCAGCTACATCCTGCGCCTGGGGCTGCTGGATGGCTGGCGGGGGCTGCTTATATCGGTCTCCGAAGCGAACGGCGTATTCTATAAATACATAGTGATCTACTCCAAGAGAGCGAAACCATGATCATCGTCACCGGCGGCGCCGGCTTCGTAGGCAGCAACCTGGTGCTGGCGCTGAACCAGCACGGCCATAGCGACATCATCGTGGTGGATGACCTGAAGGACGGCACCAAGTTCGCCAACATGGTGGAGGCGGAGATCGCCGACTACCGGGACAAGGACTCTTTCCTGCAGCAGCTGCTCTCGAACCACAGCTTCGGCCCGGTGGAAGCGGTGTTCCACAACGGTGCCTGCTCGGACACTACCGAGTGGAACGGCCAGTTCATGATGGCCTCGAACTACGACTACTCCAAGGCGCTGCTGGATTACTGTCAGACCCGCAACATCCCCTTCATCTATGCCTCCTCGGCCGCGGTCTATGGCGGGAGCAAGGTGTTCAAGGAAGAGCGCCAGCATGAGGCGCCCCTCAACATGTATGGCTATTCCAAGTTCCTGTTCGACCAGCACGTGCGCCGTCGTATCAAGACGGGCTTGAAGAGCCAGGTGGTGGGCTTCCGTTACTTCAACGTGTACGGCCCCCGTGAGCAGCACAAGGGCAAGATGGCGAGCACCGCCTTCCACTTTAACAGCCAGATCCTCGCGGACGACAAATGCCGCTTATTCAAGGGCAGCGACGGTTACCAAGACGGCGAGCAGCGCCGGGACTTCATCCATGTGGACGACGTCTGCGCCGTGAACCTCTGGTTCTGGCAGCACCCGAAGGTCTCTGGGATCTACAACCTGGGCACCGGAAAGAGCCAGCCTTTCAACGACGTAGCGAAAGCGGTCATCAAGCATCACGGCAGGGGCAAGATCGAATACATCCCCTTCCCGGACGACCTCAAGGGCCACTATCAGAGCTTCACCGAAGCGGACATGAGCAACCTCAGGGCCGCGGGCTGCGACCATAAGTTCATGACGGTAGAACAAGGCGTCGAAAAGTACATGGCCTGGCTTAACAAAAATTGATCTTTTGCCCTCTGGCTGCGTTAAAAATGCCCTCGCAGTCCTCACGTACTAAAGAGTACGCTCCGGGTGCTCGGGCATTTTGCCTTGCCATAGGCCAAAATCTCTAATTTTTGTGGGGGCGCGAGTTTGACCGACGTCAGGAAAAAAGAGCGGATATTGGTCGTGGGGCCCGCCTGGGTGGGTGATATGGTCATGGCCCAGAGCCTGTTCATCACCCTCAAAGAAAGATTCCCGGACTCCGAGATAGACGTGCTGGCGCCTTCCTGGTCGCGGCCCCTGCTCGCGCGCATGCCGGAAGTGCACGCGGCGGTGATGTTGCCGGTGGAACACGGTGAGTTTGGCTATGGTGTGCGCAAGCGCCTTGGGCGCGCCCTCAACCGCCGTTACACCCGGGCCGTGGTGCTGCCGCGCTCCTGGAAATCCGCTCTGGTGCCGGCCTTCGCCGGCATCCCGGTGCGTACCGGTTACCGGGGCGAGTGGCGTTACGGCCTCATCAATGACATGCGCAAGCTGGATAAGAAGCGCTTGCCCCAGACGGTGCAGCGCTATGTGGCTTTGGGGCTGGAGCGGGATGCACCGTTGCCGCCGACGATCCATAAGCCCTATCTCCGGGTGGATAAGGACAACCAGGCGATGCTGCTGGACATCAACCGGCTGCATCTGGACAAGCCCGTGGTGGCGCTCCTGCCCGGTGCGGAATATGGTCCCGCCAAGCGCTGGCCTCTGGCGCGCTATGGCGAGCTGGCGAAGCGCTTGACCGCTTCAGGCAAGCAGGTCTGGGTGTTCGGTTCCGCGAAAGAGCACAACCTCGGCGATGCCATCGTGAAGCAGGCAGGGGAGAGCGCCGTGAACCTCTGCGGCGGCACCAAGCTCGTGGACGTGGTGGATCTCCTCGCCTTGACCCGATGCGCCGTGAGCAACGACTCCGGCCTCATGCATATGGCGGCTGCGGTGGGCGTGAAACTCGTGGCCATCTACGGTTCCTCGAGCCCGGAATACACGCCGCCGCTCACCGATAAAGCAGACGTGGTCTATCTCAAATTGGATTGCAGCCCCTGCTTCGAGCGGGAGTGTCCCTTGAAGCACATGAACTGCCTGAACCAGATCGCGGTGGACGATATATATAGGCGTGCGGTAGCGGGCTGAGCGTTCTCAATCTCCTCGACGGCAGTCTCATGGCGTATAGTGTTTATGTCGTATTTCGTACATAAAACTATTTCCAGGGGAGCGTCACCATGAAGAGACTCGCACTGTTGGGGATACTCGCAGCCTGTGCCATGCCCGGCGCGGCTTTCGCCAGCGACTTCGGGGTGGATGCCCATGTGAGCACCTTGGGGCTAGGCGGCGAGCTCAACTATTCCATCAATTCGTATTTCACCGCGCGGGTGGATTTCAACCGCTACAACTACAGTTACAGCGGCACCAAGCAGCAGGTGAACTACGATTTCGATCTGCACCTGAAGAGCTACAGCGCGATGCTGGACTGGCATCCCTTCGCCGGCACCTTCCGCGTGACCGGCGGTTACTTCTCCAACAAGAACGACATCAGCGCGCTCGCCACGCCCCAGGGCAGCTACACCATAAACGGCAACTCCTATACGGCCGCCCAGGTGGGCGTGCTCTCCGGCGCGATCACCTTCAACCCCACGGTGCCGTATCTCGGCATCGGTTGGAGCACGCTCGGCACCTCCTCTACGGGTCTCGGTATCGAGTTCGACATAGGTGCGCTCTTCCAGGGCTCACCCACGGTGAAGCTCAACGCCACGGGCGCGGCCGCCAGCAATGCGCAGTTCAAGAGCGACCTCGCGGCGGAGCAGGTGAAACTGCAGGGTGACCTGAACAGCTTCAAGACCTATCCGGTGGTGAGTTTCGGTATCGCCTACCGTTTCTGATCGGGATGCGCCAGTCAGCGGACATGTGAAGTGTGTCCACTGACTTAGGGGCATGCAACACCGCGTGGGGGAGTCGGTCGAGCACGATGCACCTGCCTAAACCGCCATGCGGGGATGAGATCTACCTCTTCGAGGAGACCGATAAGCCCCGTCTGTTTTCCTGGGCGATCCTGTCCTATGGCACCCTGCTGCTAGGCATGCTGATGCTGGCACAGGCCCACGCCTATTTCTGGCTCTATTCAGTCATCGGCTGTCTGGCCATCAGCTATTTGCTGATGTCCTATCTCATCGGGCTGGTGGGCGAGAGCAACATGCCGCTTGCTTTCAAGCCGCTTACCCGCCGGCCCACAGTGGATGTCTACTACACCATATGCGGAGAACCGCTGGAGGTCTGCGAGAACGCACTCGGCTACATCATGAAGATGCAGCGCGCTTACGGCGATGAAGCGACGGTCTATGTGCTCGACGATTCCCTGGCGACCATGGGTCTCGCCCTGGTGGAGAAGTTCAAGCCTGAAGGGCGCATAGTCCACCTGCGCCGCCACGATCCCGGCCAGGACAAGAAGGCCGGCAATCTCCGCTATGCCTTCGCCCGCACCTCCGGCGAATTCATCGCCAACTTCGATGCAGACTTCTGCCCGGTGGAGGACTACCTCGACAAGCTGCTGCCGTTCCTGCTGGAGGACGAGCGTCTGGCCATCCTGCAGACGCCGCAGTTCTTCACGGTGGAGGACCACGTGAGCTGGGTAGGGCGTGGCTCGGCCAATGTCCAGGAGCTCTTCTACCGCCTGATCCAGGTCAGCCGCAACAGCTTCAACGCCGCCATCTGCGTCGGTTCCTGTGCTGTGTATCGCCGCCGGGCGCTGGAGCCCTTCGGCGGCAGCGCGCTCGTGCACTACAGCGAGGACATGCGCACCGGTTTCAACTGCCTCCGCCTCGGCTGGAGCATCCGTTACATCCCCTACAACCTGGCCAAGGGTCTCTGTCCGGACGACCTCAACGGTTTCATCAACCAGCAATACCGCTGGTCCTTGGGCAGCATGTCTCTATGCTTCACCCGCGAGTTCTGGTCCACGCCCCTGAGTTTCATGCAGCGTTTCTGCTATCTGTCGGGGATGTTCTACTACATCATCACCGGGCTTGCGCTCTTCCTGACGTTCGTGCCCATCACACTCATCCTGATATTCGCCCCGGATCTGGCCCACTGGTACAACGTGTTCTTCACCATCCCCTCGCTCATCTATTGCACCTGGATCTATTCGCACTGGAGCAAGACCACCTGGGGGCTGCATACCCCGCGTTCCATGCAGGTCACGTTCTATTGCCATTTGCTCGCGCTGGTGGACTACCTGCGCGGCCGCTTGGTGCCCTGGGAGGCGACCGGCGCGGTCAAGGGCAGACGCCTGTATGCCCGATATCGGGCGTTGGTGATATTCCGCACCTGGGTCTATGCCCTCTTCCTGGCGGGGCTTATGTGCTATCGGTTGCCGCAGGTCGGTTGGGTCAACCTCATCCCCACCGCCCTGCTGCTCATCATCGAGGTCATGCTCAACCAGTCGGTGCAGCAGGGCGGTTTCGCCCCGCCATCCCGATCATGAGCCAGCCGGTGCCGCGATAGGAATCCGCCACCACCCACATCCCGAAGGCCAGCGCGTTGGAGATGAAGAAGCCCGTCCACTGGAAGTGGTTCTGGGGTTTCAGGAAGCCCGGCACCCAGACGAGCAGCGTGAACGCGCTCATCATCTGGGATTCCAGCATCGCCGCGAGCCGCGGAGTGACCCCGAAGAGGATGCCGAGCCCGGCGGCGACGTGGGCGGCGCCCACGAAGTAAGCCCAGAAGAGATGGTAGGGGATCCACGCCGGTACGAAGTCGGCAGTGGGTCCGGCATAGATGATGTGTTCCAGACCGACGAAGATCAGCGCGATGACCAGCAGCGCCCTGGCGATGCGTATCCCGTCCACGCCGGGGGCGAAGCCGAGCTTCGTGCGGTCTGCGGGGCCCGCATTCAGGGCGTAGAGCGTCCAGGCTCCCGCCAGCACCACCACGATCTCCCCGCAGCCGGCCCACTGGGCTTCGATCAGCGGGTACTGCACGATGGGCGGGATCTTCAGCAACACCACCCAGAGCAGCATATAGACGAACAGCACGCGGGCGGCGAGGGTGACCGTGGGTTTCCAGAGCAGCCCGGCACCGCAGGCCAGCATGAGAGCGGCGCAGAGGTAGGCGAGGGGTACCTGAGCAGGCAGCCATTTTGGGACTTCCTGCCACACCTCGGCGAACTGGCCGGAGACGAGACCGAGGACGCCGAGGCCGATGAAGGTCAGGGCGAAGAGGAGTTGCCCCAGGCCAATGCGGGTCTCGCTGCCAGTGGCAGCGATGCCGAGCTTGTCCGAGAAATACGCGGGCAGCCCGAAGAGAGCGCCAGTGGGTCGAATCGAGTTCGCCATGGATTCCTCCACCTTTAGGTATGACGCCCCATCCGAAGGGGAGACCACTTTAAGAGTGGCCGAGAAGCCGACTAGTTCAAGGGTTTCAGGATTAAATCAGGCCGGATCGGCGCGGGTTACCCCGGTCCACGGCGGGCACTGTCCCTGTGCCCGCCGTGTCAGCACCTCCAAACACGATCCGAACCTGCCTCGGCCTGAGCGTGGGGAAATCAGGCCGCCGCATCAGTCCGTACCGTGGAAGCTGTACGCTTTCCCATCCCTTAATCTGCGCGTGACTCTCGTGATTAATGGTGGCTGCGGGGCACCGGTGGTTCAAGGGATATAGAATTAAATCAGATATGTACGTGATCCCGGCATCCCGGTGAGCGCCTGAATTTCCCATGAATACAATCTGAACAGCCACGGGCGTACACTTTTCCCCCAGGAGTGCCGGGTTTGCGCCCACGTGTGCAGCACGCAGGGCGCAGAATGCAGATCGAGGTGACGCCCATGGCCGCATATAGAAAGACCGTATCTCTCATCACAGGCGCGCTCGCCCTGTCGGTCCTCGCCGGTTGCGCAAGCAGCATGCCCTCCCATGCCATCCATGCAAAGCCCATGTCCGGAGACGTGTATGCCGCGGATGGCGATGCACCCGCCGACATCTACCGCGCCTGGCACCTCTATAAGGAGCTGGACGGGAACGCGAGCGTCGAGGGCGAGTTGAGGCTCGCGGATCTCTCCCAATGGAGATGGGACGTATACCGCAGCGCCTATTACTGGTACCGGCGGGCTGCGGCGGGAGGTGACGGCGTCGCCGCCGCGAACCTCTGGTATATGTACGAGACCGCCTCCGACAGCGCGAGGGACAACCAGGAAGCCATGGGCTATTACGAGATGGCGGTGGCGAGTGACGAAGGCTTACGGCAACTCTTCGCGCTTGAGACCAAGCTCGCCATCGATGGAGAACGGCATTACCCTCAAGCGACCGCGGGGCAGGGCACGGCGCTCATCGAATTCGAACGCGCAGACGGCGACAAGGCCACGGACGTAAAGGTCTATCGATCGAGCGGCAACACGGACCTGGATAACGCGGCCATCGCCGCCGTGCAGAACGCTTCCCTGCCCGCAGTCCCTGCCGCCCTCACCGGGTTGCATCATTTCATCATCTCCGTGAAGATCGGCCCGGATATCGGCTGAGGCAAGCGTCGCCGGTACGACATATCGCGGCGGTTCCACCCTGCCGCACCGCGGACCCTGACATCGGTCCCCGCAGTTGCACGAATGCGATCCCAGGACCAATATTTTCCCGATGCGGTATCCTGTGATCGCGTAGCCAATCCGCCGGATCAAGCGCCCTACCCTAAATATCGTTGTACCGATGACTACATTCGTGCGACTGACCAAAGCCGGTTATTACGCCGACTTCGTCTTCTATCCCATCCTGCTGCTGTTGCTGGCGGGCATCGCTGTAGATCGTGATACGCTCACACGTCTGTTCGTCTGGGCCGCGTTTTTCGGCATCGGCCTCGCAGCCTGGACCCTGCTCGAGTACTGGCTACATCGCATCCTGTTTCACTGGGTGTTCCCTTTCCGCGTGCTGCATGATATGCACCACGCTGCGCCCACTGCGAAGATCGGCACTCCCACCTGGGTGACGGGGAGCGTGATATGCGGCTGCCTGCTGCTGGGATGGGAGGCGGGATTCAACCTGGCGAGCGGTCTGACGGCGGGATTGGCGGCAGGCTATCTCTGGTATGTCAGCATGCACCACGCCGCCCATCACTGGCGCTCGCGCCCGGGCACGTATCTGCACACGGCCAAGCTCCGGCACGCATCGCACCATCACGCGCGATATCCCTGTTGCTTCGGCGTCACTACCGCCTTCTGGGACCGCGTGTTCCGAACAGCGCGCTGGAATCCGCTGCTCAGCTACCGCTAGGGTTTGCCGCAATTGCGATTTCCGCTGGCTGCAATCCGGGGGGCTCCGGGCTACACTAAAGGCCTTGGGGTACGAATAAGAAGGGCGCGATGAAAAGCCTCGGATCATTAGCGATCGCTGCCGTATTGGCCCTGGTGGCTGGCTGCGCTTCCGCACCCAAACCGGCTCCGCCTCCTAAACCCGCTCCCGTACCGGTCGCGGCACCCGTGGTCGCGCCTAAGCCGGCTCCCACTCCGCCCAAGAAGCCCAGCGCTCACGCCCGGACGCGGCTGAGCGCGGGGGCTACCACCTCCATCGTCTTCGATCGCAGCGCCTTCGTCCTGCAATACCATGGGGACAACAACGGCGTGGGCCTGCGGGAGTATTTCCTGAGTAAAGAGGGCTCCAAGTCCTGGACCCGGCTCGTGGAACTGCTGGTCTATCCCACCGCCGGAAAGGGCATCACCCCCGCCGCTTATGCGGTGCGAGTGGCCGAAGGCTACAAGGCGACCTACCCCTACGCGCATTACACCCAGCACGCTAACAAGGCCGACGGCACCGCGACGCTCGATTTCACCGCTTGGGACGACGCCTCTCTCAAGGCGCACTACCTCGAATACAACGTCTTCAAGTTCTTCCCCGCCCAGAAGGGCGGGAACCTGGTGGGCTTCCATTTCGTGGAAAAGATCTATACAGACCCGAAAGCCACCACCGAACAGAACTCCGCGGATATCGCTGCCATCAAGCAGAAAGTCTTGCTGGAACTGGCGAAAGTACCTTTGTATCGGGAATAGATTCCCATGGCTGCGGCCCTGGGATTTCGCGCGTAGACTCTGGTCGGGGGTTAAGGAATATTCCGCACGCGCAAGGCGTGATGGAGTTGTGAAGCAGGCTTCTAATAGGGACTTAAACGCGAAATTAACAGGGATCTGTCTTCTTTATATCAATCAGATTTCAATCATTTGTCAGAATAGTCCTTGGGACGTATTTCATTATTAGTTCGTTCGCGTAATGCAGTAGCAATTTAATGGAGACATGGACATGTCTAAGCAAAGCGGCGTATATGACATAGCCTTAACATATCCACAATTACCCGAGCGATTAGTAAACCGTGAATTAAGCAAAAATTAGAACTCGAGCTTGGTGGACAAAGGCCAGAGCAAATTGGTCCAAAGGTTGTGATGCTATTAGCAAACCTCCATGATAGGTGGTGGTTAACAGAAGATTCTGGTATGAGCATTGGCACGTCTATCAATGGAATTGGCGCAAGCGCTGCAACCTCAATTAGACGAATGAACTCAACCGAAGCGAAAATTGCTTTTGCTCGTGTCGATGAAATTCTCACTAAGCGCGTTAGATTTATTGATGATGAGTTAATCAATGTTCAATGGATAGATTTTGATTGATCTGCTCGGATTTTTACAATGATATTAACAACGTTGAGAACTTGCTGAGGCGTATTTCCGTACGCGAGTAGCGTGAAGGTGGCTGGTCGCCGCCCCCGGGCTTCCTCGGCAACTGCTCCTGCGTTGCTCTACCGCCTACATCCCTGTAGGTGTGCCCTCCGCGGCATAAGGTCGTCCTGACCGCAACACCGCCAGGGACTGATAACTGCTTTACTTGCGGGAGCTCTGACGAGCCAACAGCACTGTCTTAGTCTCTAATTCTGCCGGCTCCCCCATCCCAATGAATCCCTTCAGCGTCTGATCCCCCAGCGCCTCGTTGATGGCGATATCCAGCCGCTGTATGACTTCTTCCGGCTGCGAGACGGTCTTCATATGGCGGTCTGCGTCGCCGTGCTTGTCATTGTTCTGCCGCACCGCCAGCACCACTTCGCTTAGCGGGATGGTGCTCATGTCGCGGGCGGGTACGTAGCGGCGGATCTTGCCGGCGACCATCATGATGAGGCCGCGCTGTTTCAAGCGATCCAGCACGTCCAGGATGATGTCTGTGGGCAGGTGCAGGCGGCGGGCCAGCTGCTCCCGGGACCAGGGGGTGTGGCTCTCCTCATAAGCGCGGCCGATGAGGTACATGATGTGCAGGGCCACCCGTTCCATGGTGCGGCCGCCCACTTCATTGCGCTTGAGGCCATAACGCACCAGCTCAGGATTCTGGGCGTAGAAGGCCACCAGCGAGCCCACCAGCACGATGGTCCAGCTCACGTACAGCCAGATCATGAACATGACGAGGATGGCGAAGCCGGAATAGATGGCCGTGAGGCGGGTGGAGCTGACGCTCAAGGTGGCGAAGGCCCAGCCGGAGAGTTCCCACAGGATGCCGGCGAACACGGCGCCGGTGAAGGCGGCCCGCAGTTGCACATAGGTGTGGGGCACGAACATGTAGATGAAGGTGAAGGCGGCGATCACGAAGAGGTAGGGCAGGAGCTTGGCCAGTGCCACCAGGATCACACCGATGGGCGCATATCCTGTGATGTGCGCCACTGCCGTGGGGCTGCTGACGGTGGCGGTGAGGCCTAAGGCCGTGACCAGCAGCAACGGGCCGATCATGATGACGCTGATGTAATGCCCGAACCCTTCCACGAAGCTGCGGGGCTCGCGCACGCGCCAGACGACGTTGAAGGCTTCCTCCACCTTGCGCACCAGGGTGACCACGGTGAAGAGCAGCATCACGAGGCCTAAGGTGCCGAGCACCCCAGCTTTCACGTTGTCGACGAAGTCTATGACCTTGCCGGTGATCTCCGCGCCCTTGGGACCTAAGGACGAGAAGAGGTTGAGGAGCATGGGCTGCAGCTTGTTCTGCACGCCGAAGCCCTTCAGCACCGCGAAGGCGAAAGCCATCAGGGGCACCAGGGAGAGGATGGAGGTATATACGAGACCGAGCGCCCGCAGGCGCAGGTTGCCGTTGATGACCTCGACGCCCACCACATGCAGCATGCGCACCCAGAAGGTGAGGATGCGCCGGGAACGGGACATGGCGTACACGTCCCGGTGCCATATCTCCTGAGAGAAGGAATTGACGAAATTCTTCAGCATGACGCAGCCTTTCCCCTGCTAGACCCCACTTTATCGTATCTCAAAGCCGACATGATTGTGCGGCTCAGGAGGCGGTTCGCCGGTGAGGATCTTCTGCATGCAGTGGGCGTCGCTTTCATCCTCGTAATAAGCGAGCCAGGTGCCGTGGTGGCGGTAGCCCAGGGAGGCATACAGGGCCTCCGCGGCGCCGTTGTCTTCCCTGAGTTCCAGCTGCATATGGCGGGCACCCCGGGCGAGGGCGGCTTCTTCCACCGCGCCGATGAGCGCCCGGCCGAGGCCCCGGCGCCGGGCTTCCGGGTCCACCGCCAGGGACAGCAGATGCCCCTTGCGGCCCTGCATGCGCAGGAGGGCGTAGGCCGCGAGTTTGCCCCCGTCGTCTTTGACCAGCAGCAGGCTCTTGGTCGCCCGCAGGGCGTTGCGGAAATCGCTGCGTTTCAGCAGGTCGTGCTCGAAGCACGCGTGCTCAAGCCTGAGCAGCTCGTCCACATCCTGCGTTGTTGCAGCGCGGATCATATTGTGGCTCAAACGCCCGCCTGTACCTGCAGGCGATCACGCCGACGCCACCGCCGGACAGCGACGGCAAGGCCCAATATCAGGAGGATGAGAAGCAGTATGGCACCGGTCAATATCAGGTAGACATGCTTCACCGCGTAGCGGGCCGTAGTGTAAACGAAGCTGATGCGTTTCAATTCACCCTGGTCTTCTACGGGCCCTGACCTGATTGTATTACCCAGATACATCGCCTGTGTATTCGCACGCTTGTACTCCGGCCATGCAGGCAGTCCCTGACCATTCGGATCACCGGACTTTGCGAAGTTTGTCCAGTAGTCCGACATGTCTTCGGCGAGCAGGTGGTCTTCAGCGGTCCAGGGTGCGGCCAGCAGATCGAGATGATCGAACACATACGGCATTTCCATGCCGTGAGTCGCGCCGAGCCCGGCATACCGGCTTCCCGGCGGATAGGGTGGGGTGCGATCGAACTGGTAGAGGAATACATTGTGTCCGCCATGCCCTGCCGCGAGGCGGGCCCAGGTGATCATGTCCCAGCGGAAACGCATGTCGGTCTCGAAACGTGCAGCGGCCGTCAGCGCTGCCTCATCCGTGTCGCCCGACTTGGGAGCGATCAACCAGACCAGCAGGCCGGGGAAATCATCATCCAGTTCCTGGGTGAAATTCCCAGGTGTTATCCGGCGGCCAGCCGTGAATAGTCGCCCTTCGTCCGCGTTCGAGCCGATGAGTATCGAGACATCGTTCTCGCGGCCGTCGCGATAGGCATCATAAGGCTCCTCGGTGAGCGCATAGCCATCTACGATCAGGTTCGTGCTGAACCACGTCTTCATGAGTTCGGCAGCTGGTACTTTGCGCAGAGCTTGCAGGGAAGTGGCGCCGGCTCGAGCAGAAAAGCCCAGGCCCGCTTGTTCCGCTCCGGCGAGGTGCAGGTCAGGAGCAAGCTCCAGGGGCTCGAAGAGCCCGCCGCTCTCGCCGATAGCACGCTGGAAAAGGCCCTTGGTCAATGGGGATGCGGTGAGGGCGCTGATGGAGATGGAACCCGAGGATTGGCCGAACACTGTGACGCGTCCCGGATCGCCTCCGAACGCGGCGATGTTCCTATGCACCCAGTTCAGAGCCGCTATCTGGTCCAGCAGGCCGTAGTCGCCGGAGCTGCGGTGCGGCGACTCTTTGCTGAGCCACGGGAGAGCCAAGAACCCGAATACGCCAAGCCTGTAGTTCAGCGTGACGACGATGACACCTTTGCGCGCCAGCTTGTCGCCCGCATAGAGAGGCATAGAAGCGGAGCCGTTCTCCAGACCGCCGCCATATATCCAGACCATCACCGGCAATCTGGCATCGTCGGCGGCTGCCGGCCGCCATATGTTCAGGTAAAGGCAGTCTTCGCTAGTTGGTTCAGGCGGCGCATCCGGTGGATAGGAACCCGTCTGCATACATTCCGGTGCGAAACTGCCCGCGTGCCTGATGCCATGCCACGGAGTCACGGGCTGTGGTGCACGCCACCTGAGATCGCCCACGGGAGGACTGGCGAAGGGTATGCCCTTATAGACGGTCAATCCGTCCTGGATAACACCTTCCACCAGCCCGCTCTCGGTCTTGACGGGTGATGCGAAGGCCTGGCAAGCGATACCCACGATGAGTAGCGGCATTAAAAGCCAGAAATACCGACTCCCTCGTTTCATACCATCCTCCTTTGCGAAATCGCGATCCATTGTAAGCCGGGGGCTCTCACTCAATATCGACGAGGATGGAACAAACTTCGATGAAGATTGAATAAATACGTGTGTCCGCTGTTGTCCGGATGCGGACATGCAAACGGACAGGTGAATCAGCGATTCCCTGGATCTATCTGCAAGGGCTCTTCATCGAGCAGCGGCACTTGCTCGCGCAGTGCCTGGAGATGCTCTTCCCAATATCTTGGCGCGTCGAACCAGGGGAAAGCTCGGGGGAAAGCCGGGTCGCCCCAGCGGCGGGCGATCCAGGCGGCGTAATGCATCATGCGCAGCGTCCGCATCGCTTCCACGAGCCAGAGTTCAGAAGGGTTGAAGTCGGCGAACTGCTCGTAGCCTTCCAGCACCGAGCTGAGTTGCAGCTCCATCTCCTGGCGATCGCCGGAGAGCAGCATCCAGAGATCCTGCACTGCGGGGCCGGTGCCGCAATCGTCGAAGTCCACGAAGTGGGGACCATCGTCGGTCCAGAGCACATTGCCCGGATGGCAGTCCCCGTGGAGCCGCTGGAGGTTTATCTTTCCGGCCCGCTCGTAGCAGCGGGCGATGCCGGCCAGCAGCAGGTCCGTCACTTCCTTATAACGGGGTTTCAGTTCCGATGGGATGTAGCGGCTCTCCATGAGCCAGTCCCGGGGGATGCGGCCGTAAGTCTCGGCATCTATGACATGCCGGTGCTGGAAGGGCCGCACCGCGCCCACGGCGTGGATGCGGCCGAGGAAGCGGCCCAGCCATTCCAGGTTGTCCGGGCGCTCCAGATCCGGCGCGCGGCCGCCCTGGCGTTTGAAAAGGGCGAAGCGATACCCCGCATGATGGAAGAGCGTGCCGCCCTTGGTGTCCAGGAGCGGCGGCACCACGGGTATCTCCTGTTCCGCCAGTTCCGCCGCGAAGGCGTGCTCTTCCAGGATGGCGGCGTCGGTCCAGCGGCCGGGGCGGTAGAACTTGGCGATGAGCGGCGGCCCGCCTTCCACGCCTACCTGATAGACGCGGTTCTCATAGCTGTTGAGGGCCAGCAGGGTGCCGTCGGTGCGGTAACCGGCGCTATCCACGGCATTCAGCAAGGCATCGGGCGTCAAGCCGGCGTAGGGAGTATTAGGTGTAGCGGCGTCTTCCATAGAGCTGCAGTTTATCCTGCTTCCCGCTGCGTTATCCTGTTCACCCCTGCCGCCTTGAGATTTCGATGGCCCGCTATCCCGAACGCATCGTCTGCCTCACGGAGGAAACGACGGAGACCCTCTATCTGTTGAAAGAGGACGCCCGCATCGTGGGCATCTCGGGGTTCACTGTGCGTCCGCCGGAAGCACGACGGGATAAGCCCAAGGTCTCGGCTTTCACCAGCGCCAAGCTGGACAAGATCGCCGCCCTGAAACCGGACCTGGTGCTGGGCTTCTCGGACTTGCAGGCGGACATCGCTGCGGACCTGGTGCGGATGGGTATAGAAGTACACATCTTCAACCACCGCTCGGTGGACGACATCTTCCGCATGATCGGGACGCTGGGCGGCATGATCGGCTGCGAGGCCAAGACCCGGGCCCTCATGGCAGAGCTGGAAGCGGGTTTGCAGCAGGTGCGGGAGGCGGCTAAGCGCCTGCCACGCCATCCGCGGGTGTATTTCGAGGAATGGGACGAGCCCCAGATCTCCGGCATCGCCTGGGTCTCGGAGCTGGTGGGTATCGCCGGCGGGGTGGATGTGTTCCCGGAGCTGGCCAGGGAGTCCCTCGCCAAGCAGCGCATCATCGCGGATCCCACGGAAGTGATCCGCCGCCAGCCGGACATCATCCTCGGCTCTTGGTGCGGCAAGAAATTCCGTCCGAAAGAAGTGACGGCGCGGCCGGGCTGGGAAGTGGTGCCGGCGGTACGGGACGGGGAACTCCACGAGATCAAGTCTTCGATCATCCTGCAGCCGGGGCCGGCCGCACTCACGGCGGGCGTGCAAGCTATCCATTCAGTCATCTCGGATTGGGCAACCAGAAAGGATTAGGGAGGTAGCGCCATGTTTGCACGTACCACCACGAGCGTGATGGATGTGGTCAGCCTCTTCCGGCTCGCCATCTTCAAGGATTTCCTGGCTACTCTATTCAGCTACGCGGTGAACATCGCCCTCACCCTGGCGGCTCTCTTGCTGATGCGGCGCATGCACAGCGATGCCTATGACGTTTTCTACAACTTCGTGACCGGCGCGCTCAACCCCGGCACGCTGATCGTGATGGCGAGCCTCATGGTGGCGCTCATCGGCGCGGAGTTCATCCTGGTGGGCTGCACTACGTTCCAGAAGGGCTATATACCGCCGCTCGCCCTCAAGGTGATATTCAGCATCCGCAATTCCATCGTGATGCAGTCAGGCGTGGTCTTCGCGCTCGCAGTGGTGATGTTCGCCGCGGACCCCATATCCCGCTGGAAGGCTTACGCCACGGCGGTGATCTATCTCGCCAGCGCCTATCTGGTGGCTTTCCTGGGGCTCGCGCCCTTCTACCTGGAATCGAGCCGCTGGGCCGACCGTATCTCGCTCATCGTGGCGGGGGCGGGGCTCATCGCGCTGGTGTGGTTCTGGCCGGATATCTTCAGCCCGGAGGTGATCCGGCTGAAGCAGATCATCGAGTGAGGCGGTCGTAGGCTTCCTGGTACTTCTCGGCGGTCTTCTGGATGATCTCGGCGGGCACCTTCGGTGCCGGCGGTTTCTTGGGCCAGTCCAGGGTCTCGAGGTAATCCCGCACGAACTGCTTGTCGTAGGACGGCGGGCTGATGCCGGCTTTGTAAGTGTCTGCAGGCCAGAAGCGTGAGGAATCCGGGGTCAGCACTTCATCTATGAGGAAGAGCGCGCCGACTTTGTCCACGCCGAACTCCAGCTTGGTGTCGGCGATGATGATGCCGCGCTCCAGCGCGTACCGCGCCGCGAACTCATAGATCTTCAGGGTGGTGTCCCGCACCTGCTCCGCCAGGGTCTCGCCCAGCAGCGACTGCACGTGCTCGAAATCGATGTTCTCGTCGTGCTGGCCTTTGGGCGCCTTGCTCGCGGGGGTGAAGAGGGTCTCGGGCAGGCGCTCGGCGAGCTTGAGGCCCCTGGGTAGGGGCAGGCCGCAGACGGCGCCCGTGGCCTGGTAATCCTTCCAGCCTGAGCCGATGAGGTAACCGCGGGCCACGGCCTCCACGGGCAGGGCCCGGAGTTTCTTGACGATGACGGCGCGGCCCTTGAGCAGCGCCTGCTCCTCCGGGTCCTTGATTACATCCTCGACAGCAAGGTCGGTGAGTTGGTTGGGTATAATGTGCGCCGTCTTTTGGAACCAGAAACGCGATATCCCGTTCAGCACCGCGCCCTTGCCCGGTATGGGGTCGGGCAGCACCACGTCGAAGGCCGACAGGCGATCGCTGGTGACGATGAGCAGGTGTTCGGGGCCCGCGTCGTAGATGTCCCGCACCTTGCCCCGATGGACGAGCGGCAGGGTCCTCAGATGGGTTTCGAACACGACGGGCTGCGGGGCGGTCATGGGCTGTCCTGCGGCTGCATAAGCTCTGCATCTTATCCTAACTAATCACCCATCAAGAAGCATAACGGACTACGGATGACGAATTGGCTTGGTCTGGTGATAGGTGCGGTGTTGGGCTGGTTCATCGGCGGCCCCTTCGGTGCGTTCGTGGGCGCCTTGCTGGGCCAGAGCGTGTCCGTGGGTGTCTCCCGCGGCGGCTGGAGCGGCTACGATTCGGTGCGCGCCCAGGAAGCGTTCTTCACCGCCACCTTCGCGGTGATGGGACACATCGCCAAGGCCGACGGCGTGGTCTCGGCGGACGAGATCCAGGCCGCCCGCGCCGTGATGGCGCATATGAACCTCAACTCCGACCAGCAGCGCCAGGCCATCGAGCAATTCAACCGGGGCAAGCAAGCGGATTTCAACCTGGATGCGGAACTCGCCCGCTTCCGCGAAGCCTGCCGTGGCCGCCACGACCTGATGCGCATGTTCCTGCAGATCCAGCTGAACGCGGCCTTGGCGGAAGGTGCGCTGCATCCGGCTGAGCGGCGTATCTTCGAACGCATCTGCCTCCTGTTCGGCATCTCCGAGTTCGAGATGCGCCAGTACGAGCGGTTCATCGGCGCCCAACAGGGCTACCGCGGCAGCGGCGGGGGAGCGGAGCCGCGCACGGCGCGTCATGATCCCCTGGGCTCCGCCTATCAGACGCTGGGGGTCTCGCCTCAGGCCACCGATGCGGATGTGAAGACCGCTTACCGGCGGCTCATGAAGGAGAACCATCCGGACAAGCTCGTGGCCCGCGGCCTGCCGGAAGCCATGATGAAGATGGCTCAGGAGAAGGTGCAGCAGATCAACGTGGCGTATGAGACGGTCAAGCGCACTCGAGGGATGAAATGACGAACCTGGACGACAAATCGGAGAAGTCCGCCACCGCGCAGGCGGGCAGCAGGATGCAGGCGGTGAGCGTGAGCAGCGATTACGTGCATGAGAGCCGCTTCGGCTTCTGGTTCCTGGGTACCCGCACCTGGGAGATGCGCGTGGTGGAGGTGGCGTTGGAGGACTTGCAGCGTCTGATAGACAGCCCGCGCCCCGCATATCCTGTGATCCTGGACGCGGGCTGCGGCCAGGGCAAGGCCTTCCACGCCCTTGCAGAACGCTTCCATCCGCAGCGGATCATCGGTGTGGATGTGGGTGAAGCGAGCCTCGATGCGGCCGACCGCGAGGCGGAATGCCACGACATCCGGGTGGAACTGCTGGACAGCGATCTCGCGGCCATGGACCTGCCGGATGCTTCAGTGGATATGGTGTTCTGCCACCAGACCCTGCATCACCTGGTGCGCCAGGAAGACACCCTGGCGGAATTCCACCGGGTGTTGAAACCGGGCGGCTTGCTGCTGGTGGCTGAATCCACCCGGGAATACATCTGCTCCTGGGTCATCCGCCTCTTGTTCCGCCATCCCATGCACGTGCAGAAGACTGCGGAAGGATATTTGCAGCTGATCGGGCGGGCGGGTTTCGACTTCGCACCCAGGAACGTGTCCTATCCCTATCTCTGGTGGAGCAGGGCCAGGGACTTCGGTCTGTTGGAGCGCTTGCATATCAAGTCGCCGCCGCCGCCGGGCAAGCGAAAAGAGACGCTAGTGAACGTGGTAGCCGTTAAAAGGGTTTAATCAAAAGAGGTGAACGAGCCCAGCATCGCATCTAATACAACGATGAGACCGATGATCAGGTTCACCGCCATGAGCACGCGTATCTGCGTCATGGCTTTCTTGGCCATGGCATCGTCCCCCGTGGCCACCGCCCGCTTCAGCCGTTTGTAGGGCGCGAAGTAGAGATGTCCGAAGAGCAGCATCATGAGGATGCCTAAGCCCATCATCACGCGCACGAAGGCCGGCGTGTGGGCGAGGCCATCGAAAGCGTCTGACGCCAGATAGAACCCGCTCCCCAGCAACACCACGATGCAGCCCCAGACCCAGGGGAAGAAGCGCTGGAAGATGCCTACCCACAGGCGGGCGCGTTGCTTGGTGTCCACCTCTGCCAGCGCCGGGCGGACCGCCAGGAAACCGAAGAACATGCCGCCCACCCAGATGATGGCGGCGAGGACATGCAGGGTGATCGCCAGGGCGGACATGGTGTGGCTCCCGATGCTTATATATCCCGGTCCATCCGGGTTGGTGTGGTCAGATGGTAGCAGCGCTGCCAGTCTTGTGCCTAATCATCCGCTCCGCAGGCCGAAAAGGCCGCCGGCTTCGGTTAAAATGTGACGCAACGCACACGAGAATCAGGTCCCATCCCATGGCCGATTTCCTCATCGCCCCGTCCATCTTATCCGCTGATTTCGCGCGGCTGGGGGAAGAAGTGGAGAACGTCATCGCCGCCGGTGCGGACATGATCCACTTCGACGTGATGGACAACCATTATGTGCCGAACCTCACGATCGGCCCGGTGGTGTGCGAGGCGCTGCGCAAGCGCGGCATCCAGGCGACCATCGACGTGCATCTGATGGTGAAGCCGGTGGATCGCATCGTGCCGGATTTCGCCAAGGCCGGCGCCAACTACATCACCTTTCATCCCGAAGCCAGCGAGCATGTGCACCGCACGCTATCGCTGATCCACGACAGCGGCTGCAAGGCCGGCCTGGTGTTCAACCCAGCGACGCCGCTGGATCACCTGCAGTACGTGATAGACAAGGTGGACATGGTGCTCATCATGTCCGTGAACCCGGGGTTCGGGGGCCAGTCCTTCATCCGCTCCAGCCTCGACAAGCTCAAGCAGGCCCGGGAGATGATCCGGGCGAGCGGGCGCAACATACGTCTCGAGATAGACGGCGGAGTGAAGACGGACAATATCCGCGAGATCGCCGCCGCCGGCGCCGACACCTTCGTGGCGGGCTCAGCTATCTTCGGCGCCAAGGACTATAAGGCGGTCATCAAGAAAATGCGTGAAGAACTTTCCCTCGTAAAATCATAAAACACCGTCATCAAGCAGATGCGGGAGGGCTCGCCGCATGCGGCGAGCGGGCGTACAGGATGTACGCCCCGGCCATGAGCGGAGCAGGAGAGCGCAGCGAAATGGCAGCCAAAGCGACCTAAGCAACAGCTTTGAGATGACCACAATGAAGTTAATAGCTTTTGATCTGGACGGCACGCTGGTCGATAGCCTGCCAGACATCGTCGTCGCCGTGCACCGAGCAGTGGAAGGACTTGGCCTGCCGCCCCTGGCTGACGGGCAAGTGGCAGATTGGGTGGGGGACGGGGTGACACGGCTCCTGAAGCGCGTGCTCACAGGCGAGAAGAGCGTGGAGCCTGACCCCAAACTCCTCGCCCGCGCCATGGCGCTCTTCCGGCAGGCTTATAGCGAGCGCCTGTGCGTGGACAGCCACCTCTACCCCGGCACCCTGGAGGTGTTGCAGGCTCTCAAGGGCCGCTGCCGGCTCGCCTGCATCACCAACAAGTCCCGGATGTTCACGGAGCCTCTGCTGCCGGCTCTCGGCATAGAGGGGTATTTCGATCTGGTACTGAGCGGCGACAGTCTGCGGGCCATGAAGCCCGATCCCTTGCCGCTCCTGCATGCGGCTGAGAAGTTCCACCTCCCGCCGGGCGACTGCTGCATGGTGGGGGATTCGCGCAACGACATCCTGGCGGCCCGGGCCGCGGGCTTCCATGCGGTGGCCTTGAGCTACGGTTATCGCCAGGGGGAAGACCTCATGGCCCTGGGGGCCGAGGTGCAGCTCGACTCCTTACCGGAACTCCTGCCCTGGCTGGCAGGCGCGGGGCTTGCGGCTCCGGCGGCTTCCGGCTAATGTCTTCTGCCCCGGTACCATGTACACGGGGTTTCAAAGGCAATAAATCCATGTCTTCCCTGGTCATCTTGAACGGAGCATCTAAGGCCCCTCGCCGCACCTGGCGATGGTGAGCCTGACGTTTTGCGTCTCTTAAGCAAACCGTACTCCGTACTCGAGGATGACCGTCCATGGATCAGCAGCGTTTTGATGCCTTAAAGGCAGCCGGCTACAACCGTATCCCCATGGTGAAGGAGATCCTCGCGGATCTCGATACGCCCTTGAGCATCTATCTCAAGCTGGCGAACGCGCCCAATACCTTCCTGCTGGAATCGGTGGAAGGCGGCGAGACCTGGGGCCGCTATTCCATCATCGGCCTCTCCGCCGCCGCGCTGCTCACGGTGCAGGACGGCGTGTGCCGCGTGACGAGCACCGCGGGCGAGGAGCCCATCCCGCTCACCGACCCCTTCGCGGCCATCGAGGCTTTCCGTGGGCGCTTTCGCGCACCGGCGCTGCCCGGCCTGCCGCGCTTCAGCGGCGGCCTAGTGGGCTACTTCAGCCACGATACCGTGGCCTATATCGAACCCACGCTCTCCCAGGAAGGCGGCCCCGACGAACTGGGTTGCCCGGACGTGTGTCTCCTGCTCGCCGAAGAACTGGTGATCTTCGACAACCTGCGGGGCACGGTGCAGATCCTGGTGCACGCCCATGCAGAAGACGCGGACGGCCTTGCGGCGGCGGCGCGGCGCCTGGAAGAGCTGGCGGCGAAGCTGCGGGCGCCGCTGCGTTATCCTTCCCAGGGCGGTTATGCGGGCAGCGCCGCGGGGGAGTTCACCTCCGGCTTCGAGGAGAAGGCTTTCTGCCGCGCCGTGGAGAAGGTGCGGGACTACATACGCGACGGCGATGCCTTCCAGGTGGTCTTGTCCCAGCGGCTCTCGGCGCCCTTCGAAGGGAAGGCTCTGGATGTGTATCGCGCCCTGCGCGTGATCAACCCCTCCCCCTATATGTACCACCTGGATTTCGGCAGCTTCCAGGTGACCGGCTCTTCACCAGAAGTGCTGGTGCGGGTGGAGGATGGGGAAGTGATGCTGCGGCCCATCGCCGGCACCCGCCCGCGAGGCGCCACACCTGCAGAAGACGAGCATCTCGCGGAAGAACTGCTGGCAGACCCCAAGGAACTGGCGGAGCACGTGATGCTCGTGGACTTGGGGCGCAACGACGTGGGTCGGGTGGCCGAGACCGGTAGCGTGCGGGTGACAGAGCGGATGGTGATCGAGCGCTACTCCCATGTGATGCACATCGTCTCCGAGGTGCGCGGAAAGCTCAAAGCTGGATTGGGGCCCCTGGACGTGCTCAAGGCCTCGTTCCCCGCCGGCACCGTGAGCGGAGCGCCCAAGGTGCGGGCTCTCGAGATCATCCGGGAGCTGGAGCCCGTGAAGCGCGGCATCTATTCCGGGGCCGTGGGCTATATCGGCTGGAACGGC
Organism: Gammaproteobacteria bacterium; assembly: GCA_036000105.1. Lineage (GTDB taxonomy): Bacteria > Pseudomonadota > Gammaproteobacteria > Natronospirales > REEB76 > DASUBN01. The sequence goes on from DASYGE010000002.1 coordinate 258,110, forward strand.
AACCTGGATACCGCCATCGCCATCCGCACGGCGGTGGTGAAGGACGGCCGCCTGCACGTGCAAGCAGGGGCCGGCATCGTGCATGATTCCGTGCCGGTGAACGAATGGCACGAGACCCTCAATAAGGCCAAGGCTCTGTTGAAAGCAGTCGCCATGACGCGTGACGGTGCTGGGCGGGGGCAATAATTATGCGGGCGCCTATAAAATCCAGATTTTGCTTGCTGGCTAGGCGCGGGAGGCAAGCACCCGGAGCGTGCTCTTACGCACGTGAGGACGGCGAGCCGCACCGCAACGCCGCCAGGAAGCAAAAGATGATTTTTAGAGGTGCCCGATGATATTGATGATCGATAACTACGACAGTTTTACTTACAACCTGGTGCAGTACCTGGGTGAGTTGGGCGCGGACGTGGCGGTGCACCGCAACGACACCTTGAGCGTGGTGGAAGCCGGCGCTCTCGGGCCGGAACGTATCGTCATCTCGCCCGGGCCCTGCACCCCCAGCGAAGCGGGCATCTGTGTGGAACTGATCCAGCAGCTCGGCGGGCAGGTGCCTATCCTCGGCGTGTGCCTGGGACATCAGGCCATCGGCCAGGCTTTCGGCGGGCGCATCGTGCACGCGGGTCAGGTGATGCACGGCAAGGTGTCGCGCATCCGGCACAGGGGCCAAGGCGTGTTCCGCAATCTGCCCGACGCTTTCGAGGCCACCCGCTATCATTCGTTGGTCATCGACAAGGGTTCACTGCCGGACTGCCTGGAAGTGACCGCCTGGACCGAGGATGGGCGGGGGAAGATCGAGGAGATCATGGGAGTACGGCATAAGACGCTGCCCATCGAAGGCGTGCAGTTCCATCCCGAATCCATCCTCACGCAGCACGGCCACGATCTGCTGAACAACTTCCTGAAGGGCTGAGACGCGTGGACATCAAAGACGCCATAGGCACCATCGTCTCGCGGATAGACCTCAGCGAAGCCGAGATGCAGGCAGTGATGCGCCAGATCATGACCGGCGGCGCCACGCCCACCCAGATCGGCGGCTTCCTGGCCGGCTTGCGCGCCAAGGGCGAGAGCGTGACCGAGATCAGCGCCGCGGCGCGGGTGATGCGTGAACTCGCCATGCCGGTGAAGGTGCGCCCCGAGCACCTGGTGGACACCTGCGGCACCGGCGGCGACGGCAAGAGCATCTTCAACGTGTCCACCGGCGCCGCCTTCGTGGTGGCCGCCGCCGGCGGGCGCGTGGCCAAACACGGTAACCGCTCCATGTCGAGCAAGTCCGGCAGCGCCGATGTGCTGGAAGCCATGGGCGTGCCCCTGGAACTGCACCCTGAGCTGGTGGCCCAGTGCATAGACACCATCGGCATCGGTTTCATGTTCGCCCCGGCCCACCATCCTGCGGCACGCTACGCGGCCGCGCCGCGCCGGGAACTTGGCACCCGCACGCTCTTCAACCTTCTGGGGCCTCTCACCAATCCCGCCGGCGCTCCCAACCAGCTCGTGGGTGTGTTCGCCGACCGCTGGGTGGAGCCCATGACGCAGGTGTTGCACTCCCTTGGCAGCGAGCATGTGCTGGTGGTGCATGCGGAAGACGGGCTGGACGAGATCAGCATCGCCGCCCCGACGCGGGTGGCGGAACTCAAGGATGGCGAGGTGCAGAGCTACCGCATCGAACCGGAGCAGTTCGGCGTGCAGCGCCGATCCCTGGATGCGCTCGCGGTGAAGAGCCCCCAGGAGAGTCTGGCGCTCATACAGGAGGCCCTCTCGGGCAAACCCGGGCCCGCCCACGACATGCTGGTGCTGAACGCCGGCGCGGCCATCTATGCGGCGCGGGTCGCGGATTCCCTGGCGGCGGGAGTGGAGCAGGCGCGGGCGGCCATCGCGGCGGGTGCGGCGCAGAAGAAGCTCCAACAGTTCGTGGAAGCGACGCGATGAATGCGACCGCGGACATCCTGCAACGCATACTCGCCGTGAAGGTGGAGGAAGTGCGCTCCGGCAGTGAGGCCCGGCCCCTGAAGCAATTGCGCGGCGAGATGGAAGCCGCGCCCGAGCCTAGGGATTTTCTGGGGGCACTCAAGGAGACCGCGGGCCGGGGCCGGCCGGCGGTGATCGCCGAGATCAAGAAAGCCTCCCCCAGCCAGGGTGTGCTGCGGCCCCACTTCGATCCGGCGGCCATCGCCGTGAGTTACGCCAAGGCCGGGGCGAGTTGCCTCTCCATCCTCACGGATCGGCAGTTCTTCCAGGGCACGCCTGAGTACCTCACGCAGGGGCGGGCGGCTTGCACTTTGCCGGTGCTGCGCAAAGATTTCATCATCGACCCCTGGCAGGTCTATGAATCCCGCGCCATGGGCGCGGATTGTATCCTCTTGATAGTAAAGGCTTTAGGGGATGCCCAGCTCACTGAACTGGCGGCCTTGGCTTCGGACTTGGGGATGGACACCCTCATGGAAGTGCACGACAGCGAGGAGCTGGAAAGGGCGCTGCAACTCAACCCCCCCCTCATCGGTATCAACAACCGCAACCTCACGAGTTTCCACACGGACCTGGGCGTGACCTTAAGTCTCTTGCCGCGCATCCCGTCGGACTGTCTGGTGGTGACCGAGAGCGGCATCAAGACCCGGGAGGACGTGGCCCGCATCTTGGGTCACGGAGTGAAGGGATTCCTTATCGGCGAAACTTTTATGAGAGCAGACGACCCGGGAAAAAAACTAGCGGAGCTGTTCGGGTAAGGAACAGCCCCGCCTTCCAGTCTTTTCAGCCTTTCTTCAACGAAGCGATGTCGATAACGAAGCGATAACGTACGTCGCTCTTGAGCATGCGATCGTAGGCTTTGTTGATATCCTCGGCCTTGACCATCTCCACGTCGCAGTTGACGCCCTTCTCGGCACAGAAATCCAGCATCTCCTGGGTCTCGGCGATACCGCCGATCACGGAGCCCGCGATGGCGCGGCGCCCGACGATGAGCGCGCCCGGGCTCACCGGGTTGGTGAGCGGCGTGAGCTGCCCCACGATCACGTAGGTGCCGTCGCGCTTGACCGTGGCCACGTAAGGATTGATGTCGTGATCATGGGGCACAGTGTCTATGATGAAGTCGAAGCGGCCGGTCACGGCGGCCATCTGCTTCGGGTCCGTGGAGAGCACCACGTGGTCCGCCCCCAGGCGGCGGGCTTCCTGCTCCTTGCCCGGGGTGCGGGTGAAGAGAGTCACGTCCGCGCCGAAGGCCTTGGCGAGCTTGAGGCCCATGTGGCCGAGGCCGCCCAAGCCCACGATGGCCACCTTGCTGCCCTTGCCCACTTTCCAGTGGCGCAGCGGCGAGTACATGGTGATGCCGGCGCAGAGCAGCGGCGCAGCGGCTTTGATGTCGAGCTTGGCAGGTACCCGCACCACGAACTTCTGGGAGACCACGATGCGTTCCGAGTAGCCGCCGTAGGTGGGCAGCTTGTCGTGGCGATCCATGTCGTTATAGGTGAAGGTGGCGCGGTTCTCGCAGTATTGCTCCAGGTCTGCGGCGCAGGCGGCGCAATGCTGGCAGGAATCCACCATGCAGCCGATACCCACCATGTCACCCGGCTTGAAGCCCTTCACCTCGGCACCCACGCTCGCCACGCGGCCGATGATCTCGTGGCCCGGCACCATGGGGTAACGGCTGCCGCCCCATTCGTCCCGCGCCTGATGGATGTCGCTGTGGCAGATGCCGCAGTAGAGGATGTCGATGACCACGTCGTTGGCGCGCGGATCGCGGCGCGTGAACTCGAAGGGCCCGATGGGGGTGGTGGCGGACTGGGCTGCGTAGCCGTGGGTCTTCATGGGCATGGGTATCTCCTGAACTTTCGGATGTCGGATATCCGGGATGCGACGGTCATGACCGCCGATCCGGCTGGAAAATTCCAAAAGACCTTTCAGCGTCTGGCTTTCGGGGAATCGTAGCCGTGTTGCTTGTGGGCCAGCTGACGGCTCAAGGGGATGGTGGAGTCGCTGTCCGGCCGGGCGCCAAACACCACGATGGTCTTGCCCGCGGCGCTGATGAGGCCGTGTTCTTCCAGGGACTTGAGCACGCGACCGGCCATCTCCCGGGAACAGCCCACGATGCGGCCTATCTCCTGGCGGCTGATGCGGATCTGCATGCCGTCCGGATGGGTCATGGCGTCCGGCTGCTGGCAGAGGTCCAGCAGGGCGCGGGCGATGCGGCCGGTGACGTCCAGGAACGCTAGGTCGCTGACCTTGCGGGTGGTGCGCTTCAGGCGTGCTACCAACTGTCCCGCCAACTCGAAGAGCAGGTCCGGATCGCTATGCGCCAGCTCGCGGAAGCGCGCGTAGCTGATCTCCGCCAACTGGCATTCGGTGCGGGTGCGCACCCAGGCGCTGCGGCGGGACTCATCCGCGAACAGGCCCATCTCACCGAAGAACTCGCCGCGGTTGAGATAGGCCACCACGATCTCGTTGCCGTCCTCGTCTTCCACGATGACCGCGACGGATCCGATGATCACCAGGAAGAGGCTGTTGGATTCATCGCCGGCGTTCACCACCGGTGTCTTGGCGGGGAAGTGGCGCAGATGGCAATGGCCGACGAACCGGTCGAGGACCGGTAGGTCGAAACTCTTGGTCTGCTCCTCGGTCATCGCATGTTCCCCGGCGCGTAGGCGCGTGTATAAACTACCATGTTTATCCGCGCCAAAGCCGGTATGGATAAGTCGATTTTATCAAGCAGAACAGGATGTTATGTCGGACCCGGCCTACACGCGCATGCGGCGTGCAAGTGAGCCGATAGAATGAGCCGCCGCGAAATCCTGTCGCGGACCAACGTGCGACCTCGGGGAACCTTTACGTGTCGAAAGTAAGCATCTTGTACGCGATCACCGGGCTCATAGCCGTGGCCTATGGACTCCTGCTCTTGTGGAGTACCAAGCACGCAGACCAGGAATCAGGCCGGCAGGACTGGATGAATTCGGAAGAAGTGACCAAGAGCCGCTTCAATAGCCTGCAGAACATGCGCTACCTGATGCGCCCCGATCGGCAGAACATCAGTTTCAGCAAGAGCAAGGGTAGGGCTTACGCGATGATCGGAATCGGCATCGCGCTCATCGTGATGGCTTTTACCTAAAAATTGATCTTTTCGCCTCCAGCGTCGTTAAAAATACCCTCGCAGTCCTCACGTACTTAAGAGTACGCTCCGGGTGCTCGGGCATTTTTGCCTAGCTGGCGACGAAAATCTCTAATTTTTAGGTTCTATTCAGCGCCGTTAAGAAATCTGGATAAAATCCAGTACGCAGTTGATTCCCTGCCGCAACTGGTCGTCGGCCGCAGAGCATCACTTAGGCCGGCGGACGACTCTCACCTTCCCGGTCTTCCCGCCGCCACAGAAGAACTGTTCCCCGCCATCGGACTCGAGCCCCGACACACCCGCTCCAGGCGGCATCTCGAGTTTCTCCAGGACCTCTCCCGTCCGGGGATCGATATGTCTCAGATCGCTCTCGTCGCCTTCCCAGGTGGCGTGCCAGAGTTCGCCGTCCACCCAGGTGACCCCGGTGACGAAGCGGTTGGACTCGATGGTGCGCAGGATCGCCCCGGTCTGGGGATCGATCTGATGGATCTTGCGGCGCCGATGCTGCCCCACCCAGAGCGACCCTTCGGCCCACGTCAGCCCTGAGCCACCGCCGTCGGGCGCCGGGATCGTGGCGAGCACACGACCGGTCTCCGGATCTATCTTCTGGATGCGATCGTCGGAGAGCTGGAACAGATGTCGGCCATCGAAGGCCGTGCCTGCATGGGCGACGATATCGATGGAGCGCAGCGTCTTCCCGCTGGTCGGATCGAGGGCGTTCAGCTTGTCTCCGGAGGCGAACCAGACCTGCCGGCCGTCATAGGTGACACCAGCCACCTGCTCGACACCTGGGAAGGGTCCGTATTCGCGGATGATCTTGGCGGCTGATCGTTTCATGCTCACATCCTAGTCGATGGGCAATGGAGCGGGGAGTAACAAAGTCGTCGTGAATCCCGGTATGGGCGGCGTCATCCAGCGGCGGGTCCGCCCGCGCCCGAACGCCTGCGCCTTGCCGGCAGCCGCGAGCGAGTCGAGGGCCCGCTGCACGGTGCGTTGGCTGGCCCCGAGCGCCAGCGCCAGGGCCGAGCTGGACCAGGACTCGCCGTCGGTGAGGAAGGCGAGCACCTCCCCGTGCTCCTCTTCGACGGGTCGCGCCAGGACGACGATCTCGCGTGCGCGGCGCGGCACCAGTGCAAATCCCTGCTGCGTCGCGCTCACGCCGGCCAGCGGCCGAAGCATCGTACGCAAGCGCCCGATCTCGACCCGCAAGCGTGCGCGATAGGATTCATCGGCGCGCTTGCCCCGGAATGCCCGCGCGACGAGCGTGTCCCTCGCCACGTCCCCGGGCCAGGCTTCGGCCAGCGCACGGGCGAGGGCGAACAACACCGGGCGCCTTGCGAGGGAGACCACGGTGCGCCCCTGACGCACCACATGCCGGCAGCCGTCCACCACGAGCGCCTTCGAGGCCAGTAGGGTTTCCACCTCCCCGAGCAACAGGGACCGCTCTTCGCCACGCCTGATGAGACGCGCTGCGGGGGCTTTGAGGTGTAGGGATGCGTTCTCGACCTCCGCGGTCAACGCAGGGATGCCCGCCTGGCGCGCGGCGCGCTCGGCCCGGACCAATGCAGCGCGCGCCGGCTTCGTCCGGATGCGCCGCATCGCTATCCCCGCGACCACCAGCTCATGGGCGGCTCGGTACGCGGGCGGGAAGGGCGCCGGGTCGAGCCCGGCGAGCGTGCGCTCGGCCTCGTCGAGGCGCCCGATCAGGAGCAGGCGCCGGACCTTGAGATAGCGGGCATGGGCAGCGTTCGCCCGGTCACCATGTTCTTCGAGCGTCATCCGTGCTGCATCCAGCGCTTTCGCAGGCCAGTCCAGCTCGCGGGAGGCGAGCGCGATCTCCGCCTCGGCGACCACACATCTGGCGCGGGCCACAGCCTCTTTCGGACCAAAGGCGCGGGCCGCCCTGCGCAAGATGGCCTTCGCCCGGACCAAGTCGCCGAGCTGCGCCATGGCGATGCCCCGCAGCGCGAGCGCAGGGGCGTCGTTACGCAAGGCGACCCGCTTCAATGCACCGAGGGGGTCACCCGCTGCGAGCGCACGCGCTGCGGCTGTGATCAGTGAATCCATCCGAATCCCGCCACACTTGTTACTCACGCCGTCTGATGCCCGCCACTAGTCTATCCCACGACCTAGAGACCAGTACGTCACGTCAGAACCGGAGGAGAAGCCATGTTGCTCGAGGACAAGAATGCGGTGATCTACGGAGCCGGTGGCGCCATCGGCGCCGCAGTGGCCCGCGCTTTCGCCCGCGAAGGTGCCACGCTGTTCCTGACCGGACGCAACCAGGCGAAGGTCGAGTCCGTGGCCGGGAACATCCGGGCAGCCGGAGGCCGCGCCGAGGCGGTAGAGGTGGACGCTCTGGACGAGCAGGCCATAGACAGGCATCTCAGCGCCGTGACCGCCAAGGCGGGCGCCATCGATATCTCCTTCAACGCCGTCGGCATCCCGAACACGACGCTGCAGGGTGTGCCCCTGGTGGATCTCGCGGCCGACCAGTTCTCCCTGCCTATCGCGACCTATACGCGGTCGAACTTCCTGACCGCGCGCCTGGCCGCCCGGCGCATGGTCGCGCAGCGCTCGGGAGTGATCCTGACCGTCACGCCGGTGGTCTCGCGGGCCGGCATCCCGCTAGTGGGCGGCTTCGCTCTGGCGATGGGTGCCGTGGAAGTGCTCACCCGGAACCTGTCTGCGGAGCTCGCGCCCCACGGCGTGCGCATCGTGGGCCTGCGGGCAGACGCCATGCCCGAGACGGGCACGATCAAGGAAGTCTTCGGCATCCATGCCAAGGCATGGGGGATCACCCACGAACAGTTCAGCGAGATCATCGCGAGCAAGAACCACCGGCGGCGACTCATGACGCTCGGCGAGCTGGCGAACGTGGCGGTCTTCATGGCCTCAGACAAGTCGAGTGCCATGACCGGGACCGTCGTGAACCTGAGCATGGGCATGCTCGACGACTAAACATCTTTCTTAATGGGCAATCTCTGGAGAACCTGATGGATATCTCGAACAAGACAGTCTTGATCACCGGCGCCAGCCGCGGCATCGGCCAGGCGCTAGTCGAAGAAGCATTGAAGAGGGGCGTGAAGCGGGTCTATGCCGCGATGCGCAGCCCGGCGGCGCATCCCGATAAGCGCGTGACCACCCTGACGCTGGACGTGACCGACGCTGCGCAGATCAAGCGGGCCGCCGAGCAGGTGGGTAGCCTCGACGTGCTCATCAACAACGCCGGCATCGCCCTCTATGACGATCTGAGCGACCCCGAGACCGTCGAGCGGCAGCTCGCCGTCAACCTCTTCGGGCCGTTGAACGTCACCCGCGCTTTCCTGCCGCTGTTGAAGCGCTCCAAAGGCGCCATCGTGAACAACCTGTCCCTGGCGGGGATCGCGTCCCTGCCGGTCGTACCCGGTTATTCGATCTCGAAAGCGGCCCTGTCGAACATGACCCAGTCATTCAGGGCACTCCTGGCGAACCAGGGTGTGACGGTGCATGCGGTCTTCATAGGCCCGACGGACACCGACATGAACCGGGGCTTCGACATACCCAAGGCTACGACCGAATCCACGGCGCAGGGCATCTTCGACGGCCTGGAGAAAGATGAAGAGGACATCTTCCCGGATCCCGTGTCCCACTCCGCAGCAGAGGGCTGGCGCGCCGGCATAGCCAAGGCGCTAGAAGGACAGTTCAAGGCTTTCGTGCCGCCGAGCGCGGCGAACCAGTCATAAAGGAGATCGATCATGAACAAGCAAGATTTCAGCGTGGCTTTCTCAGTGGATAAGACCCCCGAAGAAGTCTTCGATGCCATCAACCACGTCCCAGGATGGTGGTCAGGGGAGATCAGCGGCGACACCGCCAGACTAGGCGGCGAGTTCACCTACCGGGCCGGAGACGTGCACCGTTCAACGCAGAAGATAACGGAGTTCGTCCCAGGCAAGAGAGTCGTCTGGCACGTGCTGGATGCTCATCTCAGTTTCACGAAAGACAAGGGCGAGTGGAAAGGCACGGACATCGTCTTCGATATCGCCAGGAAAGGCGACAAGACGGAAGTCCGTTTCACGCACCAAGGTCTGGTCTCGGACTTTGAATGCTTCAAGGACTGCTCCAACGCCTGGGGCGCGCTCGTGAACGGCAATCTGCGCAAGCTCATCACCACGGGCAAAGACCAGCCCAGCCCCTGGTGACACAGAGTCCAACGACAAAGGAATCAACCGATATGAACACCAAATCGATCCTGACGATCATCGTCACCGTCCTCATGGCCGCATCAGCAACGCCAAGCCTGGCGACCGGGACGAACATCGAGCAGATGCCCGCCAAGCTCGAGACCCGGTACGCCCTGAGCGCAGTGCCTCAGGGGCTGCGTGACAAGGCGAGCGTCTACCTCCTGGATCCCAAGGTGGGCTACAAGCTTTCCCGGCAGGGCACGAGCGGGGTGGCTTGTATCGTGGAGCGCACCCAGTGGGAACTGGCTGACTTCCGCGACGACATCTATTTCCCTGTCTGCTACGACGCCGCGGGTGCAGCGACCTATCTGAAAGTCATCATGGACGCGGCCGCGCTACGTGCAAAGGGCATGGGCGCCGCTGCATTGAAAGCCGAAGTGGAAAGACGTTACAAGGACAAGACCTATGGAGTCCCGGCAAGAGCAGGCCTGTCCTATATGGTCGGGCCAATGATGCGGACGATCGGGCCGCCGGACCTGAAAGTCCACACCATGGCCATGCCGCACCTGATGTTCTACGCGCCCAACGTCACGGATGCAGACATCGGCGCGGCCCCGGACCTCGCCGACCCTTCGAGTCTCTTATATCCCTTCATCTCTCGGCAAGGTAACGGTGAGACAAGCTACATGATCCAGCTCATCGGAGAGACGGAGAAAGCCAGGATACTAGCCGATGAGAAGGCCCTCCTCGCCGATCTCTGCGCCTATCGCGACGTGCTGTGCCTGATGGACATGAAGCACTGACTCATCGTGGCCAACTACATTCGGAGGGATCGAACGTGCGTGCATATCAAATAGTCTCCGGCGCGAGGATCCCCGGATTGCACATCGAGGATCTGAGAGTCCCACCTCTGGGTGACTGGGATATCAAGGTTCGCGTTCACGCGGTAGCGCTGAATCGGCGTGACTTGATCGTGGCGAACGGCGAACACGGCCCGCACTCCGGAAAGCCGCTGATCCCATGTTCCGACGCGGCGGGTGAGGTCATCGCCGTCGGACGGGACGTGACCCGATTCAAGCTGGGTGACCGCGTGATCAATGCGTTTTTCCCAGGGTGGGTGGAGGGTGAGCTGTCGGTCGATAAGGTGGCCCATATGCTCGGCTTTCCCGGGGATGGTGTCCTGGCGGAAGAGACCGTGGGTAACGAGAGTGGGTGGGTCCCGATGCCCAAGCACCTGGACTATCTTCAAGCCGCCACCCTGACCTGCACGGGCGTCACCGCCTGGAATGCCCTGTTCGAGCAGGCGCCGCCCAGGCCCGGAGATACGGTACTGCTTTTGGGCACGGGCGGAGTCTCCATATGGGCTCTGTTGCTCGCCAAAGCTGCCGGCCTGCGCACCGTCATCACGTCTTCCAGCGAAAGCAAGCTCGTGCGAGCCCGAAAGCTCGGCGCGTCCTACGGCATCAATTACATCGCACACCCGGATTGGGAGAGGGAAGTGCTGCGCGTCACGGACGGGCGCGGGGTCGATCTCGCCATCGACGTAAGCGGGGGCAAGACGATATCGCGATCGCTGGAAGCGACTCGTCCCGGCGGCACGGTCGCGGTCACCGGCGCGCTGACCGGGATCAACGTCGACATCAACCTGCTTGCCCTCCTGGTCCACCAGAAGCGCCTCGTGGGTGTGCGGGCCGGCAGCCGCAGCATGCTGGAAGCGCTCAGCACCTTCACCGAAGTCACGGGCCTGAAGCCGATGGTGGATAAGGTCTTCGCGTTCTCCGAGGCCCCGCGCGCATTCGAGTATCTCGCTTCCGGAACGCACTTCGGAAAAGTGGTCATCCAAGTAGAGGCTTGATCATCCCTGGCTTCCGAGCGAAGCCGGCATCTTAAATTTCCACGAAATCGGAGAAAGTCATGCAAGACCAGAATTTCACCGCGAGTTTCACGGTGGACAAGACCCCGCAAGAAGCCTTCGCTGCCATCAAGAACATCAGTGCCTGGTGGTCCGAAGAGATCGTCGGCAGCACCGACAAAGTGGGCGATGAATTCGACTACAAATACAAGGACGTGCATCGCTGCAAGATGAGGTTGACGGAAGCCGTGCCAGGCAAGAAAGTCGTCTGGCTCGTGCTGGACAATTATTTCGATTTCATCGATGACAAGACCGAATGGAAGGGCACGAAGATCAGCTTCGACATCGCGAGGAAAGGCAACAAGACGGAAGTCCATTTCACCCACTTGGGGTTGGTCCCGGACTATGAATGCTTCGACGTCTGCTCGGACGCCTGGAGCACGTACATCAAGGGCAGTCTGCGGAGCTTGATCGCTACGGGTAAGGGTAACCCCAACCCGAAAGAATAACTCGACACATCGTGCTGTTCATCTAAGCCGGCTTTAATTCGACTTAAAAGCGTCGTGAGCGAAGGCAGAACGAGGCGCGGGAGGCGAGCACCCGGAGCGTACTTTCCAGTACGTGAGGACGGCGAGCCGGACCACAACGAAGTTATGCCGAGCGCAGCAGCTTTTAAGGTGAATTTAGATCCAGTAGGCGGTACTGGTCATCGCTTTTGAAGTGAGTTTCATGAAGAGGCGTATGGGCGCCGGCATGGGCATGCCGCCGGCCCGCTGGGCTTTGGCACCGTGCTGGGCTTCGTCTTCCCGCATCTGCTCCAGGATCACGCGGCTCTTCTGATCCTTCTCCGGCAGGCGGGCGAGATGGCCTTCCAGATGTTCCACCACCTGCCGCTCGGTCTCGCCCACGAAGCCTAAGCTCGCCTTGTCGCCAGCGAAGCCCGCCAGGGCGCCGAGCGCGAAGGAGCCGAGATACCAGAGGGGATCCAGCCGGCTCACGGGCGTGTCCAGCTCCTTAAGACGTTGCTCGCACCAGGCGAGGTGATCGATCTCTTCGGCAGCGGATTGCTCCATGGCGCCGCGGGCTTCGGAGCCTTTGGCCATGAAGGCCTGGCCCTGATATAGCGCCTGGGCCGCGATCTCGCCCGCGTGGTTCACCCGCATGAGGCGGCCGGCCTGCACGCGCTCCGCTTCCGAAAGGCTATCGGGCGAGGCGCTGGCGGCGGGATTGGGGCGCTTCGCCGCATGGGCGGAGGAGCCCACGGCGGTGCGCAGGGCGTGCTCGAACTCGGAGAGCAGGCGGTCTAAGTGAGTCAGGCGGCGTTCGGCCATGGCGACAGTATAGCGCCGCCGCTCAGGCACCGCGGCGGGCGGGGAAGAAGCGGCTATTGCGCCACAGGGCCGCGGAATCGCCGTAGGACGACATGCGTGGCCTTCTCCGACGCTACGAATTTCACGCATTCGTATCCCAGAGCCTGCAAGTCGACCCCTTCAAACAGTGGCTCTCCCCGGCCGAGCAGGACCGGTGCGATAGCAATGTGAAGTTCATCAATGAGGCCCACACGGAGATATTGCCGGATTGTGTCCGAACCACCGCCGATCCGCACATCCATTCCGGCAGCGGCCTCGCGTGCACGGTCGAGCGCGTCGTGAATGCCTCCTGTTATGAAGTGGAACGTCGTGCCGCCTTCCATCTCGATGGGGGGGCGAGCATAGTGGGTCAAGATGAAGACTGGAGCGTGATACGGCGGATTGTCTCCCCACCAGCCTTTCCAGCTTGTGTCCTGCCAGTCCCCACGACTTGGCGCGAACATATTCCTTCCAAGAATCCAAGCCCCAACATTCTGAAAGCCACTGACGGCGAAATCATCGTCAACCCCGGTCGTACCGCCGTCCTTGCCGAACAAGGCCCGCTGGAACGTGCGTGTTGGGACTAGCCACTGGTGCAGTTCCCTCCCGCCAACGCCGAGCGGATTGTCGATGTCTTGATCCGGACCTGCTCCGTATCCGTCGAGCGAGACGGTGAAGCCCTGAACGCGAACTCGTGCCATCGTTTATCTCCGTTTAGATTAGACGCCCAACTTCTATTTAGATGGGAAAAAATTTCTCTCTAACCGGCGCGCTTCACGGCGAAGAAGCGGGCGTTGCGCAGCAGGGCCGCGGAAACCAGCGAGATCAGTACGCCCACTGGGAAGATCTCCATGAAAGTCTCGGTCAGACGGATGGATGGATTGGCGTACTCGGTCTTGAATTCCTGCGCCTGCGCGACGATTTTGACGAGTTCCGCGCCGCTCAGGTCCTTGGCTTTCGCCGCGTCGATCATGCTCTGGGCATAGGTGCCGGCGAAATCGAAGTGGGTGAAGTCCAATACCGCTTCCCAGGCGAGCATGTAGATGATGCCGGCTACGAAGCTGATACCGAGGCCCAGCCCCAAGGCCGGCCAGAATTTGATCACGCCGCCCAGGTCGGTGTCGCGGTGCTTCTTGATGGCGATGAAGATGGTGCTTAAGCCGATCAGCATGGTGAGGTAGCCGACCACGTATCCCCAGGCACCTCCCGGTTGGATACTTGGGGTCAGAGTCATGGCGTAGAGCGGGACACCGACGATCAGGCCGCCGATGATGCCGTAACGGAGGATCAGACGAATCATGAATTATGCTCCAGAGGGTCTTGGTGCGCATAGTTATGGACGCTGCCAAGACCGCAAGCAATCGTCCAAAAGGGTGATTCCGGCGGAATCATCCGTTCAGCGGAGTATTCCCAGCTCGCGCGCCCGGTGGATGGCGTCCGTGCGGCGCTTCGCGCCCAGTTTCCCGAACAAGCGCGCCGTGTGGGTCTTCACGGTATTGGGCGAGACCTTGAGCTTGGATGCGATCTCCTTGTTGGAGTGGCCGGCGGCCAGCTCCTGCAGCACTTCCAGCTCCCGCCCGCTGATGCCGAGCGTGGTTTGGGCCTGGGGGTTGCCGTCGAAAGCCGCCGGTTCACCGGGCTTGCCGAGTACGCGAGCGCCGATATAGAGACCCAGCGCCAGGAAGGCGAGGGCGATCATGCCCATGTAGACGTCGGCGGTATAGGCCCGGGCCAGGCGCTGGTAGTCGAGCCATTCCAGGACGAAAGTGCCCACCGCCAGCAGCAACCCGTAGAGGAACACCTGCTTCCACATTGCGGCTCAGACCGGCCGATAGAGGGCTTCGGGTAACTGTCGGGCCAGTACTTCCACAGGATGCATCACAGGGATAGTGATCCCGCGGCGGGCGAGCGCCGCAGTGAGATGCAGGCTGCAGCCCACGTTGGAGGTGACCAGCACGTCCGGGTCCATCTTCTCGATGGCCACCGCGAATTCGTCGGCGAAGGCATCGGCCTGTTTCGCCTGGGTGAGCATGTAGCTCCCGGCTGCGCCGCAGCAGCCCCGGGATGCGGAGAGGGTACGCACCTTGAGGTCAGGGATGCGGCTGAGGAGTTCCGGTATCTCGGCGCCGGACTTCAGCACGTTGCGCAGCGTGCAGGGATTCTGCACCAGCACTTTGGCTTTCCAGGAGCGGAACTGGATCTTCTTGAAGCGCTCGTGGCGGAATATGTATTCGCTCACGTCCATCACGCGCTTATCGAAACCCGCAGCATCAGCGCCGAGGATCTCCGGATAATCCTTGAGGGTCGCGAGGCAACCGCTGGCGGTGCCCACGATAGCGTCTTCCCCCGCTAAAGCGGCCAGGTTCGCCCGGGCGAGCTTGGCGGCGCCCGCCTTGCGGCCCGCGTGTTGCTCCAGGGCGCCGCAGCAACCTTGGGATCTCGGGATGCGCACGTCCGCGCCCAGGGCATTGAGCATGAGGATGGCGGCGGCGCTCACGTGCGGCTGGGTGATGTCGGCCACGCAGCCCAGGAACAACGCAGCGCTCTGATCGCTGCTGACCCGGGGTAAGTATTCGGTGCGCCAGGTCCGGGGTCTGGAGACAGTGGGCAGGAGTTCCAGGCGACGGCGCAGGCCCGCGGAGCCGAGGCCATGCAGGCGGCGGAGCAGATCCGAGAAGCCAAGACGGCTGGATAACCAGAGCAGGCGATGGGCCACACGCCTCAATAGAGGGCGGCCCATGAAGAGGGCGAAGAGGCGGGCGCCCGAGGGTTCGCCATGGCCGCGGCGGCCGAGTTCCTGGCGCGCGGCGTCGATGAGTTTTCCGTAGGGCACTTCCGCGGGGCAGACCGCCTCGCAGGCGCGGCAGGCGAGGCAGTGATCCAGGTGCTCCGCGAGGCGGGGGCTGGCTTCGAGGACTCCCGTAGCCAGGCCCTGCATGAGGGCGATGCGGCCACGGGGTGACTCGCCCTCGTCCAGCGTCACTCTATAGGTGGGGCAGTGGGGCAGACACAGGGCGCATTTGACGCACTTATCTGCATCGGCCAGCGGGAAATCCAGTGCGGGGCTCGCCATGGCTGCATCATACCGATGCTTGGGATTGCTGGCGGGGAGTAGAATATGTCTGTTCCAAGCCTCCGTCGTGACATCCATGTCCTATTACCGCCATCACATCTTCTTTTGCGGCAACCAGCGGACCGATGGCTCCCCCTGCTGCCAGAACCACGGGGCCGACGCCCTGCGGGACTACGCCAAGAAGCGGGTGAAAGAATTGGGGCTCGCGGGACCGGGCGGGGTGAGGGTCAACAAGGCCGGCTGCATGGACCGCTGCAGCGAGGGGCCCATCGCCGTGGTCTATCCGGAAGAGGTCTGGTACAGCTATGCGGATCAGGACGATATAGAAGAGATAGTCACCGAACACCTCCAGCATGGACGGGTGGTCCAGCGCCTCAAAATATGACCCCGGGCTTTTAAGCGACTGATTTTGAAGCCTAAATGAGGCCGGGCCGGCCCCCAGCCGGCTTCCCCGCTTTGGCCGAATCCCCGCTAAGCGCTTGATAAACAAGGGTCTCCCCGGTAAAATTGCCGGCTCTTTTCGATGCCTCTTTTGGAGTTCCAGGTCCCATGAGTCCCATGAAGACGTTTTCCGCCAAGAACGAGACCGTGAAGCGTGATTGGTACATCGTTGATGCCACCGGCAAGACCCTGGGGCGCCTGTCCACCGAGATCGCGCGCCGTCTGCGCGGCAAGCACAAAGCCGAATACACCCCGCACGTGGACACCGGCGACTACATCGTCGTGATCAACGCCGGCAAGGTGGCCGTCACCGGCAAGAAGCTCACGGACAAGATCTACCACTGGCACACCGGCTACATCGGCAACATGAAGCACACGAGCCTGGGCAAGATGCTGCAGGAGCACCCGGAGCGCGCCCTCGAGATCGCGGTGAAGGGCATGTTGCCCAAGAACCCGCTGGGCCGCGCCATGTTCCGCAAGCTCAAGGTCTACGGCGGCGCCGAGCACAAGCACGAAGCCCAGCAGCCTCAAGTCCTCGATATCAAAGCCTGATTTTAGTTTCAACTTCTCAGCTTAATTTTAGTTTTTAACTTCTCAACTAAGAACCCGAGAATCATCAAATGGCAGTGAGCACCAATTACGGCACCGGCCGTCGCAAGACCGGCAAAGCCCGCGTCTTCGTGAAAGCCGGCCGCGGCCGCATCCTCGTGAACGGCAAGCCGCTGGACGAATACTTCGGCCGCGTGACCGCGCGCATGATCGTGCGCCAGCCGCTCGACGTGCTGAAGATGAACGATTCCCTGGACATCGAAGCGACCGTCGAAGGCGGCGGCACCACCGGCCAGGCCGGCGCCATCCGTCACGGTCTCACCCGCGCGCTCATCGAATATGACGAGACCTTCCGCCCTGCACTGCGCAAGGCCGGGTTCGTGACCCGCGACGCCCGCGCCGTGGAGCGCAAGAAGGTCGGCCTGCACAAGGCTCGCCGCGCGCCGCAGTACAGCAAGCGCTAATCAGCGAATACGGAACCGCCCGGCAGATTCTCATCAGGGAATTGTCTGGCGGTTTCTTTTTGGGCGAATGTTTAACGGCCCCGCACTTGGGGGATCGTCTGTCGGTAGGGTGAGTCGGTGATTTCAGAGATGCCGCAGGCATCTCCCGACGAACGACACAACAGGGATGTTGTGGCCGGAAGGCACACCAGGGACGGGTCAGTGGACGGTTCTCCTGGTTAATTTGAGAATCATTTAGTACTGGGTTTGGCGGCGAGCGCCGAGCTGAGTGGCGGAGTCTTCCAACTCAAGGTTTCTGGTTTAAAATCGCAATGTTTTTGGGGGATCGTCTAGCGGTAGGACTGCGGACTCTGACTCCGCCAACCTAGGTTCGAATCCTAGTCCCCCAGCCAAAAGAAACAAGGGCTTACAGTGACAACACTGTAAGCCCTTTTTCTATGTAAGCGCAATGTAAGCAATTCGATGGAAAAATTGCTCAGCCCTATTGGGCGGCGACACGCGCCGTTTCGGATTGCATGCCTGGCGCCAGTCGCTACCAACGCGTTGGTCCGCAATCCCGCCATGCGTTGACGCCATTGCCGTTCAACGCCTATGAGCGCACCGAGCACGAGAGCGAGTACCACCCGCGGGAGAAACGCGTCCCAAATCATATATATGCCTCCCCTCGCGTCTGCCAAAGGCGCGACCTGCTGGTTTCTTAGCAATACCATCGAGCTGCGAATTTCTGTAATTGAGAACTACTAGGCTCTACAGGTATCTGGTTATTTCCTTGAACTCGGCGATTGCCGCCTTTTTGCGTGTGCCACCCGCTTCCATAGCCTCGTCTAGACAGTGATCCAGATGGTCATGGATCAAGGTCTCTTTCGCATGGGCTAGTGCTCGTTCGATGGCATGCAGTTGCTGCGTGATGCTCAAGCAGGCTCGCTGTCCCTCGATCATTTCGATGACGCTGCTTAGCTGGCCCTGCGCACGCCGCAGACGACGGACGACATCTGGATGACTGTGATGCAATGTTCCAATCGCCATGTTCACACCCCCGTATTACATTTCGATTACGTGGAATGCACGTCCTCACCAAACCGACCAGATCATAAATACCAGCCCCACAACAGCGATTAGCGTACCACTGAGTACCTCCCCATGGCGCTCAAGAGCTCCGAAGTGTAGGCGCCTCAACGTGGCAGTCGAATACACGGTCACCGCCACGTATGTAGCAATGGTGCTTATCGCGAAGCACACTGCCATGGTGACTATCAACCCGGGCCCGTATTTACCTGCGGCGAAGAACGTCGGGATGCCTTCCACCATGGGCGAGGAGCCGAGTATCAGCAGCAGCGCGGTGCGGGACGAACGCATATGCCTATGTCCTTGCAGCGTCGATTGAGTCCCGTCGTCTGCGGCGTGGCTATGCGGGATTCCGCCATGATCATGGGCGTGGGCACGTCCATGTGCATCTTCGTTGGCGTCATGCAACTCGCGCCAGGACGAGAGCGCCATCCACCCGCCGAACGCGATCAGTAGAAGGCCCGAAGCTGTTTCGACGAATTCGCCGAAACGCGCGGCGACGGCGACTCCCGCTATCCAGACGATTACCCCGATAATCAACGTCGAAAAAACATGCCCGGACCCGGCAAGTAATGCCGCTCGGGCGGTTTCCGACTTGGACCATCGACGCTGCCGAGCGATCACCATAATCGGCGCCCAATGGTCCGGCACCAGGGTATGCAGCACGCCGACGCCCGTGACCGCCCCGATCAGCAGAAATTGAGGAACGTATTCCATAATCGCAACTCCTTGGCCAGACCGAGCGGCTACTTGCCGAAATGGACTAATCCCGCCAGGCTGAGGAATTGATACCCCACCAGCAGCATCATGAGGATCAGATAACTGCGCAGCAGAATCAGGGACGTCTTCACGCTCTGCGTCATTTTGATGTGGCCGAGATTGTCTAGGCTGCGCTTCTGTTCGGCCACGTCGTCCAGCGGATGGATCACACGGAATACCGGTTCGGCATTCATGGTTTGTTCCTTTTGGGGAGCTTTCATTCTGGTTGATTGACGCACGGCACTTGCTCCTTTGAAACTAATTGCCGCTTGAGGGGAACAGACTTGGGATAGTGACCTGCAAGGCTAGTACCAGGGACAACGCGAAGAGCACGACGATGATGGTCCAGTTGATGACGTTGTTCCAACGCTTGTTCACGAATTCATTCCCGAGCAGCTCGTGATCGTTGAGCAACAATTGCAGGAAGATGACGGCGGATGGCAGGATCACGCCGGCCAATACCTGCACGCCCAGGATGATGAGTTGCAGGGGCGCCTTGGGAATCAACACCACCGCCGCTGCCAATAGCACGCACAGGGCATAGACCGCATAGAACCCCTTCGCTTCCCGGACCGGCTTGTGGAGGCTGTGGTTCCAGCCCTGCACCTCGCCCCAGGCCCAGGCGCTGGAGAGCGAGATAGCGGTGGTGCCCAGCACCGCTGCATTTACCATCATGATCAGCACTCCGTCGCGCACCAGTCGTCCGTAGATCGGACCGAGGGCGGCGGCCATCTGCGCCGGGTCGGTGTAGCTCACCCCATGGCGCAGCATGGCATCACCCACCAGCATCATGGCGCCGGCCACCAGGATGGTGAAACACGCACCGATGAACGTGTCCAGCCGCGCCCACTTGAGGTCGGCGAAACGCAGTCGCTTGTCCGCCACGCAACTCTGCTGGAAAAAGAGCTGCCAGGGCGCGATGGTGGTGCCGACGATCGCGATGACAAGGAATATGAGGTCAAAGGTGATGCCACCTTTGGGGATGGTGGGCAACAGCGTATTGACGGCGACGTCCGCCCAGGTGGGATGCACCACCACCGCTAGCACGAACCACAGGGTATCGAACAGGCACAGGGCGATGACCATGCGCTCCCAGCGCAGATAGCTGCCGGTGGTGACGAGGGAGATCAGCGCCACCGCTGCGATGGGCACGGATAGGTACGGCGAGACCCCGAGCTGCGATAGGGCCATGGAGATCGCCGCGAACTCGGTGACTAGCGTCAGGAAATTCACCAGTAGCAGGTCAAACAGCGAGAACCGCCCCCACCATTTGCCGAAGCGCTGGTAGATCATGGCAGCATGGCCCTTGCCGGTGGCGATTCCCAGCCGAGCCACCATCTCCTGGATGAAGTAGCAGATGGGCAGCAACAACAGAAGCAGCCACAAGAGGTGCACGCCGTACTGGGCCCCCGCCTGGGTGTAGGTGGATACGGCACCTGCGTCGTTGTCCGCCTCCATGACGATGAGCCCCGGGCCCATCACCATGAGGAAGGTGAGCAGATCGCGGACGCCACGCGAACGCACCGTGCGTACCTTGCGGGAGTCCACGTTGTCCGCGGCTGGAGCTGCATTATTCAGTTTGATGATTTCAGACATGGCCGGCCCCCTTCAGAACAGTCGGCCGGACATGCGCCGGTCATGGCTGACCAGGCTGCCGAAGAGTTGCCCATGCTGCTCACGGGTGTGGTGCGCAGGAGCTTCCGTGGCTCGGACTTGCGGCCGCACAGCCAAGCGCTGCTTGAGCCAATTGAAACCGTATAGAATCAAGTCGATAACTTTTTTCATGATGCTTGCTCCCGAAATTAGTACTGCAGATGCAGGCGCAGTCCGTAGACAAGCGCGGGCCCGCGGTCCCGGTTGTAGCCGGGGTTTTGAAAATATTGGATGTCCGGGCTGATCTGGACGTACGTACCCGCCTGGAAACGGTAGTAGGCTTCCAGGATCTGTTCGTGGCCGTAGTTCAGCCGCCCGTCACACAGTTCGAAGCCGCAACCACCCAACTCCAGATAACGCTGGTGCACGGCGGACAAGCCGTCGATGACTAGTGCGATGCCGGACCGGTCGTCCTCACGACCCCAACGCAGACCTGAGACTTGGCCGCCGAAGCTCAGGCTGCGATCAACCTCGGTGAAGGCGAACGTCTCGGTTTGGCCGTCGTCCCAGCCGGCCCGCACGAACAAGCCGGTCTCGCCGTTGTCCGCCAACGGTTGCTCCAGATTGAAGCCGAAGCCGTGCTTTTCACGTCCATCGGCATCGTCAGCGACGATGTCAGGCTGGGCACCGCTCGCCAGTGCCTTGCTGATGGCGTTCTGGTAGATGCCCATGCGCGCCACGTTGCGGTAAAGCGTGAAGCGCAGCACCGTCCCGGAAACGCCAGGCATCAGATCGAACTCGAGGTTGTCCCCGTGGACCCGGCTCAGGGGCCATGCCAGGGCCTCTTGGTTGGCTCGCTGCGGCATGCGATAGATGCCGAACTTCAGGGACCAGTCGGGCTGGAGGTAGCCGAACACCAATCCGTCGGTGTAACCGCGGGTATCCGCTGCGTAGTCGTAAGCACCATCGTTGATGAGCGCCCATGTCTCGAACTGGGTGCGCGTGCTGTTGGCATAGCGGTTCTGATCAAAGTCGTCCCCGACGGCGAGCTTGCCGGCCTTGAACTCGAAGGCATGCGTGGGTACTTCCCCCGGCAGCTGGTCTTGGGCACGGTCGACGCGGGTGGTCTCGGTACCTAAGGGCAGCAGGAACTCCACATAGACTCTGGCGATGTAGGTATCCTTGGGCAGGCCGTTGCCGGCCCGCACCACGTCGCCATCCGCAGGGCTGCCCAGGCCCGTGGCATTGCCGACACCGCCGCCGATGAAGCGCTCGATGTCGAGATAAGCCTGCCAACGGGATGCCAGGGCCATACCGAAATAGGCGCCGAAGGTCTGACTGGTCTCGTCGTCGCCGCTGGCCGGGAAGCTCTGGGGGCCCGAGTACTTGGCATCGAACGAATCCAGGTGCTGATGGATGTTGTTGTACTGAGCTGCCAGCAGCATCGGCACCCACGGCTCCGCCGCCACCGTCGTAGCGGTAGTGACAGCTGTGGGAGCCGCGGTAACCGGGAAATGGTCGGGAGCCGGATCAACACCTGGCAAGGTCGGGGGAACCTGGTCCGCATATACGGGTAGAGCGACATTACCCGACAGCAACAGAATTGCGGCCAGGACCCATCCACGCGTCGAAGCCATGCGCTTTGCGTTGTGCGCAGTCATGTTTCACCTGTTTTTCATAGGCGACCGGACGCACAGGCCCTGGGGTCTGGTATCCGGTCAGGTCGTCGAGGGAACAGCGGTTGGACGCGAGGCAAACCACTGTATCGAGGACGACTCGTTACATTTCGCAGCGCACTGGAGAGGGGTCTTTGAAGACATCCGCCGGGGGCGGACTCAAGACGGCTAGGAAGCGCACTGCCTCGTCTTTTCAGCGAGACAGCGGCAGGGAAGGATCAAAAACGGGAATTCCTGCGGGCCGGTCTCACCGAGCCTGTTTTTTGCTACTAGGGCTACTGTCCATTTAGAACTCCGTTCAAGTTAGACGGCGCAAGTGTAGTCCAGGATCTCAAAGTGTCAAGAAAAAAATGCGTAAATGTCTAAGAATTCTTCTTTAGGTCTCCGAAGAAGTGGTGTGGCCATTTGCCAGGCCCTACTCCGATGGGGTACCCCTAAAAGTGATCCGTTTTGCTGCTGCCGGAATATATGCGGTAATTGGCATGATTACCCTTCTGGATGCCAACACCAGATTGATTTAGACGCCTGGTTGGTAATGCCAGAATCTTCAGGGAAAGAGCAAGAACAACTCCGTCGGAGGCATAGTCTCCGAAGGGGCGGAGGGCACGCCTACACGGATGTAGGCGGTAGAGCAACGCAGGAGCAGTTGCCGAGGGACAGCCCGGAGTAATCCTGAGTCCCCCAGCCTCTAGTTATCTTGAGCGACAATCCTAAGTCTTCTCAATACCGTTTTTCGCCGAAAGCAGACGTAAAATTGGGTGGCCTGGCCACTCATCCAACTATTGTAAGTATTAGAGAGCCGACAAGGCCAATCAGAAAGCAGACGAGAAGCATAGG
The DNA here is from genome assembly GCA_036000105.1 of Gammaproteobacteria bacterium. Lineage (GTDB taxonomy): Bacteria > Pseudomonadota > Gammaproteobacteria > Natronospirales > REEB76 > DASUBN01. The sequence goes on from DASYGE010000002.1 coordinate 281,023, forward strand.
CATGAACCAATGTATTTTATATACATCTCGTGCTCGTCGCATTCTTTCCAATCTCTTAATATCTTTTTCGCTCTTTGATCGTTCTAACATTCGTATTCGCTTAGGCCAGAATAAATAATAATAAACTAAAATCATCAATGCGATGGCTAAGCCTATGACTTGGTAGGCGTCACCCGCTAGATCTTGCATTAGCTCTTTCATTGTTATGCGACCTCAACGTTCAATAAAGCTGGCAAGCGTTACTTCAATAGCTTGGATATGTCTGCTTTTGGCCGCAAGCAAACATCGATCGTCATCCGTTCCTACCCGCCAGTTAACCCACCTTAACTATCGTTACTCGCATTTGACGATATGCCCCCGGGGGGTGGGTATATATGAATTTTTTATGACAGTCCCTGTGGATAAGTGTGCGCTCCAGCCGCAACTAATCCGGCCGCACTAACAGCCGGAAACACGATAGCTAAATTGCATCACAGCCTTACGCCGATTACTACCCTCCCCCTGAATCAGGACGAGGGACGGGCTAGGGGGGCGGGATACCGCTGAACGGCTGTAGCAGATTGGGAACAAGTATTGGGATGCTCGAAAAGCACTACAGCAAGCTCAAGCCGTACATGAAGTTGGCGACGCTGAATGGTTCTGAGGACATAGTTAATAAGTCATATGGTATTTTGGAAAACGGTGCCTATACTCGATTAGAGCTATTACTTATGCACCAGCAACAATTGATTGACGAGCAGACAGAGGCTATTAAGAAACTGTTAGATAGGCTGCAGAGTATGTATTGATCAAGGAGTTTAACTAGTCATGGAATTGATAATTTCGTTTGCTATCGCTTATTTTCTGACAGGCGTGTCGTTTGTCGTGCAAGATTTGGGCAGTAGTCCAAAAGATAAACCTGTTTGGGCGTCGAACCCAACTGTAGCCATAATGTTGCTCATTTGCCTGATATGGCCAATTCGCTCGTACATCAATTTCGCACGAGGTAATGTTTGGAGAGGACTTGCATTAATGTTGTACGTGTTTTTTGTGCAGATGGTCGTGGTCACTATTCTTGTTTCGTTATGCATAACAATTTCATTTCATCTGTTCCATAGCACAATTTTTGCACTTATTGTGACTCTAATATTAATTCTGGTAGGTACAGTATTCGTATTACCCTTGTTGAACTTGATTATGATTCCATTAACGCTCCTATTTGTTTCGCTACTGTCTTTCTTATTTTCGTCCACGAAAAACAAAAGTCATGAGTGAAAAGGTCTTTTGCAAAAAGCGTTGGTGGCTGGCTGTACAGATGGGAACAAGTATCGGGATGCTTGAAAAGCATTACAGCAAGCTCAAGCCATACATGAAGCTGGCGACGCTTAGTGCGACTGCTCCTACTAGCTCAACTAACGCTGGTCTTGAAGCATTAGTAGCTAGGCAGCAGGAAACGATAGGCCGGCTACTCAAGATGTTGGAGTATTATCAGGCTGGGGTGAAATAACAAGGAGCTGCCATGGACGAGCAGAAGCTGGTAAAGGGCATCGGGGGTTGGCTTGCATTCCTGATTCTTGTGTTAGTAGCAATTAGTCCTTTAATTAGTTGGACTTCTCTAACCGGGACTATCGCTCAGATAGAAAGCAACACTCCTACCTATTTGCTTAGTGATCAATGGCAGAACTACAAGACAGCTGAATGGGTGCTATTGATTGTCACAGTCGGTATGAGCATGTCGGCTGGTATAAGCCTGTACAGAAACCATAGACCTGGATCCGTTAATTACACAATCTTCTGTCTTTGGGCCATTGGAATAGGTAGTCCAATTACCGACTTGCTGATAACGCTTGGCTTCTTTGGCAGCGATAAGATGAATGCTGCCTTACCGTTAACGCTAGGCGAGTTAATACGAGGGTTCTTTGTTGCTGGTATTTGGACAGCGTATTTGATGAAGTCTAAACGTGTGCGCAATACCTATTACAGTGAGCCGGTTGCTAATGCTACGGTAGTCGAATCAGCAGACGACAATACGGGCTAGCTGATTAAGGTAATCGCCCAATTAAAATTACCCATTAAGCATAATTCTAAATGGCTAATCCTTGGATCGTATAGCGCAATCCTAGTCCCTCTAGTTTTCTTCATTTAATTCTGTGGTTGCTCCTTATCTTATCACGGCGACTTCGCGGCCCTCCTCTTTCAAAATCATTGGAGAGGAACTCGGATAGACCACAAAACAAATCGTGTCTAAAAGTATTGGTTGACGCTGCCTATCAGTACCAAATGGATGGGGTTCTCTGTAATAAAACAAGCGCCCCTGCTGGTGGTGTAGGTCGGCTAGTAATTCATCTAGATTCCGTTCTGCTTCAGCAACTGAGGTTGTGTCGTCAAGAACATCATTCCAATCCGAAGCGCTTTCAATAACCGCGAGAGCGGCATCGCGCACGCCGATGATCGTCCAAATGCGTCTCATGGCATCTCTAACCCCTGAAGCTGCTCCGGGTCGTGGGGCATTCTGCACCGGGGTGGCTAAACCCTCAACACTTTGAGATGTCAGCGCGTGGATATCCAAAGAAACCCTGGGGTACATCACTGGCGCCGTAGCCACCTAGCACGGCATGAATCCATGCGATGTTATCCTCTGCGCGCATCCACATAAGCGCAGGAGTAACGGTGCATGTTTAGTCTCAAGACGTTGGTTTCGTCGATGCTATCCGCGGCGGTGATATTGGTCTCCACCACAGCTTTGGCGCAGGACCCGGCGCCCATCGACCTCGCGCAGGCGAAAGCCGTGTTTGCCGAGGCTCAGGCGGTCTCCGATCAGGAGGGCGGGCGCCTATGGGGCAAGACGCTCTATGGAGCCTTGTTCTTCGTGGATCCCGATACGCGTTTCGTGGTCGCCAACGAGCCCGATCCGGAGGGCGTGCTGCACGCGCAAGACGGGCTCTATGTCGGCACGCTTCCGCAAAGCGTCATCGTCTCGAACGCGCCGACCGAGTGGGAAGGCAAGCGTTGGACGATGCTCATGTGGCCCTACCTTCCTGCTGATATGCTGACACTGCGGATCACGCTCGCACACGAGATGTTCCACCGTATCCAGCCAAGCCTCGGCCTGATGGCGCCGGATTCGCCGAACCTGCAGCTCGATACGCTGGATGGCCGTCTGTGGCTCCAGCTCGAGTGGCGCGCGCTCGCCGCGGCGCTGGTAGAGCAGGGGGCCGCGCAGACCCAGGCCATCCGCGATGCGCTGGCTTTCCGCGCCTATCGCCATAAGCTCTTCCCCGGCTCGGCCAAGACAGAGGCGAGCCTGGAGATAGCCGAAGGCATCCCCGAATATACCGGCACGGTCGCGGGTGAGCCCGATCGGGATTCCGGCCGGTGGCGCGCCATCAGCAAGCAGACCGACCCGGACCAGAGCATCACGTTCGTGCGCTCCTTCGCCTATACCTCGGGACCGCCGTACGGGCTGCTGCTGGATGAGCGTCTGCCCGGATGGCGCAAGAAGCTCACCGCTGATTCCGATCTCGGCGCTTTGCTAGCCTCGACGCTGCCGGGTGGTGTGCATACTTCCGCCGCAGCGCGTGCGCCGCTGTATGGCGCGGCCGCCATCCGTATCGCCGAGACCGAGCGCGCCAAGAAGGCGGAAGCCGTGAAGGCCCGCTACCGTGCAGGCCTGGTGGAGGGGCCGACATTGCTCCTGCCCGGCGGGAAGCACTTCGCGTTCAGTTTCAATCCGAGCGCGATCGTCTCATTGGGAGATGCCGGCATGGTCTATCCCACCTTCCACGCCACCGATGACTGGGGCACGCTCGATGTGAAGGAGGGTGTCCTGGTGCCGACTGATTTCAGCCACGCGACGCTGGCTGCGCCCAAAGCCACCGATGGTACGCATATCGAAGGGCCGGGCTGGACGCTCGATCTCGCGCCCGGCTGGCACGTGGTGCCGGGGGGCAAGGCCGGGAGTTATACGGTGAAGAAGGAGTGAGCACAGGGTCCGGATGCCACGGACCTGACGGACAAAGCCCCACTCCGGTGGGGCTTTTCATACTGGTCGAGGGGGCTCGAGGGTCTGTCTGCTCCTCCCGCACGGGCCCTCACATGCGAGGTCCCCGGGCTGGACCCGCGGGCGCCAGCGACAGAGGCCTTCTAGGACCACCCGCTTCCCCGCCAGGCAACCAAGATGTTGGGTGGCTCGCGCCACTTGCCCGGCTGCGCATCCTGCTGCGCCGGCAACACGGCCCGTGCTCGCAGCACTACGCATCCAGCTCCGCTCGCGACCCAGGGCATGCATCCCTGCACGCCCGCCGAAGCTCTCGCTTCGGCCCATGCATGGGCGTTCGCAGCAGTGCTGCTCACCATAAAAAAAGCCCCGCTTTCGCGGGGCTTTTCGATAACTAGCGCTTTTTCTTCTTGCCGCCAGCTTTCTTCTTTTTCTTGGCAACTTTTTTCTTAGCCATGGTTAGGTCTCCTTCAGTGTGGTTAATTCACTGCCTCAAAGCCGCTGACCCCGGGAGGGCAATCGACGGCAAATCAAATCGGTCATCACTAAGCCTCCCGCAGAGACGAATTTACTACAAAAATCCCATCTGCGCCGCTCAGGTTCACTTACCCTGCTTATACCTCGCTTTCACCGCTTCCTCTTTGCACGCAAAGCCCCCGACTCCGTCATTGGCATAGTGCTTGGAGTTGTGCGTGTACCAGAGGCGCTGGTGCGGGTTCACCCACACGATCACGTCGTAGGGGCAGTGGGATTTGGCGACATCTTCCGAATCGTACTGCGCGACCGTGGGGCCCTTGGGCGTGGCGGCTGCGACAGCCAAGGGGAGGGACAGGGCGAGTGCGAGGATGAGGATGCGCATGGCGAAGCTCCTTAATCCAGCCCAAGTCTGCTCTCACCGCCGCGGTCTCTCAAGGGTGTAATCTGGATGGTTACACGGTCGGTGACGGAAACAGACCAGGAGCAGACCATGCAGAAACGCAAACTCGGTAAAAGCGGCCTGGAAGTCTCGGCTTTAGGGCTGGGGTGCATGGGTATGAGCTACGCCTATGGCACTACCCCGGACAGGAAGGAGATGATCACGCTGCTGCACCAGGCCGTGGAGCGGGGCGTGACCCTCTTCGATACCGCCGAAGCCTACGGGCCCTTCGCCAATGAGGAACTCCTGGGCGAGGCCCTGGCGCCCATCCGCGACCAGGTGGTGATCGCCACCAAGTTCGGCTTCGTGGGCGGCAGGGCCAACGAAGGCCTGGACAGCAGACCTCAGCACATCCGCGAGGTGGCCGAGGCCGCGCTCAAGCGCCTCAAGACCGACCATATCGATCTCCTCTACCAGCATCGCGTGGACCCCAAGGTGCCCATCGAGGATGTGGCGGGCACGGTCAAGGATCTCATCCGGGAAGGCAAGGTGGAGCACTTCGGCCTCTCGGAAGCGGGCGTGCAGACCATCCGCAAGGCCCATGCGGTGCAGCCGGTCACGGCGCTGCAGAGCGAATACTCCCTGTGGTGGAGGGAGCCCGAGCAGGAGATCCTGCCGACGCTGCAGGAACTGGGCATCGGCTTCGTGCCCTTCAGCCCCTTGGGCCGTGGCTTCCTCACGGGCAAGATGGACGCGAACACCACCTTCGACAGCAAGGACTTCCGCAGCAGCCTGCCGCGCTTCACGCCCGAAGCCCTGAAAGCGAACCAGGCTTTGGTGGATCTATTGGGCGCGATGGCGAAGCGCAAGGATGCGACCCCGGCCCAGATAGCGCTGGCCTGGCTCCTGGCCCAGAAGCCCTGGATCGTGCCCATCCCGGGCACCACCAAGCTCACGCGCCTGGAAGAGAACCTGGGCGCGACCGCCATCGAGTTGAGCGCCGCGGACTTGAGCGAGATCGAGAGTGCCGCCGCCAAGATCACGGTGCAGGGCGCGCGCTATCCGGAGAAGTTGCAGCAGACAGTCGGGCGCTGAACGGTCGATATGGGGTGATCTTCTCGGGAACTCCCTTTCTTCCCGACTTGTCCCATCTATCACCCCCACGCCCCGGAGCCCTCCATGCTGCGCTTATCGGCTTTCATGCTCATGGCCGCCTCTTGCGCCGCCAGCGCGACCGACATCATCGCCACACCGGAGATCTTCTCCCCCGGGGTGATCTCAGGTCCCGCTCACGAGAGCTCCATCAGCTTCATGCCGGACGGCAAGACCGCATTCTTCGACCGGGGCAAACCGCCGAACGCCTCTGTGATACTGGTCTCCCATAAGGTGGATGGTGCGTGGTCGGAACCGACCATCGCGCCGTTCTCGGGGACGTGGCTGGATCACGATCCGGTGATGGCGCCGGACGGTTCTTATCTGGTGTTCGCTTCCAACCGGCCGGGTGCGAGCGACAAGCCGGAGGACAAGGGCGGTCTGTGGCGGGTGGATCGTAAGGGCGAGGGCTGGGGTGAGCCCTGGCGCCTGCCGCAGACAGTGAACGCCAGCTCCCAGACCTATGCACCCAGCATCGCGGGGGACGGCAGTCTGTATTTCATCCGCTTCGCTGCGGATGGCTCCCACATCTTCCGCTCCCAGTACAAGGACGGCAATTATCAGGAGGCGGTGCAGCAGGCCTTGGGCGAGGCGGGCGCGCATCCGGAGGACCCGGCCATCGCACCGGATGAATCTTTCGTGGTGTTCGGTTGCGACGATCCGGCCAAGCCGGACGCTCCGGATCGTCTCTTCATCGCGTTCCGGGAAGGGGATCACTGGGGCAAGCCCACGGATCTCGGCGACGCCATCAACGCCGACAGCAAGCCCTCGGACGCGCATCTCGGGCCGGACGGCCGCACCCTGTATTACTCCAGCAGCTGGACCTCGCGCTGGTCTTACCCGCGGACCCCGGCACAGGCAGAGCAGGATCTGGCGCGCATGGATAGCTGGGACGACGGCGTGAGCAACATCTGGTCCGTGTCCCTGGCGCCCTGGCTGGATGGCCACGCCGCGAAACCCTAAGAGACGCCATATGTACATGATCCGACAGGCCCGCCACCCGGCGGGCCTTTTTTATACAGTGGAATTCACGAAAGTGCCTTGGATTCCGGCCTCCCAGGGCTGGGGGCCTCCCTTATAATCCATAGTCCGGCTGGACATATCCCCAGCCTGGCTGCCCGGTTACCCCTACGGTTGGACCACCGCATGCGTGAGCCCAGTCTTAACTGCTCTGTCCGGTTGCAGCCGTCTAACCGTCTGCGCGCGCTGGGCTGCCTCGCGGCTTGCCTGCTGTTCGCCGCGCCCGTGGCCCATGCCAACGTGATACTGGTGGCGGCTTCCACGGTGGGGCCGGGGGGCAGCGGTTGTTCGCTGGTGGATGCCATCAACGCCGCCAACAACAACGCGGCTACGGGAGGTTGTCCTGCCGGCGACGACAAGACCAACGGCGGCGATGTGATCGTGCTCGCCGCCGGCACCTACAAGATCGGTTCTGTGGACAACGACTGGTACGGCCCCAACGGCCTGCCAGCGATCACCTCCACGATCACCCTCGTCGGCGACCCCGGTGGCACGGTGATCATGCGCAGTTCCAACACGGGGGTGCAGGCGTTCCGCATCTTCTACGTGGGCGGCGGCCAGCTGCTCACCAATTACAACCCGCCCACGGATTTCTCTGCGCTGCCTGGCCCCGGCAACCTGACGCTCATCAACCTCACCATCGAGAACGGCCTCGCCCAGGGCGGCGCCGGCGGCAATAGCACCCAGGGCGGTGGCGGCGGTGGACTCGGCGCGGGTGGCGCCATCTACAACCAGGGCACCCTCACGCTGCAGGGCGTGACGCTGGTGGGCAACCAGGCGCTCGGTGGCGCAGGGGGCAATAGCACCACGAGCAACGCGAATCCCGGCGGTGGCGGCGGCATGGCCGGCGCCGGTGACGGTTTCGGCAATGGCGGCGGTTTCAACACCAACGGTCCCTGGCCGCAGAACACTACGCCCACGGGTGACTTCGGCAACGGCGGCAGCGCCAGCCAGGCGGGTGGCGTGGGTGGCGGTGGCGGTAGCCAGGCAGCCGGTGGATTCGGCGGCGGAGGCGGGGCCGGCGGTAGCGGCGCAGCCGGTGGATTCGGCGGCGGCGGTGGCGGCCCAAACTTCGGCGGTTTCGGCGGCGGTTTCTTCCAGGGCGGCGGAGCGGGCATGGGCGGGGCCATCTTCAACGAGGGCGGCACGCTCACGCTCTTGAACTGCACCCTCACGGGCAACAACGCCGGTGGTGGAGCGGGGAGCTTCGCGGTCATCGGCAATGGCGAAGCCCTGGGCAGCGCCATCTTCAACCTGAACGGCACCGTGAGCATCAGTTTCTCAACCCTGGCCTTCAATACTCTCGCTGGCACCACCGGTACCACCGGTGACGGCGGTGCACTCTACAGCCTGCAGCTCGCTACCCCCCACTCTCCGGCGGCGGATGCCCACAGCGCGGCGAGCGTGACGGTGGGCTCCTCCATCCTCTACGGCTCGACGCTCAATACCACCGACTCCTCCGGCAACGTGACGAGCGCTGCCGCCACCGATTGCGTGAACAGCAGCGGCGGCTTCGCGGGCAGTCCCAACGCGCTCGGCACCACTTCCGTCACCTGCACCGTGGGCGGGGACGTGTTCCCCAACCCGCTATTGCTGCTGCCGCTGGCCCACAACGGCGGCCCGACCCAGACCATGGGGCTCGTGTTACCCCTTGGCCCCGGCGCGGCTGCCGGGGCGCCGGCCCTGGATCAGCGGGGGTATCTCCGGATCACACCGGACATCGGCGCCTACGAGATCAGCAACACCCGGAAACTGCCGCCGGCTTTCGGCGGCCTGCAGGCCACGACCCTGATCGCGGGCAGCAACGCCTCCCTGGCGTGGTTCAACCTCACCGGCAACGACTCGACGCAGCCGGCCATGACGCTGACCGCCATCTCATCCAACACCGCGGTGCTGCCGGCGGCCAACCTCAAGCTCTCCGCCAATTGCGGCGGCAGTCTGGCGCTGGACACCTGTTCCCTGAGTCTCATGCCCACAGCCACGGTGACGGGTTCGGCCAACGTGATCCTCTCGGCCACCAACGGCTACGGCCAGACGGGCTACGGCAGTTTCCCCGTGAGCGTGATCCCGCCGAGCCCGGTGGCGAAGAACGGCTCGGCGACGGTGGCCTCGGGCCAGACGCTGAACGGCGCGCTCACCGCCACCGATGCCCTGACGGTGACGCTGACCTACGCCATCCTGACCCAGCCCGCCCATGGCACCCTCAAGCTCACCAGCGCCAACAGCAGCAGCTACACCTACACACCCGTTGCAGGCTTCATCGGCGCCGACAGCTTCACCTGGAAGGCCAACGACGGCAGCACCGATTCCAACATCGCCACCATCAGCATCACCGTGACGGTGCCTCAGCCGCCGCCGGGGGCGCCCACGGTGTCGGACATGAGCTTCTCGGTGAAGCTGAACACAGCCTTGAAGGGCACGCTGCAGGCCTCGGGCGCTCCTTTAAGCTTCGCCATCGCCACCCAACCCGCCCATGGCACGGTGAGCATCACGGGCGCCACCACCGGCGCCTTCACCTATACGCCCAGCACCGGCTATTCGGGGGCGGACAGCTTCACCTACACCGCCGAGAACACGCTCATCAAGGCCACCTCCAACCCCGCCACCGTGAGCCTGACCGTGAGCGTCAACGGCACGGGGACCCAAACGGGTACAGGCTCGGGTTCCGGTTCGGGCTCTGGTTCCGGCGCGAACAGCGCGGCGCCTATCGCCAGCCCCATGACGCTGGCGAGCTACGCCAACACACCCTTGAGCAACGTGCTGACGGCCAGCGATGCGGCGGGGGACGCCCTCAGCTTCAGCGTGACCCAACCGGGCCACGGCGCGGTCACCTTGAGCAACGCCACCACCGGCGCTTTCACCTACACGCCTGCCGCCGGCTATACCGGCAGCGACAGTTTCACTTTCACCGCGACGGACACCGTCACGAAGCTGAACTCGGGCGCCACCACCGTGAGCATCACGCTCGCGGGCCTGCCGGTGTCCAGCACCGCGGCGCCGATCACCGGCAACGCGGCGTTCACCAGCTACGTGAACGTGGCGGTGAGCGGCAGCTTGAGCGCCAGCGATGCGGCGGGCAACGCGCTCAGCTATACGCTGGTGACACCGCCAGCCCATGGCACGGCGACCGTCACCTCCAGCACCGGCGCCTTCATCTATACGCCGGCCACGGGCTACACGGGCAGCGACAGTTTCACCTTCACGGCCACGGATTCCATATCGGGAGTGGTGTCCAGCGCCGCCACCATCTCCCTCACCCTCATCGCCTTGCCGCCGCCCGCGCCTGCACCCCCTGCGGTGAGCGCTACGAGCTTCTCGACCTACGAGAACGCGGTCATCAGCGGCAACTTGACGGCCAGCGATGCCGCCGGCAACGCCGTGACTTACGCCAGCCCGACCCTGCCCACCCACGGCACGCTGACGGCGCTGAACACCACTACCGGCGCTTTCACCTACACGCCGAGCGCGGGTTACATTGGCCCCGACGGGTTCACGTTCTCGGCCACCGACGGGGTAGCTTCGCCGCCCCTCACGTCCGCTACAGCGACGGTGCTGATCACGGTGAACGCCCTGCCGCCCCCGGCGCCGGTGGCGGGTGCTCTGTCCGTCACCACCTACGAGAACATCACCGTCTCCGGCGTGCTGCCGGCGAGCGACGGCGGCGGCCACGCCATGACCTATGCCAAGGTCACAAGTCCCGCCGACGGCACCCTGACCCTGACGGCCGCCACGGGCGCTTTCAGCTATGTGCCGAACGCGAGCTTCATCGGCAGCGACAGCATGACCTACACCGTGACCGACACCACCACCGGCATCGTGTCCGCGCCAGCCACCGTCACCTTCTCCGTGAGCCCGGAGCCGACCGTCTCCCCCGCGCCGCTGGCGAACAGCGCCGCCGTGATCCTCTACGAGAACACACCCTTAAGCTCGACCCTCTCGGGTGTCCCCACGGCCAATAGCGACATCCTGAGCTACGCGGTGGCGACCCCGCCCAGCCACGGTACGATCACGGCGCTGAACACGAGCACCGGCGCTTATACCTACACACCCACGCCCAGCTACGCCGGACCCGATATCTTCACTTTCACGGTCAAGGATATGACCACGGGCCGCACCTCGGCAGCAGCCAGGATCGTGATCACGGTGGCGAGCGTGCCGATACCGGCTACGCCACCCCAGGCGAGCAGCGCGAGCTTGACCCTCTACACGGGGCAAGTCCTGAGCGGCAAGCTGGTGGCGGTGGGCACGACGACCGACGCCCTGGGGTATTCGGTGGTGCAGCCCAGCCACGGCACGGTGAACCTCACCGATGCGACCACGGGTACTTTCACCTACACCCCCAACTCGGGCTACACCGGCAGCGACAGCTTCACCTTCACCGCCGTGGACACAGTGAACAGCGCAGCCTCCAACGTCGCCACCATCAACCTCACCATCAGCGCGCTGCCGTTGGCGGGCGTCCCGCCCTTGGCCAGCGGCGCCAACCTCTCGGTCTATTCCGGGCAGCCCTTGAGCGGCAAGCTCGCGGCCGTGGACGCGGTCGCCAACCCCTTAAGCTATGCAGCGATGAGTCAGCCAGCCCACGGCAGCTTGGAGATCACCGCGGCCAGCGGCGCCTACACCTATACGCCCACCAGCGGTTACGCAGGCAAGGACAGCTTCACCTTCGCGGCGACAGACACTGTCACCCATCTCGTCTCCGGCGCCGCCAGCATGGACATCACTGTGGTCAGCCCGCCGCTGGCATCGGTGGCGCCGCTGGCCAACGGGCTCTCCCTCACGGTCTATGCGGGCCAGCCTTTGACCAGCGTGCTCTCGGCGGTGGATGTGAACGGCAATCCCGTCAGCTACGCGATCACCACCCAGCCCAAGAATGGCAGCGTCGCGTTGACGGCGACCAGCGGTGAGTTCGTGTACACGCCCGCAGGCGGCTATACCGGCAGCGACAGCTTCGCCTATACCGCCACGGATACCACGTCCAAGCTGGCCTCCAGCGCCGCCAATGTGGCGCTGACGGTGGTACCGGGGCCGCTGACGCCGGTGCATCATGGCGGTCCGGCTATCGGTAAAGGAGCTTATGGCCTCATGTATCTGTTGATCCTCGTGATGCTGCTTGGATGGCGACTGGCACGCTCCAGCCTTGCGCGGGCGCGCGGGCGGTGTCTCACCCTGCTGGCAGCCGGCTGCGTCTTGTTGTCGTCTGCGGGTGCGCTCAGCGCGGCGGAGCCGGCAGCCGATGCCGGTGATACCCCGATCGTCAACACTCCGATCTTCGATGCCTGGTACGTAGGCGTGCAGGCGAGCCTCATCAAGCCCGACAGCAAGCGCGACTCGGCCGCGCGCGGGCTCAAGGGCTGGGGCATCCTGGTGGGCAAGGAATTCGGGGACTACAGCCTGGAGTTCAGCGCCGCCTATCACGCGGACACGCCACGGGACCTGCCGAGTCTCGCCAACTGGAAGACCTACGGGGCAGACGGCCTCTGGTACTTCACCCACCGGCAATCGAACCTGTTCACGCCCTTCGCGTTCGCGGGCCTGGGGCTCGCGGACCAGTACCACGGCGACGACAGCAAGGTGAGGAGCGCCTACGGGAACATCGGCATCGGATTCGACAGCACGCCCTGGCAGTCCATCCCGCTGAAGTTCAGGGTGGACGCGCAATTGCAGCACGTGTTCAGCGGCTACAACGATCTCGTCGTGAGTCTCGGCTTGGCGTTCACGTTCGGTGGCACGGTGCCGCCGCCGAATCCCATCGACATGCCTGTCGCCTCGCCCCTGCAGCAATATCCCATGGCCTGGTGCAAGGCCAACGGGGGGACGCCCTTCGAGACAGCGGACGGCTGGGTGTGCAACGACCTGCCGCCTTCTGCCACGCCGCCGCCCTGTGCGCCAGCCGCGGCCACTGCGGAGCAAGCGGTCTCAGCCGATAGACCCGCCGCGAGCTGCCCGCCCCGCTGACACGCCATCGCGCTGACAGATACGCCGCATGGAAGCGGCCTGCCGATTCCATGACGCAAGTCTCCTTCCGGTCCCTCGTGCTGCACTAACCTATACTTCAAGACCCTCGCCCGAAGGAACGGAAATGCGCACACACCTCATACGTCACCCGCTGGGGTGGATGGTCCTCTGCCTGCTGACGCTTTTCACGATGAGCGCGTGCAGTCTGCTGGATGCGGCCGGCCTCACGGACTCAGGTTCCCAACCGGTGGCGGCGGGCGCCCAGCCGGCTGTGGCGAACCCACTGGCCTGCAAGCTGCTGAAGGCCTCTGCCTATGCTTATCAGGTGAACAGCACAGGACCCATCAGCCCCGATACCACGCTCGCGGGGCTCCTGGGGGAGACGGGCGAGGCTTATGGGGTGGCGAGCGGTAGCGCGGGCCAGACCGACAGCGACCGGGATGCGGCTTACCTCTGGCTCTCGGGCAACGAAGTGATCATCGCTTTCCGCGGTACCGTGCCCTACACCAAGGGTGACGATGCTGCCGCCCAGCAGCGGGTGCTGCAGGATTGGCTGAACGATGCGGATTTCGCACCTCAGACGGACCCGGAGCTGGGCCAGGTGCACAAGGGTTTCCGGGATGCGTTCTATAACCTCTGGCCTGGCATCGCGAAGCAGATAAACGCATGGCAGGCGGCAGGTAAGCTGGGCCCCCAGGTGAACGTGTATGTCACAGGCCACAGCAAGGGTGGGGCGCTCGCCATGCTGGCGGCGCTGAAACTGAAGGCGGACAGACTCCTGCCGGTGACGGAAGTGGATACCTTCGGTGCTCCCCGGGTGGGCGGCGCCGATTTCGCGACGCGCTACGCGGCCCAGGGCATCAACGGTTACCGTTACGAGAACCAGGATGACGTGGTGCCCCATGTACCGCTGGACCAGATGGAGCTCACGATACTGCCCTTGCTGGAGCGGGTGATCACGCTCTCGGGCAACCAGCCGGGGGATTACGTGTCGGTGGGCAAGCTGCATTACATCGATTCCGACGGCGGCATCGTCTCGCCGGCGGATGCTACCGCGGAAGCGGATCTCGATACCCAGCGGCTGACGGAATTCGGCGGGGTGCTCTTGAGCACTTCTTCCCAGGACGTGATGGACACCGTGATCGGTGCCCATGAACTGGGGGATCTCAGCGCCTCGGATAAATCCCGCTATTTCCAGGCGGTGTGCCGGGTACCGGCGGGGCATTGAGACGCTTCAGAGGCTGAGCTTCTCCACCCGGTCGTCCCGGGCGATGAGCAGCACGTCAGCGGGGCGCAGGGCGAAGATGCCGGTGCAGACCACCCCGGCGATGTCGTTGATCTGGGATTCCAGCTTGGGCGGGTCGAGGATACGCAGGCCGTGCACGTCCAGGATCGCGTTGCCGTTGTCGGTGACGAAGCCCTGGCGCCATTCCGGCTGACCACCGAGCTTCACCAGCTGCCGGGCCACGTAACTCCTGGCCATGGGGATGACCTCCACCGGCAGAGGGAAAGTACCCAGCACGTCTTTCAGCTTGGAGTCATCGGCGATGCAGATGAAGCGGCGGCTGGCGGCCGCCACGATCTTCTCCCGGGTGAGCGCCCCGCCGCCGCCCTTGATGAGCTGCAGGTGCCGGTTGGCCTCGTCGGCCCCGTCCACATACACCGCGATGTCCCCGGCGCTGTTGAGATCCAGGACCGGGATGCCGAGTGCCTTGAGGCGCTTGGCGCTCGCTTCGGAACTGGAGACGGCGCCTTCCAGCCGACCTTTGATGGCGGCGAGGGCGTCTATGAAATGGTTGACGGTGGAACCGGTGCCGACGCCGACGATGGTGGCGTCATCCAAGTAGGCCAGGGCGGCTTCCGCCGCCCGTTTCTTCTTGTCTTCTGCGCTCATGTCTAACCCCTTAGATCCCTATTCTTCTTAGGGTAACCCTAAAACCGAGGGATTTTGTCTGCCAGCAAGGCGCGGACGGCCGAGCAGGTGGAGCGTACATCCGAAGTACGTGAGCACTGCGAGGTTGTCCGCAACGCCGCTGGAGGACAAAAGGACCGGTTTTAGGACAAAAAAATGGGCCCGCCGAGGCGGGCCCATTCTCACGTAACGACCTTGCGGTCAATTACATAGGCATCATTGCTGCCTTTCTACGGCGCTTCTTACCGCCTGCCTTCTTTTTCTTTTTCTTGCGGCCACCGGCCTTCTTTTTCTTCTTGCGACGGACGGCCTTCTTCGTGGCGGCCTTCTTCTTGCGTTTAGCAGCAACCTTCGTTTTCATCTTTGCTTTCTTAGCCATGATTACGATCCTCCCGGGTTTAGATCAAACACGTCCCTGAGTATATACAAGAAAATACAAATTTCCAGTTTTGCAAGGTATTTCGCCCATGCGCATCTCGCGCATGTGATGCGTCACGCACGCCGTATGCGCTCCCGATGATGCCGAGCGAGGTGCGAAACGCTCACTTCGAGTGCGCCAGTTTGAGGATGCATCTCCACTCCGCCGGCGTCACCGATGTGATGGACAGACGGTTGCCGCGACGCAGTGTCTGCAGATCCTTGAGCGGTGCAGAACTGCGTAATTCCTGCAGTAATACCGGGGTTTCGAAGCGTTCGGCCAGGGTGACGTCCACCGCATACCAGGTGGGATCCTCGCGCTTGCTCTTGGGGTCGAAGTACTCGTCGCGCGGGTCGAATTGGGTGGTGTCCGGATGCGCGGCGCGCGTCACCTTCATCACGCCCACCACACCCGGTTCGGGACAACTTGAGTGGTAGAAGAACGCCAGGTCATCCTTCTTTATCTCGTCCCGCAAGAGGTTCCGCACTTGGTAATTGCGCACTCCGGCCCAGCTGACGGTGTGCTTGGGTGCCTTGGCCAGGTGTGCGATACCGAACACATCGGGTTCGGATTTCATCAACCAATAGCGCATTGCGTACGTCCTCGGGAGTGCATTTCAGGGCGCAGGAAAGGCATGAAACTGTTGCTCTGTGACAACACCTGCCAGGGGTACATCCCACTCTGCGGCGTCCAGCGCATCCAGCCTTTGGCATTCATACGCGTAGCCGATGAGAACCGGATGGGGTGCGCGCGCGTCCTTGAGGAGGAAGGCGAAGCTGCGGTCATAGAAACCGCCGCCCATGCCTAAGCGCTGTCCGCGCGCATCGAAGGCGACGAGCGGTGCCAGCACGAGATCCAGCTCCACGGGCGCGAGCGGCGCGTCCGCAGTGGGTGCGGGTTCGGGGATGCGATAGCGATTGGGGCGCAGCACGGTATCGGCGGCGTAAGGCAGGAACACGAGGGGGAGGTTGTTGCTGGCTGGCAGCACCGGCAGATATACCTCTTTACCCGCGGCACGAGCACGGATCCCCAGGGGTTCGGGATCCAGTTCCCCGTCCACGGCCACGTATACGGCGATGCGCCGGGCATCACGGTAATGGGGGAGTGCAGTGAGGATGGCGGCGGCGGCTTCTGCGGCAGCGCGGCGCTCAGGCGCCGGCAGGCCAGCACGCAGCCCACGCAGGTGGCGACGCAGTTCGTCACGCTTCATGGCAGACCAGTGGGGGGAATAAGTGGCACCTTCCGCCTGTGCCGGTATAAGCCATTGCCCTTGAACCGAAGGTTCAGGTGGGACCAGCAGCGGTGCTTTAGGCTTTCCACTGCGAGGTGGACTTGCACACCGTCACCGACAAACCGTGTCCCGGGGTTTTGAATTAGGCTCAAGGGGTAACCCAGCCTATTTTCGAACACCGCAGAAGGTACCGAGGATAACCATGCGCCTTGCCATTAAGGCTGGCAAGTCTTGATTATTTCAGTGGGTGGCCCCAAGGGCCCCGGCCAACGCATCGTTTAAGACACGTATCCGACCCAGCAACCGTTCGTCGGCGTGACCTGCGCTGGTGCGGTCCTGCAGCATCTCATGGGAGAGGTTGAGGGCGGCCATCACCGCGATGCGATCCATGCCCACGAGCTTGCCGGTGTCGCGGATCTCGCGCATGCGCTTGTTGAGGAGTTCGGCGGATTCCAGCAGGGCCTCGCGCTCGTCGGCGGGGCAGGCCACCTGGTATTCCTTGTCGAGCAGACGCACCGTGACGCGGTTCGGTTCTTCGCTCATGCGCTCTCCTCCAGTGATTTCAGGCGGGAGATCATGGCTTCCACGCGTCCGCGCACCTCGTCGTTCTTGGCGAGGAGGGAGGCACGGTCGGCGGTAAGGGATTCGAGCCGCTCCCGCAGGGAGTGGTTCTCGCCACCCAGCTTGCCGCAGGTGGCGACCAGTTCGGCCACACGGGTCTCAAGCCGTTTCAATTCCTGGTCGAGTAAGGCGCGGGCTTTTTCACTGCTCATGGGACGCGAGCATATTCCGTAAGGTCTGAAAAATCCATCCTGGGATTTTTCAGACCACGGCGAGTCCGGTACGGGCCCTGACCCGCCTCCGACGAATCAAGCACTTGCGTGCTCGATTCGCGAGCGGTGCGTCCCTGCACCGCGGAAGCTCTGTTAAGACAGAGCTTCCGGGCCGCATCGCATGCGGGTCAACGCATGGGCTGCCATTGGGAGCCGGCGGGTGGGGGTGTAGGATATGTACAGTCTTCACCCGCACTCATCCCCATGTCCTCCACCCCATTCATCGACCTCAGGGAAGCCCTCGCCCGCGCCGGTACGGAGTGCAGCGCTGCGGAATGCCACGGCACGGTGTGCGGCGCACTCTGCGCCGGGGCCGATGGCACCGATGGCTGGCTCACGCACCTCCTGGACCAGGCCGCCGGCTCGGCCGAAGCGCAGCAAGCCTGCCGCCGCGAACTCCTGAAGCTGCGGGACACGAGCCGCACCCTCTTACAGGCGGGTACGCTGGAATTCACCCCGCTGCTGCCGGACGATGATATCGGTCTCGCGGAACGCACCGCTGCCCTGGGCGAGTGGTGCCAGGGTTTCCTCTACGGTCTCGGCCTGGCCGGAGACCGGCTGCAGGTGGATGCGCTGCCGGACGAGGCGGGCGAGGTGCTGCGCGACATGGGACAGATCGCCCAGGCGGGTTTCGAGGGCGACGCGGACGACGACGAGGACGAAGCGGCCTACACCGAGATCGTGGAATACGTGCGGGTCGGCGTGCAGCTCCTGTACGAGGAGCTACAGCCTGTCTCCGTGCCGCCTTCCAGCACGGTGCATTGATGCAGCAACAGGAATTCGCCAAGCGCCGCCGTGAGCTCATGCGCATGATGGGCGAGGGTGCCATCGCCATCGTGCCGGCGGCCCGCGAGAAGATCCGCAACCGCGACAGCCACTACCCCTTCCGCCAGGACAGCGACTTCCACTACCTCACGGGCTTCCCGGAACCGGATGCGGTGGCGGTGCTGGTGCCCGGACGCCGCCAAGCGGAGTACATCCTGTTCTGCCGCGACCGGGATCCGAAGATGGAGACCTGGAACGGACGGCGCGCGGGACCAGACGGCGCGACCAAGACTTACGGCGCCGACGATGCCTTCCCGGTGGGCGACATCGACGACATCCTCCCCGGACTCATGGAGGGCTGCACCCGGGTGTTCTACACCATGGGCGCCTATCCCGAATTCGATAAGAATGTGATCGCCTGGGTGAACCAGCTGCGGGCCCAGTACCGCACCGGCATGCAGTCGCCCCAGGAGTTCGTGGCGCTGGACCATCTGTTGCACGACATGCGCCTCTACAAGAGCCGTGCCGAAGCAGATGTGATGCGCGCGGCCGCGGCGGTCTCGGTCACCGCTCACGAGCGTGCCATGCGCGTATGCCGCCCCGGCATGAACGAGGCGGAGCTGGAAGCGGAGTTCCTGCATGAGTTCCGTCGTCGCGGCGGAACTTCTGCTTATAACCCCATCGTGGGCGGCGGGGAGAACGGCTGCATCCTGCATTACAACGAGAACAACCAGCCCCTCAAGGATGGGGAGCTGGTGCTCATCGACGCTGCCTGCGAACTGGATTGTTATGCCTCGGACATCACCCGCACCTTCCCGGTGAACGGGCGCTATACGCCGGAGCAGCGGGCGATCTATGACATCGTGCTGAAGGCACAGCTCGCAGCTATAGCCAAGGCCCGCCCCGGCAACCACTGGAACGCGCCCCACGAGGAGGCGGTGAAGGTGATCACTGCGGGTCTGGTGAAACTCGGCCTGCTCAAGGGCTCCATCCCCAAGCTAATCAAGGACGAGGCCTACAAGACCTACTACATGCACCGCACCGGCCACTGGCTGGGGCTCGATGTGCACGACGTGGGCGACTACAAGGTGGGCGAGGAGTGGCGGGAACTCGAGCCCGGCATGGTGCTGACAGTGGAACCGGGCATCTACGTGACCCCCGGCACCAAGGGTGCGCCCAAGCATTTCCAGGGCATAGGCGTGCGCATCGAGGACGATGTGCTGGTGACCGACGGGGAGCCGGAAGTGCTCACGGGCGGGCTCATCAAGGACGCGGATGCCGTGGAGGCCTTCATGGCCGAGAGAGCAGCATGAGCGGGAAATCCGCCGCTGACGAATACGATCTGCTGATCGTGGGTAGCGGCCTGGTGGGCGCGAGCCTCGCTGCCGCGCTAGCGCCTTTGCCCCTGAAGATTGCGGTGGTGGAGGCAGTGAGCTTCGGGAGCCTCAACCAACCGAGTTTCGACGACCGCATCACCGCCGTGTCCTATGGCAGCCGCCGCATCTTCGAGAGCATGGGCATATGGTCCAAGCTCGCGCCGGAAGCGGGACCCATCCGCCACATCCATGTCTCGGACCGGGGCCGTTTCGGCGTGACCCGCCTGCATGCGGAAGAAGCCCGGGTGGATGCTCTGGGGTATGTGGTGCCGAACCGGGCTATCGGCCGGGCCTTGGGCGAGTTCATCGCTGCTCAGAAGAACATCGAGATGCTGGCCCCCGCCAAGCTCGAATCCTTCACCCTGGGTGAGACCGGCGTGGAAGCGGTGATCGAAGCGGGCGGGAAGCGCAGCTTGAAGGCCAAGCTCCTGGTGGCGGCTGACGGTGCCCGCTCGGAGGTACGTGGCAAGCTCGGCATCGCCGGCGAGACGGTGGACTACGCCCAGACCGCCATCGTGTGCAATGTACGGGTAGAGCACCCGCAGGCCGAGACGGCGTTCGAGCGCTTCGCGGATGACGGCCCGGTGGCCCTCCTGCCCATGGGCGGCGATCGCTACGGCTTCGTGTGGGTCGCGACCACGGCGGATGCGCCCGCCATCTTGGGACTCGACGATGCGGCCTTCCGCGTCCAGGCAGCGGAACGTTTCAACGGACGCCTCGGGCGCTTCATGGAATCCGGCAAGCGTGTGAGCTATCCCTTGAGCATGGTGCGGGCCAGCGCCCAAGTGCAGGGCCGCGCGCTCATCATCGGCAATGCGGCTCACAGCCTGCATCCCATCGCGGGTCAGGGCTTCAACCTCTCGCTACGGGACGTGGCCATGCTGGCGGAAGTGCTCTCGGATGCACGCCGCGACGGCGAGGATCTCGGCAGCAGCACGGTGCTCGCGCGCTACGTGGAAGGGCGCAGCGGCGACCAGCAGGGCACAGCGGTGTTCACGGACTTGCTCAACCGGGTGTTCGCCAATCCACTCATGAGCGTGGCGCTCGGAAGGAACATGGGCCTGCTTGCGCTGGAACTCATGCCAACCGCCCGGCGATTCCTCATGCGGCACAACATGGGCCTCGGCGGACGCTTGCCGAAACTCGCCCGCGGTCTGCCTTTGCCATGAAATACGATTTTGATCTAGCGATCGTAGGCGGAGGCGTGGTAGGTGCAGCGCTCGCCTGCGCTTTGAAAGACAGTGGTCTCTCCATCGCGCTATTGGATGCGCAAGACCCGAAACCCTTCGATGCGAAAGCCGAGGTGGACTTGAGGGTATTCGCGCTCTCGATGGCGAGCCGGCGCATCCTGCAGGCAGTGGGGGCCTGGGATACGGTGGCCGCTGCGCGCATCTCGCCCTATCGGGACATGCATGTGTGGGATGCACAAGGCGAAGGCAGCATCCATTTCGACAGCGCGGCTTTGGGTGAACCCGAGTTGGGCTACATCGTGGAGAACCGCCTCCTGCAACACGCTCTGTGGGCGCAACTCAAAGATCAACGGCAGGTGACGCTCCTGCATCCGGCCCAAGCGGAAGCCCTCAGCCTCGTGGATGAAGGCGCGACCCTCAGCGTGAGCGGCGGGAAGCGTTTGAAGGCCAGGCTCGTGGTGGCGGCGGATGGTGCCGCCTCCGCCACCCGCGGTCTCGCGGGCATCGAGGTGGAGAACGAGCTCTATGGGCAGCGGGCGGTGGTGGCCCATGTGCGTACCGAGTTGCCCCATCAGGCCACCGCCTGGCAGCGTTTCATGCCCACGGGGCCCCTGGCCTTCCTGCCGCTCGCCGACGGGCGCGTCTCGGTGGTGTGGTCCGCGGATGAGATGGAAGCGGAGCGCGTCCTGGCGCTCGATGACACGGCTTTCTGCGCCGCACTCACGGATGCGAGCGCATCGCGTTTGGGCAAGGTGCAGAGCACCACTCCGCGGCTGGCCTTCCCGCTCCAGAAGCTGCACGCCCGGGAGTATGTGCGGCCCCGTTTCGCCTTGGCGGGCGACGCTGCCCACGCGGTGCACCCGCTGGCGGGGCAGGGAGTGAACCTTGGATTGTTGGACGCGGCCGCATTGGCGGAAGTGATCACGGATGCGGCGCGCCGCGGACGTGACATCGGCAATCACGGCGTGCTGCGACGCTACGAACGTTGGCGGAAAGGCGAAAATCTGGCGATGATTATCGCGCTAGACGGCTTTAAACGCCTTTTCAGCAACGATGTTGCACCACTACCTATGTTGCGCAACGCAGGATTACGCGCTGTAGAGCGTTTTACGCCGCTTAAGCACGCGTTTTTGCGCCGTGCCATGGGTTTGAGCGGTGATTTGCCCGCTTTGGCGCGCTGAAGCGCAGTTTTGGACGCTTCAAGGCGATTCTAGACGCATGAATAGCACGGCTAGAAACGATTTCTAACCATCCCTGGTGTGCCGACCAGCCCCGACATCCCTGTCGGGTCGTTCGCCGCATGCGGCGAACCCTCTTGCGAGGGGTTTTTATTCGTCCGAAGTTCAGGTGTATTCACTTATCTCTGATCAGTTTGTTCACCTTGGTCGCGCAGATGAAGTCGTTTTCCGACAGCCCGCCGATGGCGTGGGTGGTGTAGCGCACCAGGCAGTGGTTGTAGCCCACTTCCAGGTCCGGGTGGTGGCCTTCCTGGTTGGCGATCCAGGCCACCGCGTTCACAAAACCCATGACGCCGTGGAAACCCTTGAACTTGAAGTCCCGGCGGAGTTCCTTGGCGTCAGGGCTGAGTTCCCACTCTTTGGCCCAACTGTCCATGTAGCGCTCGGATTCTTCGCGGGTGAGGGGGCTGATGCCGCCCTCGCACGGTACGCAATGCTTCTCGGCTAAATCAGTCATGGAAACCTCGTAGTTCTTAATTCGAAAACGTCTATTTTGCCCCGAATACTGCGTTGCGGCGCTTTCCCCGGTGCTCATTACCGATTTGGTAACTCCGCTCTCGGAAAGCGCCGCGCCTTGTCTCGGGCCAAAATAGTCGTTTCGTGGGTTGATCCAGTGTTCAGGCCCAGCTGACTTTCTTCTCAGCGGGCGGGAAATTGGGTTGGTACATGCCGAGCTTCTCGGCTTCGGCGATGAGGTCGAACAGATCCCGGTGGGCCAGCTCGAACATGTCTTCCAGGCTGTCGATGGTGAAATACGTGGTCTGGAAGATGTCGATGCGGTAGGGCGTGCGCAGCGCCTCCACCGGGTCGAAAGGCTTGCGGACGGGCTTGGGGCTCTCGATGGAATAGGGTGTCTCGCCGAAAGAAGAGACGATGCCCGCGCCGTAGGTCTTCATGCCCTTGGCGGTGTTGATCAGACCGAACTCCACGGTGAACCAGTAGAGCCGCGCCAGCTTCACATGGTCTTCCTTGCGGGCCCGCACGCCGGCTTTGCCGTAAGCGTGGGTGAACTCGGCGAAGCGCGGGTCCGTGAGCAGCGGCGTATGGCCGAAGATCTCGTGGAAGATGTCCGGCTCCTGCAGGTAATCCATCTCTTCGCGGCTGCGGATGAAAGACGCGGCAGGGAACTTCTTGTCGGCGAGCAGGGCGAAGAACTGACCGAAGGGGATCAGGGCCGGCACCGGTTCCACTTCCCAACCGGTGTGCTTCTTCAGCACCGCCGAGACTTCGTTGCACTGGGGGATGCGGTCCGTGGGGAAGCGCATGGCATCCAGGGCTTCCAGGTATTCGGGGCAGGCGTATTTCTCCACGAGGGGCCGCTGGCGGGTGATGAGGTCATGCCAGACGGCGTGCTCATCGTCGCTATAGGCTATATAGCCTTTAGCGTCCGGCACCTTGGCAACATATTTGCTGCTTTTACCCATGAATTCGTACTGCCTCTAAAAATGGGTCTTTTGCCCTCTGGCGTTGTTGCACCTAGCCTCGAACTCCTCACGTACTCTTAAAGTACGCTCCGGGTTCTCGGCCGTTCGCGCCTAGCCAGAGTCCAAAATCCCTCATTTTTCGAGGGGCCTTAGCTCCTAATTAGCGCCGTTGGAGGGCGCGATTCTAGCAGGTGGGCCCCCACCGGCCGGCGGGGGTTTCCTGACCCTTATATATAGACCCCGTGGCGGGATAAAAAGCCTCGGCTCTGACTCAGGGTCAGTAAGCCGGTTTATGAGCCGTTAATTCCGGGGAAGATAGTGACTTTGCACGTAATCATCCACTATCTTCTGGAAATCTGCCGATATCGTGTCGCCCTTCAAAGTGACGGTTTTTTCGCCATCCACGTAGACGGGGGCCACCGGGTGCTCTCCAGTGCCCGGCAGGCTGATGCCCACGTTGGCGTGCTTGCTCTCACCGGGGCCATTCACCACGCAACCCATGACCGCGACCTGCATCAGCTCGACGCCTTCATAGGACTTCTTCCATACAGGCATCTGGTGACGGATATAGCTCTGGATGTCCTGGGCGAGTTGCTGGAAATAGGTGCTGGTGGTGCGGCCGCAACCAGGGCAGGCGGCTACGAGAGGCATGAACGCACGCAGACCCATGGTCTGGAGGATCTCCTGGGCCACGATCACTTCCCGGGTGCGGTCGCCGCCCGGTTCCGGCGTCAGCGAGATGCGGATGGTGTCACCGATGCCCTGCTGCAAGAGCACCGAGAGGGCCGCGGTGGAGGCGACGATGCCCTTGCTGCCCATGCCGGCTTCCGTGAGGCCGAGATGCAGCGGGTAGTCGCAGCGGGAAGCGAGGCGCAGATACACGTCGATGAGATCCTGCACGCCACTCATCTTGCAGGACAGGATGATGCGGTCGTGGGCGAGACCCAGTTCCTCGGCACGTTCGGCTGAGAGCAGCGCCGAGGCCACCACGGCTTCGTGCAGGATGACCTTGGCATCTTTGGGGGCCTTGGCTTTCGCGTTCTCGTCCATCATGCGGGTGAGGAGTTCCTGATCGAGACTCCCCCAGTTCACGCCGATGCGCACGCACTTGCCGTGCTCCAGGGCCACTTCGATCATGTCGGCGAACTGGGTATCGCGCTTGGCGCCCCGGCCCACGTTGCCCGGATTGATGCGGTATTTGGTGAGGGCGGCAGCGCAAGCCGGGTGGGCCTTCAGCAGCTTGTGGCCGTTGAAATGGAAATCGCCGATGAGGGGCACGCGCACGCCCAGCGCTTCCAGCCGGTCGCGGATGTGGGGCACTGCGGCAGCGGCTTCGTCGGTGTTGACGGTGATGCGCACCAGCTCGGAACCCGCGCGGGCCAGCTCCGCCACCTGTTTGGTGGTGGAGGTGACGTCGGCGGTGTCGGTGTTGGTCATGGACTGCACCACGATGGGCGCGTCGCCTCCCACCTTCACGGTGCCGACCATCACCGGCACGCTGTGCCGGCGCTTCAGGAGCTGGATGCTGTCGTTCATGGGCCGTAAATGATACCGGAATCAGGTGGAGGGCCGGGTATCATGCTCTCCATGCAGGAAACGGCAGTATTCGTACACGGCCTCTACATGACAGGAGTCGAATTCGGGCTCCTGCGCCGGCGCGTGGAGGGCGCAGGTTTCGCCACACAGCGTTTCCATTACCACAGCTTCCTGCGCAGCGTGGATGAGAACGCCATGTTCCTGGCGGATTACCTCAAGGGCATCGAGACCGAGAAGCTACACCTCGTGGGTCACAGCCTCGGGGGCATGGTGATCCTGCGCATGTTCGAGCGGGGCGTGGAGCTGCCGCCGGGCCGGGTGGTGTTCATGGGTGCGCCCGTGCGGGGCAGCCGTGCCGCGGTGAACCTGCAAGAACGGGGCTTGGGCTTCCTCCTGGGCCGTAGTGGGCCGGAGGGACTCACGCTCCCTCATGAAGCGGCCTGGAAAGCGCCCCGGGAACTGGGGGTGATCGCTGGTACTCATGCCTTCAGCATCAACCCTTTCCAGCCGAACATCCCGCCACCTCACGATGGCGTGGTGTCGGTGGAAGAGACGCGCATCGCGGGGGCCAAGGATTCCATCGAGCTGCATCTCGCCCATACCAGCATGCTGTTCAGCAATCTGTTGGCTGAGCAGGTGAGCGGGTTCTTGCGGGAGGGAAAATTCAAGCGTTGAGAGATGTCCGCTCTTGGTCGAAAGCAGACATCATTACCTCGATTTATATTGCTTCTTTAGATCATTCATCAAGTTTGCTAAATCTAGCGCACTCATACCATAAGTATCTGGTAGTGCAGCGTCCCAACCAATCCACGCTTTATTCATTTTTGCTGCCCGATACCGCAATGTCGTTAACTGAGCAGTTGATAAGGGGCCCTTAGATACGCTCTTGAAAGCTTGAGTGTATTTCCATGCGACTACTTGGTTCTTTCCATATTGGAGAACCCCAATTTCGGAAATGTTGCTCCAAAGAATTTCGAATGATCTAAATAGGACAACCATGCGGAATCCGGATACGTTGAATTCCAGGTACGCCGCTGGAGGAAACATAAGGGTCACTGATGCAAGTGCACACAACCCAAAGAATCCTTCTAGAATGTAATTATGATGATGGTCAACACTTGACGCCCATAAACTACAAACGAAAAAAAGCATCGAGCCACATAAAAGCAGAGCTAGTTTGCGTCGGCTTGGAAACAGCCTCAGTGGAAATTTGACTGACATAACTCCCCGTAAATCTGTCTTCAATCGAAGGTTAGCTCAATGTCTGCTTTTGGCCGAAAGCATACATTCGAAATATTAATCCGACTTAGCTGTTTTCTTGAGTTCGTAAAGCAGTTCCAGCGCTTCTTTCGGCGAGAGTTTGTCAGGATCGATGGTCTTGAGTTTCTCTTCCACCGCCGAAGGCGGCGGGGTGAAGAGGCCGATCTGCTGTTCCGTGGGCGGCGTTTCTTTGGGGCGGCGCTGGGCCTGCTCGAGGCGCGTGAGGTATTCCTTAGCCTGTGCGATGACGGACTTGGGGATGCCGGCCAAGGCTGCTACCTGCAAGCCATAACTCCGGTCCGCCGGGCCTTCTTTCACGGCGTGCAGGAACACGAGTTCGTGGGCGTGCTCGGTGGCATCCAGGTGCACGTTGGCGACGCCGGGCACGAGGTCGGCTAGCGCCGTGAGTTCGAAGTAATGGGTGGCGAAGAGCGTGAACGCCCGCACTTGCCGTGCGATGTGGCTCGCCGCCGCCCAGGCGAGAGACATGCCGTCATAGGTGCTGGTGCCGCGGCCGATCTCGTCCATGAGCACGAGGCTCTTGTCCGTGGCGTTGTTGAGGATGTTGGCGGCTTCCACCATCTCCACCATGAAGGTGGAGCGGCCGCCGGCCAGATCGTCGGAAGCACCGATGCGGGTGAAGATGCGGTCGAGCGGCCCCATGACGGCGCGTGTGGCCGGCACGAAACTGCCGATGTGGGCGAGGATACTGATGAGCGCCGTCTGGCGCATGTAAGTGGATTTGCCGCCCATGTTGGGGCCGGTGATCACCAGCATGCGGCGGCTGTCGTCGAACTTCAGGTCATTGGGCACGAAGGGCGTGTCGATGACCTGTTCCACCACGAGATGCCGGCCGCCTTCTATGAGGATTTGGGGGGCATCGCTCAATTCCGGGGAGGAGAGCCTTAAAGTCACGGCCCGCTCCGCCAGATTGGCGAGCACGTCCAGGTTCGCGAGGGCACCGGCGGTCTTCTGCAAGTCCGCGAGCCGCTCGATGAGCGCATCGAGAAGGGCATCGTAGAGGCTGCGTTCCCGGGCGAGAGCCCGTTCCTCGGCGGACAGCGCCTTGTCCTCGAAGCTCTTCAGTTCCGGCGTGATGTAACGCTCCACACCTTTGAGGGTCTGGCGCCGTATGTAATCCGCCGGGACTTTCTCGGCCTGGGCGCGGGTCACTTCGATGTAATAGCCGTGGACCCGGTTGTAGTTGACGCGCAGGGTGGTGATGCCGCTACGGACCCGCTCGCGGGTCTCCAGCTCCGCCAGGAACTCGGTGCCGTGCTGGCCGATGCGGCGCAGCCCATCCAGTTCCGCATCATAACCATCGGCGATGACGCCGCCTTCCCGGACCAGGGCCGGCGGGTTCTCGGCGAGGGCTTTCTTCAGGAGCGCGTAGAGATCCGGCTGTTCGCCCAGCTGCCGGGCGAGTTCTGCGATCAGCGGCGTATCCAGAGGTTTAAGCAGCTTTTGGAGAGCGGGGAGTTCTCCAAGGGTGTAACGCAGTTGGCCGAGATCCCGAGGGCGGGCGGATTTGAGGGCCACCCGGGCCAGGATACGTTCCACATCGCCGATGCCATTCAGGGGTTCCCGCAAGCTCTCGTAGCGCCGATTCTCTATAAGGGTAGCGACGCAGTGATAGCGGGCCTTCAATAGAGCGTGATCCCGCAGAGGCCGGTTGAGCCAGCGGCGCAGCAAGCGGCTGCCCATGGGCGTGACGCTCTTGTCCATCACACCCGCCAGGGTGTGTTCATGGCGACCCACGAGGCTCGCTTCCAATTCCAGGTTGCGGCGCGTCGCCGCATCCAGGATGAGGGCATCGTCGCGGCGCTCGACGGTGAGGCCCGTGAGATGGGGCAGCGCCGTGCGCTGGGTCTCCTGCACGTATTGCAGGAGCGCACCGGCCGCCGCGACGCCGGCCGCCATGCCTTCCACGCCGAAGCCCGCCAGATCCCGGGTGCGGAACTGAGCGGTCAAGAGGCGCGTCGCAGTATCGCTATCGAAATGCCAGGGCGGACGCTGACGAGCACCGGCCCGCTGGGCGGCAGCCTTGGGCAAGAGGGCGTCTTCAGCGAACAAGAGTTCTGCGGGACGCAGACGTTCCAGTTCGCCCAAGAGCGCTTCATCGCCTTCCACTTCCAGGAGCGTGAAACGGCCGCTACCGAGATCGAGAGCAGCGATGCCGTACCGGCCTTCGCGCCCATAGGCGGCAGCCAGCAGGTTATCCCGGCGCTCTTCCAGCAGCGCTTCGTCGGTGACGGTGCCGGGCGTGACGATACGCACCACTTTGCGTTCCACCGGGCCCTTGGAGGTGGCTGGATCGCCGATCTGTTCACAGATGGCCACGGATTCCCCGAGTTTCACCAGCTTGGCGAGGTAGTTATCCAACTGGTGATAGGGCACGCCGGCCATGGGGATGGGCGTGCCGCCGGACTGGCCACGCTGCGTCAGGGTGATGTCCATCAGCCGTGCGGCTTTGCGCGCGTCGTCGTAGAAGAGCTCGTAGAAATCGCCCATGCGGTAGAACACCAGCACGTCCGGGTGCTCGGATTTCACCCGCAGGTACTGGCGCATGACCGGCGTATGTTCGGCGAAGCTGTTGTCGGCTGACTGCTGCATGGGATGGCCAGGACGTGGAGGGGCGATGCTAGAGGCGCAGTACCGATATATCAAGGATGCTAACCTTCAGACCATGAAGACCGACGACGCGACCCTCATGGGACTGGCCGCCGAGGTGGGCAGCCGGCTCAAGGCCCGTTCGCTCATGCTGGCCACAGCAGAATCCTGCACCGGCGGGTGGATCGCCAAGTGCATGACGGACGTGGCGGGCAGCTCCGCCTGGTTCGAGCGGGGATTCATCACCTACAGCGACCAGGCCAAGGCGGCCATGCTGGGGGTGCGCCAGAGCCTCCTCACGGAACACGGCGCCGTCTCGGAAGCGGTGGTGCGGGAGATGGCCTCCGGCGCCGCCAGCTGGAGCCATGCCCAGGTGACGGTGGCGGTCTCCGGCATCGCCGGGCCCGACGGGGGCAGCGCGGAGAAGCCCGTGGGTACTGTATGGATCGCTTGGCGTTGGGCTGATGGGAAGGTGACTGCCCGGCATTTCCTGTTCCAGGGAGATAGGGAGGCGGTCCGTAGAGCCGCGGTGCTGGCGGCCCTGGAAGGGCTCAAAGAGGGTCTCAAGCCCTGAATCTGCTTTTGCAGACTGTGTCTTCACCCGCTATTGACATTATATACAGTACTGTATAAGATTACAGGTACCGGTAAATCCCTAGGTACAGCCAGTACCGCTGCCGGTTGCGGGTCGAATCGCATGGGCGATCTCCACAACAAGGTTGGCGGTGCGGGCGGCGCAAGCCGGCTCTTCTTCGCCCTCTGGCCCGAAGACCCGGTCCGCCAGGCTCTATATAAGGCCAGCCGCGTTGCGGTGCAGGCCAGCGACGGCAAGCCGGTCTCCGCTTCCCACTTCCATATCACCCTCGCGTTCCTGGGCAGCCTCGATCAGGAGGCGTCAGTGCGTGCCCGTTCAGCGGCGGCTTCCGTCAGGAGCGAGCCCTTCCAGATGGAACTCGACAGCCTCGGCCATTGGCCCGAACCCCAGGTGCTGTGGTGCGGCATCCGCCGCGTGCCGGCGGCGGCCCGGGCGCTCGCCGAGGGTCTGCGTCAGCGGCTCGTCTCCGCTGGGCTGAGGCCCGACCACAAACCCTTCGTGCCTCACGTGACCCTGGCGCGCAAGGCGCGCCGCGCGGACGCGCTCGACAGCTTCGGCCCGGTGGCATGGGCCGCAAAAGATTTCGTGCTGGTGAGTTCCGTCACCGGCGACTCCGGCAGTGAATATTCCCCGCTCGCGACGTATGCCCTCGGCGCCGGCGGGATTGTGAAATAATGGGCGCCAAGGGAAATTTCACATGAACGCGATCCTGAAGGTAGTTCCGATGGACGATAACCGTAAGAAAGCACTCGCCGCGGCCTTGAGCCAGATCGAGAAACAGTTCGGCAAGGGCTCGGTGATGCGCCTGGGAGACCATGCCGCCACCCGCGAGATAGACGTGGTATCCACCGGCTCCCTCACCCTCGATATCGCCTTGGGTATAGGCGGCCTGCCGCGCGGCCGGGTGGTGGAGATCTACGGTCCGGAATCCTCGGGCAAGACGACCCTCACCCTGCAGGTGATCGCCGAGATACAGAAGAAGGGCGGCACCGCCGCTTTCATCGACGCGGAACATGCCCTGGATCCCCAGTACGCCGGCAAGCTCGGCGTGAAGGTGGAAGACCTGCTGATATCGCAGCCGGATACCGGCGAGCAGGCCCTCGAGATCGCCGACATGCTGGTGCGCTCCGCCGCGGTGGACGTGGTGGTGATCGATTCGGTGGCGGCGCTGACCCCCAAGGCCGAGATCGAAGGCGAGATGGGCGACCAGCACATGGGCCTGCAGGCGCGGCTCATGTCCCAGGCGCTGCGCAAACTCACCGCCAACATCAAGCGTTCCAACACGCTCGTCATCTTCATCAACCAGATCCGCATGAAGATCGGCGTGATGTTCGGCAACCCGGAGACCACCACCGGCGGTAACGCGCTCAAGTTCTACGCCTCGGTGCGACTCGACATCCGCCGCATCGGCGCCATCAAGAACGGCGACGAGGTCATCGGCAGCGAGACCCGCGTCAAGGTGGTGAAGAACAAGGTGGCACCGCCGTTCAAGATCGCTGAGTTCGAGATCCTCTATGGCGAGGGCATCTCCCGCGCCGGCGAGATGATCGAGCTGGGCGTGATCCACAACCTGGTGGAGAAATCCGGCGCCTGGTACAGCTACAAGGGCAAGAAGATCGCCCAGGGCAAGGAAGGCGCGCGCGAATACCTGAAGCAGAACCCGGATGTGGCCGCCGAGATCGAGGCCGCCATCCGCGAGAAGCTCTTGCCGAAGAAGGTGGCGGGAGCTGCGCCCAGTGAGCCGAGTGAGCCTGTCGAAGCGGAAGCTTGACGAAGACGAGGCCCGCGACCCGGCAAGGGTGCGGGCCTCGGCCCTGCGTCTACTCGCGCGCCGTGAGCATTCCTCCCTAGAGCTGCAGGGCAAGCTCGCGGCGCGCGGCTATGCGTCCGATGCCATAGGACCCGTGCTGGCGGCACTCGAGGACAAGAAGCTCCTCAGTGACGCGCGTTTCGTGGAGGAGTTCGTGGCTGCCCGGGTGCGACGCGGCTCCGGACCCATGAAGATCCGCGAGGAGCTGCGCGGCCGGGGTGTCGCCTCTGAGCTGGTGGATCAGGCGGTGGCAGCCCACCGAGGGGCTTGGGGTGCCATGGCGGAGGAGGCCAGGCGCAAACGCTTCGGAGCCGGGCGGCCGAAAGACATGCAGGAACGTGCCCGCCAGGCGCGTTTTTTGCAGCAGCGGGGGTTCTCCATGGAAGACATCCGCAAGGCCCTGAAAGGGGACGTGGAAGACTGAGTTTTCCGCGGAATCCGCCGCGTCCTCCCTTGGGCGGCGGGGGCGAAAGCCTCATAATATCGCCCATGATGACCAGCAACGACATAAGAAAGAGCTTCCTCGACTTCTTCAAGTCCAAGGGCCATACGGTGGTGGCTTCAAGCCCCCTTGTGCCGGCCAACGACCCGACGCTCCTGTTCACCAACGCCGGCATGGTGCAGTTCAAGGACGTGTTCCTGGGACGCGACAAGCGGGATTACACCCGCGCGGTCTCCTCCCAGCGTTGCGTGCGCGCCGGCGGCAAGCACAACGACCTGGAGAACGTGGGTTACACGGCCCGCCATCACACCTTCTTCGAGATGCTGGGCAACTTCAGCTTCGGCGATTACTTCAAGCGCGATGCCATCCTGTATTCCTGGGAGCTCCTCACGAGGGTGTGGAAGCTGCCGCCGGAGAAGCTCTGGGTCACGGTCTACCACACGGACGACGAGGCCTACGGCCACTGGCTGAACGACGTGGGCGTGCCGAAGGAGCGCATCGTGCGCATCGGCGACAAGCCGGGCGGCCAGAAATACCAGAGCGACAACTTCTGGCAGATGGCGGACACGGGCCCCTGCGGACCTTGCTCCGAGATCTTCTATGACCATGGCGCCGACGTGGCCGGCGGCCCGCCGGGCTCCAAGGATGCGGACGGTGACCGCTATATTGAGGTCTGGAACCTGGTGTTCATGCAGTTCGACCGCTCGGCGGACGGGGTGATGACTCCTTTGCCCAAGCCCTGCGTGGACACGGGCATGGGTCTCGAGCGCATCACCGCCGTGCTGCAACATGTGCATTCGAACTACGAGATCGATCTCTTCATCAAGCTCATCGATGCGGCGGCCAAGGCCACGGGGGCGAAAGACAAAGCGAGCCCTTCACTCAGAGTCATCGCCGACCACATCCGTGCCTGTGCCTTCCTCATCACCGACGGCGTGCTGCCTTCCAACGAAGGCCGCGGCTACGTGCTGCGCCGCATCATCCGCCGGGCCATCCGTCACGGCTACAAGCTGGGGCAGGAGAAACCTTTCTTCCACACCCTGGTGGCGGCGCTGGATCACGAGATGGGCTCTGCTTATCCGGAACTGCATAAAGCAGCAGGGCATGTGGACAAGGTGCTGCTCCAGGAGGAGCAGCGCTTCGCTGAGACCCTGACCCAGGGCATGGGCCTGCTGGAGAACGCCATCAAGGGGCTCAAGACCAAGACCATCCCCGGCGAGACGGTGTTCAAGCTCTACGACACCTACGGCTTCCCGGCGGACCTCACCAACGACATCGCCCGCGAGCGCGGCCTCACCCTTGACGTGGCGGGCTTCGAGCGGGAGATGGATGCCCAGAAGAACCGCGCCCGGGCCGCGAGCCAGTTCGGCGCCGAGTACGCTCAGGACGTGGTCATAGATTCCGAGACGAAGTTCACGGGTTACGACTCGCTCAAAGACCAGGGCAAGATCGTGGCGTTGTTCCGCGGCAAAGACGCGGTGCAGAAACTGAGCACAGGCGAGCAGGGCATGGTGGTGCTGGACCACACGCCTTTCTACGCCGAGTCCGGCGGCCAGGTGGGCGACCATGGCCTACTCAAGTCCGGCTCCAATGAATTCAAGGTGGCCGATACCCAGAAGCGCGGCGGCGGCGCCCATGCCCACATGGGCAGCGTGGTGAAAGGCGAACTCAAGATCGGCGATACGCTGGAAGCACAGGTAGATGCGGGGCTGCGTGCAGCCACAGTGCTGAACCATTCCGCGACCCACTTGCTGCATGCGGCACTGCGCATGGTGCTCGGCACCCATGTGGCCCAGAAGGGTTCACTGGTGGCGCCGGACCGGCTGCGCTTCGATTTCTCCCATTACCAGGCGGTGACGCCGGCAGAGCTGCAGCGCATCGAAGATCTGGTCAACACGGAAGTCCGCCGCAACGAGGCGGCGGATGTGCGGGAGATGGGCTATGACGAAGCCATCAAGTCCGGAGCCATGGCGCTCTTCGGCGAGAAATACGGCAAGCTGGTGCGGGTGATGAAGTTCGGGGATTTCTCCACGGAACTCTGCGGTGGCACCCATGTGCATCGCACCGGTGACATCGGCCTCTTCAAGATCGTGAGTGAGGGCGGCGTGGCCGCTGGCGTACGCCGCATCGAGGCGGTGACCGGCGCCGGCGCCCTCGCCTACGTGCGCGGCCTCGAGGGCGTGCTGCGGGAAGCTGAGGAGTTGCTAAGAGCTGGCAAGGACGAAGTAGTATCCAAGACCCAGCAACTCCTGGAGCGCAACAAGCAACTGGAGAAGCAACTGGCCCAGATGTCCGGCAAGCTAGCCGCCAACCGCGGCGACGAACTGCTCTCCCAGGCCGTGGCCGTGGGCTCAGCCAAGCTCCTGGCGGCGGAACTGGATGGGGTGGACGCGGCGGCGCTGCGCGACCTCCTGGACCAGCTCAAGAACAAGCTCGGTTCGGCGGTGATCGTCTTAGGCGCCGCCAACGAAGGCAAGGTGAGCCTGATCGCCGGCGTCACCGCGGACCTCACCTCCAAGGTGAAGGCCGGAGAGCTCGTGAACATGGTGGCTCAGCAGGTGGGTGGCAAGGGCGGCGGCCGCCCCGACATGGCCCAGGCAGGCGGCACCGAGCCCGCGAAACTCGGCGCTGCGCTCAAATCCGTACCGGAATGGGTCCGCGCTAAACTTGGGTAACAACAGCCTACCAGACCTGTTGCGCTTGGCATGACTGCGTTGCGCGCGGGTCTCGGAATCCTCATGTACTACCACGTACACTCCGGCTCCTCGTCCGCGCGCGCCTTGTCCTGCCTGCGCTCACGACGGTCTCGTTGGCTGTTGTGGCATCGCGATGAATACTTAACTTTGGGTGCGCTCGGATGGCTCTGATCGTCCAGAAGTACGGCGGCACTTCCGTCGCGGATTGCGCCCGCATCGAACACGTGGCGGACAAGGTGGCGGCTTCGCGGGGCCAGGGCCATGACATCGTAGTGGTGGTCTCGGCCATGGCCGGGGAGACGGACCGGCTCGTACGCCTCGCTCATACGCTCACCGACCGCCCCAACCCCCGCGAGATGGATGTATTGCTCGCCAGCGGCGAGCAAGTGTCCATCGCGCTCCTCTGCATCGCACTGGAGAAACGCGGTCTTAAGGCCCAGTCCTTCACCGGCGGCCAGGTGTGCATACGCACCGACAGTGCCCACACCAAGGCGCGCATCGAACAGATCGATACCGAAGGCCTGCGTGCTGCTCTCGCCCGGGGCTGTGTGCCGGTGGTAGCGGGCTTCCAGGGGGTGGACCTGGCGGGGGACATCACCACCCTGGGGCGCGGCGGCGGCGACACCACTGCCGTCGGCGTCGCGGCCGCCATGAAAGCCGATGAATGCCATATCTATACCGACGTGGACGGGGTCTATACCACCGACCCCCGGGTGGTGCCGGAAGCCCGGCGACTCTCGCGCATCACCTTCGAGGAGATGCTGGAGCTCTCGAGTTCGGGTTCGAAAGTGCTGCAGATTCGTGCAGTGGAGTTCGCCGGCAAATACAATGTCCCCCTGCGCGTGCTGTCCACCTTCAAGGAAGGCGAGGGCACGCTCATCACCTACGAGGATGCAGCCGTGGAAGCCGCCGTCGTCTCAGGCATCGCCTTCAACCGTGACGAAGCGGAGATCGCCCTCGTGGGTGTGCCGAACTCGGCCGGCATCGCGCACCGCATCATCGGGCCTGTGTCGGACGCCAACATCGAAGTGGACATGATCGTGCAGAACGTGGCGCGGGACGGCCGCTTCGATTTCACCTTCACCATCCACCGCAACGACTACCGGCAGGTGATGGATATTTTGCAGGCGAACTTAAAGGCCATCGGGGCCGAGCGGCTGCAGGGCAACGACCGGGTGGTGAAGCTCTCGGTGGTGGGGGTGGGCATGCGCTCCCACGCCGGGGTGGCCAGCACCCTGTTCCGGGCCCTGGCGGAGAAGCACATAGACATACGCATGGTGGCCACTTCCGAGATCAAGATCTCGGTGGTGGTGGACGAAAAGCACCTGGAACAGGGGGTAAAAGCCCTGCATCAGGCCTTCGGTCTCGCGACCGCACCCCAGGAGGACAGCCTGCATCGCGGCACTTCCGGTTGAGCCCAGGGTCCAAAGAGCGGAGAATAGCCACCGCCCCGCAGAGGGCGGCTATATAAAGACGATTAAAAAGGACTTTGTTTGAGGTGATTGGGATATAAGGCTACTCAAGGAGCATGACATGCTGATCCTTACCCGGCGCGTGGGCGAAACACTCATGATCGGTGACGAAGTCACGGTCACGGTGCTCGGCGTCAAGGGCAACCAGGTGCGACTCGGCGTGAACGCCCCGCGCACCATCGCGGTGCATCGTGAAGAGATCTACGAGCGCATCAAGCGCGAACAGGAAGGCGGCAGTGAGCCGCCGGAAGCCGGCAACGCCGCCTGAACCCAGGGACTGGCTGACCTGTCTTTGACCGGGCGCAGTGGCGCCCGGTATCATCCACGATTCCGCCCTTGGCGAAGACCATGGATCCCGGTACCGGGCAGCTTGTCCGGGCTGGGGTGATTGCGTCAGGGACGGTTTGAGAAGACCAGATCATACATAGCAGCGTTTTTGGAGAGGTGGCCGAGTGGGTTCGGACCACTGGTCCGAACGACCGGACAGGAAGTCCGGGCGGGTCACCACACCAGGGATGGGTAAGAAGACCAGATTACACATAGCAGCGTTTTTGGAGAGGTGGCCGAGTGGTCGAAGGCGCGCCCCTGCTAAGGGCGTATACGGGCTAAAACCTGTATCGAGGGTTCGAATCCCTCTCTCTCCGCCAATTTCAAAGAAAAAGGGGGCTTTCCAAGCCCCCTTTTTCTTTGAACTGCCGTGAGCGGATTCGAACCCTCGATACCCAATCAGCCGGGTTCGACCAATTTGCCGGGGTTCGGCGCATGCGCCGAACGGGTTTGCCAGGGATGGCAAAGCCTGGGTTCTTAGCGAGGCAAGGAGAGCCGAGCTTAGAACGATTTGAACCGCCGAAGGCGGGCCCGATAGCCCGGCGTAATCCCTCTCTCATCATCTTCCTCTTCATTCTGCTCACCTTCGTCTTTCTGAACCCCCTGCTATCCTTCATCTATAACTAAGAACTCTCCGGGGGCTCTCATGTACAAATCATTCTTGCTCAGCGGATTCCTGGTCGGCGCCTTATTCGCCGGCACCACCCGCGCCGACAGCACTTTCTCCGACATGAATACCAACGCCGACGCAGCCAAGAAGACGGCGGTGACGGACGGCTGGCAGGGCTCGTTGGCCTTCGGCACCATGGAGACTTCCGGCAATACCGATACTTCCAGCAGCAACGCCAAGGCCCTGTTCGGCTACAAGGGCGGCAACTGGCAGGATTCGTTGCTGTTCCAGGCGTTGCGCGCGAGCAGCGCCGGGGTGCTCACGGCCGAGAGCTATAACGCCAACGGCCAGACGGATTACAACTTCACGGACAAGGATTATGTGTTCGGCAACCTGGACTACCTGCGTGATGTATTCAGCGGTTACGACCGGCGCACCTCGGAAGTGGGGGGCCTGGGACACCGGCTCCTGACGTCGGATACCCAACAGCTGGACATGCAGTTCGGCGTCGGTGCCCGCCAGACGCGCTACACCGATGACACCAGCAAATCCGAGGCGGTGGAACTCCTGTCTGGCACCTATCTGCTGAAGTTCGGCAGCAACAGTACCTTCTCGGAGAACCTGAGCGTGGAGCACGGCGTCAGCAACACCTACAGCCAGTCGGTCACGGGACTCACCACGAACATCTCCGGGAGTTTTGCCCTGGCCATCACCTACACCATCAGCCACAACAGCAGCGTGCTCCCGGGCTTCAAGGACACGGACAGGAGCACGGCGGTCTCGCTGGTCTATTCCTTCCCGCCACCGGCTCCCCCCGCTGCGCCGCCAGCCCCGCCGCCCTGTACCTGCAGTGCGCCGCCTGCTGTCACGGCGGCCGCGCCGGCTGCCGCCACCGCAAGCCCACCGCCGTAAAACCTAAGGGCCGCCTGCGGGAATGAACCGACGGGGCGTGCCGGGGTCCAAGCCTGGAAGCCCCATATCCTTAAGGGGTCTTGGGCCCGGTACAATGTTCTGGCGCCTGTTTCCACGCCCTTGCAGCGGGGCGCCCTCATCCATGCCGGTAAGACCAGCCATGAAGAAGACACTCTCCAGCCTGCTGTTCCTCGGCCTCGTCTGGTTCTACCCGGCGGCCTATATGCAGTTCGCCGACGCCACAGCCGAGAGCAATGGGACGGCCCTCAGTCCGCAGCCGGATCAGGCTTCCGTGGATCAGGCAGTGGCCTATGTACTCACCCATTACCACTACAGCCGTGAACCTTTGGATCCATCGCTCTCGGGCAAGATCTTCGACGAGTACCTGAAGGAACTGGATCCGGGCCACGAATACTTCCTGAAAGCGGACATCGATTCCTTCTCCGCCTATCGCGCCAGGCTCGGCGCCAGCATCAAGAAAGGCGACCTGGCGCCGGCCTTCGCCATCTATTCGGTGTTCCGTTTGCGTTTCGGGGAACGCATGGTCTTCGCCGATGGGCTGCTGGACAAGCAGCCGGACCTGAACAGCGACGAGACCCTGCCGGTGAGCGACAGCCCCGAGGACTGGGCCGCCGACGGGCAGCAGCTGGATGATCGCTGGCGCAAGCGGGTCAAGAACGAAGTCATCGATCTGATGCTGGATGGCAACGATTGGCCGAAGACCCAGGGCGTGTTGAAGCGCCGCTACCATACGCTCACCGAGGGTGTGGCCAAGGTCAGCAGCGACGATGTGTTCGATACTTTCATGAACGCTTACGCGAAGGCGCTGGACCCGCACACCGAATATTTCGCGCCGGTGGAATACCAGCAGTTCAAGACCCAGATGAGCCTGAAGCTCGAAGGCATAGGCGTGGAGCTGCAGGGTGACGAGGATTACGTGAAGATTGCGCGGGTGCTGCCGGGCAGTCCGGCGGCCAAGAGCGGTGCCCTGCACGCCGGCGACCGGATCGTGGCGGTGGCCCAGGGGGACAGCCCCAATTACGTGGACGTGACCGGCTGGAAGCTGGACGACGTGGTGCGCCTGACCCGCGGGCCGAAGGGCACGGTCTTGAGCCTCAAGATACTGCCGGCGGGAGCCCGCCCGGGTTCACCCCAGAAGTCCATCCGCCTGGTCCGCGATGCCATCCGGCTGGCGGACGAGGCGGCGCGCAGCGACGTGATCAGCGTGCCGCGCAAGCAAGGTATCGCCAAGATCGGTGTGATCCGCGTGCCTGAGTTCTACAGCGATTTCGACGGCCGGGCCGAGGGCAAAGCCGATTACAACAGCGTCTCCCGCGACGTGCGCAAGCTGCTCCTGGGCCTGGAAGCCAAGCACGTGGACGGGGTGATCATCGACATACGCAACAACGGCGGCGGCTCGGTGCAGGAGGCGGCCGATCTCGCGGGGCTGTTCATCCCCCGGGGACCGATGGTGCAGTTACGCAGCTCGGATGACCGTATAGATGTGGTGCGCTCCAGCGGCAGCCCCGTGTATACCGGGCCCCTGGCGGTGCTGGTGGATCGCCTGAGCGCCTCGGCCTCGGAGATATTCGCCGCCGCGATACAGGATTACCAGCGTGGGGTGATCGTGGGCACGGACACCTATGGCAAGGGCGTGGCCACCCAGTTCGTGGATCTGGCCCAGCTCGTGGGGGATGAGGACGACGCCGGTCAGCTGATGTTCGTCTCGGACAAGTTCTACCGGGTGACGGGCGCGAGCACCCAGGACCGGGGGGTGGCCCCGGATATACAGTTGCCGTCCGACATCAACCCCAAGCAGTTCGGGGAAGAGACGGAAGACAACGCGCTGCCCTGGGATACCGTGGAGCCCTTGGCTTTCAACCCGGTGCGCGAGCACCTGGACGCGATGCTGCCGGAGCTGCGCAAGCGCCATGAGGAGCGGGCTAAGGATGATCCCCTCTACCAGCTATATCTGACCGATATAGAGCATCTGAAGAAAGAGGATGCCGCCACGAGCCTCTCCCTGATGTTGGACGTGCGCAAGCGCGAGGAGCAGCGGGAGGAGGCCTGGCGCAGCAACGACGACGTGGCCTGGCAGCGCATCACCGGCAGCCCGCCGGCTGCGGTGGCGGACGGCGTGGTGGCCAACCCCCAGGACGCGATCCTGCGGGAAGGCGCGAACATCGTGGCGGATATGGGCGAACTGCAGCACGGCTGAGGCTTGGATCTTGGGGCGACCTGCCCCGTTATAGCGGCTTCCAAGCCCCTCTGGGGCGCTCCGGAGGCGCATAAATGAATCAGGCATATTTCATAACATTATCGGCCGGTACTCCCGGCCCTTGGCCTATACCTTTGGGCGTATGCGTGGGATAACGATTTTCGGAGGATACAGTCATGATCCGCGACCTCAGACATCTTTCAGACTCATGCAAGCCGGTGCTCCTCGGCCTGCTTGCTCTGGGTTTCATCATCACCGGGCAAGCCGCATGGGCCGATCACTTGCCCCCGGGCATACAGGTCATCTATGTGAACCCGTCGGGCCCCGTCGCTGGCCGGTCGCCCGGTCTGAAATCTTACACGGACGCCGATATCGATCAGGCCTCGGAACTCGCCAAGCTGGGCGATGCCGAAGCCGAAGCCAACCTCGGCGTGATGCTGGCTACCCGCGGCAAATACCAGGAAGCGGCGGTCTGGTACCAGAAGGCGGCAGAGGCGGGCCTGTCGGCAGCTGCTTATAACCTGGGCACGCTGTACTACAACGGCCAGGGTTTCCAGCAGGACTATGCCAAGGCGCTCCACTGGTTCCAGGCAGCGGCTAAACGCAACGACCCCTATGCCGAGTTCCAGCTGGGCATGATGTACGACCTCGGCCACGGCGTGGATGCCAGCCCCGAGCAGGAGATGTCCTGGTACACCAAGGCTGCCCGCCAGGGCCTGGCGGCTGCACAGTACAACCTGGCCGTGATTTACCACAATGCGGAAGGCGTGACCCAGGACGATGTGACCGCCTATGCCTGGCTGCTCCTGGCCGAGCGTGGTGGCGTGGATGTCTCCGAGGCGAAGCCGGTGGTGACCGATGGTATGACGCCGGAGCAGATGCGTAGCGCCGAGACGCTCAGCCGTTCCCTGTACGTGGCAGCGGACAACTCCCTCCGGGAGTGATTCCCGACACTGAGGATTACCGGATGGTGGGCGCGAGACTGCACCCACCATCCGGCCCACAGCGAGGACCGTTCTCCAGCGGCATATAGACCTTGGGGGAGACAGCCTTGAATCCGACGCCCTTGAACCGATTGGCCCATCCGCCCGGGGGCCGATATGATGGTGGAAGAGGGCCCGCGCAGACGGCGCTCGCACATGATCCGACCCATGGCGTGATCGAAGGCAACACGAACGTCTCCGGGGCAGGAACAGGCAGCATGAATTCCACGCCGGAACAGACCAGGGTGCATTACACGTTCGGGCAGTACAGCTTCCGCCCGGACAGTGGCGAACTCAGCGACGGACAGAAGACGGTGCAGCTGCGCCCCCAGGTGGCGAAGCTCCTGGATCTCTTGCTGCGCAACGCGGACAACACCGTATCCCGGGAAGACATCAGGAACCACCTATGGGGCAGCCACGTGGTGGTGGAGTTCGAGGAGGGTATCAGCGCCTGCGTACGGCAGTTGCGCATCGCCCTGAACGACGGTGCCTCGGGCACGCGCTATATCCAGACCATCTCCCGGCGCGGTTATAAATTCGTATTCCCGGTGACGGTGGAGGAAGGCGGCGGCGCGGAGAAGCCGCACTACGTGACCGCCCCGGCAGTGGCCCGGGCCAGCGTGCCCCCGGTGCGCAGGAGCGGGCGCAAGGCCGCTTACTACAGCGTAGCGGTGTTCCTGGCTGCCGTGGTCATCGTGGGCCTGATGCTCTTCAAGTACCGCACCAACGGCTTGTTTTCCGAAGCCGGCCCCAACCCACGCATCGTGGTGGCGGTGCTGCCTTTCAGCAACCTCTCCCAGAACCCTGACAGCGGGATCCTCGGCGCTTCCATATCGAGTGAAGTGATCAACCTGCTGGGGCCCATCGCGCCCGACCGCATGGGGGTCATCGCCAATACGTCGAGCACCCATTACACCAAGGGCGGCGAGACCATCAAGGACATCGGTCAGGAGCTGGGCGCCGACTATGTACTCGAGGGGTCCATCGCCCAGCAGGGGCACGCATTCCATATCTCAGCCCGCCTGATACGTGCGGCCGATCAGAACTATGTGTGGGGCGACGAATACGACCTGGACGCGAATTATTCCGGCGGCGCCTACCGGCAGCTGGTGATACGTCTGGCGACCCAAGTGGCGACGCTGCTCACGCCGAATGCGACGGTGAAGCCCTTGGAGTTCACCAACAACCGGGATGCCGCCCTCGCCTTCCAGACCGGGCGTTACCTGATAAGCCAGGGCGAGTTCAAGAAGGCCTACGGTTATTGCCAGAAGGCCATGAACCTGGATACGCGTTTCGCCGCCGCCCAGACCTGTGCGGCGCGCGCCTTGCTGCGCATGCCGGGACTGTCGAAATCGGACCTCAGCACAGCCCAGGGCCTGGTGAGCAAGGCCCTCAGTCTGGACGGAAACTCGGCGGAGGCGCACCAGCTCAAAGGTGAGTTGGCCATGTTCTATGACTGGGATCTGCAAACGGCGGGCCTGGAGTTCAAGCAATCGCTGCAGTTCAACCCGGGGGATGCCTGGACCTGGCAGATGTATGCCGAATACCTGGCGGCCACGGACCGCAACAGCGCCATGCAGAACGCCATGGAGACCGCTCGGGGACTCGACCCGGCCTCCATCAGCGTGACCGACGACCCGGCCCTGGTGGCCTATATCGCCTCTCAATACGAGACCGCCGAGACCAGTGCCCGCATCAATGCCAGTCTCAACAGCCAGGATCTGTTGGCTCAGCACATCCTCACCTTAAGCCTCCTGGGCGCCGGCAAATACGCCGAGGCATCCAAGCAGGCGGTCCTGGAGATGCAGGCTCTCAAAGCGCTACCGGCCGATGTGGCCGCGGTCCAGAGCAGCAAGTCCGGCTCGCTGGTCAACTATTTCACCTGGTATGCACAGCATACGGCGGCCGGGCCTGCCGGCAAGCTCACAGCGGTGTTCCTGGCGGACGCCTACATGCACCTCGGCAAGCCGGATGATGCGTTCGCGGTGCTGGATACCGCCTTCAAGCAGCGCGGCATAAGCACCCTCATACCGTTCATCAGTGTCTGGCCGAGCTTGCGACCGCTCTGCACCCGTGCCGATTTCCTGACCCTCACCAAGGACCTCAACCAGGTGGGTTGCCTGCCGCAATAAGAGCCGCCAAGACCCTGTTTCCAGGGCTCTTTTAGCAGTTTTCCTTGACCCGGCTGAGCCAAGCCGGGATAATTCCGTCCCTTCCATTGGGCTTCCGGCGCATGCTGGACAGCCAGAGTAAGTGTTGGATACGCGTCCGTAGCTCAGCTGGGTGAGCAGGGCCAAATGACCGGTCCGCAGGACCGGTCGCCCGGCGAACGCGAGGCAGGGAAGCCGAGCTGGGAGAGCCCCAGGGACGGAAGTGTTGCTGGTTATAGAAAGTTTCTAGATGCGCCCGTAGCTCAGCTGGATAGAGTACCTGGCTACGAACCAGGTGGTCGGGAGTTCGAATCTCTCCGGGCGCGCCATAAACGAAGGCCCACCGAAACGGTGGGCCTTTTTATTTATTAGCCGGAGAGATTCGGTTCTAAGCTCAGCATCCTGCTTCGCTAAGAACCCCAGGCTTCACCATCCATGGTGAA
The DNA here is from genome assembly GCA_036000105.1 of Gammaproteobacteria bacterium. Lineage (GTDB taxonomy): Bacteria > Pseudomonadota > Gammaproteobacteria > Natronospirales > REEB76 > DASUBN01. The sequence continues at coordinate 324,436 of DASYGE010000002.1, forward strand.
GCCGTGCGGCGTATACGCCGCACCCCTATGGGTTCGAATCGGTTCTAGGCTCGGCTCCATGCCTCGCCAAGAACCCCAGGGTTTGCCCACGCGCTACGCATCCTGCTTCGCTTATGGCCCAGGGCGTACGTCCTGTACGCCCGCTCGAAGCGATGCTTCGAGCCCCTGGCAAACCCGTCCGGCGCATGCGCCGGACCCGGGCGCGCCATAAAAGTAAAAAGCCCACCGCAAGGCGGGTTTTTTTCATCGTGCTCCGCGCTTCATCAGGCCGCGGGCGAGGAATAGCTCGATCCGCTCAATGGGGATGCGGTCGCCCGCATCGCTGCCGTAATAGGTCTCCACGATATGGCCGCTCTCATCGATGAGGAAATCGGCTGGCATAAGGTTGTTGGTGTTCAAGCCTGCAAAACCTACGATACGCAGGCCCTTGATCAGGGTCGGTATGCGGAACGCGATAGCCTTCAGCTTGCGCCATAATGAGCGCTCTATGCCGTATAACCCATATGAAGCAGAGCTTGGGTCCGCGATGACGCTGAAAGGCCGCGGGTGACGCGCTACGAAGCGTCGCACCTCCTCCGGAGTGGAGCTGAACACGGCGATGATATCCAGCCCGAGTGCGGATAAGCTCTTGTGGTGCTGGGTTAGCTCATAGATCCTGTAGTTGCAGAATGGACAGGCTGCATCGCGGAAGAACGAGAGCAGGGCTCGGCGGCCCGCAGCGCCTATCACGACAGGTTTCCCATAGATGTCGACGAGTTCCAGTTTTGGCGCTGCTGCCGGTGCGATAAGCCGCATGACGTTTACTCCTGACCGAATGAGTGACTAAAGCCCGCCGAGATCAGCCGCGTGGGAGCGAGCTGCAAACCGTATACGTGTTGGAACAGCGGGAATTGCAGGAACAGGTAACCGTGCCAGCCTTCGCCGGCGTTGAAAGTGACGCCTGGGCTGACGTAGAGCAGCCGCCCGCCGCTATTCGCATGGGCACTGGGGTCGGCATCGGTGTCGTGACTACGCGCCTGTACGTTGAATTGCAGCTGGGGCGTGAGGGAATCGCTCCAGTAATAGCGCAGGCCGAGATTCAGGTTCAGGCTGTCGCCGGGTTTGAAGCCGGCGTCCACCCGCAGGCTATGCTGGTACATAGCTTGGGCGAACCAGCCCGAGCTGCCGTTGAAATCATCGAAGTGATACATGCCCAGCAGCACGTCGGTGGTGCCGCTGCCGGCTTGCAGGCTGCGGTCCACCAGCTTGCCCGTCTGGGGGCCGCTGTCGAAACGCGTGCCTTTGGAGCCGGTGGGCAGCTTCAGGCCGAACAGCAGGCCCGTGCTCATATCGGCAGCAAAGCCGGTGTAACGTCCCAGTACGCGCACATCGCTGAGGCTTTGGCTGTCGGAGGTGGATAACGTGGCATCACCTTCGGCGACGGTGCTGTGATAGCGGTCGAGATAGGGCAGTTCCATTCCCACCCCCCATCGGCGATTGAAGGTGTAATCCAGGCTCAGGGTGTAATAGCCGTTACGGGTGCGCCGCTCGACTTCGTCGGCGGAGGGCAATGCCGGGTCTGCCACGGTGCTGTCACCGCTGCGCAGCTGGTCCTGATCCACGATGTCGTAGCGCAGGCCGATGCGCCATCCGCGTATGCCCGAGACCACACCCTGGCTGCCGAGATCAGTGTTCAGGGTGCAACCACAGCTGGAGCAAGCATGGGCAACTGGGCTCATGGCCACGACCACAAGCCAAAGCATGGGCGGGACGAATCTGCGAAGCATGGGGGATCTCAATTGCCTCTAAAAACAGCGGGGTGGGCCGGCCCACCCCGCTGTACATCGTCGTGCCCTGCTTAGTGGAGCGAAGCGAGCTTGGTCTGCTTCTTGCCGAGCGCCTGGCCGACGTCATACATGGCCTGGTTGGTGATGGCATGCAGGTTCTTGTCGTACGGAGTGCTGTACTTGGTCTCGATATCCACCATCACCTGGTTGTGGATGTCGTGGGACAGGGCCTTGTCGAAGACCAGGCCGGACCAGAAGGTGCCGTCCGGAGCGCTGCCAGCATCCACCAGGGTACCAGCCAGCTTCGCGCCAGCCAGATCCTGCGGGGCGGCCGGCAGCTTCACGCCGGCCTTGGTGGCGAGCGTGAGCCCGTCAGCCACGGCGTAGTCGAAGCCGTTGATCCAGTCGCTCACGTTCTGCTTGCCGTACTGCTTGGTGAGCTTGGCGACTTCAGCGTTCACGGTGTCCTTGCCCAGCATGGAGACCAGGGCGTGCTGCAGGCTGAAGTGCCCGGCGCCACCGCCGGCTTTCACCAGGGCGGCAGTGACGGTGAGTGCAGGGGCGCCGGCATACACCGGGCCGCCGTACATGTTCATGGCAGCCATGGGGGTGGTATCAGCGGCGATGGCGGCACCGGCGGTGCACGCTGCGGCCATGCTTATGGCCAGGAGTTGCTTGAGTTTGCGGGTCATGGATCATCTCTCCTCGGAAGTGAAGTGGTTTGCGGGCGTTCAAGCCGCTTGCTCACCATGGGAACTGCCCGGTTGAGTGGGAGCCAAGCGATGCTTGCGCTGGGTAGCACTATAAGCGGAGGTTTATTATATTGCAAGTATTTACTTGCTAAATATTATGAGCCCTAACCCCCCCTCCCCCCCCGTGGAAGGGCGGCGGACCGACAAAAGAAAAGGCCCACCGTCAGGTGGGCCTTCGTGTTTACAGGGCCGGTGTTCCCCGGCCTTCCATTGCCGTCTTGCGGCCGCCAGCTCGTCTATGCGGATCTGTGCTGCTTTCGGCTCAGTGCAGGGTACTTGTCTTGGTGTCGAAGAAGCGGCGCGCCTTGTCATAGATGGTGGGGTCAGGCGGCATGTCTTCCACGGCGGCGCGCAGCTGCTCGTATTCCTGCTTGAAGGGCTTGAGCGCATGCTCGATGTATTCTTTGATGGCGCTCTCCTCGTAGGTCGTGAGCCCGCCGGACGGCAAGTTGCCCTTGAAGATCTCCAGGGAGGTGAACGCCGACAGGTTGTGCACGGACCAGTGGAAGAGGGCGGCGCGGAAGGCATCCAGTCCGTCCAGGTAGGCGGCTGCCAGGTTGTTCTTGATCTTGGTCTTGGCCACGGGCGTGACGTAACCCACGGCCATGGTGACGGCGGTCTTGTCTATATTGATGCGCTCCTTGAGCAGCGCCACCAGGGTCTCCTGGCCGCGACGCACCAGGGTACGGAACTCGTTGTGCCTGGGCTTGCCACGGGGCTGGAGCATCTCCAGGCCGGAGACCTGGCAGGCCTTGAAGGCCATGTCGCGGGCGCCGGCATAGAGCCGGTTGGCGGTATCCCAGCGGATGGTGAGGGCTGCTTCATCGTCCTCCAACAGCTTGAGCCCGTTGTTCTTCTGCAGACCGCATTTCTGGATGTACTGGATGATGGTATGACGCGATTCCGAGGTGAGCACCCTCCAGCTCTTGCGCAGGGCCAGGAAGGATTTGATGTAGCTCTCTTCGAAGGCACCCTGGCTGTGGCATTCCGCCAGCACGTTCCTGAGGGTGGTGTATTCCGGCAATTGGCTGATGACGTCGCTGCTGACGAAATCCAGGAGCAGGGACTTCTGGAAGGGTTCCGCCTGATCATGCAGCACGGCGCGCCAGGTGCCCTGCAGGAACGCGATCTGGTTGGAAGCATTCTGTGTGGTCATCGGTTTGCCCCATCCTCGGGCCGGTAAATGTCGTAGAGATGACTTAATACTAGCAGTTAAAAAGTATTATGTAAAGTAAATAGCTCGCACATTCTGATACCCAGAGAGACAATCGCTTAGCTTACAAAATATTATTATTATGTATATCAATAGCTTACGAACTTTCTCCTCCTAAACAAGCTCCTTTTTGAAGATCAAACCCAGCCTGTCCTAAAGGGCGATATCCCAGGTTTTGAGATCGAAGACGCCCCGTGGATTTCGCTGGAGAAGGATGTTGGACCACAGCTGAAGGCGCGTGATGGGAAAGCTGTAGGCTCACTTATGTGCTGGGTTACTATGCCTATCGTCCGAGCGATTACGATATTATTGTCAAGTTATAGGTAGGCTGTCCGGCTTCGACGGGACGGAAAGTCGTCCACCGGTAGCGAACCGCCGCGTCCGCCGCCTTAGGCAATAACCCTTGGGATTCTTGGGAGACATCTGAATGCACATGCGGCTCGCCGCATTGGCTCTATCCACCGGACTATTGGCGGCCTGCCAGTCGGGTCCGCCCCAGAGCGCTTGGCTGATGGATGGCGATCAGCCTTATATCGCCCAGGACGGGCATTGCGTGCAGGTGCGCCCGCTCACCCCCAAGGATCAGAGCGGCTTCTGTTACGAGGTCATGACCGGCCAGTATCAGAAGGAACACCATTACGAACCCGTCAAGCAGGACGAGTTCGCATTCCTGTATCCGCACGTGGAGCCGACGCCTGCAGAGGCACTGACCGCACCTTCGCCGGTGTCCCTGGCGCCCATGATCGCGGCGCTGGACATGCATATCCCGCCGCTGCCCTACATGCAGCAGATCTATACGGCCTTGCCGTTCAAGTTCAACCGCGCACATCTCTCCGCCAAGAACCGCCTGGCCCTGCAGGCTTCGTTCAAGGCGTGGCAGGCCATGGGCATGCAGGTGGTATCCGTGGCCGTCACCGGTCATACAGACAGCAAAGGCCCCGAGGATTACAACCTCCTCCTGTCCAAGTGGCGGGCGGAATCGGTGGCCTATTACCTGAAACACCTGGGCGTGCCCCCGGGCGACATCCAGCTGGGTGGCGCGGGCATGCTTTTGCCCTACCCCGGTGCGCAACAGGATGCAGACAACCGCTATGTGGATCTGCGGGTATGGTTGAAGCCGCCGGCGGAATACGACCGCATGGCCATGCGTTGAATCCCCGCAGGAAACAGCCTAAAAAACCCGCGTCTGACGCGGATTTTACGTTTTAGCGGGATAAAAAACGCCCGGCGGGTGCCGGGCGTTTGCAGCATCGCATGCGACTTCAAGCTCAGCCGGCGGAGACTTTCTTGAGGCAATCGATCACGTCGCCGGACATCTTGATCATGGCTTCCGCGGTCTTGGTGTTCTTGGTCACATCGGGGCAGCCGGCCTTCTTGCCGTAGGAGGCGAAGGCGGAACTCGACATCTGGGTACGGGCCTCATCGAGCCAGACTCCCTCTTTCTTCAGGGCCGAGTTATAGGCGGCGTAGCTCGAATCGATCTCGCCCCTGATGCCCTTGATGTCGTTGTTGTATTGCGGGATGCGCGCGTTCAGGTCCTTGTTGCGCTTGTTCAGGTCACCGTTGTCGGCATTGACCCTGGCGATGTCCGTGTTCAACTTGGCGATCTCCGCCTTGCAGGCGTTGTACTGATCCTGATTGAGCTTCTTGTCCGGGCTGCAGTTGCTCTGGTTTTCGGCGATGCGTGCCTTGAGGTCGTTGTTCTCCTTGTTCCAAGCGGCCACGTCCGCCGTGAGCTGCTTCTGGTCGGAGGTGAGCTTGTTGCCTTCGGCGGCCAGGTTCTTGTTCTTCTGCTCGGCGGCCTCCATGGCGCCCTTGTTATCCAGCACTTCCTTCTGCACGGCTTCGCCGTTGCTGATCAGGGTCATGACGGATTCGGCGCCCCAGGCGGCGGTGACGGCACCGGCCAGGCAGAGCGCCAGCGAAATCAGGGAGAAACGGATCGTTTTCATGTAAACCTCGGGTTCAAAGTCCAAGCCACATATTGTAGAGCCCCGGACGCCGCTCACCAAGTGCCGGCCAGGCGGTCCGCCAGTCTTTCGGCCGCCACCCGTAGTTCCGGGACCGCAGTGCCTTCCCAATCCCGGGCCCTGAGCAGGGGTCCTGTGTAGGAGATAACGTCGGACGGCTGCCCCGCGTTGTCCAGGACCCGGGCCTCGGCATCCACGTCCAATCCCAAGTGCAGGGGGTCGGGGCGGATCAGCCCATGGGCCAGGAGGGAGCGCATGAGCGGGTCCGCGAGCCGGGTGATATCGCTCTGGGGTCCGGTGCAGTTGATCACGCTGCCCACCTCCAGACGCTCTTCCCGGGAGCTGCCCCGGGGTTGCCAGGTGACGTTCACACCGCCTGCGCCCCCGGACAGGCGCCGCAGGCGGCCAGCAGCCATCTTGAGGCCGCCTGAGGCCAGGAGCCGGGCCAGATGCTCGCCGGAGGCAGGCGCCGTGCGGTGGCGGTGGATATCCCAATAGGCCTGTACGTGGCGCAGGAAGCGCCGCTGTTCCGTCTGATCCAGGGCCTGCCACAAGGCCGGGGTGATGGCCCGGAGGGCGCCTATGGCGTCCCGCCAGTCGGCACCGCGAAGGGCGAGGGTTTCCACGTATTCACGGGTGAGTTTGAGATAGCGTCGGGCAGTGCCCCGGCCTTCCAGCAATCCCGCCGGCGGTGGCGTGATGGGCATGGCCGGCAGCTGACGGTGCACCTGGGGCATGAGCCCGCGCCGTGAGACCGCGTATTGGACCGCCGAGAGACCGCGGTGGGCGAGTTCCAGCGCCACATCCATCATGGTGAGCCCCGTGCCGATGAGCAGCACAGGCGCTTCCAGGGGCACACGGTCGAGCGCGCCAGACGCCCAGGGATCGCGGGTGTAGTGCAGAGTCTTGAAGAAATCCGTCTCCGGTATCGAAGGATCCGCCGGGGGATAGTTGCCCACGGCCAACACGATCTGGTCAGCGGACAGAGATTGACCCTCGGCGAAGTGCAGTACCGCACTCGAGCCATCCGCGGCCGGGGTGAGGCCGGTCACCTCGCCGGTGAAAGTTTCCATGCGCATCTTGGCCGATTGCTCCGCCGCCTGTTTGAGGCGCGCACCCAGATAGCGCCCGTAGAGGCTGCGGGGCACGAAGCTGCCGGCGCTGACGCTGTTGTCGAAGCGCTGGATGAACTCCAGGAAGTCGCCTTCCCGGTCCGGGAAGAGGCCCATGCGGCCCGCCGGCACGTTCAGGAGATGGGACGGGGACTGGGTGCCGTAGGCAACCCCCCTCGCCAGGTTGGGGTGACGGTTGATGAGCACGAGGCGCAGGGGCAGCTCGCCATGGCGCGTGAGCAATTGTATGGCGGTGGCGGTGCCGCTGAAGCCGGCGCCGACGATGGCGATGGTGCGCATGGTTATTCTATTTAGAAGCTTGGAAAGAACGCCTCAAAAGCGTCGCGAGCGCAGGCAGGGCGAGGCGCGCGGTGGCGAGAAACCGGAGTGTACCTAAGTTCATTCATTTGGTTCTAACTTTAGCGCGCTCGCCGCTCTCGGGCATCCTGCCCTCCGCGGCATAAGGGCGTCCTGCCCAAAATAAAGCCATGCCAAGCGCAGCAGCTTTTGAGATGGTCAAAGTATGGAAGCGTAGTCGTCTTGAATGCGGCCTAAATCGAGCCGGTTCAGGAAGTTGGAATAGCACATCCAGGCGGTGATGGCGTTGAGGTCGGCGATCTGGGGCGGCAGGAAGCGCGGCGGCGCCACGATGCCTTCCTCCACGAACTGCGAGAGGGTGCGCACGTCTTCGAGGGTGGTCTTGCCGCAGAACAAGAGCGGGATGCGGTCCAGCATGCCCTTGCGCACAGCCAGGCGCATGTAGTTGTAGATCATGATGAAGCCCTTATTATAGGACAGGTCCTTGGTGAAGGGCGGGCCGTCCGGGGTGCTGCCGCGGAAGATGCGCGCGCTGTTGGCATAGGCTTCCTGTTCGCCCAGACCCTGCTCTAGGAAGAAGCGGTACACGTCCAGGAAATTGCCACCTTTCTCCGCCTGATCCACCGCCCGGATGCGGTTGGCGAGGCGCCGCAAGCGGCTCGGGTAGGAGGCGAAGGTGATGATCTCCATGAGGATGGCGAGGCCCTCCTGGGTGATGGTGGAGGAGGGCGGGCCTTTGCTCAGGAACGTGCAGATGGGTTGCTGGCTGCCGTTCAAGGTGGTGCCGAGATGCACCCAGCCTTCGTGCACTTCCAGCACCCTGAGATCGCGCTCGTTGAACTTGGCTTCCTTGCGGATCTTGAGGTAATCGGCGCCGGCGGCGGCATCCGCCACGATGCCGTCGGACAAGAGCACCCGCACGGTACCCTCGGATTCACGGAACGCCGCGTTGATGCGCTTCTGCAATATCTCCACCGCCTGCTCGCCGGTGATGGTCTTCTCCTCGGGCTTGAGCAGCGCGCTCTGGTCGATACTGGCGATGGCGTCGCCCAGGAGCTTGCCGAGGTCGGCCAAGGTTGGGCCGCCCTCGTGGAAGGCGTCGCTGGCGGAGCCGTACAGCTCTTCGGCGATGGCGCCGAACTCAGGGGTGCCGCGGCTCTCCAGCATACGCACCACCTGGATGTACTCGCGGCACATGCGGCGCATGATGCCGCCTAAGGAATTGAACTGGCCGAGCAGGCGGGTGATGTCCCGCTCGATATCGTGGAATTCCTGGCGTTTCTTCGCGGGATCGAAGCCCAGCGGGCGACCTTCGTAATAAGCCAGGTCCACCTTGGGCAGTTCGCGGGCGCCGTTTTTGAAGAACTCCTCCTGGATGGAGGGTTCCCACTTGATGTGATCGAGGATACGGATGGGTCTTTGGGCCGTGACGATACGGTCCGAGAGTTCGCGCAGGGTCTGCTTGTAATTGTTGAGCGAGTCGGCGGCTGCACTCATGGATAGGTCCGGCTCCTGTCCCGGACCCCTAGGTTACTCGCCGCCGCTCTCCGGTGCCAGAAAACCGGCGCCAGCAGAGGGCAAAAGACCTGTTTTTAGCCCGATCTGGCTAACTTACGTATCTCTTGCAGGGCGACCGAGAGACTCGGGAAGTCGGCGATGCCGGCGGCCTTCATCTCGGACAGCACATGACGCGCATGCTGCACGCGGGTCTCATGGGCGGCCAGCCACTGCTCCAGCTGCTTCATGGCCGCGCGGGTATCGCGGGCACCGGTGAGGGCCTGGGCAGCCAGGTCCCGTTGCTGGGCATAGAGGTCCTCCCGCAGGGTTCCGCGGGCTACCGCCTGCCAATGGCCGTCCACACCCAGGTTCTCGATCTGGGTGCGCAGCCAGTCCAGTTCCAGCTCGCGGCCGATGTGGAAATACACTTTGGCCACCACTTCCACCGGCAGCCTGGTCTCCTGCGCCACGTCCGCCATGTCGAGGGCGGCGTACAGGGTCGGGATGGCGGCGATGCGTTTGGCCACGGCTTCCGGCACGCCCACGTCGGTGTACTGCTGCACGCCGCGGTCGAACTCCTGCACCATGTCCTCGCTCAGCACGCCCGGCAGATGCGCCACGAGATCGGCGACTCCGGGCTGGTAGAGGGGCACGGCGGCGGCGATGTCGAGCTTGTCGCGCAGATGGTCTATGAGCCAGCGGGTCACATGCTTCAGAAGCCGTGAACTCTGCACCGCCATGGAGATCTGCACGCTGGCCGGCACCTTGTTGTCCAGGGCCTCGACCGCCGACCACAGCTTCTCCATGTCATAGCTCTCGCGCGCGATGGTGTAGGCGCGGGCCACCGTGGAGGCGTCCGCCCCGGTCTCCTCCTGCATGCGGTGCGCGAAGGTGGAGCCCATGCGGTTCACAAGGCTGTTGGTGATGGCGGTGCAGATGATCTCGCGGCGCAGTCGGTGCTTCGGCATGAGTTCGCGGTAACGCTTCTGCAGCGGGCCCGGGAAGTATTTCTCCAGTTCGTTGGCGAGGTAGGGGTCCTCGGCCACGTCGCCTGCGAGCAGCGCGTTGTAGATGTCTATCTTGCTATAGGCCAGCACCACCGCCAGTTCGGGGCGGGTCAAGCCCTTGCCGGCCTTGCGGCGCTCTGCGAAGCCTTCCTCGGAGGGCAGGAACTCGATGGCGCGGTTGAGCGCGCCGGCCTTCTCCAGGGCGCGTATCAGGTAGCCGTGCTCGCTGATGCGTCCTGGCCCCTGGTCCTGGGCCACCGACAGGGCCTGGGCCTGCATGTAGTTGTCACGCAGCACCAGTTCACCCACCTCGTCGGTCATCTCGGCGAGCAGCTTGTTGCGTGCAGTCTCGGCCAGTTCTTTCTCCGACGCCACCAGGTTCAAGAGGATCTTGATGTTGACCTCGTGGTCGGAGCAATCCACGCCGGCGGAGTTGTCGATGAAATCGGTGTTGAGGCGGCCGCCGTTGAGGGCGTATTCGATGCGGCCGAGCTGGGTGAAGCCCAGGTTGCCGCCTTCGCCCACCACCTTGCAGCGCAGGTGGCCGCCGTTGATGCGCAGGCCGTCGTTGGCGCGATCGCCCACTTCCGCGTTGCGCTCGGTGGCGGCCTTCACGTAGGTGCCGATGCCGCCGTTCCACAGGAGATCCACCGGGGCCTTGAGGATGGCGCGCATCAGATCCACGGGCGGGTAGTTGCCCGGGTTGATGTCGAGCACTGCCGCCGCTTCCTTGCTCACCGGGATGCTCTTGGCGCTACGCGGATACACGCCGCCACCCTCGGAGATCAGCTTGGCGTCGTAGTCCATCCAGGAGGAGCGCGGCAGGTTGAACATGCGTTCGCGTTCCACGAAGCTCTGCTCCGCCTCAGGAGACGGGTCGAGGAAGATATGGCGGTGGTCGAAGGCCGCCAAGAGGCGCGTGTGCCGCGACAGCAGCATGCCGTTGCCGAACACGTCGCCGGACATGTCGCCCACGCCCACGACGGTGAAGTCGGTGGTCTGAATGTCCGTGCTCATCTCGCGGAAGTGGCGCTTGACCGATTCCCAGCCGCCCTTGGCGGTGATGCCCATCTTCTTGTGGTCGTAACCCACCGAGCCGCCGGAGGCGAAGGCATCGCCCAGCCAGAAGCCGTATTCCGCCGACACGCCGTTGGCGATGTCGGAGAAGGTGGCCGTGCCCTTATCGGCGGCGACCACGAGGTAGGGGTCATCCAGATCGTGGCGCACCACGTCCTTGGGCGGCACGATCTTGGTGCCGGCCAGGTTGTCGGTGAGGTCCAGCAGGCCGTGCAGAAAGGTCTGGTAGCAGGCAATGCCTTCCTTGAGCTGGGCCTCGCGGTCGCCGCTCTGGGGAGGACGCTTCACGTAGAAGCCGCCCTTGGCGCCCACCGGCACGATCACGGTGTTCTTGACGTTCTGCGCTTTGACGAGTCCCAGGATCTCGGTGCGGAAGTCTTCGCGCCGGTCTGACCAGCGCAGGCCGCCGCGCGCCACCTTGCCCATGCGCAGGTGCACACCCTCGACCCGGGGCGAATAGACCCAGATCTCGAACATGGGGCGGGGCAGGGGCAGGTCCGGCAGCATCGAGGGATCGAACTTGAAGGACACGTAGGGCTTGTGAGCGCCGTCCGCGGCCTTCTGGAAGTAGTTGGTGCGCACGGTGGCGAGCACTGTACTCAGGAACAGCCGGAGGATGCGGTCGTCGTCCAGGCTCGAGACCTCCTCCAGCAGCTTGGCGATCTCGATGCTGTAGTTCTGGGTGAGCGGGTCGCGCTTGGCGCCGCCTGCCGGGTCATGGCGCGCCTCGAAGAGATGCACCAGGAGCGCGGCGATGGACGGGTGGCTGTGGAGCGCGCGCTCCATGTAGGTCTGGCTGAAGCTCACGCCGATCTGCAGCAGGTATTTGCAGTAGGCGCGCAGCAGCATGGTCTGGCGCCAGCTCAAGGCCGCGCCCAGCACCAGGCGGTTGAAGCCGTCGCTCTCCGCCTGGCCGTGCCAGACCCGCGCGAACTGCTCCTGGAAGGCTTCCTTGATGGCATCCAGGTCGAGTTCACCCGGATGCACCAGCTCGAAGTCCTGGATCCAGACGATGCTGCCGTCCGTCAGATCGATCTCGTAGGGGCGCTCGCTGATGACGCGTACACCCATGTTCTCGAGCATGGGCAGGGCGTCGGAGATGGGGATGGTCTGTTCGCGATGATAGGTCTTGAAGCGCAGGTAGCCGGCCGGCGCATCGGCCGGGCGGTACAGGCTCATGCGCAGGTTCTCGTTGCCGTTGAGCGCATCCAGCTGCTTGAGATCGAACACCGCCCCGGCGGGGCTGATGTCTTCCTGATAGGCCGCGGGGAAATGGTTGCCGTAGCGGGCGAAGAGCCTTAAGCCTTGTTCCTCGTCGCATTGCTGGACCAGGGCGTCCTGGAGTTCGTCCTGCCACGAGCGTATCGCGAGGCCTATCTCACGCTCCAGAGCCAGGCGGTCGTATGTCGCCTGCTGCCAGGGGGTGGTGCGCACGATGATGTGCACGCGTGCCAGGGCGGATTCCGACAGGGTGACGTTATGCTCCACGCTCTTGCCGCCGAGCGCCTGGAACAGGATGCTCTCGATCTTCTGGCGCACCTGGCTATTGTAGCGGTCGCGCGGCACGTAGGCGAGGCAGGAGAAGAAGCGGCCGAAGCTGTCGCGGCGCACGAACAGCTTGACGCGCTGGCGCTCCTGCAACTGCACCACGCCCATGGCGGTCTCGAACAGCTCGTCGGTGGTGCTCTGGAAGAGTTCGTCGCGCGGCAGGGTCTCGAGTACCTGCACCAGCGCCTTGCCGTCGTGGCTGGCCGCCGGCAGTTCCGAGCGGCGTACCACCTCGGCTACCTTCTCACGCAGCACCGGCACGTCGCTCGGGTTGCGGCTGTAGGCGGTGGTGGTGAAGAGGCCGAGGAAGCGCCATTCGCCGCTCACCTTGCCGTCGGCGCCGAAGCGCTTCACACCCACATAATCGAGATAACCGGGGCGATGCACCGTGGCCTGGGAGTTGGCCTTGGTGACGATCATGAATTCCTTGGCGCGGGCGCGCTGGCGCACCACCTTGGGCAGCACCAGGAAACTCTGGGATACCTTGGCATGGCTGTCGCCCAGGATGCCGAGCCCGGAGTTCGGCACCACCTTCAGCACTTCCTCGCCGTTCTCTTCGGCGAGATCGTATTCGCGGAAACCCAGGAACGTGAAATGGTGATCGGCCAGCCACTCCAGGAACTTCTTGCCTTCATCCACTTCGGCGTCGCCGAGGATGCTGCGGTGCTTGTGCACGGCGGCGATGACGTCCGTCAGCTTGCCGCGCATGGCGCGCCAGTCGTTGACCGTGGCGCGCACGTCGCGCATGGCGCTCTGCAAGAGGCTCTCGAGCCTGGCGAGGGTCTCGGCGCCGGCCTGGCGGTCCACCTCGATGTGCATCCAGGATTCCGTGAGCAGGCCTTCCTGCTTGTCACCGTCGGTGATCTGCAGGAGCGTGCCGCGGGCGTCGCGCTTCGCCTGGTACATGGGATGCACCGTCAGATGGATGCCGATGCCGGAGCGGCTCAAGGTCATGGTGGTGGTATCCACCAGGAAGGGCATGTCGTCGTTCACCATCTCGATGATGGTGTGCGGGCTCTTCCAGCCGTCTTTCTTGAGAGTGGGATTGAACACCCGCACCTTGGTCTCGCCGGGCAGGCGCTTGCTGCCGAACTCCCAATGGCTCAAGGCCGCGCCGTACAGATCCTCGGGTGTATGCGCGAGGATGTCCTCTTCGGCGATGTCGGCGTAGTACTGCTGCAGGAAGGTTTCGAGTTCGGCGGCGGAGGGATGCTTCTTGGCGAGGGCGACCACCTTTTCCAGGTGCTTGTCTTTCGGAGGCGATTTCCGTTGCGGCATGGGGTTAAGGCCCGGCTTGGATGTTGGTTTGAACGGTATTTTACTGCGTTACATGTATAAACGGCGACCTGGGGCCGCCGTTTACTTTTTGCGTCAGAGGCGTGTCAGTGCGCCTTCTCCAGGTCTTTTATCACCGCCGCCAGCCAGCGGCAGGCGGTACCGCCGGTGATACAGCGGTGGTCGAAGGTGACGGACAGGGGGATACGCTTGTGCACCTCGATGCCGCCCATGACCGGCACCACGTCGTGGCGCAGGCCGCCGGTGCCGAGGATGGCCACCTGGGGCGGTACCACCACCGGAGTGGCGTAGCGGCCGGCCATCATGCCGAAGTTCGACAGGGTGATGGTCGGGTCCTTCATGTCCGCGGGCGACACACTGCGGTTGCGGGTGGCTTCCTTGATGCGGTTGAGGTCGTCACGCAGCTGCTGGGCATTCTTGCTCTCCACCTTGCGCAGGATCGGCACGATGAGCCCATCCGGGGTGTCCACCGCCATGGCGAGGTCCACGCGCTCGTGCAGGGTGCGCTCCAGCTTCTCGCCGTCGTACCAGGCGTTGAGTTCCGGCTCGGCACGGCAGCCGGCCACGATGGCACGCACGATGCGCACGGTGATGTCCTGGCCTGCCTGCCAGTTGTGGATGTCCGCGTCGTCGAACAGCGTGCATTCCGCCACTTCGCTGCGGGAGCGGGTCATGCTGGCGTGCATGGCGCGGCGCGGGCCGCGCAGGGGTTCCGCCACGCCGTACTTCACGTCGGTGCGGGGTTTCGCGATGTCCCACTTGGCCGTGTGGGTGGAGGCGGCCGGGGCGGGGGCTGCGCCCTGGGTGGCGCGCCGCACGTCGTCGGCGCTCACGGTGTCGTTCTTGCCGGTGGGCTCGATGTCGGTCAGATCCACGCCTAGCTGCTTGGCCAGGATGCGTACCGAAGGCAGGGCTTTCACCCGGGCCGGATCTTTCTTCTGTTTCTTGCGGATGATGGCGGTCTCGGCCACGAGGTCGTTGCTGGTGGGCACGGCGCCCACCACGGTGCCGCTGTCTTCCTCGATGGGCACGCTCTTCTTCGCGGCCGCGGCCGGCGCGGCTGCGGGTTTGGCGGCGGGAGCCGCGCTGTCACCTGCGATATCGAAATCCACGAGCGCCGAATGGGTAGGGATGATGTCGCCGGCCTTGCCGTGGAGCTTGGCGATCTTGCCCGCCCAGGGGGAGGGCACGTCCACCACGGCCTTCGCGGTCTCGACGGACAGCAGGGGCTGGTCCACCTTGACCACGTCGCCTTCCTTCACATGCCAGCTGACGATCTCCGCTTCCTGCAGGCCTTCGCCCAGATCCGGGAGGTTGAACGTCTTCATGTGTGGGGCACCTCGGAAAAACTAGGAATTTTGGACATTGGCAAGACGAAGGCGACTGAGGAAGCGGAGTTTACGTTGTCGTAAATGAGCATTCCGAGGGAGCCTTCAACGCAGCCAAGGGACAAAAGGGCAGTTTTAACGAGGTGCACCTTAAGCCTCCAGCACACTGCGTATGCCTTTGATGACGCGCTCCACGCTCGGCATGTAGTCATGCTCCAGCTTGAACAGCGGCATGGGGATGTCGTAGCCGGTGACGCGCTCGATGGGCGCTTTGAGGAAGTAGATGGCCTTCTCCGCCACGGTGGCGGCGATCTCGGCGCCCACGCCGCAGTTCCTCGGCGCTTCATGGATGATGACCAGGCGGCCGGTCTTCTCCACGGACTCCAATATGGTGCCGAAGTCGATGGGGCTCACGGTCGCCAGGTCGATGACATCGGCGCTCACGCCTTCTTCCGCGAGCTTGGCGGCGGCCTGCAGGGTCTCGTGGACCATGGCGCCCCAGGTGACCAGCGTCACATCCTCGCCCTCACGCAGCACGAAGCAGGTGTCGAGGGGCAGGGCCTCGCCGTCGTCTTCCACGTCCTGCTTGTTGAGGCGATAGAGACGCGTCGGCTCCAGGAACACCACCGGATCCGGGTCGCGGATGGCGGCGAGCAGGAGGCCATAAGCACGCGCGGGCGATGAGGGCATCACGGTGCGCAGGCCCGGCATGTGGGCGAACATGGCCTCGTTGCTCTCGGAATGGTGTTCCGGCGCGTGGATGCCGCCGCCCGAAGGGGCGCGCAGCACCATGGGCACATGCAGGCGGCCGCGGGTGCGGGTGCGCAGGCGGCCGGCGTGGTTGATCATCTGGTCCACAGTTGGATAGATGAAGCCCGAGAACTGGATCTCGGCCACGGGCTTCATGCCCTGGGCGGCCATGCCGATGGAGATGCCGGCGATGAGGGCTTCGGCGAGCGGCGTGTCCATGACACGCTCCTTGCCGAAGCGCTGCTGCAGGCCGGCGGTGGCGCGGAACACGCCGCCGTTCACGCCCACGTCTTCACCCAAGACCACCACCGCGGGATCGTGTTCCAGCTCATGGGCCATCGCCATGGCGATGGCTTCGACCATCGTGACCTTAGCCATGGTGGGAGCCCTCCTCGACGGCGGCATCCCGCTGGGCGGCGAGGCCTTCCGGCAGGTTGGCGAACATGTGGTCGAACATGCTGGAGATCGGCGGCTTGCCGGCTTCCTTATAGAGCTTCACTTCGGCATCCACCTGCTCGGCGCATTCCGCCAGTAGCTTGTCTTCCTGCTTCTGGTCCCAGGCGCCGATGTCCATGAGGTACTTGCGGATGCGGATCAGGGGTTCCTTCTTCTTCGCGTCTTCCACTTCGTCTTTCGGGCGATAACGGGTGGCGTCATCGGCGGTGGTGTGGTCGCTGATGCGGTAGGTGAGGGCTTCCACCAAGGTCGGGCCCTTGCCGGCGTGGGCCTTCTCGAGGGCGTGGTCCATGACGTCGCGCACGGCGATGATGTCGTTGCCGTCCACCTGGATGCCCTCGATGCCGCCGGCCACGGCCTTCTGGGCCAGGGTCTCGCAGGCGGTCTGGGCCGAGAGGGGTACCGAGATGGCCCACTTGTTGTTGGCCACCACGAACACCACCGGCAGCTGCCAGGCGCCGGCGCAGTTGATGGCTTCGTAGTAATCGCCCTGGGAGGTGCCGCCGTCGCCGATCACGGTGACCGCCGCGCGTTTCTCCTTGCGTAGCTTGAAGGCGGTGGCGGCGCCAGCCGCGTGGTGATACTGGGTCGCGATGGGCACGCACCAGGCGAAGTCGTGCTGGGGGCCGGAGAAGTGGTTGCCGCGTTCGTCGCCGCCCCAGAATAGGAGGATCTCGTGGGGTTTCACGCCGCGCCAGATCTGGGCGCCGTATTCGCGGTACATGGGGAAGAACGCATCTTCCTGCTTCATGGCGGCGCCGATGCCCACATGGGTGGCTTCGTGGCCGAGGCAGGAGGCGTAGGTGCCGAGCTGGCCGGTGCGCTGCAGGGCGATGGCCTTGGTGTCGAACACCCGCACGAAGGACATCATGCGGTACATCTTCAGCAGTTCGTCCTTGTCCTTGGCGAACTTGGGCAGCTCTTTCTGTACGAGCTTGGCTTCCGGGTCGAGATATTGCTGGTACTTGATCTCGAACGTCGCGACAGTCTTCAAAGAGGCGTCCTCCGGGAAAGCCGCCCGGGGCTGATCGGGACCACATGGGTCCCCAAAGGCCCGCCGGCGGGGAGTGCTTATATAGGTGCCGCCCGGCTCAAGGGCCGGGCGGGGTCGCAATTATACATGAGGGGCCTCGGGGCCCCGCAGGGGCAGGGGCCGGCCGCAGGGGGTCGGGTAGAATGGCCGGATTATCGGGGTTGCATGGTGATCCATGAGCGGCAACAAGCGCGAGCTGGAGCAGGGCATCTACACGGACCTCAAGGACCGGGAGACCTATTCCGGTTACCTGTGCCTGGACACCCTCTTGGCCGCCCAGAAGCCCATCAGCCGGCCCGAACATCATGACGAGATGCTGTTCATCATCCAGCACCAGACCTCCGAACTCTGGATCAAGCTGGTGCTGCATGAACTCGCCGACGTCATCCGCCACGTGCAGCGGGATGAGCTGGAGCCTTGCTTCAAGGGCCTGTCGCGCATCAAGCAGATCCAGATGCAGCTCTTCAATCAGTGGGCGGTGCTGGAGACCCTCACACCCACGGAGTACGCCGAGTTCCGCTCGGTGCTGGGCACGGCTTCCGGTTTCCAGTCGCCCCAGTACCGGGCCCTCGAGTTCATGTTGGGCAACAAGAGCCCGGAACTGCTGAACGTGTTCCGCCACGACCCTGCGGCCCATGCCTGGCTCAGCGATCTCTTGAAGCAGCCGAGCCTCTACGACGAGTTCCTGCGCTACCTTGCGCGCCGCGGCTTGGCCGTACCCAAGGAGCGAGTGGAGCGGGACTGGACCCAGTCCTACGAGCGGCATCCCGGCGTGACCGCCGTGTTCAAGCAGATCTACGAAGGTACGGGCGAGTGGTGGGATGCCTACGAGATGTGCGAGAAGCTCGTGGATGTGGAGGAGTATTTCCAGCTCTGGCGCTTCCGGCACATGAAGACCGTGGAGCGCATCATCGGCCACAAGCAAGGCACCGGCGGCTCCTCAGGCGTGAAGTTCCTGGAGAAGGCCTTGTCACTGACCTTCTTCCCAGAGTTGATAGACGTCCGGACCGAGATCGGCACGGGTAAGTAGCTGATTTGCGCCAGCTTGGGGCGCTTTGGCTCCGGGCGTTATAATAGTTGTTTGATGCTTTGAAGCCCCGAAAAAGGTGACAGGACATGAGCGCGCAACCCAACGTCGGTATAAAACCGGTGCAGTTCGAGAACCCCATGGGGGTGGATGGCTTCGAGTTCGTGGAATTCGCCGCGCCGAATCCCAAATTGCTGCACGATCTCTTCCCGCGCCTCGGATTCACCGCCGTGGCCAAGCACAAGCAGAAAGCCATCACCCTCTACCGCCAGGGCGAATGCAACTTCCTGGTGAACGAAGAGCCCAACTCCTTCGCCGCCGCCTTCGCGGCCAAGCACGGACCCTCGGCCTGCGGTTTCGCCATCCGTTTCAGCAAGCCGGCCGCCCAGGTGCGGGAACAGGCGCTCAAGAACGGCGGCGAGGCCATCGACCAGCTGGAATCCACCAAGGCGGTGGACATGCCGGTGATCAAGGGCATCGGCGGCAGCATGCTGTATCTCGTGGATCGCTATGGCGCCAAGGGCGAGGTGTATGCCGATGGCTTCGCCTACCTGCCGGGGGTGGACAAGACACCTAAGGGTTTCGGCCTCACCTTCGTGGATCACCTGACCCATAACCTCTACTTCGGCAACATGGAGAAGTTCGCGAAGTTCTATGAGCGCCTGTTCAACTTCCGCGAGATCCGCTACTTCGACATCAAGGGCGTCAAGACCGGCCTCATCTCCAAGGCCATGACCGCGCCGGATGGCATGGTGCGCATCCCGCTCAATGAGTCCAACGACCCCAAGAGCCAGATCAACGAATACCTGAACGAGTACAAGGGCGAGGGCGTGCAGCACATCGCCTGCTTCACCGACGACATCTACAGCAGCGTGGAAGCCATGCGCAAAGCCGGCATGCAGTTCCTGGACACGCCGGATGCCTATTTCGAGATGGTGGACGAGCGGGTGCCGAACCACGGCGAGGACGTGCCGCGCCTGGCCAGGAACAAGATCCTCATCGACGCCGACCGGGAGACCAAGAAGAAGCTGCTCCTGCAGATATTCACCCAGAACATGATCGGCCCGGTGTTCTTCGAGATCATCCAGCGCAAGGGCAACGAGGGCTTCGGTGAAGGCAACTTCCAGGCCTTATTCGAGTCTATTGAAAGGGATCAGATGAAGCGTGGAGTGCTGTGAAGAGCTTCAAGTTTGAGTTCGATGGCGGATCACTCAAGCGCGGATTTTGGATTTATATTTTCGAAGCGAAACTAGGCAAGAAGAGATATTTTTACGTAGGCAGGACAGGAGATAACTCGACTCCCAACGCGGCTTCACCTTTCACGAGGGTATCGCGGCATTTAGATTCCTCGCCTAATGCCCAGGCTAATAGCTTTTATAAGAGACTTCGTGAAATTAAGGTTGCTCCCGAAGACTGTACTTATAGATTCGTATCTTTTGGGCCAATTTTCCCCGAGCAATCAGGCGACTTCGGGGAGCATGTGCCATACAGAGATAGAACTGCCAGGTTAGAGCGAGCGTTGGCGGATTGGGTGAAAGAACGCGAGTATGACGTTCTTGGAAGGCACCCTAAAAAGGGTGCACTCGGCACTGACGATAAGATCTTTGAGGAAGCCAAGAAGCATTTCATAAGGCAATTAGGTCTGTAGGATTTTATTAGGTTAGGAGCGGCGGATGAGCCAGAAGCTGAGCGCCATGGAACCCAAGATTGCCGCGACGTCGGCAGATGCCGGCAGCTATCAGTCGGGTTTCGGCAACGAGTTCGCCACCGAGGCCCTGCCCGGCGCGCTGCCCACAGGCCAGAACTCTCCCCAGAAAGTCCCCTACGGCCTCTATGCGGAGCAGCTTTCGGGCACCGCATTCACGGCACCACGGCATAGCAATCGCAGGAGCTGGCTCTATCGCATCCGCCCGGCAGCAGTGCACAAGCCTTTCAAGGTGCTGCCGGAAGGCCGTTTCCACAACCGTTTCGATGAAGTGCCGGCCACGCCCAACCAGCTGCGCTGGAGTCCGGCGGCGATACCCGGTTCACCCACGGATTTCGTGGATGGCCTGTTCACCGTGGCGGGCAACGGCAGCGCCGCCTCCCAGACGGGCATCGGCGTGCACCTTTATGCCGCCAACCGCTCTATGCAGGGGCGCTTCTTCTATGACGCCGACGGCGAACTCCTGATCGTGCCCCAGCAGGGGCGCTTGAGGATCGCCACGGAACTGGGCGTGCTCACGGTGGCCCCCCTGGAGATCGCGGTGATCCCGCGGGGTGTACGTTTCAAAGTGGAACTGCCCGATGCTTCGGCTCGCGGTTATGTGGCGGAGAACTTCGGCGCGGCCTTGCGGCTGCCGGAACTGGGACCCATCGGCTCCAATTCCCTGGCCAATGCCCGGGATTTCCTCTACCCGGTGGCGGCTTACGAGGATGTGGAAGGCAAGTTCGAACTCATCGGGAAATTCCAGGGCCGGCTGTGGTCTGCCGAGATGGACCACTCACCGCTCGACGTGGTGGGCTGGCACGGCAACCACGCGCCCTACAAATACGATCTCACCCGCTTCAACACCATCGGCTCCATCAGCTACGACCATCCGGATCCCTCCATCTTCACGGTGCTGACGTCCCAGAGCGATACCCCCAGCACCGCCAACATGGATTTCGTGATCTTCCCGCCCCGCTGGCTCGTGGCGGAGGGCACCTTCCGCCCACCCTGGTTCCATCGCAACGTGGCCTCGGAGTTCATGGGTCTCATCACCGGGGTCTACGACGCGAAGGAAGGCACCGAGAAGGGCGGCTTCGTGCCCGGTGGTGCCAGCCTGCATAACTGCATGAGCGGCCATGGGCCCGATGCGGCGAGCTATGAGAAAGCCGTCGCCGGCGATACCAGCAAGCCCCATCATGTGGCGGATACCATGGCCTTCATGTTCGAGGCCCGGGCGGTGATACGCCCCACGAAGCAGGCACTGGAAGCCAAGGAACTGCAGGGCGATTACTACGAGTGCTGGCAGAGCATCAAGAAGCATTTCGATCCGAAGCGCCGTTGATGATGGCGTCTCGCTTCCTGCGTGTAGTTGATAGACGTTATATCTTTCTGTGCACTTTTATCTGTTTCTGGGCTCTATCAGGGTGTGCAGCTATATTTGATCCGGATGGGCCTTTTCCGTTAGTCAACCCTAAAGATGGTTGGAAGCAGATGGATGCTCCACCTGTTAATGCCGCTGCAATTCTTGCTGCTGATAAGGACAATATTGTTAGGGGCATGATGCGCGATACAAAGAATCGCAAATGGACTTGGTTTCAGCGCGGTCAAGATGATTATTTAATCTATTTTCAACCACATGCCTATATGAAGCAGAATGGTTGTGATGAAGAAACTTTTGAGTTTCTACTGGTTGATGGACAGTGGATGGAGAAAGCGATCCCCTTCCCATGTATGGCGGAATAACTCCTTTTCGAAGTTTTGTCAGGAGAGCGTGTGAAACTCGCAAGTCTTAAAGTTGGTGGCCGCGACGGCGCCTTGATCGTAGTAGACAGGAAACTCCAGAACGCTGTGAAGGTGCCGGAGATCGCCGCGACTTTGCAGCAGGCCCTGGAGAACTGGAGCACTGCCGAGTCCAAGCTCAAGGCCGTATCCGCGGCGCTCGATTCAGGCAAGGCCAGCGGCAGTTTCAAGCTCGACGTGAAGGCTCTGGCGGCGGTGCAACCCCGTGCGCCCCAGTTCGTGGATGGCAGCGCCTACCTCGCCCACGTGGAGCGGGTGCGCAAGGCCCGCGGTGCGGACATGCCCCCGAGTTTCCTCAACGATCCCCTCATGTACCAGGCGGTGAGCGACGGCTTCCTCTCGCCCACGGAACCCATCCGCATGGCAGACGAGGCCTGGGGTATCGATTTCGAATCGGAGGTGGGCGTGCTGGTGGATGACGTGCCCATGGGCGTATCCGCTGCCGACGCCGGCAAACACATCAAGCTGGTGCTGATCCTCAACGACGTCTCCTTGCGCAACCTGATCCCGGACGAGCTGGCCAAGAACTTCGGTTTCCTGCAGAGCAAACCCCGCTCGGCCCTCTCACCGGCGGCGGTGACGCCGGACGAGCTGGGCGCTGCCTGGAAAGACGGCAAGCTGCATCTGCCCCTCGTGACCCATCTCAACGGCGCGCTCTTCGGTGAGCCGGACGCCGGGGTGGACATGCAGTTCAGCTTCCCCCAGCTCATCGCCCATGCGGCCAAGACACGGCCCCTGGCAGCGGGCTCCCTCGTGGGTTCCGGGACCATCGCCAACCAGGACGAGTCCAAGGGCTCATCCTGCCTCGCGGAGAAACGGGTGCTGGAAGTCATCAAGAGCGGCAAGGCCGTGACGCCTTTCATGAAGTTCGGCGACCGAGTGCGCATCGAGATGCTCGACAAGACCGGCGCTTCCCTGTTCGGCGCCATCGAACAGGTAGTGGAGAAATACTGATGGAACTTTTCACCTATTTCCGCAGCTCTGCCGCGTATCGGGCACGTATCGTCCTCAACCTGAAGGGCTTGAAGGCGGATTTCCGCTTCGTGCACCTGGTGAAGGACGGGGGGCAGCAGCACACGCCTGAGTTCAAGGCGGTGAACCCGCAGTGCTTCATCCCGGCGCTGGTGGATGGCGGCCACACCATCACCCAGTCCCTGGCCATCGCCGAGTACGTGGATGAGATCCATCCGGAGCCGCCGCTCCTGCCCAAGGATCCTGCAGCCCGGGCTCGAGTGCGGGCGCTGGCACTGGTGGTAGCCTGTGACATCCATCCGCTGACCAACCAGCGGATACTCAAGTATCTTGAGAAGGAATATGCGTTGGACGAAGCCCAGCGCAAGCGCTGGATACAACATTGGGTGACGGAGGGTTTCGGGCCCCTGGAGAAGCTGCTCGCGGACGATCTAGCTACCGGCAAGTGCTGTCATGGCGACACACCGACTATCGCAGACGTGTTCCTGGTGCCGCAGATGTTCAGCGCGCGGCGCTTCGATACGGATCTATCTCCGTTCCCGACCCTGCAGCGCATCAACGAGCATTGCCTGACGCTGAAAGCTTTCATCGACGCCGCGCCTGACAAACAGCCGGATTTTGAAACCTGAAAACATAGTCTTGGATCCCGGGGTCTAAATACATGGTGGAGTTCTTCACCCACGCCTTCTTCTGGTGGCCGGTGTTCATCCTGGTCATCATGGGGTTCGCTGCGGCGCGTCCCGCCCGAGGCGGGTGGTTCATTGGCCTCTTCATATTCATGACGTCGTTCTCCTCGGCCAGCGCTGCCGACCCCTCTACCAAGAGGGTCCTGTGGATCTTGTACTTCCTCGCGGTGCTGGTGGCATACGTAGGCCCCTTGCGGCGCTGGCTCATCAGCAACCGGCTGCTGCGCTTCTATCGCGCCTCCATGCCAGTCATCTCTTCGACGGAGCGTGACGCGCTCGAAGCAGGCGGCGTGTGGTGGGATGGGGATCTCTTCAGCGGCAACCCCGACTGGCAGAAGCTGCTGGATTTCCCGGCGGCGCGACTCTCTGCAGAGGAGCAGGCCTTCCTGGACGGGCCGGTGGAGCGCCTCTGCGCCATGCTGGATGACCACCGCATCTGCAACCTGGACAAAGACCTGACGCCGGAGACCTGGAGCTTCATCAAGCAGCAGGGTTTCTTCGGCATGACCATCCCCAAGGAGTACGGCGGCTTGGAGTTCTCCGCCGCGGGCCATGCCTCGGTGGTGATGAAGATCGCGAGTCGCAGCATCAGTGCGGCCCTGACGGTGATGATCCCCAACTCCGTGGGGCCGGGGAAACTCCTGCTCCGCTACGGCACCGCAGAACAGAAGAATCGCTGGCTGCCGCGTCTTGCCCGGGGCGAGGAGATCCCCTGTTTCGCCCTCACAGGCCCCGAGGCGGGCAGCGATGCGGGCGCCATCCCGGATCTCGGCGTGGTTTGCCGCGGCGAGTTCGGCGGCAACAAGGACGTGCTGGGTATCCGTCTCGATTTCGAGAAGCGCTATATCTCCATGGCACCCATCGCCACGGTCTTGGGCGTGGCCTTCAAGCTGGATGACCCGGATCATCTCCTGGGTGAGCGCACCCATCTCGGCGTGACCCTGGCGCTGATACCGTCCACCACGCCCGGCGTACGCCAGGGCACACGCCACGATCAGTTGCACATGGCCTTCATGAACGGCCCGCTCTACGGCAAGGACGTGTTCATCCCCCTCGGCTGGATCATCGGCGGACCGGAGATGGCGGGCAAGGGCTGGCGCATGCTGATGGAGTGCCTCACGGATGGGCGCGCCATCTCCTTGCCGGCCTTGAGCACCGCCACCGCAAAACTGGCCGTGCGGGTCACCGGCGCCTATGCGCGGGTGCGTCGCCAGTTCAAGCTGCCGGTCGGGCAGTTCGAAGGCGTGCAAGAGGCCTTGGCCCATCTCGCCGGCAACGCCTACGCCATGGATGCGGCCCGGCTGGTGACGCTCGCGGCCCTGGATCAGGGCCACAAACCCTCGGTGATCTCCGCCATCGTGAAATACAACCTGACGGAGCGCGCGCGTCAGGTGATGAACGACGCCATGGACGTGCACGGCGGCGCGGCCCTCTCACTCGGGCCGCGCAACCCGCTGGGCATGTTCCACAGCTACCCGCAGATGGGCATCACAGTGGAAGGCCACAACATCCTGACCCGCAGCCTCATCACCTTCGGCCAGGGCGCCATACGCTGCCATCCTTACCTGTTGCAGGAATTGCAGGCGGCGACTGCCGAGGACAGCAAAGAATCGCGCCGCGCTTTCGACACGGTACTCATGCAGCACCTGGGCTTCACCGGCAGCAACAAGATACGCACCCTGCTGCACGGCCTCACGGACGCGGCCTTCGTGACGGCGCCGAGCTGCCCCGAAGCCGTCAAGCCTTATTACAAGCAGCTCACGCGCATGAGCACGGCCTTCGCTTTCGTCACCGACGCGCTGCTCCTGTCACTGCGCGGCGAACTGAAGCGCCGGGAGCGGCAGTCGGCACGCATGGCCGACATCGTGAGTCAGTTATATATCGCTTCCGCAGCGCTGAAGCATTACCACGACCAGGGTAATCAACCGGGAGACCTGCCGCTGGTCACCTGGGTATGCGAAGACAGCCTCTACCGCATCCAACAGAGTTTCGATGCGCTCTTCAAGAACCTGCCCAATCGCTGGCTGGCCCGCAGCCTGCGCTTCCTGGTCTTCCCCTACGGCACGCGCTACCGCGCGCCTGCGGATGGGTTGGAGCACGACCTCGCGGGGTTGTTGCTCAGGCCCTCCGCCGAACGCGAGCGGCTCACCGCCGGCATGTATCTGCCGAAGAGCCGGCGTGAGAAGGTGCGGCTCTTGGATGAAGCCCTGCAGCATGCGGTGGAAACCCGCCCGCTGCGGGAGAAGCTGCGGTTGGCGGCGCGGGACAAGCTCTTGCACAAGCGCGGCGATGCCCAGGTGCAGGAGGCGGTGGAGAAGGGCGTGCTCACCCTGGAGGAAGCGGAAGCGGTGCGCGCGGCGGAAGTGCTGCGGCGCGAGGCGATACAGGTGGACGACTTCGCCAGTCTAAAATAAGGGCATGCACAGACGATGAAAAAGCCGGCGCAAGACGCCGGCTTTTTTGCATGCCATGAGCTGGCTGGCTAGCTCTGTATCGCGTCCATGTCCACCCGGTTCAGCGGCAGACCGTCCGGCATCCAGCGGCGTTCGTCCTGCATCAGGTTGTGCAGCCATTCGGCGCGGCGCGCGATGCCGCCGCCCATCTCGTTCCAGTCGATCGGGTCGTCTCCGGCAGTCGGGGCTGCGGCATTGCCCTGGCCGAGACGCGCGGCTTCCAGCTGCCATTTGAGGGCGAAGTAGCGCGCTGCCTCGCGGCAGTTGTGGGCCGCGCCGGTCTCCGCGTGATCGGTGGGCACCACCCCGGTGATGACCCAGAGCTTAGGCGAAGCGCCGTGCTTGGGCCACACCCGGCCGAGCATGGCCCGGTAGGGGATGATCCACAGCCATTCGCCGGTGATATCCGTGTCGAACACCTGGATGCGGCGCAGATAATCCGCCACCTGCTGCTGCTGGGCCTGGTGCCACTGGGCGAAACTCGCTTCATCGAAAGGGGCGGGAGAAGACATAGGGACCTCGGAATTCTGGAAGGCGGATTCTAAGGCAGATGAGCCTGGGAAAGATATTCCCCGGCCTGCATCTCGGTGAGGCGGCTTATGGCTCGCTGGAACTCGAAACCGAGCCGCTTGCCGGCGTAAAGGGCATCCAGGGGTACAGCGGCGGAGGCGACGAACTTCACCCGCCGGTCGTAGAACTCGTCTATCAGGGCGATGAAACGGCGCGCCGCGTCCTCGCTGTCCCGGTCCAAGCGGGGGATATCCGAGAGCAGCACCGTGTGGAAACCCCGGGCGATCTCGATGTAGTCCTCCTGGCTGCGAGGCCCGGTGCAGAGGTCCTGGAAGCTGAACCAGGCCACGCCATCCGCATGGCGTCGGGTGGGGATGGTCCGTTCGTTGACCATGAGGGGGCTGGTGTCCGCCTGCCTATGCCCTGCCAGGCGCTCGAACATGGCCATGAGGTGCGCGTCCGCCGTCGGGCCCGCGGGCACGTAGAACAAT
Organism: Gammaproteobacteria bacterium; assembly: GCA_036000105.1. Classification (GTDB taxonomy): domain Bacteria; phylum Pseudomonadota; class Gammaproteobacteria; order Natronospirales; family REEB76; genus DASUBN01. The sequence goes on from DASYGE010000002.1 coordinate 351,188, forward strand.
TCCGTGCCCTGCATGTGGCGCAGGCGGTAGTCGGTGCCGCCATCCACGTTCAGCACCTGGGTGTGCTGCTTCAACAGGCGGATGGCCGGCAGGAAACGCTCCCGCTGCAGGCCATTCTTGTAGAGCTCATCCGGCGCCACGTTGGAAGTGGCGACCAGGGTCAGGCCCCGGGCGAAGAGGTGCTGGAACAGCCGGCCGAGCAGCATGGCATCGGTGATGTCCGAGACGAAGAATTCGTCGAAGCAGATGACCCGGGCCCGGCTGCGGAGATCCTCCGCCACTTTCAGCAGGGGGTCCTGCTCGCCCGGGAGCCGCTTGAGCGCGGCATGCACCTCGTGCATGAAGCGGTGGAAGTGCAAACGCAGCTTGTCTTCGAAGGGCAGGCACTCATAGAAGCAGTCCATGAGCCAGGTCTTGCCGCGGCCGACGCCGCCCCAGAGATACAGGCCTTTCGCCGCTGCCGTGGGCCGCCCCGTGAGCCGCCGCCAGAAGGAAGGGGGCGGCGTGGTGAGCAGCCGTGCGTACAGCTGATCCAGGGTGGTGACCGCCCGTTCCTGGGCCGGATCTCGCTGGAACCCATTGCGTATGAGATCCGCCTCATAACGCTGACGCGGGCTCTGGGGTGGGCGGGCGTCGTTCACGCGCAGTTCAATCCGTAGCCAGTTCAGGCAGGTTGCGGTAGTGCTCCAGGGCCTGGGGGTTCGCCAGAGCGTCGGTGTTCTTCACCGGCCGGCCGTGGATCACGTTGCGCACCGCGAGTTCGGTGATCTTGCCGCTGATGGTGCGGGGGATGTCGGCCACGGCGATGATCTTGGCTGGCACGTGGCGCGGGGTGGTGTTGTCGCGGATGGTCTGCTTGATGCGTTTGCGCAAGGGCTCGTCCAGGGTGATGCCTTCCTGCAGGCGTACGAACAGGATGACCCGCACGTCGCCCTGCCAATCCTGACCCACCGCCAGGCTCTCGGCGATCTCCGGCAGCTTCTCCACCTGGCGGTAGATCTCGGCGGTGCCGATGCGCACGCCGCCGGGATTGAGGGTGGCATCGGAGCGGCCGTAGATGATGAGGCCATCATGTTCGGTGAGTTCGGCCCAGTCGCCGTGGCGCCAGACGTTGGGGAAGCGGTCGAAGTAGGCCTCGTGGTATTTCCTGCCCTCCGGGTCGTTCCAGAAGAATACCGGCATGGAGGGGAAGGGTCTCACGCACACCAGTTCACCGGGGGTGCCGCGCAGCGGCTTGCCGTCATCGTCCCAGATCTCCACCGCCATGCCGAGGCCACGGCACTGCAGCTCGCCGGGATAGACCGGCAGCGTGGGGTTGCCGAGGGCGAAGCAGGAGATGATGTCGGTGCCGCCGGAGATGGAGGACAGGCAGACGTTAGCCTTGATGTCCCGGTACACATACTCCGAGTTCTCGGGCAGCAGCGGTGAGCCGGTGGAGGCGATGGTGCGCAGGCGTGCGAGGCCGTGCTTCTTCCCCGGTTTGACCTCGAACTTCTCGGCGGCAGACAGGTACTTGGCGCTGGTGCCGAAGATGCTGATGCCTTCCTCCTCAGCGATGCGCCAGAGGATGTCTCGCTGCGGATGGAAGGGCGAACCGTCATAGAGTAGTACGGTGGCGCCCACCGCGAGGCCGGAGACCAGCCAGTTCCACATCATCCAGCCACAGGTGGTGAAGTAGAAGAGCACGTCTTCCCGGCGCAGGTCGGTGTGCAGCACCAGTTCCTTCAGATGCTGGATGAGCGTGCCGCCGGCGCCGTGCACGATGCACTTCGGCACACCGGTGGTGCCGGAGGAATACATGATGTAGACGGGATGGTCAAAGGCTAGCTGCTCGAAACGTATCTCCTGCTCGGCCGTGAGGTACTCCGACCAGTGCACGGCCTTAGGGATCGCGGCGATATCCGGTCTGGCATTCACGTAGGGCACCACTACCACGCGCTCCACCGAGGGCAGCTTCTCCAGCACACCGCGGATGCGCTCCAGGCAATCGATGGCTTTGTTGTCGTAATGGTACCCATCGCAGGTGATGAGCACCTTGGGCGCGATCTGTCCGAAGCGGTCCAGCACGCCGTTGATGCCGAAATCCGGCGAGCAGGAAGACCAGACGGCGCCGATGCTGGTGGCGGCGAGCATGCCGATGACGGCTTCCGGGCGGTTGGGCATGAAGCCCGCCACCCGGTCGCCGGAGGTGACGCCGGATTTGCGCAGGGCGTCGGCGAGGCCCGCCACCTGGCGGTACAGCTCGCGATAACTTAAGGACATCCGCTCTCCGTGTTCAGAGCGGAACACCAGGGCCGGGCGTTCGTCCCGGTAGCGCAAGAGGTTCTCAGCGAAGTTGAGTCGGCTGCCGGTGAACCACTGGGCACCGGGCATCTTGCCACCGTCTTTGAGCGCTTCATCCCAGCTCACGCTCGCCTTGATGCCGCAGAAGGCCCAGACCTGGGGCCAGAACTTATCCGGATACTCCACCGACCACTGATAGAGGGTGCGCTGGTCCATGACGTGGGGGTCGCACTCGCGGCGCACGTAGTCCAGGAAGCGGCTGATATTGGCCTGCTGGATGCGCGCGGGGCCGGGAGTCCAGAGGGGCTGGGTCATGGGGGTCCGGAGGCCGTGAACCAAAGGTAGGCCGGAATTATCTCAGGTTTGGGCCTTTAAAAGAAAAGGGCCGCCCGAGAGGGCGGCCCTTTGATGGCTTACTAGCCTTGAGACTTACTTGTGGCTGGATTCGATGAACTTGGCCACGTTGTCGTGCAGGGCCTTCGCGGAGGCCTCGTTGGCATACACCATGTGGCCCGAAGGGTACCAGGCGTAGGTGATGTTCTTCTGCAGGCTGTCGTCCATGGGCAGGTGCTGCATCTGGAACTGGGCGGCGTAGAAGGCCGTGGCCAGGTCGTAGTAGCCGCCGTTCAGCATGACCTTCATGGTGGGGTTCTGACCCATGGCTATCGCCAGGTCAGGCAGCACGTTGGTCGCGCCAGGGAAAGCCTGGCCGAACGGATTCGTGTGCTTGTAGTCCCACTTGCCGTTGATGTCGAAGCTCAAGGGGATGTAGGTCATGTCCTGGCCGTAGTTCAGTGTCTTGCGCACGTAGTCGTTGAACAGCGACACGTAGGCGGAGCTGATGGCGGAGGACTGCGGGTCATACTCAGCCTGCTCACCCAGGGGGTCCAGGGCGTAGCCGGAGAAGCGACCGTCCAGGCGACCGGCGAGCTGGTCGGAATCACGCATAAGCTCGTGCTCGAACTGGCCGCCGCTGACGCGCAGGTTGGCCTTCATCCAGTAGTCCGCCGACAGGCCGGTGTAGTTATGCAGCTGCTCGGCGATCTTCTGCTTGGTGGCCGGGTCCAGGGTGGAGCCCGCATTCAGCGCCGTGAGGTAATCACCCATGGCGAATTTCTCCACCTGGGCGAGGAAGTCCTCGAGCTTGGCTGGCTTGTTCGGCACCCTGTTGTGGTACCAGGCCACGGCCGCCTGGGTCGGCAGCACCAGCGCGAAGGGCACGTCGATGGCCGGGTTGAGGGAGTCGCCGTCCGGGCTGATCTCGGTGTTGGGGATGGCCGAGAGCAGTATCAATCCGTTTATGTCTATCGATGCGTTCTGCAGGTCCAGTGTCAGCACCGGTCCGCGGATGGTGCCGTAGCTCTCGCCGAAGATGTACTTGGGCGAGTTCCAGCGGCCGTACTTGGAGAGGAACTGCTGGATGAAGGCGGTGAAGGCCTTGCCGTCCTGGTCCACGCCGTAGTAGTCCTTGCCGTCGCCCTTGCCGACGATGCGGCTGAAGCCCGTGCCCGGAGCGTCGATGAACACCTCGTCGGTGACGTCCAGCAGGCTGTCGTCGTTGTTGGCGAGCACGTAGGGCGCGCCGGGGGTATGGGTGTCATCCGCGGTCCGCACGCGCTGGGGCCCGAAGGCGCCCATGTGCAGCCAGACCGTGGCGGAACCGGGGCCGCCGTTGAAGAAGAAGGTGATGGGGCGATCGCCGCCGCCGTCCTTCGCATAATAGACATAGAACATGCTGAGGGCCGGCTCGTCCTTGTCGTTCTTCAGGATCAGGGTGCCCGTGTTGGCCTTGTAGTTGATCTTCTGGCCGCCCGCTGTCACCGAACCGGAAGTGGTGGAGAGGGTGGGTTTGGTGTTGCTGTCATCGGCCGGCTTGTCGGTGCCGGGTTTGGCCATGGCGTCATCCGCCAGGGCGGGCACAGCGAACGCCAGGAGCGCCGCGGCCATGAGAGGTGCGTACTTCATAAGGATCCTCATGTGTGTGAGATGAAAGGCTACCGCCGTCCACCAGCGGATTCTAATAATTGTGTCCGTAAGACCTGCCCTGGGGGGCATTAGTTCCCTCCCAGTAGGGGCGGGCCATGGGTAGTGTCCGGTGTCCGGGTTCGTGGCACCGCCACGGACGCCTGTACAGGGATGTACAGGCTGGGCTTTCCCGGGTGCAGGAAGCACCAGGGAAAGCGGACACTTGGTCTTCAGGCCTTGTCCAGTTCCTTCTCCAGTTCCGGCAGGAGCTGGAAGAGGTCGCCCACGAGGCCTAAGTCCGCCACCTGGAAGATGGGCGCATCGCCGTCGCGGTTGATGGCCACGATGGTGCGGGCATCCTTGATGCCGGTGATGTGCTGGATGGCGCCGGAGATGCCCACGGCGATATAGAGATCAGGCGCGATGATCTTGCCGGTCTGACCCACCTGCAGCTCATTGGGCACGAAGCCCGCATCCACGGCAGCGCGGGAGGCACCCACGGCGGCGCCGAGCTTGTCGGCGAGCTTATAGATGACGGCGAAGTTCTCCTTGCTGCCCACGCCGCGCCCACCGGATATTACTTTGGAAGCGGATTGCAGGTCCGGCCGGTCCGATGCGTCTTTCTTGAGTTCCAAGTAACGACTATGGGTGGGCAGAGCCATGTCCAGGCTGGTATCTGTGACCGTGGCCGAACCACCGTCGCCACAGGCGATCCAGGATGCAGTGCGTACCGTGGCGAACACACAGGGCTTCGCTTCTGCTTTCACGGTGGCGATGGCGTTGCCGGCGTAGATGGGCCGCTCGAAAGTGAGAGGATCCACTACCTTCATCACGTCGCTCACCTGGGCGACCCCTACGAGGGCCGCAGCCCGGGGTAACACATCCTTGCCGAAGGTGGTGGAGGGGGCGAGCACATGGCTGTAGCCAGCCGCGAGCTTCGCGATCTGGGGCGCCAGCACGGCAGCCAGAGGAGCCGAGTTCTCAGGGCGCGCCACGCGCAGCACCTGCTTCACACCCTTGAGCTTCGCGGCGGCTTCGCACACGGCCTTGCCGTCGGCGGCGAACACCGCCACGTCAATGTCACGACCGATGGCCAGCGCGCAGCTCACGGCCCGGGCGGTACTGTTATTCAATCTGTTGCCGTCGTGCTCCGCTATGACGAGGATCTTGCTCATGCGAGCACCCCACGGTCGCGTAATTCTTTTACCAACGCTTGGACAGACTCCAGCTTGCGGCCGCCGCTGCGGGGCGTGGGCGCCGCATAGGAGACGTAGTGCAGAGCCGGCGCCGGGGTCACGCCCAGTTCGGCCAGTTTGAGCACCGCCAGAGGCTTGCTCTTGGCTTTCATGATGTCCGGCATCTTCACGAAGCGCGGGGTGTTGAGCCGCAGGTCCGTGGTCACCACCGCCGGTAGGTCCACGTCCATGACTTCGAGGCCCGCGTCCACTTCGCGGGTGACCCGCAGGGTCTTGTCTTTCAGCTCCACGGCAGACGCGAAGGTGGCCTGTGGCCGGTCCCACAAAGCCGCCAGCATCTGGCCGGTCTGGTTGCAGTCGTCGTCGATAGCCTGTTTGCCCAGGATCACGAGATCCGCGTCCTCACGTTTCACCAGCTCCAGGAAGATGCGCGCGGCCATGAGGGGCTGCACTGCATCGGCAGTCTCCACCAGGATGGCACGGTCTGCGCCCATGGCGAGCGCCGTACGCAACTGCTGCTGCACCTCTGTGGGGCCGATGCTCATGGCCACCACTTCCGCTTGCACGCCCTTCTCGCGGATGCGCAGGGCTTCTTCCAGGGCGATCTCATCGAAAGGGTTGATGGAGAGTTTCACGCCGCCGGTCTCGACGCCGGAGCCGTCCTTCTTCACCTGGATGCGGACGCTGTAATCTACGACGCGTTTGATGCCTACTAATATCTTCACGTATTCGTACCGATGTAGTTTCTATTTAAGAGCATGAGCCGGTCTTTATGCGAATCTGCGCTTTTACAGGACTCATGGACGCGCACATCGCGGGACTGACCTCATGGATCAAATCGTTTTGAGGAAGCCAAAGGCATTTGGCTCCGTGTCTCATGTATTCCTTGCCATCAGTGCCTATAGAAAAATCGGTTTCCTTGTTTCCAGTAAGCATAAGGTCCCAGGAAGGGGTCGGGTATTTCGCGGTGATCTCTTTATTCTTATCCAGGCGCTCTATGCAATTTTTACAACCAACCAAAAGTTTCTTATCGAGTATTTCCAAAGGGCCAATGGATGTCTTGATTATAGGGTTTCCGCTGTTCGAGAAACCCAGGAACCCCACAGTGCCTTGACCAAAAGCCGTGCATTCTATTCCGTCGGTATATCCGGTGAAGTACACAGTCAACGGCGCATTTTTCCCGCCGATGATGCCTGTGATATTTATCTCAAACAGTGTGTTTCCATCAGGTGCTTCTGTGCGATTTGCGATTAAGTCTTTTTCATCTGGTTCGGAAACATCTAGCAGCATCGGCACGCAATTTGTCTCTTTATCGCAGTCCAATAGAGTGATTCTGTGGTCATCTCCACGTACTCTGCCCGCGGATAATGCCAATACCGCTGTTATGCATAAGATAGAAGTTCTATGAAATCTCATAAATTTTGATAATTAGGGCCTGAGCCGCCCTCGGGCGTCGTCCAGGTGATTATCTCGTAAGGGTCTTTGATGTCGCAGGCCTTGCAGTGCACGCAGTTGGCGGCATTGATCTGTAGGCGCTTCTTGTCGCCATCCTGCACCATCTCATAGACCTGAGCCGGGCAGAAGCGGGTGCAGGGGTTGCCGAATTCTTCCGCGCAGCGGGTAGCGCAGATGTCCGTGTCCGACACCTTGAGGTGGGCCGGCTGATGCTCGTCATGGGTCGTGGTAGCAAAGTACACCGAAGCCAACCGGTCGCGTGGCGGCAGGGTGCGGGTCACGTAATCATCGGCGTGACGTGCCGCAGAGGCGCGCTTCTTCAAGCTGGACCAGTCCGCGTGGTTCTTGAGGGTCCAGGGCAGGAGACCGAAGGTGATGGTCTCGAGGGCTGCATTGATGAGTCCCGCCCAGAGTCCCCAGCGGAAGCCGGGGCGGAGATTGCGGACGGTGTGGAGTTCTTTCGCGGAAGGCGAGCGGCGCCAGCGGGCATCGAAACCCTCACTCGTGCCTTTCTCAGCCAGATGCTCCGCCGCCAGCATGCCGGAGCGCAGGGCCATGTGCACGCCCTTGATCTTGGGCACGTTCAAGGTGCCGGCGGCATCGCCGATGAGCAGCGCGCCCGGCATCTCCAGCTTGGGGAGCGATTGCAAACCACCTTCTATCAGCGTGCGGGCGCCGGAAGAGAGGATCTCGCCGCCTTCCAGCAAGGGCTTCACGCTGGGATGGTGCTTGAACTGCTGGAAGGCCTCGAAGGGCTGGAAGTCCGGGTCCTGGTAATCGAGCCCCACCACGAAACCTATATATACCCGGTCCTGATCCAGGTGATAGAGGAAGCTACCACCGTAAGTATCGGTATCCAGCGGCCAGCCTAGGGTGTGCTGGATGAGGCCCGGCTGCACCCGGCCCGGGGGCAGATGCCAGAGTTCCTTGAAGCCCAAGCCATAGGTCTGGGGCGAGGAGTCCGCGTCCAGGCGGAACTCCTTTATAAGGCGTTTGCTCACGCTGCCGCGGCAGCCTTCCGCCATCACAGTGGTGCCTGCGCGGATATCCACGCCGGCGGCGAAGTTGGGGCCAGGAGTGCCATCTTTCTCCAGGCCCATGTCGCCGCAGCGCACCCCCATGACTTTGCCGTCTTCTATAAGAGGTGCGGCGGCCGTGAAGCCCGGGAACACATCCACGCCCAAGGCCTCCGCCTGGGTGCCGAGCCAGGCGCAGAGACTGCCCAGCGAGATGATGAAGTTGCCCTGGTTCTCCATCTGGGGCGGCGTCGGCAGTCTGATGCGGCCTGTCTTGGTGAGCAGCGCGAACTCATCTTTCGCCGCGGGTACACAGATGGCCGGCGGAGTCTTGCGCCATTCCGGCAGGAGTCCATCCAGAGCCTTGGGCTCCATGACGCAACCCGAGAGGATGTGGGCGCCCACCTGGGAGCCTTTCTCCAGCACGCACACGGTCTTCTCAGGGGAGAGCTGCTTCAGGCGGATGGCGAAACCGAGGCCGGCGGGACCGGCGCCCACCACCACCATGTCATACGTCATCACATCCCGCTGGATTTGCATGCGGTCTTATTTAGGCTGCATGCGGATGGCGCCATCCAGGCGGATGGTGCCGCCGTTCAGCATGACGCTCTCGCAGATCTGTTGCACCAGCTGGGCATATTCTTCCGGCTTGCCGAGGCGCGAGGGGAAGGGCACCTGGGCACCCAGGGATTTCTGCACTTCCTCGGACATGCCGGCCATCATGGGAGTCCAGAAGATGCCGGGGGCGATGGTCATGACGCGGATGCCGAAGCGGGAGAACTCCCGCGCGATGGGCAGGGTCATGCCCACCACGCCGCCCTTGGAGGCGGAGTAGGCGGCCTGGCCGATCTGGCCTTCGTAGGCAGCCACGGAAGCGGTGTTCACGATCACGCCGCGCTCGCCTTCCTCGTTGGGCCCGTTCTGCTGCATGACGTTGGCGGCAGCCTTGATGAGGTTGAAGCTGCCCACTAGGTTCACCGTGATGACCTTGGCGAAGAAGTCTGAGGCCATGGGGCCTTCCTTGCCCAGCACGCGACCGGCGCCCAGGATGCCCGCGCAATTCACCGCGAGCTGCAGACTGCCGAAGGCATCCTTGGCCCGCGCTACGGCGGTGTTCACGTCTTTCTCGGAGGAGACATCGGTCTTGATGAAGAGGGCGCCTACCCCAAGTTTCTTCGCTGCCTCCTGGCCCTGCTGCTCGTTGAGGTCCAGCATGGCGACCTTGCCGCCGGCTTTCACCACCCGTTCGCAAGTGGCGAAGCCAAGGCCGGAGGCGCCGCCGGACACGATGGCATGGAGTTTCTCGAATCGCATGGGAACCGCCCGCGTGGCTCTATGGGGCGGCTATTTTACCGGGAAACGAACGGTCTTGAGCGGCTCAGGTGGCCGCGCGCAGCAGGGTGCCGAAATGCTTGAGTTCGTCGGCGCTGAGGTCGGATACGGTCCAGAAGCTGTAGTTCCCATGGGTCCAATAGACCACGTGGTAGTCGTCCTGGGTGTCCTGGTCGAGGTCCTTGTCGCCCGGTTTCTTCGCCCGGCATACGAAGACGGTGATCACGCTGGCCCCATGGCGGTAGGTGAGGGCCGCGGCCGGCTCATCCTTCACCTGGTCCACGCGCACACCCACCAGGGCATAACCCTGGGCGGCGAGATCCTGCACCGGCGGCACGAAGGGCAGCTGGTGGCTGAGCCAGCCTTCGATCAGGCTCGGACTGGTGGAATTGAGGTCGGTCAGGCGCTTGCTGGAGACGGCATGCTCCTGCTGGGCCACGGCCGCATCCACCATGGCGTCGTCCTCGTCACCGTGGGGTATGAAAGTCCAGGCGAGGCCGGCACAGACCACCACCACAGCTGCCGCCGCGGCCCACCGCGGCCAATGTGCACGGGCCGGGCGCGCATCGGCTTTCTGCAATTCGCCGCGCAGGCGCTGGCGCAGGGTGTCGCTGGCGCGGTGGCGGAGTTCAGGAGCCTGCATGACTTCGTGCAAGGCCTGCCAATCCTTGAGTTGGGCCTGGCAATCCGCACAGCCTTCCAGATGCTTGTCCGCGTCCGCGCGCTGGCCCGGCGTTAGTTCGCCGTCCAGGTAGGGATGCAGCAGTGTCTCCAGCTCCTTACAGTTCAAAAGAAATCTCCAAGCTTCTGTCCGCTCAAGCGGTGTTTCAGGGATTGACGGGCCCGTGAGAGGCGGGACATCACCGTGCCGATGGGGGCCTCGATGGCGTCGGCTATCTCTTTGTATGAATAGCCTTCGAACTCACGCAGCAACAGTACTTCGCGGAACTCCAGCGGCAGGCTTTCGATGGCGCTCATGAGCGCCTTCTTGCCGTGGTCTCTTACTAAGACTTCTTCGAGACCCATTTCATTCCCGGGGATATCCAGGGCCTCGTCACCCAGGTTCTCCGTGAGGGCCTGGCCGCGGTTCTTGCCATACCAGGTGTAGAAGGTGTTGCGCACGATCTTGAGCAGCCATTGGCGCGGTTCGGTTCCCTGGAAGCCGTCGAAGAAACGGTAGGCGCGCAGCACCGCTTCCTGCACCACGTCCTCGGCATCGTGGTCGTTGCGGGTCAGCCAGCGCGCGAGGTTATAGGCGGCGTCCATATGCGGCAACACCGTCTGCTCGAAACGCCCCAAGTTATCGGATCTGGCCACCCTTACCCCTCGAGATAGATTAAGCCCGCACAACCAATCGAAGACCGGTCCGGGAGGGGCTTTATTTCACCCCTAAATATCGTCCGGCTCAAGCCCTGGACTGGTTGGCCACAGCCTGGGCCGCGGCGGCGGCCTTTTCCGGGTCCCCCAGATAGTAATGGCGTTTGGCCTTGAAGTTGCGGTCGAACTCATAGACCAGGGGCAGGGCGGTGGGGATGTTGAGGGCCACGATCTCATCGTTCTCCATGCCGTCCAGGTGCTTCACCAAGGCGCGCAGGGAATTGCCGTGGGCCACGATGATGACCCGTTCCCCGCGCTGCATGGCCGGCAGGATCTTGGAGCGCCAATAGGGCACGAAGCGCGCCACCGTGTCCTTGAGGCTCTCGGTGGCGGGCAGTTCCTTGGCCTTGAGATCCGCGTAGCGCGGGTCGTGCTTCGGGTGGCGCGGGTCTTTCTTGGCCAAGGCCGGGGGCGGGATGTCATAGCTCCGGCGCCAGACTTTCACCTGCTCGTCGCCGTATTGCTTCGTGGTCTCGGCCTTGTTCAGGCCCTGCAGGCCGCCGTAATGGCGTTCGTTCAGACGCCAGTCCTTGTGCACCGGTATCCACATGAGGTCGAGATCTTCCTGCACCAGCCAGAGCGTGCGGATGGCGCGCTTCAGCACCGAGGTATAGGCGGTATCGAAGCTGAAGCCTTCTTTCTTCATGAGTCGCGCGGCCTCATGGGCCTCGGCGATGCCTTCCGGTGCCAGGTCCACGTCGGTCCAGCCGGTGAAACGGTTTTCCTTGTTCCACTCGCTGAAGCCGTGGCGCAGCAGGACCAGTCTGTTGGTTTTCATGACTCAATCGTCGTACGAGGTGGAGAGGGTGCGTTCGTGCTCGAAGCGCTCCATGGCGAGTTCGATCAAACGGCTGATGAGGTCGGTGTAGCCGATGCCGCTCGCTTCCCACATCTTGGGGTACATGCTGATCTTGGTGAAACCGGGGATGGTGTTGATCTCGTTCACGTAGAGGCTGCCGTCCGTCGTCAGGAAGAAATCCACCCGACCCATGCCTTCACAGCTCAAGGCCTTGAAGGTCTTCACCGCCAGCTCCTGCACGCGCTTGACCGTGGCTGCGTCCAGTTTCGCGGGGATCTCGAGGCGCGCGCCGCTCTCGTCCAGGTACTTGGCTTCATAGGAATAGAACTCGTGGCTGGGGATGACCTCACCGGGTACCGAGGCCTTGGGATCGTCGTTGCCCAGCACCGCGCACTCGATCTCCCTGCCCTTGATGTTCTCTTCCACCAATATCTTGCCGTCGTAACGGAAGGCTTCCTTCACCGCCTTCTCGAAGCCCACCTGGTCCTTGGCCTTGCTGATGCCGACCGACGAACCCAGGTTCGCGGGCTTCACGAACAACGGCAGGCCGAGGGCTTTCACCACGACATCGAACGCCGGCGGGTGCTTGCGGTGGAACACCTGGAACTTCGGCACCGGCAGGCCGGCGTCCCGCAGCAGGCGCTTCATCACGTCTTTGTCCATGCCGACCGCTGAGCCCAGCACCCCCGCGCCCACGAAGGGCACGCCCGCGAGCTTGAGCAGGCCCTGGATGGTGCCGTCCTCGCCCATGGGGCCGTGCAGGATGGGGAACACCACGTCCACGCTCTGATCCAGGCCGCTGGTGTCGAGATCCGTGAGCCGGCCGTTGCTCTGGGGCACCAGGGCCACGCCCGTGCTCTCGGACTTGTTCAGCCGTATGAGCTTGGGGTCAGCGCTGTCCAGCAGGAACTTCGAGGGTTCGTTCGTGACCCAGCGCCCGGCCTTGTCTATGCCGATGAGCACCGGTTGATATTTGGTCTTGTCGATGGCGTCGATGACGTTCTTGGCGGAGAGCAGCGAGATCTCGTGCTCCGCGGACTTGCCGCCGAAGAGGATACCGACCCGGATGCGCTTTTTTTCCATCTGGACGTGCTTTGTCGTAGGGCGTCAGCGCAGGCGCGACGGTGGGACCCGAAACCGGCGGCCATTATAACTGATTGAATAGCGCGGAAAAAACGCGTGCGGCCGGATGGGACTTGGAGCCTGATCCTTAAGGATGTCTTGGCAGGGCGATGCTGCGGGGGAACTCCGCTTGCACTGCCAACGACTGCCCATCCCGATTTTTTATTCCCCGGCCGGGAATACGGAATAGGCGCGCGGCATTTCCAGTACGGCATAGCAAATGCGGGCATCCGTCCGCGTGTACCGAATGCCGAATGGAGGCAATCATGAAGAAGCCCGAGACTAGCCCCGGCCACGATCCTGACCGCCGTCGTCTGCTGAAATGCATGGGCTGGGGCGGAGCCGGCGTGCTCTGGACCATGAAGAGCGGGGTATTGAGCGCCGCCACCCTGGATGGCGCGTCCTCCGACGCCGCGACCGGTGCTGACTTCAGTTTCGTGCAGATCAGCGATAGCCACGTGGGTTTCCACCAGGAAGCCAATCCGAACGTGCTGGCGACCCTGCAGGTGGCCATCGATCACGTCAACCGCCTGCCACAGGCGCCATCTTTCGTACTGCACACGGGGGATGTCTCGCACCTCTCAAAACCGGAGCAGTTCGACACGGCCCAGCAGGCCTTCAAGGGCATCAAGACCGACAGCATGTTCTTCACCCCCGGCGAGCACGACACCATCGGCGACAACGGCGCAGAGTATTTCCGGCGCTTCGGTCTCGGGAGTTCCGGCAAGGGCTACTACAGCTTCGATTACCGCGGTGTGCACTGCGTGGGGCTCGTCAACGTGCTGGACTTCAAGCAGGGCAGCATGTCCGGGCTCGGTGCCGAACAGCTCGAATGGGTGGAGAAGGATCTCAAGCACGTATCCAGCAGCACGCCCATCCTGGTGTTCGCCCACATCCCCTTGTGGACGGTCTATGAGCCCTGGGGTTGGGGCACCTCCGATGCGCCGCAGCTCTACACCTATCTGCGCCGCTTCGGTTCCGTGACGGTGCTGAACGGCCATATCCACCAGATCCAGCAGAAGATCGAAGGCAACATGACCTTCTACACCGCCCGTGGCACGGCTTATCCCCAACCGCAGCCGGGCGCAGCCCCGAGTCCCGGCCCCCTCACGGTGCCGGCCGGGCAGCTCGCGAGCTACCTCGGTTTACGTGAGATACGCCACCTCGATGTGAAGGGACCGCTGGCCGTCACCGATACCAGCCTGGCTTTGTGACACGCGCGAAAAATGCGTCTTTTGCTCCCTGGCGGCGTTCTGGTCAGGATGACCTTGATGCCGCGGAGGGCAGGATGCCCGAGAGCGGCAGCCGGCCTTCCTCGTCCGCCGTATGCGGCGGACCTCCACGTACTACATTTACGCTGCGGTTCTACGTCGCGCTATCCTGCGCGACTTGAACTCCAGGGCATACATCCCTGTATGCCCGTCCGACGAATCGTCGGACCCTCGGCCGTCCGCGCCTTGCCAGGAACCAAAATCCGCTATTTTTGGCGTCCCCGCTAATTATTTTGGAGAACTAGTCGTGCGAAAGAGTTTGTTTGGATATTTATTTTTTACCAGCATGATGACGATGGCTGGCGTGATGTTCGTAGGCAGCGTGCTGGCTGATGATAAGCCCGTCACGGGTGCAGAGGTCAAGATCGCGATCCTGAACTACAAGTTCGATCCGGAGGTGCTCACGGTGGCGGCAGGTACCACCGTGACCTGGGTGAACCAGGACGAGACGGTGCACTCGGTGGTGAGTAGCGACAAGCGCTTCACTGGGTCCGGCGGCCTCGATAAGGGGGATGATTATTCCTACACCTTCACCACACCGGGCAGCTACGAGTACTTCTGCAGCCTGCATCCCTTCATGAAGGGGCAGATCGTGGTGACCGCGAAGCAGTGATCAGAGCTGTTTGGTGCCGGTACCGTCCAATACAGTCTTCCACTGTTTCTGGTCCGCTGACACCTCGATCTTCACGGTGACCTGGGTCGGTGAGGTATAGACGTAGCTGATGCGGTCGTAGCTCTTCTTGCCCTTGTCATCGTCTTCACCGGTCTCGGTCCAGGTGTTGCCGGCGATGGTCATCTTGGAGGAGAAGGGCTTGGCGCCGCTGCCGCCCACGGCGAAGAACTCGTAGTGCCAGTAGGCTTTGTCCTGCCCGTTCCAGCTGTCCACCACCAGGGACTGCACCTTGTCCCCGGACCAGTCGTTGTCGAAGCTGCACATCAGGAACAGCTTGTCGGAGGACCAGCCGCAGTGCTCGTCCCAGGTGAAAGTGCCTGGTTTGCCGCCGAACTCGGTGGTGCCCTTGTAGATCCAGTGGCCCGACTGCACGTCCAGGGCCTTGAGCTGCGGCGCGAGGCCGGGGAAATCCGCTGCCATCGCGGGCGCGGCCATGGCGAGAGCAGCGAGGATCGTCGAACGCAGGATGAGGTTCATGGCCATGCTCCTTGCTGAGCGTTAAGGGTTGCGGCGACTGTCTGGCGGTACGCGGCCCAGTTTGCTTTCGGGTATGCGGTGCAGGGTCTCACTTATGAACGCGCCCGCAGCCAGAAGTTTCGTCATATCCACGCCGGTCTCTATGCCCATGCCTGTGAGCATGAATAGCACGTCTTCCGTGGCCACGTTGCCGGTGGCGCCTTTCGCATAGGGGCAGCCGCCGAGACCCGAAGTGGAGGAGTCCACCACGGCCACACCCATCTCCAGGCAGGCGTGGATGTTGGCCAGCGCCTGGCCGTAGGTGTCGTGGAAATGCACGGCCAGTTTGGCCATGGGCACTTCTGCCGCGGCCGCCGCCAGCATGGCCTGGGCCTTCACCGGCGTGCCGACGCCGATGGTGTCGCCCAGCGAGATCTCATAGCAGCCGATGGCGGCCAGCTCTCTCGCGACCCGGGCTGCGGCTTCGGGTTTGATGGCGCCCTCGTAAGGGCAGCCGATGACGGTGGAGATATAGCCGCGCACGCGGATGGAGTGCTTCGCCGCCAGCGCCATCACCGGCTTGAAGCGCTCGATGGATTCGGCGATGGAGCAGTTGATGTTCTTCTGGTTGAAGGTCTCGGAGGCTGCGGTGAACACCGCGATCTCCTGCACACCGCAAGGCAACGCCCGCTCCATGCCGCGCTCGTTCGGCACCAGCACGGGGTAGGCGACGCCGGGTCGGCGGCTGATGCCCCGGAAGACTTCTTCGGCGTCCGCCAGTTGGGGTATCCACTTGGGGCTCACGAAGCTCGTGGCTTCGATGGTCTTGAGACCGGTGTCCGACAGGCGATTGATGAACTCGATCTTGGCGGCAGCGGGGATGGTGGCCTTCTCGTTCTGCAGGCCGTCCCGCGGGCCCACTTCCACGATCTTGACGGCTTTCGGAAAATTACCCATTACGCATCACTCGGTTTGATATCCACTAATGGTGCTTCTGCATCCACCATGGAGCCGACTGAGTGCAGCACTTTCTCGATGACGCCGGCCACCGTGGCTTTCACCGTGTATTCCATCTTCATGCCTTCCAGCACCATGAGTGCCTGACCGGGCTCCACTCTATCACCGGGCTTCACATGCACCGCCACCACCCGGCCCGGCATGGGGCTCAAGGGATGGGCGGCTTCATCCGCCACGCGGCCCGGCTTGGGGGAATAGGGTGTGGTGAGGCTGAAGTTGTGGGCTTCCGCCTCGAGCGACACCTGCACGTCTGCACCGTAGCTCAAGACTTCGGCGGCATGGGTTTTGCCGTCCACGGTCACGGTCCAGGCGGAGCTGCCGAGATGCTGGGCGCGCACCGCATGGCTCGCGCCTTCGAACTCGAGGATGAAATCATCCGCACTGCCGGCGACATGCAAGGGATGCTCCTTGCCGGCGCTGTCCCGGGCCACCAGGTTCACGCCGCGCCCGCCACCCAGGCGCCAGCCATCGGCAGACCAGGGGCCGGCCGATGGAAGTCTGGAGAGCGTGTTCGCAGCGGCAGCCGCGAGGGCTGCTGCTGAGAGCGGTGGACGCGCCAGGAGATCCTTGAGGGCGCGTTCGATGAAGCCCGTATCGAAATGCCCGGCAGCGAAGTCGGGATGGCGGGCGATGCCGCGCAAGAGCGGCAGGTTGGTCACGAGACCGAAGACCGCGCTGCGGGCGAGGGCGTCGCGCAGTTCGGCCACCGCCTGGGAGCGGTCTTTGCCGCGCACCGTGACCTTGGCGATCATGGGGTCGTAGTGGATGCTGATCTCGTCACCGCTGCGCACACCGGTATCCACCCGCACCGCTTCGGCGGGGGAGATATACAGGGCGTCTATGCGGCCGGTGGCAGGCAGGAAACCCTTGTCGGCGTTCTCGGCGTAGAGCCGCACTTCGATGGCGTGGCCCCGCTGGGTGATCTTGTCCTGGCTCAGGGGCAGCTTGCCGCCGGCAGCCACGAGCAACTGCCATTCCACGAGATCCACGCCGGTGGTCTCCTCGGTGATGGGGTGCTCCACCTGCAGGCGGGTGTTCATCTCCATGAAATAGAAGGTGCGGTCCGCACCCACGATGAACTCGATGGTGCCGGCGTTCACGTAGTTGACGGCCTTCGCCGCCGCCACTGCGGCCTCGCCCATCTGCTTGCGCATGGCCGCATCCAGGAAAGGGGAGGGAGTCTCTTCCAGCACCTTCTGGAAGCGGCGTTGCAGTGAGCATTCCCGTTCGAAGAGATGCACCACGTTGCCGTGACTGTCGCCGAATATCTGGAACTCGATGTGGCGGGGTTGTTCCAGATACTTCTCAAGCAGCACCTTGTCGTCGCCGAAGGCAGCCTTGGCTTCGCGCCGGGCGCCTTCGAGGGCTTCCTTGAATTCACCTGCGTTGCGCACGATGCGCATGCCCTTGCCACCGCCGCCCGCCACCGCCTTGATGAGCAGGGGCCAGCCGGTGCGGGCTGCTTCCGCTTCGAGCGTCTTCAGGTCCTGTTTGTCGCCGTGGTAACCGGGGGTCACCGGCACCTTGGCTTTCTCCATGAGGGATTTCGCGGCGCTCTTGGAGCCCATGAGGTCGATGGCTTCCGGCGTCGGTCCGATGAAGACGATGCCGGCCTTGGCGCAGGCCCGGGCGAAATCCTCGTTCTCCGAAAGGAAGCCGTAACCCGGGTGCACCGCCTCGGCGCCGGTCTGTTTTGCGACTGCCAGGATGCGCTCGGCGTTCAGGTAAGACTCCGCCGCCCGGGCAGGCCCGATGTGCACCGCTTCGTCCGCCATCTGCACGTGGAGGGCATGGCGATCCGCATCGGAATACACCGCGACGGTGCGCACGCCCAGGCGTTTGCAAGTGCGCATGACACGGCAGGCGATCTCGCCGCGGTTGGCGATGAGTATCTTCTTGAACATCGGCCTATTCTAACTTCTTGTTATGGCCACCGCTGCATCAGGTCGGTTTGAGCAGCATCATGAGCAAGAACAGCACGGTGATGACGCCGATGCCATAGTCGCCGATCACCAGCGGGCGTGCGCGCATGGCGGCGCTGAGCTCCGGAGTCACGGAACCAGACTTCACAGCCTCGGCACCGGCGGCTTCCAGCTTGTGCAGGCCCTTGACCGTCATGACCATGAAGGGCACGAAGATGACGAGCAGGATGATGGCGTGGATGGAGAAGCGGGGCCAGGCTTCGTAATAGGCCGTCAGGAGGCCGAAGATCACCAAGAGGGCGCCGCCGGGCCGGATCATGAGGTTCCGGAAGTGGCCCATCAGCCTCACGAGGGCTCCCACACCGCGCACGTCTTCGGTGTGCAGTGCCGCGAGGCGCGCGACGATGTAGCCTGCGACGCCGCAGGTGTACCAGATGGCGGCGAGGACGTGTAATGTCCTGACGATCAGCAGCATGGTTTCAATCCTTCATGTTCAGTCTTACATATCTATGCAAGGGCTGACCTAAAGCGTCACGAGCGCAGGCAGGGCTAGGCGCGCGAGGCGAGCAACCCGGAGCGTACTCTTCCGTACGTGAGGATTGCGAGTCCGAAGCGCAACAACGCCCTGCCAAGCGCAGTAGCTTTAGGCAGGTCTGTGGCAGACGGCTTCGATATTGTGGCCGTCGGGGTCCAGCACGAAAGCACCGAAATAATCCTTGTGATAATGGGGCCTGAGACCCGGCAGGCCGTTGTCCTTGCCGCCGGCTTTGATGGCGGCTTCGTAGAAGGCTGCGACGCCGACGCGGTCCTTCGCCAGGAAGGCCACATGGGTGTGGCTCTTCACGGGTTTGCCGATGCCGATCCAGAAGTAAGGCTTACCATCACTGCCGAAGCCGGCACCTTCGTAGCCGCCGGTCATGTCCTTATCCAGTTCCACCATCAGGGTCACACCCAGGGGTGCAAGGGCGGCCTTGTAGAACGCCACGCTGCGCTTCAGGTTCGAGACCGAAAAACCGATGTGGTCGATCATGACAAGACTCATTTTCCGTAGTAGAAGCGGAGGGCTATGTATCCCAATATTGCGCCGAACCAACTCAAGATAAATGTAGCGAAGAGAAAACCTAGGAATATCCCCGTGCCGATGAACCCTTTCTTTGGTCCACGGCTCGCAAACAGATAACCGGGTATCCCAATCAAGGTCAGGGCCAAGACAAGAAAATTTAAAAGTTTAGTACGTGGATATCCTACTATCAGTGAATCAAAATAGTACCAACTAAAGAAAAGCGTTAAGGCTACGACCACGAAGATGATCTGATAATAGTCTGCCCAGTGGTAAGTCCGGGCGAATTCCGTCGCGATACCAAAGATGAGATATGCCGCAGTCAAGAGCATCCAGCTAAGGCTGCGCTTGGCCTCAAGCTTCACTTTTCGCGATTCCAGTTCGGCGGGCGCTTCTCGAGGAAGGCGGATAAGCCCTCCTGTCCTTCCGGCGATACCCGGAGTTTGGCGATGAGTTCAGCGGTGCGCTTCTTCACGGCATGCAGGTCATGGCCGGATTGCTCCGCGATGAGCCGCTTCGCGGCGAGCAGCGCCTTGGGGCCGGCCTTGAGCAGCGCCGTGACCAGCGTGCCTATGGTCTCGTCCAGGATATCGGCGGTCACCACCTCGTGCACCAAGCCCATGTCATAGGCTTGCTTCGCTTCGATGAGTTCGGCGGTGAGGAAGTAGCGGCGGGCCTGATGGGCACCGATGGCGGCGATGACGTAAGGGGAGATCACCGAGGGCACCAGCCCCAGACGCACTTCAGTCAAGGCGAACTTGGCGCTCTGAGTGGCGATGGCGATGTCACAGCAGACCACAAGACCCACACCGCCGCCGTAAGCCGGGCCGTTGACCCGCGCGATGGTGGGTTTGCTGAGACCGTATAAGGTCTCCATGAGGTCCGCCAGCTTGAGGGCGTCCTCCAGATTTTCCTTCTCGCTGAACTTGGCCATGGAGCGCATCCAGCCGAGATCGCCGCCGGCGGAGAAGGTCTTGCCCACGGCAGTGAGCACCACCACCCGCACGGCGGGATCGGCGTCCAGCTGCTTCAGCTTGGCGGTGAGTTCAGCGACTATCACATCGTCGAAGGCGTTGTGTTTCTCCTCACGGTTCAACGTGAGCGTCGCGACGCCGTGGGAGTCGGTATGGAGCAGCAGGATGCCTTCAGTCATTTTCAGTTCTCTATGGCAGTATTGCTAACCAACCAAATAATCCACGAAAGAACGATTCGGACTTCCGCCCGAACAGTGTGCCAACGATTCCAAATAGCAATGCGCAGTCAAATAGAACCCAAATGGCATAACCCACATTTCCGAAAAACAGCATAACAAGGCAAATTAGCAGGCCGATGATTACTCCCGTCAAGGCGCCGAATAATAGATAGCGTAAACGCTCCTTCATCCGTCACATCCTGAACACGCCGAACCTGCCGCCCGTTTCCAGCGGCGCATTCTCGGCGGAGGCGAGGGCCAAGCCCAGCACCCGGCGGGTGTCGGCGGGGTCGATGATGCCATCGTCCCAGAGGCGGGCGGTGGCGTAATAAGGATGGCCTTGATTCTCGTATTGGCCGCGGATGGGAGATTTGAAGGCTTCTTCCTCTTCCTTGCTCCACTTGCCGCCCTTCAATTCGATACCGTCACGCTTCACGGTGGCGAGCACCGAGGCCGCCTGTTCGCCGCCCATGACGGAGATACGGGCGTTGGGCCACATCCACAGGAAGCGGGCGCCGTAAGCCCGGCCGCACATGGCGTAGTTCCCCGCGCCGAAGCTGCCGCCGACGATGACCGTGAACTTCGGCACCGTGGCGCAGGCCACCGCTGTCACCATCTTGGCGCCGTCTTTGGCGATGCCGCCGTGTTCGTATTTCTTGCCTACCATGAAACCGGTGATGTTCTGCAGGAATATGAGCGGGATGCGCCGCTGTTCGCAGAGCTCGATGAAGTGGGCGCCCTTGAGTGCCGACTCCGAGAATAAGATGCCGTTGTTGGCGATGATGCCCACAGGTGCGCCATAGAGATGGGCGAAGCCGGTGATGAGGGTCTTGCCGTAGTTGGCCTTGAACTCCTGGAACTCGGAACCGTCCACGAGACGCGCGATGATCTCGTGCACGTCGTAAGGGAAGCGAGTCTCTTGCGGCACCACGCCGTAGAGCTCATCCGCCGGGTAGCGCGGCTCGGCGGAAGTCTGCTTCATCAGCCAACCCGGCCGCTGGTAGTTCATGTGGCCGAGGATATCCCGCGCCATCTGCAGGGCATGGGCATCGTTGTCGGCTAAGTGATCCACCACGCCGGAGATCTTGCTGTGCACGTCGCCGCCGCCCAAAGTCTCTGCGTCCACCACTTCGCCGGTGGCGGCTTTCACCAGCGGCGGGCCGCCCAGGAAGATGGTGCCCTGGTTGCGCACGATGATGGCCTCGTCGCACATGGCAGGCACATAGGCGCCGCCGGCGGTGCAGGAGCCCATGACCACAGCGATCTGGGGGATGCGTTCACGGGAGAGCCGTGCCTGGTTATAGAAGATGCGGCCGAAATGTTCTTTATCGGGGAACACTTCGTCTTGCAGCGGCAGGAAGGCGCCGCCGGAATCCACGAGATACACACAGGGTAGCCGGTTCTCCAGGGCCACTTCCTGGGCGCGCAGGTGCTTCTTCACGGTCACGGGGTAATAGGTGCCGCCCTTCACGGTGGCGTCGTTGGCCACCACCAGCACTTCGCGGCCATGCACGCGGCCGATGCCGGTGACGATGCCTGCGCAGGGGGCGTCGCCGTCATACATGCCGTGGGCCGCCAGGGGCGAGAGTTCCAGGAAAGGCGAGCCGCGATCCAGGAGCGCCTCGATGCGCTCCCGGGGCAGCAGCTTGCCGCGGTCCATGTGTTTCTTGCGGGCTTTCTCGTCGCCGCCGAGCGCCGCCTTGGCCTGCTGGGCCCGCAGCTCATCCACCAGTTTCTGCATGTGCCCGCGGTTGGCAGTGAACTCCTTGGAGTTCGTGTCTATGGATGACTTGAGGATAGGCATGAGCGGGCCCTTTGCTTAAGGTCTGCTTGTCACTGACTCTGGTAGATACCGGTACACACCCATTCGGTCTCGCCGACTACGGCGTGGCAGGCCACTTGCGCACCGGCCTTGTCATCCTGGGTGTACAGGAAGTCGAGCCGCATGCTCTTCAGGTCATATTTGATATGCGGTTCGTCGGGGATGGCGGGCAGGTATTTCGGCACCAGGTCCTGGAGGGTCCTGGGGGGGCGCGCGTTCTCGTCCATGTAGGTGCGCACGGCCGTGAGCACCTGGGAAGCCACGTCTTGGAGGGCCACGCCCTTCTTGTCCTCGCCGGGCGCGTAGGTGGAGCAGCCGGAGAGGAGGGCCAGGAGCGCCACCAACGACACGAGCTTGCGCATGATCCGGTCCCCTTTGGAGTGCCCCATGGACGGACCGATTATAGCCTGTGGGCGCGACGGTTCAGGCGGGAGAGGCCGCCTGTCGTACGCGGATCGCGCTGGCGAAGGT
Organism: Gammaproteobacteria bacterium; assembly: GCA_036000105.1. Lineage (GTDB taxonomy): Bacteria > Pseudomonadota > Gammaproteobacteria > Natronospirales > REEB76 > DASUBN01. The sequence goes on from DASYGE010000002.1 coordinate 373,617, forward strand.
CACGAGAGCGCGGCGCAGGGCTTCCTGGACTTCCGGCGTCGCGAGCTTGGGTGCCGCTTCTTCCGGTTTGCTGCCGCGCAGGTGCACCGTGAGGCTCGCCTCGGGCACGAGATGGGCGGACATGGTGCGTAGGATCTCCGCCAGGGAGGCTTTCGCATGCTCGCCGTATTCAGACGTGTTGAAGAACGCCACCGGTTTGTCGGCGAACTCGCCCCAGCCAACGATCCAATCCAGCGCGTTCTTCAGGCCGCCGGGCACGCCGTGGGCGTATTCCGGCGAAGCGATGAGCAAACCATCAGCGGCGGCGAGCCGCGCACGCAGGTCTGCCGCCGCAGGCGGCAGCGCTTCCGTGAGGTCGGGGTTGAAGAGGGGCAGCTTGCCCAGGCCTTCATAGAGAGTCACCGACACGTCCTCCGGTGCCGCCTTCACGGCCGCCCGGAGGAGTAGCGTGTTCGTCGAAGCAGCCCGAAGACTGCCTGAGATGGCTAGGATTTTAATCACTTGGGCAGTTCAGATCTTTGGTTTCGTCACCCCGGCGAAAGCCGGGGTCCAGGTCTAGATGACTGGATTCCAGCTTTCGCCGGAATGACGTACTCCAAATCGGAACTCCATTAGATGAGCTCAACAGCCATCGCCGTCGCCTCTCCACCGCCGATGCAGAGGGACGCCACACCGCGCTTGCCGCCGCGAGCTTTCAAGGCGTGGATGAGGGTCACCAGGATGCGGGCGCCGCTGGCGCCGATGGGGTGGCCGAGAGCGACGGCGCCGCCGTGCACGTTCACCTTAGAGTGATCCAGCTTGAGTTCGGTCATGGCGGCCATGGGCACCACAGCGAAAGCCTCGTTGATCTCGTAGAGATCCACGTCCTTCGGCGCCCAGCTCACCTGTTTGAGCAGTTTCGCCATGGCGCCCACGGGCGCGGTGGTGAACCAGGCCGGTTCCTGGGCGAAGCTGGCGTGGCCCACGATGCACGCCAGGGGCGTGAGGGAATGTTCTTTCGCCAGGCTCGCGCGCATGAGCACGAGTGCCGCAGCGCCGTCGGAGATGGAGGAAGAGGTGGCGGCGGTCACGGTGCCACCTTCCTTCTTGAACGCGGGCTTCAGGGTCGGGATCTTCTTGATGTCGCACTTGCCCGGCTCTTCGTCGTTATCCACCAGGTAATCGCCCTTGCGGCTCTTGACCGTGACCGGCACGGTCTCGGCCTTGAACATGCCGTTGGCCATGGCTTTCTGGGCGCGTTTCACGGATTCGATGGCGTAGTTGTCCTGCTCCTCGCGGCCGAACTTGTACTTGTCCGCACAGAGCTCGCCGAAGAAACCCATCATCTCGCCATCGTAGGGGTTCTGCAGGCCGTCGAAGAACATGTGGTCGAGGATCTTATGGTGGCCCATGCGGTAGCCAGCGCGGGCGCCAGGCAGCAGATAGGGCGCGTTGGTCATGGATTCCATGCCGCCCGCGATCACGATCTCGGCAGAACCGGCACTGATGAGGTCATGGGCCAGCATGGTGGCCTTCATGCCGGAACCGCAGACCTTGTTGATGGTGGTGCAGGGCACGGACTTAGGCAGCTTGGCGCCCAAAGAAGCCTGGCGCGCTGGCGCCTGGCCCAAACCTGCCGGCAGCACGCAACCCATGATCACTTCGCTCACCTGCGGACCCTGCACGCCGGTCTCGGCCAAGACCGCTTCGATAGCCGCACTGCCAAGCTGCGTGGCGCTCACGTTGGAGAACTGGCCCTGGAAGGAACCGATGGCGGTGCGGCGGGCGGCGACGATGACGACGGGGTCGGACATGGAAGACTCCAAAAAGAGAACTTAATTTAAGTGAAGTTTACAGAACTAAGAGCATCGCCTGCCGTGACTTGGTTCACGAGCTATGGAAAGAAGCGGTCCAACTCCCTAGTAACTGCCGAGCGCACGCCTACAGGGATGTAGGCGGTAGAGCAACGCAGGGAGCAGTTGCCGAATAGCCCTCAGCCGCCGTGAAACAGTTCGCGCCCTATCAACATTCTGCGGATCTCGTTGGTGCCGGCGCCGATATCGTAGAGCTTGGCGTCCCGCAGCAGGCGGCCGGTGGGGTATTCGTTTATGTAACCGTTGCCGCCCAAGCTCTGGATGGCTTCCAGGGCCACCTTCACGGCGCTCTCGGAGCTATAGAGCAGGGAGGCGGCGGCTTCCGTGCGGGAAGGCTCGCCCCGGTCGAAGCGCTCGCACACCCGGTAGGTGAAGGCGCGGGCAGTCTGCAGGGCCACGAACATGTCGGCGATCTTGGCCTGCATGATCTCGAACTCGCCGATGGGCTTGCCGAACTGCTTGCGTTCGCGCACGTAGGGCAGCACCACATCCAGCGCCGCCTGCATGATGCCGATGGGTCCGCCGGAGAGCACCAGGCGCTCGGAGTCGAGACCGCGCATCAATATATAGACAGCTTCGTCCTGCTTGCCCAGCAGGTTCGCTTCCGGGATGGCGCAGTCCTGGAACACCAGTTCTGAAGTGTGGGAGCCGCGCATGCCGAGCTTGTCCAGCTTCTGGGCGGTGCTGAACCCGCGCATCCCCTTCTCGATGATGAAGGCGCTCATGCACTTGGAGCCCGCTTCCTTGCCGGCGGTGCGCATATAGACCAGGGCCACGTGGGCGTCCGGGCCGTTGGTGATCCACATCTTGCTGCCGTTGGCGACCCAGCCCGCGCCCTTCTTCTCGGCGCGGCAGCTCATGGAGCCCACCACGTCGGAGCCGGCGCCCGGCTCGGACATGGCCAGTGCGCCTATCCATTCGCCGGTGCAGAGCTTGGGCAGGTATCTCTTGCGCTGGGCCTCGGTGCCGTTGAGGTAGAGGTTGTTCACGCAGAGGTTGGAATGGGCGGCGTAGGAGAGGCCCACGGACGCGGAGGCCCGGGAGATCTCTTCCATGGCCACCACGTGGGCGAGGTAGCTAAGCCCCGAGCCGCCGTACTCCGTGGGCACGGTGACGCCCAGGAGACCGAGCGCGCCCATCTTCTGCCACAGGTCTTCCGGGAACTCGCCCTTCTCATCCATCTCCGCGGCTCGCGGGGCTATCTCCGCTTCCGCGAAGCGGCGCACGGTCTCCCGCAGGAGGTCGAGTTCCTCGCTGACGCGCGTGCTGATGTCTTGCACTGTCTTATCCATGAGCGCCCTCTATATATAGTCTAGTTTAACGCCCACATCCGTGCCCACACGCGCTTCCAGTCTATAGAAAAAGGCCGTCCGTGGCCTTTTTCTACTCGCCTAGCCCGAAGTGAATCCGGGCTAGGCTCCATTTCGCGGATAGCGGCTATCCGCGAAATGCTGCGCCCATCCTGGGCGCAGGTCCCTCTGTCAATGATGCCCGTTCTTGCGCCCGGAGAAGTAGCGCTCGTAGCTCTGCTTCACCGTGGGCAGCTTCACGCGGCCGATGGCGGCGATGCGCTCCTCGGCCAGGCGGTCGGCGGCCTTGTAGGTGGGGATCTTGTCCCGCTCCGCGACCTTGAAGATGTTGCCCATGATGTCGTAGATGCCGCTGACCATGCGGTTGGCCCGCTCCCGGTCATAGCCCTGCAACTCGATGGACACGTTCATGAGGCCGCCGGCGTTGATGGCGTAGTCCGGGGCGTAGAGGATGCCCTTCTTGTGCAGCTCGTCGCCGCACTCGTCGTTGGCCAGCTGGTTGTTGGCGGCGCCCGCCACGATCTCGAACTTGAACTGGGGGATGGTCTTCTCGTTCACCGAGGCGCCGAGCGCGCAGGGCACATAGACTTTGGCGTCCACCTTGTAGATGTCGTCCATGGCCACGGCTTCGGCGCCGAGCTTCACGCATTCCTCGACCCGGTCCTTGTGCATGTCGGTCACGAAGACCTTGGCGCCGGCATCGCACAGATGCTTCACCACGTGGAAGCCCACGTGCCCTAAGCCCTGCACCGCGTAGCTGGATTTGCCGAGGTCCGTGTGGCCGTACTTGTTCTGGAGGCAGGCCTTGATGCCCTGGATCACGCCGAAGGCGGTGAAGGGTGAGGGATCGCCGCTGCCGCCGTGCACCGGGTGCACGCCGGTCACGTAATCCGTCTCCATGAAGATGTAGTCCATGTCGGCGATGCTGGTGTTCACGTCTTCGGCGGTGATGTAGCGGCCGCCCAGGGACTGCACGAAGCGGCCCAGCGCACGGAACAGCGCCTCGGATTTCTGCGAGGGGTCGCCGATGATCACGGCCTTGCCTCCCCCTAAGTTCAGGCCCGAGACCGCGGCCTTGTAGGTCATGCCGCGCGAGAGGCGCAGCACGTCCGTGATCGCCTCTTCCTCGTTCTTGTAGGGCCACATGCGCAGGCCGCCCAAAGCGGGGCCGAGCGTAGTGTTGTGTATGGCCACGATGGCCTTGAGACCGGATTCCTTATGCTGGAAAAACACGACCTCTTCATGCCCCATCTTCTCGAGGGTGGCGAATACTTCCATGGGCTCCTCCTGAACGGAAAATATGGCTGGAATGGTTTAAACGGCGATGACGGATATATGTCTCGGCGGGGTCGTCCGGCGGCACCCTGATGCCCGCGGATTCAGACCCGGCCCAAAAAAATCAGCCCCCGGGGGCCGAGGGGCGCGCGGATTATACGCGCGGGCCGCGTCAATGGCACCCCCGGTTTAGACCGGTTTTAGCGCGCCCTCGGTATAATAGGTAGGTATCCCCGATCACGTATTCCTTATGTTGAGGCGTTAGAAGGCCCAAATGAGCACTTCACCCAAAAAAGTGGAAGCCGGCCTGGCGCGAGCCGAGACCCCGCTGCGCTTCGTGACCGCGGCCTCGTTGTTCGACGGCCACGATGCGGCCATCAACATCATGCGTCGGTTGATCCAGAGCCAGGGGGCCGAGGTGATCCATCTCGGCCATAACCGCTCGGTGGAGGACGTGGTGCGGGCGGCCTTGCAGGAGGACGCGGACGGCATCGCCGTCAGCTCCTACCAGGGCGGCCACATGGAATATTTCAAATACATGGTGGACATGCTGAAGGAGCGGGGCGCGGGCCACATCCGCGTGTTCGGCGGCGGCGGCGGGACCATCACCCCGGAAGAGATAAACGAGTTGCAGAGCTACGGTGTGGAGCGCATCTACCATCCGAACGACGGCATGCACATGGGCCTGGTGCAGATGATCGAAGACGTGGTGAAGCGCACCACCGAGCATCGCCGCGCCACGGAACGCCCCGCCAAGGTAGCTCTCGAAGACGAGATATCGGTCGGCAAGATGCTCTCGGCCATCGAGGAAGGCTCCTTCTCCGAGGCCGAGATCGCGAAGCTGCGCAAGGAATGGGATCTCGCCGGCAAGAAGACGCCGGTGATCGGCGTCACCGGCACCGGCGGCGCCGGCAAGTCTTCGGTGGTGGACGAGCTGCTCTTGCGCTTCCTGCACGCGTTCCCGGAGATGCGCATCGCAGTCCTGGCGGTGGACCCCACCCGGCGGCGCACCGGCGGCGCGCTCCTGGGCGATCGCATCCGCATGAACGCACTGCGTTCCAAGCGCGTGTTCATGCGCTCCATGGCCACCCGTCGCCAGCACGCGGCCGTGAGCGTGATGCTGCATGACTGCGTGGGCTTCCTGCGCGGCCAGGGTTATGACCTCGTCATCGTCGAGACCGCCGGCATCGGCCAGTCCGATTCCCAGATCGTGGATCTGGTGGATTTCCCGGTCTACGTCATGACCAGCGACTACGGCGCCGCGAGCCAGCTCGAGAAGATCGACATGCTGGATTACGCGGACCTCGTGGTCCTGAACAAGTTCGACAAGCGCGGCGCCGAAGATGCGTTGCGCGACGTGCGCAAGCAGTGGAAGCGCAACCGCACCGCCTTCAAGATGCCGGACGAGGAAGTGCCGGTGTATCCCAGCATCGCCAGCCAGTTCAACGACCCAGGCATCACCTGGATGTTCGTGAACCTCTGCCGGCTGCTCCGGACCAAGCTCAAGCTGCCGGAAGACCGTTGGTCCCCGGCTTTCGATACCACCCTCAAGGAACCCCGAGCCACGGTGCTCATCCCGGGAGCCCGGGTGCGCTATCTGGCCGAGATCTCGGAAGCTGGCCGGGGCATCAACGGCAGCATCGCCCGCCAGGCGGAAGCCGCAGGACGCGCCCAGCACTTCTGGGAATCCCTGAAAGAGATTTTGGACACTAAGCTTCCCGAGCCCCTGCATCTATATAAGAGTGGCGACCTTGAAGCCGTCACCCCCGTGAAAACGGGGGTCCAGTCCGAATCGGTTTCGACCGCAGAACAGTCCGTCACCCCCGTGAAAACGGGGGCCCAGTCCGAATCGGTTTCGACCGCAGAACGGTCCGTCACCCCCGTGAAAACGGGGGTCCAGTCCAACTCATCGGCTTCAAGCGCCGATCCCACTCTTATTCTTTTGCGCCAGCGCTACCAGGAAGCAGTGAAAGACCTCTCGCCGGAGGCTTTGGACCTCCTGACCGAGTGGCCCCACCGGCTCAAGACCGTGACCGACCCCCATTACACCTATGAAGTGCGGGGCAAGGTGATCGAGGGCTCCAACTACGTGGAGTCGCTCTCCCACCAGAAGATCCCCAAGATCGCGGCGCCCAAGCACTTAGGCTGGGGCGAACTCCTGCGCTTCCTCATGAAAGAGAACCTGCCGGGGCATTATCCCTACACCGGCGGCGTCTATCCTTATAGAAGGACCGGCGAAGACCCCACCCGTATGTTCGCGGGGGAAGGCACCCCGGAGCGCACCAACCGCCGCTTCCATTACCTGTCCCACGGCCAGAAGGGCGCCCGGCTCTCCACCGCTTTCGATTCCGTGACCCTTTACGGCGAAGACCCGGCCAAGCGGCCGGACATCTACGGCAAGGTGGGCAACTCCGGCGTCAGCATCGCGACCCTGGATGATATGAAGAAGCTCTACTCGGGCTTCGACCTCTGCGCGCCTTCGACCTCGGTCTCCATGACCATCAACGGCCCGGCCCCCATGATCCTGGCCATGTTCATGAACACCGCCATCGACCAGCAGGTGGAGAAGCACCTGAAGGAAGACCCCAAGCGCTGGGGGGCCGCCGAGAAGAAGATCAACGACCTATATAAGGATAGGAAGCGGCCCAGCTATGCGGGCGAGCTGCCGGCCGGCAGCGATGGCTTGGGGCTGGCGCTCCTCGGCGTCACCGGCGATGAGCTGGTGGATGCGGACACCTATCTCAAGATCAAAGCCCACGTGCTCTCGACAGCGCGTGGCACCGTGCAGGCAGACATCCTCAAGGAAGACCAGGCCCAGAACACCTGCATCTTCTCCACGGAATTTGCCCTGCGCATGATGGGGGATATCCAGCAGTATTTCGTGGAGCAGAAGGTGCGGAACTTCTACTCCGTATCCATCTCCGGTTATCACATCGCCGAAGCCGGGGCGAATCCGATATCGCAACTGGCCTTCACCCTGTCCAACGGTTTCACCCTGGTGGAGTATTACCTGGCCCGCGGCATGAAGGTGGACGACTTCGCGCCCAACCTGTCGTTCTTCTTCAGCAACGGCATGGACCCGGAATACACCGTCATCGGTCGGGTGGCGCGGCGCATCTGGGCCCGGGCCATGCGCGAGCGTTATGGCGCCTCGCCCCGCAGCCAGATGCTGAAATACCACATCCAGACCTCGGGCCGCTCCCTGCACGCCCAGGAGATCCAGTTCAACGACATCCGCACCACCCTGCAGGCGCTGTACGCGCTGTTCGACAACTGCAACAGCCTGCACACCAATGCCTATGACGAGGCCATCACCACCCCCACGGAAGAGAGCGTGCGTCGGGCGGTGGCTATCCAGCTCATCATCAACCGGGAGCTGGGGCTCAACTTCAACGAGAACCCCTGGCAGGGCAGCTTCATCGTGGAGCAGCTCACGGACATCGTCGAAGAAGCCGTATATAAGGAGTTCGAGGCCATCTCCGAGCGCGGCGGCGTGCTGGGGGCCATGGACACCATGTACCAGCGGGGCAAGATCCAGGAAGAGAGCCTCTATTACGAACACAAGAAGCACGATGGCTCCCTGCCGCTCATCGGTGTGAACACATATCTGCCGCGGGAACACGCGGGCGACATCGTCACCACCATCGAACTCATCCGCTCGAACGAAGACGAGAAGCAGGCCCAGATCGCCAACGTGGCGCTCTATCAGAAAGCCCGCAACGACCGGGGGCCGGAGAGCTTGAAGCGTCTGCAGCAGACGGCGCGGGACCGACGGAACGTGTTTGAGTCCCTCATGCAAGCGGTGAAGTTCAATTCCTTAGGCCAGATCTCTCATGCCTTGTACGAGGTGGGCGGAGAGTATAGAAGGAACATGTAACTACAGTTGCCCAGGGGTTATTACAAGGCATGGCTTTTAACCTGCGTGAGATTTTTATAGCCTTGGATCAGGCGCATGCCCGCTATGTGATTGTGGGCGGTCTTGCTGTGATTCTTCATGGTTATCTTCGCGGTACACACGATCTCGATTTGGTCATCGGATTAGAACCATCGAATTGTGCGAAGGGACTTCAAGCTCTTGAGTCTGCCGGACTACGGCCCCGCTTGTCGGCGACCATGCAGGATTTCGCCGATCCCGTGAAACGGCGTGACTGGCATGAAAATCGGAACATGGACGTTTTCCCGCTCTGGGACCCCCAAAACCCCCTTCGTTCGGTCGATGTATTTGTGCATGAGCCCATTGGGTTCGATACCTTGTGGCGCGATTCCGTCACGAAGGAGTACGATGGGTTGCGGGTGAGGGTGGCGAGTATTCCGCACCTGATACAGATGAAATCCGCCGTCAACCGCCCTCAAGATCGTCTCGACATCGAGAATCTGCGTGCCATCCAGGAAGAGCTGGAAGCGGGTACCAAGGGATCACCGTGAGCGACACGAGAGACCCATTAGCTTGCAGTTTTGAAGACGTGGCGCGCATGCATTTGCGCGATGGCATCCGCATGAGTACCCGTGACAAGATCCAGTTTTTCGAAGATATGATCGAATTGGCCTGGAAGGCAGGTGCCATCAAGGCGCCGAGACCGGAAAAACACAAGCAGTCGACGAAGGATGAGCGGCGTATGGCTTGACGCACTTGATCCCCCGATGGGCGCGGCGTGCCACCTTGTTGTGCCGCATGGAGCTTCTGGATGAATGGCTCGCCGAAATCGCCGATTGATGAGCTTGAACCGGGGGCTCAGCCGCTGGTCGGAGCCAAAGTGGTTTCGCTCCCGTTGCCCGCGCGCTCAGATCTCTCCGATTGGGTTGACCTGATGGAAGTGGTCGAGGCGCTGTGCCCGAAGTGGCCGGCACGCGGCCCCGAGAGATACGGCAGCTTCAAGCTCTAGCGATTCATGGAAGCGGTGAAGTTCGATTCATTGGGACAGATATCCCATGCTCTCTATGAAGTCGGCGGAGAATACAGAAGGAATATGTAGCCAAAGGCCTGCAGACCAAAGGGGGAGGGATATGACGAAGCAACAGGTGGTCCGGGGGTTTTTTCTTTCGTTGTTGGTCGGCGCTTTCGCAGGGTGCGCCCACACCGGCGGCGATGTCGGCGGGCTGATCCCTGCGCCCAAGTTCCTCAAGGGTGCCATAGAAAACAACGTCTACACGGCGCAGGATAAGCGCTTCACCGTTTCGGTGCCCCATGCCCAGGGCTCCTACGAATACAGCTATATGCAGGTGAAGGAACAATACGGGCAGGTCGAAGACTACATAAGCTTCGGACCGGCAGCGGTCAACCAGAGCATCTATCGCATCGATTTCGTGACCGCCCCAGCGGGACGGTCATTGCCTGATCTGGATACTGTCGCACCTAAGATGCTCGAAGTCGTCGAGCAAGAAGCGCGCAAGTCATACGGCGGCACGGTCACGGCAGGCGACCCCGCCAAGTTGGTGATTGGCGGGTACAACGCATATCACTGGCAACTGCAACAGATGGTCCCCGAAGGCAAGCTCGCCAACGTCGTGGTCAACCTGGTACATGAGATCTATCAGATCGATTTCGGCCGCTCCATGGCCACCGTCTGGGTGCAAACCCAGGTCGGCAATCCCACGGTTAATGCGCTTACGGCGGAGCAGTTCGCAGAGTCGTTGAAGCTTGTAGATGCGCCGGCGACGACGCATTGATGGGAGCGGTGAAGTTTTTGTCGCTGGGGCAGATCAGCCACGCGCTCTATGAAGTAGGTAGCGAGTACAGAAGGAATATGTAGTTCAGACAGGGAGAGAAATGGATGAAGGGGTCTATTGGGATTCTATTAGCGTTGTCGTTGGTCCTGACGGGATGTGCGCCCAAGCATGATGATGATACGGCGCTCATCACCGGTGATTACAAGACCGCGCTCGCCCGCTATCAGGCAGAAGCTGCCCAGGGGAACAGTGCGGCTGAGATGAAACTCGCCGACATGTATACCCAAGGCCTGGGAGTACCCGCCGATCCCGCGGCCGGATTGCGCTGGGATGAGAAGGCTGCCAACGATGGTAATTATTCCGCCATCATTCAGGTATCCAACTATTACGTGTTACCCCATGATGGACGGGTTGACTATGCGCAGGCGTTCAAGTGGTGCAAGGTAGCCGTAGACGCGGGTGACAACTATTGCTGGCTGTGGTTGTCGATCTATTACGAAAATGGCCTGGGAGTCCAGCGGAATCATGAACAAGCTCTTTATTGGCTCGAGAAATTCAAGACGATGGTGAAGGTTCCCAGTAGTCCGTCCTCTCACAAAGAATCAGCTCCCAGCGAATCCGAGGTGTGCAAGGTCGCGGTGGATATCGCGATACGTACGCCAGGTTCCCATATACCCGGTGGAGCGCAGTCCACGAGCGGCGTCGTCTACGTGAATTTCAGCGATACGGATGGTAGAGCCACCGATGTCGCTGTGGCGAAATCCAGCGGGGACCCCGTAGTTGATGCTGCTGCGGTCGATCTGGTGCAGAGGGCGTATCTACCGCCTTTGCTGCCAAGTCTCCAGAGACTCGATCATCTCCAGATGGCTTTCCAATACGGCAACCAACCCAGTCATTGAATATTGCTATGGAGGCTCCTGGGCCGGAAAGACGTGTTCGAGTCCCTGATGTAAGCTTGGCTGGCGATAGACCGATTCCACTGATGGAAGGGAGTATGGCTATGCGTTCCTCATTATGGATGCTGGCGGGCGTGTTGGGGCTGAGCGGCTGTGCTTCGCTGGATAACCCTGTGTCCTTCACGGACTTGCAGGCGCCGTCCCAGCAGTTCGTCACCGACGAATCACCGGCGGACGATTATCCGGGCTTCCTCACCGGCGAAGGCAGCGACTTCAGTTGCCGCTACGGCATCCATTTCGAATCCAAAGATGAATTCTCGCCGCCCAAGGCGCAGCTGTTCGCGGCGCTCTTGGCGCAGGCCCTGCCGCAGATCACGACGCACAAGGTCGTGCTCCGGCGGTTCGACGTCTACTTCAATTACCGCCTGAAGATACTCCACGACCTTGGCAACGCAGGGGTCGGTGGCGTCGTCGGTTCTTCGATGGCAGAACAGGCCGCGATGCAGAACATGGGCGTATTCACCTTCGATAAGCTGCTCATCGACACGAACCCGGAGGTGGATCGCCACCCCGGGCAGAACCAGGTGGGGTGCGACAATGCCCACGAGGGCGAGTATTACCCCTCGGAGATCAGCGGCGGGTTCAGCGTGGTGGTCTCCTGGTTCAAGTTCACGGTGGACGGCCACCCCTACGAATTCAGGACGTTCTATCAGTTCCAGCCGGACACCAAGGCCCAGAAATCCGCGGGGATCGCCGAGGCGATCCGCATGTCGATCCAGGGGATTGCGAAGAAGATACAGTTCTGAGCTGTCATGAAGTCGTCGGGGGATAGAGGGCGTCACAATCTAAATCGGGGAGTCACACATGGCTGAGCAAGTCGTCGTCTCGGAGAACGCGCTGGGTTATCTGAATGCCACCCGCCCATGGGTCAAGTTCCTGGCGATCCTGGGTTTCATCGGCATCGCGTTCATGGTCCTTTTCGGTCTGCTCATGATCTTCGGGTTCTCGCTGCTTCCCACGCAACCGGGGGCGCCGGCGTTCGGCGCAGTGTTCGGGGTCTTCTATTTCTTGTTCGCCGCGATCTATTTCATGCCTTGCCTGTTCCTCTATCGTTACAGCAGAGCCATCGCCGCCATACCGGCCAGCGGCCAAGGCGCTCTGGAGGAGGCCTTGAAGAGCCAGAAGTCCTTCTGGAAATTCATGGGTATCGTCGCGCTCATCATAGTTTCTATCGAAGTGTTGGTCATCGTCATCGGCGTGCTCATTGCAGTGGCAAGGCATCATTGATTCTTTCAGCATAGATTTCACATGGGGAGATCGGGATATTCGCCATCATCGCCTGTCGCTGGACGCGCTGTTGATCATCGGCGCCGTAGCCTTCGGCATCATGCCCGCAGTGGGACATCACTGACAAAGCCTTGCTTCGTCACCAAAAGCCCCGCGCTGCGGGGCTTTTGTTTTGCGGGTTCTACCGGTATTGTCTTGAACAGAGAACTTCGGGGTGCAGGATGGATAAGTGGTCGGATTTCATATTCCTGTGCGGCTCCTCCGCAGCCGGGCTCACAGGCCTCATGTTCATCGCCGTCACCTTCGGCTCCAGGCTGCTCAACAAAGACAAGCTGGACCGCATAGATATCTTCCTGTCGGCCATCTGCTTCCATTTCGTGCATGCCTTCATCCTCTGCTGCGTGGCCTCCATCCCCGCCCTAAGCCCGCAGGTCCTGGGCGCGGTCATCGTGCTCACCACCGCCTGGCGCCTCGCCAAGATGCCGCGCGCCTTCCGCCTGATCAAGATCTCCGCCGAGGAGGATAAAGAGGTGGAATTCTCCGATTGGATCATCACCGGAGTGGCACCCAGCTGCATCTACCTGCTCCTGATCGCCGCCGGCGCCGCCTTCATCTTCTCCGCGCCCTGGGCCATGTATCTATTCGCGACCAGCCTTATCTTGTTGCTGTTTTTGGGGATGAGGGGGGCTTGGGATATGATTTTATGGACCGCCATCAAACTCAATTAAAACGCCGTGGGCGCTGGCATAGCGTTGTTCCGCTTCGGTCTCGCAGTCGGTCACGTACACTAAGAGTACGCTCCCTCTTGCTCGCCTCGCGCGCCTAGCTCTGCCAAGCGCGCACGACGTTTGTCGTTACTATTGCCTAGTTATTTCAAACTATCACTAGGAGAATTCAGCCTAAACCTGAGGCAATCGTAGCCTAGATTGGTTTATACCGTTCCTGAAGATCAACGTATGAAATTATCTTACTGGCCGCGAGAGGCAGCGAATCCAAATACATAATAGGAACCTGAACGCTAGTTATCAGACGATCATCGATGTCTCCGATGGATGGAACAAATTTCGCAATTCCGGCCAGCGACACGGGATTAGCTCTAATCCATTTAGTCCGTTGAATATGCCTGTCAAGTTCATCCTTTGCTTCACCTCGAAATCTCCTGCAAATGTCAGCAATCTCCGCAACAGTCTTAGCGGCCATTATGTGTTTGCATTCGCCAATCAATACTTCACCATTTGCATTCCAGGCGAGTACATCTATATCTCCAAGTAGCTCCGGAGCACCAATCTCCGTCATCCGAACTCTACGAGCGCTCCACCCATTCCCGCGTAACGCCTGAGCGACATTGTCCTCAAACTCCGTGCCCAATTTCTGTCTGATGGATCCCCAATAATGCAACATTTCCGCAGACTTAAAGAATCGATCTGGCAATTCTCCAAACTGAACTCTGCTAAATAACTGCAATGCGCTCGTTCTTAGCAACTCCGCACTGTATAAAGCCTTACTAGTTTTTTCCTTCCCATAAATTATTAAGGGGCGACTCGCGAGAGATAGTCTTCGGCGAAAGCGCCACGGAGAGATATCTCTCATGTCAAAACCAACCGGTGGAACACTCCAGTCCGTCCGATGCTGTAGCGCGAACAAACTTAGGAATGCGTGGCATACATCCGCAGAGAAGCTTCGATTCCTGGACAGTCGTTCTAGAATCTCTCCAACGCTCGTCTCTACAGTGATGGCTGTTCCTTCCACCGCAATCAAAATTAGCTCTGCTATTCCATCTAGAGCCTGGTCTAACGAAAGACCAAATTCAGTTTCAAAAGCATGAACGTACTCGTGTTCGAATATTTCTTCTGCTGCGACGCGTCTATTGATCGTCCGCGTCTCATACAATTTTGAATACCCTCTAGCCGCATCTTCAAATGACCGCCGAAAGACATTCGAGGTAAACGGTCGCAGCACCTTCTCGTGGAAAGTTTCATCGACAACATATGTACCATTGATCTGTAATTGAATAGTTGCAGGGACCAGGTCATGAAATATAGCGTCTGAATTTCCTGCTGTCTCGAAGAGAAGCAAGGCCTTCGCTAGAAGCTCATCGAACTCCCATTGGGACACTTGACGGCCGCCAGAGATGGGACACTCACACAATGCCATTTCGATTATTGTTCTAGCAGCCAAAGTCGTATTATTTCGATCCCGTTCCTTGCTTCTCGCAACAGCGACAACATCTTCTTTGGATCGATATAGCGATAGCAGGGCCAAGGCGGTTCTCTTCCATCTCATACGATCTCGACTAAGAGCATCATGAACATGGAGCGCATGACTAATGATTGATGTTCTGTCGATCTGCCTAAGCGTGTCTCGGATTGCGACCCAAAGTTTGTCGACGACTTTGTGCAAAAATTCAGTGCATTCTCGCTTGGTAGCAATAGTCGCTTTTGGTTGCAGAGCCGTGCATCCATCGGAGAGGCCGATTTGGCAAAAGGCATAATCCTCGTCTGCAAAATACTTGGGTTTTTGCACAGTGTGTTCCAGGAGACCATCAACTGGATCTTGCGTACGGAAGACATGTAGGATGCGCAGCCCGGGCGTTCCTGCCACTTCGTTCACAATTGCGGACACATTGTTCTCGTCAATGGACGCGTCATTTCCAAGATGAATACGTAGCAGGGCTCTTACTAATGCTTCGAGCGTATACCGTTCACCCGCATTATCGACTTGATGGAAGAGACTAATGTAGTTCGCCGGGAGCAGGACAGTGGCATGACGTCCAGAGTCGTCCACCTCGATCATAGCTGCGGAAATCCCGCCTTCGGTATTTGAATCAAAATTGGCGGGGTCGAAACTCAGGAGCTTCAAATCCAAAGTTATTTCCAATGGCCCTTGAATAAGCGATTGGGTTCTAGACTCGACAATTGATGCGACCTTCTCAAGC
Organism: Gammaproteobacteria bacterium; assembly: GCA_036000105.1. Classification (GTDB taxonomy): domain Bacteria; phylum Pseudomonadota; class Gammaproteobacteria; order Natronospirales; family REEB76; genus DASUBN01. The sequence continues at coordinate 388,840 of DASYGE010000002.1, forward strand.
AATTCGATGAAGCCAGCCCAAAGTTCGTATGCAATTAGACCCTCGTGACTACTGTCCTTTTGATTGATAACCGAGAACCATGTTGGGCCTCTTGCCGTCTCTGCTACCCCTGCCAGAATCCCGGACTGGAGATGAGTGATACTCGCGTAAACAGGGCGGTGTCGAATCGCTTCAAAGTAGGCCTCCGTTCCTAGTCGTACAGCATTGGCCCATCCATCAGTCATTGTTTGAACTAGATGAATGTCGGTAAGTCTTCTTGCATGCTTGCGAACTGGGAAAATGAAGTCTGACATTAGTGTGAGCAGCGAGTTCGGTGATGCTTTCATATCCGCAGGTAGAATCTGATACTTCGACTCGCGCCAATAACAGTAGATGTTGAAGTCCCCACTTAGATTGAAAAACTCAACACCTTTATTTTCTGCCCAATCCCTCTGTTTGCAGCACTTGAGGAACTTCATGAGCGGCTCTTCAGCGCCCCAAGCCAGGGTCATAAGGTCCGGAATGGTCAAATGTGCCAAATGCCATCGTTCCGGTATTTCGCGAAAACCTATGAATATTCCGCGACCAAGCCCCCCATGAAGAAGGAGGGTGAAGCCCTCGGTTGCTCCTAAATCTTGCAAGCACTGGGTAGCGACTTTCGATATATAAGATTCGAGTCCAGCTCTGAGGTGTTCCTCCATCTCGCCGAATCCGGAAAATCCATGTTCAATTACGGACGTCAGCGTGTCATGCAGTAAGATGACGTGAATATATTTGGCCTGATCGTATCGAAGTAACCAAGACGTCAGCGTAGGGCATGGTACGTCATTGGTAGGAGGTGGGAGTGATTGAACTTTATCCCGTAATTCTAGCAACCCGGTTTTTTCCACTTGCGCTGCTTGGTATTTCTGCAAGGCGACTTCGAAGGCATCAAAGTAGTCGGATGACGAAAGTTCTTCAAGAAGATAACGCCTTATAGCAACGCTTACGGCGTGTGGCAGAGCGACTATCAGTGCGTCTCCGAAATCAACTAATGGCCGTCTGTCCAGCGAAGTGTTACCGGTTGTCTCCTCCAATAAATGCTGTTTATCCTCATCATTGAAGATGAACGGTTTAAGATCATCTCGACTTATTCCTAAGCGGTTAAGACTTTCGTTCGTAAAAGTGATTGCTCTCGAACGATCTTCTATATGAAGTGCTGGGGATACAATGAGTGGCTTTTGGGGAGTAGACGGTTCGTGGTGCCAACGTGGCAAATTCAGCCGCTCTGCCACTGCGTCACTTAAGTCCAATAGAGACAATATGTGTGATAGCCATTTAACGCATATATCTGGAGCGTTAGGGGCACTAAGAACGTCAATGATCGTTTGAACGTAGTATTCCCCTGAGTCCCAGAGGCTTGGAAATAACCTTCGATTTCCCCGTGGAGTTCCGACAGTTGTGATAAAGACGTCTTCGACAGGATCTTCAATCGAACTGATGCTCGGGTTTCCAAGGTGAGTGTTTAACCATCGACCTAACTGCTCCAACGTCGGGCGCTCGGCGCCAGCGCAATGAGCTAGAGCAAGATGGACAAGTAATTCAATACGTATATTGTTTGCTTGAAAGGACGGGATCGTCAGTAGAGCGGCAGCTCGGCTGATGGTTACTCTTAGTGTGAAACGCGAGAGAACTCTCGCTAACACCCTAGTAGCTTCGGAAGTGACTGGAATGCTCAAGCTAATTACTTTCCCGTTGTTGTAGCCGTTCCTTGTAGTATTACGTCACAGGACTATTGGTGAAAGATAAGTTCTTGTTTTTGCTACGACCTTTGAGACTTGCTCGTACCCAATCCCTCTAAGAAGAGGATGATTTGATATTGTGAGTAATCGGGGACTGACCACATTTCTATTGTTCAGCACAACCCCCTAGGAGATCCTAAGTGTCCGCTCGTTTTTTTGCTTCATGCAGTTGCGGTCAGCTCACGGCGGAAGTCTCAGGCGAACCTGTGCGTATCTCCATTTGCCATTGCTTGGCTTGCCAACGCCGGACGGGCAGCGTCTTCGGGGAGCAAGCCCGCTTTCCTCGCGGGAATGTGTCCATCTCTGGCACTTCGACGGTGTTCGAGCGCGTCGGCGATGAAGGTTCCAGAGCCAAGTTCCATTTCTGCCCTACCTGCGGTTCGACGGTCTACTATGAGCTTGAGGGTTTCGACGAGTTCGTAGCGATCCCCGTCGGGGCCTTCGCAGACCCCAGCTTCCCGTCCCCGACAGTCTCCATCTACGAGAATCGGATGCATAAGTGGGTCGTCCCGCCAGCAGAGGCGGAGCACATTCCATAAGGCAGCGAAAAGGGGACACTGCCCTTATTAGGATGCGAATGAGGGATTAGGGTTCGCTATTCGCAGGGGGAGGGTTCACAGCACGACGTGAGTGTGATTCTCTTGTCGAGTTATTGCCCGCGTGTTTTTGAACGTCTCTCTGTCATAAAAAATTCATATTTCTTTTTTGCCGATTCTCTGGGTTGAGGAGGAAGGCTAGTTAAGCGGGCAGTTAAGAGGTCTAAATTTATTTGGCCGATAGTCACACTGTCGCTCTAGGGCGTCCTCGGCAACTCGGCAATTGCTCCTGCATTGCTCTACCTCCTGGGTCCCTCCAGTCGTACTCCTGCGTTGCTCTACCGTCTACGTCCCTGTAGGCGTGCCCTCCGCGACATTAGGACGTCCTGTCCGTCAAAAATTCATATTTCTTTCGTCTCTGCGTTCCCCCAAAACCTATGGTTTTGGGGGGAGGGGCTAGTTAATTCGTTTTCATCGGGTCAGCATCTAATCCCTTTTACGGATGGAGCGGGCCGCGATGGATTCACAGGTGATGATCAGCAATCAGTTGGGTCCGCGGCATGCCGTGGGCGACCGTGCAGGGAAAGTACGGGCCGGCCGGCCGGCGCAGCACGATGCGAAGCCGGGTAGGTGGCGTTAGCCACCCCGTTTCTTTAGGAACGGGAGTCGGATTTCTCGGAGAGCCGTAACGAAGCCGCTCGTTGCTTCACGAGCCAATTGCATTTCGATCAAAATCGCTGTAGGTTTGATAACACTTGGAAATTATATTATGCGCATGGAGCCTAAGGGCAGGGAGCGCGTGAATTCAACGATACTCGCCTTCAGTCATTATCCCGCAGATAGCAAGTCATCTTCATTGGGCGAACAAGCTTCGCTCCGGAACATTCTGCTGTCCGTCACGTGGGGCCGTAGGCTTTGACGAATAACAGCACACGACACTGTGGAGTCGGTATGAGAATCATAAGCGTTTGTATGTCGGCCTCATTGGCCTTCTGCCTTAATACCGCACTTGCTGCGCCAACTTCCGCACCGGCGCCTAGCACGTTCACACCACCAACATCTCGCTATGAGGTTCTTAGCGCTCACTCGGATAAAGCTGGTAACTATAATGTGTATCACCACCTCGTCACCGGTGCGGAGGAGGTTGGCAAGAATCCTGTCTATTGGGTGAAGGTAACGCGCCTGGCAAAGGCCGATGACCCCAAGAGCGAATATCCTGTCGAATACCTGCTGTTCGAGATCAATTGCACGAGTCAGACCTACGTAGTCAAGGCTCGGTACGAGTTGGGTCCGAATGGCGTGGATCTCGGGCCGACCCCACACGTTTCGAGAAACCCAGTGCGTAAGAAACTACCGAGCTCGAGGAACGGAGTGTACGTCGGGGGTGCTTCGGCGCCAGCTGAACTATGGGCCGCTGCGCAGCTTCAGCCAGCATGCTTTCCGGGAGATTGATTGATTTTGGGACCAAATTAAAGCGAGCAAGGAGCAAAAATGCGTATTCCATCCATCGCGGCATTGACGATGCTGCTTCTCGGTGTAAGCGATTTTGCTGCGGCGCAGCCTTTCGGTTATATCCAATACGGGCCAGGTGGCAGGTACCGTGCATCGAACGATGAAACCCATAGGAAGGAGACGGCCAGTTTCTCTGTGTACTGCTACGAGATTGGTACTGGCATCTTGATTAACTGCAATGTGGACTTCAAGGAGGGAAGGGGTCAAGTCTTGTAATATCTAGTATTCCCTATCAAAGGGAGAGAGATCATGAGTCCCACGGATCAAAGTATCCGGAGCATCTTCCTCGGCTTTGTGCTTGCATTCCTGATCACTCAGGCGCTCGCTGCCGCGCCGGAGCCGAATCAGGCGAGAGACGCGGCCGTCCTGAATTTCATAAATACGGCCCAGCAGATCTATGTGTTTGCTAACACCAATCCGCGGTATCCACATCGCGATGATAAGCACATGCGGCCCCTTGACGCCAAAGCACGGGACGCATTGGTCGCTGCGATCGGGTCTCAAGAGGATTGGTGGCAGGGGTTATACGATATGGGCGTAGAGGACGCGCCAGCCACGGACGTCGGATTCGTCTTTAAGACTGGAAAGGACGAGCTGGCACTGTTCTTTTTGGAGGATTCGTTAGCAAGTGGAGATTTGATCGGCGAATCATTTAAAGGTCTGCTGAATGAAGGTGCCTCCAAGAAATTGAAGGCGTGGAGCGCCAAGTACGCGCCGGCCGAGTTGGCGGTTCCCCGTGTCGTACCGCCGGCTTCGACTGATGTGACACATCCTAATTTCAAAATGGTAGGCGACATCATGGTGTCCGGAGATTTCAATCTGGTCACTGACACTGATGTGCGAGTCGCGCTCGCCGCCCTCAAGGATGCTGGCTTGGGGCGTGTTCCGGGTATATTGGTTATGGGAAAGGACGAGATTCGTGGCTATCTCCAATCTGACGAATGGATGACTGCAAGATCGCATGATTGCACTGCCGCCGATCCCAGTCAGGTCGCTTGTTGGAGTGTCCCCCGTCTTCAGCTCCCCGGATATTCCGAGGCCTTACACTGCATTCAGGAAGCGAAGTATGTACATATCTTCCCAGTCGCTTCACCTCTCAAGCACTACCGGGATTTTGATCATTCTATGATGCTGGACGACACGGCGCGCCAGGACCTGGTCGTATTGCTGGGCGCAAGGCAGAGTTGGTTGGTGTCTGATGATTCGATGCCGTTGCCGGGCAGGCTGCCAGCGGACTTCGGTTTCGACATCATAGATGGGAAAGACGACGTCCACTTGTTTTTCTCATCCAATGGCAAAGTCCAGGGCGACTTCAACGGCGAATATCTTAGCGGAGCCTTGACCGAATCAACGGCTCAAGCACTGCAAACCTGGAAGGTAAAGTATGATCGACCCGGACATGAAACTGAAAATTGAATTAAGGGGCAATATAGCGCAGACCACATTTCCGTTATTCAGCACAACCCCCTCCCTCCCATCGCTGTCATAAAAAATACATATTCCAGCGCGCCTTTATCGTCAAACGAAATTAGAGGGAGGCTAGTTAAGCGTGCAGATTAAGAAATCTAAACTGATTTTGCGGATTGTCACACTGTCGCTCTAGGGCTTCCTGCCCTCCGCGACATTAGGACGTCCTGTCCGTCAAAAATACATATTTGCTTGCGTGCCCGCGTCCCCTCAAAACCCGTGGTTTTGGGGGGAGGGGCTAGTTAATTCGTTTGCGTCTGGTCAGCATCTAATCCCTTTTACGGATGGAGCGGGCCGCGATGGATTCACTGGTGACGGTTAGTAAGCAGTTGGAGATCCTTTACGAGCGGGGCGCCGCCCTCAGTTTGGAGTTCGGCACCGAGCAGGCAGCTCTGCAGAAGCAGGAAGCGGAGCAGGAGCGGGAGAAGGAGGAGCAGGGTGAGTCGGATGGGAAGGAAGAAGCCCCAGAGGTGCAAGGAAGCAAGCCGGTAGAGTTCGAGCTCCGATATCAATTCTGGTACAGCATATCGCTGCCCTTGATGAAGCGGCTCGCGCCGGATCGCTATGCCGAGTTCCAGGCGCATTACCTGCCTGATCCGAAGCGCGATGTGATCCATGGTTACAACTACGTCATCCAGGATTGGATCCGCCTCCAGCCTCCCGAGGAGGAGACCAGTGTCGCGCCGTGGGCGGCGACGCTGCGCTGCTTCATGAATCAGTTGTGCATCCTGAAGTCCGTCAAGGACCGCCTGGAGTGGCAGGCGCTGGTCACGGAGGACCAGTCGGAGCGGTGCCTGCAGTTGGAAGAGCTGGAGACCGCCCGCGAGCTCATCAATGTCAGCGAGCGCGCCGCCGGGGCGCTGACGGGCACGGTGCTGGAGGCGTATCTCCGCAAGCTCGCGGCCAAGCACCAGCTCGGACTGCGTAAGCAAAGGCCTCCCCTCTGTGAACTCGCCGACGCGCTCAAGGAGGCGAAGGTCCTGGATATCCCGGCCTGGAGCCAGACCACCTGGCTCGCGGAGATCTACGCGCGCTGCCTGAAGGCAGAGGGCGAAGTCCCGACGAAGTTGCAGGTGCGGGATTTGATAGATGGCACCCGCTGGCTCATCACCAATGTCTTCTGACCCCGCGACACGGACCGGCCCCGGACGTGCGGCTACCGCATGGCGGAAGGCGTGGGCGAACCCGGGGCGCCCGCGCCGTGGGCTCCACGGGCAGGGGTATACTCGGATCATGGCGAGGGGAGCCATACGGGGAATATTTGCGATGCCCGAACCTGTCCGCTTCACCGGACGGCTCGTCGTAGCTTCTTTGCTCCTCTCCCTGGTCGCTTACTTCGCCGTCCGTGCTCAGCCCCATCAGGGTTTCGTGCCCATCTGGCCCGAGGGAGGCCTGGGGCTCGCGCTGCTGTGGCGTCACGGCGCGAAGTACTGGCCCGCCATCGCGATCTCCAACACGGTGCTGAGTTACGCGGTGGGCACGCCGCTCCTGGCGGCCACGGGCGTGGGCTGGCTGCAGGTGCTGGTCGTGGGGATCGCGCTCTACCTGCTCCAACGTTGGCACGTGAAGTACGCGCTCAGCGACCTCAGGCAGTTCGGCCTTTTCAGTCTCGCTTGCGCCGTCGCCTCGTGCGTCGCCTTGCCCGTCTATGGGTTCCGCGTGGGTGTGGTGCTGCATTACCCGAAGGCGCGGGCCTTCGAGTTCGGGATGGACTATTTCCTGTCCTCGCTCTTCAGCTGCCTCATCTTCACGCCGCTCCTGGTCTCGGGGTCCCGGCGCCTCTTCGCGGACCCGCTCAGGCGCGCCGGGATCATCCTGGCGCTCGCGTCCATCGCGGTCGTGGGCTTGGTCATCACCCAGCTCCCCGTGGACCTGCAGGACCGCTCGCTCTTCCTGCTGCTGCCTTTCGTGATGGCCGCGGCTGTGGCCGGGCAGATGGCCGGAGCGAGCGCGGCGGCGGCGCTGCTCACGCTCGTGTTCGTGGCCATGGCCAGGATCGAGGCGGTGACCATCATGGACAATATCCTGCGCAGTACCTTCCTCGTCGTCGCAGCGCTCACTGGGTACCTCCTGGCGGTGGTGTTCAACGAGCGCGAGCGCGCGGCGGCCGAGATGGACTTCCGCGCCCGGCACGATTCGCTCACGGGCATGATGAACCGCTACGAGTTCGAGAACCACCTGGCCCACGCGCTCAAGGATCGCGGCGGCCGCTACGCGATGCTCTACCTGGACCTCGACCAGTTCAAGCTGGTGAACGACAGCTGCGGCCACATGGCGGGCGACCACATGCTCCACGAGATCGGACTGACCATCCAGCGCGCGGCGCCCTCCGGGGCGGTGCTGGCGCGGCTGGGGGGTGATGAGTTCGGCTGCCTCTTGCACGATGCCTCCCAGGCGGAGGCGACGGAAGCGGCGCGCCGCTTCCATGACGCCATCCGTGACTTCCGCTTCCAGGTCGGGGAATACTCCTTCACGGTAGGGGTGAGTATCGGCGCCACCTACCTCATGCCCGGCAACGGCGAGGCGACGGACGACGTCCTGAGCCGCGCCGACATCGCCTGCTACACCGCCAAGGAGCACGGCCGCAACCGTACCCACATCTACAGCGCCGCGGACGAGAGCATGCACCACCGCCACGCGGAGCTGCAGGAGCTTGCGCAGCTCAAGTCGGCGATGGCCTCAGGGCTCTTCAAGTTGAACGCACAGCGCATCATCCGGCTCGACGGAGAGGGGGCGGAAGCGCCTTTCTACGAGGTGCTGCTCAGGCACGCCGACACCGGCCCCCACGGCGCCATCGAGGACCTGCTCGGCATGGCGCGCCGTTACGGACTCATCGGGGAAGTGGATCGCTGGGTGTGGGGGGAGGCAGCCAAGATGCTGGCGCGCACCGGCGAGCGGGGGCTGCGGTTGTCGGTGAACGTCTCTGCCTCGACGCTGGAGAGCGAGGGCTTTCAGGCCTATATCACGGCCCTGCCGGGACAACACGGCTTCGCGGCCGACCGCATGGTGCTGGAGATCACCGAAGCGGTGGCGGTGCAGAACCTCACACGCGCCGTGGAGAGTCTGGCGGCCTTGCGTGCGCAGGGGTTCGGCATCGCCTTGGACGACTTCGGCGCGGGCGTGGCGAGCTTCGGTTACCTGAGCGAGCTGCCGGTGACGCTGGTGAAACTCGACGGCCGCTTCGTGCGGGACCTGGCGAAAGACCCGGCGGCGGAAGTGGTGATCGGCGCGCTCGCGAAGCTCGCCAAGTTGCGCGGCATCCTCTGTATCGCGGAATGGGTGGAGGACACGGCGCTCTTGCCGCGACTCGCCGCCCTGGGCGTGGACTACGCCCAAGGCTACGGCATCCACCGGCCGGAGCCGCTCGAGGACCTGACGCCCTAAGAGAAACAATCGGGGGCAGATCACATTTTCATCGTTCAGCACAACTCCCTCCCTCCCATGGCTGTAGGAGACCCGACATAACGTCATCGTCGGTACCGCGCCGCATGCGCTATGCTTACCTGCTCTGAAACCTGTTGAGGAGTACCCATATGAAACACTTACTTGCCTTGACCTTCGGTGCCCTCCTGTCCGTCTTCGGTCTCACGGCCCTCGCCGATCCCCCCGCGAGCGCGGCCACGAACGCGGGCGCGACGCCCGCCCAGGAAGTGCACGGGCACAAGCACGCCAAAGGCGACGATGAGCATGGCTCGAAGAAACACGAGGGGAAGACCCGCAAGCACGAAGGTGATGCCAAGGGCGAGCACGAGGGACACCAGGAAGGCGATCACGAAAAGAAGGCGCATGGGCGCAAGGCACACGAGGACAAGGCAGACGCGGATAAAAACAAGGGGGATGAGGACAAGGACGAGCATAAGGGTCAGGATGAGAAAGACAACGACAAGGATGAAGATGAGGGGACGCCCCCGCCGCGCTGATCTCGTCAGGATATAGGTCCCGTTCCGGGCACGGCGACCGCCGTGCCCGGAACGGACGGCCCGATCGAAGTCTGGCGACAGGTATGTCTTTTAGGAATGCTCATGGATAGTTTCTGGCATCACCACGGTTTGATTTTTATACTTTTCATGTGCTTCTTCCCCCGCCTCACGCTGCTCTTCTCCGGCGTCGCGTGGGGTGGCCTCCTCTGGTGGCTGGGTCTGATATTCGCGCCGCGGCTCCTGGTCGCGATACTCGCCACCACCAATTACTGGCAGACGGACATGCTCCTCTGCGTGCTCACCTGGATATGGGCGCTGGCAGGCGAGGGCACCGAAAAAACAGTTGTAGTCTATAAGCGCCCGAGACGAGAAAGATAAGTAACCCTATACCAAGGGAAGGGTTTGACGACTGCATGGATGCACGCCTACAGGGATGTAGGCGGTAGAGCAGCGTCGGGAACAGCTGCCGAGGAGGTACGCCTACAGGGATGTAGGCGGTAGAACGGCGTCAGGAACGAGCCGTCGAGAGCAGCGTCGGGAACAAGCTGCCGAGGAGGTAGGGCAAAGCAGGAGCAATTGCCGAGTTGCCGAGAAGACCGTAGTGGTCCATAAACGCCCGAAGCGGTCGGAATAAGTTCCCTAAAGATCAGGTATTTTGAAGTATGACGGGGCGCAGACAAGCGAGGACCCGTAGCGTAGTCTTGATGACGATTTTTTAGCTTGACCCTAAGGAACACCATGAAATTTCTGCGTTTGGCCCTCTGCGCATCCTTGTTTTCCTTGCCCCTGATTTCATTCGCCGCGGACTCGGCTCCGGCCACAGACCAGCATTTTAAACTGGAAGACCTGCGCAGCATCGCGAACGTCTCCAACCCGCAGATCTCGCCGGACGGCAAGCGCATCGTGATCCAGGTATCCCGCCCCAACTGGGATGAGGACAAGAACGACCAGGAGCTGGATCTGGTGGATGTGGCGAGCGGCACGCTGCGTGCGCTCACTTACAAGCGCAACGGCATCGGTTCTCCCCACTGGTCGCCCTCCGGCGATCGCCTGGCCTTCCTGGCCGAGGACCCGGATACCAAGGAGAGCCAGCTCTTCGTGATGTCCATGGCGGGCGGTGATCCGGTGCGCCTCACGGACGGTAAGCAGGGCGTGGATTCCTACACCTGGAGCCCGGACGGCCAGCGCATCGCTTACTTCATGCAGGACCCGGTGGACGAGGACGCGGTGAAGCATCACCAGGATGCGGTGCAGGTGACGGACAACAACTTCCTCGATCGCGCGCCGGTCTTGCCCTGGCATATATGGTTGGTGCCCGCCGCCGGCGGCAAGTCCGAGCGACTGACCAAGGGCAGCTGGAGCGTGCAGATAGACCAGGACGCCAACTCACCCCTGGCCTGGAGCAACGATGGCAAGAGCATCACCTACTCCAAGTTCCCGGACCCGTATTTCGGCAATGCCTATCTCAACACCATCGAGTCCGTGAGCGATGATGGCAAGAGCACCCAGGTACTGGTGAGCGACACGGGCAGCTATGCGCCCAGGTTTGCGCCCAAGGGCACGGACATGGCTTTCATGCGCGCCCGCAATGGCGACCAGAATGACGGCAATGCGGTATATCTAAAGTCCGGCGGCACGATCCGCGATGTGACCAAGGCCCTCGCCTGGAACGTGGATGACTACGCCTGGCTGCCGGATGGCTCCGGTCTCCTGCTCTTGGGTGCGGACCGTGCCCAGACGGTGTTCTGGCGCCAGCCCCTGAACGGCAAGGCGGAGAAGCTCGACCTCGGCGACGTGAGCCCGCGCAGTTTCTCTTTCGCGAAGAACGGCACGCTGGCTTTCGTGGGCTATACGAAGGATCGCCCCTCGGAGCTCTACGTGATGGACTCCCTGCACGGGAAGCCGCGCCTGCTCACCCATCTGAACGATTTCATGGACAAACTGACCCTGGGCAAGAGCCAGGCAGTGGACTGGACCAGCGACGATGGTTTCAAGGCGGATGGCATCCTCACCTATCCGGCGGACTATGTGCAGGGCAAGAAGTACCCGCTGGTGCTGGTGATCCACGGCGGTCCGGAGGGCGCCTCGACCCTCGGCTTCAGCGCGCTGCCCCAGCTCCTGTCTGCTTCCGGTTACCTGGTGTTCGAGCCCAACTACCGCGGCAGCACGAACCTGGGCGATGCCTATCAGCACGCCATCTACCGGGATACCGGCGAAGGCCCGGGCAAGGACGTGATGGCGGGTCTCGCCGCCGTGTTCAAGCTCGGCGTGGCGGATGAACAGCGGGTGGCCATCACCGGCTGGTCCTACGGCGGCTACATGACGTCCTGGCTGAACGGCCGCTATCCGGACCGCTGGAAGGCGGCGGTGGAGGGCGCGGCGCTGAACGACTGGCTGATGGATTACGACATCTCCTATTATCAGCACGGCGACCTGTATTTCTTCGGCGGCTCGCCCTACAACGGGGATGCCACCACCACCAGGATGTGGCGCGAGCAGTCGCCCATCACGCTGGCGGGCAACGTGAAGGCCCCGACATTGATCTTGGGTGATTCCGGCGACAACAACGTGCCCATCATCAACAGCTTCGAGATGTACCACGCGTTGCAGGACCACGGCGTGACGGTGGAGTTCTACACCTATCCCGCGGACACGCATTTCCCCCGGGACATCGTCCACACCACGGACGTGTACGACCGCTGGATCAAATGGATGGACAAGTACGTGAAATGACCTTGCTGCCTCCAAGCCTGCGCGAGCGGGCTTGGAGGTTTGCTCCGAATCTCTGTCGTTTACATTCCATAATGCCGCTATTTTTATGCTCGGTCTGGAGCAGGCGGTAGGCTTTCCCCGATGAGCGGTCCATGACAGCGCCGGATGAAGTTATGGCGCGTCGAATTTAGTCAAATCGCTATCTGAATCTCCAGATCCGCAACACTCTGCAACACGCCGATTCTTTGAGTCTGTTCACAGTTTGTGCCGCTCGCTTCTGACATAAATATGCTGGGGCTGATGCTCGGTGACGACCGGGTATCACGCCGCCGCGTGTCCTTATGGCGCTTGCAGGGCTTGGAGGCGATGGATGTTCGACAGGCTGCTGAACGTGCTCTTCGTGGAGGATTCCGTGGCAGACACGGAGATCGGCTTATTGAGCCTGGAGGCCAGCGGCCTGAAGGTGCTCGTCCGGCGGGTGGAGACGGAATCCGATTATCTCCTGGCGCTGCGCGATCCGACGGACATCGTACTCTCGGACCATTCCATGCCGGCCTTCGATGCCAAGCGCGCACTCAAGCTCCTGCGCGAGCAGGGCGGCGATATCCCCTTCATCGTGGTATCCGGGCGTATCGGCGAGTCTGCGGCGGTGGACATGATGAAGGCCGGCGCCAACGACTATGTGCGCAAGGACAACCTGGAGCGGCTCGCCCCGGCGGTACGCCGGGAGCTGGGCGAAGCGGAGAACCGGCGGCGGGCGCGCCTCACGTCGGACAAGCTGCAACAGCAGGAACAGACCCTCGATACCCTGATGCACAACCTGCCGGGCATGGTCTATCGGCTGCGCCGCGCCGGGACCGCCTGGCATTTCGATTTCGCCAGCGATGGCTGCAAGGATCTCACGGGCTACGACCAGGAGATGCTGGTAGGCGGCGATGGCCTGGATCTCACGAAGCTCCTGTACGGCGATGCGGGACAACAGGACGAACTGCTGCGCCAGCTGGAAGCCGAGGGCCAATTCACCGTGGAGCACCAGATACTCTGCTCTAACGGTGACGTGAAATGGATCTGGCACCGGGGCGCGGCTGTGAAAGGGCCTGCCGGGCAGGTGCTCTACGTGGAAGGCTTCCTCGCGGACATCACCGCCCAGAAGATGGGCCAGACGAAACTCGACTATCTCGCCCATCACGATGTGCTGACCGGCCTCTCCAACCGCACGGTGTTCGAGGAGGAGTTGGCGCGGAGCCTCGAGCGGGTGAAGCGGCATTTCGAGAGCGGCACGCTCTTGTTCATCGACCTCGATAACTTCAAGGAGATCAATGATTCCTGGGGGCACCAGAGCGGCGACGCGGTGCTGCGCATCATCGCCGGCCGCCTCACGGCCTGCAGCCGCAAGGGCGACATCATCGCGCGGCTCGGTGGCGATGAGTTCGCCATCGTCATGGATGACGATCAGCGGACCGAGGATATCGCCCGCAACGTGCCGCGCATCCTGGAAGAGATCGTGCGGCCCCTCAAGGTCCAGGGGCGCGAGATCACCGTCAGCGCGAGCATCGGCATCGCGGTGTATCCGGCCAACGGCGACGACGTGACCACGCTGCTCAGGAACGCGGACGCGGCGATGTATGCCGCCAAGCAAGCGGGGCGCAACACCTTCCGGTTCTTCGCCAAGAAGATGAACGAGCGGGCCAAGAGCATGGTGGTGATGCGCAATGCCCTGCATAACGCCCTGCGCCGGGAGGAGTTCGAGCTGCATTACCAGCCGGAGGTGCGGCTCTCGGACCGCAGCATCCTGGGGCTGGAAGCGCTGGTGCGCTGGAAGCGCGCCCCCGACAGGCTCATGACCGCCGAGCATTTCATCCCCTTCGCCGAGGACACGGGAGTGGTGACCGCCATAGACCATTGGGTCATGCGCAGCGTATGCATGCAGGCGCGGGACTGGAACGACGCCGGAGTGCCTTTCGGCCGGATCGCCATGAACCTCTCGGCCCATGCGTTCTATGACCCGAAGGTCGTGGGCCTGCTCGAGACCTGCATCAACGAGTCCGGCGTGGATCCGGGGCAGCTGGAGATCGAGATCACCGAGACCACCCTCATGCAGGACATGATCGCGACACGGGTGACTCTGGAGAAGATCGCCGACATGGGCGTCACGCTCACCCTGGACGATTTCGGCACCGGCTATTCCTCGCTCAACTACCTGCGGCGTTTCCCCATCGACCGCCTGAAGATAGACCGGGATTTCATCAAGGAGATCCCCTGGGATGAGGAAGACGTGCAGATCTGCCGCGCGATCCTCGCGCTCGCCACGAGCCTGCGTATCGAGGTGGTGGCCGAAGGCATCGAGGACCAGGAGCAGGCGGTGTTCCTGCATCACGCGGGCTGCGGCACGGGGCAGGGCTATCTCTTCGCCATGCCCCAGTCAGCGGAAGATTGCGTGGAGCTCCTGCGCGAGGGCCATTGCACCATCGACCCCAGCCGCGTGGCGAAGACCGATGAGGACGGGGTGCCCGGCGGACAGTTCAGGCTCTGAGGTCATGGCACCTGCGGATCCCGCCGCTCACAGCCGCTGGCTGATGGCCAGGATGTTGCCTTCGGTATCCTTGAACCAGGCAGTCTTGGCGCCACCACCGGTCAGGATGCTGCCCACCATCTTGAACCCCGGGAAAGCGTATTCTTCGAATTTCACGCCCCGGGCTTTCAGTTCCGCCACTTCCGCCTCCACGTCCGCCACCTGCCAGAAGGCCTGGCTGGCCTTGGAGGTGCCGGCGTTGGGAGTCGGGTACATGAAGACTTCGGTGCCACCGCAGTCGTAGATCACGCCGCCGGCATACTCCTGTTTGGGCCTGAGGCCGATGATGCCTTCGTAGAACTCCCTGGCGCGCGGCACGTTGGAGACGGGGATGTAAGCGCGGATGGGTGAATCTTTCAGCATCTCCAGACCCTCAGCTTGTTCCCCTTAGTCTATCCTTCCTTTCATGACACTGAATGGCGTCGAACCCGTGGAGATCCAGTGCCCTTACTGCGGTGAGGGCATAGAGATCATGGTTGATTGCTCAGCCGGGGATCAGCGGTATATCGAAGATTGCCAGGTCTGCTGCCGACCCATGAACCTGGCCGTCAGCGTGGACGAAGATGGCGTGCCTCAGGTCGAGGCATCCGCTGAAGACGAAGCCTAAGGGGTCTGGTCCGAAGGCGGCTGGCCGCCGCTCTCGGCAGCCACATCGGCAGCTTTCTTAGCCTGTTTCTTCGCGAGCTTGTCATCCCGCTTCTTCTGCTTGGCCAGGTCGCGCTGACGTTTGTCGAACTTGTAATTGGCTTTGGCCACGGATATTCCTTCAGGCTGATGGCGCCAGTATAGGGCCTGGGAGCTTCCGGGGCTAATGACACAAGAAGACCCGCCCCAGGACGCCCGGGATTGGGTGGTGCCTGGAGGACGGGCCATGGTGGTAAGTCACCACTGCTATAAGCGCACGTGCCACATGGGCGAGACGGGCCAGTCATGACCGGCCCGTGCGGAAACGGGTCCCGCCGTACGCGTCTTGAGTATAGCTCAGCATTTAAACCACGCTTGGCGCGTCATTTGCTTGATGGAGATCGTGTGACGGTGACATAAAGCGAGACGGCGGGCTTTGGGCCCGCCGTCTCTCGTCTCTTTACCTGATCGTGCCCTCAGTCGAGATGGGCCGCGAGCCAGGCATCCACCTCCGGCAGGCGCTTCTCCCGCACCCCGGCGTTCTCGTTGATGATGCCCTCGGCCTTGATCACGGCACCGCGGGCGCTCTCGGGGATGTGTTTGGCCGCATAGGCATCGAGCTTGGCGATCGTGGCTGTATCCCGGGACGAACTCGCGAGCCGCGGGAGGTAGCTCGCACGGTTGTCGGGTTCCAGCAATTTCTCGAACACCTCGTCATGGTCTGATACGAAGTCCACCGCCATGTCCGGGTAGTAATAGGAGACCGCGGAGGCGAGGGACGGGCGGGTGGTAATGGGCACTTCGTCGCTGAGGGAGAGTGCCAGGGCCTTGGCGGCGAGGTCGCGGTCATGGACCTGGCCCAGGAGCACGTAGAGCGCGCGCTTCTCCAGGTTGGACTTGGCGGCCTGGGCGAGAGCGTGGATCTGATCCCAGGTGGCGGCATCCGCATGGTCGGCGACGATGCGCAGCACGTCATGGCGCAGATCCGCCGAGAGGCTGGTGGGGTCTTTCAGATACGCGGCGAAGCGGCTGCGGGCTTCGGCGATGACAGCCGGATCGTTGAAGGCGTCCAGGGCTTCCAAGAGGTCGCTGCGCAGGAGCGCGGTGTTCTGGCTCTCGCCGGGCACCGCGGTCCAACCCACCTTGGCGAAGATGGGCTTGAGCAGGCTGCAGCCATAGGCCTGGAAGGCGGCCTGGCCGGGCAGGCCTTCGTAGAGGAAGTTGAGTTGCTCAAGCCGCGTGGCCACTATGCTCAAGACCGTGGGATCGAGGTCCGGCGTGGCGCGGTCGGTCAAGCCAAGGAAATCGCTCAAGGGCGCGTAGCCCGCGTAACCGAGAGCCTTGCTGTCGTTCAGGAGGCCGAGCTGGTCAGCGGGCGCGAGCACCTGGAAATCCGCCGAGACTTTCGCGAGGCTGGCCGGGTCGTAGAGGGTGCGGAAGTAACCCGCCTGGCCGGCATTGACCACGGCGACGCTGCCGGCGGGCACGGGCACATCTACTGGAGCGTCGGCGGACACGAGGCCTTGCCAGAGCACGGTGCCGCCCACGGAGGAGACGGTGACGGGCACATGCCAGCTGCCGCCGGCCTTGCCGGAATCGTCCACCGCGAAGCGATCCTGGGTGAGATGGATGCCGTCGGAGGTGGTGGTGGCGCGGATCAGCGGTATGCCGGCCTGGAGGGTGAAGTCATGGGCCACCTGGCTCATGGGGTGGCTCGCAGTCTTGTCCAACTGCTGCCATAGGTCGTCGGTGATGGTGTTGCCGTAAGCATGGGCCTTTATATAAGCGCGCACGCCGTCGCGGAACGGATCGGCGCCCACGTACACTTCGAGCATGCGGATGACGGACTCGCCCTTCTCATAGGTGATGGTGTCGAAAGCCTGGTCGGCCTGCAGCACGTCGTGGATGGGGGTGATGATGGGGTGGGTACCGCCGCGGGCATCCACCCGCATGGCGGCTTCCTTGGCATTCAAGGCATCCAGCCACATCTTCCATTCAGGATGGAAATGGTCAGTGGATTTGGCCGCCATCCAGGAGGCGAAACCTTCGTTGAGCCAGATGCCGTCCCACCAGTCCATGGTGACGAGGTCGCCGAACCACTGGTGGGCCATCTCGTGGGCGATGACGCTGTACACGTCGCGCTGGTCGTTCTGGGTGGAGATGCGTGGGTCGATGAGGAGATCACGCTCGAAATAGAAGATAGCGCCCCAGTTCTCCATGGCGCCGAAGAACTGGCTCTGGCCGGGACCGGCGATGAGGTCGAGCTTGGGCAGCGGGAACTTCACGCCGAAGTAGTCTTCGTAATAGGGCAGGATCTGGGCGGCAGCGTCCAGTGCGTACTGGGCCTTGTCGGTATCACCGCGCTTGACCACGATGCCGATATCCACGCCGTTCACCTTGCGGGAGATACGCTCGAAGTCCCCCAGGCCGAAGAACAGGAGATAGGAAGACATCTTGGGCGATTCGGCGAAGGTGACGCGCTGCATGCCCCCGGCGAGCTTCACAGTCTTGGCGATGGGCGTGTTGGAGATGGTCATGAGGTCCGAGGGCACCGTGGCGCTCAGGGTGAAGGTGGCCTTGCGACCCGGCTCGTCCCAGGAGGGCAGGAAGCGGCGGGCGTCGGAGTTCTCGAACTGGGTGAAGAGCGCGCGCTTGCTGCCGGCGGCAGTGTCGTAGTCGAGGGCGAAGAGGCCGGCGGCCTGCTGGTTGATCTTGCCGCTGTAGTCGATGTCGAGCTCGTGACGCCCGGCGCTCACGGTGGAGGCGAAAGTGAGGAGCACGGTCTCTTGCGCCGTGTCGAAGCTCACCACCGGGGCCTTGGCCACGCCCTGCAGGCTCACACGCTTGAAGATGAGGTCGGCGGCGTTGAGGGTGATCTGCTTGGTCGGTTTCTTGACGTCGATGAGGATGCTGACCGAGCCCGTGAAGGTGAGTTTCGCGGCATCCGGCACCACGGAGACGGTGTAATGCTCCGGCACCACGTTGTCCGGCAATACGATGCGGTCAGGTTCAGCGCCGAAGGCCGAGGTGGCAGCCAGGAGGAGTGCCGGGAGCAGGATGCTGGATTTCATGGTTCGCCCCTTTGGGGATCGGTTATATATGCGCCGACTTTGAGATCCGGACCGCAGGATGTTACCCCAATGCCGCGCCCGCTTATTAGGGGATTTTGACCCGGATAAATGAGGTTAGGTTCCTGATGGGCAGGCGCCAGGCGCGGATATTCGGATAGGATTGGCGCGCCCCTCGCCGGGTATGTCCGCCGGACAGTTCATGAAACCCAAGCCCATCAAGAAGTTCTCGGCCGTCGTGCATGCGATCCGGGGCTCGCTGCCCACGACCCGCAATCCTTGCGTGGATGTGCCGGGGAGCATCGTTTCGAGATTGCAGGCCGAGTCCGGGAAGAAGCAGGCCATCCCGGTCGAGTTCAGCCTCAAGGGCGAAGTCTTCAAAGCGAACATAGTCAGGTACTTGGGCGATTGGCGGCTCTATCTCAATGGCCCGATGCTCAAGAGCACCGGGGTGGCCGTCGGTGACAAAGTCAGCGTGACCCTGCGCTTCGACCCGGTGATCAGGCGGGAACCCATGCATCCAGCCTTGGCCAAGGCCTTGGCGGGCGACCCGGCCGCGAAGCAGGCATTCTTCGCTCTGCCGCCCTCCCATCAGAAGGAGTTCTTGCGCTATCTCAATGCCCTGAAGCGGGCAGACACGCTTAAGCTCAATATCCACAGGCTGATGAAGTACCTGGCAGGCAAGAAGGCCGGCCTATCGTCCACGGGACTGTTCCGGACCGGAAAGGCCAAACGCGGCAAGCGGTGAATATGCGGCCGCTGGCCGTGTGGGCCTTACTCATATATATAGTATCCATGGATGGATGCCTTCATCCGCGGGGTATGCATGAGAGACTGGCCCAAAGCGTGGGGTGATTTCTGGAAGGCGCCGGACGCCGCCATGCTGCTCGCGGGTGGCGAGGGCGAGCGCCAGGTGTCGAACGTGCGTGTGGTGGTGGTGGCGTTCCTGCTCATCGTGCCCATCTACCGGGTGATGGTCTATCCGCCCGACGGGGAGAACTTCTGGGGTTTCATCGTCACGGCAGTGGCGATGGTGATGGCGGTGGGCGTGAACATCTACCTGCGCCGCCACAGCTATCACCCATGGGTGGGTTTCCTGACTTCATCTTTGGATGGTTCGCTCGTCACCCTCGCGCTGGTGCTATTCGTGATCGTGGGTTCACCGATGCACGGGGTGGACGACAAGACCTTCGAGGTGTACTTCCTCCCGCTCATGGCCATGAGCCTGCGCCAGGATCGGCGTATCTGCCTGCTGACCGGCTGCTTCCTGGTGCTGCAATACGGCGTGCTGGTGGTGTTCGTGGCCACGCATTTCGACCTGGATGCCATACATAAGCATGATCCCAGCACCGGATTCTTCAGCCCCGCAGACCAATGGACGCGCCTCATCCTGATGGCCTCGGCGACCTTCATCAGTTATGCCTATGTGATCCGCTGCGAGGCACTGGTGAACCGCGCGATCCGCGACCCCCTGACGGGGCTCCTGAACCGCGGCTATTTCGACACCCTGTTCGCTTACGAGATCGAACGCGGGCGCCGCTACAACAAGCATTTCGCCGTGTTGCTGATGGACGCGGACCATTTCAAGCGCATCAACGACAACCATGGGCATGCGGCGGGCGATACCACCCTGAAGACCCTGGCGGGGGTGCTGCAGAAGAACCTGCGGGAGAGCGACATCGTGGTGCGTTTCGGCGGCGAGGAGTTCGTGCTGATACTGCACGATACCGGCGCCGAGTCCGCCTTCGCCAAGGCGGAGACATTGCGCCAGACCGTGGAGCGCCTGGTGGTGGGCGCACCCCAGTACGCCATCCAGTTCACCTTGAGCGTCGGGGTCGCCGTCTATCCCGACGATGGGACCGTGGCCCACGTGCTGCTCTCGAAGGCCGATCAGCGGCTGCTGCTCGCCAAGCATGCCGGCCGGAATCGGGTGGTGGGGCGGGACCGCATCCCGTGAGAGAGCTTCCCCCCAGCCATACGGGAACCTAAGGGGTTTTCCCGCTGTCCATCAGAGGATGGGGAAATGTCCGGTCCGGCAGTTGGCCGGACAGTCATATTCGGGGTAAAGTCCGTCCCTTCCGTCGTCAGGCGGGGCGTCCACCTCTACATATATATAGATGGCAACACGAGGTATTCCGCGATGTTCAAGACCTTCATGTACAGCTTCATCGGGGTGGCGGTGATGGCCGCGGCCTCGTCCTCAGCGGTGCTGGCCGACGGCACTCCGGCAGCAGCCACGGCCGCAGCACCGAGCGCCGCGTCCTTCGCGGCGGCCCAGGCGGCGGCGTTCTCGTCGGCCAACCCCTTCTATGCCCCCAGCACCCTGCCGTTGCAGGCGATCCCCTGGGACAAGATCAAGGACAGCGACTATGAGCCGGCCTTGTTCGCGGGCATGCAGCAGGTGCTCGCCGAGGTCGATACGATCGCGAACGACCCGGCTGCCCCCACCTTCGACAACACCATCGTGGCCATGGAGAAGACCGGGCAGCTGCTGAATCGGGTGAACCTGGCGTTCAACACCGTGACCGGCGCGAACACCGATGACGCCTTGCAGAAGGTGCAGGACGAGACGGCAGCGCCCTTGCAGGCCACCCAGGATGCCATCTCGCTCAACTCCAAGCTCTTCGCGCGCATCCAGACTCTGTATGACGCGCGCGCCAGCCTCAAGCTCGATCCCGAGCAGGCCAAGCTCCTGGACTACTACTACCAGGAAGCGGTGCTGGCCGGCGCCAAGCTCTCGGACGCCGACAAGGACAAGCT
The DNA here is from genome assembly GCA_036000105.1 of Gammaproteobacteria bacterium. Classification (GTDB taxonomy): domain Bacteria; phylum Pseudomonadota; class Gammaproteobacteria; order Natronospirales; family REEB76; genus DASUBN01. The sequence goes on from DASYGE010000002.1 coordinate 409,771, forward strand.
GAAGAAGCTCAACGGCGAAGAGGCAGACCTGGTCAACAAGTTCCAGAACCAGCTCTTGGCCGCCACCAAGGCAGGCGGTCTCGTGATCAGCGACAAGGCTGAGCTCGCCGGCCTGAGTGACAGCCAGATAGACGCCCTGTCCCGGGCTGCCGACTCACGCGGCCTCAAGGGCAAGTGGGTGATCTCCCTGCAGAACACCACCCAGCAGCCGCTCTTGCAGTTCCTGAGCAACCGCGCCACCCGCGAGAAGTTGTTCAAGGCTTCCTGGACGCGTACCGAACTCGGCGACGCCAACGACACGCGTCCTACCATCCTCAAGATCGCCAAGATCCGGGCCGAGAAGGCCAAGATCATGGGTTATCCCAACTATGCCGCCTGGAAGCTACAGGACCAGATGGCCAAGACCCCCGCGGCAGTGGACAAGTTCCTGGGTCAGCTGATCCCGGCTGCGGCCGCCCGCGCCCGGGTCGAGGCTGCCGACATCCAGGCGATGATCGACAAGGAGCACGGCGGCTTCAAGCTCGAGCCCTGGGATTGGGAGTATTACGCCGAGAAGGTGCGCAAGGCCAAGTACGACCTGGACGATGCCGACGTGCGCCCCTACTTCGAGCTGGACCATGTGCTCAAGGACGGTGTGTTCTATGCCGCCAACCAGCTCTACGGCCTGACTTTCAAGGAACGCCATGACCTGCCGGTGTGGCAGCCGGATGTGCGGGTATTCGAAGTGCATGACAAGGACGGTTCACTGCTGGCCTTCTGGTATTGCGACTACTTCAAACGCGACAACAAGCAGGGCGGCGCCTGGATGTCCAATATGGTCGGGCAGTCCAAGCTGCTCGGCACACAGCCTGTCGTCTTCAACGTGGCGAACTTCACCAAGCCCGCCGCCGGCCAGCCCGCGCTGTTGAGCTTCGGCGATGTGACCACCATGTTCCACGAGTTCGGCCATGCCTTGCACGGCATGTTCGCCAGCCAGGAATACCCGACCCTCTCGGGGACCAACGTGGCGCGTGACTTCGTGGAGTTCCCCTCGCAGTTCAACGAGAACTGGGCGCTGAACTCCAAGGTCTTCGCCCATTATGCGGTGAACTACAAGACCGGCAAGCCCATGCCCAAGGAACTGGTGGCCAAGATCAAGAAGGCGGCCAAGTTCAACAAGGGTTACGACAGCCTGGAAGCTTTCGAGGCGGCAGCGCTCGACATGCAGTGGCATGAGCTGACCCCGGACGCGGTACCCACGGATGTGGACAGCTTCGAGACGGCGGCCCTCGCCAGGGTCGGTGGGGATGTGTCCTCGGTGCCATCACGCTACCGCTCGAGCTACTTCGCCCACATCTGGAGCAACGGCTATGCGGCGGGCTACTACGCCTACGCCTGGACCCAGATGCTGGATCACGACGCCTACTCCTGGTTCACGGAGCACGGCGGGCTCAGCCGTGCCAACGGCCAGCGCTTCCGCGACATGATCCTGTCCCGCGGCAACACCGAGGAATACGGCACTATGTTCAAGGCCTTCCGTGGCCGCGATCCGAGCATCCAGCCCATGCTGGATGACCTGGGCCTGTCAGACAAGAAATAAACCTGGATGTATGAAAGCGAAGGGCCGGCTATACAGCCGGCCCTTCTTTTTTGGTTCTTGGAGCTACCCCAATCGGGTCGGTGGTCTGGTCAGTGGAACTGTCGGCGCCAGCGGGAGGCGTGGTTGTCGGCAACGATCTCTATGCCGACGATATAGCCGGGCTGATGGTCGCAGGCGGAGATGCTGCGGGCGAAACCCTTGAGGCTGTGGCTGATGTCCTGGCCCGTGAGACTGATGGAGATGTCCAGCAGTTCGCCCATGGGCACGGGCTCGTCGGCCAGGATGTGCAGGGCGCCGGAGCTTAAGCTCAGGGCGATCCCATAGCATTTCGAGGCCATGGAGCCTTCGCCGCGGACATCCGCTGTGGAGATGATAGCGCGCTCTTCCGTGTGCAGGCTGGGGAGGTTCCGACGGGTTCTGGAGCGGGGCATAACTCTCCTCGGATGGACCATGACTGCATGACGCTCACAGAGTGCCTGCACGGGTGGACGGCAACCATAGGGCACACCCGGATTTAGGCCTCAGGGATTCCCCGGGTATATATGTCATATACGATGCCCGGGTCACGGTTATACTCCGGCCGATGCAATCGGGAGGACGGGTCATGATCTACAAAGGCAGCTGCCACTGCGGCAAGATCGCCTACGAAGTGGACGCGGAGATGGGCGAGGCGATCGAGTGCAACTGCTCGAACTGCAGCCGTCGTGGTTACCTGCTGTGGTTCCTGCCTCGGAGCAAGCTGACGCTACTGACGCCGGAGAGCGGTATGGCCCATTACACCTTCAACACCCACCGGATACGACATTATTTCTGCCACACTTGCGGGTCGACGCCCTTCGGCATGGGCAAAGGCAAGGATGGCGCTGAGACGGTGGCGGTGAACCTGCGCTGCCTGGAAGGCATCGACCTCAAGAGTCTCAAGATCAAACACGTCGATGGGCGGAGCCTCTAGATGGGGCCCCTGGAGCTGCTGCGCTGGCAATGGCAAGGCTACGCCGGGTATCACCGTAACCGCTTCAACCTGGTGCTGCATATCGTGGTGGTGCCGATGTTCTGGCTGGGGACCATCTGGCTGATCATGGGCGTGGTGAGCGGCTCCTTGGCGGCGCTCATTACCGGAGCGGTGTATCTCTTCGTCTCCCTGCTGGTGCAGGGTAAGGGCCACAAGCTCGAGCCCACGCCGCCTGCGCCTTTCACCAGTCCCTGGAATTTCATCGCACGGCTCGTGTTCGAGCAATTCATCACTTTCCCGCGTTTCGTGTTGAGTGGCGGCTGGTCGCGCAATCTCGCCGCCAACGATGGCGATGCCGCCTAAAAAGAAGAAGTCCGCGAGGCCGGTCAGCCCTGGTTTCCGCAAGGGCGAGGCTATGTTGCGCAAGCGGGCGCTGGCCTATCCCGAAGCCTATGAGGACTTCCCCTGGGGTGAGCGGGTGATCAAGGTGAGGAAGAAGATCTTCCTGGTCCTGCACGGGGACACCAAGACCCTGCGGGTCACCACCAAACTGCCCCTGTCCTATGGCGCCGCTCTGCTGGCACCCTTTGCCAAGCCCACGGGCTACGGCCTCGGCAAGAGCGGCTGGGTGACGGCTTCGTTCACAGGAGTCGAACAGGTGCCCTACGATATCTTGCTGAGCTGGATGGATGAGAGCTACCGGGCTATCGCGCCAAAGAAACTTTTGGCGGCCCAAACGGTGGAAAAAAGCCCAAAAAATGAAGACTATGCGTTTGGCGGAGGGCCGGACTATACTGTAACCGCTTCCGGGGATGCCCTAGGTAAGCCCGGGTTCAGGATGAGTCTGGAAAGCACAACACCACGGAGGGTTGTCATGCGTTCGCTCAAGATCTTCACCAAGTATTCACTGGTCTTCTTGTTCGCTGCCTGCGGGCTATTGGTCCTGTCACGCGGTTTCGGCCTGCCGATCCCCTTCCTGGAGTACGGCGCGGTGGAGACTTGGAACGTGTTGGTGGGTGCCGCGCTCCTGGCGGTGGCCGCATGCATCGCGGTCTTCTGGCATACGAGAAAGTCTGTGCCAAAAAAAAAGTTGGTGTCCCGCCTCGGCGTGGCGGCGGATGACTGGCTGCTGCAGGGCACCACCACCATACCCCGCAAGTTCTGAGCCGCTAGAGCCGCGCTTCGCCTGATTCCAGTCTCTCGCGCTCCCGCAGCGCCGGGAACCAGCGCATCCATAACACCACCACGATGAGCGTGCCGATGCCGCCGATGACGGTGGCCGGCACGCTGCCGAACCATTGGGCCGTGAGGCCCGATTCGAACTCCCCCAGCTGATTCGAGGTGTTGATGAAGATGGCGTTCACGGCGCTGACGCGCCCGCGCATCTCATCCGGTGTCTCGAGCTGCACCAGGGAGCCGCGGATGACCATGCTGATCATATCCAGCGCCCCCATGACGGACAGTGCGAGTATGGAGAGCGTGAAGGACGTAGAGAGGCCGAACACCAGGGTGGCGACGCCGAAGCCCGCCACGGAATAGAACATGGTGTAGCCCACGCGGCGGGTGAGCGGATAGTGCGCGAGCCACAGGGACATGGCGAGCGCACCCACAGCCGGTGCGGCGCGCAGCAGACCCAGACCCCAGGGTCCGGTGTGCAGGATGTCCCGGGCGAATACCGGTAGGAGAGCGGTGGCCCCGCCCAGGAGCACGGCGAAGAGATCCAGCGAGATGGCGCCTAGCACCACGGGGCGCCGGCGGATGAAGCCGATGCCGGCGAACAGAGTGCGGAAGGTGGCGGGTTCGCGCTTCTGGGGCGGGCGCTCCAGGCGCAGACGCCACATGAGTACGGCGGCGATGAGGAACAGGAGGCTCGAGGCGCTATAGACCACGCCGGGGCCGGCCACATAGAGGAAGCCGCCCAGCGCCGGGCCCACGATCATCGCGGTCATGCTCGCGGAGGAGCTGGCGGCCATGGCCCGCGCCAGCAGCGTGGGCGGCACCATGCTGGGCAGGAGCGCCTGCATGGTGGGGAACTCGAAAGCGCGGGCGCAGCCGCCCAGGAACACCACCATGAGGATGGCGTACTCGCCGAACCAGTGGAAGAAGCTGCCTGCCGCCAACAGGGCGGCGGCGAACCATTCGATGGATTGGCAGACGAGCACGATGCGGCGCCGGTCATGCCGGTCTGCCAGGTGCCCGGCGGGCAGGGCCAGCACTAATGAGGGGATGAACTGCACCAGGCCGATGAGGCCGAGGTCCAGGGCGCGGTGGGTGAGGTCGTAGATCTGCCAGCCCACCGCCACCGAGACCATCTGGAAGGCGAACATGGAGCAGAGCCTGGAGAACCAGAGCTCCATGAAACCGGGGTGCTGGAGCAGCGAAGCGCCGCCGTCAGGGGTCTTGGAAGATGCCATAGGGGCTGGGATCGTTGGGGTGGTTAGTTTAATTGCCGGACAGACATCGCAGCCATGCAGCGCAAAAAAATCGACCGTGGATGCCTGGATTACTGCCTGGCGGCGATGCGGGCGAAGACCTGCCCGGCACCCGTGTCCCACACGGGCCAGTCATGCCCGCCCTCGCCTTCGATGAAATGCCCGGCGGGCAGTTGGGGCGCCATCAATCTCGCGGCTTCCATGAAACGATCTTTGTCGCCGCATATGAGCCAGACGCGGTCTCCTTCGGCGGGCACTGCGCTCCAGCTCTTCACCACCCGCCAGATTTCACGCTGGTAGTTGTCTGAGTTCACCGCGGTAGGCAGGAGGCCCGGATCCCAGGCAGCAGGCCCGCCGGCGGCCGCCACTTCCTTTATCAGACTGGGATTGCCCATGAAGGGCGCCATCAGCACGAGGCCGGTGACGTCGTGGGGATAAGTGCGTTCGTAGAGCAGGGCGCCCATGCCCCCCATGGAGGCGCCGGCCAACCATATCTCGCGGTAACCGCGCTGTCGTGCCGGTGCGACGACCTCGTCATGCAGTCTGACGGCCACGTTGCCCTGCAGGTAATAGGCGAGGGTGGCGCCGGCTAGCAGCACGTCGGCTTGGGGCCAGGCGCGCTGCACTGCTTCGGCGATACCCGCTTGTTGCAGGTCATCGAGATCGTCACCGCGGCCCGGCAGGACGATGACCAGGGGGCGGTCCGCGATTCGCTGGGGCGCGGGGATCTCTTTCACCGGGATGGGCCCCGAGGGCTTGCGCAGGGAAGCGCAGCCGAACAGGAGGCAGCTCACCAAGAAGCTGCTCGCGATGTCCCGCAGCCGGCTGCGACGGAATCTGTTCAGCATGTGTCGTAATCGCCTGCCAGGGTCATCCTTAAAGCCAGGGTGACACCGCTCTATATAAGGGTGCAAGCCCGGGATTTAAGGCCCGGCCTGGCGCCAAAATAGCCACTGGGAGCCAAGGCGGGCACAGGCCGGTTTCAACCTTATGTCAGGTCTGTTAAATTCAATCCATCAAGGTCATGGGCGGCAAGCGGTCGGGCAGGCGCCCGCCGTGCGTCTTCAACCCCCTAAATCCAAGAGCCAGGCAGGTCCAGCCATGAATAAAACCCTATTCCCCGCTCTCCTGATGCTGGCGCTCGCCGCCGCCACCCTGGGGGTGCGAGCCGCTTCCACGGCGCCCGGCAAGGTACAAGCCGCCGTGGCTGCCCAGGAGCAGCTCGACAAGACCGCCGCCGCTTCCCAGAAGAAGATCGACAAGACCACGGCCGGCACCGAGGATATGCTGAACCAGTACCTGCAGGTGACCCAGTCCACCGACGATACCCGTGCTTACGACGACCAGCTGCAGCAGATCACCCAAGCGCAGCAGGACGAGATGAATTCCCTGAACACGCAGATGTCCCAGGTGGGCGACGTGGAGAAGGGCCTGCCGCCGCTGATGCTGCAGATGGCCGACAGCCTGACCCAGTACGTGAAGCTCGACATCCCTTACCGTGAAGACGAACGCCTGGCGAAGATGCAGCAACTGCATGCCCTGCTCACCAACCCGACGGTGGCGGTGACCGACAAGTTCCAGCAGCTGATCCAGGCCTACAAGGACGAGATCGCCGCCGGCAAGACTGTGGAAGCCTACCGCGGCGACCTGACCGAGGCGGGCAAGACCCTGACGGTGAACTTCCTGCGGGTCGGCCACTTGTTGTTGGCTTACCAGACCCTTGACCGGAGCGAGACCGGCTATTGGGACAAGCAGAACCACCAATGGGTGACGGATAACGATTACCGCAGCGCCGTGGCCCAGGCCATCGCCATCACCAACAAGCAGGCGCCGCCGGATCTCATGCAACTGCCCGTGGAAGCCCCGGAGGTGTCGAAATGAGCGCCTCCATGAAGATCTCCGTCATCGCCCTCGGCCTGCTGACGGCCTCGAGCGCTTTCGCCGCGAGCCAGCCGGCCGGCAGCCTCGACCAGCTATTGGACCAGGTGCGCAACGCTTCCCAGCAGAACGCGGCGCTCAACCAGCAGCGCGAGCAGCTGTTCAACTCTCAGGCGGCCCAGCAGGCGCAGATCCTGGCGGCGGCCAAGGCGGCCAATGCCCAGGAAGTGGCGCGCGACTCGCAGTTGCAGGGGAGTTTCGACACCAACAAGAAATCCCTGGACGACCTGATCAACCAGTTGCACACCCGCGAGGGCGATTTCAGCCAGGTGTTCGACAACGTGCGCCAGGCATCGAGCGACCTCAAGACCGATCTGGATGGTTCCTTGGTCTCGGCCCAGTACCCGGGACGTGGCGTATTCCTGGCGCGTCTCGCCGAGAGCCGCGATCTGCCGTCGCTGGACGACCTGCGCAAGCTGTGGTTCCTGATGCAGCAGGAGATGGTCGCCCAGGGCCAAGTGGCGAAGTTCCCCGCCACTATCACCCATGAAGACGGCTCGCAGGAGAAGGTGAGCGTGGTGCGCGTGGGCGTATTCACCGCGGTGAACGGCGACAGTTTCCTGCGCTACCTGCCTGAGACAGGCGCTCTGGTGCAGCCGGACCGCCAGCCCTCCGGGCACTGGCGTGGTTTCGCATCCGATCTCTCTGCTGCCACCAGCGGTGTGCTGCCCATGGCGGTGGACTCCACCGGCGGCGATCTCCTGCGCGGCCTCACGGGCCAGGCGACGTTCATGGAGCGCGTGGCCCAGGGACATACGGTGGGCTGGCTCATCGTGGTGCTCGGCCTCGTGGGTCTCCTGATCATCCTGGAACGCGGCGCGTATCTCTTCATGATCGGCAACAAGATCAAGGCGCAGATGAATTCCAGCAAGGCTGATCTCAGCAACCCGCTGGGGCGCATCCTGTCGATATTCAATGAGAGCAAGGCGGATGATGCCGAGACGCTAGGCTTGAGGCTCGACGAATCCCTGTTGCGGGAGCGGCCGGTGATCGAGGCGCGCCTTGGGTTGCTGCGCATCCTGGCACTGGTGGCGGTGGTGCTCGGTCTCCTCGGTACCGTGGCCGGTGTGATGAACACCTTCCAGGCCATGAACCTGTTCGGCACGGGCGGCTCGCTGGTATCCAGCGGCATCGCTGCGGCGCTGGTGCCCACCTGGCTCGGCCTCATGGTGGCGGTAGTGCTGCTGTTCTGCCACGGTCTGCTCACCAGCCGCAGCGGCATGCTGATGCACACCCTGGAGCAGCAGAGCGCCTCCATCCTGGCGGCACGCGCGGAGAAGCTCTCCGCCATGCGGGGCGCCAAGTAATGCAGGGTCTGCAGGACTTCTTCGCGGGTTTCAGTGACCTGTTCGCCGCAGGCGGCGTGCTATGGCTGCTGTTCCTGCTGGCGGTATTCCTGTGGACGCTGATCATCGAGCGCTATTGGTATTTCTTCTTCGCCTTCCCCGCGGCCCAGGAGATCGCCTTGCGCCGCTGGAAGCGCTACGCGGGCGCGGATATCCGTACCGCCCGGCGCGCACGCCGGCAGATCGTGGAAGAGGTGTTCTCCGAGACCCACCGTTCGGTCAATTTCATCCAGACCCTGGTGCTGGTCATCCTGCTCATGGGTTTGTTCGCCTCCGTGGGCGGCCTGATCCGGGTGCTGGACGCCATCCCGGTAGGCGGCGCCGCCGGCCAGCAGCTCTTGGCGCGCAGCATCGCGGCTGCCGCGGTGCCGGCCATCGCCGCCGGTTCCCTAGTGTTGGCGGCGCTCTTCTTCACCCGCGCCCTCAGCGACCGGGCGGACGTGGAGACGCGCCTGTTCGCCGACCGGTTGCGGCGCGGGTAGGGGCCGGCACATGTTGCGCTACGCCGGTTCGCTGATGCTGGGGCTGCTCACGGTGATCACCGTGTTCGTGGCCATGCAGAGTCTCGTGGTGGGGCGCCAGTTCCAGCTGACCTCGGGCGGCTCCGGCGACACCAGTGCTTCGGTGGTGAACCTGGGCAGCCAGAATTCCCTCGCCTCGCAGATCGCCGCCTTGCCCGAGAAGCCCGGCACCCTGCATACGCCGCCGCTGCCGGAGGATGCAGGCCTGGCCCAGGCCGCGCCGCCGGACATCTCCGTGCCCACCATGAGCCTGCCTGGTTTCAAACCGCCCTTCACGGCGGTGGCGGCCGTGAGCGGAGCCGAGAGCAATGAACCCGAGACCACAGCCGAGGCTCCCACCGGCGGGGCCGCGCAGCAGCCGGTGCTGGCGGTGGGCGATCTCGTGCTTATAGGGCGTGTGGAACCGAAGTTCCCGGTTCAGGCGGTACGCGAAGGCATAGACCAGGGTTCGGTGACGGTGAAGTTCACCGTGCAGATCGACGGCAGCGTCACCAATCCGGTGGTCACGGATGCCAAGCCGCGTCGAGGTATCTTCGATGACGCGGCCTTGCGGGCGGTGGCCCGTTGGAAGTTCAAGCCCCTGGCCGCGCCCAAGGACACGGTGGTGACGGTCGATTTCAACCAGGGCGGCGGCGGATGAACATGCGTCGTCTGCTCTTGGCCCTCGTGGGCCTCTGCATCGTCTTCGGCATGGCTGCCGCCGTGCAGGCGGACACCACTCTCAATCAGGGGCTGATCTCTTCCACCCTTTTCCGCAAGATGCGCACGGTGCAGAACCAGATCCGCGGAGGCCAGTACGGCGAGGCCCAGACGCAGCTCACCTATCTGCAGGGCGTGACCGAGAGCAGCTACGAGGCGGCGGTGGTGCGCGAGCTCTTCGCGGACATGTATATCGCGCGCGGGGACTTTGCCGCCGCGCTCTCGGCCCTGCAGCCGGTGGTGCAGCAAAGCATCCTGCCCCCCAGTGAGCAGCGCAGTGCTGAGCTCGTACTCGCGAAACTCCAGGTGGGCACCGGCCAATATCAAGCTGGTCTCGACAGCATACGTGGCTGGATGCAGGGCCAGGACAACCCTCCCCCCGATGCCCTCATCACCCGTGCGCAGGCTTACGCGGAATTGGGCCAGTGCCGCCAGGCGATCCCCGATGCCAAGCGCGCCATCGAGATCACGAGCGAGCCTCCGGAAGAATGGTTCCAGTTATGGATATCCTGCCAGTACGATGTCCATGATTATCCGGGCGCGGCCGATGCGCTGGAAGCGGCTCTGGCGCGCTTCCCGGACGAGGTGCAGTATTGGGAGCAGTTGGGTGAGGCTTATGCCCAGTCAGGCGACGACTCGCGCGCACTCGCGGTGTACGCCCTCATGTACCGCCAGGGTCAGATACGCCAATCCCAGGATTACCTGAATCTCGCCTCGCTCTACATGCGCAACGGCGTGCCTTATCAGGCGGCCACGGTGCTACAGGAAGGACTCTCGTCGGGCGCCATCGCGGCGACTGACACCAGCTATACGCTGTTGGCGTCAGCCTGGCAGGATGCGGGCGATACCGAACGGGAAGTGGCGGCGCTCACGGAAGCGGTGAAGGTGGCGAAGACCGGCGATCCCTATCTCGACCAAGCCCAGGTCTATGCGGGGCGCCACGAATGGTTCTCGGTGATCGATGCGGGCAAGAAGGCGATCGCCAAGGGCGGCTTGAAGCGCCCGGGCCGTGCCTGGTTGCTCGTCGGCGTGGCGCAGGTACAGAACCGCCAATACGACGATGGCGCGGCGTCGTTGCGCGAAGCCCTCAAGTACGACGAGTCCAAAGCCCAGGCGGAAGCCTGGCTGCGTTATCTCAACAGCCGCGGAGTCGGCTGAGACCCGCAGGGCTCATCAAGCTGCGGCTTCGTTCTCGTCCGCATCCGGTTCACCGCAGGCATGCAGGATGCGCTCGCGCACTTCACGGCGCAGTTCCCGCGCATCGTCGCCCAAGCGTCCCCTCGGCCGCACGGCCGTTAATACTTCCACTTCCAGGGATCCCGGCCGCGGCCACCAGCAGTGAGCCGGCAGGATCTGCCGCGCGCCGCGGATGGCCACCGGCGCCACCCGCATGCCGGCGCGGGTGGCAGTGAGGAAGGCGCCCAGATGGAAGGGCCGCAGGCCCGGTTCGAGTTTGAAGGTGCCTTCCGGGAACATGCCGAGGCAGGCACCATTACGCGCCAGCTGGATCAGCCGTGTCGCGGTGTTCTGGGCTGATTTCTTGTCGGCACGATTGACGAATTCGGATCCGAGTCGCATCAGAAGCCAGCCCATGACAGGGGCGGTGGCCACCTCGTGTTTGATCACGAAGCCGAAGCGAGGAGGCAGGGCGGCGGTGAGGATCACCCCGTCCAGGTAGCTTGCATGGTTGGCCACCACGATGCAGGCTTCCTCGGGCAGGCGCTCCACCCCCCGGACGGTGAGGAGGATGCCTGCCAGCCAGAACAGGATCTGACCCGCCCGGTAGGCTGCCCGGCGCCGCCGTTCCTGCCCTGGCAGGGCGATGATCAGGAGGGCGGCCGGCAGGACGAACAGGACTGCCGTGAGCCAAACACGCATGGGGACCAGGTATTTCAAGGGGGTAGCGCCAAAAAAGCCATGTGACCGCAGTATCCCGGTTGGCAGGGCCCGGGACAAGTTGCCGATGGACGGTTAGACATATTGTTAAAAAAGAGAGTATATTTGACATATAAATGTGAACTTGGTCACGGCGCTAGGGGGCGAAAACGCCCAGACTGCTGCGACCTGAGAAGGACCTCAGGTTCTCCTTAGCGTACGAAATAACCAGGGAAATGAAGATGAGCGACAACAAACGCCTGAGAGAAATCGAAAACACCGTCCCCGGCTCACAACCGGCACCGGTGCTGCATGTCCCCGATGTCGGCCAAAGCCAGCCGGAAGTGGAGAGATTTTTGGATTCAATGTGGAGCGAGCGCGGACTTTCCGAGAATACGCTCGCCGCTTACCGTGCCGATCTTTCCGGACTCGCCCGCTGGCTCGATGGCCAGAGCGTGGAACTCATCTATGCGCAGCGCGACCACCTGTTGGCGTTCCTCGCCTGGCGGGTAGAACAGGGCGCGCGCCCGCGTTCCACCGCGCGGCAGCTCTCCAGCATCCGCCGTTTCTACCGCCATATGCTCCGCGAAGGCCGCATCGGCGAGGATCCGACCACGCGCATCGATATGCCGAAACTCGGCCGCCCCCTGCCCAAGTCACTGAGCGAAGGCGAGGTGGAATCCCTACTGCGCGCCCCGGACGTGGCGGAGCCGCTGGGTATCCGCGACCGGGCCATGCTCGAACTCCTGTATGCCACGGGCCTGCGCGTCTCCGAACTCGTGAGCGTGCGTATCTCGCAACTCAACCTCAAGCAGGGCGTGGTGCGGGTCGTGGGCAAGGGTAACCGCGAGCGTCTCGTGCCGGTAGGCGAAGAGGCGACGAAGTGGATCGAGAAGTTCCAGACCGACGCGCGCCTCGACATCCTGGGCGGGCGCCAGTCCGATTACCTGTTCCCCACGCGCCGCAGCGATTACATGACGCGCCAGGCCTTCTGGCACATCATCAAGCGCTACGCCGAGATCGCGTCCATCTCCGCCACGCTCTCGCCGCACACGCTGCGTCACGCGTTCGCGACCCATCTCCTGAACCACGGCGCCGACTTGCGGGTGGTGCAGATGCTCTTGGGACACAGCGATGTGTCCACCACGCAGATCTACACCCATGTGGCACGCGAGCGTCTGAAGGACGTGCACTCCAAGCACCACCCCCGGGGTTAAGCCCCGCTGAGGTGTATCATCGAAGGGCCGCGTCTGAAAAGACGCGGCCCTCTCCTTTTCTGGAACCGCGTAAAATCCATGCAGAGATATCTGGTATTCGTGGCGCTGCTGTTCGTGTTGGGCATGGCTCCCGCCGCTCAGGCCGATGGCACGATCGCGAAGCTCGCGGCCAAGCTCAAGGTGGATCCGGCTGACATCAGTCCGGCTCCGCTGCCGGGGCTCTACCGGGTGATCATGGGTCCTCAGGTGACCTACGTCTCGGCGGATGGCCGCTATCTGGTGCGCGGCGACATCATCGACATAAAGGACGGTAAGGATCTGACCCGTGAACAACGGGAGGCGGCGCGGATGGCCTATATAAGCCGTATCGCTGCGAGCGACATGATCGTGTTCAAGGCGCCTCACGCGCGTCATGTGCTGACGGTGCTCACGGATATCGATTGCCAGTATTGCCGGGCGCTGGCCCGGGAGATGCCACAGCTCGCCGCCCAGGGGGTGGAGCTGCATTACCTGGCTTTCCCGCGGGCCGGCGTGGGCTCATCTTCCTGGGACAAGGCGGTAGCGGTGTGGTGCGCCAAGGACAGGCAGACGGCCTACCAGGACGCCATGCGCGGCAGCGAGATCACGGGCGGGAAGTGCGATGAATCAGCGGTGGCAGCGGGTTACGATTTCGCCCAACGGCTGGGTCTGCAGGGCACGCCGGCTATCATCACCGAGACCGGGCAGCTGATAGACGGTTATCTGCCGGTGCCGGATCTGGTGCGGCTCCTGGACGATCCCTCGCTTCAGGCGCAGATGGACGACTGACGGCCTATTTCTCCAGCAGCGCGAGCTTATCCGGTTTGCCTTCCCATTCCTTGGCGTCGGCGGGGGCCGGTTTCTGCCGGTTGATCACCGGCCAATCCAGGGCCAATTCTGCGTTCAGCTTCTTGAACTGCTGCTGATCGTCCGGCAGATCGTCCTCGGAATAGATGGCGTTGATGGGGCATTCCGGCTCACAGAGAGTGCAGTCTATGCACTCGTCCGGATCGATGACCAGGAAGTTCGGACCCTCGTGGAAGCAGTCCACGGGGCAGACCTCCACGCAATCGGTGTATTTGCACTTGATGCAGTTTTCCGTGACCACGAATGCCATGGCAGCGCTCCAATCTGAATCCACTCAGTGAATTTTGCCACATCCCGGGCGGGCCGGTGCGGGCTCAAGGACCTAAGGGCTTTTCCCAGGTGCTGGTGTGGAAGCCGAAGGCACCGCGGCGGCGATCTTCCAGGAAGCGCTCCAGCGTATAGCGCACGCTGGGGAAGGCGATCTCACTCCAGGGCAGGTCTTTCTCATCCAGGAGCTTGGTCTCCAGGCTCTCGGTGCCGGGAGCGTGCTTGCCGTCCTTGAGACGCCCGCGGAACATGAGATGCACCTGGCTCACATGGGGGACGTTCACGAGGGCGAAGGGTTCGAGGCCTTCCGCCTCAGCCAGCGCTTCCTCCGCGGTCTCCCGCAGGGCCGCCTGCTCGGTGGTCTCGCCGTTCTCCATGAAGCCCGCTGGCAGGGTCCAGAAACCCTTGCGCGGCTCTATGGCGCGGCGGCAGAGCAGGATCTTGCGCTGCCATTCCGCCAGGCAGCCCACTACCAGCTTGGGGTTCTGATAATGGACGGTGCCACAGGACTCGCAGACGAAGCGCGGCAGGTTGTCGCCAGGCGGGATAGCCAGGACTACTTCGTGTCCACAGTTGCTGCAGAACTTCATGGGGTGATGAGTATATAGATGGTGCCGGGAGAAAGCCGTGTCTGCATGGGGCCGGTCGAGCACCAGGGGTGAGGACCGTGTTTTTATGCGAGCACGGCTCGCATCGGTCCGAACGCTCTTACAGGGACGTAAGGGCCGGGTTGCGTCACCAGGGACGGTTTATTGACTGAGAAGCCCTAGAAGCTACGATTTGGTGCCCGGAGAGGGGTGAGGATGGTGACTTCACACGGGCGCAGCCCGTGTCCGTCCGAACGACCCCACATGGATGTGGGGGCTGGTCGCTCCACCATGGACGGTTCAGTGGACATGCGGTGCTTATTTTATCTGGTGCCCGGAGAGGGAATCGAACCCACACTCCTTTAGAGGGAACGGGATTTTGAGTCCCGCGCGTCTACCAGTTCCGCCATCCGGGCTTTGCTTATAAATCAACAAGCTGCATAAATCGGGTGAACTCGAAAACGTATTTTGCCATAACTACGCCATAGTGGCGACCAACTTTTTCACCCCAAGATGGTAATGTCCGGGCGCGAATTGTTGGTTGCTACCGAGCCGAATTGCCACTAATCCGGTTGTCTTCCGCGTCTACGAAAGCGGGTGAAGTCCAAAGGCATAATCCAGTGGTAATCCAGAATCTTGTGTCTTGTCCTTGTCTCACTTAATAGGCGGGGCGTATGGTGGGGCGAAGACTCTACCGTCATCACCTAATCGTTCACAAAGGCAGCAAGCATGACCGCACAGTCCGTCGTCGTCTCCAGCGTGGAGGCTCTGCTCAATGCGGCCAAAGATGCCAAAGTGTGCCGCATCCTGGTGCACGGCGACCTCACCAACGTGCCATCTTTTAGGCTGGGGCCAGGACAGGCGCTGCTGGGCGAAGACGGCGAGCCCAGCATCGTGTTCGCCGTTGGTGGCGATGGCCTGCAACTGAGCTCGGACAACCAGGTCCGCCAGTTGCATCTTGAGGCCTCCGTGACGAAGCGAGCGATTTTCAACGACACCGGCGTCGCCTCACTCGGGCGAATACAGCTCGTGAACGTGACCGCCGTGGGGCAGGTCCAGATCCTGGCGCGCGACAAGGTGAAGGCGGGGCACGTCCAGGTGGACGGTCTGGATATCGTCGCCGCCGACGCGCGCGGGCAGACCGACCGTCCGCATGGCTATGGTGTGTACGTGATCCAGGGTGCCTTCACGCTCTGGAACATGCAGACCGACGAGAAAGTGCTCATCACAGCGGACCTGGTCAGTCTGTCGGCTGGCCGGGTCGGGGCACCGGTGCTGGGTAGCGGCATATTTGTCAGCGGTGCCGGCGATACCGGCGGTCGCCTGAGCGTGGCGCGCCTTGAGACCGGCGCCGTGTATAGCAACGGCATGATCCCGCAGGGCACACCGGATCAGATCACCGGTGGCGTGTTCACCGTATATGGCGCGCGCGTGGACCTGGTCCACAACCTGGGGCCGGTGGTGACCTACGGCGTGAATGACATGGTCTTGGATAACTGGGGTTTCGTGGACCGCTGGATCGGCGAGGGCAAGCTGACCTCGTATGGGTCGAGTGGCATCGGCTTCGTCAACTTCGGCATCGTGAATGAGTTCACGATGCTTGCCCCGATCGAGACCTTCGGCTTGGGTGCACGCGGCTTCAACGTCTATACCGGTACGGTGGAGCTAGCCGAGTTCGATCGCATCACCACTCACGGCGATGGTGCCATCGGAGTGCAGATCAGCCAGCCCATCGGCCGTTTGGTGGTGCATCGCGGCATCGAGACCTTCGGCGGCACCGGCCAATCGCTGGTGAAGGGCGTGATCATGTCGCTGTCCGCAATCGGACTGAGTGTGAAGCCTGGCGCTTCCATACGCGAGATCGAGATTGACGGCGGCATCGTCACCCACGGCGCCGGCATCATACCCATCGAGCTGCATGGGGAGATCGGCACGCTGCATGTGGAGGGTGGATTCATGGCGATGGGCGGGGGCTTCGACAAGATCTGAGTAGACTCGGCGGCATATCCCATCTCGGTATATCTCTCGCACCGAGCTAGCCGATATTCCATGCCACAACTACGCCACAGCGCCGATTCAACTCGGTGCAGGTCTATGCAATTGGCTGCAATAGTAAGGTCTTGAGGATCATGCACCTACGTGCACTGAGTTGCACCGAGATGCAAAAAGACGTCATTTTGAGTCTGCGGAATGGCATCGGATCTGCTCCTCCTGCGCTAATAAAAGCGGGAGGCATCCTGCCTACGGCGCCCGGCCTGCCATCTATGCGCGGTTAAGGGTTTGTAACGGTTTGTTTCCGGATGCCGCTTTCTGGAACAATCGGTCAAACTGATGGTATGAACGGCGCTCATCCATCGCTAAACTCAGTCCCATGCGATAGCGGGTCGGATCGCCGGTCTGGAGATCGGCGCCGACAGTCGTATCCCGACGCCTTGCATCTCAACGCTCAGTTGAAGAAACGGAGTCTGCGTATGACCCTTAAGTCCTTATCTCTTTCCCTGTTTACTTGCGCCTTGTTGCTGGCGAGTGTCACCGTGCGTGCTAACGATGAGGATCCTCAAGAGCAGTTGACTAGGGCCGCTGCTACGGAGAACAGTTCTGGTTGGATCTTCGGTGCTGGCCTGGCTTTCACGAACCCGGGTTATGTAGGCTATGACCACCAGGTGACCCCGCTGCCGCTGGTGTTCTACCACAACGGGCGCTTCTTCTTCGCAGGCTTGGGAGCTGGCTACGTGCTGGCGGGCGACAGCCATGTGCGCCTCTCATTGCTGGTGCGGCCGGAGATCAATCGCCTGCGCGCCAGCGATTCGCCTCAGCTCACCGGCATCCAGACCCGTGAATGGTCCATAGATGGCGGTGTGAACCTGGATGTATTCGAAGCCTGGGGTAACTTCAACGCCGGCCTGTTCCATGACCTCCTGGATCGCAACAACGGCATGCAGGCGGCGGTCGGTTACAAGTACCCTCTGCACCTGGGAAGCTGGACCCTGGCGCCCGGCCTGGGACTCAGCTGGGATAACGGGAATTTCACCAACTATTATTACGGCGTCAGCCAGGCGGAAGCGATCCCCGGCCGTCCGGCTTATGACCCGGGCAGTGCCACGAATCCGTATGTCAGTCTCGGGCTTTCCACCTCCATCAGCGACGACTGGCAGTTCCGCAGCGAAGTGCGATACATGCGCTTCGGGAGCGCGATCCATGACAGCCCCATCGTGGACCGCTCGGGCAGCCCGACGGTGTTCATCGGCTTCATCTATAACCCGGACAAGGAGTCACGGCACGATGCGCCGTGAAGCTGCACGCTCATGAGCGTGCATGGGATCGATGATGGCGTTTATTGAAAACGCACGCCAGACGGGATGACCGCCGGCGCAAGCCGGTGAGGCGGGCTATTCCACGCAGATGAAGCGCACGGCGTCGCTGGACATGGCGTCTTCGGAATCGCCGAGGCCGATGTCGCCGGCGCCGCGGATGGGCATGCTGTTCATGTGCACTTTCACCTTGTCCCCGTCCGAGAAGCGCACGAAGGTGCCGTTGCCGCTCTGATCCACCAGCACGAAGTTGCCGTCCTTGTATTCGATGCGCGCGTGCAGCCGCGAGGCGCGCTGGTGTTCCACGACAAGGTCGCACTGGCTGGAGCGGCCCATGATGATGGCGGGCTGGGATACGCTGATCTGGATCTGCTTGTCCCGGTAGGTCAACACCATGTGCACATGGGCGGTGACGTCCTGCTTCTCCCACATCATGGTGACCATGCGGGTGCGTTCGGCGGTGGTCGGCTCGATCCAGGGCATCTCGTAGAGCTTGGTGCCGGCACCCTGGGGTACGGGCTTGAGGGAATCCACGGCGGAACTCTGCAGGCCGGGTGACAGGGTCTTCCAGGCTTCGTCGCTCAACAGCAAGGCTGTCTGGTCCGCGAGTCCGGCCATGCTCCGCACCACACTAGCGAGAGGGCCTTTCGCAGCGGGCTTGCCGGGGGTCTCGCTGCCGCCATGCAGGGACATATGCACCGGTGAGGTGGGCGGATCGGTGGAGATGAGCGCGAGGTGCAGCTGGCGGGCAGCTTCCGCGGCTTTGTCGGCGCTGTCGAAAGTGGCCAGCAGGTGGCTATGATCGAATTCTTCCAGCCGCGCACCGCGTTCTTTGAGGAGGCTCTGCAGGGGCACGAGCCGCGGGTCATCCGGTCCCAGACCCCGCGGACCTTCGGCGCCGCCGTATTCGGCGAGCAGGAGGGCGACGGGTTTTCCTTTGTTGAATATGAACATCGTGCTTACTTATTAGGTGATCGTATCTTTAAAAGTATCGCGGGCTTAGCTCAGCATAAAGCCGCAATCCGGCTCTGTATCCGATTCAGACGGCGACGGATCGAAATTTTAGCAATGCCGCCACAGGCTTGCACCGTAAAACGCCGTTCAGGAGCATCCGAGTAGCGCTACATCTTATGTCACTCAGCCGACGTGTTGCGGGGGCCGCACATCACACGTGCATGCTTTGTGTGTTGAATTTACTGATAATTTCATTGGTCAAAGTGTCATGTTAACCTAATCGTTGCGTGCTAGACTCCAAGTCCGGCCGGTATGGGCTTTCACTGCCAGCTTCGGCTCTAAGTGACTGTTTTCCGGTGTCTTTAATACGGATTCTTTGCATGCTAAGACAGCGGACTTTCCGACGCTGCCACGGCGGATATTTCTAGGGACGGAACAGGGTTTCCCGGGACACCATCACTGGCTACCGGATAAGCAATTCAAGACGTCTCTACGTCTTGGGCTTCAAGGGCCAAGACGCAGAATACGAATCGGCATAAACAAACGTCAAGGTGTGGGTAGTGGATGAGGCTGCCGTAAACCAGCAGTTTGCCGGATTGGGGTCTGCCCCGATCAGCCCGCAGCAGCCGTGTGGTCAATCGGCGCGCTATGAACCCGAATTCGAACAGCTCGAAGCCGAACTCGCCAAACAGGAATCCCTGACGCCCACGGCGGTGGATTGGGGCAAGGTGGTGGAGTTGTCGGCGGCCATCCTGCAGAGCAAATCCAAAGACCTCTTGGTGGCGGCCTATCTGTGTCGCGGCCTCATGGAGACCCAGCGTTATGCGGGTCTGGCCACTGGGCTACGTGTGCTGCGCGATCTCTCGATGATCCATTGGGACGGACTGTTCCCGGAACTGAAGCGCCTGCGCGCCCGGGGCACCGCCGTCTCCTGGCTGGCGGAGAAGACCGGCCGTCAGGTACGCGACACCCGCCCCCGGGCCGCGGAGAAGGAGGCCATCACCCAGGCCGCCGCCCTGCTCAAGGAGCTGGATGGGCAACTGGTGGAGAAGATGGGGCAGGATGCGCCGGCGCTCACGGATCTCAGCCGCCCCCTGAAAGATCATCTGCAATCACTGGAAGCGCCGCCTGCCGCAGCCAGGCCCGCCACGACTTCGGCAGCAGCCCGCCCTGCGGCCGGCGCAGCCGTGGAGATCGCCGAAGTCACCAACGATGCCGATGCCAAGAAGGCCCTGCGCCAGATGCAGGACTTGGCGCGCAAGGTGACCAAATACTGGTTGAGCAAGGACGTGGGTGACGCGCGAGCCTATCGGCTCGGCCGCGCCGCCGGCTGGATATTGGTGGAGGCGCTGCCGGCTCACGCCGACGGCCTCACCCAGATCCCCGGGCCCGCACCCGAGCGCATCAAGCAATTCGAGACCCAGCGCCAGGCAGGACAGATCGAGGCCCTGCTGCCGGAACTGGAGTCCACCCTGTCGAAGGCACCCTACTGGCTGGACGGGCAGAAGCTCGCGGCCGAGGCGCTGGAGGCCTTAGGCGAACGCGGTGCTGCGGCGCGGCGCACCGTGCTGCGCGAGCTTGGGCATTTCCTCGCTACGGTGCCGGGGCTCACGGATCTCAAGTTCGTGGGCGGCAAACCCTTCGCCGACGATGTGACGCAGGAATGGATAGAGGAACATGCGACTGCCGGCGAGGCGCAGCCCACCGGAACCAAACGCGCCAAGAAAGACGCTGCGCCCTGGGACGAGGCCTTCAACAATGCCCGGGCCAGCGCCACCGCCGGTAACTTGGATGCGGCCATCAAGCAGTTGAACGACGGTTTCAACGCCACGGCCAGCGCCCACGAGCAGTTCATGTGGCGCCTGGCCCTGGCGCAACTGTTGGTGCAGACCGGCCATGCCAACGTGGCCGCGCCCATCCTCGAATCGCTGGTGGCCCGTATCGAGGAGTTCCGGCTCCGCGAATGGGAACCGGAGACCGCAGTGCGTGTATATAAGCTGCTGCTCTCGGCTTATGATAAATCGACGGGGAAATCCAAGAATGCGCAGGAGACCGCGGTGCGTGCCGCGCAGGCGTTCTCGGCGCTCAGCAGTCTAGATCCAGTACTTGCCCTTAACGTGAAGATATAGACGGAGGATAAAGTCATGGCCGATAAAGACAAGGGTTCAGTCGCGCCGAAAGAGCGCGTCAACATCGTTTATCAGTCGGAGACCGGCGATCAGGCGGAAGACGTCGAATTGCCCTTGAAGATGCTGGTGTTGGGCGACTTCACCGGCAAGCCGAATGACAAGGCGGTCGAGGAGCGTGCGCCGATCAACATCAATAAGGACAACTTCGACGCAGTGGTCAAAGGCCATAACCTCAACCTGAACATGACAGTCAAAAACACTCTCGACCAGAAGCAGGCAGGCAGCATGGACGTGAACCTGAAGTTCAACAGCTACAAGGACTTCTCGCCAGATCGCGTCGCTGAGCAGGTGCCGGAACTCAAGCAGATGCTTGAGCTGCGCAAGAACCTGATGGCGCTCAAGGGGCCGCTGGGCAACGTGCCGGCGTTCCGTCGCGCCATCCAGGATCTGCTGAAGGACGATGCCACGCGCGCAGCGGTCATGAAGGAACTGGGCATCGACGACAAGGGCAACAAGAAGTAACCCGCGCCCGTCGAAGCGCCCAGCGAACCAAACAGTTTCAGAGAGGCGATCACCATGAGCGACATGAAAAAAGAGACGCAGGCCCCCGCGGCCGCGACCGGCGAGTCCCTGCTGGACCAGATCATGCAGGAGACCCGGCTCAAACCCAACGAGGAAGGCTACGAGGTAGCCAAGAAGGGCGTGGAGGCGTTCATCTCCGAGCTGCTGCAGCCGCAACGCAAGACCGAGAAGGTCGAGCAGAAGATGGTGGACGAGATGATCGCGGAGATCGATCGCAAGCTGAGCAAGCAGGTGGACGAGATCCTGCACGACGGGGAGTTCCAGAAGATGGAATCCGCCTGGCGCGGCCTGAAATCCCTGGTGGACCGCACCGACTTCCGCGAGAACACCAAGATCGAGATGCTGAGCCTCGCCAAGGAGGAACTGCTGCAGGATTTCGAGGATGCGCCCGAAGTGGCGAAATCCGGCCTGTACAAGCACGTCTATACCGCCGAGTTCGGCCAGTTCGGCGGCTCACCCTATGGCGCCATGATCGGAGCCTACGACTTCGGCCCCGGGGCGCAGGACATCCAGCTGTTGCGCAACATCGCGAGCGTCAGCGCCATGTCGCACGCGCCGTTCGTGGCCGCCGCTGCGCCGCAGTTCTTCGGTGTGGACAGCTACGAGGAGCTGGCTGCCATCAAGGATATGGAGGCCACCTTCGAAGGCCCCCAATACGCCAAGTGGCGTGCCTTCCGCGAGTCGGACGATGCCCGCAACATCGGCCTGACGGCACCGCGCTTCATGCTGCGTGCCCCCTACGGCGAAGGCAACCGCGCGCGGGAATTCAACTATGTAGAGTCGGTCAAGGGCCACAAGGACTACCTGTGGGGCAACACGGCGTTCTCTTTCGCCTCGCGTCTCGCCGACAGCTTCAAGCAATACCGCTGGTGCCCGAACGTGATCGGTCCCCAGAGCGGCGGCTTGGTGGATAACCTGCCGGTGCACCATTACCAGGAGAAGGGCGAGAGCAAGACCAAGTCGCCGGTGGAGGCCTTGATCTCCGACCGCCGCGAGTTCGAGCTGGCGGAGCAGGGCTTCATCCCGCTGGTGGCGAAGAAGGACAGCGATCACGCCGTGTTCTTCTCGGCCAACTCGGTGCAGAAGGCCAAGAATTTCGGCAACAGCGCCGAGGGTAAAGAAGCGGAGATGAACTTCCGCCTCGGCACCCAGCTGCCTTACCTGCTGATCGTCAACCGCCTGGCGCATTACCTTAAGGTGCTGCAGCGCGGGCATATCGGCAGCTGGAAGACCCGCAACGACCTGGACCGGGAGCTGAATGCCTGGATACGGCAGTACGTGGCCGACCAGGACAACCCGCCGGCCTCCGTGCGCAGCCGCCGCCCCTTGCGTGAAGCCAAGGTCACGGTCTCGGATATCGAGGGCCAGGCCGGCTGGTACAAGGTCGAGCTGTCGGTGCGTCCGCACTTCAAATACATGGGCGCGGCCTTCACCTTGTCGCTGGTCGGCAAGCTGGAGAAGGAAGGCGGCGGCGGTGATGAAGGCGGTGACGGCGATGACGCCGGCGGCGACGAAGGCGGTGATGCCGGAGCTGACGCGGGCGGCGGTGATGCCGGCGGTGGCGATGCACCCGCCTGAGCGGGCTTACAGGTATCCCCACACCGTCCTTTATTAAGAGAAGCAATCCGCCATCATGAAAGCAGATCTCAAGAGCCTGGTCCGGCGTCTCAACCATCAGTGCACCAAGGCGCTGGAGGCGGCCTCGGGCCTGTGTGTGAACCGCAGCCATTATGAGGTGGCGCCGGAGCACCTGCTGCTGGAGCTCCTGGAGGATCCGAAGGCGGATGTGCAGCTGGTGCTGAGGCATTTCGAGATCGATCCAGGCCGCTGGAGCAAACAGCTGCAGCACGATATCGAAGGCTTGAAGAGCGGCAACCCGGGACGGCCGGTGTTCGCGAGCGCGATGCTCGCCTGGCTGGAAGAAGCCTGGCTCATCGCCTCACTGGATTTCGGCCAGTCCCGCGTGCGCTCGCTGGCCTTGGTCGCGGCGCTGGCGGACAACCCGGCGCGTTACGGCCTGGAGCAGCTCTCGGATCTCGACAAGCTCTCGCGGGACAAGCTGATCGCAGTGCAACAGGATGTGTTCGCAGTGTCCGATGAAGGCAACGAGCCCCTCGGCACCGCGAGCTTCGCTGGCCCCGCGTCGGCCGCAGGACGCGCTGCGCCAGAAGCGGGTACCGCGCTGCAGAAGTTCACCACGAATTTCACGGCACGCGCCCGTGAGGGCAAGATCGACCCCGTGTTCGGTCGTGACCCGGAGATCCGCCAGATCGTGGACATCCTGGGACGTCGGCGCAAGAACAACCCCATCGCAGTGGGCGAGGCGGGCGTCGGCAAGACTTCGGTGGTCGAAGGCCTGGCGCTCAAGGTGGTGAGCGGGGATGTGCCGCCGACCCTCAAGGATGTGGACATCGTGGGCCTGGATCTCGGCCTCTTGCAGGCCGGTGCCAGCGTGAAGGGCGAGTTCGAGAACCGCCTGAATGCGGTGATCACCGAGATCAAGACCTCCCAGAAACCCATCATCCTGTTCATCGACGAGGCCCATACGCTGATCGGCGCCGGCGGTGCCGCCGGTACCGGCGATGCAGCCAACCTGCTGAAGCCGGCCCTGGCGCGGGGCGAGTTGCGCACCATCGCTGCCACCACTTGGAGCGAGTACAAGAAATATTTCGAGAAGGACCCGGCCCTGGCCCGGCGCTTCCAGCTCGTGAAGCTGGATGAGCCATCGCCGGAGCAGGCGGCGGTGATCCTGCGCGGCATACGCGCCACTTATGAGAAAGCTCACGGCGTCTATATAAGAGACGACGCGGTGTTGGCCGCCGCCAACATGTCGGCGCGCTATATCTCGGGCCGGCAGCTGCCGGACAAGGCGGTAGACCTCCTGGACACCGCCTGCGCGCGGGTCAAGGTCAGCCTGGTCAGCAAACCTGACAAGCTGGAGGATATGGAGCGGCGCGTCGCCGTGCTGGAGCGGGAGCGGGTGGCCATCGCCCGGGACGTGGACAGCGGACGGATCAAGGAGCCGGCGCGCCTCAAGGAGATAGAGGCCGAGGCCGCGAAATTGAAGATAGACGTGGCGGCGCTGGAAAAGGCCTGGGCCGCGGAACGCAAAGCGGTGGACGAGGTGATGGCGTTGCGCACCAAGCTGGGTGAGGCCTCCGACAAGGATAAGGCCGGGCTCAACAAGGAGCTGGAATCCGCGCTCAAGAACCTGCAGACTCTGCAGAAGGGCGGTGGCCTGGTGAGTTACGAAGTCACCCCCGACGTGGTGTCGAAGGTGATCTCGGACTGGACCGGCATCCCCATCGGCAACATGGTGAGCGACGAGGCGGCGTCCCTGCTATCGCTCGGTACGCAGCTCAAGGGCTGGGTGCGCGGCCAGGACCACGCGATGGACGCCATCGACGCCACCATCCGCGCCGCCAAGGCCGGCGTGCAGAACCCGGAACAGCCCATCGGCATCTTCCTGCTGGTGGGCCCGAGCGGCGTCGGCAAGACCGAGACTGCGATCGGTCTCGCCAACTTCCTCTTCGGCGGCGACCGCTTCATGGTCACCATCAACATGTCCGAGTTCCAGGAGAAACACGCGGTCTCGCGCCTGATCGGCTCGCCGCCTGGTTACGTGGGTTACGGCGAAGGCGGTATGCTCACCGAGGCGGTGCGCCAGCGTCCCTATTCGGTGGTGCTCTTGGACGAGGTGGAGAAAGCGCATCCCGAGATCATGAACCTGTTCTACCAGGTGTTCGACAAGGGCATGCTGACCGATGGCGAAGGCCAGCTCATAGACTTCAAGAACACCGTGATCCTGATGACTTCGAACCTGGCTTCCGACACCATCATGAGCCTGGGTACGGCGGCGAAACCCGCCACGCCGGAAGAACTGGCCCAGGCGATCCGCCCCGACCTGCAGCGCTACTTCAAGCCGGCGCTCCTGGCGCGCATGAAGGTGGTGCCTTATCTGCCGCTCGTGGGCGACAACCTGAAGAGCATCATCCGCATGAAGCTCGATAAGGTGGGTGCGCGTCTCAAGGCCAACCAGGGCATCGCGTTCAGATATACGGATAAGGTGGTGGACCAGATCCTGGCGCGCTGCACGGAAGTGGAGTCCGGTGCCCGGGCCATCGATCACATCATCAATGGCGCGTTGCTGCCGCTCCTGGCGACACGCATATTGGAGCAGATAGGGTCGGAGGCGGGCTTCTCGGCCATCGACCTGGATATGGATGCGAAAGGGGAGTTCTTGCCGAAGTTCACCGCCGGGGGCAAAACCGCCCCGGCATAAGAGATCACCCGTGCCGGTCCCGCGCCCGCCATGGGCGCGGTGTCGCTTCGGGATGTAGTCAATCGTTATTTCCGGAAACCATAAGGAGTTAGATCATGCCAGTTCCAGCCTATATGAAGATCGAGGGCGTGACCCAGGGCAACATCACTGAGGGCGCAAACTCCGAAGAGAGCGTTGGTAACATCTACCAGGAAGAGCACGCCGACGAAGTGTTGGTGCAGGCCTTTAGGCACGACATCAGCATCCCGCGCGATCCGCAGAGCGGCCAGCCCACGGGCACGCGCGTGCATCACCCGATGATCATCACCAAGATCTTCGACAAGTCGTCGCCGCTGCTGTACCAGGCGCTGGTGACGGGCGAGCGGCTCAACGTGACCATCGAATGGTATCGCACGTCCACGGAGGGTACGCACGAGCACTACTTCACTCAGCAACTGGAAGATGCGGTCATCGTCGAGATCCTGTCATACATGCCGAACTGTCAGGACCCCGAGAAAGCGCACTTCACGCACCTTGAGGACGTGTCCCTCACCTACCGCAAGATCACCTGGACGCACCAGGTGGCGGGTACCGAAGGTAGCGACGACTGGCGTACGCGCGGCAGCAAGGGCTGAAGCATGCGCCGAGGCGCGGGACCGACCCCGCGCCGGCACGAGACACGAGCGCGGGCGGACATGGGCTGCAAGGCCCATGCCTGCCCGGCGCGCGTGCGTATGTATAAGGGTGTGAAACGCTATGCAGGGCATCTTCTAGATGAAGCGAGCGAAGCAAAGGGTGCATGCGGCTTCCCGCGCAGGCGGCTGGCTGTCCGTGGCGGCGAGCCTGCTGCTGGCGGCCTGCTCCAGTGCGCCGGCGCAGCTGACGGTGGCGCCGGACGGCTGGACTTACGGTCCCCGTCTCATCACGTTGCAGCTGGAAGCCACGGAGACGCTGAACATAGACAGTGGCCAGGCCCATGCCTTGTCGGTGGGGATATTCCAGCTCTCGGACCCGGGCAGCTTCGGCGGCCTGTCGGCGAGCCCCGCCGGTGCGGAGAAGCTCCTGGACGAAGGCGCGACGGCGGATCCCAGCATCGTGGATTTCGACCGGGTGGTGCTGCAGCCGGGAGAGAAACGCACCGTGTACATCAACCGCGCCGCCAACGCCCAGTACGTAGGCATCGTGGCCGGGTATTACCAGCTCGTTTCCCTCCAGGACGTGGCGCTCTTCAACATCCCCGTGGTGGCCAAGCCTGTGGGTTGGGTGACCAAGGGCATGGTGGCAGTGGGCCTGCAGACTGCGGATACGGACGGCATGCCCGGTGCCCTGGCGCTCAGCGCCGGCTTCGGGCCGGATCAAGTGGCCCATTTCACCTCGGATACGCCGGGCAGCGCGCGCATCTTCGCCGCCACGAAGGGCGGTGCCAAGGGCGGCGCGCCGGCGGGCGGTGGCAAGAGCGGCAAGGGCGGCGGTTCCTCCGGTGGATCGGGTTCGGGCATCAAGTTGCCGAGTCCGCCCAGCATCAGCCTGCCCAAGTCATCCAGTTCCGGCAGCGGTAGTGGTGGTGGCGGTGAGTAAGCTCCGCTTCATCCGCTGCCTGCCGAAGCTCGAGTTCAGTTACGGACCGCTGCATCAGCGGACTCATAGTCTTGATGGAGAGGTGGCGTCGTGACCCAGTTCAGACCGATATTCTGGCACCAGGGGCTGTTCCTGCAGCCGCAGCATTTCCAGCTCAACGACCTCCAGCAGCAGGAGAGGCTGCTGCCGTTCCAGCGCTACCTGCACCCGCATTTCTGGGGCGTGGCGCGCATGGCCATGCAGGCTTCCGGTCTGCCCAACGGGACCTGCGAGATCGAGAGCGGCGAATTCCTGTTCCCGGACGGCAGTTTCGTGAGCCTGCCGGGTAACGGCGTGCTGCTGGCGCGCAGCTTCGACCCGCAGACGATCACCCTGGACAAGCCGTTCACCATCTACGCGGGTCTGCGCAAATGGCGCTCCCACGAGAGCAACGTGACGGTGGTGCCGGATCTCACCCAGATCGCAGGCGTCACCACCCGTTACGTGAGCCCGGCCCAGCCCGAGGATTACGCCGACGCCTACCAGGAAGGGCCGGAAGCCAAGATCAAGACCCTGTATCACGTGGTGCGCCTGCTCTGGGAAGGCGAGCAGGACGAGATCGCGGACCACGAGGTGATCCCCCTGGCGCGGCTCATACGCGACGGTGACAGCATCAAGCCCGCGCCGGATTTCATCCCGCCGGTGATCGGCCTGGAAGGTTCGGCCGAGCTGTACCGCATGGTGCGGGACATCCGCGACGAGCTCACTGGGCGCGCGCTGCAGATCGAGGTCTATAAGACGCCGGTGCACGGCGAATCCGAGTTCGATCCCGCCCTGATGCGTTACAAGCTGGCCTTGCGCACCATGGCGCGCTACGTGCCGCTGCTCATGCATTACAGCGAGACGCCCTCGGTGCATCCCTGGGAGCTGTACGGACTGCTGCGCTCCTTCGCAGGGGAACTCAGCACCTTCGGCATGCGCCTGAACCTCTTGGGCGAGGACGCCCAGGGCAACCGGCAGATCCCCGCTTATGACCATCAGCGCCTGGGCCAGTGCTTCGAGCGGTTGCGCCGGCTGATCACCGAACTCCTGAACGAGATCACCATCGCGCCGCAGTTCAAGGTGGACATGCAGTTCGACGGCACCTGCCATACGGCGATGATCCCGCCGCGCTTCCTGGACGAACCCAACGATTATTACCTGGTGTTCAACCTGAAGACGTCCATCGAGCAGTACATGGACTCCATCGGCACGGCGGCCAAGCTGGGTGCGCGCAACACGGTGGAATCGCTGGTGGAGCGTTCGCTGCCGGGTATCGCCTTCCGCTACGTACAGGTGCCGCCGCCCGGCCTGCCGCGCCGCTCCAACACCTATTACATGCGCATAGACACGCGTGACAGCCAATGGCCCGATGTGGAGCGCAGCCGCGAGCTGGGCTTCAGCTGGAAGGACGCGCCGGAAGACCTGCGCATGGAGCTCGTGGTGCTGAGGAGATGACCGCATGCGTCTGATCGATTGCTATGCGGAGGTCCTCATCAGGTTGCACGGGCGGTTCACCCCCGGCGCCGATACGGCGGGGCTCGCCTATGAGACCCAGCGCGCGGAGATCAGCAGCAAGCTGAAGGCTTGCGATCGCCGTGCCCAGGAACTGCAGATACCCGATCAGGCGCGGGATGCGGCCAGCTTCGCCGCCATGGCTTATGTGGACGAACTGGTGCTGTGCTCCACCTGGACGGAGAAGACCCGCTGGCAGGTCATGCCGCTGCAGCGCGAGAATTACCGCACTACCAACGCCGGCGCCGAGTTCTATGCACGGCTCGAGAAACTCGGCGAAGACGAATGGGCGCGCGCAGTGCGCGAGCTCTACTATTTCTGCCTGGCGCTGGGTTTCCGCGGCAAATACTTCAGTGACCGGCGCTTCGCCGAATTCACCGAGGTGAAGCGGGCGAACCTGCGTCTGCTCCTGCCGGACAGTGACGGCCTGGATCTGCAGGCGGTGACCCTCTTCCCGGAAGCCTATGCCAATGCCCGCGCGGGACGTGCCGGCCTGCGCGGCCGCTGGAACGTGCTGCCCTGGGTGTTCGGCGGGCCCATCGTGGTGCTGCTGCTGATACTGCTCATCTACCACCATTACATCGCCGCGACGCTCTCGAGCATCCAGGCATTGCTCGGGTGACGGAAGCACGATGCTGAAATCCATCCTCAAATTCCTCCTCTGGGTGCTCGTCATCGCGCTGGTGTGCGCGGCGGTCATCGGCTTCTATGTGTGGAAAGGCTGGCCGCTGGCCAACGCGCTTCTGCTGCTCGCCGGGCTCGCCGTCGTGGTGGTGCTGTTCCTGGTCATCCGCCGTCTGGTGGTGCGCCACCGCGCGAAGAAACAGGTGCAGAAGCTCATCAGCGAAGAGCATGTGCGCCGCGACCATGCCTTGTGGTCGCCGCGGGTGCTGCGCAAGGACCTGCGCCAGCGCTGGCGCGGCGGCATACGCGCGCTCAAGCGCTCGCGCCTGCGCCTCCTCGGCGATCCCCTGTACGTGCTGCCCTGGTTCGTGGTCATGGGCCGTTCCAGTTCCGGCAAGAGCACGGCGGTCAAGAACGCCTATCTGCTGTCGCCGGTCCTGGACATGCCGGAACGCCAGTCCGGTTCGACCCGCAACCTGGACTGGTGGATGTATGAGGAGGCGGTGGTCATAGACACCGCCGGCCGCTATGCGGTGCCCGAGGAAGTGGAGCGGGACCGCAACGAATGGGACACCTTGCTCACGCTCCTGTCGCGCCGCAAGCAGAAGGAGCCGCTCAACGGCATCCTGGTGGTGGTGGGTGCGGATCGCCTGTTGAGCGCGAGCCCCGACGATCTCCTGGAGGAAGGCCGCCAGGTGCGTACCAGCCTGGGGCATCTCATGAACACCCTGGCGGTGCAGGTGCCGGTGTACCTGCTGGTCACCAAGGGCGACCTGATAGAAGGCTTCACCCAGTTCTGCGAATCCCTGCCGGAGGAGAGCTGGCACCAGGTCATGGGCGCCTTGAACGACAAGCCCGGCGCAGACGTGATGATGGCGCTCGACCAGTGCCTGGAGAAGCTCAACTCCCGCCTCAAGGACCTGCGGCTCCTCTTGGTGGAGCGCAGCCAGACACCTTCGGTGGAGATGATGTTCTTCCCCGATGCTCTATATAAGCTGCGCGAGGGCTTGAGGCATTTCACCGATGGGGCGCTGCGCGGCAGCCCCTATCTGGAGACGCCGCATTTCCGCGGGCTGTTCCTCTCGTCCAGCCAGCAGGTGCAAGCGGACGACAAGGGCAAGGGGCTGCACGATCGCGGGCTGTTCCTGCATGACCTCTTCACCAAGGTGATGCCCGCCGACCGCGGGCTCCTGGTCACGCTGCCCGCCGCCGAGCGGGTGCGCCGGGCCCTGCATCATTATTGGATAGGCATCGCCGGCGGTCTGCTGGTAGCCGCAGCCCTGGTGACGAGCTTCCTGTTCCTGCACGACTATCATGGCCTGCACGCGGTCGGCAGCGGCCTGCAGCAGGTGGCGTATTCGTCGGGAGACATCAACCGGCGTGTGCAAGCCTTGTCTGTGGTGGACGCGACGCTCACCAACCTCGAAGCCGCCCATGACGACTGGCTGTTCCCCTGGTATGCCGGGCTCGAACCGCCGCAGATCGCCGGCATCACCACGGCCTTCAGGCAGCGCTTCCAGCAGGGCGTGTTGCAGGACATGGACCGGCGTCTCAAGGAGCGGCTCGCGCTCATCAGCCCCGGCGATCCTGCCATCCAGGTGCTGGCGGAGGGCCTGGCGCGCCGCAGCCTGATCCTGCAGGCGCGCATGGACGATGCGGACAACACCGATCTGCAACAGCTGCCGCCGGTGCCGACCGCTTACTGGCAGGAACTGCAACCGGCGCTGGCCGGGACCTCGGGTGATGCGCTGCAGGTCTTGTACGCGGAATACGCGGGTTACAACGACGACGACGCTTCCATACAGCAGGAACAGGTCTTCGTGCGTGATTCGCTGGTGGAGCTCCTGCAGAAGACTTCCGGTGACTATACCTGGCTGCTCAACCTGGCGAACCATGCGCCGGGCATAAACCCGGTCGCCTTGCAGGATTTCTGGGAAGGCACACGGCCTCTCGCGGATCCGCCCGTGGTGCAGCCCGCATTCACGGCCGATGGTTTCAAGATCATCAAGGGCTTCACCGACGAGTTGCAGCAGGCCACGGGCGGCCAGCAGAGCGCGCCGCCGGTGCAGGATTACATGGATCATTTCTACGACTATTACGAGGGCGCCTACGTGGACGCCTGGACCCAATTCGCCAACCGCTTCGACGAAGGCCAGGACACATTGGCCGACCGTAGCCAGTGGCTGAGTGTCGTGGGCAACTTGGGTCAGTCGGACCCGTACTTCAAGTTGCTGGATCGCATGTATACCGAGTTCGCTGTCCTCGACGAGGATGCCGCGGACGTGAAGACCTCGGTGGACTACTACCAGGAGGTGGCGACCTATGCGCCGGCTTCCACCACCAAGGCTGCCGCCGCGAGCAGCGGCTTCGGTAAGGCGTTGGCGGGTTACGGCGTCGGTTTGCTGACGGGCCTCAGCAAGGAAGCCAAGGAGATCAACAGCCAGGTGAAGGCGATCAAGAAGCTCAACAAGAAACCCAAGGTGAAACGCGGCAAAGCGAAGAAGGACCTGGAGACCGCCATCGGGGATGCGGCCAAGGCCAACCAGGATTACGAGAAGGCGCTGACGCTGCTGGCATTCAACTCGGACAACGCCACTGAGTCCTACGCGAACATCTCGGCCCTGTTCAGCAACCCGGACAAGGTGGCGGCCAGCGGCACCAGCGGCGGCAACGGCTGGGCCGCGATAGACGCGCTGCAGCTCATCATGGGCAAGCCTTCGCCGGAGACCCAGGCGTTCTGGACCGTCTACACCGGCCCCTTGCGTATGCTCTACCAGTACATGGAGCAGGACACCGCCTGTTATCTGAACCAGCAGTGGAGCAGCGCGGTGCTGGCGCCCACTGAAGGCGTGGATGAAGCGAAGCTGCCGGACCTGCTCATCGGCAAGAGCGGCCTGGTGTGGGGCTTCGTGGGCAAGACCGCCGCGCCGTTCCTGAGCAACAAGTACCAGGCCGGCTATACCCCGGTACACGTGGACGAACAGGCCATACCCTTCAACCCCTCGTTCACGAGCTACCTGAACCACGCCATGCAGGGTACGCAGATCATCTCCGAGACCCAGGTGGTGGCCATCTCGACCTTGCCGACCAACGTGAACACCGGCGCCAAGATATTGCCGGCCAACATCATGCTCACGCTGCAGTGTTCCACCGGCGAGCAGGAGCTGGACAACTACAACTTCAAGGCGAGCCAGACCTTCAACTGGTCGGTAGGTACTTGCGGCGATACGGTGCTGCGCATCTTCATCGGCCCGCTGGTGCTGACCCGCGTCTATTCGGGACTCAAGGGTTTCCCGGAGTTCCTCGACGATTTCAAGGACGGAGAGCGGGTGTTCACACCCGACGATTTCCCGGATTCACGCGGCGAACTCACCCACGATGGCGTGACCGCCATCCGGGTGCGTTATGTGTTCAGCGGGCAGAAGCCCGTTATCTTGGCCCTGAAGGCGATACCCCTGGATGCGCCGCCGGAGGTCGCCAGATGCTGGGCGCCCGGGGGCTGAGGTACACAGCTATGGAGGACAGGCAGAGTGGCTGAGGAAGTCCTGGAGAAAGCGGAACGGCTGCGGCTCGTGTACCGGACGGATAATGCCGGCCGGCCGAGCGACGTGGAGCTGCCTTTCCGCATGCTCGTGCTGGGCGACTTCACCCGGGATGCGCGCGCCGCTTTCGAAGGGAACAATATGCCGGTGGCGATCCCCGGGCACGACCTGGATCCGGTGCTGGCCAAACTCGCGCCGAGACTCAAGCTGCAGGTACAGAGCAGGTTGAGCGATGCTGCGGACGCATCTCTGGAAGTGGAACTGGAATTCAAGAGCCTCGCGGACTTCACGCCGGACAGGCTGATCCGCCAGGTGCCGGAGCTTCGCGCGCTGCTGGAGTTGCGCACGCTCCTGTGGCGCTACCGTGAGCGCGGCGCCGATACCCGCCAGATCGCTGCGGACATCCAGGAACTCCTGGCCAAGTGGACCATGGACACGCGCTCGGGCCGCTTCTGGGACGATGCGCTAAAGTCGCGGGTCGCCGCTCTGGGTGCCCACAACGTCGGACAGATGCTGGCGGAGGTGGATGCGCGCTTAGGTCCCCAGCTCGACCAGGTACTGCATCACCCGGAGTTCCGCGCCCTGGAAGCCTCCTGGCGCGGCCTGCAGTTCCTGGTGGAGCGGGTGGATCACGCGGAGAACTGCAGCGTGGAGATATTCAACATCTCCAAGCAGAACCTCCAGGAAGATTTCGAAGATGTGCCAGAAGTGGTGCAATCGCATCTCTACCAGCTTATCTATACCGGCGAGTTCGGCCAGTACGGCGGCCGCCCCTACAGCCTGCTCATCGGCGACTTCAGTTTCGAGCCGGGGGCTGCGGACGTACGCATGCTGCAGAACCTGGCGAGCGTGGCTGCCGTGGCCCACGCGCCTTTCATCAGCGGTGCCGGACCGGGGTTCTTCGGTCTCGCGAGCTTCGCCGGCCTGCCGCGCATCAGGGATCTGCGTTCGCTCATGGCGGAGCCGCAGTTCATCAAGTGGCGCGGCCTGCGCGAATCGGAGGACGCCCGTTATCTGGGCCTCACGCTACCGCGTTTCCTCCTGCGCCGCGCCTACGGCACCCCCGGTTTCAAGACGGCGGCCTTCGATTACAGCGAGAGTTTCGCCGAGGATGAAGAGCGCTGCCTGTGGGGCAACTCCGCCTACGCTTTCGCCACGCGCCTGGCGGCGAGTTTCGCCCGCTTCCGCTGGTGCCTAAACGTCACCGGCAAGGAGTATGGCCGGGTGGAAGGGCTCGTGGTGAGCGGCGAGGAAGGGCCGGGCAAGGTGCCCACGGAAGTGGTGGTGGACGACAGCCTGGAAGTGGACCTGTCCAGGTTCGGTTTCATCACCCTGACCACGCACCGCGGCGAGAACCAGGCAGCTTTCTATACCGCCGTCTCGGTGCAGAGCGTGCCGGAGGAAGAGGCGGGGGACAACGTGAGCGCCGTCTTCGGCCGGAAACTCGCCGCGCAGCTGCCCTATCTGTTGCTGGTCAGCCGCCTGGCGCACTATCTGAAAGTGATGCAGCGTGAGCACCTCGGCGCATGGCGCAACCGTGCGGAGATCGAGAAAGAACTGGGCCACTGGATACAGCAATATGTGACCGATATGGCCAACCCGGCGCCCAGTGTGCGTGCCCGCCGGCCGCTGCGGCAGGCGAAGATAGAGGTGGTGGAAGTGCCGGGCAAGACGGATTGGTACCTGGTGCGGCTCAGCATCACGCCGCACCTGAAATACCTGGGTTCGCCGTTCTCACTGGCGGTGAGCGGCAAGCTGGAGAAATCATGACGGGAGACCGCGCCGCGGCCCTCCGTCCCTAGTAAGGAGTGACATGCCATGCCGATGCCGGGAAATCTGACGCTGGTCGGCCAGAATCAGGGAGCGATCGAGGGCTCCTGCGACATCGAGGGCCGCGAGGACACCATCCTGGTGCAGGCCTTCAAGCACACGGTGGACCTGCCGTCCAACGAGAGCGGCTTGCCTTCGGGCAAGCGCGTGCATCGGCCGCTCATGATCACCAAGGAAGTGGATAAGAGCACGCCGAAGCTCTACCAGGCCCTGTGCTCCGGTGAACTCATGACCGAGGCCACGCTGCGCTGGTACCGGATGGATGGCGAGGGCGACGAGGTGCAGTTCTTCACGGTCATGCTGCAGAACGCGCTGATCGTGAAGCTGGAATCCTGGGTGCCGGACATATTCGACAAGAACTACGCGAGCTACGGCAACATGGAGAACCTGTGGCTGACCTATGAGGTTATCCGCTGGACCTGGGAAGAGGACGGCATCGAATACGAAGAACACTGGGACCAGGGTTCCAACCGATAGGTGGATGCGAACATGGCGGAAGAGAGGCTTTTCAAGCGCCTGCGCCGCTGGTCCGGCGGCAACACCGGCACCGACGTGGGCAGCTACGTCGAGTCGGTGCTGCAGGACGTGAGCCGCCTCTACAATACGCGCCAGGGTTCGACGCCGCTGAGCGAGCTGTACGGCCTGCCGGACATCTCCAACATGCTGGCGAACCTGACGCCGCCGGACGTGGAGCGCATCCGCGAGGCCATCGAGGTCACGACGCGTGAGTTCGAGCCGCGTATGCAGGGCACGCGGGTGAGCGTGCCGGGGGAAGAGAGCCCTGGCATGCTGCGCTTCGCTGTGCAGGCGAATCTCCTGTACGAGAAGGCCAGCGTGCCGGTGCGTTATCTGGTGAACATCGAAGGTGACGGACGCGTCACCGTGAGGCAATAGGAACAGCATGAACCGCGA
Source organism: Gammaproteobacteria bacterium (assembly GCA_036000105.1). GTDB lineage: Bacteria > Pseudomonadota > Gammaproteobacteria > Natronospirales > REEB76 > DASUBN01. The sequence continues at coordinate 445,325 of DASYGE010000002.1, forward strand.
CTATTACCAACGGGAACTGAACGCGCTGCGCGAGCTGGCGAAGGAGTTCGCCGTCGCCCATCCGGCGCTGGCCTCGCGCCTCTCCGGCCCGAGCCCCGATCCGGACGTGGAGCGCATCCTGGAAGGCGTAGCCTTCCTCACCGGCAGCGTGCGCGAGAAGCTGGACGACGATTTCCCGGAGCTGGCGCAGACCCTCACCCAGCTCATCTATCCGCATTATCTGCGGCCCCTGCCGGCCACCACCATCATGGAGTTCAAGCCCAAGGACACCTTGCGGCGCAACGTGGTGATCCCCGCCGGGACCTACGTGGATTCGGTGGAGGTGCAGGATACCAACTGCCGCTTCCGCACCTGTTACGAAGTCCGCATCTCGCCCCTGACCCTCTTGCAGGCCCAGCTCCTGGAGCGGCCCGGCGGGCGGCGCTCCATAGACCTGACCCTGCAACTGAACGGCCTCGTGCTCTCCCAATGGGATGCGGAAGGGCTCCCGTTCTTCATCGGCGGAGACTTCGCCGGCGCCGCGGACCTCTACATGTTGCTGTTGCGCGGCCTCGAGCGCGTGGTGATCTCGACGGGTGCCGGTGAGTACGAGCTGCCAGCTTCGGCCTTGAGTCCCCTGGGCCTGGACGACAACCAGGCCATGCTCCCGCGGCCTTCGGCCACCTTGCCGGCCTTCGGCCTGCTGCAGGAGTACTTCCTGCTGAAGGAGAAGTTTCTGTTCGTGGAGCTGACGCGCCTGCAGGAATGGCGCCAGCGGGGCAATGGTAACCAGTTCCACATACGCTTCGATTTTGCGTCGCTGGACGCGCGCTTCCCGACGGTGGACAAGGAACGCTTCGTGCTGCACAGCACGCCGGCGGTGAACCTGTTCCGCCACGATGCGGACCCCATCCTGCTGAACCATCGGCGCGCCGAGGTGCGGGTGCGGCCTGCGGGCGAGAAGGGCGGCAACATCCAGGTGTATTCGGTGGATGAGGTGGTGGGCCATACCCGCGGCTCCGCCCTACGCCAGGAATACCGCCCCATCAACCTGTATGCCGGCGGCAACGCCCGGGACCCGTACTACGACATGCGTTTCGTGCAGAGCGCGGAGGGTGGCCGGGCGGAGCCTTATCTATTAGTGGCCTACCCGCAGGGCCTGGATCTGCCTGTGCAGCAGACGCTGATCCTGGGGCTCACCTGCAGCAACGGCAGGCTGCCTGCGCAACTCCGGCCCGGGGACATCTCCCGTTCCACCAGCGGCACCTCGGATCTCATATCGTTCCGCAACCTGTTGCCCCCCTCCGACGGTGCCGACCCGCCCTTGGGCGAGGCGGTGCTGTGGCGGCTCCTGTCGCACCTGGCGCTCAACTTCCTGCCCATCGCCGATGCCGATACCCTGCAGGCCCTGCTCAGGCTGTACGTGGTGCAGGGCGGCGCCCAGTCGCCCCGCGAGGTGGCGAACCTGCGGCGCATCTCGTCCATCTCGAAGGTCGAGGTGCGGGCCGGTGACCGGTTGTTCGGCGGCAACGTGATACGCGGGCAGGCGATACACACCCGCATGCGCCATGACTATTTCGCTTCGGCGGGCGACATGTTCCTGTTCGGCAGCCTACTGGACAGGGTGCTGGCGACTTTCTCGACCCTGAACAGCTTCAGTGCCTTCACGCTCCTGGATGAGCAAACCGGAAACACATACACATGGCCAGCGAGACTGGGCAAGCGCGCGCTGATCTAGAGCGCGAGCTCGTAGGCAACAGCCGGGAGTACGACTTCTACCAGGTCGTGCGCCTGCTGCAGCGCCTGCAGCAAGGCGGCGAGGGCGCCGCGTTGCGCTATCGCCCGGTGCTGGGCCTGGAGCGTAGCGAGTCCGATGTGGCTGCCATGCGCGGTGACGTGGAGTCGGGTTATGAGATCTCGCCGACCTTCATGTCGCTGTACGGTACGTCCTCGCCCTTACCCGTGTGGTACACGAGCGAACTTCTGGAGGACGAATGGAACGATGTCTCAGCACCGCGCGACCTCCTGGACGTGCTGCATCAGCAGATCTATCCGCTGCTGTATGGGGCCTGGCGCAAGTACCGCTTCACGCTCAACGCCGTGGAGGGTGGGGGCGAGAGTTACTGGGGCATGCTGTATACGCTCATGGGCCTGTACGACCCGCAGATGCGCGCCCGGGTGCCGGATGCCGCCGCTTTCCTCAGTCAGACCGGGTTGTTCAGCAAGCAGGTGCGCAGTGCCGCAGCGCTGGAGGCGATGCTGCAGGGCAGCCTCGGGCGGCACGACGTGGAGGTGATACAGTGCGTGCCGCGCTATGCAGCGATCCCATCCGACCAGCGTCTCGCCATCGGCGAGACCGGTTCCACTCTGGGAGAAGACACGGTGGTGGGTGAACGCATCCTCGATTGCTGCGGCCGCTTCCAGATCCGCATCGGGCCCATAAATGCCGAGACCTTCAGCACGGCCATGCGCCAGGACGGGTTGATCGCCCAGATCCGGCGCATCTGCACGGATTTCCTGGTGCAGCCCCTGGAGTGCGAGGTGATCATGGTGCTGGACGAGGGCGTCGTGCAGCCCGCAGCCGTCGGCGGCAACGATTTCAACCGCATGATGGGATTGAACGAATTCGCGACCCTGGGTGCGGATACCTGGGTGGTGGGCGGCACCAATGCCGCCGGCCTCGAAGTGGGATTCTTGCTCTAGGTTCAGTGGTCCTGGCGGTGCCGGTCCAACCGGTCACCGTCCCTGAAGGAGGTTAGTTGCGTGGCAACGCCGGAATTCACATTCAAGAGTGCTGCGTATGCGCAGGACACGTTCACGGTGGTGGACTTCCAGGGCTCGGAGGCCATCTCCAGTCTCTATCAGTTCAACATAGGCCTGAAATGCACCACGGCCTTGGCCATCAATCTCGAGGAACTGCTGGGCGCCACCGCCACCCTCAGCATCGAGCAGGGTGCCGCGACCAACAGCTACAGCGGCATACTCGCCTGGGTGGAGCAACAGCAGCAGGCGGGGGGGCACAACTATTACCGGGTGCTTCTGGTGCCGCCGGCCTGGCGGCTCTCGCGCAACCTCACCACCGCCGGCTTCACCGGCGAGGCCCATCCCAACATCGTGGAGACGGTACTCGCCAACGGCAGCATCACGGTAGCCGGCGCGGAATTGGATATCACCGGCATCACCGGCAACATCGCCCCGAGCCCGCCGAGCGATTCTGATACCACCGAGTATGTCTACCCGCTCTACGATTTCACCTGCCAGTACGTGGAGACCGACCTGAACTTCGTCTCCCGGCTCATGGAATACGACGGCATCTATTTCTATTTCGAGGATAACGCCGGCGTCTGCAAGATGCTGCTGGCGGACGGCATGGCCTACCCGCAGCAGCCCACGGCTGCCAGCATCCCGTTCACGGATCCCAGCAGCACCAACAACTATGATTCCATTGTGCAGATCACCCAGCAGCTGGGGGTCGCGCCCGCGGTGGTCAGCGTCACGGGTTACAACTACCAGACCACCAGCGTGGAAGTGACCGGCAATTCAGACGTCAGCGTGGATGGTGTGACGTCGAGCGCGCTCTATCCGGCCGCCTGGCTGTACGATAACAAGGTGCAGACACCAGCTGCGGCTGCGCGGATCGCCCTGGTGCGCGCTCAGGAGCACGGCAGCTGGTCCTGTACTTACACGGGCGGCGGGGCGGTCAGCGGTCTGCGGGCCGGCTTCACCTTCTCGCTGACGGATCATCCGGTGACCGCCTTCAACCAGAGCTATCTCGTGACCAGCGTGACCCACACGGCCCGCAACCTGGACCAGAGCTGGACCACGGCGAGCCACACGGCGGCCCAGGCCGCCAGCACCGGCGCTTACTACAACAACACGTTCACGGCGATCCCGGCCAGCGTCCAGTTCCGGCCCCGCCGGGCCACGCCCAAGCCGCGTATCTCTGGGGTCTTGTCCGCCGCGGTCTGGCTGCAACCCGATACGAGCAGCGGCACGACCAGTAACAGCACCACCACCGCTCCCACCAATCTGAGCCTGCAACCCGGGCAATCCAGCCCTATCCCCGGCTATCAGGGTTCGGGCAGCGCCCAGGATGAGAACGCTTACGTCCCGCCGCCACCGCCCATGGATGTCCAGGGGCGCTATCTTGTGACCTTGCCCTTCGCCAACGGTGCCGTCACGGGTTCCAGTTCCATCTCCGCCTGGATACGCATGGCCCAGCCTTCCGCCGGTCAGTGGACCGGCGTGCAGTACATGCTGGAGCCGGGTGCTGAGGTGCTCCTGGTGTTCGTGAACGGCGATCCGGATCTGCCCCTCATCGCGGGCGCGGTATACAACGGTGCTAACCCGGCGCCGCTGACCTCCGCCAACAACGACCCGCAAATCTGAGACCAAGGAATCGAGCGTGCCCGGCATCCGCGTCACCAAACCGTTCAAGCAGGGCCTGCTCCACCGCCCCTACCAGTACCGGGGCGAGAACCGACTAGCGGTGAGTATGCTCAGCATGTTCTCCCTGACGGAAGCGGGACGCATCCTGCCGGAGAACGAGCTATGGCGCAAAGCCATCGGCGCGCTCGGCCAGAGCGGTATGCTGGATGCGGCCATGCCGAAGTCGCGCGCCGAGTTCCTGGTGAACGGCAGCTTCCATGCACCGGGCGGCACGCCCGCACCCGCGGGCTATGTCAGCGTGCGCCTCGGCAAGTTGGAGAAGCGCATTAACGTCTACGGCGACCGTTACTGGAAGCGCGCCGCCGGGGTGAGCGTGGGCGTGAGCGATCCCGAGCCCATGAGCGAGATGCCGCTGGACTTCACCCGCGCTTTCGGCGGCAAGGAATACAAGGACAATCCCCTGGGCAAGGGCGTTGAGGTGCTGGAGGAGGGCGAAGAATCTCGCCTACCGCTTCCCAATCTGGAATTGCCGGGACGGCTCATCGGCTCGCCTGCGGACCGCCCGCCGCCGGCGGCTTACGGGATGCTTGACCCTATGTGGCCCCAGCGCTACCGCAAGGTGGGCACCTACGACCAGAAGTGGCTCAAGGAGCGCGCCCCCGGTCTCGCGGACGACCTGGAGTGGAGTTACTTCAACGTAGCCGCCGAAGACCAGTGGACGGAAGGTTACTGGCGCGGCGATGAAGAGTTCGAACTCCACAATCTGCATCCATCTAACGCCCTTATCCAGGGTAGGTTGCCGGGTCTCGTGTCCCGTGCGTTCGTCGTTCTGGGCCACGGCGATGCCGGCCGGTTCCTGGAGTTGCCGGCACGCCTCGACACCGTGCACTTCTTCCCGGGCCAGGAGGCCGCCATCTGCATCTGGCGCGCCGACATGCGCATCGAGACCGATGACGCGAGCGACATCTCCCAGATCATGGTCGCCTACGAGCGGCAGGCGGACGCACGCCGCAGCCTGGAGCATTACCAGCAGGCCCTGGAGCGCAGGCTGAAGGGTGCCTCGCGCGCCATGCTGCTCCTGGACGAGCGCGACCTGATCCCCGAAGGCGACAAGTCGGGTCTCGCGGAGATCATTGAACGGGTGGATGAAAACGGCGGCCGCGAAGGCCTCCTGGCCAAGAACCAGCAGGCACGCATGCAGGCGGAGCTGGAGAAGACCGGCAAGCGGCTGGCGGAGCACGGCCTGGATGCGGGCGACGCGCTCGAATACAAGACGGCCGGCAAACCCCTGAACCTGGGCGGGATGGATATCGGCAAGCTCATCGCCGATGCGCGCAAACAGGGTGAGGACAGCCGTGCGCTGGCCAAGGAGAAGCTGGCCGAGATGTGCAAGCGCGCGGGCGTGGACCTGGCCGAGGTGTTACGCAAGGCGGCGGCTTCAGCGTCCTTGCCGCGCTTCTCCGCCGCCCAGCAGCTGGCCAAGTTGCGGCAGATGCTGGACGTCTCGCCAGCCTACCAAGCGGTGATGGAGAAGATGTACGGTTCCACCGATCTCAAGGAGCTGGAAGCGAAGCTGCAGGCAGCCGAGGACGGCTTCCGCAAGGGCTACAGCATGGGTGCGCATGAGGCGGTGAGCGCCTTGCCGTCGGACCGGCAAGCGGGGCTGGTGGCGTTGCGTGAGGACGTGCTGCAACGGCTGAAGCGCGGCGAATCCCTGGCGCGCATGGATCTCGCAGGTGTGAACCTGGCGGGTGAGAGCCTTAAAGGAGCGGATTTGAGCGAGGCTTACCTCGAGTTCGCCGACTTCTCAGGCGCCGATCTCAGCGGCGCAAGGCTCAAGGGCGCCATCGCGGCGCGGGCGAACTTCAGCGGCGCCAAGCTCGCGAACGCGGATTTCTCCTCGGCGAACGTGGGCAAGTCCAGTTTCACGGACGCCAAGGGTGCGGGAGCCGATTTCCGCAATGCGGTCCTGAGCGAAGCCAGCTTCGAGAACAGCGCTTTCCCCGGCGCCCTGTTCGCTGCCGGGCAGATGATCAAGGTCAATTTCACCGCCGTGGACCTCACGGGCGCCGAGTTTCGCACGCCAATCATGATGGACTGCGTGCTGGACGGCGCGCGGCTGAACGGCGCTAACGTGCAGCGCGCGGTCTTCATGGGCGGCAGCGCCAAGGGGCTGGACATGGGCGGCGCGAAAGGCGAGGCGCTCTTGTTCGTCAATGTGGACCTGGACAGGTTCAGGCTACCGGGTGCGGAGCTCGCGAAGCTGCGGCTCATCGGCGAACATACCCGGGCCAAGGGCGCGGATTTCAGCGGTGCCCGCGTGCCGGGCTCCAACCTGCGCGGCATAGACATGGAAGGCGCCAATTTCGAGCGGGCGACGCTAGACGGCGCCGATCTCAGTGAGGCGCAGCTGAAGCAGGCGCGCTTCAGCGGCGCCAGCGCGCAGCGCGCACATTTCATGAAGACCGACTTCGAGGGGGCGAACCTCTCCAACTGCAACTTCAAGGAAGCCATGTTCAACAAGGCGCGGCTGGTGCGGGCGAACCTGGCGGATTCGAACTGCTTCGGCGCCGAGTTCCTGGGCGTGACGGTGGGCGAGACCCGCTTCCACGGGGCGAACCTGAAGCGCACCAAGCTCAAGGATTGGCATCCATGATCCGCGAGGAGCTCGAGCGTGCCGTCCGCGGCGGAGAATTCATCCGCGATCAGGACTTCTCCGGAGCGAAGTTCGTTGGCGCGAAACTCGCCGGCGGGCTCTTCGAGCGGGTCAGTTTCGACGGCGCAGACCTCGCCGGTGCGGATCTGCGGGAAAGCGTCTTCAGCAGCGTGAGCTGGAAGGGTGCGGTGCTCACCCAGGCGGACCTGGGTCACGCGGTGTTCAGCAAGAACGACCTTCAGGGCGCCAAGTTCGCGGCGGCGCGTCTCAGCCACGCCCAGTTCACCGACGCGAACCTGGAAGGCGCATCGCTGCCGGGCGTGCAGCTGGAGCGCACGGTGCTGCACCAGTGCCGCCTCATGCGCGCGGACCTGTCGGGGGTGCACTTCGACAAGACCATCCTGTTCGATGCCCAGCTCACCGGGGCAAAGCTGAAAGACGCCAAGTTCACCCACGTGGTGCTCATGAATGGGGATTTCAGCGGCTGCGATTTCAGCGGGTTCTCGGCCCAGCAGGCGTTCCTGCAGGGCGGCAAGTTCGCGGGTCTCGACCTGTCGGGCCTGAGCTTCATCGCCTGCCAGCTGCGCAACTGCGACCTAACGGGAGCCAGGTTGCGCAAGGCCAACCTGGACAAGACGGGATTCATGGAGGCCAAGCTCGAGCGCGCCGATCTCAGCGGCGCCAAGCTCAGCAACACGGTGTTCTCCGCAGCCAATCTCCGGGAGGCGGACCTGAGCGGCGCCGACCTGAACCAGGCACACTTCCAGAAGGCGAGCCTGGTGCGCGCGCGCTTCGACAAGGCCAGGCTCGACATGGCGCAGTTCACCGAGGCCGATTGCACCGCGGCCTCCTTCCGCGGCTGTGAACTTAGCTACGCGGATTTTTCCTATGCGGTGCTGGACGCCGCGGATTTCACCGACGCCAACCTGTTCAAGGCCAAGCTGCACGCCATACGCCAGGATGCGACCCGCTGGCCGGCGAGCAAGTCCCTGGCCTACGGTACCGACCCCGATCAATACGCCGCAGAGAACTGGCGGCCCGCCTAACCGATGGAGTATCCCGTCATGCAGACAGTCATCCAACCCATGCACCCAGCCGCTACGGCCGACATGCTCCAGGCGAAAGTGGTCAGCGCCGGCGAGGACATCTGCCGCCTGATCGCCACCTCCGGCACCTTCACCGCACGGCGTGCGGCCTCCTGCCTACTGCAACCGGCCGCCGGCGATACGGTGCTGGCGGCGACGCTGGCGGACAGCGTGTGGATACTCGCGGTCCTGGTCCGGGGCGATACCCCGGCGGTGATCCCGCTGCCGGCGGACAGCACCCTGAAGGTGGCTGTGGGAGGTCTCACGCTGACTGTACAGGGCGAGCTCAGCCTGGCCGCAGGCGGCAAGCTCTCCGCACTGGCGCCGGAGGTCACGCTGCAGGCGGGCAGGGCGAGCCTTGCGCTGGGCGCGCTACAGGTCGCAGCGGGCCTCGTGGAAGCCACGGTGGATCACCTGAAGACCGCTGCCGAGTTCCTGGATACGGTCGCGGCCCGGGTACGTCTCAAGGCGGGTTCCATGCACCGTCAGGTGGAGGACCTGGATCACCTACAGGCAGGGCAGTTGTATTACTCCGTCAAGACAGTGCTCAACATGCGCGGCAAGCATGCGGTGGTGTCGGCGGAAAACGAGGTGCGCTTCGACGGCGAACGCATCCATCTGGGTTGAGGTGCGGCCATGTTCGTCAATACGCAGATGGGCGGTCTGTACTTCGGGTTCCCGGACGTGTGCCTCACGCCGATCCTGGTGCCGGTGCCCATACCCTATCCGAACTTCGCCACCGGGCTGCTGGCGATGCCGTTCACCGCGGCGCTCAACGTGCTCAACGAATGCATGCCCACGCACACCATCTCCACCATGGGTACCATCAGTTTCGGCGACCAGCCTGGCATCGAGCTTGGAGTGCTGTCGGGCATGTTCATGGGGCCGCACCACACGCTCATCCCGAGCTTCACCATGCTGAGCGACGGCATGCCCACGTCCAGGCTCACCAGCATGACGGCGCACAACGGCTTCAGCCTCAACGCTCCCGGATTGTCCATCGTGCCGAGCCAGTTCACCACCATTTGTCTCATGCCCTGAGCGGGCAGCGGGACCGACCGGAGGACCGTAGTCATGGCCATGAACAGAGTCATCAATTCCATCTGGGCCGAGATCTCCGCCTGGGGATCGCTCATTAAGACGGCGACGAACCCGTACCACCCCAATCCGGGTGCCGGCACCGTCGGCGCGAACAACCAGGGGCTGGCGGCGATCACCGGGCCTTCGCCGTTCATCAAGGTCGACAAGAACGGGATATCGCCCGATATACAGGTGAGCACCAGCCTCGCAGACATAGGCAATGTCTCCCCCACGCCCCTGGATGAGAACAGCGGAGCCTGTCATGTGGTCCGCCAGTACGGCGACATCTACATGTACAACGACGGCAACATCATCTCCTGGGGTGGGAACGGCAAGAACCTGAGCTTCGGCAACAGCTATGAGGAGAACCACGGCTGGGCGAACCAGGCCAGCGTGTACAACAACGAGACTTTCCATATTCCACCCGGAGCCATGTACTCGTCAGCGACGAAAAGCTCGGTTCCCGCGGTCCCGGAGACGGATCTGCAATGGCTGGGTGGTACGGTGTCGAAGAGCTGGGGCGTGGAGTTCAACTACAGTTACGGTTCGAGCTATGAATGGAGCAGCGGGCCAAACCAGTATATAGACGCCTTCGGCTCCGTGGGAGATGATCTTACGGATGTCAAGCAGGGCAAGCATTGCACCTACAGTTATGGCACCGGCTATGAGGAGACCCTGGTGTCCTGGGACCTCGGCAGCGGCTGGTTCCACGCGGACGACAGCAATTCGCCCTATGCGAGCCGCAAGCACGATTCCTGGCAATCGCCCTATCTGTCCCTGGAGACCGTCGCGACCAGCTTTGCCTCGGGCGGTGCGCCGACGCCTGGTGGGTTTTTGGGAAGCTTGCTCGCCGGGAACCCGGAACTGGAAGCGGCCTACGATGAGGTCTATAACCCCCAGGATTTCGCTCAGCGCAATACCTGGACGGCGAGCAACCTCTTGGTATCGAAGACTTTCGGCAACACCTACGACTATCACTACGGCCCGGGGCTCTCGATCCAGGAAGGTCCCAGCGAAGAACGGAACTACGGCAACAGTAGCAGCACGGTGGTGGGCAACAGCGTCGAGTCGGTCACGGGGAACAGCACCTCGACGGTCACCGGCAATTCCTCGGAGACCGTCACCGGCAACGCGACGTCGATGGTGCAGGGCAACGCCACGGAACAGTTCTGGGGCGGCAAGGCGGAATTCTTCATGGGCGGCAAGAGCGAGATGATCCTGGGCGCCGCGGACGAGATCACCCTATCTGTCAAGATGGAGATCAAGACCCTGGGCGCCATCGAGGTGTTCGGCGGCGTATCCGTCGCGACATTCCTCGGCTTGCTGATCGAAGTGCAGGCGGGCGGCAAGTTCGAATTTGGCGAGCTGAAACTCAAGAACCATGTGGCCGAGGTGGACGTCAAGGATGCGGCCAAGGTGCAGGTGGCCGGTGCCGCTCAGATTCAATCCGCGCCGGTGAACGTGACCACGCCCTGAGGCGGTCTTACTTAGCAGCGGATAGAAGCGCTATGGCCGCCTCGATGGGAGCGGCGAGGGCCAGGTCCGTCTGAGTGGGCAGGACGAGTTTCCTGCCGCTCTCGCTCTCCTTGCCCTCCCTGGGCAGGAGTGCGAGCTGGTTGTAGATGATGCCCACGATGCGGCCGCGGCGCGCGTCTATCAGCGGCCCGCCGGCGGAGCCGGAATACACGGTGCCTTCCACCAGTAGTTGCCGGCTGCCCTCGGGGGTGAGCACCTTGGCGGCGAGCCGCCCGGTTCGAGCCGTCAGCACCAGGGACCCATAGCGCCCGAAGGGGAAGCCGAGATGCATGATCTCGGCTCCGGGCCGGATGGATTCGCTGTCGCCCAGGAGTTCCGGTGGCAGACGCAGCATGGCGGGATCGGCCAGCTTGAGCAGGGCCACGTTGTTCGCGACATCCAGCGCCGCCACCTGCGCGCCGAAACAGCGCAGCTGTTCGCGGCTCGTGGACTGGAAACCCAGAGCGTCCTCAGCCGGGGATATGAGCACCTCGGGCTCACCCTTCACCACCTCGGCAGCGGTAAACAGATAACCGTCCTGGCGTACGGCGAAGGCGCTGCCGAGGAATTCCACGGCACCGGTGGCGGGATTCTTCTTGAGCACCATGGCGCAGGAAGGCGCCAGGCGTTGGAAGAGCTGTTGCATGTCAGGGAAGTCCGGTTTGAGCCCTGGACCCGCCGATTCCGGCGTCCGGGCATGGGCCAGTATAGGCAAAACCCCGCCCAAGCAAAACAATCCGGCCCTTTTGCGACCTTCTACCTTACCGGCGCATCCTATACAGCATGAGCAGCCGCTTTGACTTGAGCTTCTCGGACCAAGTACTGGACCGGGCCCGGGAGGGTGACCGTGTGGCCCAGGCGGAGCTATTCGCGGCTTACGGCCGGGCGGTGTTTGGCCTCGCGCGCCGGATGCTGGGGCGCGCGGACCTGGCGGAGGACATGCTGCAGGACACCTTCGTGGAGGTGCTGAAGGGCCTCAAGGATTTCCGCGGCGAGGCACCGGTGGGCATGTGGATACGGCGCATCGCGGTGAACAAATGCCTCATGCAGGTGCGCTCCCACTGGCACCGCTACCGATCGTCACTGGACGGCGTCGAGGAGGGCACCAGCGCCGAGGAGTGGCTGGAAGCCCGTGGCAGCCCCCCGGAGACGGGACTCGATCTGGAACGGGCGCTGGATGCCTTGCCGCCGGAGGCGCGGGTGGTGGTGTGGCTGCATGACGTGGAGGGCTACACCCACGTGGAGATCGCCCATCTTATGCAGGCGACCCCGAGTTTCTCGAAATCACAGTTGGCACGCGCCTATGTGCGCATGCGGCGATGGGCCGGAGGCCCCCAAGAGGTGCAAGCATGCATGCCAGTCTTGAACAACTGATCAGCCTGCGGGACGAGGAGCCGATGGCCCTCGAGGTGCAGGAGCATGTGCGCGGCTGCGAGCAGTGTGCGCGGGCCCTGAACGAGCTGGCCGCCGTACCCGAGAGCCTCACGCATCTCACCGATCCCTTGCCGCCGCCGGATGCCTGGGCGCGGATCACGGCTACCGAGCGCAAGCGTCACCTTTCGCGGCGCTGGCTGCCGGCGGCAGGCGTGGGTCTGGCGGCATCGTTGGCGGGGGCTGTAGTGCTCTTCAACCCCGGCTTGCGCATGTTCAAGGCCGCCGAAGCTCCCCAGACCACGGTGACCGGTACGGTGGGGTCCGCCGCGCCCGCGGATATCGGTGTGCTGCAGGCCCAGTCCCAGTACCTGGAGCGGGCGGTGATGGATCTCAATGGCAACACGGAAGGCATGCCGGTGAGCGCGGATACCGCCACCACGGTGGCGGCGCTGGAAGATCGCATCGCCCTGGTGGATTACGTGATCGGCAGCACCTCGGCGCGCGACAAGAACAGCCCGAACCTCGCACAGCTCTGGAAGCAGCGCGTGGATCTCCTGCAATCCCTGGCCGCGGTGCGCTACGCCCAAGTAGCCGACCGCGGCATCTGACGATCAAGTCGAAATCGAAGAGGTGTGACATGAACAAGCTGATGACGATGCTCACGGTGTTGGCCTTCTGCTGGATGCCCCTCATGGCATCCGCAGCGGACAGCGCGGCCCCTGCCAATGGTGCCGCACCCGCGGCTGATGTGGCCAAGAACCAGGCGGACCTGGAGAAGCAACTGGATGATGCGCGGGCCAAACTGCAGGAGGACGCGCACAAGGTGGCGGATCTGTCCATGCAATTGAACGGTTCGTCCTATTACTACATCAGCAGCTCCGACGGCGGTCCCGGCAAGCGCGGGTTCCTGGGCGTGGACCTGGATGGGGTCAATTACCAGGACAGCAGCCAGCCGGGTGTGACCATCTCCGGCGTGACCCACGACGGCCCAGCCGACAAGGCCGGCCTCAAGGAAGGGGACGTGATCACCGGCATCAACGGCACGAGTTTCAAGGGCACGGAGGACGAGAGTGCCGCCGTGAGACTGATGCGCTTCATGAAGGGCGTGAAACCCGGTGACGGCCTGACCATCGCTTACACCCGCGACGGCAAGGCCGCGAGCGCCAAAGCCGTGGCCGGCGATCCCCACGACATACTTTCCCTGCGCATGCCAGGCTTAGCGCACCGCCCGGTGCTGGGTGTCGACATCGGCCACGACGACTCCGGCGACGGTGTCGCGGTGGTGGCCGTGACGCCGGACGGACCGGCGGACAAGGCCGGGCTGCACACCGGCGACGTGATCGTGGCATTGGACGGCACGTCCTTGAAGCCGGATGACGACCGCAGCAGCGGCGACCAACTGCTCGCCTTCATGGATAAGCAGCACCCCGGCGACAAGGTGAAGGTGGATTACACCCGCGACGGCAAGGCCGGCAGCGCCACGGTGACGGTCGCCAGCTCCGGCGACTATTCCTTCAGTTTCCGGATGCCTCCCATCCCGCCCATGCCCCCGATACCGCCTATGCCTCCCATGCCGCGCATCTATGCCAACTGGGGCGGTTTCGGCGGCGGTGGGCGCTGGGGTGAGATGCAGCTCACTCCCATGAACGCGGGCTTGGCGAGTTACTTCGGCACGGACAAGGGCTTGTTGGTCCTCAGGGCCGCGAAGGATTCCCGCCTGCAGCTGCAGGACGGCGACGTGATCCTGGACATAGGTGGGCGCAGCCCTGATTCGCCCTCCCAGGCCATGCGCATCCTGGGTTCCTATGGCCCGGGTGAGACCGTGAAACTCGACATCATGCGCAAGGGCAAGCCCGTGACCCTGAACGTGGCCCTGCCGAAATCCCGAGATGATTATTCAAGCTCCAGCGCCTTCAACTTCACGGTGCAGAGCGACGACGATGACGGAGCTGGCGGACGATAGACGTTCAACCACGGCATTGAGAGCGGTCTCTTCAAGACCGCTCTTTTTTTGCATTTCTCGCCGAGGGTCTTAGTTGCTACCATGCGCCCATGCGGCGCACAGATTTCCATTACGAACTGCCTCCCACGCTCATCGCCCAGCATCCCCTGGCGGAGCGCAGCGCCAGCCGCCTCCTGTGCCTGGAGGGAGCGAGCGGTGTATTGGCCGATCGTGGCTTCCGCGAGCTGACCGGCTTGTTGGATGCGGGCGACCTCCTGGTGTTCAACGACACCCGGGTGGTGCCGGCCCGGCTGCACGGCCGCAAGGAGACCGGCGGGGCGGTGGAGTTCCTGATCGAACGCATCCTGGATGACCACACGGCCCTGGTGCATGCCCGTGCCAGCAAGCCCTGGCGTAGCGGCATGCGCGCCTTGTTCGCCGAAGGAGTGGAGGCGCGGGTGGTGGAACGGCAGGATGCGCTGCTCAAGGTGGAGTTCCCGGGGGTGAAACTCCTGGACTTCCTCTATGCCCACGGCCATGTGCCGCTGCCTCCTTATATAGCGCGCGACGATGCGAGCGAGGACCGGGAACGCTACCAGACGGTGTATGCCCGGGTACCCGGGGCGGTGGCGGCGCCCACGGCCGGTCTGCATTTCGATGCGCCTCTCTTGGCGGAACTCGACGGGCGCGGGGTGCAGCGCGCCTATGTGACCCTGCACGTGGGGGCGGGGACCTTCCAGCCGGTGCGGGAGGACGACATCCTGGATCACAAGATGCACAGCGAATACGTCCAGGTGGGCGCAGATGTATGCCGGGCGGTGGCGGAGACCCATGCCCGCGGTAAGCGGGTGGTCGCGGTCGGCACCACTGCAGTGCGCAGCCTGGAAGCCGCAGCGGCCGGCGGTGAACTCAAACCCATGAGCGGCGACACCGCGCTCTTCATCTATCCCGGCTATGCTTTCCGGGTGGTGGATGCCATGGTCACGAATTTTCATCTACCGGAGTCCACCCTGCTCATGCTGGTGTGCGCCTTCGCGGGGCAGGAACAGGTGCTGGCAGCTTACCGGCATGCGGTGGAGCAGCGTTATCGGTTCTTCAGTTACGGGGATGCCATGTACGTGACGCGCAAAGCGGGGCAGGGCGCATGAAATTCGAACTGCTTGGTGAATCCGGTTTAGCCCGTAGGGGCAGACTCACTTTCGTCCGGGGCACCGTAGAGACCCCGGTGTTCATGCCCATAGGCACCTATGGCACCGTCAAATCCGTGACGCCGGAAGAGCTGCGTTCCGTGGGCACCGAGATCATCCTCGGCAACACCTTCCACCTGATGCTGCGTCCTGGCACCAGCATCATCCGCGCCCACGGGGACCTGCATGGCTTCATGCATTGGGAAGGCCCCATCCTCACGGATTCCGGCGGCTTCCAGGTATGGAGCCTGGCAGAGCTGCGCAAGATCACCGAGGAGGGCGTGAGCTTCCAGTCGCCGGTGAACGGCGACAAGGTGTTCCTGAGCCCGGAGGATTCCATCCGCATCCAGCATGAGCTGGGTTCTGACATCATCATGGTGTTCGATGAATGCACCGCTTATCCGGCGACTGCGGAGGAGGCGCGGACCTCCATGGAACTCTCGCTGCGTTGGGCGAAGCGCAGCCGCGCGGCTCATGCGAAAGACCACCCCTCGGCACTCTTCGGCATCGTGCAAGGCGGCATGTATGCGGACCTCCGGCGGGAATCCCTCGCGGGCCTGAAGGAGATCGGTTTCGACGGCTATGCGGTGGGCGGCTTGTCGGTGGGGGAGACGGAAGAGGAGCGGCTCGCAGTGCTGGAGACGGTCGGGCCGGAACTGCCCAAGGACCGGCCGCGCTATCTCATGGGCGTGGGTACGCCGGAAGACCTGGTGCAGGCGGTGGCCCGGGGTATAGATATGTTCGACTGTGTGCTGCCCACCCGCAACGCCCGCAACGGCCACCTCTATACCAGCGAGGGGGTGGTGCGCATCCGGAACAGCACCTACCAGGACGACACTAGGCCCCTGGACCCCAATTGCGGTTGCTATACCTGCCGGAACTACAGCCGGGCCTATCTCCGCCACTTGGACAAGTGCGGGGAGATGCTGGGCCCCCGGCTCGCCACCCTGCATAACCTGCACTATTACCATGGCCTGATGGCGGCCATGCGCGGCGCCATAGAAACCGGGGATTTCCCGGCTTGGTCTGAGGGTTTCCTGGCCCGGCGGCAGGGCAGCCCGGAGGCCGATTCCTTATAGGAAAGGTCCCTTAGCTCCGCCGGACGTTGTAGAATTCGCATTCCGTTTTAGCCCTGAAAAGGCCGTCCATGGCACTTTTCAGGGTCGGAAAGCGCGGAGTAAATCCGCGCTTTCCTCCGCCCAGCCCATCGTTGGACGAGGGCTCGGCGGCGGTAAATCCATTTACCGCGGTAACCCCTGGCATCAGGGGTTTTATTTATGCCGCTATCGAATTTTGAGGGATCACATGAACTTCTTCATCCAGGACGCCCAGGCCGCCGTCGGTGCCGCTCCCCAGGGCAACGACATCTACTCCACCCTGATCTTCATGGCCGTGATCTTCGGCGGCCTGTGGTTCTTCATGATCCGGCCCCAGCAGAAGCGCCAGAAGGAACACCAGCAGCTGCTCTCCAACCTCGGCAAGGGTGACGAGGTGGTGACCAGCGGCGGCATCCTGGGTCGTGTGAAGGACGTGAACGAACAGTTCGTGACCGTCGAGATATCCAAGGGCGTGGACGTGCGGCTGCAGAAGCAGGCCGTGACCACGGTCCTGCCCAAGGGCACCCTCAAGAACATCTGATACCGGAACTCCCATGTCCATGATGAACCGCTATCCCCTGTGGAAGAACCTGCTGGTGATCCTGATCGCCGTCTGCGGCCTGGTCCTCGCCCTGCCTAACCTCTACGGCGAGGATCCGGCGGTGCAGGTCTCGGCCAGCAACGCCAAGGTCGATCAGGACACGGTGCAGAAGGTCGACGATGCGCTCAAGGCCGCAAAGCTGGGTTACAAGACGACGGAAGTGGCCGACGATCGCGTGCTGGTGCGTTTCGCCGACACCGACACCCAGCTGCATGCCTTGGACGTACTCAAGCAGTCTCTGGGCACCACCTACAACGTGGCGCTCAACCTCGCACCGCGTACGCCCAAGTGGATGAGCGACATAGGCTTGAAGCCCATGTCCAAGGGTCTCGACCTCCAGGGCGGCGTGCACTTCCAGCTGCTGGTGGACCTGAACGCGGCGGCCCAGACCAAGCTGCAGCGCGACATGAACGACATCCGCGGCGCCTTTCGCGAGAAGCTCATACGCTATGAGGACATCTCGCTCAACGGCAACTTCATCAGCCTGCAGCTGCGTACACCGGATGACGTGAAGAACGCCAAGGACCTGTTGACCGCCAAATATCCCGATCTCACGCTCACCGATGGCACCCAGCCCAACAGCCTGAACGCGGGTATGACCGACAAGGACATACAGGCGCTGCGCCAGTCGGCGGTGGAGCAGAACATCACCACCCTGCGCAACCGCGTGAACGAACTCGGCGTGGCCGAGCCCATCGTGCAGCAGCAGGGTGCCAGCAGCATCGTGGTGGAACTGCCGGGCGTGCAGGACACCGCGCGTGCCAAGGAGATCCTGGGCGCTACTGCGAGCCTGGAGTTCCGCCTGGTGGATCCCACCGGCGACGTCTTCCAGGCGCAGCAGACCGGCCACGTGCCGCTGGATGATCAGCTGTTCACCCGCAAGGACAACGGCCAGCCGGTGCTGCTGAGGCGTGACGTGATCGTGAGCGGCGAGCAGCTGGTGAACGCGGTCTCGGGCTTCGACCAGCAGACCGGTACGCCTGACGTGAGCGTGACCCTGGACAGCGCCGGCGCCAGCAAGATGGGTGACACCACTCGCGAGAACCTGGGCAAGCCCATGGCGGTGCTATACATCGAGACCAAGGCCGAGACCACCCAGGTGAACGGCCAGCCGGTGACCACCCACAAGAAGGAATACTCGGTCATCAACGTGGCCACCATCCAGGGCATCTTCAGCAGCCGCTTCCAGATCACCGGCCTCGGCCAGGATGAAGCCAACAACCTCGGCCTGCTGCTGCGCGCCGGCTCGCTGGCCGCGCCCATGGACATCATCGAAGAGCGCACCGTGGGCCCGAGCCTTGGTCAGGAGAACATCCGCCAGGGCTTCTATGCCGCACTGCTGGGCTTCGTCCTGGTGGTGGTGTTCATGGCGCTCTACTATAAGGTGTTCGGCCTGATCGCCGACCTCGCGGTGTTCATGAACCTGGTGCTGACGGTGGCGCTGCTCGGCCTCATCCAGGCGACCCTGACGCTGCCCGGCATCGCCGGCATCGTGCTGACGCTGGGCATGGGCGTGGACGCCAACGTGCTGATCAACGAGCGCGTGCGCGAGGAAGTGCGTAACGGCAACTCACCGCAAGCCTCTATCGATGCGGGCTACCGGCACGCCTTCGCCACCATCGTGGACGCCCATGTCACCACCCTGATCGCCGCGCTCATGTTGCTCTTGTTCGGCAGCGGCCCGGTCAAGGGTTTCGCCGTGACCCTGACGCTCGGCATCATCACCTCATTGTTCACCGCCATCATGGGCACCCGTTCCATCGTGAACGCGGTCTATGGCGGCCGCCGGCTCGACAAGCTGCCGGTTTAAAGCCTCGGAGCATCACGACATGGAATTCTTCCACAACATACCGCACATCAACTTCCTCGGCGTCCGCAAGCTCGCCATGAGCATGTCGGTGGTGGTGTTGGTGGCCGCCCTCGCTTCCCTGGCGGTGCATGGCCTCACCCTCGGCGTGGACTTCACCGGCGGCGTGACCGTGCAGGTGGCCTACCCGCAGGCGGCGGACCTGGCCAAGGTGCGCGGTGCGCTTACCGCCGGCGGTTACGCCGGCGCCGTAGCCCAGAGCTTCGGCACCCCCCAGGAAGTGCAGATTCGCCTGAAGCTGGAACAGGGCCAGACCGACAAGGATGCGGGCGCCAAGGTGATCGCTGTCCTGCAGAAGGCCGAGCCCCAGGTGAAGCTGCAGCAGGTGAACTTCGTGGGCCCCGAGGTCGGCAAGGATCTTGCCACCAAGGGCACCATCGCCTTCCTCGTGACCCTAACAGGTATCCTGATCTACATCGTGCTGCGCTTCGAATGGCGCTTCGCCCTGGGTGCGGTGGCCGCGACCCTGCATGACGTGGTGTTCACGGTGGGTTTCTTCTCGCTGCTGCATATCGAGTTCGACCTGAACGTGCTGGCGGCGGTGTTGGCGGTGATGGGTTACTCGGTGAACGACACGGTGGTGGTGTTCGACCGGATCCGCGAGGACTTCCGCAAGATCCGCAAGGGCACGCCCATCGACATCATGAACACAGCCATCAACGAGACCCTGTCGCGCACCATCATGACCTCGGGCGTGACGCTCTTGGTGGTGATCGCGCTGTTGTTGCTCGGCGGCCCGGTGCTGCACGGCTTCTCGCTGGCGCTCTTCGTGGGCATCATCGTGGGCACCTACTCGTCGATCTACATCGCGAGCGCTACGGCCTTGATGCTGGGCGTGAGCAAGTCGGACCTCATGCCGACCCGCAAGGAAGGTCAGCCGGTAGACGACCTTCCGTAATCAATGAATCCTTGATGGGTAAAAAGAGCGGGGCGCTTAGGGCGTAGGCGTTCAATTAATCTGTTGAAATGCCAGGTCCCGTGACGCCCAATTTTATTTCTGTCATGGGTAGAGCGCGGTGGCTGTAGGGCACAAGGCTTTTAGGTCTTACGCCTAATGACTCCGTGCCGACTTGCAATAAACAGTGTGCCTGCCAGGTCTAGGCATATACTGTCAGCGTAGCGGAACCATCCCGATCTCCATGAACAAGACATGAAACAGCAGCAACAGCGGGTCTTCGTGACATTCATGGCCGCCATGATGGTATGGCTATCGTTGTGGACGTCCGCTTGCCTTGCCATGGGGGTCGCACAGGCATCCATGCCTTCATCCATGGGCTGCCATTGTCCGTTCGCTGATGGACAGGGAGGGATGGTCGCCAACTGCGCTGTCGCTGACGGTCTTGGGACCTATCTGCATGCGACACCCGCTTCGATACGCGCGCCCGTGTTTGTTGCTCTGCCAGCAGCGCCCATGGAGCAGCCGCTTCCCACCCAGCAAGCCGTTATCCTTCAGCCTTCGATAGATACCTCGCCGCCACACTCGCGACGCTCCCTCAACATCCGCTACTGCGTCTTCCTGATTTAACCGCTCCTTGAGCATCCAGGTCTCCCGTCTTCGGGCGGGAACGTCTTGCTTGCGTCAGGAGCCGTCCCATGTCGTTCTTAATCAGGATTCTGAACGGCGGTTTGATCACCGCCGTGCTTGTGCTGTCACCACTTACTGCGTACGCAGATGCCGCGCCGCTTGAGATGCAGGAAGCAGTGGTCCTCGCTTTGCGGCAGGATAACGTGCTGCAACAGCTCGCCGCCGAGAAAGATGCGGTCGTTGAGAGTGCCGTGTCCGCTGGCCAGCTACCTGACCCGAAGCTTAGCCTAGGCGTCATCAACCTTCCGACCAACAGCTACTCCGTGGGGCGGGATTCTCAGACCATGCAGGTCGTTGGCTTAGAGCAGGATTTCCCCGCCGGTGACACCCGTTCTCTGGCAGAGAAACGCGGCCAGCAGTTGGGCGATGTGCAGCAGGCGAAGATCGCTGAACGCCGGCGTCAACTGACGCAGGATGTGCGTATCGCGTGGCTCCAGCTCTATAACGCCAGCCACACCTTGCAGCTCGTGCAGACGAGCGAAGCCGCCTTTCAGCGGCTGGTGGATATCGCCCAGGTGCACTACGAGAACGGCAGCGGCACCCAGCAGGAATGGCTACGGGCCCGCTTGGAGTTGGCGATGGTGAAGGAACGGGAACTGCAGATGCAGGCCCAGGTGCGCACATCGCGCGCGGCGCTCGCGCGCTGGGTGGGCGAGGACGCGGCGGATCGATCTCTGCCGGATGACATGCCCGATCTGCCAATGCCTCCAGCTTATGTGGACATCCTGAAAGCACTTCCCACCCATCCCGTGACAGAAGCGGATAACGCCGAGATCGCCGCTGCCCAGACCAACGTGGATATCGCCGATCAGGCTTACAAACCCGTGTGGGGAATGGGTGTGAGCTATGGCCGGCGGCCAGGCGGTGATCCCGTCACCGGCATGCCGTTCACCAACATGTTCTCCGCCATGGTGTCGGTGAGCCTGCCGATCTTCTCCGGCAAGCGTCAGGACAGGACTGTGGCCGCCGCCAAGGCGCAAGCCAGCGCCAGCATCTACGCCAGGGACGATCGGTTGCGCGAACTCAAGCTCAGGTTGGATGACGCCTGGGCGCGGTGGCAGCAACTCCAGGATCTGGAAACGCTCCACTGGGAGACGGTGCTGCCTGACAGCAGCGCTGACTTGACCGCTGGGCTTGACGACTACCGCAACGGCGCCGGGGATTTCTTCGAGCTGGTACGTGCAGAAACCGGTGATCTGGATGCGCGCATCGAGCACGTCCAGATCGAGACCGACACGGAGATCGTGAAAGCCCAGCTCTGGTATCTCGCAGGAGACAAGTCATGAATACCGTACGCATCCTGTCGCTGTTCACGGCCGTGGCTCTGCTCGCGGCCTGCGGCCATCCCAGCTCCGGTGGCCAAGATGCCAAGCAGGGGGATACCGCTGAGCGCAAGGTCCTCTATTACCGCAATCCCATGATCCCTACGGTCACCTCGCCCGTACCTACCAAGGACAACATGGGGATGGACTACATCCCGGTGTATGCGGGCGAGGGAGCCGGCGGCACGGCTATCCACATCTCGCCGGCGATCCAGGAGAACCTCGGCATCCTGACGGCTCCTGCACGGCGCGAGGATCTGCATCGACAGATCCACACCGTGGGTTATGTGGATTACGACGAGAGCACTGTGCTGCGGTTGCATACCCGTGCCGACGGCTGGATAACGCAACTGCCTATTACCTCCGCTGGCGAGTCGGTGAGCAAAGGGCAACTGCTGTTCAAGTTGTACTCACCTACGCTGGTCACGGCGGAGCAGGAATACGCCCAAGCGGTCAAGGGTGGAAACACCACGTTCATCGAAGCCTCGGAGAAGCGCCTGCACGCGCTGGGTATCGCGGATGACGAGATCGCGCGCCTCAAACGTACCAGCGAGCCCAGCAAGAGCATCGCCTATTACGCCGAGCGCACCGGTGTGGTGCAGATGCTGAATGCCCGTCCGGGTCAGCAGGTCACGACGGATATGGAAGTGATGCGCCTGGGAGTCTTCTCCCGGGTGTGGCTGGTCGCGGAAGTGTTCGAGAACGAAGCCGGTTGGGTAGCGGTGGGGGATCGGGCCGAGGCCCGCTTCGCCTCAGCCCCGGGAGAAGTCATGCGGGGTACCGTGAACTTCGTGCCCTCCGAGCTGGATTCGACGACACGCGCCCTCAAGGTCCGCATGACTTTCACCAATCCCGACGCTGCTTTGAAGGCGAACATGTATGCAGAGGTCACAATTGAAGGTACGCCTGAGAAGAGCGTGCTCACGGTTCCCGGCGAGGCCCTGATCCGCACGGGCGACGGCGACCGGGTGATTCTAGCTTTAGGCAACGGTCGTTTCCAAGCACAAGCTGTCACTGCGGGCATCGAGAGCGGCGGACGTGTGGCGATCCTCTCCGGCCTCAAGGACGGTGAGACCGTAGTGATCTCAGGGCAGTTTCTCATCGATTCGGATGCGAGCCTCAAGGCCAGTCTTGCACGCCTGTCGGAAAATCAGGACATGCCGGAAGCCGGTAAATGATCACAACAATCATCAAGCTGGCCCTTGGCAACCGTGGGCTGGTGGTGTTGCTGGCCCTGCTGCTGGCCAGCTGGGGCGCGTACGCCATCAAGCACATCTCGCTGGATGCGATCCCGGATCTGTCGGATACCCAGGTCATCATAGACACTCCATATCCCGGTCAGGCGCCGCAGGTAGTGCAGGACCAGGTGACCTATCCGCTCACCACCATCATGTCTTCGGTACCACGCAGTACAGAGGTGCGCGGCTATTCCAGTTTCGGTGAGTCTTACGTGTACGTGATCTTCGAGGACGGCACCGACCCTTATTGGGCTCGCTCGCGGGTCCTCGAATACTTGAGCCAGGTAAAGTCGCGGCTGCCTACCGGTGTGCAACCGGTGCTGGGGCCCGACGCGACAGGCGTCGGCTGGGTCTATGAATACGCCTTGATAGACAAGACCGGTGGCCACGACATCGCCGGACTCACCAGCCTGCAGAACTGGTTCCTGAAATTCCAGTTACAGCGTGTCCCCGGGGTCGCGGAAGTGGCGACCATCGGCGGCATGGTGCAGCAGTATCAGGTAGTCGTGGATCCCAACAGGCTGCGAGCCTATGGCATACCGTTAGATAAGGTGCGAGATGCCATCAAGCGCGGGAACTCGGAGACCGGCGGCTCGGTGATCGAGATGGCGGAAGCCGAATATATGGTCCGCGCCAGCGGTTACCTCAAGAACGTCCAGGACCTGGAACAGATACCCCTGGGCGTGGACAAGAACGGCACGCCCATCTTGCTCAGGGACGTCGCCAGCGTCCGCCTGGGCCCGCAGGCGCGCCGCGGCGTCGCCGACCTCAACGGTGAGGGCGAAGTAGTCGGTGGTGTCGTGGTGATGCGTTACGGCGCTAACGCCCTTCAGGTGATCGAGGCGGTGAAACAGAAGCTCACAGAGCTGAAACCGAGCCTACCGGCAGGCGTTGAGATCGTACCGACCTATGACCGCTCGGAACTCATCCAGCGCGCCGTGGCCACGCTGGATCACAAGCTCATCGAAGAGTTCATCGTCGTCATCCTGGTGTGTGCCCTGTTTCTGCTGCACCTGCGCTCATCGCTGGTGATGCTGGTGAGCCTGCCGCTCGGTATCCTCGTAGCGTTCATCGTCATGTATCTGCAGGGCATCACCGCCAACATCATGTCGCTAGGCGGTATCGCCATCGCCATCGGCGCCATGACGGATGCCGGCATCGTCATGCTGGAGAACCTGCACAAGCATTTCGAGCACACCCCACCCACGTCCGAGAACCGCTGGCGCAGCGTGTATCAGGCCACCGCGGAGGTGGGCCCGTCGCTGTTCTTCTCGCTCTTGATCGTGGCGCTGTCGTTCCTGCCGGTGTTCACACTGCAGGGTGAGGAAGGCCGTCTGTTCGCACCCTTGGCCTACACCAAGACCTACGCCATGGCGGGGGCGGCGGGCCTCGCGGTCATGCTGGTGCCGGTGCTCATGGGTTACTTCGTACGTGGCCGCATACTGCCGGAAGAGCGCAATCCGGTGAACCGCTGGTTGATTGCCGCTTACCTGCCATTGATCCATTGGGTGGAGTGCTCGCCATGGCAGATCATTGCCATAGCTGCTGCACTGGTGCTAATCACCGCCTGGCCTGCGAGCCGTCTGGGCTCGGAGTTCATGCCCATACTGGACGAAGGCACGCTGCTGTACATGCCGAGCATGCTGCCAGGGTTATCCATCGGCAAGGCGCAGCAGCTGCTTGAGCAGACCGACCGGCTCATCAAGACGGTACCGGAGGTGAGCAGCGTATTCGGCAAGGCCGGCAAAGCAGAGACTCCCACGGACCCCGCACCGCTCAGCATGTTCGAGACGGTGGTGCAGTTCAAACCGAAATCCGAGTGGCGGCCGGGGGTGACTCCGGAGAAACTCAAGGAGGAATTGGACGCACGGCTACAACTCCCAGGAGTGACCAATGTGTGGGTCATGCCCATCCGCAACCGCATCGACATGCTGTCCACCGGCATCAAGACGCCGGTAGGCATCAAGATCTCGGGACCGGATCTCGGCGTGATCGAACAGATCGGCCGGCACCTGGAGATCATCATCCATGGCGTGTCCGGTACCGCTTCAGTGTATGCCGATCGTACCGTGGCGGGCCGCTACGTGAACGTGGACATCAACCGCACCGCTTCGGCCCGCTTCGGCCTCAACATCACCGGCCTCCAGGACGTGATCCAGGCCGCGGTGGGTGGCATGGACGTCACTGAGACGGTGGAAGGCTTGCAACGTTTCCCGGTGAACCTGCGCTATCCGCAGGAATGGCGCGATTCTCTGGAACGCCTGAAGGAACTGCCCATCGTCACGCCGACTGGAGCGACGATCCCCTTGTCGCAAGTAGCGGACGTGAACGTCGTGAGCGGCCCGGACATGATCGAGAGCACCGATACCCGACCCACGGGCAATGTATACATCGACATCAATGGGCGTGATCTCAGTTCCTATGTGAGCGATGCACAGGCGATGGTGGCGAAACAGCTGACGCTTCCCGCCGGCTATACCCTCACCTGGACGGGGCAGTATCAATACCTGCAGCGCGCCAAGGAGCGGCTCAGACTGGTGGTGCCCCTGACGCTATTCGTGATCCTGCTGCTCCTGTATCTCAACTTCCGCAGCTTCGCCAAGGCGTTCATCATCATGGGCACGCTGCCGCTCTCGGCCGTGGGTGGCGTATGGCTGTTGTGGCTGCTGGGTTACAACCTATCCGTGGCAGTGGACGTGGGGTTCATCGCCCTCGCTGGCGTGGCGGCTGAGGCGGGCGTGGTCATGCTGGTATACCTGGATGGCGCCCTGAAGCACCGGCAAGAACTCGCAGTAGCGGAGAAGCGGGCTTTCACAGAAGAAGACCTGAGGGAGGCCGTCGTGGACGGTGCGGTATTGCGTGTCCGCCCTATCCTCATGACAGTCACCGCCATCATCGCAGGCTTGCTGCCCATCATGTTCGGTGACGGAACCGGCGCCGAGGTCATGCGGCGTATAGCCGCACCCATGGTGGGTGGCATGGTCAGTGCCACTGTGCTCGCCTTGCTCGTGGTGCCCGCGGTGTACTACCTGTGGCAGCGCCACATCCTGTCCGCCGAAAATGCTGGTGCATAGTCACTGCAACTGACAGGGACTAAAAAGCCCCATGGATTGCGGTCCCATAGGGCTCTAATT
Organism: Gammaproteobacteria bacterium; assembly: GCA_036000105.1. Classification (GTDB taxonomy): domain Bacteria; phylum Pseudomonadota; class Gammaproteobacteria; order Natronospirales; family REEB76; genus DASUBN01. The sequence continues at coordinate 471,376 of DASYGE010000002.1, forward strand.
TCAACACTTTAACTGAACGGCTAGGCCTACTAAGGCGCCCTTCTCTTTAGCGAAGATGCACTAGGTTTATCGTGCAGGCAGCAGGGGAGCGAATTCCTCGGCGAGAAGTTTGAATACTTTCTGGCCACCGGCGAGGATACTGCCGTCCTCGGGGATGCCGGGGCGGCCGTCGAAGTAACCCACGCTGCCGCCCGCTTCCTGGATCATGAGCAGGCCCGCAGCCATGTCCCACTCCTTGAGACCCATCTCCCAGAAACCGTCCATGCGGCCGGCGGCCACGTAGGCGAGATCGAGGGCGGCGGAGCCGGCGCGGCGTATGCCTGCGGTCTTCTTCGCCACTGCCGCGAACATCTGCAGGTAGAGATCCAGGTTCTGGTTCTCACGGAAGGGGAAGCCTGTGCCGATGAGGGCGCCTTCCAGTGTCTTCAGGTTGGTGGTGCGCAGGCGACGGTTGTTGAGTTGCGCGCCGCCGCCGCGGCTGGCGGTGTAGAGTTCGTTGCGCAGGGGATCGTAGATAACGCCGTGTTCCAGCTTGCCGCGGAACTTGACCGCGATGGATACCGAGAACACCGGGAAGCCGTGCAGGAAGTTGGTGGTGCCGTCCAGCGGATCGATGACCCAGGTGTAGTCGTCAGTGCGCCCCGCGAGGGCGCCGCTCTCTTCACCGAGGATGGCGTGGTCTGGGTAGGCTGCGCGGATGATCTGGATGATCTCGTCTTCCGCCTGCTTGTCCACTTCGCTCACGAAGTCGTTGTGCTCCTTGGTACGCACGTTGAGGGTGTCGACGCGGTCCACGTAACGGACGACGACGTCACCGGCGCGGCGCGCGGCGCGTATGGCTATGTTCAACAAAGGCTGCATGGGGCCTCTCCTCGAAGGAGCACGTGAGCGGAAGTGGCAAAGAACGGGCCGCGGAGAACCGCGGCGCGCGTAGAATAGCAGAATGCCCGCCATGACCGCCAATCACCGCTGAAGACCATGCCTGGAACGATACGTATCGTGCTGGTGGAGACCAGCCACCCCGGCAATATCGGTGCCGCCGCCCGGGCCATGAAGACCATGTGCCTGGAGCGTCTGGTACTGGTGAACCCGGCGGAATTCCCTCATGCGGACGCCAGCGCCCGGGCTTCCGGTGCAGTGGACGTCCTGGAACGGGCACGGGTGACGGCGACGCTGGACGAAGCGCTGGCGGGTTGCGCACTGGTGGCGGGCACCAGCGCACGGCATCGGGGCATCGGCCCCACGGTATTGGCGCCTCGCGAGTGCGCGACGCGGCTCGTCACTGCTGCCATCGAACAGGACGTGGCGCTGGTCTTCGGGCGCGAGCGCATCGGCCTCACCAACGAAGAACTGGGCCGTTGCCATCTACTAGTGAACATCCCCGCGAACCCAGAGTATGCATCTCTGAACCTCGCATCCGCAGTGCAGGTGCTCAGCTATGAACTCATGCTGGCGCGGGCCGCAGCGCCTGCGGCCGTAGAATCCGCTACGCCCCTCGCCACCGCTGATGAGATGGAACGCCTGTACGAACACCTGGAAGCGGCAGCCCTGGAGACGGGCTTCCTGGATCCGGCCAATCCCAAGCACCTGATGCGCCGCCTGCGGCGCCTGTTCAACCGGGCCCAGCCGGACCAGAACGAGGTCAACATCCTCAGGGGACTGCTGGGCGCCCTGCAGGGGCAGAAGGCCCGGCGCCGCAATACTTGACCTTGGCGGTTGGTTATAATGGCTGCCCTCTGAATCGGCAGGGCGAGACTCCATGAAGCTCACCACCAAAGGTCGTTACGCTGTGACCGCGCTCCTGGATCTGGCGCTGCACGACGGCGACGGTCCGGTCTGCCTGAGTGAGATCGCCATGCGCCAGGATATCTCCCTGCCCTATCTCGAACAGTTGTTCACGCGCTTGCGGCGCCGCGGTCTCGTGGCCAGCACCCGCGGACCCGGCGGTGGTTACAACCTGGGCAAACCCGCGGCGGATATCCCCGTGGCGGACATCATCAGCGCGGTAGATGAGTCCTTCGATGCCACCCGCTGCGGCGGCGAACGGGATTGCCACGGCGGCAAGTCCTGCCTCACCCACGAACTGTGGGAGAACCTGAGCCATGAGATCCACCGCTTCCTGAGATCCGTGAGCCTCGCACAGCTGATGCAGTCCGCCGCCGTGAAGGGCGTGGCAGAGCGCCAGGTCCAGGAGCAGGTGATCAAGTACATGCCGCGGAGCCGCGCGGCTTCTTAGTAGATCTCCGGCTATCCCCATGTCCATCTATCTCGACCATAACGCCACGGCGCCCCTGGATGTCCGCGTGCTGGAAACCGTGCATCCCTGGCTCACGGGCGTGCACGGCAATCCGGCGAGCGTGCACCGCTATGGCCGCGCCGCCCATGCGGCGCTGGAGACGGCGCGCGCACAGGTGGCGGCGCTCGTGAATGCACAGCCGGCCCAGGTGGTGTTCACTGGCGGCGGTACCGAGGCGGATAACCTGGCGCTTAAAGGCTTATGCAGCGGTGCGCCGACAGGACGACTCCTGGTGGGCGCCATGGAGCACAGCGCCGTGCTGGGTCCGGCAGCGGCCCTCGCGAAACTGGGCTGGCAGGTGGAATACATACCGGCGGACGGCGAGGGCTGCTACGACCTCGAAGCTTTGCAGAAGATGTCGAAGCAGGGACAGGCGCGGCTCCTGTCGGTGATGCTCGCCAACAACGAGACCGGCGCCATCCAGGATGTGCAGACCATGGCGACCTTGGCCCATGAGGCAGGCACTATCCTGCACTGCGATGCAGTGCAGGCGGCGGGCAAACTCCCGGTGGATTTCGCCGCGCTCGGCGCGGACCTGATGACCCTCTCGGCCCATAAATTGAATGGCCCCCGGGGCGTGGGTGCGCTCATCATGAACCGGCGCGTGTCGCTCACACCGCTGGTGGATGGCGGCGGTCAGGAACAGGGTTTGCGGGGCGGCACGGAGAATCTCGCGGGTATCGTGGGGTTCGGCCGCGCGGCGGAACTGGCCAAGGCGGAACTCCATGAACGCATATCCCATGCACGCGCGCAGCGGGATCGCCTGGAAACCGGACTCAGGGACTTGCCGGGGTTGAAGATATTCGCCGCCGGTGCTGAGCGGCTGCCCAACACCGTGCAATTCGGCATCCCGGGTTTGGACGGAGAGTGGCTGGTGATGGAGTTGGACAAGCGCGGCATCGCGGTCTCCAGCGGTTCTGCCTGCCACAGCGCCAGCGGCGAGCCCAGCCATGTGCTCATGGCCATGGGGCTGGACACGGCTACCGCCAAGGGTGCGCTGCGGGTGAGCTTCGGCGCGGGCAATACCGGGCAAGACGCGGATGCGGTCTGCGCCGCGTTGAAGGAGATCGTCAGCACACTCGGTAAGCGGGTGGCGGCGGTGGGCTGGTGAGGCCATGACCATCTATCTCGATTACGCCGCCACCACGCCCTTGGATCCCCAGGTGGCGGAACGCATGGCCGGATGCCTTACCCGGGACGGCTTGTTCGCCAATCCCGCTTCCGCCCACGCACCCGGACGGGCGGCACGGGCCGCGGTGGAGCAGGCCCGGGCCCAGGTGGCAGCGCTGGTGAACGCGACGCCCCAGGAGATCGTGTTCACCTCCGGGGCCACGGAATCCGACAACCTCGCCATCAAGGGCCTGGCCCATTTCGAGCGCGGGCGCGGCCGCCACCTCATCACCTCGCGTATCGAGCACAAGGCGGTGCTGGACGCGTGCAAGCAGCTGGAGAAAGAGGGCTTCGAGGTCACCTGGCTGAAACCCGATAGCGAGGGCCTGATTCGGCCGGAGACGATCAAGGCAGCGCTCAGGGAAGACACGCTGCTGGTGTCCATCATGCACGCCAACAACGAACTCGGCACGGTCAACGACATCGCCGCCATCGGCGAGCAGCTCAAGGGCCACCGTGCACGCTTCCATGTGGATGCGGCCCAGAGCGCCGGTAAGATCCCGCTGGATCTGCGGGCCGTCAACGTGGACCTCATGTCGTTCGCCGCCCACAAGGTCTACGGTCCGAAAGGGGTGGGCGCGCTCTACGTGCGCAGCCAGCCACGGGTGAACCTGGAACCTCTGATCCACGGCGGCGGCCACGAAGGCGGCTTGCGTTCCGGCACGCTCCCCACTCATCAGATCGTGGGCATGGGTGAGGCTTTCCGCCTGGCCCGGGAACTCCTGCCCCAGGAGGCGCCGCGCATCCATGCCTTACGGGAACGCCTCTGGCGCGGCTTGCAGCATATCGAAGGCGTATTGCTGAACGGGCACTCTACCCAGCGATTACCCGGCATCCTGAACGTGAGTTTCCCGGGCGTGGAAGGCGAGAGCCTGCTCTATGCCTGCGAGGCGCTCGCGGTATCCAGCGGTTCCGCCTGCACCGCGGCGGACCAGGAGCCTTCTTATGTGTTGCGCGCCTTGGGGCGCGATGATCAGCTGGCGGGCAGCAGCCTGCGCTTCAGCCTGGGCCGCTACAGCACGGAAGCGGAGGTGGATCAGGCGGTGGAGATCGTCACCCGCGAATATGCTCGCCTTTCAACACTGGCAGCTTGAAAGCCATGGCCGCCGCCCCGATTGAATACAGTGAGATGGTGCAGGAGCATTTCCGCAATCCGCGCAATAACGGCGCTTTCCCGACGGGCGCGCCGCAGGTGCTGGAGGGCCGGGCCGGTGAGCGGCGGCAGGGGCGCGAGATCAGTCTTGAGCTGCAGCTGGATGAAGAAGGCCGGGTGATGGAGTGCCGTTACCAGGTGTATGGATGCCCTGCCACCGTCGCCCTCTGTTCGGTGCTGAGCGAGAGGCTCAAGGGTCGGCAGGTCGCGGAGATCCGCGAGATAGGCGGCCTCGCCCTGGCGGAAGAACTCGGGCTGCCGCCTGCCAAGCGGGCCGCGGCCCTGCTGCTGGAAGACGCCCTGCAAGCGGCCCTCGCGCGGTACAATATGACATCCAGGCGGCAGACCGCCTGAAGGAAACAGCGAAGCACATGGCCATCACCCTTACAGCCACCGCCGCCGAACGCGTCAAACAACACCTGCACCAGCAGGGGGAAGCGGTGGGTCTGCGTCTCGGGATCAAGAAGACCGGCTGCTCCGGCTTCGCCTACGTGGTGGATTACGCTGCGAACCCCTCCGCCGAGGATGTGGTGTTCGAAGACCAGGGGGTGAAGGTGGTGGTGGACCGCAGCAGCCTGCCCTACCTGGACGGTACCCAGGTGGACTACGTGCGCCAGGGTTTGAACGAGTCCTTCAAGTTCCATAACCCGAACGTCAAAGACGAATGCGGCTGCGGCGAGAGCTTCACGGTCTAGGACGATTTCCGCTGCTCAAATCCTGCTTTAAGTACGCCTAATTGCCTGATTTCATTGCCTGAACCGGCCGTAAGCCGGTAAACTTACCCGTTTGAAATCGCTGGAAACCCCGGGGCCCAAGCCGGCCGCGGGGCCGTGCCTATGTGCCGGCTGTCCGGCCCCCTAAACCTGTATCCGTGGAGAGTCATTTCGTGGCCATCGAACGCACCCTGTCCATCGTCAAGCCCGACGGCGTCGGCAAGAACCTGATCGGCGAAGTCTATGCCCGTTTCGAGAAGGCCGGCCTCAAGATCGTGGCCGCCCGCATGCTGCACCTGTCCCGTACCCAAGCGGAAGGCTTCTATGCCGAGCATCGCGAGCGCCCCTTCTTCAAGCCGCTGGTGGACTTCATGATCTCAGGCCCGGTGATGGTGCAGGTGCTGGAAGGCGAGGGCGCCATCCTCAAGAACCGCGACATCATGGGCGCCACGGATCCGAAGAAAGCCGCTCCCGGTACCATCCGCGCTGACTTCGCTACCACGGTCGATGAGAACATGGTGCATGGCTCTGACGCGGCCGAGAGCGCGCGCCGTGAGATCGGCTACTTCTTCTCCAACCTGGATATCTCTGCGCGCACGCGCTGAACGGATATGCAGGGCGCCACCGACAAGGTCAACCTCTTGGGTCTGGATCGCCAGGCCCTGGAGGCGTTTTTCGTCCAGCTGGGCGAGAAACCCTTCCGCGCGCGCCAGGTGATGAAGTGGATGTACCACCATGGTGTCGCTGATTTCGACGTCATGACCGACCTTGGCAAAGGCCTGCGCGAGAAGCTGAAGCAGGTGGCCGAGGTGCGCGTGCCGGAAGTGCTCACCGAGCAGCTCTCCGAGGACGGCACCCGCAAGTGGCTGCTGCGCATGGATGCCGCCAACAACATCGAGACGGTGCTGATCCCGGACGATGAACGCGGCACCTTGTGCATCTCCTCCCAGGTGGGCTGCGCTATGGATTGCAGTTTCTGTGCCACCGGCAAACAGGGCTTCAACCGCAACCTGACGGCAGCCGAGATCATCGGCCAGGTATGGATGGCGAACCGGCAGCTGGGCGCCAAACCCGGCTCCGAGCGCATGATCACCAACATAGTGTTCATGGGCATGGGCGAGCCGCTCGCCAACTACAAGCACGTGGTGCCGGCCATCAATGTGTTGCTGGATGACTTCGGTTACGGTCTGTCGAAGCGGCGCGTGACGGTGAGTACTTCCGGTCTCGTGCCCAACATGTACAAGCTGGCCGAAGATTGCGATGTGGCCTTGGCGGTCTCGCTGCATGCGTCGGACGATGCCCTGCGCGATGTGCTGGTGCCCATCAACAAGGTGCATCCCATCGCCGAGCTGATGCAGGCCTGCCGCGACTACGTCACGAGCAAGGACCATCGCCATATCGAGATCACCTTCGAGTACGTGATGCTGGAAGGCGTGAACGACAGCCTCGAGCATGCCCGCCGCCTGGCCGAGGTGGTCAAAGGCGTGCCCTGCAAGATCAACCTGATCCCGTTCAACTCCTTCCCGGGCACCGAATACCGGCGCTCCTCCCAGGAAGTCATCGATGCCTTCGCGAAACTGCTGTGGCAGCGCGAGATAGTGACCATCACGCGCCGCACCCGCGGCGATGATATCGACGCCGCCTGCGGCCAATTGGCTGGCAAAGTCGATGACCGCATCCGGCGGGACGAACGCCGCACGAAATCGATGGAGGTCCAGCCATGAGATCGTCCCGCTGCTGCCTGGTCATGGTCATCGTCACGCTGCTGATGGGCTGTGTCAGTACATCGAATAACCAGTTCCCCAGTGATGCCGCGTCGATCAGGCAGGCTTCCCAGGACAACGTGACCTTAGGGATAAAGTATCTGCAACAGGGCAAGCGCGACGTGGCCATGCAGAAGGTACAGAAGGCCATCGAGCTGGATCCGGATAACGGCGATGCCTATATGGGTGAGGCCATGGTCTATAGCGCTACCGGCGATCCCCAGCGCGCGGACGATGCTTACCATACGGCCCTGCGCAAATCGCCGGATGATCCGGAGATCCAGAACAACTACGCCGTGTTCCTCTGCGAGCACGGCAAGGCCGCGGATTCCACGCAGTATTTCATGGAAGCAGCGTCCAACCCGAAGTATTCCACGCCGGATGCCGCTTATGCCAACGCGGGCGTGTGCGCGAGCCTCGTACCTGATCCCGTGTCCGCCGAGAAGTATTTCCGCAGGGCGGTAGATATCAATCCCAACTTCCCTGAACCTCTCTACCAGCTGGCGCAGTTGAGCTACACCCAGAAGAAATACCTGCAAGCCCGCGCCTTCATCGAGCGTTTCAATGCCGTGACGCAGCAGCAGCGTCCGGAGGCGCTCTTGCTCGGCATGAACATCGAACGCGCCCTCGGCAACCAGCAGGGCGCGACGGATTATGCCAAGCAGCTGATCAAGCAGTTCCCGACTTCACCCCAGGCGCAGCAACTCACCCAGGGGAGTACCCATGGCGGATGAAGTCAGCGCCAACCCCGGTGCCCGCCTGCGCGGCATCCGCGAGCAACGTGGTCTGTCGCTGCACCAGGTGGCGGTGGAACTGCATGTGAGCGATTTCATCATCGAGGCGCTGGAGCGTGGCGATTACTCGGTGTTGGGCGGTGCGGTATTCGTGCGTGGACATCTGCGCAACTACGCACGTGCGCTGGGCGTGGCGGAGACGGAAGTGCTGTCTCTCTACGAGCAGGGGCAGAACAAGCTGGCGGCTCCCACTCTCGTGACCCAGCACACCGGCGCGGTGAACCCCAAGGCGCGGGAATGGTATATGCGCGCTGCCACCGGCGGCGTGTTGCTGGTGCTGCTGGTATTGGCTATCTCCTGGTGGCAGCGCCGCCCCGAGGAGCGGGCAGCGCCGGCGGCAGACCAGGTGCAGACAACGCCGCTGCCGGCGGCGGCCAGCACACCCATGCCGACAGTGGCAGATGCGGCTGGCGGCCAGTCTGCCGGTCAGCAGGATGCGGTCCGGCTCTCGACGCCGCTCGCGCCCGCGCCGGTGAAGGTCGCGAACGTGTCTCACGTACAGCATGAAGAACATAAACAGACAGCCGTGCCTGTGCCCACGCCGGCTCCGACCCGCCAGGTGATCGCGGGCGCGGGTGATGCCGCGAGCCTCACCCACGCGAAGTTCAGCTTGGCTTCGGCTTCCTGGATCGAGGTGTATGACGCCACCGGCAAGCGCCTGTATTACGACCTGGCACCGGAGGGCGATACCCTGGATCTCAGCGGTGCCGGGCCCTTGCAGGTGTTCCTCGGCAATGCGCCGGGGGTCACCATCGAACTCAACGGCGCGCCTTTCGATGTGAAGGCTTACTCGCGCGCCGACAACACGGCGCGTTTCAAGCTCGGCGCGGCCGGCGGCACAGGCAACTGACGGGAAGCAGGCGGAAGATCCACGTGGCCAAATTCATCGAACCCGTCCGGGGCATGAACGACATACTGCCGGAGGCGGCCAGCCGCTGGCAGCAACTGGAGCATGTGACACGCGAGGTGCTGGAATCGTACGGTTACCGTGAGATACGTCTCCCGGTGGTGGAGAAGACCGAACTCTTCAAGCGCTCCATCGGCGATGCCACCGATATCGTCGAGAAGGAGATGTATACCTTCATCGATCGCAGCGAGGAGAGTCTGACGCTGCGTCCCGAGGCTACGGCCGGCATGGTGCGCGCGGGTCTGAGCAACGGCCTGCTCTACAACCAGGTGCAGAGGTTGTGGTGCGCCGGCCCCATGTTCCGCCACGAGCGCCCGCAGAAGGGCCGCTACCGGCAGTTCCACCAGATAGATGTGGAAGCCTTCGGTCTCGCGGGGCCGGATATCGATGCGGAGCTGATCCTGATGAGCGCACGCCTGTGGAAGCGCCTCGGGATCAGGGACGTGAAGCTGCAGATCAACTCGCTAGGCACGCCGGAAGCACGCGCGGCTTATCGGACGAAACTGGTGGAGTACCTGGAGAAGCACCAGGATCGGCTCGATGAGGACAGCAAGCGGCGCCTGGGGACGAACCCCCTGCGGGTGCTGGACAGCAAGGAGCGCAGCATGCAGGAGGTGATCTCCGGTGCGCCGAATTTACTGGACCACCTGGACGAGGGATCCCGGGCGCATCTCGAGGGACTGAAGCGACTGCTGGATGACGCAGGGCTGACTTATGCAGTGAACCCGCGGCTGGTACGCGGCCTCGATTACTACACGCGCACGGTGTTCGAGTGGATCACCACGCGCTTAGGCTCACAGGATGCGGTCTGCTCCGGCGGCCGTTACGATGGCCTGGTGGAGCATCTCGGTGGCAAGCCGACGCCGGGTATCGGTTTCGCCATGGGTGTGGAACGCCTCGTCTCACTCATGGAGGAGGAAGGTGTGGTGCCCGCTGTCCTGCATCCGCATGCTTACGTCGTGCGGGTCGGCGAAGCGGCGGAACGGGCCGCGTTCAAGCTGGCGGAACGGCTGCGGGACGAATTGCCTGGCTTGCGCCTGCAGATGGATTGCAGCGGCGGCGGCTTCGGTAACCAGCTGAAGCGTGCCGACAAGAGCGGCGCCCTGGTGGCGCTGGTGTTGGGCGATGACGAGGTGGCGGTCGGGCGGGTGGCGTTGAAACCCCTGCGCGGCGGTGAACAGGAAGATGTGTCCTGGGCGGCCCTGCCGGGGCGTCTCGGGAGTCTACTGGATTGACGTGAACCTCCGCCGCGGCGGAGGACGGTTCATTTTAAGGAGAGCAGTGTGGTCGATGAATATCTGTCTGATGAAGAACGCCTGGAGATGGCCAAGAAGTGGTGGCTTGAGAACTACAAGTCCATCGTCGCGGGCGCACTGATCGCCGTGGTGATCGTGGGCGGCTGGCGCTACTGGCAGTACCGCACGGTCTCCCGCAGCCAGACCGCCGCGGCCCTGTTCACCCAGCTGACGGACGCCATGTCCAAACACGACAGGGACGGTGCCCTCAAGACCGGCAACCAGATCCTGGATACCTACTCCGACACGCCGTTCGCCGCGCAGGCGGCCCTGGTGCTCGCGCAGCTGCAGTCCAGCAACGGCAAGCCTGCCGACGGCGAGAAGATGCTCGATTGGGTGATCAAGAACAGCAAGGATGATGGCCTGAAGCTGCTGGCCCGGCTGCGCCTCGCCCGCGTGAAGCTCTCCACGGACGACGCTCAGGGCGCCCTCGATACGCTGAAGGCCGTGGATGACGCCGGCGGTTTCACGCCGCTGTATGCCGCGCTGCGCGGCGATGCCTACGCCAAGCTCGGCAAGAACGACGATGCACGCACCGCCTACCAGCAGGCACTAGCCGCCTGGACCGAGAACCTGGGTGATCGCTCGCTCATCGAGATGAAGCTCAACAGCCTGCCGACCAAGGCCCAGAAGCCATGAAGAAACTCCTGATCAGCGCCCTGGTGGCCTCGTTGTTGGCGGCCTGCGCCAGCGACAACGTGGAACCACCGGCGAAACTCACCGACATCAGCAAACCGCAGCTCGAGGTGACCGAGTTGTGGGACCGGGGCATCACCGGCAACAACGTGGTACAGCGGGTCAACCTGGCGCCGGCCAGTGATGGCACCAACGTATATGTGGCGAGCTACACGGGGTCGGTGTATGCCCTGTCGCTCAAGGATGGCTCCATCGTATGGCGCATCAAGATGCTGCGCGTGAAGCTGGATGCAGGTCCCGCGGTGAAGGACGGCATCGTGGTGGTGGCGAGCAGCGGCGGCCTCGTGGTGGCGCTGGATCCAGCCACCGGCAAGACCTTGTGGAAGAGCGATCTCGAAGGGGAGATCCTCGGGGTCCCGGCCATCGGTTCCGGCACTGTGGTGGTGCGCACCACCGATGGGCGCCTGGTCGCGCTCGCCGCCGACACCGGCAAGCAGCGCTGGAAGACCGCCTATGACGTGCCGCGCCTCTCGGTGCGCGGGGTCTGCAACCCGGTGATCCTGGATCGCGTGGTGCTGGAAGGGCTCGATGACGGCAGGCTCGTGGCCGTGAACCTGGATGACGGCAGCCAGCTGTGGCAGGCGACCGTGGGCACCGCCAAGGGCAGCAATGAGCTGGCGCGACTGACCGACGTGGACGGCGTGCTGGCGGTATCAGGTGACGACGTCTATGCGGTGGCTTACCGCGGCCAGACGGTGGCGATCACCCGTTCCAACGGACAGATATTCTGGTCCCGGGATCTCGGCAGCTACACCGGTGTCTCGGCTGACGACGAAAACGTCTATGTCTCCGATCTGGATGGCACGGTGTGGGCCCTGGATAAGAGCAACGGCGCCCCGGCCTGGAACCAGGCGGTGCTGCATGCGCGTGCCGTGACGGTGCCCGTGCCCTTCGGTGACAGCGTGGTGGTGGGCGACATACAGGGTTATATCCATTTCCTCTCGAAGAAAGACGGCAGCCTCATGGCGCGTGACCGCCTGGGCAGCGATCCCATCACCGCACCGCCGCTGGTGGTGGGTGACGTGCTGGTGATCCAATCCAACGACGGCAAGATCGGCGCTTTCACGGCGCAGCCCAAGGCGGGGAGCTAAGGACCTCCGCATGAGCGCAAGGCGCTCCGGACCCGGGACACAAGCATGCTGCCAGTCATCGCACTCATCGGACGGCCGAACGTCGGTAAATCCACGCTGTTCAATTTCCTGACCCGCACGCGTGATGCCCTGGTGGCGGATGTGCCGGGGCTCACCCGCGACCGCAAATATGGTTTCGGCAAGGTCGGGCCGCGCCCTTACGTGGTGGTGGACACGGGCGGGCTGGACGGCGATGAGGAGGGCATCAAGGGCCCCATGGCCAAGCAGAGTCTCAAGGCCGTGAGCGAATCCGATGCCGCGGTCTTCCTGGTGGATGGACGCGCGGGCCTGACCGACGCCGACAAGGCCGTGGCCATGCAGCTCCGGCGTATGGGCAAGACCATCTACGTGGCGGTCAACAAGACCGAGGGCATGCGCGCGGAACTGGTCACGGCGGAGTTCCATGCGCTCGGCTTGGGCGAACCCCATGCCATCGCGTCGGCCCACGGCGACGGGGTGGCCGCTTTCATCGAAGCCGTGCTGGAACCCATGCCGCCGGATACGGATATGCCGGCCGATGACGGCTCGCGCATCCACGTGGCGGTGATCGGCCGGCCCAACGTCGGCAAATCCACGCTCATCAACCGGCTGCTCGGCGAAGAGCGGATGGTCACCTACGACAAGCCCGGTACGACCCGCGATTCGGTATTCGTGCCTTTCGAGCGGGACGGCCGCGATTACACCCTGATAGACACCGCCGGGGTGCGCCGCAAGTCACGCGTCGATAACATGATCGAGAAGTTCAGCATCGTGAAGACCCTGCAGGCCATCGACAAGGCCGAGGTGGTGATCGCGGTGCTGGATGCGAGCGAAGGCATCACCGAACAGGATGCCTCCCTGCTGGGCCTCGCCGTCGAGCGCGGCCGGGCGCTGGTGCTGGCGGTGAACAAATGGGACGGCCTGGACGGCGACCAGCGCGCCCACGTGCGCCGCACCCTGGACCTCAAGCTGCCGTTCCTGGATTTCGCGCGCCTGCACTTCATCTCGGCGCTGCACGGCACCGGCGTGGGCGACGTGATGGTATCGGTGAACAAGGCTTACCGCGCGGCCATGCGCGAGATGGGCACCTCGGAGCTGACCCGGGTGATGGAAGCTGCGATCGTGCAGCACCAGCCGCCCATGGTGGCGGGCCGCCGCATCCGCCTGCGCTATGCCCACCAGGGCGGCAGCAACCCGCCGGTGATCGTGATACACGGGAACCAGACCGACCGGGTCCCGGATGCCTACAAACGGTATCTCATGGGCGTGTTCCGCGAGGCCTTCGAGCTGCAGGGCACGCCGGTGCGCATCGAGCTGCGCACCAGCGACAACCCCTACGACAAGGATCGCAAGAAGACTACTACACCTAAGCAAGCCATGGTGCAGAAGCGCGAGCGACGCCTCGGCAAGGACCGCAAGAAGCGCGCGGAGCGGGCCGGGGGCAAGGCTCCCCGTAAGGGTGCATCCGGCGGTGGCAAACGGCCGCCAAAGAAGGGCGGCGCGGGCAACAGGAAGAAAAAGAAGCACTGACCAGCGACCGTAGCCCATGAAAAATGCCGCTCTGAAGCGGCATTTTTATTGGTCGATATCTTTAAGGCCGATTTAATGATCGTGGCCGTGGGGGCCGTGGACATGCCCATGGGCCAGTTCATCTGGGGTCGCGGCCCGCACGTCCATCACGGTGATATCGAAGTTCAGGGTGGCACCGGCCAGGGGATGGTTGGCGTCCACGGTCACGTTGTCATCGTCCACTGCGGTGATGGTCACCACATGGCTGCCGTGTTCCGCCTCGGCGTGGAAACGCATGCCGGGGCTCAAGTCTTCCACGTCGAACATACTGCGCGGCACCTTCTGGCTGAGATTATCGTCGCGCTTGCCATAGCCCTTCTCGGGCGGCACGCTGACCTTGAGGCTCGCGCCCTTCTCCTTGCCTTCCAGCGCTTCTTCCAGGCCCACGACGATGCCGCCGGTACCGTGGATATAAGTGAGGGGTTCCTGGCCCTTGGAACTGTCCAGCACGGTGCCGTCCGCGTCCGTCAGGGTGTAATCGATGGAAACTACGCTGTGCTTGGCGATGCGCATGGGCGGTCCTTGGGGCGAAAGGCGCGCATTCTACCCGCCCGGCCGCGTAATGACCATATTTTGACCAGAGAATCGGGCAGCTTTCAGTCCAGACTTTTATGGAACTTCAGGACCGCGAGAATCATGGTCAGGGCGAAGAACACCAGCAGGGGCCAGACATCCGGCAGTAATCCATGCAGATCAGCGCCCCGCAAGAGGATGCCGCGCACCAGTCGCACGAAGTGGGTCAGGGGCAGGAGTTCGCCCAGCCACTGGGCGAAGCGCGGCATGCCCTCGAAGGGGAACATGAAGCCCGACAGCAGGATGGATGGGAGGAAGGTGACCACCGTGAGCTGCATGGCCTGGAACTGGGTCTGAGCCACGGTGGAGATGAGCAAGCCCAGCCCCAAGCTCGCGGCGATGAATAGTAATGCAGCCAGATACAGATCCAGCAGGCTCCCGACTATGGGCACGGCGAACAGGAGCTTGCCGGCCAGGAGCACGATGGTCACTTGTATGAGGCCGATGACGATGTAAGGCATGATCTTGCCGGCCATGAGCTCCAGGGTGCGCACCGGTGTGGTGATCAGGAGTTCCAGGTTGCCGCGCTCCCGCTCGCGCACGATGGCGACGGCGGTGAACAGCACCATCGTAAGAGTCAGAATGACACCGATCAGCGCCGGCACGATATCCACCGCGGAGCGGCGTTCAGGGTTGTAATAGTTGCGCAGTTCGAAGAGGGGTACCGGAGCAGCTGAGCTCACGTTCCGGCTCTCAAGGGGCATGGCGGCGAGGCCTTGGGCCACACCCAGCAAGGTCGGATCCGATCCGTCCACCAGGAGTTGCGCAGCGGGCCGGCTCCCGCCGGCCGCCCGGCGATCGAAATCCGGCGGGATGTAGATGCCTACAGATATGCGGCCGTCGCTGAGCAGCTTCTCCAGATCCGTCACCGACGGCGCTGCTGCCACCACGTCCACCACCTGACTGGCTTCGGCTTGTGCTACCAGGGTGCGGGACAGCTGGGTGTGCGCCATATCGGCGACGCCGGCCCGCAGATGGCGCACGTCGGTGTTGATGGCATAACCGAACAGCACGATCTGCATGAGCGGCAGGCCGACGATCAAGCCGAAGGTGATCCGGTCACGCAGCAATTGGCGGACTTCTTTGCCGCCCACAGCGCGGATGCGGCGGAAGGTATCAAGCACGGGGGGCCACCCGCTCGTCACCCTCGAAGGAGGTGGCTTCCACGAACACGTCTTCCAGGTTGGCGGGGGTCTCCTGTATCTCGCCCTTGAGGCCTGCCTGGCGCAGCGCTTCCGAGAGCTTCTTCACGGCCGCCGGGGTATCGCGTCTCAGCAGCGCATGCAGGCGGGTACCGAGCTGGGTCACGCTCTTCACGTAGGGCTCGTCGCGCAATGCCATGGAGGCTTTCTGGGGATCCGGCGTCTCTATCTCCAGCACCAGGGCATCGATGCTCTCCATCAGGGCCTTGGGCGTGCCTTCCGCCACCAATCTGCCGCGGCTGATGATGGCGAGGCCGTGGCAGCGCTCTGCTTCGTCCATGAGGTGGGTGGAGACGAGGATGGTGGTGCCGGCTGCAGCCAGCTCGAACAGGCGATCCCAGAAATCCCGGCGGCTCTGGGGGTCCACCGCGCTCGTGGGTTCATCCAGGAACAAGAGTTCGGGTGCATGCAGGGTGGCGGCGGCCAGCGCCAGGCGCTGCTTCTGCCCGCCGCTCATGCTACCGGCCCGCCGCTCCGCGAGATCAGCGAGGAAGTAACGCTGCATGGCAGCGTGGATACGCGCGGCCTGATCCGCCCGGGGCAGGGTGAATATCTCCGCCATGAACTCCAGGTTCTCCCACACCGTGAGGTCGGCGTAGAGGGAGAAGTTCTGGGTCATGTAACCCAGTTTGCGGCGCAGAGCCTCCGCGTCGCGCGGCATCTCGTGCCCCAGCACCGTCGCTTGGCCTGAGCTGGGTGCCAGGAGGCCGCAGAGCATGCGGATGGTGGTGGACTTGCCGGCACCGTTTGGCCCCAGGAAGCCATAGACCTTGGCCCGCGGGATGGCGAGATCCACGCCAGCGACAGCGGTGAAGTCGCCGAAGCGGCGCGTCAGGCCGCGGGTGCGTATGGCGTATTCATCCTGCATGACTAGTGGTGCAGCCCGGGGAAGTCCACGTCCACGGGCACGCCGCTGGGCAGCGCCGCGGCATCAGCCGGGTCCAGATAGATCTTGGCCAGATAAGCGAGACGGCTGCGGTCCCGCTCGGTGAGGGAATAGTACGGGGTGTAGGCCGCGTCGGCCGAGACGAAGCGCACCGTGCCGGTGTAGGCCTGGGCTACACCGTCGAAACTCAGCTTGGCCTGTATGCCGGGTTGCACTGCGGCGCGCAGGGGCTCCGGTATATACACCTGCACATAAGCCGCGCTCATATCCAGTAACACGGCTACCACCGCATGCACCGGGGGCCGTTCACCCAGGTGATAGGGCAGGGCATCCACCGTGGCATCCCGCGGGGCACGCACGCTCAGGCGATCGAGGCCGATCTGAGTGTCATCCAGGGAGGCTTGTGCCTGGGCGAGGGCCGCGGCGGCGGCGTTACGCTCGGCACGGGCGTTATCGAGAGTGGCGCGGGCTTGATCCAGTTCCGAGACGCTGCGGGTATGTTGAGCCACCAGTGCCTGGGTGCGGGCGTAATCCTTCTCGGCGGTGGCGAGGGTGGAGTCGGCACCCGGGATGCGGGCCGCCGCTTGTTCCTTGGCCGCCTGGGCTTCAGCCAGGAGCGCGCGGTAGCGGCTGTCGTCCAGTTGCAGTATCAGTTGCCCGGCCTTCACCCGGTCGCCTTCGTGGACGGCCACGCTCTGGATGGGTTCTTGGGCTTCGGCCACGAGTTCGATGCGATCCCGTTCAAGGGTGCCCGGCAGAGGCAAAGAACTGTTGTTGTCGCAGGCAGCGATGAAGAGCAGCGGCGCGAGGCACAGGATGAGGCGCGGGTTCACGGCGAGACTCCTTGCAGATAGAGGCGCTCGGTGTGGGCGATGAGGCGCTCCAGGTAATCCTCGCGCACGCGCATGCCGAAGACTTCGCTGGCCACGGGCATGGCTACGAAGGGGAATACCGCGAGGCTGACTAGGGACAGGGCCGCCAGGGTCGGGTCCAGGTCGGCCCGCAGGCGCCCGGCTTCCTGTTCGCGCTTGATGAGCTGGGTGAGGAGCCCGCCACCCTTGGAGGCGAACTGCTGGATGAACCAGCCCCGCAGGCGCCCGCCTTCCGCCACCACTTCCCGCAGGATGAGCGGCGGCATCCAGGGGTTGGCCCCCAGGGTGCGCATATAGGCTTCGAGAAAGGTGCGGATGGGCCGCGGCTGCTCCGTGGCGGAGACGAGGAGGCTGCCCAGGCGTTCCACCAGGGGCTGGAAGGTATCCGAGAGCATGGCCTCGTACAGGCCCTGCTTGTTGTCGAAGTAGTAGCTGATCATAGCTGGGTTCACCTGGGCCGCTTCCGCCAGGCTGCGGGTCGAGACCGCGGCATAGCCGTGTTTGGCGAATAGGCTGCGGGCAGCCGCCAGCAACTGCTGACGCACTGCCAGATCTCTTTCAGCGGGTGGGCGGCCAGCTTTTGTGATGGCCGGGCGGCGAGGTGGTTTTGGGATGGCAGTTGTCATGCCTATATTTAATCATTCGTTTGATTAATTGTAAAGCCCCCTGATATCCAAGGGCTGCAGGCTTAAGGAGAGGTAAATGGACCGCTGGTATAGTTGCGCGGGGCATTCGGGAATCACGAGGAAATCATGCAGATTGGCATCCTGGGCAGCGGTGAGGTGGGTCAGGCCCTGGGCTTGGGGTTTGCCCAGCTGGGCCATGAGGTGAAGATAGGCAGCCGGGAACCCGTGGCTGAGAAGCTCAAGCCCTGGCTCGCCCGGGCCGGCAAGAAAGCCAGCACTGGCAGTTTCGAGGAGACGGCGCGCTTCGCTGATGTAGCAGTGCTGGCTGTGCATTGGAGCGGCACCCAATCTGCCATCGGTCTCGCCAAACCCGAAAACCTGGCAGGGAAGGTGGTCATGGATGTGACCAACCCGGTGGTATCCGAACCTGGCAAACCCCTGCGCCTCGCCTTGGGGCATACGGACTCCGGTGGCGAACAAGTGCAGCGCTGGCTACCCAAATCGAAGGTGGTGAAGGCCTTCAACAGCGTGGGCAGCGATCACATGGTGAACCCGCAGTTCCCCGGCGGCCCGCCGGACATGTTCATCTGCGGCGACGATGCCTCGGCCAAGCAGGTGGTAGCGGGCATCTGCAGGAACTTCGGCTGGGGCGTGGTGGATGCGGGCGGCATAGAAGGGGCCCGCCTGCTGGAACCTTTGTGCCTCTTGTGGATGGCACACGGCCTCAAGACCGGTTCCTGGGATCACGCCTTCAAATTACTGCAAAAATAGCCTGGAACTCTTGGGCCTACCCGCGGACAAAGCCTGGGAAGTCTCTTGCACGGGAAAAGCCTGAAACTCAAAAGGAGCGATCATCGTGTCATCCCTGAATCGTCTGATCCTGACCTTGGCCGGTGCCTGCATCAGCATCGGTGCCCATGCAGCAACCCATCTGCCACGCGCCGCCCACGTGGTGTTGGTGATCGAAGAGAACCGCTCCTTCCAGACTCTCATGGGCAGCAAGGATGCTCCGTACATGAATCAGCTGGCGGCCGAGGGCGCGCTCTTCACCCAGTCCTTCGCCATCACCCATCCGAGTGAGCCCAACTACGTTGCACTGTTCGCCGGAGACACGGAAGGACTGACCGACGACTCCTGCCCTCACAGCTACACAGGGCCGACCCTGGCCGGTGCGCTCGCGGCGAAGAAGCTCAGCTTCACCATCTATTCCGAGAACCTGCCCCGGGCCGGATTCGCGGATTGCGGCTCCACGGACAAGCTCTATCGGCGCAAGCACAATCCGGTGCCAAACTTCGCTGACGTACCCGCGGAGGCGAACCAACCTTTCATTGCCTTCCCGGCGGATTACAGCACGCTGCCCACGGTGGCATTCGTGATACCCAACATGATGGATGACATGCACGATGGCACCGTGCAGCAGGCGGATGCCTGGCTCAAGGCGCATCTGGGCAGCTATGTGCAGTGGGCCCTCAAGCACCATAGCCTCTTCATCCTCACCTGGGATGAGGATGACGGCACCCAGCAGAACCAGATCGCCACGCTCATCATCGGGCAGGACGTGAAACCGGGCCGTTACGATCAGCAGATCAACCATTACTCGGTGTTGCGTACCCTGACGGATATGTACGGTCTGCCGCCCGTGGGCCATGGTGCGGATGCGCAGGCCATCAGTGGGATTTGGAAATGACCTTTGCAACCTACCAGGTTTGAGTGCAACCATGCATAAGATCATCGAGACGCGGCATGACGATTACCTGATCTCCACGGATCCGGCCAAGCTGGATCTGGAGGCGATACATGCGGCACTCAGCACCGCTTACTGGTCCACGGATATCTCCAAGGCGGTGGTGGAGAAGGCCCTGGCCCATTCCCTCTGCTTCGGCCTCTATCAGGGGCAACAGCAGGTGGGGCTCTCGCGGGTGGTCACGGACTACGCCACCTACGCCTATCTCTGCGATGTGTATGTGTTGGAAGCGCATCGGGGCAAGGGCCTGGGACACTGGATGGTGGAATGCATCATGACCCACCCCGAGCTGCAGAATCTGCGGCGCTTCACCCTCGCTACCCGTGATGCCCACGGCATCTACGCGGCCTTCGGTTTCACCGCTCTCAAAGCACCGGACCGCATGATGGAACGCCATGATCCGCAGGTATATCAGCGCATGGCAGCGGAGGCGGCCAAACTATGAAGGTGCGCCGCATGCGGCACACGCCCCACCAGGAAGGTGGGGCCGTACAGCACACCAGGGATGGTGCTTGGCTGACCTACATCAGGTTATCGAGGTATTTGTGAAGACGCTCGGATTGATCGGCGGTATCAGCTGGGAATCCACCGCCCATTACTACACCCGCATCAACCAGCTGGTGGCCGGTCATCTGGGCGGACTGCATTCGGCCAAGCTCCTGCTCTACAGCGTGGACTTCGACGAGATCCAGGCCTTGCAGCATAAAGATGACTGGGCAGCTTGCGCGCGCATCTTCACCGGCATCGCCGCGCGCCTGGAGAAAGCCGGCGCCGAGGGTCTCGTGATCTGCGCCAACACCATGCACATCCTGGCGGAAGAGGTGGCAGAGGTGGTCTCCGTCCCGCTCATCCACGTGGCGGAAGCCACTGCCATGGCGGCCCAGGATGCGGGTATAGAGAGCGTGGCGCTGCTCGGCACGCGTTTCACCATGGAGAAGGATTTCTATCGACGGGAACTGGAGGACAACGGCTTGCGGGTGCTGGTCCCGGATGAGGCGGAGCGGACCGAGCTGCATCGGATCATCTACGATGAACTCTGCCGCGGGATCGTCCAGCCGGAATCCAAGGACTATTTCTATAAGGTGATAAGCCGTCTGGCCAAGGCCGGCGCCCGCGGCGCTGCGCTGGCTTGCACAGAATTCACCATGATCGCCGATGCGGGCTTAAGCCCAGTCCCGCTCCTGGATACCACGGAGATCCATGCCCGGGCGGCGGTGGACTGGATGCTGGGGAAGGAATGATGGACAGACTCACAGCCAAGGTGGCACTGGAAAGGTTGCATGCCCTCAAGGACAAGACCTTCGTGGAGCTGTTCCAGCACGGCTCCCTCAGCATCGAGATATACCAACCCAAGGCCAGGGACCTGCAGACACCCCATACCCGGGATGAGGTGTATGTGGTCGTCTCAGGGCACGGCTATTTCGTGAACGGAAATACCCGTCAGCCATTTGAGTCAGGGGAATTGCTCTTTGTCCCGGCTGGCGTGGTACATCGTTTCGAGGAATTCAGCGAAGACTTCTCGACCTGGGTGATCTTCTATGGGCCGGAGGGCGGGGAGTCAATCCCTACCTGAGCGGGTCTACATTACGATTACCCGGATACATGCACCCTCTCTTGGCAGACGTTATTTCGAAGTCTTATCCACCGTTTCCCGGCCTAGATCCAGGTAGTCGAAGTTCAGGATGGCGTTGAACACCAGCGGATAAGTGCCGATGGTCTCAGCCCGGTAGATGGGGTCGCTGGAGAACAGGAGCACATGGCCCTGGCCCAGGCGTGAATCCACCACGGTGGCACGCTCGGCCATCTCCTGTCCGCCCTGCAGCAAGCCGGAGACCAGAAGGTCTTTGCTGTCGCCGTAGCGCAGTATCACCCGTGGCCGGAAGGCTTCCGGGATCAGGAACGGGTTGTTGCGCGCCTGGTCCTCGTTGAGAGGCAAGGCTTGCCAGGGCTTGACCGCCGGCAAGGCGGGCGGCACCGCATAGGGACGGCCCTGAGGCACGTCTTCTTCATCCGGCCCGCCGCGAC
This sequence comes from Gammaproteobacteria bacterium, assembly GCA_036000105.1. Lineage (GTDB taxonomy): Bacteria > Pseudomonadota > Gammaproteobacteria > Natronospirales > REEB76 > DASUBN01. The sequence goes on from DASYGE010000002.1 coordinate 492,769, forward strand.
CGGTGACCCGCTGATACTCGCCTGCCGTGGGCAGGCCGCCGTCGCCGGTGGTCTGGTTGCTCACGTTGAAGGTCATGCCGTCGGCGCTGTAGATAGCGAGGCCTTCGCCGTAGCCGTAGGCCACGGGGCTGGTGCTGTCCACGGTCACGGCCCTAAGCACGCTGCCCACCACCTTGAGTTCATGGGTGGGGGTGACAGATACACCGGGCGCCATGCCTTCGTCGATGGCGAACTTGGAGGTGTCTTGCGAGGTGACCAGCAGGCCGCCCGCGTTCACGAAGCGCTTCAGGTTTTCCACACCGCTCTGGCCGAGACCCGGGCGGATGTCATCGGTCTCGTCTATGGGCAGGCTGGTGGTCAGCACCTGTTTGTTCCAGGGCACGGGTTTGCCATACATGGGCAGGCCATCCACGATCATCTCGGTGGTGGTGTAGCCGATGGGCCCGAACAGGATGGCATCGTACTTGCCCCGCAGATTCGATTCGCGGGACACGTCCTGGGTGCTGATATAGGTATAGGGGATGTGCAGCTGATCCAGCGCCATGCGCCACCAGCCTTCCGTCTGGGTGTCGAGCCAGCTGTGCATGATGGCGATGCGCGGTACGCCGACTTTGTGCTTGGCCACATCCGGAGCGTCGGAGGCGGCATAGACCATGAGCCCCAGGCCCTTGGCGGCTTGATCCAGATCCTTGCGGCTCACGCCGCCGACGATGACGCTGCCCCGGGCGAAATGCCGGCCGGCGGCGTCGAAGTCCGCGTCTGCCACTTCCATGGAGGCGCCCTTGAGGGCGTAGCGCAGGCTCATGAGGGCATCGTCTGCGTGGTAATCCACCAGGAAGGTGCCGCCATCGCCTTGTACACCGCCGGCGGCCTGCACCGGGCCTGTGACGGGCTGCATGGGGGCCTTGAGTACGGCGAGGTCGGTGACCCGCACCACTTCCGCATCGAAGAGATCGCCCACGGACCAGCCGGTGTCGTCATAGGGGTGCTTCTGCGGATCGTCCGGCGCCCAGTATTCCCGGTCCAGCAGCGCATCGGCGATGCGGCTATAGGGCTGGTCCATGCGCACGATATAGCTGCCGGCGGGGAAGCTCTTGCTCACGGTCTTGGGAGCAGCATCACGCGGGCCGGGCGACGGGGTCAGGTCCACGGTGAAGGCTGCCGTCGCGCGCTGTATCTCGCAATGCTGGCGCTGCAACACCTGCAGCACTGCCGCCTGAGCGCCCTGGCGCAGATCATCGGCGGGCAGTACATAGGCTGCGGGTCCGCCGTTGGTGGGCTTCTCCAGAGAACGCTTGCTCTTGAGATAGAAGTTGTTGAGGAAGAGCTTGCTGTTGGAAGCGAAGTAATTCAGGGCCGTCAGCAGGCCGTTCTCTTCGTAGTTGTTGTTGTCGCGCTGGGACCAGAGCACCTTGGGCAGCGGAGGGTTCTGCCGGTACCAGGTGCGGGAGTAATCGGAAGGGTCGAGGATGCGGGTCTCGGTGTCGGCGCCGTCGTTGCCGAAGGTCTCATACAGGCGACTGATGCCGTTGTGAGTGGCGGCGATGAACATCAGGTAGCCCGGGCTCCAGGTGTCGAAGTCGCCGTGGGTGAACACGCCCGGCATGCCGAACTTGGTCATGGCCTGCACGTTGTTCCAGCCGAGCATCTGCCATTCGTTGGTGAGGATGGGATCCATCCAGGCGTTATAGGGGCCGTCGCCCACGGTGTTGTCATACAGGAAGGGCACGGATTCGTGCAGGTCGTGCAGCACCTGGGCATGCCAGCCCACATAGGTGTCCAGCACGTTACGGGTGAGGTCCAGGGAGGCGATCATGGCATCGCGGTTGTTGTCGTGGGCCACGTAATGGCCCCAGTACATGAGCGACGATGCGTTCTGGTCGGGATGCGCACGGTGCCAGGCGTACAGGTCTGCCTTGCGGTCGCGGCCGTCTACTTCCACGATGGGGGTGATGAGGGTGATGACGTGGCTGCGGATGTTCTTGATGTAGGGCGCATCGTCCACCGCCAGGCGGTAAGCCAGCTCCATGAGCGCCGTGGGGGCGCCGGTCTCGGTGGAGTGGATGGTGCCGGTGATGTAATAGACGGGCGTGGAGGCAGCCACCAGCTGGGCGGCTTGTGCATCATCCATGCCGATAGTGCGTGGGTCCGCGAGCTTGGCGAGACGCGCGTCGTTGTCCTTCAGGCCGGCCAGCAGGGATTCGTCGGCGATGGCCACGGCGAGCATCTCGCGGCCTTCCTCGGTCTTGCCGATGACGAACACTTTCACCCGCGGGCTCTTCTGCGCCAGCAGACGGAAGTAGGCGTACACCTCCTTGGAATGGGGCAGCATGTTCGGTGCGCCGGAGATGTCGCCCAACACCGCCTCCGGGGTCGGCACGCCGTTGCCCGCCGGCAGGTAATCCGTGAGGGGCGAATTGAAGGAAGGGTCCGTGGTGTACTGCAGGATCTTCTGGGTGTAGGCCTGATCCACCGCCTGATTGGGGTCCCGGGCGTAGGTGTCGTCGGCGAGGGCGTTGCCGGTGACGAGCATCAGGACGGCGGCGAAGCAGAGGTTCTTGGCGACCTGCAGTCTCATGGCGTTACCCCACAGGATGGACGGATATAGAAGGGTTTGGAGGGGAAGAGACTATAGGTAGTTCCCCGTCCTGTCATCCTGGGAGAATTTTTACCAGAAGCGGTAAGCGTCCATAGCCAGACTGGTGCCGGTCATAGCGGTGTGGATGCGCTCACCGGGGGTATCGGAGGCACCGGCCACCACCAGGAGCGGCATGAAGTGCTCTTCCGTGGGGTGAGCGCGGGCGGCTTGCGGGGCGAGCGTGCGGTAGTTGATCAGGCTCTTACGGTCGCTGCGTTTCAACGCGCCTTGCAGCCACTTGCTGAAGTCCTGCACATACGATTCGTCCTGGCCGGGGGTGGGGCGGAAGAGTTCGCGCAGGTTATGGGTGGCGCCGCCGCTACCGATGATGAGCACCGAGCGCTGGCGCAGGGGAGCCAGGGCCGCGCCGAGCTTCAGGTGATGTTCGGTCCCAAGACCGGTCTGCAAGGAGAGCTGGATCACGGGGATCTTGGCTTCCGGGTACATGAGCATGAGCGGCACCCAGGCGCCGTGGTCAAGTCCACGGGAAGGGTCGATGCGCGCGTCGAAACCTGCCGTCTGCAACAGGCTGGCGGCCTCGCGTGCCAGGGCTGGGGCCCCCGGCGCGGGGTAGTGCAGTTGATAGAGCGGCTCCGGGAAACCGCCGAAGTCGTGGATGGTCTCATGGCGCACGGCGCCCGTGAGGGTCGGGACTTGGGTGTCCCAGTGGGCGGAGACTATCAATATGGCCGAGGGTTTCGGCAAGCCAGGTCCGAGGCCCTTCAGGAAGATATGGGTGGGATGCGCCTCGTCCAGGGCCAGGGTGGGCGCGCCGTGGGACACGAACAGCAGGGGATGAGGCAGACGCGCGGTCGAGGCCAATCGGCTGGTGGTGTTCATTCCATCACCGGTACTGCTTCTTTCGGTTTGGCCTTGTCGAAGTTCGGGCGTCTCAGCAGGAGCACGAAGGGGATGGCCAGGAGGCTCAAGATCATCATGAGTTTGAAGTCGTCGTTGTAGGAGATCATGGCCGCCTGGCGCGTGACCAGGTTGTTCAGCACCGTCAGATCATGGGTGTTGGTCAGATCCATGCCACCGCCCGGCATGAAGCCCATGTTGCCATTGTAAGGCGTGATGTGTTGGGCCAGGGACTGATGGTTCACCTGGCCGTAGCGGTCCAGCAGGGTGAAGGCCACGGAGATGCCCACGCTGCCGCCGATGTTGCGTATCAGGTTATAGACACCGGTGGCTTCGGTGCGCAGCCGGGAGGGCAAGGTTGAGAAGGCGATGGTCATGAGCGTAATAATGCTCATGCCCATCCCTAAGCCCTGCACGAAGCCGGTCCAGGTGAGCGCCCACATATCCACCTGCAGATCGAACTTGCTCATCTCGTGCAGTGACCAGGCCATGACGGCGAGTCCGCTGCTGATCATGATGCGCGGATCGATCTTGTTCGCCAGCCGGCCCGCAGCCATCATGGTGATCATGGTGCCGATGCCGCGTGGCATGAGCACGAGACCGGTGGTGACCACGGGATAACCCATGAGGTTCTGGGCGAAGGGTGGGATCAGTGCCATGGCGGCGAACAGAGTGGTGAACACCACCAGACCGACAGTGGTGCTGAGCACGAAGTTGCGATCCTTGAAGAGATGCAGATCTATGTACGGATGTTCCTCGCCCACGGCATGCACGGCGAACATCCACATGCCGCATAGCAGCAGGCCGAACTCGATGATGATCTCCGGGGAGCTGAACCAGTCCTGGCGTTGGCCGCGGTCCAGCATCATCTGCAACGCGCCGATGGCGAGGCTCAGGAATACGAAGCCCAGAGCGTCGAAGGTGCGGGTCTTGTTGATCTCGGTCTCGTGCACGAAGCTCGTGACCATGAGCACCGTGAGCACGCCTACTGGGATGTTGATGAAGAACACCCAGCGCCACGAATAGCTGTCGGTGAGCCAGCCGCCGAGGGTAGGCCCCAGGATGGGTCCCAGCATGATGCCCACGCCGAAGATGGCCATGGCCATGCCGTGTTTCTCCCGTGGATAACTGTCCAGCAGGATGGCCTGGGAGATGGGCACCATGGAGGCGCCGAACAGGCCCTGGGCCACGCGGAACAGCACCATCTCCGTGAGGGAGGTGGAGATGCCGCAGAGGAAGGAGGCGATGGTGAAGCCGATGATGCTGAAGAGATACATGCGCTTGCGGCCGAAGCGGCCTGCAAGCCAACCGGTGGGCGGGGTCATGATGGCGGCGCCCACGATGTAGGAGGTCAGTACCCAGGCCACCTGGTCCTGGGTCGCGTTCAAGGTGCCCTGCATGTTGGGCAACGCCACGTTGGCGATGGTCGTGTCTAGCACCTGCATGAGGGTGCCGAGCATCACCGCGATGGTGATCATCGCAGTGTGCTGTTCGCCGCTAGCCGGCTTGGGTAGGTTCATTGCTGCTGAGGCGGTGTGGCCTGGCTGGCGTCGGCCTCGCCGGACAGCGGGCTATAGTGGGTGTCGATGTTCACTTCCGCGCTCATGCCGGCGCGCAGGTCCGGGCCGTTGGGGTCGGCCTGGATGGCGATACGCACCGGGATGCGCTGTACCACCTTGACCCAGTTGCCGGTGGCGTTCTGGGCCGGCAGCACCGAGAACACGGAACCCGTGCCGGGCGCGATGCTCTCCACGGTGCCGTGCCAGGTGTGACCGGAATAGGTGTCCACGGAGACTTCTGCGGGCTGACCGATGCGCACGTGGGTGAGCTGGGTCTCCTTGAAATTGGCCTCGATCCAGCGCTTACCGCTCATGACGAGCGCGAACACGGGATGACCCGCAGCGACCAGGTCACCGGGTTTGATGTCCACTTCGGTGACCACGCCGGCCGCCGGAGCCTTCAGGGTGGTGTAGGAGAGCTGCAGCGCGGCTTGATCGCGCGTCGCCACTGCCTGCTTGTAGCTGGCCTGCTCGGTGTAAGGCAAGTCCGGGTTGTCGCTCAGGTTGGCGCGAATCTGGGCAATCTGCTGCTGGGCCACAGTCAGTTCGGTGCGCAGATCGTCGAGTTTCGACGATGTGACCACGTCAGCCTTCACCAGGTTGGTCTTGCGGTTGACCTCACGCTGCAGGTAGTCGGCGTGGGCCACGGCGCCGGCGAGCTGTGCCTGCTGGGCACGGATCTCGTTGCGCACGTTCTGCAGGTTGGCATTGGCCTGTTCGAGGGCGATCTGGAAGGGCTGCGGGTCGATCTGCAGCAGGATCTGGTCCGGGGTCACGGCCTGGTTCTGGGTGACCGCCACGGTGGTGACGCGGCCGGTGACTTGGGGGGCGATGCTCACTTGGTCAGCCACTACATAGGCATTATCCGTGTCCTGGTAGCGGGAGCTATGGGCCCAGTACCAGATACCCGTGATCACGAGGACCATGGGGAGGGCGACCATCAGGATGAGGCGGCGCAGACGGGCATTCATGGCTTTGACTTAGCTCCGGGGACATGGGAGAATGGACTGGACGGTCTAGTCTAATTTCATGAGCAGGCAATGTCAAATATCGTTACAAAGCCTATATATCGGGCCCTCGCGGGCAGCGCCGGTTTCCTCCTGAGTGGCGCGGTCTCCGCCGCCACCCTCGATCAGGCATTGGTCCAGGCCTGGCAGAACAACCCGACGCTCCAGTCGGAGCGCGACAACCTGGCGGCTGCCGATAGCCGGGTGGATGCATCCCAGGGCGGTTATTACCCCCAGGTGAAAGCTTTCGGTGCCATCGGCACGGCCCACCAGGGCGTGAATTTCATGAGCATCCCAGGCTTCAACCTACCCATCAGCTACGTGGTGCTGAACACCCGCGAGATAGGCTTGGAGGTGGACCAGACCCTGTACGCCGGCGGCAAGCTCAGCGCCACCAAGGACGCGACCCAACACCTGCGGGATGCCGAAGAAGCGAAGCTGCACGCGGTGGAGCAGGACGTGCTCCTGTATGCGGCCCAGTCCTATATGGATGTGCTGCAGTCACAGGCGGTGTTGAGCCTGGAGCAGAGCAACGAGAAGGTATTGCAGGAAGCCCTGGATCAGGCCCAGGCGAGCTTCGATAACGGCGAAGTGACCCACACCGATGTGGATCAGGCGAGGGCAAGGCTCTCCGGCGCCCAGGCGGCGCGCATCCAGGCGGAAGGCGCACTGGCCGCGGCCCAGTCCGACTATGAACGCATCATCGGCAGCGCCCCCGACAGTCTCAACCAGCCCGCGCCCTTGAGCGGCCTGCCCGCGAGCCAGGATGCGGCCTTGGCTCTCGCCGACAACAACTACGCAGTGGTGGCAGCCCAGTTAGCCAGCGCCGCCGCCCGCGACAACGTGGATATCGCGTCCAGCTCCATGAAGCCCTCCCTGACGCTGACCGGGCAGGTATCCAAGGCCAGCGAACCGCAGTTCCTGTTCGAGCGGCTGGATAACCGTTCCATCATGCTGAACTTCAGCATGCCGCTGTATGCCGGCGGCACGCTCACCTCGCAGATGCATACGGCTGAGCACCAGGCCGAAAGCAGCGAACAGCAGGCCCAGGATGCGCGCCGCCAGGCCCGCGACCAGGTGATACGCTCCTGGCAGGCTTATCAGACGGCCAGCGCCGGTCTTGCCGCCATCCAGGTGCAGATCAAGGCTTCCCAGTCGGCCTACGACGGCGTGCAGGCCGAATACCGGGAAGGCGAGCGCACCACCCTCGACGTGCTGAATGCCGAGCAGGAACTGCTCAGCGCCCAGGTGAACCAGGTGCGGGCCGAGCGCGACGAGACGGTCGCCGAATATTCGCTGAAGGCGGCCACGGGTGTGCTCACCGCCAAAGACCTGAAACTGCCGGTAGGGACACCAGGCGCTTCCCAGTGAGGTGATGGGTATGGCGGAGCAAACTCACGACGACAGTACTGCGACCAACCCCGCCGGCCGCGAGGGCAAACGCGAGGCGATACTCGACGCCGCTCACAAGGTGTTCCTCGACGTGGGTTTCGGTGCCACCAGCATGGATGCCATCGCCGTGGCGGCCAAGGTCTCCAAGCAGACGGTATACAACCATTTCGGTTCCAAGGAAGAGCTGTTCGGCGCGATGATCCGCGGGGTCTGCGACCGCATGCTGACGGTGTTCGAAGAGGCGGCCAAGAGCGGCAAGCCGGAAGACACCCTGAGAGCCATCGCCCGCCAGATCGTGAAGAAGGTCATGGAGCACGACCGGCTGGCGCTGTATCGCCTGCTGATCGCGGAGAGCCAGCGCTTCCCGGAGCTGGGGCATATCTTCTACGAATCCGGCCCGCAGGTGACGCGCAAGTACCTGGCCGACTATTTCACCGAACAGAACGCCCGTGGCACCATGCACGTGGCGAACCCCGCCATCACCGCCGACCAGTTCTTCGGCCTCTTGTCGGGCTGCTACCCCAAGGCGCAGCTCGGGATAGGGCCGTTGCCGGCACAGGACTACCTCGATGGCTACATCGAGAACGCCGTCTCGATGTTCATGAGCGCCTATGGCGGCCCCCGCCGCTGAAATCCCTCCGCCTTCCGGCGGAACCCTGACCTCACCCCGCTTGTCCAAACACCGGTGCTAGACTGGCCCGGCCGCTTTTGCGTCGGCGGTCGTACGGACATCCATCGAGGGGAAAGCATGCTGAATCGCCGTCATCTCGTGTCACTCTGCGCCGGGCTGCTCCTCTGCTTGTCTGCTGCTCAAGCCGCCAGCGTCCCTGGGACGCAGGATGTGCTGCGCACCACCCTCAAGAACGGTCTGCGGGTGGTGATCGTACGCAATACCCTGGCACCGGTGGTCACCACCGAGATGAACTATCTGGTCGGGTCCAACGAGGCGCCTGCCGGCTTCCCTGGTACCGCCCATGCCCTGGAGCACATGATGTTCCGCGGCAGCCCGGGTCTCTCCAAGGACCAGCTGGCGGAGATCGCGGCAGCCATGGGCGGGGATTTCAATGCGGATACCACCCAGACCGTCACTCAGTATTTTTTCACGGTGCCCGCCGAGGATCTCAGCGTGGCCCTGCACATCGACGCGCTGCGCATGCAGGGACTGGATGCGAGCGAGGCGGAATGGGCTAATGAACGCGGCGCCATAGAGCAGGAGGTATCGCGCGACCTGTCGAGCCCGCAATACGTCTTCTATTCGCAATTGCTGGCCACGCTCTTCGAGGGCACGCCCTATGCCCACGATGCGCTTGGCACCCGTCCGTCCTTCGACAAGACCAGCGCCGGGATGCTCAAGGATTTCTATTCCCATTGGTACGCACCCAACAACGCGATCTTGGTGATCGTGGGCGATGTAGATCCGGCGAAGACCCTGGCTGAAGTGCAGACGCTCTACGGCGGCATCTCCTCCAAGCAGCTACCTGCTCATCCAGACGTGCAGCTGCAACCCGTCAAGGCCAAGACGGTCGAACTGCCCACGGACCTGCCCTACGGATTGGTGCTGCTCTCCTATCGCATGCCGAGCTTGACGGACAAGGATTACGCCGCGAGCCAGGTGCTCGGGGATGTACTGGCGAGTCGCCGCAGCAGCCTGTATGCGCTGGTGCCGGCGGGCAAGGCTCTGTACACCGGTTTCGAAGCCAATGGTCTCCCGCAGGCGGGCCTCGGTTTTGCCGTCGGGGTCTTCCCCAAGGGCGGGGATTCGGCCGCGTTGGTGCAGGACATGCGCGGCGTGCTGGCCGACATGCTCAAGGATGGGGTCCCCGGGGAACTGGTGGAAGCATCCAAACGCCAGGAGATCGCGCAACTCGAGCTAGAGAAGAATTCGGTCTCGGGCCTGGCTAACGTCTGGTCCGAAGCCCTGGCTTTCCAGGGGCTCACTTCGCCCGATGACATGGCCCAGGCGTTCCGCGCGGTGAGCGTGGCGGACGTGGACCGGGTGGCCCGCGCCTATCTCGATGAGCAGCACATGGTCACGGCCGTGCTCACGCCGCAAGCCTCCGGCAAGCCGATATCGGGCAAGGGTTTCGGCGGCGCCGAGTCCCTGTCCTCCGCGCCTGAGAAGTCGGTGCCGCTGCCGGAGTGGGCGGAGAAAGCACTGGCACAGTTCAACGTGCCCACGTCCACCGTGAACCCGGAGGTCAGCACGCTCGCGAACGGTATCAAGCTCATCGTCCAGCCGGAGGACGTGAGCGACACGGTGAGCGTCTACGGGCGCATCGCCAACCATGCAGCGATGCAGGAGTCCAAGGGCAAGGACGGCGTCTCCCAGGTGCTAGACGGGCTGTTCGAATACGGCAGTACCTCCCTGGACAGGCTCGCCTTCCAGAAAGCCCTGGATGACATCGCGGCCGATGAGAAAGCTGGCATCGAATTCTCCGTGCAGGCACCGTCGCATGATTTCGAGCGCGCCGTGCAACTCCTGGCAGACAACGAGCTGCATCCGGCTCTGCCGGCACCCGCTTTCAAGGTGGTGCAGTCCCAGACCGCGCATTTCCTGGCGGGCAACCTCAGCAGCCCGGAGTATCTGTTCCAACGCGCGTACATAAAGGGTCTGGTGCCTGAAGGGGACCCATCGCTGCGGGAAGCCACCCCGGACTCAGTCATGGGTCTCAGTCTCGATGATGTCCAGAGTTATTACGCTGAGGCCTTCCGGCCCGATCTCACCAGCATCGTGGTGATAGGCAAGGTCACGCCGGCGGAGGCGCGGCGGGTGGTGGAGAAATACTTCGGCGCATGGGCGGCCAAAGGTCCGCGACCGCAGACGGACCTGCCGGCCATACCGCTCAACAAGGCTTCCCAAGCCTTGGTGCCGGATCAGAGCAGCGTGCAGGACCAGGTGGTGCTGATCCAGAGCCTCGGCAGCGACCTGTTCAACCCTGAACGTTATGCTCTGGAGGTCGGCAACCAGGTCTTGGGCGGCGGCTTCTATGCTTCGCGCTTAAGCCGCGACCTGCGGGAGAAGGCCGGGCTCGTCTATACGGTGAACTCTCAGTTCCAGTGGGGCCGTACCCGTGCTTACTATCAGGTGAGCTATGGCTGCGATCCGGGCAAGGTGAGCAAGGCGCGCACCCTGGTGCTCAACGACCTCGCGTCCATGCAGAGTGCGCCGATCAGCGCTACAGAACTGGCGCGTGCTCAGGCCACGCTGTTGAGACGTATCCCCTTGCGGGCGGCTAGCGTCGATGATGTGGCCGGCAACCTGCTGAAGTATTCCGTGAACGGTCAGCCTCTGGACGAGGATATCGTGGCCGCGCGGCATTACGCGGGGATCACGGCTCCCGAGGTGCAGGCGGCGTTCAAGCAGTGGTTGCGCCAGGCGGGCATGGTGGAGGTCGTCAAGGGCCCCACGCCGAAATAACTTGGTGCCAGGGCTACAAGCGGACAAAAAAGAACCCCGCCTTAAGCGGGGTTCTTCATTCCGAGGGTGTAATAGAGATCAGCGTCGGGTATTGCCCAGGAGCCGCAGGATCTCCAGGTACAGCCAGACCAGGGTGACCATCAGGGCGAAAGCGCCGTACCACTCCATGTAGCGCGGGGCGCCCATGGCGGACTGCTGGGCGATGATGTCGAAATCCAGCACCAGATTGAAGGCGGCGATGGCTACGATCACGAGGCTGATGCCGATGGACAGGCTGCTGTGGCCGAACAGCGCGCTCGTATCCACCCCGAAGAAGGACACCACCCAGGTGACCAGATAGAAGATCAGGATGCCGCTGGTGGCGGCGAACAGCATGCGCTTGAACCGGTCCGTCACCTTGATGATGCCGGTGCGGTAGAGGACCAGCATGCCGAAGGCCGTGGCCATGGTGAGCCCCACCGCTTGGATGACGATGCCGGGATAGCGCAGCTCGAACAGGGCGGAGATACCGCCGATGGCGAAGCCCTCGCAGATGGCGTAGAGGGGCGCGGTGATGGGGGCCCAATTGGGCTTGAAGGAGGTGGCGATGGCGAACACCAGTCCGCCGATCATCCCGCCCAGCACATAGGGCAAGACCGTGTCGGCGGAAGCGGTCTCGAAGAAACGTCCCCATACCCAGCTGGCCGTGAGCATGAGCAGCACCAGCATGATGACGCTCTTGCCGATGGTACCGTTCACGGTCATGCGGTCGCCGGTGATGACGCCCGGCTGGGTGAAGGCTTTGGTCCGCAATATCGGGTTACCGGTCTTGTTCAAATCGGCCATGGTTTCTTGCCTCTGATCCTATGGGTTGGATGGGACAATTGTACGCCGTCCAGCCGAAAACGCAGAACGGTTACACTGTCAACATACTTGTTGGGGACTGACTCGATGGCTTTCAAGCGCATCTGGCATCAGGCTGAGGTGCTCGCCGCACTGGATGCGGGCGCCACGGTGGTGACCTCTGGCGAGCGTCTGGCGCGGGCGGTAAGGCTCGCCCATGGCGAAGACCGCCAGGCTGCCGGCGCCATCGTCTGGGAGCGGCCGGACGTGATGTCCTATGGGGGCTTCCTCAACCGCCTGTATGACAGCGTGGTGAACGCGACCCTGGGCGCGTCTGCCAACCCGCCGCCCAAGCGCATCTCCGAAGCTGTCGCCGAGATCCTGTGGGAAGAGGCCATACATGCTTCGCCGGCAGGGGAAGGCTTGCTACAAGTGACAGCCGCGGCACGGGAAGCCCAGCGGGCCTGGAATCTCATGTGGGCCTACCGCATCCCACCGGAGCGCATCGCCACCGCGGAGGACGAGGATGCGCGCCAGTTCGCCGCCTGGTCCGGGCATTTCAGGCAGAAGAGCCGCGAGCAGGGCTGGCTGGAGGATGCGCGCCTCGCCGACTGGTTGGCGACCCGCGTGCGCGAAGGTGCGCTGCCAGTGCCGGCGGAAGTAGTGTTCGCCGGCTTCGATGTGCTGACGCCACAACAACTAGAGTTGACGGAGAGCTTGCGTTTCCGGAGCGGCAAGGCGCGGCTGCTTGCAGCACAAGCACCTGCGGCCACGGATGCGCTGCGCACTCTTTGCGATGACACCCAGGCGGAGATGCATGCAGCGGCCCAGTGGGCTCGCGCGCTGTTGGACAAGGATCCCACGGGCAGCATCGGCATCGTGGTGCGGGATCTCTCCACCAGCCGCACGGCCATGACCCGCGCTCTGGACGACGCCCTCTGCCCGCCGGCGAGCGCGGGCCGGGAGATCGCCCGCCCTTATGATCTCTCCTTGGGGCTGCCGCTGGATTCTTTCCCGGTGGTGCACGTGGCCCTGGCTGCATTGGAGTTGCTGCAACGACGCACGCCCTTCGAGAGCGTGAGTCTGTTGCTGCGCTCGGCGTTCCTCGCTGGTGCCGAGAGCGAACGCCATGGGCGGGCGCGCATGGAACTCACACTGCGACAACGGGTGAGCGAGGACATCAGCTTGGAGGCCTGCATCAACTTCGCCACTGTCCAGGGCGGGTTGCCGGGGCTGGTGAGCGCCTTGCAGGCACTGGCGGAAACAGCGACCGCCATGCCGGCGCGTCAGAGCTTGTCCGCCTGGGCGGGATATTTCGCCGACGCTCTCGCACGTTGCGGCTGGCCGGGGGAACGGGCCTTGGATAGCCGTGAATACCAGACGGTGACAGCCTTCCGTGATCTGATCGGCGAGCTGGTGCATCTGGATGCGGTCCTGGGGGCTGTGCCTTTCGGCGAGGCGCTCACGCGCTTGAAACGTCTGGCGGGGGACAGCATCTTCCAGCCCGCGGGTGAGCAGGCGCCGGTGCAGGTGCTGGGCCTCCTGGAGACCGCGGGTCTGCGCTTCGAACATCTCTGGATCATGGGCCTCTCGGACGAGGTGTGGCCCGCGAGTCCCCGCCCGGCTGCCTTCATCCCGCCGCGCCTGCAACGGGAATACAAAGTGCCCCATGCAGGCGCCGCCCTCGAACTCGCCTTCGCCCGCCAGATCACGCAGCGGCTTTTGGCGAGCGCGGCCCATGTGGTGGCGAGCACGCCTGCCAGCCAGGGCGATGCGGAGTTGCGGGCCAGCCCGCTCATCGCCCATCTGCCGGTCGTGGCGTTGGAGGGCGTGCGCCAGGCTCACGTCCTGCCTTATAGACAGCAGTTGCAGTTGGAGCATGGGCGTGCGGCAGAGGCTTATATAGATATGCAGGGGCCGGGCTTGCGCCCCGGCGAACAGACCCGGGGCGGCACCCAACTCATCCGTTCGCAAGCCGCCTGCCCGTTCCAGGCTTTCGCCTGGCACCGCTTGGGAGCGAAACCCCTGGATGAACCGGAGCTGGGCCCCGATGCCCTGGAGCGCGGCAGCCTGGTGCATGAAGTGTTGCAGGCGGTGTGGGCGCGCCTCAAGGATTATGCGGCCCTCGCGGCGTTGGATGGCACGGGCCGCCGAGCACTGGCGGCTGAGTGCGCGGTCCAGGCGGTGGCGATACGCACTCGGGAGTTACCGGAGGTCTATACGCGGCGGGTGTCCGAGATCGAACGGGAGCGGCTCACGCAGCTGGTGAGTGCCTGGCTCGACGAAGAAGCCATGCGCCCGCCCTTCAAGGTAGTGGAGCGCGAGGCTGAACATACGCTCACGGTCGGACCCTTGAAGCTGAAGGCGAGGGTGGATCGCATCGATGAACTGCCGGATGGCGGCCGGGTGATCCTGGACTACAAGACCGGGCGCGTGAGCCTGCAAAGCTGGCTGGATACACGACCGGACGAACCGCAGCTGCCCCTGTATGCCATCGGCAATCCCACACGGCTCGCGGGTCTTGCCTTCGCCTGTCTCAAGCCCGGGGAGATGCGCTATCTCGGCCTGGCTGAACGGGATGGCGTAGCGGCAGGCGTGGAAGCTTACGCGGGATACAAGCATCAGCCCCAGGGTGCATCTGACTGGGCGGCGCTAATGGAGTTCTGGCAGCGCAATCTCACAGCTCTGGCAGAGGAATACGCGGCCGGCGAAGCGCGGGTGGCGCCCAAGAGCCCCATGACTTGCGTGCGTTGCCACCTCTCGACCCTGTGCCGCATAGATGAACTCGGCGGCCCGGGTAGCTTCGACGAGGAGGAGGCGGACGATGAAGCCTGAGCACACGCAGCAAGCCGATACAGCAGCGCGTACCTCGGCGCTGGACGTGGCTGTGTCCTGCATCGTGCGGGCACCTGCCGGTTCCGGCAAGACGGAGCTGCTGACCCAACGTTATCTCGCATTGCTCGCCACGGTGGATGAGCCGGAAGAGATCATCGCCATCACTTTCACCCGCAAGGCCGCCGCCGAGATGCGCGCGCGTATCGTGCAGGCGCTGGAGCTGGCGGAGGCACCCGAGAAGCCGCATCGGCGCATCACCTGGGAGTTGGCGCGCCGTGCCCAGGCGAGGGATACGGCGCGGGATTGGCAGCTCAGGCTGCACCCGGCGCGCATGCGCATCCAGACCATCGATTCCCTGAACGCGGAACTCACGCGGCAGATGCCCTTGTTGAGCGGCTTCGGTGCCCAGCCGCGGGTGAACGAGAAACCCTGGCCCCTGTATGAAGATGCGGCCCGACGCAGCCTGCGGCTGCTGGACGAAGGCGGCCCGGCGGAGTCTGCCGCGGTCATGGGTCTGGCGCGGTATCTGGATAACGACCTGCCGCGCATCCATGGTCTGCTCACTCGCATGCTGGCGCGACGCGATCAGTGGCTGCGGCATGTGCGCGCCGGCCATCCCCCGGCGCGGGAGGAGCTGGAAGCAGCATTGGCACGGGAGGTGGATGGACATCTGGCGCAGCTCCTGGCGGCGATACCACGGGATGTGCGGAGCGAACTGGTGCAGCTCGCAGGCCATGCCGGAGGGATACTGAGATCCCAAGGGGCCGGCGCCGATATCGCGAGCTGTGCTGACTTGCAGGCTTTGCCGCCCGCATCGGCTGCGGCTCTGCAACAGTGGCGCGGTCTCGCCACATTCTTGTTGACGAAGAAGGGCGAATGGCGGAATCGGTCGGACAAGACCATCGGCCTGCCCCCGGAAGAGGGCGCAGCCAAGACGCGCCATGCGGAACTGCTGCGCGTCTTACGGGATGGCGAGACCTTGCGCGCAGCCTTGGCGGTGGTGCCCCATCTGCCGCAGCCCCGATACCCGGATGGCCAATGGCAGGTACTGGAGTCGCTGCTGCGTCTCTTGCCCCTGGCGGCGGCGCAACTGCGTCTGGTGTTCGCTGAGCGGGGTGAGGTGGATTTCGTGGAAGTGGCGCAAGGCGCGCTGCACGCCCTGGGCGAGCCGGAAGCGCCCACGGACCTGGCTTTGTCCCTGGATTACCGGATACGTCACCTGCTGGTGGATGAGTTCCAGGATACTTCAGTCAACCAATTCCGTTTGTTGGAGATGCTCACTGCCGGCTGGATGCCGGACGACGGGCGCAGCCTGTTCCTGGTGGGTGACCCGGCCCAGTCCATATATCGGTTCCGCGAAGCGGAAGTGGGCCTGTTCCTGCGGGCCTGGCAGCATGGCCTCGGCAGCGTGCCTCTGCTGCCTTTGCAACTGGATGCGAACTTCCGTTCCCGCGCAGAACTCGTGGAGTGGTACAACCGGGCCTTCCCGCGCATCTTTCCAGCAGTAGCAGATGTGGCCAGCGGCGCAGTGCCCTATGGGGCTTCCGTAGCCAGGTGTGTAGCGGGCCGGGGCGTGGCGGTGACGGTGCATGCCTTGTCCGAGGCGCCCCGGGAGCAGGAAGCCCAGGTGGTGTGCCGGCTCATCACTGCGGCTCTCGCCCGGGATGACAAGACGAGCGTGGCGGTGCTGGCGCGGGCCAAGACCCATCTCGCCGCCAGCGTGCGGGAGTTGCGCCGCCGCGGCGTGCATTTCCAGGCGGTGGAGATCGAGACCTTGGGCGGGCAGCCGGTGGTGCAGGATCTCCTGGCCCTCACCCGCGCGCTCAGCCATCCGGCGGATCGCACCGCCTGGCTCGCGGCATTGCGCGCCCCCTGGTGTGGCTTGAGTCTTGTGGAGCTACATGCGCTCGCGGGCCCGGACCATGAAGTCACCATCCCCTCCCGTCTCGAAAGCGAAGCGAGTTTGGCGACCGCCAACCCGCACTACCGGCATACCCGCGAGGTGCTGCTACGGGCCTTGGCCGAGCGCGAACGCGGAGGCTTGCGTGAGCGGGTGGAGAGCGTGTGGCTGCAGCTGGGCGGCCCGGCAGCCCTCGCTGGCAGCGAAGCCCTGGCGGACGCGGAAGCTTACCTGGAATTGCTGGAGGAACTGGATCAGGGCGGTGCGCTCATGAGCATCGCCGAACTGGAGCAGAGGCTCGCCAGCCTGTTCGCGCGTCCCGATCCGGAAGCGGATGGCCGCCTGCAACTCATGACCATCCACAAGGCCAAGGGCCTGGAATTCGACGTGGTGATCATCCCGGCGCTGGATGCCGCCACCCGCGGCAACAACCTGGACCTCCTGGTGTGGTTGGAGCGCCCGCGACCGGAAGGCGAGGCAGGCCTGCTGTTGGCGCCTCTGGACGCTCCGGGGCAGGAACGGGATGCTCTCTATAGATGGGTGAGGATGCTGCGGCGTGAGCAGGAGCAATTGGAGGCCGCGCGTGTGCTGTACGTGGCGGTGACCCGCGCCAGGGAAGAGCTGCACCTCGTGGCCGGCATCGGATTACATGAGGAAGAAGGCCGCCGATCGGCGGATGCCCCCAAGGCGGGTTCGCTGCTCGCTCTCCTGTGGCCGGTGGTGGTGGAGGATTTCGAACGGGCAGCGCTCGCCGAAGGCAGCGTCCAGGATGAGAGCGTGCAAGCGGCTGCGCCGCATTTCACGCGTCTCGCAGCCAGTTGGCGGCAACCCGAACCCTTGCCTGCGGTCGAGTGGATCCATGGCAGCACCTTGGCGTCTGAGAAGCCGGTGCCGGAGTTCGAATGGGTGGGCGAGACCCTGCGGCATGTGGGCACGGTGGTGCATCGTCTCCTGCAGCGCATCGCCGAGGATGACGCCGGGCGATGGCAGGCAGATCAGCTGGAGCAGAGCGCGCCCGCCATCCGCCAATTGCTGACTCAGGCGGGCGTGCCTAGCAAGGAACTTGAGTCGGCGCTGGCGGATGTGATGCGTGCGGTACAGAACAGCCTAGGCGATCCGAGAGGGCGTTGGTTGTTGATCGAGCCGCATGCCTCCGCCAAGACTGAATACGCCTTGAGCCTGATGCAGGATGGCCGGCTCGAGACCGGTGTCATCGATCGGACATTCGTGGATGCGGAAGGCGTGCGCTGGATCGTGGATTACAAGACCAGCCGGCACAGGGGTACCGATGTGGACGGCTTCCTGGAGAACGAACGCCTGCGTTACGCGCCGCAGCTCGAGCGCTACGCGCGGCTGATGCGCGGCCTCGAGACACGCCGTGTTAAAGTGGCGCTGTATTTCCCCCTGTTGCAGCGTATGGTCGAGTGGGAACCCCTGCATGCCCCAGACTCTTGAAAACTGCCTGGTGGTGGCCATCTCCTCCCGCGCGTTGTTCGATCTGGAGGAAGGTCACCGCATCTTCACCGAGCAGGGGCTGGAAGCCTATGCGCGTTACCAGATCGAGCATGAGGACAAGGTGCTGGATGCCGGCGTGGCCTTCCCGCTGGTGCAGAAGCTCCTGCACCTGAATCCGCCGGACGGCAGGAAGCGCGTCGAGGTGATCCTGCTCTCCCACAACAGCGCCGACACGGGTCTGCGCATCTTCAATTCCATACAGCATCATGGTCTCGACATCAGCCGCGCCGCCTTCACCAACGGCGCATCGCCCTGGCGCTATGTGAAGGCCTTCAGTGCCGACCTGTTCCTGTCGGCAGAGGCTGCCGACGTGGTGAAGGCCCTGGATGCCGGCCATGCGGCGGCGGCCATCGTGCCTTCCCAGATGGCCCGCAGTGGCGGCGATGAGCTGCGCATCGCTTTCGACGGGGACGCGGTGCTGTTCTCGGACGAAGCCGAGCGCATCTATCAGGAGCAGGGTCTGCAGGCTTTCGCAGCCAGCGAACGGGCCCAGGCCCGCAAGCCCCTGAGCGGCGGACCCTTCAAGAACTTCCTGGCGGCCCTGCACCGCATCCAGGCGGATTATCCGGTGGACAAGTCGCCCATACGCACTGCCCTCGTGACGGCGCGCTCCGCACCCGCCCACGAGCGGGTGATCCGCACCCTGCGGGCCTGGAACATCCGCATCGACGAAGCCCTGTTCCTGGGTGGACTGCCCAAGGGCCAGTTCCTCAAGACCTTCGGTGCCGACATCTTCTTCGATGACCAGAAGGGCCACGTGGAAGCGGCGGCCGGTTACGTAGCCACCGGCCACGTGCCCCATGGCGTGAGCAACCCGAGAAAAAACTCATGAGCACCGAGAACGAACTGGAGAGCTGGCAGGAAGAGAGACAGTCCGCGTACCTCTACAGGGTACTGGCAGGCTGCGAGCCGGCCGCGGACCTGAAGACCCTCTTCACCAAACTAGCGGATGCCGCCGAAGCCCAGGCCCTGCACTGGGAGAGGATCGCGGCCGAAAAGGGCGTGATCCTGCCCAAGAGTTTCGCGCCTCCTGTGCGTGCCCGCCTCGTGGCTCACATGCTGCGCCAGCTCGGACCCGAGCGCATGCTGCCGGTGCTGGCGGCCATGAAGGTGCGCGGCCTCTCGGTCTATACCCACGGTACACCGGTGGGGCATGACACGCCCACGGTCGGCCAGCGGGAGTTCCGCCACCGGCGCATGGCCAGCAGCGGCAGCTTCCGTGCGGGAGTGTTCGGGATCAACGACGGGCTCGTGTCCAATGCCAGCCTGATCGTGGGTGTGGCCGGTGCTTCGCTAGATAGCCATGTCATCGTGCTCACAGGTATCGCGGGCATGCTGGCGGGTGCTGCTTCCATGGCGGCAGGTGAGTATGTATCCATGCAATCCCAGCGGGAGATGTTCGAGCACCAGATAGCCCTGGAGCAGCAGGAGCTGAACGCTTATCCGGAAGAGGAAGCCGAGGAGCTGGCGCTCATATACGAGGCCCGTGGCATCCCGGCAGCGGATGCTAAGCGCCTGGCGGACATGCTGATCAGCGACCCGGCCCGGGCTCTCGATACCCTGGCGCGCGAAGAACTGGGCTTGAATCCCCACGAGCTCGGCTCCCCCTGGGCTGCGGCCATCGCATCTTTCCTGTCCTTCACCGTTGGTGCCGCCATCCCGCTGCTGCCTTTCCTATGGCATCTTGAGCACAGCCTCGGCGTCACGGTGGGCATCACGGCCGCGAGCCTGTTCATCACAGGCGTCACCGTAAGCCTGTTCACTGGAAGGGCACCGTGGTTGGGTGGGCTGCGCATGGTGCTGGTGGGAGGCGCGGCAGCGAGCGTCACCTATCTCGTGGGTCACCTGTTCGGAATCACCTTAGGCTAGATCCCGCCCTTGAACGGCGGGCTCATCATCAGGCGCCGCGCCGCGACCACCTTGTCCCAGCCGGGATTCTCGCCGCGCAGGAGATGCGTGAGGTTGTCGTGGACGCGGCCCTGGAACGCGCTATCCATGCGTATCTCGCCCGCGGTGAACGCGATATGGGTGATGTTCCGGGTGACGGTGAGGGGCGCGGCCTGGGGCGGCAGCACGTAGGCGTCGGTGCGGTTCGCAGTGCCGGCGTCGTTGGTCTGCACGTAGAATGGCACGAAGGCGTTACTGATGACCGCGAGCGCCTGGTAATCGCCGACGAATAGCCCTTCCGCTTGCGGCGCCAGATCCATGTCGAAGGAGCCGGAGATATGCTGCTCGCTCCAGTGCATACCGTCGGTGGATGAGGTGAACCAATAGTCCGTGGGCAGGGTGGTCTTGTCCGGGGTGTTCTTCCGGAAGTCGAAATAGCTGACACCGATGGTGCCATCCGGCATGACTGCGACGCTGGGCGTGAAGGCCGGCACCGAGACCGCGGAATTGACCTCAGCCGGCGGCGACCAGGAGGTGAGGTTGCCGTTGCTGGAGCGTGTCAGGGCGATTCCGTCGTGGTCACCGTTGCTGAAGCGGCTATCCTGCCAGACTATGACGAGGCCCCCGCTGGGTGCCGCCGCCGCTTGCGGGAGGCCCGCGCCTGCGCGGATGACGGCTCGAGTATCCGGATCCACCGTGCCCACGGAGAAATTGTCGGCGACTTTCACCGGTGCTGACCAGGTAGTGCCGTGATCCGTGGAGCGCACCAGCTTGATCGTGCTGGTGATGGCGTTGCCGGACGTGCCGTCCAGTTCCTCGAACACGTCCACGATGCTGCCGTCGGTGAGACCCACCACTTCGTTGCCCAGGGTCTGGTTGCCGACGCCCGGGTCGTAGATGGGGATGGCGGTCTGCCACGTCTGTCCGCCGTCAGTGGTGCGCGCAAACATGGTCGGGCCGTGGTTCAAGTTGTCCAGACGGTCCCATACCGCGTAGGCATACTGCGAATTATTCGGGTCGGCGGCGATGCTTTCCTTGTCGTTGAACGCGCTGGCGCCATCGGCGATGAGTGGCATGGGGGGGCTCCAGCTGGCGCCGCCGTCGGCGGAACGCGTCACCAGCACGCCGCTGGTGGAACCGGCCGCCAGTGTGTCGCCGGTAAAGGAGATGGAGATGGCGTAGGCGACCTTGCCGTCCAGGGAGAAGCTCACCCAGGGATCGGAGGCCCGGGCATAGCTGGCGTTGCCCGCGCAGATGGACAGGCTCAAGGGTTGTTCCTTCCAGGTCTTGCCGCCGTCCATGGAATACCCTGCCACCAGTCCGTGGGCGCCGCCGTCAGACCAACGATCCTGCTGCCAGACACCGATGATGTTCGAGGTATTGGCAGGGTTCACCGCTTCGTAAGGCTCCACTTCCGCATCTTCGTAGGAGACACTGCCTCCGCCCGCTCCACCGCATCCGGAAGCGAAAGGCGAAGCCGTGGACACGCGCACCAGGGGTGCAGCGGGTTGGGTGAGGTCGGGGCCGGAAGAGGAGGATGACGAGCCCCCGCCACAGGCGGCGAGGCCGGCGGTACAGATGAGCAGGCATAGCCGTTTCGTCGCGTCACTGAGCAAGCTGTACATCTTCCACCCCCATGATGGAGACCGTGTCGGTACCACTCTTATATAGCATGCTCCGTGCGTCGCGGCTGGGGTGGGATCTTATTCAAATATGATCGCAAAAAAAGACGGCGGGCCATGGGGCCCGCCGTCCTTGGGTCTCGGTCTATATATTCGCTTACCAGATGACGCAGCGGTCCTTGTTGACCATGGGGCTGCCGTCCTTCACCTGGAAGGCCTGCTGGAACTGCGGCATGTTGGCAAGGGTGCCGTTCACGCGGTACATGCCCGGCGGATGCGGATCCACGGTGACGCGGCGCATCTGCTCCTCGGGACGCACGCTCTCGGCCCACACATGCGCGGCACCCAGGAAGAACTGCTGGTCCGGGGTGAAGCCGTCGATGGTCTTGGCATCCTTGTACGCTTTCGAAGCGTGGAAGGCGCGGTAGGCCAGGGTCAGGCCGCCGAGGTCAGCGGTCGCTTCACCGGTGATCAGGTGGCCCTGCACATGGGCGCCGCCCGTGACGGTGTACTGCGAGAAGTGATCCGAGATGCAGTTGGTGGCGGCCTGGAACTTCTTCAGGTCGTCCGCCGTCCACCAGCCCGGCTCCGGCAGGAGGTTGCCGTGGCCGTCGAAGCGCGCGCCCTGGTCGTCGAAGCCGTGGGTCATCTCATGGCCCATGACGAAGCCGACAGCACCGTAGTTGACCGCGGCGGGGGCCGTGGGATCGAAGAACGGCGGCTGCAGGATGCCGGCCGGGAAGTTGATGTTGTTCATGGACGGGTCGTAGTAGGCATTGACCGTCTGCGGGGTCATATCCCACTCGGACTTGTCCACCTTCTTGCCGATCTTGTTGAGCTCACGCTTCTGCAGGAACTCGTTGGCAGCCATGACGTTGGCCACGTAGGGTCCACGCGTGATCTTGAGGGCGGAGTAATCGCGCCACTTATCAGGGTAGCCGATACGCTCCTGCATCTGGTCTAGCTTCTTCATGGCCGCCTTGCGGGTCGCCGGGCTCATCCAGGCGAGATCCTTGAGGTCGGTCTTCAGCGCGCCGCGGATGCCGCCCAGGATCGCTACCACGGCTTTCTTGGAAGACGGCGGGAACTTCTTGGCCACGAACACTTTACCGATGGCGAAGCCCAGGGCATCGTCTTCGGTGGTCACCACGCGCTGCCAGCGGGGCAGGAGTTCTTTCGCGCCGCTGAGCGCCGAGCGCATCGCGAAATCCTCATCCACGTAGGGTTTGGACAGGTAGGGCGCGAAGGAATCCACCGTGTGCCAGCGCAGGTAGACCTCCCAGTCGCCCAAGGTGACCTTGGACAGGTAATCCATGGAGGACTTGAAGAAATCCGGCATGGCGAGGTTGATGCTCTTTATCTCCGGATGGCCGACCGCAGCGAAGTAGTGCTCCCAGGAGAAGCCCGGGGTGGTGACGTCAAGGGTCGCCAGGTCCATCGGGTGGTAGATATGCTCGGGGACGCGCTCGTCCACGCGCGACATGGAGGACTTGGCCAGCAGATTCTCGATGTACATCACCGTGGTGGCTTCGGTCGCCGCCTTCGCGGGATCGTCACCCATGAGTTTGAACATGTTGGCGACATGGGTCTGATAGGCATCGCGCACTTTCTGGAACTTGTCCGCCTGGGCTTTGCAGGCGTCATAGTCCGCCTGGGCCGGGCTGACGGCAGTGCTGCCGGCGGGGGCGGTGCCGGCGGCTGGCGCCGTGCACTTGTCCGCGGTCTTCAGGTAGTAATCACGGTCCGGCAGGCCGAGACCGCCCTGGAACGCGGCGCCGATGACCTTGCTGCTGTCCTTGAAGTCCTGCATCTGGCCGAAGTTGAACAGGGCATCCACACCGATCATCTGCAGGTGTGCGATCACGGCTTGCAGGTCGGCGCCGTCCGTGATGGCGGCGATAGCGTCGAACTCGGGCTGCAGCGGCTTGATGCCGGCGGCGTCTATGGCCTGCTCGTCCATGCCGCTGGCGTAGAAGTCACCGACCTTCTGCTCGTCAGAGCCGGCCTTGAGCTTCTTGTTCTTGGCCAGATCATCGAGGATGTCGTGGATGACGTCCTGGTTCTGCTTCTGCAGCACGCCGAAGGTGCCCCAGCGTGAATAGGCGTCCGGGATCGGGTTCTGCTGTTTCCAGCCGCCGTTGGCGTAGCTGAAGAAGTCCGTGGCCGGGTTCACGCTCTTGTCGAGCCAGTCGGTATGCAGGCCGGCGTCACCGGTATCGGCGACCGCAGCCAGTGTGAAGGCGCAGAGGGCGCCGAGAAGCAGGTATCTATTAAAACGCATGATGCCTCCCAAGAGAAAGCTAATTAGATAGATATATATGAACCGGCCGTGATGGGGTTTTATGCCATCTCCCAGCCGTGGTCCGTGGCCGGGCGGGGGGATGATACTATCCCACCCCACCACTGATTTCGATGCCCACAGGGCATAAGGGTTCCCGGTCCGATGGTCGATTTTTAGCCAGGAGATCGTGAGATGAAAAGCCTCGCCTGCGCCTGTTCAGCCCTGTTCCTCGCTGCCTTCGCCGCCACCCCCGCTCGGGCGGCCGACAGCATCTCCCTGCAGGTGGATCTCAGGGACGCCCCGCGCCATCTCTTCCATATACACGAGACGCTGCCGGTGAAGGCGGGCGCCCTGACGCTGTATTACCCCAAGTGGATACCCGGCGAGCATTCCCCCAGCGGGCCGGTGGAGAACCTGGCGGGCATCCAGTTCACGGCGGGCGGCAAGCCCGTAAGCTGGCGCCACGATCTTGTGGATATGTATGCCATCCATATCAGCGTGCCCCAGGGGGTGACGAGCCTGGATGCGGAGTTCGATTTCCTGTCGCCCGGCACCGGCGGCGAGTTCGGCCAGAGCGTGTCTGCCACGCCGGACATCGTCGATCTGGAGTGGAACCAGGTGCTGCTGTATCCCGCCGGGGCGCCGTCCCGGGAGCTCAGTTTCGATCCGAGTGTGAAGCTGCCCCAGGGCTGGAAGTTTGCCACCGCCCTCGAGACCGCTTCGGGCGGCGCAGATGCGCCACGCTTCAAGCCGGTGATGCTGAACAAATTGGTGGATTCGCCGCTGATCGCGGGGCGCTACTTCAGCCGCCTCGATCTCGCGCCGAATGACAAGGTACCGGTGCACCTCAACGTGGTGGGGGATACCCCCGAGGATCTGGTGGTGACGCCGGATCAGCTCACGGGCCTGCGCAACCTGGTGCAGCAGGCGTATATGCTCTTCGGTGGGCATCATTACGACCATTACGATTTCCTGTTCACCCTGTCGGCCAACACCGGGCATTTCGGCCTGGAGCATCATCAATCGAGTGACGACCGCATCTTCCCGGATTACTTCATAGATCCGGCTAGCCAGTTGGTGGGGGCGCATCTCCTGCCCCATGAATACGTGCATTCCTGGAACGGCAAGTTCCGCAGGCCCGCGGGCCTGTGGACCCCGGATTTCAACAGCGTGCCCATGCAGGGGAATCTCCTGTGGGTGTATGAGGGGCTCACGGAGTATTTCGGTGACGTGCTGACGGCTCGCAGCGGCATGCTCACGGCGCAGCAGTATCGGGATGCCTTGGCGGTCTCGGCGGCCGTGATGGACCATCGCCCAGGCCGTACCTGGCGGCCACTGCAGGACACCGCCGACGCGGCGCAGATCGCCTACTACGCGCCCCGGGAATGGCAGAATTGGCGCCGGGTGCAGGACTTCTATTCGGAAGGCGAACTCATCTGGCTGGATGTGGACACGAAACTCCGGGAGTTGAGCGGGGGCCGCAAGTCCATGGACGATTTCGCCCATGCCTTCTACGGCATTGAAGACGGCAGCTACGTGACCAAAACCTACACCTTCGATGACCTGGTGGCGACCTTGAAGCAGGTGCAGGACTACGATTGGGCGACGTTCCTGCGCTCACGCCTGGGCAGCACCCAGTACCACGCGCCGCTGGACGGCATCACCCGCGGCGGTTACGAACTCACCTACACCGACACGCCCACGGAATACTTCAAGGATCTGGAGAAGGTGCGCAAGAGTGTGAACCTCTTGTACTCCATCGGCCTTATGCTGAGCGGGGACGAAGGCAAGCACGGACTCATCCAGGACGTGTTGTGGGACGGTCCGGCATACAAGGCCGGTCTCGGCGCGGGCATGAAGCTCGTGGCGGTGAACGGTCGCGCACTGGATGCGGACCCGAAGGTGTTACAGGATGCGATCCAGGCGGCCAAGACCACGAGCACGCCCATCAAGCTCCTGGTCCGGGACCAGGATCAATATGAGACCTATGACGTGGATTACCACGGCGGCCTCAAGTACCCGGTGCTGAAACCGATACCAGGCGTGGCGCCGACCCTGGACGCCATCATCGCGCCGCGGCAATAGGCCGGGCGACACGTGGCCAGGGCGGGTCAACCGCCTTGGCTGCGGCGAGTACCCTTGATCGGCAGCTTCAGGAGCCTCTCGGTCACCCGGTCGCTTTCGTAATGAGCGAGCAGCGCTTTGACCACGTCGAAGCGCGTCACTATGCCCACGAGCCGCATGCTGCCGTCCTCGGATACCACAGGCAGCCGGTCCAGGTTCTCGATCGCCATACGCGCGGCCGCTTGCTGGCAGGTCTCCTCGGGGTTGGTGACCGCCGGAGTCCCGCTACGGGCGTGTTCAGCCAGACTGAGGGCCGGGTCCAGTTCGTAATAGCGCTGGATCTCCAGCCGGCTCACCACCATGAGCAGCCGGCCCCCGTCGTCAGTGACCGGGTAGGCGCGGAACTTCTGGGTGGCCGGATCGAAATACCGGCTGCGGGCCTCGGCCACCGTGAGCGTGCCGGAGATGCTCGCCACCTCGCGGCTCATGACGTCCCGTACGAACAGCGTGCCCAGCGGATCCACCGAATACTCGCGGAACACGTGCAGGCCGCGGCGCGCGACCTTCTCGGTGAGGATCGAACGCTTCATGATGATGACGCTGAAAGCGTGTGCCACGATGCAGGCGATGAGTAAGGGCTTCAGGCTCGTGATGTCGTGGGTCAACTCCAGCGTGAACACGATGGCCGTGAGCGGCGAGCGCATGGTGCCCGCGATCATCGCCCCCATGCTCACCACCGGCCAGATGAGGGGGCTCGCGCCCGGCAGGAAGGTGCCCTCGAGCACGCCGAGACCCGCACCCATGATGAGCAGCGGCGCGAGTATACCGCCCGAAGTGCCGGAGCCCAGGGATATGGCCCAGATGGCGAGCTTCACCAGCAGCAAGGCCATGGCAGCGAGTACCAGATATTGACCGTTCAGCAGGTCGTGGATCACGTCATAACCCACGCCCAGGGCGTGGGGCTCGAAGTGCCCGCCGACGCCGATCGCGATGCCGCCGAGGGCCGGCCACCACATCCAGTGGATGGGTAGCTTGCGGAACAGGTCCTCGCAGGCATACACCGACATGGTCAGCAAGGTCGACAGCATGGCGGCGAGCAACCCGCAGGCCACTGCCGACAGCAGGCCCAGGTCGTTGACCATGAGGCCGGCCGGTATCGGGAAGAGCGCGCCGTCACCCAGAAGATAAGGGCGCAAGGCCGCGGCAGTGGCTGCGGCCAGGGCTACAGGGATCAGGCTGCGGGGCTTCAGTTCGAAGAGCAGCAGTTCCACCGATAAGAGGGTGGCGGCGATGGGGGTATTGAAGGTGGCGGCCATGCCCGCCGCGGCTCCGGCCACCAGCAGGGTGCGCCGTTCGTTGGCGGTGAGGGCGAAGATCATGGCCACCAGCGAACCCACGGCCCCACCAGTCATGATGATGGGGCCTTCAGCGCCGAACGGCCCGCCGGAACCGATCACCACGGCGGAGGATAGGGGTTTCAGGACGGCGATCTTCGGCTGCATGATGCTCTTGCCGAAGAGGATCGCTTCCAGGGCTTCGGGGATGCCGTGACCGCGGATGCGCTCTGAGCCGTAGCGCGCCATGAATCCCACGATCAAGCCGCCGACCACCGGCGCGAGGAGCGCCCAGCCCCCCAGGTAGCTGCCTGCCGGAGACACGAAGCTCCAGGCGATGCGGTGGTAATAGAAGAGGTTGGTAAACAGCCCGATGAGATGGAAGAGGGCCCAGGCGACCACCGCACCGAAGACGCCGACGCAGACGGCGATGCCGGAGATGGCGAGCATCCTCGGGTTGGCGGCGAAATCGCTCTGCTTGTCTTCTGCCATCGTCTCGCGCCCTTTCAGTCCAGCCCGCGACAGAGCGGCGGTGGTCTACTGCACGTCGTCTTTGCTGCGGGAACGTCCCAGCCAGCCGGTCTCCACCACGGATTCCTCTGTGAGCCGACGCTCGCGCACCTCCAGGATGGGCGCGCGGTCCAGGTAACCCGCGAGCCGCGTGGGATACCGGCTGTCCACCACCGGCAGGCGGCCGATACGGTGGCGCAGCATCTTCTCGGCGGCGTCGTGCAGCGTCTCATCTGTATAAGCTACCACCAGTTTCCCGCTGCCAGCCTTGATCAGCGGCGTGGCGGGGTCGAGGCTGTTCTCGAGGCCGCGGAACACGTCACCGCGGGTGATGATGCCCACGAGTTCACCCGCCGCATCCAGGAGTGGATAGGCGCTATGGCGCGTCACCTCAGGATCATGGCGCCCGATACGGGTGATGAGTTCACCTAGCGGCATGCCAGCGTCGAGTGCCAGCGGGTTCTTGTCCATGACTTCGCCCACTTCCACCTGGTGCAGCACGTCCACCTCGTATTCCAGATGCACTTTGAGCCCGCGGCGCACGAGCTTCTCGGTCATGATGGATTCCTTGAGGAACAACTGGGCGATGGCATTGGCGATGACGCACACCAGCATGAGCGGCAGCACCGAGTTGTAATTACGGGTGATCTCGAAGGCGAAGATGATGAAGGCGAAGGTGGCACGGGAGGCGGCGGCGAACACCGCGGCCATGCCGGTGAGCGCATAGGCACTGGGGTCCAGGTGAGCACCCGGCACGATGTGGTTGATGGTGATGGCGAAAGCAGCGCCGAGGGCGGCCCCGCCGATGAACATGGGCGCGAGCAGGCCGCCGGAGGTGCCCGAGCCCAGGGATATCAGCAAGGCCAGACTCTTGAACACCAGGATGATGAGCAGCAGGGTGAGGGGCAGGTTGTTGTTGAGTATGTCCGAGAGGGTGCCGTAGCCCACACCCAGGACCCGCGGCACGAAATAACCGATGACGCCGAGCCCCAGAGCACCAATGGCCGGCCACCAGAGTTCATCCACCGGCAGCTTCTCGAACTGATCCTCTATCCAATAGAGAGAGCGGCTCATGACCACCGCCATGAGGCCGCAGATGATGCCCAGGAGCAGGTAGTAGGGCAGGCCATGGGCGATGTCGAAATGCGCCGCGCCCACGGTGAACATGGGTCCGGGGCCGATGAGCACCACATGCACGGTGGTAGCGATGGTGGTGGCGATCACGAGAGGGATGAAGGAGCGGGAGCGGAACTCGAACAACAGGAGTTCGATGGCGAAGATCACCCCGGCGATGGGCGTGCTGAAGGTGGCGGCCATGCCGGCGGCGGCGCCGCAGCCCAGCAGGACTTTGCGTTCCGCCGTGGTCATGTGCAGCAGCTGCCCGAATATGGAGCCGAGCGCACCGCCGGTCTGGATGATGGGTCCCTCGGCGCCGAAGGGCCCGCCGGTGCCGATGGCGACGGCGGCGGACAGGGGCTTCAGGATGGCCACCCGCGGTGCGATGCGGCTCTTGTTGATGATGATGGCTTCGATGGCCTCGGGGATGCCGTGGCCGCGGATCTTGGAGGAGCCATACTTCGCCATGAGCCCGACGATGAGACCGCCCAGGGCCGGGATGACGATGATCCACAAGCCGAGCGGGTTCGTGGTGATGCTCGGCAGCACGGTGGAGAGACGGTGATAGAAGACGAAGTTGCTGCAGAGCGCGATCAGGCCAAAGAGCACATAAGCGGCGAGCCCCGCCACCAGACCGATGACCGCCGCGAACATGGACATGAGCAGGAGGCGCAGGCCGTCCGGCCCGGGTTTGAGACGGCGGAGGCGGGGTTCGGGGTGTGCAGCGGCGGACATACGATCCTCGGGGATTTAGGCGTGGGACGTTGAACGTCGGGCTGGGGCCGGGTAGGATATATCGCGATGCGATATAAATCAACGAAACCCGCCCGCGAGCGACGCCCAGAGACATTCCAGGTCAACGATGCGGACTATCATGTCCTCGCATCCTTCCGCGCCTCGTTGCGCCGCTTCCTCAGGGTGAGCGAAGACCTCGCTCACGATCTGGGCTTAACGCCGCAACAGCATCAAGTCATGCTCGTGATCCGCGGGTTTCCCGGCGATGCGCATCCGACCGTCGGTGAACTGGCGACGCGGCTACAGGTGCACCACAACAGCGCGGTGGGCCTCGTGACGCGTCTGGTGAAGCAGGGTTATGCGCGGCGAGAGAACTCGATGGAAGATCGGCGGCGCATGCACGTGAGCCTCACGCCCAAGGGCCACGGACTCTTGGACAAGCTGACGGAGGCGCATCGCATCGAGCTGCGCGACGTCGGACCCGAGATCACGCGCCTGCTGACGGAACTCACCCACTGAAGAAGAGCAAGCCGCGTGACCGCGGCTTGCTCTTTGTCCCATCAGAACGTCTTCATCAAGCCCAGGAAGAAGCCGCGACGCGGCCCGAACTGGGGCGCACCCACACCTATGCCCGTGCCGTCGCGGATCTCATATACCCGATCCAGCAGGTTGACGATGGCGAAACGTACGGAGAACTCGCCGGTCCCGGGCAGCGTGATGCTGCGGCTGGCCGCCAGATCAAACTGGGTATAGGACGGGAGGCTGCCGGTGTTAGCGAAGCCGGCGCGCAGGCCGCTGCCGAAGATGCCATCCAGGCTGTAACGGGTCCCCAACCAGTCGTACGAGACCCCGCCAGAGGAAGTCCAGGTCTGGTCATGATCCAGGTGCACGAAATGGTCCTGGATATAGACCAGCTCGTCCGGCGAGAAATTGAACTGCCCCGATACCACCTGGTTGCCCAGGGCCCTGGAGTAGGCGAGGTTGTAATAGGTGGAGAAATCCCCGTCCGTATAAGTGCTGGTGAGCTCCATGCCCCAGACCCGGCCACGGGCGTAGTTGAAGGGCGAGAAGATCAGGGCCGGGCCGAACTGGCCCTCGTCCAGCAGGTTCCGTGCGTCCTTGTAATACCCATCCACGCCCACCTGCCAGGCCGAGGTGAAGTCATGGGTGATGCCGGCGTCATAGTAATCATCCCGCTCCGCCTTCACATCGGTATTCACGCCGCTAGGCAGCTGGTTGGTGGTGCCCTGGAACAGGGCGATGTCTTTGGGCGCGATGAGTTCCAGCTCCGGCGGGGTGAAGTAGCGCGAGTAACCCAGGTGCAGCTTGGTGGCGTCGTCCAGGGTATAGACGACGTTCACCCGCGGGCTCACCTGGCTTTCCCGCAGGAAGCCGTTGGAGATGTCGTAGCGCAGACCGTAATTCAGGGTCAGGGTCTTGCTAGCCAGCCACTCGTCCTGCAGGTAAGCGCCGTATAACTCACCGGTCTTGAGGGTGCTGTCCGGGATGGTGAGAGGCGTGGTGCTGCTCTGGCTGCCGTCCGGGTTCGCGGGGAACACCAGCGAATTGCTGTCGCTGGAGGTGCGTTCCTGGTCCGTGAACAAGCCCCAGCGCAGGGTATGGGTGTCGCTGATCGCATCGCTCGCGTCTGCCTGTATGCCGGTGGCGATGTTGCGCTGGAACACTTGGGCCGCCACGCCGTTATAGATCAGGTCGCCGATGTCATCCGGATGGAAGTCGGTACTGGAGTAGCGGTTGAAGAGGGCCACTGAGTAGTTGAGCTGATCCCGTATGCCCTGCAGGGAGACGATGCCGTAATCGTTCAGCTCCCGCTGGGTCTCGTTCAGGTCCGCCGAGGGGATGGGGGGCTGGTTCAGGTACTGGAAGCTCGGCGTCAGGCCCGGATTGTTGGGTATCTGGAAGTTGCCCAGGGAGTGACCGGCGATGACCCCGAGACGCAGGTCTGGATTGATCAGGTAGGACCCATAGGCGAAGAGCCGGTTCTGCTCCGTGTCGTCGTGGATAGGCGAGTTTGAGGCGGTGGGGGACTCTATGCCTTCATCACTCTGCAAGTACGTGCCGGTCACGTAATAGTCGAGATTCCCATCGGAGCTGCCGTATTCCGCGCTGGGCTGGAAGGTGGCATGGCTGCCGCCGTAGAGATCCACACTGCCGCCCGGTGACTGAAGCCCGTCGTTGGTGGTGATGTCCACCACTCCCGCGGTGCGGTAACCGAACTGGGCGGGCAGGGAGCCCGTGAGGAAATCCACCTTGCTGATGAAGCGGGTACCCAGGGTATCGCCGAAACCGCTGATGAACTCCGGGATGATGATGCCGTTGATGCGGTACTGGATGTCTGCGTGGTCACCCCGCACGTGCAACTGGCCGAAGGAATCCTGGGCCACACCCGGTGCCTGCAGGATCAGGCTCTGCAAAGGCGCATCGGCTCCCTGGGGCAGGGCGGCGATGGATTGGGTGTCGAAGTGATAGTTGCTGGTGCCGGTCTCGGGGTTCAAGGTGTCGCGCGCGCGGTTCAAGCGCGTGCTTTGTACCTGGATGGAACCCAGTTCCACCGTCTTCGGTACAGCCGCGGGCGCTGCAGCCGTGGTGGTCTCCGGTGCGGTGGTGTCGTCGGCCAGGGCAGGGGTGGTTAGGGCATGGCTCAGCAAGAGTCCTGCCAATGCAGGCAGGACGGAAGATAACCGTTTCATGGTCTCGCTCCTCAAAGGCAGCGCGCTGCACCGCTCGACGGGCGCACGCATGCCATATGAATAAGGTCCCGCGCGACACACGCGCAGAACGGCGATACCGGCATCGCTGCCGGATCAATTCAGATGATGGAGAACGAGGAGATCGGCGGAGCCCGGGTCTGGGGCTTGGGGAAGTAGAAGCTGTGGGAGACACCGGCCAGGGGCGCCGGCAGGAGCACGAAGAAGAGCAGCGCAAGGCTGAAGACCGGCGCCAGATCGGGGGTGTAAACATCCAGGGCGTTGTGGCCCATCACATGGCAGACCGGGCAGCGCAGGTCATCCAGGACCGTCTTGTGGTTGTGGGTGGCCTCGATGGAATACAGGCTGACCGCACAAGTCAGGGCAAACAGCAGCAATCCAGCACGCCAAGGCGCCAGCCGCCGCGCGGGGCGGGGGCTGGCGCTTGGGTTATGACAGGACAGGCTCATACTATTCTTTATAGCCAAATCGTGAAAATATGACAACTCACCTATAGAGATAGAGCATCAACCGGAAAGTTCCCCGAATGGACTTGGGATATAAAAATATGGCTAAAAGCTTCATTCCATTTCAGGCAGTAGTAGCACTCGTGCTAGCGCTTGTCGCTACTGAGCGCACATGCGTCGCTGCACCAGATCCACTATCCACCAAAGTCTCCAATGCGGCTTTCATGGAGACTATAAAGTCTGCACTTCAAAAAGCACTATAGTTATTAAGTGGTTGTAGGTGCGGATGCCCTATAAGTTATGGACGCCACATACAGGGAGTATATAAATGCAATTTTCTTAATTTCGCGCTGCTTATAAGCATACTGGCGTTTTTATTGTCAGTATTTTCTCTGTGGGTTAATAGTCTTCCCCCATTTTCACCCAGAGTAAGTCATGACGCGCCTACTTTCGCTTTATATAAAATACCGCCGAGCGTATCTGGTGATGAAAAAAAACGTACTTGGTGGATTCCGAGTTTTGATTTAGGCCTGTCTTTCTATAATGCAGGTCGAGTTGCTGGGGAAATTAGAGATATCAGAATAATCGCTGATGTGCACGAGCTCAGAAATACTCGCAAATTCTATTTCTATCCAACTTGGTTGGTCGACTATCCGTCTTTCCAGCGGTATCACACAGAGAGATTTAAATGGCTTGAGAAGTCTGTTTTGAGGGATTGGTATTCATTTATTGTTGGAGGGCAAGCTAAAGCAGACATTCACCTGATATTGGAAGGGGGCCGTTGGGACAATATTTTTGAAGGAACTATGGAGATAGAATTACAATTTGCTTCTTCAAAATCTGTAAAGTGGGTTTCGCTTGCCCGGTACAGGCTAATAATTACCGAAGAGATGTTTTCCTCAAAAAGTTGCTGGACACCTTCCGATAAGCGAGTTGAATCTCTGCGGGAGTTCGAGGGTGTGGCTATTGATGTGACTAAAAACGCATAAGACAGTACTTGTGGTTCGGGGTGACAGGGCGAGCCGCACAGCCGCGAGCGCCCAAGGCAGGAGGCTTTGGGCAGGGGTTTCCGTGTGCGAGTCAGGGATAGACGAGCAGGAAACTGAACCTTCGACCCCTACGAAATAAATAGGTGCCGCAGGTGTTCTTAAGGACTTTGTGTTCAAAGCAACGGGAATAGGCTTAATTGGTCGGGGTGACAGGATTTGAACCTGCGGCCCCTACGTCCCGAACGTAGTGCTCTACCAGGCTGAGCTACACCCCGAAAGCGAGCCGCGTACTATACGGGAAGCCCCCCCTCCTTTCAATCGGCCGACCGCGGCGCCAGGGCCGGGCTGCGCTACTATTTAAGTAACATAAGGCTAAGGGGACGGCACTGTGGGTCCCCGTATCTCACAGGCCGCGCGCATGAGCCCCAGCGAGAGCAGCAGGCGATCCGAGATCCCCGCCGCGGGATACCGCTGGCGGCCCCTCTCCATGATGAGTGTGTTCGCGGCGCCCGATTACCGGGTCTTCGTGCTGACCAGTTTCTGGATGGCCATCACCGGTGTGTGCGTCTGGTGGCCCATCGCCAACTTCGACATGCCCGGTTTCACCTGGAACGAGTGGCTGGTGCATCTCGGTGGTGTACCGCTGGATTTCAGTTTCTATCTGCCGTGGACGGTCTGTGTCTGCCTCGTCATGTGGCTGGGTCTCGAATGGGCGGCTTTCACCGCCTATCTTGCCACCCTGTTCAGTACCTTGCACAAGCACATGCCCCTCGACCTTGCGCTGGTGAATGCGCTGCATAACCCGCTTGCCATGGCGGTGTTCTTCCTCTTCTACTGCAATTACTCCGGTGACTACGCGCTGCGCAGCGTGCGTTCCTGGGCCTGGTTCACCCTGGCGGCGCTGTCGGCCTCGCTCATGAGTTCCTTCGGGGCCTTCATCTCCCAATTCACGAACACGCCCATCGGGGCTCAGGGCTTCCTCAGCGCCTGGTTGGGCTGGTGGCCGAATGCTTTCGTCCAGACCTTATTGACCAGCGGGCCGCTCATCCTGGTGTTCTCGCCGCTGGTGGAACGGCTCAAGTCGAAATATCTCCCGCGTGCCGGCGGCAAGGCGTTCTCGCAGCAGGAACTGCTGATGGCGGCCTGCATGTTCGCTCTGATGCTGGTGCTCCTGATCCTGGTCAGCGACCAGTGGGAAGCGGGGCGCACGCAGGCGCTACTGAGCCTATCTATGCCGGAAGCAGCGCGCACGAACATCCTGAACCAGCTGGCCATGCAGAGGTTCCTGGCGTGGATGCCCTCGCTGCTGCTCGCCGGCGTGTCCCTGGGTGGGGTGTTCTTCACCAGCCGCTGGGTGATGCGCATGCGCACGCGCTACGACAGCGAGACCCGTGAGGCGCGCGACGCGCAGCAGCGCAGCGAGTCGAACTTCCGCAACTTCTTCGAGAACAACCCGGCGCCCATGCTGCTCTATGACCGGGACAGCGGCGTGTTCGTGGACGTGAACCGCGCCGCAGTGGAGCGCTACGGCTACACCCGCAGCGAGTTCCTGGAGATGGATATTTATGGCATACGCCCCAAGGAGGATGTGGCGAAGCTCAAGGCCTATCGCAAGGAGGTCGCGGATTCTGGGACCGGCTACCGCCAAGCTGGAGAGTGGCGGCATCTCACCAAGAGCGGTGAGCTGATGCACGTGGACATACGTGTGAACAGCCTGGTGATGGACAACCGCATCCTGAACCTGGTGCTGGTGCATGATGTCTCGCCGCGCAAGCAGGCCCAGGCGGCGGTGGAGCGACGTGCCCGGGAGCTGCAGCAGCTGGCGGCGGCTTCCCTGCAGATCGCCGGGGCCCAGACGGTACAGGAAGTGATGCAGATCGCCGCAGACCGGGCGCGGGAGCTGAGCGGCACGCAATTGGCCTTGAGCCATTGCCGGCCCCGGGAAGGCGGCTCGCCCACGCGCATGGCGGCGTCGTTGACGGAGAGATACGCGGCCTGGCGCGGGACCGCCGCCCTGCCGGACGGGGTCTACCGTATGCTGCGGGAGAAGCAATACCCGATACGCCTGAGCGCGGCGCAGATGCGCTCCCATCCCGGCATCTTCGGCTTACCTGAAGAGACCGGACGGCAGCCACCTCTGAAGGATCTGCTGGCCGTGCCCCTCACGAGCCACGGCAGCGATGTGATCGGCGCGCTACTGGTGTCGGACAAGGGCGCGGAGGAGCTGGATGCGGAGGACGAGGCGATCCTAGTGCAACTCGCCCAGATCGCATCCGTCGGCGTCGAGAGCGTACACCTCAAGCAGGCGCTGCAGCAGCATATGGAGGAGTTGGAACAGCGGGTGACCGCGCGCACCGCCGAGCTGGATGATAGCAACCGGGAGCTGGATGCCTTCGCTTATTCCGTAGCCCACGACCTGCGCGCGCCGCTGCGCGCCATGCATGGGTTCGCCGATGCGGTGCTGGAGGATTACGGGCAGAAGCTCGAGGTGGATGGGCGTGATTACCTCGGCCGTATCATCAAGGCCGCCAAGAGCATGGATACCCTGATCCAGGATCTCCTGGCCTATAGCCGTGTCGGGCGCTCCAAGATGGAGCTAGAAGAGGTGGCGCTGGCAGAGCTAGTACAGGAGACTCTGGCTGAATTGCACCAGGAAATAGCAGCGTCATCCGCGGAGGTGGAGAGCACCGTGCCGCCGTTGACCGTGTTGGCCCACAGGGTCACACTAAAGCAGGTCCTCCTCAACCTGGTAAGTAATGCGCTCAAGTTCGTGGCGCCCGGCAAGGCCCCACGAGTGCGCATATGGGCGGTCGCCCGGCAGGGGATGGTGGAGATATGCGTGCGTGACAACGGCATCGGCATCGCCTCCGAGCACCGGGAACGCATCTTCAACGTATTCGAACGGCTGCACGGCGCGGAGTCCTATCCAGGCACGGGCATAGGGCTCTCCATCGTCAAGAAAGGGTTGGCACGCATGCACGGCGAGATCCGGGTCGAGTCCGACGGCAACGGCACCACATTCCACGCGCGTCTCAAGGAGTTACGGAATGGCTGATATGAGCGGGATAACAAAAACCACCATACTGCTCGCGGAGGATGACGAGAACGACGTCATGCTGATCAAGCGTGCCTTCAGTAAGTCGCACGTGGTGAACCCCATCGCCTGCGTGGCCAACGGCGAGGAGGCGGTGGCCTACCTGGCCGGGGAAGGCCGCTATGCCGATCGCGAGGCCCACCCTCTGCCCTTCATGATGCTGTTGGACCTCAAGCTGCCGCGGCTCTCGGGACACGAGGTGCTGAAATGGCTGCGGGGGCAGAACGGCTTGAGGCGTCTGCCGGTGGTGGTGCTGACCTCGTCGCGGGAGCCGGCAGACATCAACCGCGCCTACGAATTGGGCGCAAACTCGTATCTGGTGAAACCGGTGGTGTTCGAGGAGTTCACCACCCTGTTGAAGCAACTGCAGGTCTACTGGCTGATGTTGAGTGAGCATCCGGAACTGCATTAGGGGATAACGCCAGGCACTCATCTGCCCCGTGGAGGCGGCGATGACGGACAAGAAGCACGCTGGGGGAGAGGCTGCGCGCCTTGGCGCGGGTTTGCGTGTGCTGGTCGTGGACGACAACCCGGACGACCGGGCGCTGGTCAAACGCGAGCTGTTCAAGGATTTCCCCGAGGTCCAGACCTTCGAGGTGCATACCCAGGCCCAGCTTGAGGTGGCCATCGCCGAACCCGGGCTGGACCTGGTGATCACCGATTTCCATCTGCGTTGGTCCACGGGCCTCGATGTGCTGAAGCGCGTCCGGGTCAGGGATCCCGATCTGCCCGTGATCATGTTCACCGGCACCGGCACCGAGGAGGTGGCGGTGGAGGCCATGCGCCTCGGCCTCGCGGATTACGTCACCAAGTCGGCTAAGCACATGCCGCGCCTCAGGCGTTCGGTGAAGGCCGCACTCGCCGCCGCCGGCCATGCCCGCGCCCGGGAACACGCGGAGAACCTGCTGGCGGACGCCTTGGGCTATGTGGAAGACGGCTTCATCGTCTTCGACGCGGACGACCGGATACTGGTCTGCAACGAACAACTCAAGCGCATGTATCCGCATCTCGCGGAGATGATGGTGCCCGGCACCAAGTTCGAGGACATGCTGCGCGAGGCGATCCGCGTCGATAAGATCAGCGTGCCGGACGGCGATGCAGAAGCCTGGATAAAGGAACGCCTGGAAGCCCATCAGCGGGCCAGCGGCAGCTTGGAACAGCAGCTGCCGGATGGTCGCTGGGTGCTGATCAAGGAACGGCGCAGCCGGGATGGCGGCTACATCGATCTCTACACCGATATCACCGTTCTCAAGCAGCGCGAGCTGGAGCTGGAGAAGCTCCTCTCAGAACACATCATGCTGGCCGCAGCGGTCACCCAATCCACCTCGGGCGTGCTGGTCACATCGGCCGAGCCAGAGGGCGATGTTTATCCCATCATCTATGTGAACCCCGCCTTCGAGCGCATCACCGGCTACAGTTTCGCCGAGGTGCGGGGCCGCGATTGCCGCTTCCTGGAGGAGACGGACACCTCCACCGCCACCCGTGAGACTATCCATCGTGCCATGGAGGCGCGCCAGCCGGTGCAGGTCGAGCTCATCAATTTCCGCAAGGATGGTGCGCGTTTCTGGAGCGAGCTGTCCATGAGCCCGGTGTATGACGAGCACAAGCAGCTCAAGTTCTTCGTGGGGCTGCTGACCGACATCGGCGAACGGGTACGCACCCGCGACATGCTGGAGGAACAGACCGCCATGTTGGGTGAGGCGGAACGCCTGGCGCACCTCGGCCATTGGCGTTGGGACATCCTCACCGGCAAGCTGTGGTGGTCCGAGGAGATATACCGCATCCGCGGGCTGGATCCGGCGAAGGTGGATCCGGATTTCAACCGCACTCTCAGCACCTATCATCCGGATGACCAGCCCTATGTGGAACGCTTCGTGCGCCATGCGGCCACCACCCACGAGAGCGTGGAGTTCGAGGCGCGCATCGTGCGCCCCGACGGCCAGATCCGCCACGTGCGTGTGAAGGGGCAGTACAGCCCGCCGGCGTCCGACGCCAACGAATCGGTGTTCGGCATCTTCCAGGACATCACTTCCCAGAAGGAGAGCGAGGCCGCCCTGCGGCGCAGCGAGCGCCAGTACCGCCGCCTGATGGAAGCAGTGCCCCATGGCATCAAGGAGATCGCCCTGGATGGGGTGATCACCTATGCCAACCAGGCCCATCACGAGATGCTGGGTTACCAGCCCGGCGGTCTCGTGGGCAAACGGGTGTTCGACATCATCGCCGACACCACGCGGCGCGCGGAAGTCGAACAACGTTTCCGCCGGCTGGTGGCGGGTGAGATGCCCAGCATGACGTTCGCTTCCCGCTACATGACCGCGGACGGGCGGGTGATAGATGTGCAGGTGGACGCAGTCATCAGCCGCAACGAGAGCGGCGCGATAAACGGCGTGATCTCTGTCACTACGGATATCACCGAACGGGTGCAGAGCGAGAAGCGCCTGCGCTATCTCGCCTTCTACGACCCGTTGACCGGCCTCGGTAACCGGGTCCTGTTGACGGAACACTTGAATGAACAATTCCGTTACATCAGCCCGGACCGGCGTCTGGCGGTGGCCTTGTTCAACGTGGATGGCTTCAAGATCATCAACGATGTGCTGGGACACGATGCGGGCGACAGCGTGCTGCGTGAGTTCGGTGCCCGACTGTCCCAGGCCTTCGGCAGCGCCGACGGTGTGGCGCGCCTCGCCGCCGACGAATTCGCGGCGGTCATCAGCTGCGACGGGAACCGTGAGGCCTTGCGCGAGCAGTTGCAGGCAGTGAAGAAGGCCTTGGAAGCGCCCCTGCAGTTGCCCGCCAGCCGCCTGGACCTGCGGGTGAGCGTGGGCGTGGCCATGGCGCCCCAGGACGGTGAGAACGCCGAGGCCCTGTTGCGTAACGCGGACAACGCGCTCCTGGAGGTGAAACGTCAGGACCCGGGCGACATGCGTTTCTACAATGCGGAGATGAAGGCTCTGGCGGAGGAATACCTGATGCTGCGCGGGAACCTGCGCCGCGCCATCACCCAGGGGGAGATACATCTGGAGTATCAGCCTCAGGTGGAACTCAATGGCGGCCGGGTGGCAGGGCTGGAGGCCTTGGCCCGCTGGCGCACGGCGGAGGGCGTGCTGATCCCGCCCGCCAAGTTCATCCCTATCGCCGAGGCCAGCGGCGACATCCTGATGCTCGGCAACTGGGTGTTGGAAGCGGCCTGCCGTCAAGCGGTGATGTGGCAGAACCTGGGGGTGACACTCACGCCCCTCACGGTGAACGTGGCGCCACGCCAGTTCCTGCAGGACGACATGGTGGCGACGGTGCGGGGCATCCTGGAGCGCACCGGACTCGATCCGCAGATGCTGCAACTGGAGCTCACGGAGACGGCGCTCATGACCGATAACCCCGGCGTACTGCGGCGCATGGATGACCTGGCGGATATGGGCGTGAGCTTCTCGCTGGACGATTTCGGCACGGGATACTCTTCCTTGAGTTACCTGAGCCAGTTCCCGATCCGCACCATCAAGATCGACAAGAGTTTCGTGGCGGGCATCCCCCAGGACGCGCGCCAGGCGGCCATCGTGAATGCGGTGATCGCCATGAGCCATGAGCTCGGCATCAAGGTGGTGGCGGAGGGTGTGGAAGCAGCGCGCCAAGGCGAGTTCCTGCGGGAGGCGGGCTGCGACCTGGCCCAGGGGTTCTATTACAGCCACCCCCTACCGGCGGACGCCTGTACCGATATATTGCGTAGCGGCAGCGTCCCGCCGCCGCGGCGCCGGGCCTGACGGACTTCAAGGGGATCTTACGATGCTGACGATGCCGACGGGTGCCAAGCGCATCTCCTCACGCATGACTTCCTTCACCAAGCGGATCTTCCCGGTGCTCTGGTTCGGTTTCCTGATCCTATGCCTGCTGGTCGAGGTGAAGGTGGCTCGCGAGCAGCACGGAGTGCCGGCCATAGTGATAGTGATACCGGTGCTCTTGATGGCGCTCGGTTATTTCCTGTTCAAGAAACTCATCTTCGATCTGATGGATGAGGTCTGGGACAACGGGAACGAGCTGATCGTGGTGAACGACGAGCACGTGGAGCGCGTGCCCTTGGCGAACATCATGAACGTGAGCTATTCGGGCTTCACGAATCCCAAGCGGGTTACCTTGAGCCTGAGGCAGCCGGGCAGATGGGGAGCGACGCTGACTTTCACGCCGCTTGCGAGGTTCTTCCGTTTGTCGTTGATGTCGCATCCCATCGTCGAAGATCTGATACGGCGGGCGGATCAGGCCAGGACTGGGGCCTAGGCACGGCGGGTGATGGCGAAGTCGGCGAGGTCTTTGAGGGCTTCGAGATAGGCTGACGGGGGCAGGGTCTTGAGCGCCGCTCGGGCTTTGGTGCTCTCCACCACGGCCCGCTCGCGGGTGTATTCCAGGGCGCCGCTCTTGTTCACGATGCGGATGGTCTCATCTATATGTTCGAGGCCGCCGTGCTCCACCACCTGGCGCAGCAGGGTGCGCTGTTCGGGCGTGCCGTGCCGCATGGCACGGATCAGGGGCAGGGTGGGCTTGCCCTCCGCCAGGTCATCGCCGATGTTCTTGCCCATCTCTTCCGGGCTCGCGCTGTAATCCAGCACATCGTCTATGAGCTGGAAAGCGGTGCCGAGATGCAGACCGTAGGCGGCCAGCGCCTGCTCGTCTGCTGCCGGGCGGTCCGCAGCCACTGCGCCCAGACGCGCACCCGCTTCGAACAAGGTGGCGGTCTTGCGGTGGATGACTTCCATATAGCGTGCTTCGGTGGTGTCCGGGTCATGGCAGTTGAGGAGCTGCATGACCTCGCCCTCGGCGATGCGGTTGGTGGCGTCCGCCATGATGCGCATGACGCGCATGTCGTCCACCTTGACCATCATCTGGAAGGCCCGGGAGTAGAGGAAGTCGCCGGTGAGCACGCTCGCGGGGTTGCCCCAGACGGCGTTGGCGGTGTCCCGCCCGCGCCTTAGCTCAGAACCGTCCACCACGTCGTCATGCAGCAGGGTGGCGGTATGGATGAATTCGATGATGGCGGCGAGCTCGATATGCCGGCCCTGGGTGACACCACAGGCCCGGGCGGCCAGGAGCACCACCAGGGGCCGGAGGCGCTTGCCACCGGCGGCCACCAGGTACTCCCCCAGCTGGTTGATGAGCACCACGTCCGAGCGCAGTTCCTCCCGCACCCAGGCATTGGCTGCGCGGAAATCCTCTTCCACCAGGGCGCGGATGGGGTCCAGGCCCAGGGGGGGAGGGGGGGTTGAAGCTATGGCCATGAAATGCCGGCTCGGGCGGGGCGGGCGCCGCGGGAAGGGCGATGCTAGGGGGGTGTCATGGGGGTGTCAAGGGAGCCTCGCCGGTTTGACCCAGAGGCCGCTAACCCTTAAAATGCGCGCCCTTTGACGCTGTTTTTAGACGGTTTTTTGGAGAATCCCATGTACGCTGTAATCGAGACGGGCGGCAAGCAGTACCGCGTTGCCCAGGGCGACGTCATCAAGGTGGAACTGCTGGAGGCCGAGGCCGGTAGCAACGTGGAGTTCGACCGCGTGCTGATGGTAGGCAAGGATGGCGAGCAGCCCGTGCTGGGCGCCCCCTTCGTGTCCGGTGGCAAGGTCACCGGCAAGGTGAAGGGCAACGGTCGCCACGAGCGCCTGTTCACCTTCAAGCTGCGCCGCCGCAAGAACTATCGCCGCCGCGCCGGCCATCGCCAGCATTTCACCGAAGTCGAGATCACCGGAATCTCCGGCTGATTCCCGCGAATTCTTGAGGTAAAGGACCATGGCACATAAAAAAGCAGGCGGCAGTACCCGTAACGGCCGCGACTCAGAATCCAAACGCCTGGGCGTAAAGCTCTATGGCGGCCAGGCGGTCGTCGCCGGCAACATCATCATCCGTCAGCGCGGCACCGAGTACCGGGCCGGCACGAACGTGAAGATGGGCCGTGACCACACCTTGTTCGCTGTGGCCAACGGCCACATCAAGTTCGAAGAGAAGGGCAAGCCGGTGCGCCGTTACGTGAACGTGATCGCCGCCGAGGCCGTTGCGGCCAAGTAAGCCTTTTGTTAGACGTCTAAGAAAAGGCCCCGGTCTTCCGGGGCCTTTTTGTTTCAGCCAGGACTAAGCTA
>DASYGE010000003.1:0-43563 GCA_036000105.1 Gammaproteobacteria bacterium
CGCTGCGCCAAAAAGTGCTGCTCGCCACGCCTACGAGCCTCATGGCCCTGCTCAAGGTAGTGGCTTATGGCTGGCGTCAGGTGGCGCTGGCCGAGAACGCCGAGCAGATCCGCGAGCTGGCGGAG
Source organism: Gammaproteobacteria bacterium (assembly GCA_036000105.1). Classification (GTDB taxonomy): domain Bacteria; phylum Pseudomonadota; class Gammaproteobacteria; order Natronospirales; family REEB76; genus DASUBN01. The sequence continues at coordinate 126 of DASYGE010000003.1, forward strand.
ACCTTGCACCAACGCATCGCCACTTTCGCCGAGCACATGCAGCGCATGGGTGGGGCTCTCGCCAACAGCGTGCAGCAGTTCAACAATGCGGTGGGCTCCCTGGAGCGCCAGGTGTTACCCGCCGCACGCCGCTTCACGGAACTGGGTGTACAGTCCAAGAAAGACATGCCTGACCTGGAGCCTATCGAGACTGCACCGCGGCTCACGGACGGCGGCAAGCCGGACGGGAAGACATGAACCCGGCAGATCAGGCGGCCCTGAAGCTCGACGCTGCAAATCTCGATTACCGACTCGCGCTCACCTTCTCTCCGCACCAATATCGCCCCGCGCTCACCGCGCTCTTCGCCCTGTATCTGGAGATCCGCGAGGTGCTGGTGGAATGCCGCGACCCGGGCGTGGCCGAAGTGAAACTCGGCTGGTGGCAGCAGGAGATAGAGAGCCTGTATGCCGGCAAGCCACGGCATCCCTTGAGCCAGGCGCTCACGCCCTTCATGAGTGCGCTGGTGTACCGCCAGCCCCTGTTCATGGACATCGTGACCGGCACCCGCATGGACATCGCCGGCTCTGTCTCGGCCAACTTCGAGGATGTGAAGCGCTACTGCTACCGCCATTCCGGCGTGCTCGCTGAACTCAGCGCCTTGCTGTCGGGCGCCCGCTCCGAGGAGACGCGCATGGCGGCCCGCCTCCTGGGCAACAGCCATCGGCTGGCCTACATCACCACGGCGGGCGTCGCCGATGCCTTGCGTGGACGGGTTTATTTCGCCACCGATGACCTCAAGACCTACGGAGTGGACCGGCACATCCACGGCGAGGGTCAGGCCGATGCACCTATACGCGCACTGCTCAAGGATTACACCGATCGCGTTCGGAACATGTACAGAGATGCGTTCAAGGAAATGCCGTCCGCAGAAGGTGGCGGCCTCATCACCTGGCGGGTATTGAGCGCGTTGGCCTTGAAGCGCGTAGCGAGACTGGAAGCCGCGGGTTTCAGCCCAGGCGCCGAGCCCGTAGAATTGCATCCCTTGAGCGCACTCCTGGCCGCCTGGCAAGGCGCGCGCAAAACCGGATAGAGCCTCAGACATGATCCAATCGAAACACGACTACGCAGCGGCGAAAGATCTGCTCAAAGGCCGAGTCATCCTGGTGACCGGAGCCGGTGACGGCATAGGCCGCGCCGTGTCCAAGGGTCTTGCGGCCCATGGCGCCACAGTGGTGCTGCTCGGCAAGACCATCAAGAAGCTGGAGAGCGTGTACGACGAACTCCTGGCCTTAGGCGCACCGAAGCCCGCCATCTATCCCATGGATCTCATGGGCGCCCGTTACAAGGATTACGAGGACATGGTGGGTGCTCTGGACAAGGAATACGGCCGGCTGGACGGCCTCCTGCACAACGCCGGCATCCTGGGCGAGCGTGCACCCATCGAGCATCACGAAGTGCATATCTGGCAGCAGGTGCTGCAGGTGAACCTGACGGCGCCCTTCATGCTTACCAAGGCCTGCCTGGAGCTGCTCTACAAATCGCCCGACGCGTCCGTGGTGTTCACGTCCAGCGGCGTGGGCCGCAAGGCGCGGGCTTACTGGGGTGCCTATTCCGTATCGAAGTTCGGCATCGAGGCGCTTTCGACGACCCTAGCCGACGAGACGGAATTCAGGAAGACTTTGCGGGTGAACAGCATCAATCCGGGACCGGTACGCACCGAGATGCGGCGCCTGGCTTTCCCGGCAGAAGACCGGGAGCAGCTCGCCGCCCCCGAGAGCATCCTGGCGACTTACCTCTATCTATTGGGTCCGGACAGCCAGGGCGTGACCGGCCAGCAGTTCGACGCCCAACGACCGGGCTGAATCAATCTCCGCAGTTCGCGTCCGCCGCGGCCTGCTTCTTCTTGGCGCTCTTTGCCGCCGAGCTATGCTCTGATTCCCCGGTGTTATCGAAGACCACGATCACCAAGTCGTGGATCTTCTCACCATCCAGCTGCGGAGTGATGGAGGCATAGTCGGCATCCTCTACTGCCGCCACTGCGATGCGATCCAGCGTGCCATCACCGCTATACATGGTGATGTGGGCGTTGCTCACATGCCCATCCAGATAGTCGTAAGCGACGTAGGTCACTCCAGTGAGGGGATGCAAGGCCAGTTCGTGGGGATATTTCAGGGCCGCGGTGATCGCCTCATGCAGCTGCAGCTTGAAAGCTTTTATCTCCTTGCATGAATGGACCTGGGCAGGTGCGGCAGCGGTGGACGCTTGTGGCGGCAGAGTATCGCCCAGGACGGGAGAGCACAGGAGCAGGCCAAGCAGCGGTGATAGGCACGGTATGCTTTTCATGCGCTGGCGCGACATATCAGTGGGAGCGCGGCGTGCGCCTTGGTTTCGGCAGGGACAGCTTGGATCGGCTGCGTGACTTCGCTTTCGGCTTGGGCGTAGCCACCGGCAGGCCCGCAGCAGCGCTCAGACCTGCGATCTCTTCCTGGGTAGCATCCCGCCAGGCACCCCGGGGCAGGTTGCGTGGCAGGCCGAGCTCTCCGAAGCGCACCCGGATGAGGCGGCTCACAGTGACACCCACCGCATCCCAGAGGCGCCGCACTTCCCGGTTGCGCCCTTCCCGCAGGATCACGTGGTACCAATGGTTGGCGCCCTCGCCGCCCGCCTCGCGGATCTCGTCGAACTTGGCCATACCGTCTTCCAGACGCACGCCGCGGCTCAAGGCTGCGATCTGTTCGTCTGTGACCTTGCCCAAGACCCGTACCGCATACTCCCGCTCGATCTGGGAGGACGGGTGCATGAGCTTGTTGGCCAGCGCCCCATCGTTGGTGAAGATGAGCAGACCCGAAGTGTTGGTGTCGAGGCGCCCGACGGATACCCAGCGGCTGCCCCGCAGACGCGGCAGGGCTTCGAACACCGTGGGCCGGCCTTCGGGGTCCTTGCGGGTGGTGAGTTCGCCTTCGGGCTTGTGATAGAGGATGACCCGTTGCTGGGTCTCGCTGCCCCGCTCCAGGGCCTTCACCGGCTTGCCGTCCACGCTGATCCTGTCCACGCCGCGGATGCGGTCGCCGAGCTTGGCGGTGCGGCCGTTGATGGTGACACGGCCTTCGCTAATCCAGCTCTCTATCTCACGGCGCGAGCCTAAGCCCGCCGCAGCCAGGACTTTCTGTAATCGTTCGGCTGGCTCTTCGCTGGGTTTCATCTAGTGCGTGGTCACGCCGGCATCGCCGTCGTCCATGGCGCCGGATTCGTCTTCGGCGAGGCGCGGTGCTGCCGCTACCGGCGCCTGGGCCGGCATGCTTTCGAACTCCCCCAGATCCAGCTCGGCATTGATGCTCTCGATATCCCGCAGCTGCGACAGGGTCGGCAGCTCGTCCAGGCTCTTCAGGCTGAAGTAATCCAGGAACTCGCGGGTGGTGCCGAACATCTCCGGATGGCCGGGCACGTCGCGGTGGCCCACGATGCGTATCCAGCTGCGGTCCTGCAGGGTGCGCATGATATGTGTGCTCACGGTGACGCCGCGCACGCCCTCGATCTCAGCACGGGTGATGGGCTGCCGGTAGGCGATGAGCGCGAGCGTCTCCAGCAAGGCGCGCGAATAACGCGCGGGGCGTTCTTCCCAGAGACGCGAGATCCAAGGCGTCAGCTCGCGCCTCACCTGGATACGGTAACCGCTGGCGACTTCCTTGAGTTCGATGCCGCGATCTGCGAATTCCGCTTCCAGCGTGTCCAGGGCTTTCTTGAGTTCAGCCCGGTCCGGACGTTCTTCGTCGCTGAACAGCGCCTGTATCTCCTCCACGTTCAGGGGGCGCCCGGCTGCGAGCAGCGCGCCTTCCACGATGTTCTTCAGTTCTTTCTTCTTCTCAGGCTTCATGGGCCGGCTCCTCCCCATCCACGTCGATTTCTATCTCGTTCAGGTTCACTTCATGCACACCGGTCGCCACCTTCACATGGATCTGGGCGAAGGGTTCAGCTTGCACCAGTTCGATGAGTGCCTGCTTGATCAGCTCCAGCAACGCGAGGAAAGTCACCACCACGCCCAGCCGCCCTTCTGCGGGGGTGAACAGGCTGGTGAATTCGCGGAACTCTTTGTCCTGCAGGCTTGCCAGCACGTCGGACATGCGTTGGCGCACCGACAGCTGTTCGCGACCCACTTGATGGTGGGAGAACATATCGGCCCGGTGCAGCACTTCCTTGAAGGCCACCAGCAGTTCCTTCATGGTGACTTCCGGCACGAGGCGCACCACCTTGCGGTCGTTGATCTCGGCCACGGCCGGATATACATCGCGGTTGACCCGCGGCATGGCGTCGATGTCTTCCCCCGCCTGTTTGTAGCGCTCGTATTCCTGCAGACGGCGCACCAGCTCGGCACGCGGATCCAGTTCCTCGCCCTCCTCGATGGGTGGGCGCGGCAGGAGCATGCGCGACTTGATCTCGGCCAGCATGGCGGCCATCACCAGGTATTCCCCGGCAAGCTCCAGCTGCATCTCCTTCATCAGCTCGATGTACTGCATGTACTGCCGAGTGATCTCGGCGATTGGGATGTCGAGGATGTCCAGGTTCTGCCGGCGGATCAGGTACAGCAGGAGATCCAGTGGGCCTTCGAAGGCCTCCAAAAACACCTCCAGCGCATCCGGCGGGATGTAGAGATCCCGCGGCATGGCGGTGTAGGGCTCGCCCTGCACGATGGCGAACGGCATCTCTTCCTGCAGCGGCGCGGTGACGCCCTCGGGCTTGGGTGCTTCTGGTGTCTGGTCTGGCGGTTGCTGCATGTTCCTCACCGATGCGCCAGACCCACGGCCTGGCGGACTTCTTCCATGGTATCCCGGGCCACGGCGCGTGCCGCCTCGCAACCCTGGGCCACGGCGGCGCGCACGATCTCGGGGTTGGCCTCGATCTCCTCGGCACGCTCACGTATGGGTTCCAGCTCTTTAAGCACCGCATCTATCACCGGGCGCTTGCACTCCAGGCAGCCGATACCGGCGGTGGTGCAGCCCTTCCACGCCCAGTCGCGGGTACTCTGGTCGGAATATACCTTGTGGAACTCCCACACCGGGCATTTCTCGGGGTTACCCGGGTCGTTGCGCCGCACCCGCGCCGGATCCGTGGGCATGGTGCGTAACTTGTCTTCCACGGACTTCGGGTCTTCTCTAAGGCTGATGGTGTTGCCATAGGATTTGGACATCTTCTGTCCGTCCAAGCCCGGCATGCGCGCGGCCTCCGTGAGCATGGGCTGCGGCTCCACGAGGATCGACCGGCCGCCACCTTCCAAGTAACCCAGGAGCCGCTCGCGGTCCCCCATAGTCAGGTTCTGGTTGCCGGTGACGAGCGCATGGGCGGTGCTCAAGGCTTCCGCATCACCCTGCTCCTGATAGCGCTTGCGCAATTCCTGGTAGAGCTTGCCGTTCTTCTTGCCCAGGTTCTTCACCGCGGCCTCGGCCTTGGCTTTGAAATCCGGCTCGCGGCCGAACACGTAGTTGAAACGGCGCGCGATCTCACGGGTGAGTTCCACGTGGGGCACCTGGTCCTCGCCCACCGGCACCCAGCCGGCCTTATACATGAGGATGTCAGCGGCCTGCAGCACGGGGTAGCCCAGGAACCCGTAGGTGGTCAGGTCCTTGTCGCTGAGCTTCTCCTGCTGATCCTTATACGTCGGCACCCGCTCCAGCCAGCCCAGCGGCGTGATCATGGAGAGCAGGAGATGCAGTTCGGCATGCTCCGGGATGCGCGACTGGATGCAGATGTTGGCCTTGCCGGGATCGATGCCCACGGCGAACCAGTCCACCAGCATGTCTGAGATAGAGTCCTGGATGCCACGCACATCGTCATAGCTCGTGGTGAGAGCATGCCAATCGACCACGAAGAAGAAGCATTCGTACTCATGCTGCAGCCTGAGCCAGTTCTTCAGCACGCCGTGGTAATGACCCAGGTGCAATCGGCCCGTGGGGCGCATACCTGACATCACACGGTGGTTCTCGGGAAGAGCTGCGTTCAAGTTGTGCGTCTCATGAGATCCCCTGCAGCGGCGCCAGCAGCAGGTTGATCAGCCAATTGATGGGGGGTCCCAACAGGAAACCGAGCACGCCGGTGATCATCAATATCGCGACGATGAACAACCCATAAGGCTCGATGCGATACATGATACGCGCGCCCTCTTTCGGCAACAGGCCAGTGAGCACGCGGCTGCCATCCAGGGGCGGCAACGGGAAGAGGTTGAGCACGCCCAGCACCACATTGACGCTGACGCCGGCCACACCCATGTAATAGAGCGGCGCGATCCAAGGCAGATGGCCCGCGGAGGCTGCTGCGATCCACGCTACCGCCATCCAGATGAGGGCCATCAGCAGGTTGGAGATGGGCCCGGCCGCCGCTACCCAGGCCATGCCCTGGCGTGGGTTCTTGAAATTCTGTGGTGTCACCGGCACGGGCTTGGCCCAGCCGAACACGAAACCCGTGGTCAGAAACAGCACCAGAGGCACCAGGACCGTACCGATGGGGTCTATGTGCTTCAAGGGGTTGAGCGTGAGCCGCCCTAGCATGCGCGCTGTGGGGTCACCTAGCCTGTTGGCTACCCAGCCGTGCGCCACCTCATGCAGGGTGATGGCGAACAGGATGGGGGGAGCCCACAGGATGATTTTCTGGACCAAGCTGAAATCCGACATGCGCGCATTATACAGGCCCCGTCAGCCGCCGAAGGGCGTAGCATCGCCCCGCCCTGCCCTCAAGACCACCGGCGCATCGCCGGACAGGTCCACCACTGTGGTGGGCTCGAAGCCGCAGGGACCGCCGTCCATGACCAGCTCCACCTGATGTTCCAGCCGCGTGCGCATCTCCTCCGGATCCGTGAGCGGCGCATCGTCCCCCGGCAATATCAGCGTCGAGCTGATGAGCGGCTCACTGAGTTCCGTTAGCAGTGCATGGGGGACTGCATGGTCCGGTACGCGTATGCCGATGGTCTTGCGCTTGGGATGTTGCAGCCGCCGGGGCACCTCGCGGGTGGCAGGCAGGATGAAGGTATAGGGCCCCGGGGTGTAAGCCTTCAGCAGGCGGAAGGTGGGGTTATCCACCCGCGCGTACAGGGCTATCTCCGAAAGGTCGCGGCATACCAGGGTGAAGTTGTGGTCCTTCCCGGCTTCGCGGATGCGCCGGATACGCTCCATGGCCTGCTTGTCCCCCACGCTGCAGCCCAGGGCATAACAGGAGTCCGTGGGATAGACGATCACCCCACCGGCACGGAGGATCTCGACCGCGCCACGTATCAGGCGCAGCTGGGGGTTCACGGGATGCAGGCTGAAATATTGGCTCATATATGTCCCTATACGTTATGATAACTGCGCCTCGCTGCTCCAGTGTCAAACCATGTCCTCCTTGCTCGAATTCCTGCTGCTCGCCGCTTTCTTCCTGAGCTATCTCTGGAAAGGCATCTATGCCGCCACCGCCGTGATCATGGTGGGCAGCGTGCTGTTGCTGGTGATCTCCTGGTGGCGCACCCGCCGCCTGGAACCCATGCCTCTCATGGTAGCGGTGCTGGCGGTGACCCTGGGCGGCGTGACCTTGGTGCTGCACGATCCGGTCTATATCAAGTGGAAGTTCTCCGTCATCGAATGGTCGCTCGGCCTGGTGCTCTTGGGCAGCCAGTTCTTCGGCAGCAAGAACTTCATCCGTCGGGCCCTGGAGACGAAACTCGTCCTGCCAGACGGGGTCTGGCGCAACCTGAACTTCATGTGGGCCGGGTTCTTCCTGTTCCTCGGCACCCTCAACGTGTACATCATCTATAACTTCAGCACCGATGGATGGGTACGCTTCAAGCTCTTCGGTTCCATGGGCCTCACGCTGATATTCATCGTCGCCCAGGCCGTGTATCTGGCGAAGCATATGCCGACGGAGGAGAAACGCTGATGTGGTACGCCATCATCTCGGAAGACGTGCCGGATTCCCTGGCCAAGCGCCTGGGCGCGCGTCCCGCCCATGTGGCACGGCTCGAACAACTCAAGGACCAGGGCCGCTTGCTGCTGGCCGGCCCCCATCCGGCCATCGACGCCAATGACCCCGGCCCTGCCGGCTTCACCGGCAGTCTGGTGGTGGCGGAATTCGCTTCTCTCACCGAAGCCCAAGCCTGGGCGGATGCAGACCCTTACGTGGCAGCCGGCGTGTATGCCCGGGTCATCATCAAGCCTTTCCGCAAGACCCTGCCGTGAACACAGACCGCGTAGCCCTCATCCGTACACGCCTCGAGCAGCGCTTCGCGCCGTTGGAGCTGGACGTGCAGGATGACAGCGCCGCTCACGCGGGCCACGCCGGTGCCCGGGACGGACGCGGACATTTCTCCGTGCGCATCGTGGCACCGGCCTTCGCCGGCCACCCGCGCCTCGAGCGCCATCGCATGATCTACACCGCACTCGGCGAACTCATGCAGGAAGACATCCATGCTCTGAGCATCGCCGCCCGCGCGCCGGACGAACACGATTGATCACCATTGCAAACCACCAAGGAAGCTCCATGCGTACCCTTTACCGCGTCCTTTCCATCGCCCTGCTGACGGCGGCCCTCGCCGCCTGCAACACCGGCGGCTCCAGCGACAGCTCCGCCGTGCTCGCCACGGTGAACGGCAAGCCCGTCACCAACGACATGCTGCGTTCCTACGTGCGCAGCCAGGCCAACGGCCAGGAGCCTGAGCTCAACGCCATGCAGCGCCAGAGCATCACCAAGAACCTGGTCAACATGGAACTGTTGGCCCAAGCGGCCCAGAAGTCCGGCCTCGACAAGAAGCCTGAGGTGGCCGCGGACATCGCCATGAGCCAGAAAGAGATCCTGGCTCAGTCCGTGGTCATGCAGTACCTGAAGGACCACCAGCCCACCGACGCCCAGTTGCAGGCGGCTTACCAGGAGCAGCTGAAGACCACGGACACCCACGAGTACAAGGCGCGCCACATCCTGGTGGGCAGCGAAGCCCAGGCCGATGACATCATCGCCCAGCTCGGCAAGGGCGGTAACTTCGCGGCCCTCGCCAAGAAGTATTCCCTGGACCCGGGCAGCAAGGACAACGGCGGCGACCTCGGAGACTGGTTCTCCGCCACCAGCATGGTGCCGGAGTTCGGCGCCGCCCTCGCCAACCTCAAGAAGGGCGAGTACACCAAGCAGCCGGTGCACAGCCAGTTCGGCTGGCACGTGATCCAGCTGGAGGACGTGCGCACCCAGGCTGCGCCGACCTTCGAACAGGTGCACGAGAAGCTCACCGAGCAGATGCAGCGCAAGACCATGAGCGATTACCTGGACCAGCTGCGCGCCGCCGGTAAGGTGGTGGTGAACGCCGCTCCGGCTCCGGCCGCTGCCAGCGCTCCGGCGGCCCAGGCTGCGAAACCCTAAAGTAGATTCCAGAAATGGAAACGAAACGGCCGGTCTATGACCGGCCGTTTTTTTGCCTGTCGTTTGGCTGAGCGCTAAGGCTTGCCCGCTTTCTGCAGAGCATCGAAGGCGGCGCGTATACGTTCCAGCCTTTCGCGGGTACCGCCACTCTCCAACAGCTCCAGCTTGCCCACGGAACGCATCTCGATGAGATGGCTGGCGGGCGAGAGATAGAACTCCACCTCGTCCACCGCGCTCGCCGGCTGATAGTAGTTGGCGGAGTTGCGCTGATCGTGGCCAGCCGCGGGGTATTCCACGCGGATGTAGCTGGGATGGTTGGAGACGATATCCGCCGCGCCGGTGGTGGCCGCCGCGCTGATAGCCGCCATCAGCTGGTTGTGGGCGGTGTCGCGGCTGGTGCTGTACTGCAAGGGGGCGATATAGAGCTTGGGGTCCTGCTCCTGGCTGGAGACGCAATCCAGGTTGGCCGGACAGGGCGCGAAGCGTCCCTGGCGCACGCCATAATCCGGCGACACAATGGTGGTGCAGGCAGACAAGGTCAGCGACGCGAGCGTCGTTGTCATCCAAGCCTTGGGGAACATCCGATACGCAGTCATGCTGCGGCTCACTCTGTCAGACCTGAAACATTCTAGCAAACGCCGGGATGTCAGGATTCGATGAGGCGCAGGAAGGCGTCTTCATCCAGTACCGGCACCTCGAGCCGCTCGGCTTCCCTGAGCTTGGAGCCGGGTTCGCTGCCGGCCACCACATAGTGGGTCTTGGCCGACACGCTGCCCGATACCTTGCCGCCCAGGGCCTGGATGCGCTCCTTGGCGGCATCGCGGGTCATGGTACCAAGCGTCCCGGTGAGCACGAAGGTCTTGCCTACCAGCGGCTGGGAGCCCACCGCCGCGCGCTTCGGCATGGCGGGCCATTCGACCCCGGCCTTGCGCAGCTCACCGATGACCTTGCGGTTACCGGCCTGGTGGAAGAAGGCACCCACCTGCTCCGCCACCACCGGGCCTATGCCCTCCACCTTGCGCAGGTCCAGTTCCTTCAACAGCTTCTCCGCATCACGGGCTGGTGACCCGGCGTGCTTGAGCCTCTGCTTCTCATAGCCCTGGGCCGCTTCCTCGAGCTTCTCCAGGCTGCCGAAATGCTTCGCCAGATCGGCGGCGGTGGTCTCGCCTACGTCGGGTATCCCTAAGGCATAGAGGAAGCGCGGCAGCGTGGTCTTGCGTGCCTTGGCCAGGGCATCCACCAGGTTCTGGGCAGACTTCTCGCCCATGCGCTCAAGATCCATCAGCTGTTTCATGGTCAGTCTGAAGAGACCAGCGGGTGTGCTGACGAGCTTCTCGTCCACCAGCTGTTCCACCAGCTTGTCACCTAAACCCTCCACGTCCATGGCGCGGCGCGAGGCGAAATGCCGGATGAGCTCCTTGCGCTGGGCATCGCAGAACAAGCCGCCACTGCAGCGGGCCACCGCCTCGCCTTCCGGTCGCACCACTTCCGAGCCGCACACCGGGCAGGTCTTGGGCAGTTTCACCCGCTTGGTATTCTTCGGTCGACGCGCCAGGACCACAGCGGCCACTTCCGGGATCACATCTCCGGCGCGCCGCACGATCACGGTGTCGCCGATGCGGATGTCCTTGCGCTCTACCTCATCCATGTTGTGCAGGGTGGCATTGCTCACGGTCACGCCGCCCACGAACACGGGTTCGAGGCGCGCCACCGGGGTGAGCGCACCGGTGCGGCCCACCTGGAACTCGACAGCCTTCAACAACGTCATCTCTTCCTGGGCGGGGAACTTATGGGCCACGGCCCAGCGCGGGGCTCGGGCGACGAAGCCCAGCTCCTGCTGATAATCCAGGCGATCGACCTTATAGACCACGCCATCTATCTCATAGGGCAGCGCGTCGCGCTTCTCGCCCATCTCGCGGTAATAGCCGAGGCAGCCTTCTGCGCCCTTGACCATCCTGATATCGGGATTCACCCGCTGCCCCCAGCCACGCAGCTTGGTCAGCACTTCGCTGTGACGGCGCGCCGACAAGGCGGGCTTCACTTCCCCTAGCCCGTAGGCGTAGAAATCCAGGGGGCGTTCGGCCGTGATGCGCGAGTCCAGCTGCCTCAAGCTCCCGGCGGCAGTGTTGCGGGGATTCACGTAGGTCTTCTCGCCCTTGGCCGCGAGGCTCTTGTTGAGCGCTTCGAAGCCCCGCTTCGGCATGAACACTTCGCCGCGCACTTCCAGGAGCGCCGGCCAGTCCTTGCCCATGAGCTTGAGGGGGATGGCGCGCACTGTGCGCACGTTCAAGGTCACATCCTCGCCGGTGCTGCCGTCGCCGCGGGTGGCGCCACGCACGAGCACGCCTTTCTCATACACCAGGCTGATGGCGAGGCCATCCAGCTTCGGCTCCGCTACGTATTCGATGTCCGTCGCGTCGAGCTTCTCCCGCACGCGCCGGTCGAAGTCCTGCAGATCCTCTTCGCTGAAGGCGTTGTCCAGGGACAGCATGGGCACCGCGTGGCGCACCTCGCCGAACTCCGCGGCGGGCGCCCCGCCGACACGCTGGCTGGGGGAATCGGGGGTGATGAGGCCGGGGTGCTCGGACTCGAGGGCCTTGAGCTCGAGCATCAGCCGGTCGTACTCGCTGTCCGGGACTTCCGGGTCGTCGAGCACGTAATACCTGTGGTTATGCCGGTCGAGCTCCGCGCGCAGTTCGCGCAGGCGCTGTTCGGCATCGCGTCGGTTGGTCATGGACCGATATTACTATGAGGCTCTGGGGCTCAGGAAGGACGCCGCAGGCGTTGCTGCAGCTCGAACTGGATGATGCGCTCGCGGATGTGGCGCGCGGTCTGGCGGGTGAGCGTGCTGCGCTCCTGGTCCAACACCTCGCCACCGAGCTGCTGAGCCAGTTGGCGGGCGGTGGCCAACATGTCGGCATAAGCCGCCACGCCGCTGCGCGCCCCCGGCAGCACCATGAAGAGGGTCAGACCCGGATAAGAAGAACTGGTGAGGGATATCGGATCGAAGAAACCCGGTTCCACCACGTTGGCCACACTGAACACCGACGGCGCGTCATCACCCGCCCCTTCCAGCCGGTGATAGACCTTGTAACGGCCGAATTTGAGGCCGCAGGCCTCGAACGCCGCCTGGAGCCCTTCGCCGGTGAACTCCGGGCCGCCGCGCGGCATGACATGCAAGGCCAGGATCAGCTGCTCGCCCTGCTCGCGCACCGGTGCGGTCTTGGCCGAGGCACCGGGCACGGTCATGGAAGGCAGGTCATCTCCCGAGAATTCGTCCTCGCCCAGGCTCGGAGCCGCGCGCGACGCGGGCTTGCCCGCAGCAGCCCGCTGGCGCGAGAACAGCCAGACGGCGGCGATGATGACGGCGCCGATGAGGATGAGGATCAGGCGCAGTTCCACGGCACCTCACATGGCAGCGATGCGCACGGCTTCTTCCACGTCCACCGCCACGAGTCGCGATACGCCGGGCTCGTTCATGGTGACACCCATGAGCTGGTTCGACATCTCCATGGTGCCCTTGTTGTGGCTGATGAAGATGAACTGCACCCGATCCGACATGCTGCGCACCATGTCGCAGAAGCGGCCGATGTTGGCCTCGTCCAGGGGTGCGTCAACTTCGTCCAGCATGCAGAAAGGCGCCGGGTTGAGTTCGAAGATGGAGAACACCATGGCGACCGCAGTGAGCGCCTTCTCACCGCCTGACAGGAGGTGGATGCTGCTGTTGCGCTTGCCCGGAGGCCTCGCCATGATCGCCACGCCTGCATCCAGGAGTTCTTCGCCCGTCAACTCCAGATAGGCATGGCCGCCGCCGAACAGCTTGGGGAAGTTCGCCGACAGGCCGGAGTTGACCTTGTCGAAGGTCTCCTTGAAACGGGTGCGCGTCTCCCGGTCGATCTTCTTGATGGCGTTCTCGAGGATGTTGAGCGCCTCGGTCAGGTCCGCCAGCTGCGCGTCCAGATATTTCTTACGCTCCGACTGCTCGGCATACTCGTTGATGGCGGCCATGTTGATGTCGCCCAGGCGGGCGATACGCTGCTCGGTCTCGGCTAGCTTCTCCGCCCAGGCTCCCACTTCGGCGCCCTCAGGCATGCTCTGCAGCACTTGTTGCAGATCGAGCCCGCCAGACTTGAGTTGCTCCACGATGGTCTCGCGACGCACCCGCACTTCCTGGCTGTCGAGCCTGAGCTGCTGCACTTCCTCGCGCAGGGCCTCGGCCTTGCGCTCACGTACCACCCGCGCCTGATCCAGCTGGCGCAGGTGTTCGGCCACGGATTCCACCGCACGCCGTGCCTCGGTGAGTTCCGCATCCACGCGGGTACGCTTGTCCAGCAGCGTCTTGAGTTCCTGCTCCTGGTCGTGCATCGGGCGCATGGCTTCTTCGATGCTCTTGTTCAGCTCGACCCGCCGCTTGTCCAGCTGGGCGATCTGCGCCTGCATGCGCGCCATGTTCTGGGCCGTGGAGGTCTTGAGTGAGCGCCGGGATTCGAGTTTCAAGGCGACTTCATGGGTCGCGGCCCGGGCCCGATCCGCCGCCTGGCGTTCCCCGTCCAGCTTCGTGCGCAGACCGTCACGCTCTGCCTGCAAGGTAGCGCGCTGGGCATCCAGTTTCTGCAGGGCGTTGAGCGCCGCTTCCACCCGCCCGCGCGCACCCTTGATCTCCTGCTCCGTCTGGCTCACCTGGGCGGTGAGCTCGGCGGCCTCGGTTTCCAAAGCCTTGATGCGCTGGGCCACCTGCTCCTGACTGGAGCGGGCGGCCTTGAACTTGGCCTGGGCGTCTGCCGCTTCTCGGTTGGCGCGGTTCGCGTCCATCTGCAGGAGTTCGCGGCTGGTCTCCAGGTCCTTGACGGCGGAACGACGGCTCTCCAGCTGGCCCGTCTGCTCTGTGGCGGCCTTCTCGTTGTCCGCGAGGGTCTGCTTGAGGGCGCGCAGTTCCTGCTCGCGCGCCAGCACGCCGGCGCGTTCATCGTTGTCGCGTATCACCCGCAGCCACTGGCGGCCCAGCCACATGCCGTCGCGGGTGATGATGGATTCACCGTCGGTGAGTTTGGCCCGCAGCTGCAGCGCCTCACCCAGGGATTCCGCCGTGCGTACGCCAGCGAGGAAGTCGGCCAGTACGGCCGGGCCTTTGACCTTCTGCAGAAGGCTGCCGGCGTTGCCGCCCGTGAGGCTGCCCTCTTCCACGAAAGTCATGGAGCCGCCGGCGAGACCGGCCAGCTCTTCGGTGCGGGGTGAGAGCTCGCTCACGCACACGGCTTCCAGGTGCCAGCCCAGCACCGTCTCCACCGCCCGCTCCCAGCCGCTGTCCACGTGCAGCTTCTCCGCGAGACGCGGCGCGCTATCCAGTCTCTTCTGCTTGAGCCAGGCGGCTACCTGTTCGCGGCTCTTGCCGAGGGCCGCCTGTTGCAGGGCTTCCAGGGACGCGACACGGCCGCGCCGATCTTCCAGCTGGCTGCGCAATTCATGCAAGGCGCGCGAAGCTTGTTGTTCAGCGCCGCGCTCCGTCTCGAGGTTGCGCAGCACTTCGGCGAGTTCGGTCTGCAAGCGCTGCAGCTTGGCTTCCGCGGCTTGCGCTTCGCTGTCCAGGTTGGCCATGGCCTGCTGCTGGCTGTCCGCCGCGTACTGCTTGCGCTCCGCCTCGACGCGCTCGCGCCGCTGCAACAACTGCATCAACTGGCGTTCCAGCTGTTCCACCTGGGCGCGGCCCACATCGGCGGCTTTGCCGTGTTCGCTGGCTTCGCGGTTGAAGGTCTCCCAAGCGGCCTGCCAATCCTGCATGGACTGTTCAGCCTGGGCGAACGCGGCGTGGGCCTTGCCTTCCACCTGCTTGGCGTCCGCGTGGGCCGGCTCGAGCCCCTTGAGTTCGGTATCCAGGGTCTCCAGCTGGCCGCGGTCACGGGTGATGTGCCCGTCCAGTTCACGCCACTGGGTTTCGCTCTGCTCCAGATCGCCCTGTTGGCGCTTGCGCAGTTCGCGTGCATGCTGCAGCGCCTGCTCGGCGCGCGCGATGGTCGCGCCCAGCTCGTAGAACCGGCCCTGCACCACGTTGAATCCGTCGGTAGCCTCGTCGTGGCGTACCCGCGCCTTCTCCATGTCGTGCTCGATGGAGCGCTGCTCGGCCACCGCGGCTTCGAGCGAAGTCTCGCGTTCGCTGATCACGCCGTCCTTCGCGCCCACGTCCGCATCGAGTCCGCGCCAGTTGAGGCCCAGGAGCTCCGCCTTGTACTTGCGCTTCTCTTCGGCCAACTCCTTGTAGCGTTCGGCGGCGCGCGCCTGGCGTTGCAGGTGCAACAGCTGCTTCTCCACCTCGTCGCGCAGGTCGTTCAGGCGCTCGACGTTCTCTTTGGTGTGATGGATGCGGTTCTCGGTCTCGCGACGGCGTTCCTTGTACTTGGAGATGCCGGCGGCCTCCTCCAGGAACATGCGCAGATCTTCCGGCTTGGATTCCACCAGGCGCGAGATGGTGCCTTGCTCGATGATGGCGTAGCTGCGGGGACCGAGACCGGTGCCCAGGAACAGGTCGGTGATGTCGCGGCGCCGGCAGCGCACGCCGTTGAGGAAATAGTTCGAGGTGCCGTCCCGCACCACCTCGCGCCGTACCGACACCTCGCCGTAGTTGGCATACTGGCCGCCGATGGCGCCGTCGGAGTTGTCGAAGGTGAGTTCTATGGAAGCGCTACTCACGGGCTTGCGCGCTGTGGAACCGTTGAAGATCACGTCCGCCATGGAGTCGCCGCGCAGGTATTTGGCGGAAGTCTCGCCCAGCACCCAGCGCACAGCATCGATGATGTTGGATTTGCCGCAGCCGTTGGGGCCGACGATGCCCACGAGGTTACTGGGGAAATGTATCAGCGTGGGGTCCACGAAGGATTTGAAGCCCACAAGCTTGATTTTGCTGAGCCGCATGTGCCTCGCCGGTGCAGTGAAATGGCCTGTCTTGGCCCTGTAGTGTAAAGTATCGGTGCCTGAAAACGCAGCGCCGAGCGGACCCATGACCACTCAGCCCAGTAAAGAACTGGAGACGTTCCCCAACCCGCGCGAAGGGCGGGATTATACCATCCGCATCCGGATACCCGAGTTCACTTGCCTCTGCCCGAAGACCGGCCAGCCGGACTTCGCCGAGATGAACCTCGAGTACGTCCCGGATCGGCTATGCGTGGAGCTCAAGGCGCTCAAGATGTACATCTGGAGCTTCCGCGACGAAGGCCATTTCCACGAGGACGTGACCAACCGGATCCTGGACGACCTCGTCCGGGCCATCCACCCCAAGTTCATGCGCCTGACCGCCGAGTTCAACGTGCGCGGCGGCATCTTCACCACCGTGGTGGCTGAACACCGCGAGCCGGGCTGGCAGAGCCCCGCCCCCGTCACACTGCCCTAAAGCCCACGCTGGCGCAGCCTCCCAGGGGTCAACTTGCGACCCTGGGTCCAATCCTGTATAAACACGCGCCTATTTTTAGGGCTTAGGAGCTTCCAGATGCCGGCTAAGAAAAAAGCCGCTTCCGCCAAGACCGTCAAGAAGCCGGTGGCCAAAGCCGCGCCTAAACCTGTGGCGAAGAAAGCCCCGGTGAAGCCCGTCCCCCGCAAGCCTGTCTCGCGTGCGATCCGTGCCGCGGCCGGCGACATGTTCCGTGGCTTCACGCCCTACCCCCTGAAGAAGGGCGAGCCCTACATGAACGATGCCCAGCGGACCCATTTTCGCGGCATCCTCCAGGGCTGGAAGCGGGAACTCATGGAAGAAGTGGACCGTACCGTGCACCACATGCAGGACGAGGCAGCCAACTTCCCTGACCCGAACGACCGCGCCACCCAGGAATCCGAGTTCAGCCTGGAACTGCGCACCCGTGACCGGGAACGCAAGCTCATCAAGAAGATAGATGAGGCTCTGGGTAATGTGGATGCTGGCGAGTACGGCTATTGCGAGTCCTGCGGCGTGGAGATCGGGATCCGCCGCCTGGAAGCCCGCCCCACTGCGACCCAGTGCATAGACTGCAAGCAGCTGGACGAGATTCGGGAAAAACAGATGGGTGGGTGAGACAAGAGCGAAACACAGTTTCGCTCTTGTCGAACGACCCTACAGGGACGTAGGGGCGGGCTTCCCGTGAAGCAGGATGCGGAACGGGAAGGTCAGCGGCTCCTTCCATCTCATGAAAAGGCCCTCCGGGGCCTTTTTCTTTGGTTAGTATCTCCGAATGACTTACATCGGCCGCTACGCTCCCTCCCCCACGGGCCCCCTGCATTTCGGTTCCCTGGTAGCTGCCGTCGGTAGCTGGCTGGATGCCCGCGCCCAGGGCGGCCGCTGGCTGCTGCGCATGGAAAATCTGGATCCGCCCCGGGAGATGCCCGGCGCTGCCGACCGCATCCTCCGCACTCTCGAAGCCTTCGGCCTGGAATGGGATGGCCCAGTGCTCTATCAGAGCCTGCGCCTGGACGCCTATGCCGCTGCCGAGGTGCAGCTGACGGATATGGCTGCAGCCTTCCCCTGCGCCTGTACCCGTAGCGAGATCGCCGACAGCTCGGTGCATGGCCTGGAGGGTCCTATATATCCGGGCACCTGCCGCCATGGCCTGACGCCGGACCGGGAAGCCCGGGCCCTCAGGCTCAAGGCGCCGGATGAAGCCATCAGCTTCGAAGATGGGCTCCAGGGGACGGTCACCCAGAACCTGGCCCGGGATATCGGTGACTTCATCATCCGCCGAGCGGACGGCTGCCATGCCTATCAATTGGCGGTAGTAGTGGACGATGCCCACCAGGGAGTCACCCACGTGGTCCGGGGCGCAGATCTACTGTTTTCCACCCCCCGCCAGCTCCTGTTACAGCGGCTCCTGGGACTGCCTCGTCCTCATCACCTACATCTGCCCATCGCCCTGAACCAGGCCGGGGAAAAACTCAGCAAACAGACCCAGGCGCGACCTGTGGAGGGCACGGACCCGGTGCAGACCCTGTGGCAGACCCTGGCATTCCTCTGCCAGGAGCCACCGGAAGCGCTTAAAGACGCATCTATAGAGGAGTTGAGGGCTTGGGCTCTCGCTCATTGGCGACGTGAGCCCCTGCAAGGAATCTCCAGCCGGATTATCGACTGAGAATCTATATGATAAATACTTATTAACTATGTGATATTTAATGATAATAAATACCAATACCACCCTGATTCTAGGTATGGTCAAAAACGGATTTGGGCTGAAGCTGGCGATGTATTAAGGTAGACGCCTACCTGAAATTCTCCCATTTCCTGAGAAATTCGCCGCCAAAGCCGAGGGCCCGCATGTCCGAAGACAAGGTCTACCCCGTCACCGCCCAGCCCTATCGCAAGCCGCTCCTGGACAAGAAACAGTACGCCGCCCTATATCGCCGCTCCGTGGAGGATCCGGAAGGGTTCTGGGCAGAACAGGCCGAGACCTTCCTGAGCTGGGACCGGAAATGGGACCGGGTGCTGGAATGGGACTACCCCAAGGGTCTCGTCAAATGGTTCCAGGGCGGCCAGCTCAACGTCAGCGCCAACTGCCTGGACCGGCATCTCAAGACCCACGGTGAGCGCACTGCCATCATCTGGGAGGGGGATGATCCCGGCGAAGACCGCAAGCTCAGCTACCGTGAATTGCACGCGGAGGTCTGCCGCTGTGCCAACGTCCTGAAGGCCCGCGGCGTCAAGAAAGGTGACCGGGTATGCATCTACATGCCCATGGTGCCGGAGACAGCGGTGGCCATGCTGGCCTGCGCACGCATCGGCGCGGTGCATTCGGTGGTGTTCGGCGGCTTCTCCCCCGAATCCATCAAGGACCGCATCCTGGATTCCGACTGTCGTGTGCTCATCACCGCCGATGAAGGCCTGCGCGGCAACAAGCGCATACCCCTGAAGGCCAATGTCGATGAGGCGTTGCAGCACTGCCCCAACGTGCATACGGTACTGGTGCTCAAGCGCACCGGCGGCGAGATCGCCTGGAACCCGGTACGCGACTTCTGGTACCACGAGCAGATCGCGAACGCGCCCGCCGACTGCCCGGCGGAGCCCATGGATGCCGAGGATCCCTTGTTCATCCTCTACACCTCGGGTTCCACCGGCAAGCCCAAGGGCGTGCTGCATACCTGCGGCGGCTATCTCCTATATGCCGCCATCACCCACAAATACGTGTTCGATTACCAGGACGGCGATGTCTACTGGTGCACCGCCGACGTAGGCTGGGTCACCGGGCACTCCTACATCGTGTACGGTCCCCTGTGCAACGCGGCCACCACCCTCATGTTCGAGGGCGTGCCCAACTACCCCAGCGCCTCGCGCTTCTGGGAAGTGGTGGACAAGCACCAGGTGAACATCTTCTATACCGCACCCACGGCCATCCGCGCCCTCATGGCCAACGGCGATGGCCCGGTGCAGACCACCTCCCGCAAGAGCCTGCGGCTCTTAGGCTCAGTGGGTGAGCCCATCAACCCGGAAGCCTGGGAGTGGTACTACCACTGCGTGGGCGAGGACCGCTGCCCCATCGTGGATACCTGGTGGCAGACCGAGACCGGCGGCATCCTGATCTCGCCCCTGCCCGGAGCCACCGACCTGAAACCCGGCTCAGCCACCCAGCCCTTCTTCGGCATACGGCCCGCCATCCTGGACGCCGCTGGCAAGGAACTGGAAGGCGCCACCAGCGGCAACCTGGCGATCACTTTTCCCTGGCCAGGGCAGATGCGCTCCATCTATGGAGACCATCAGCGTTTCATAGATACCTATCTGAAGACCTATCCGGGCAAATACTTCACCGGCGACGGCGCCCGCCGGGATGCGGACGGCTATTACTGGATCACCGGCCGGGTGGACGACGTGATCAACGTCTCCGGCCACCGCATCGGCACCGCGGAAGTGGAGAGCGCTCTGGTGCTGCACGAGAAGGTCGCCGAAGCCGCAGTGGTAGGCTTCCCCCACCCCATAAAGGGCCAGGGTATCTACGCCTACGTCACCACCATGGCCGGTGTGCAGCCGGACGAGAAACTCAGGGAGGAGTTGGTGGCCCTGGTACGCAAGGAGATCGGTGCTTTCGCCACACCGGACATGATCCAGTGGACCGCCTATCTACCCAAGACCCGTTCAGGCAAGATCATGCGCCGTATCCTACGCAAGATAGCCGCCAACGACCTCTCCAACCTGGGAGACACCACTACCCTGGCCGACCCCACTGTGGTGGACAAGCTGGTGGCGGGCAGGACAGCGGCTACCTGAAAGCGCATCCGGATCGGTTGGACCGCAGTATAAGAAGCATAACGCGAAGTCTTGGAGTCCTATGATAGTCAAGAGTGAGTTCGAGCCGGGTCTGTTGTGGCGCAACCGGCACATCCAGACCATCGTCCCCAACACCCTGTACCCGATCGCCAAAGTCGCACTGAAGCGCGAGCGGGTGGAGTTGCCGGACGGGGATTTCATAGACGTGGAATGGACTACCGGAACCGGCGGACCCATCGTCATCGTACTGCATGGCCTGGAAGGCTCCATCCGTTCCCGCTATGCCTGCAACATCATGCAGAAGATACATTCGCTGGGGATGCGCGGTGCCATGCCCTACTTCCGTGGCTGCACCGGTGAACCGAACCGCCTGCCCATCAGTTACCACTCGGGTTTCACCCAGGATCTGGATTACTTGACCGGCTTGCTCAAGCAGCGCGAACCCAACACCCCCTTGGCGGCGGTGGGTTATTCCCTGGGGGGCAACGTGCTGCTGAAGTGGCTGGGGGAAAGCCCGCATGCCTCCCGTCTCACCACCGGCGTCGCGGTCTCGGTGCCCTTCGATCTCGGCATCTGCTCCGATGCGGTGGAGAAAGGCCTGTCGAAGGTCTATATGTGGGAACTCATGGGCCGCATGCGCCGCTCCGTGAAGCGCAAGTTCAACCGCATCCCCTCGCCTATCGAATTGCCGGATATCGACAAGCTACGTACCTTCCGCGAATACGACGACGCCCTGACAGCGCCGCTGCATGGGTTCAAGGATGCCGAAGATTATTACTCCAGGTGCAGCAGCCGCCAGTTCATGAAGAATATAAAAGTGTCGACGCTGGTGGTGCACTCTGCGGACGATCCGTTCATGACCCCGGAGGCGGTGCCCACGGATGCCGAATTATCGGACGCTGTCCGCTTCGAGCTGAGCCAGCGTGGCGGCCATGTGGGCTTCGTACAGGGTTCGCCTTTCAAGCCGCGACGTTGGCTGGATGAGCGCATCGGGCGGCATCTGAGCGAACATCTAAAGACCTGAGAATGAAGAAGGGGTGAGACCGATGCTTCCGCGCGAGCACAGCTCGCGCCCGGGCGAACGGTCATACAGGGACGTATGACCCGGTCAGCGCCAGGGATGGGGAAGCGTAGACGAAAAAAGAGGGCCTCGTGGCCCTCTTTCTTTTTCATCTATCAGCACCGCTCACGCCGGCCCGTTGACGGCCTTCATGCTGAGGCGGATGCGGCCCTGCTTGTCCACTTCCAGCACCTTGACCTTGATCACATCGCCTTCCTTGAGCTTGTCGCTGACTTTCTCGACGCGCTCTTCGGAGATCTGCGAGATGTGCACCAGGCCATCGCGGCCCGGCAGGATGGCGACGAAGGCGCCGAAGTCCATGAGTTTCACGACCTTGCCCTCGTAGATGCGGCCCACTTCGACATCGGCAGTGATGTCTTCGATGCGCTTACGGGCGGCTTCGCCCTGGGCCTTGTCGACAGAGGCGATCTTGATGGTGCCATCGTCCTCAATCTCGATGGTGGTGCCGGTCTCTTCCTGGATGCCACGCACCACGACGCCGCCCTTGCCGATGACGTCCCGGATCTTCTCGGGGTCGATCTTGATGATGACGATGCGCGGCGCCCACTCGGACATGTCCGCGCGGGGCTTGGAGATGACCTCGTTCATCTTGCCGAGGATATGCAGACGACCATCCTTGGCTTGCGCCAAGGCCTGCTGCATGATGTCCTTGGTGATGCCCTGGATCTTGATGTCCATCTGCAGGGCGGTGATACCCGTGGCGGTGCCTGCGACTTTGAAGTCCATATCGCCCAGGTGATCTTCGTCACCCAGGATGTCGGTGAGCACGGCGAAGCCCTTGTCTTCTTTGATGAGACCCATGGCCACACCGGCCACCGGGGCCTTGAGCGGCACGCCAGCGTCCATCAGCGAGAGGCTGGTGCCGCAGACGGAGGCCATGGAGCTGGAACCGTTGGATTCGGTGATCTCCGATACCACGCGCACCACGTAGGGATAGGTGCTCATGTCAGGCATCACAGCCTGGATGCCGCGCTTGGCGAGGCGACCGTGGCCGATCTCGCGGCGCTTCGGCGAACCCATCATGCCGGTCTCGCCCACCGAGTACGGGGGGAAGTTGTAATGCAGCATGAACGGCTCTTTGCGTCCGCCTTCGATGGCGTCGATGATCTGCGCGTCGCGACCGGTGCCGAGCGTGGTCACCACGATCGCCTGGGTCTCGCCACGGGTGAACAGCGCCGAGCCGTGCGCGCGCGGCAGCACGCCGACCTTGATGGTGATGGGGCGCACGGTCTTGGTATCGCGACCGTCGATACGCGGCTTGCCTTCGATGATGCGGCCACGCACGATCTTCTTCTCGAGATCGGCGAAGGCGCCCTTCACCAGACCCTCGGGGTATTTGTCTTCGCCTTCGCCGGCCAACAGGGTGACGGCTTCCTTGCCCAGCTCCCCGATGCGGGTGCCACGGGCCTGCTTGTCGGCGACCTGGTAGGCCTCCACCAGCGGCTTCTCGAAGTGGCCAGCCACCTTCTGCGCCAGACCCTTGTCCTTCTCTTCCGGCTTCCAGTCCCAGGCGGGCTTGCCGGCTTCCTTGGCGAGTTCCTTGATGACCTTGATGGCGGCCTGCATCTGCTCATGGCCGAACATCACGGCGCCGAGCATGATCTCCTCAGACAGGCAGTCCGCTTCGGATTCCACCATCAGCACGGCGGCTTCGGTGCCGGCGACCACAAGGTCCAGGTCCGATTCCAACAGCTGGGTGCGGGTGGGATTCAACACGTACTTGCCGCCGATATACCCAACTCGGGCTGCGCCGATGGGGCCAGCGAACGGCAGGCCGGTGATGGCCATGGCCGCGGAGGCACCGATCAGTGAGGGGATGTCCGCATTCACGTCCGGGTTGTTGGACATGACGGTGGCGACCACCTGCACTTCGTTGACGAAGCCCTTGGGGAACAGCGGGCGCAGCGGTCGGTCGATGAGGCGGGAGACCAGGGTCTCATTCTCGGCCGGCCGGCCTTCGCGCTTGAAGAAGCCGCCCGGGATCTTGCCCGCGGCGTAGGTCTTCTCCTGGTAGTTCACGGTCAGCGGGAAGAAGTCGCGGCCCGGCACCACCTTGGTGGAACCCACGGCGGTGACCAGCACCACGGTGTCATTCATGGTGACCATGACCGCACCGTCTGCCTGGCGGGCGATCTCGCCCGTTTCCAGCGTGACAGTGTGGTCTCCGTACTGGAAACTCTTGCGGAATACGCTCACGGGTTATCCCCTCGTTGTACTGCTGGTGTTAGGAGGTCGTTCAGCGACGCAAGCCGAGACGTTCGATGAGCGTCTCGTAGCGCTTCTGGTCGGCCTTCTTGAGGTAGTCCAGCAGCTTGCGGCGCTGGTTTACCATCTTGAGCAGCCCACGACGGGAGTGATGATCCTGCTTATGCTCGGTGAAGTGGCCCTCGAGACCGCTGATGCGCTCGCTGAGCAACGCCACCTGGACTTCCGGAGAACCTGTGTCTTTCGCATCGCGACGATAGGCGGCGATGACTTCCTGTTTCTTCTCGACCGTGAAAACCATTAGTTACGACTCCACAACGTTTTACGACTCGGATTCAGCCGCGTATTGTAGCCGCGCAGCCGTCGGCGAACAAGCAAAAATCCAATGAAATCAGGGTGAAACCGTGCTTTCCGGGCCGGATATGGGCAGGTTAAGCAACCTTCTGGGCGCGAGCCGCCCGTCCGCGATGATCTCCCCCACCCCCAGGAAACGCCGGGCGGCATACACCCGCAGCTGCCCCTGGGTGGAGGCCCCCGGCACGAATACCGGCTGACCCTTGGTGAAATACCAGGCTGCATCGCCGCTGAGTTCCGCCATGGGCCAATGGGCCACGGCGCTATCCGCCGGCAGGAGCAGTGGATCCAGAGCCGCAGCCCCGTCGCGGGCCAGAATCTCCATATCCGCCAGGCTGTGCATCGCGCAGCCGAGCCCGAAAGGCCCTACGGCGAGACGCCTCAGGAGCGTCACATGGGCGCAGGTGCCCAGAGCCTCTGCCACATCCTCCACCAGGGTGCGGATGTAGGTGCCCTTGGAGCAGCGCACTTCCAGGCTTAAGGTGTCGGGGGTGAAACCCGTGAGCAGGAGTTCATGGATAGTGAGGGGCCGCGCCTCGCGGGGTACCTCGATACCTTCCCGAGCCAGATCGTAGAGCCGCTGGCCCTGGTGGCGCAGCGCGGAATACATGGGCGGCACCTGGGTGATATCCCCGCGGAAGCGCACCAGCGCCCGCTCGATGGACTGAGCGTCCAGAGCGGGCACGGGACGGGTCTCGATCACCTCGCCTTCCGCATCGGCAGTGGCAGTACGTACGCCGAGCTTGCAGCTGACGACGTAATACTTGTCCGCGTCCAGCAGGAAGCCGGACACCTTGGTGGCCTCGCCAAAACACACCGGCAGGAGGCCGCTGGCCAGGGGATCCAGGCTGCCGGTATGGCCGGCCTTCTTGGCGCCAAACAGGCGCTTGGCCCGCTGCAGGGCTTCGTTCGAGGTGAGGCCTATCGGCTTATCCAGTAGCAGCACGCCGTGCAGGTCGCGCCTCGGCGGTCGCGCCGGCTGTCCTTCAGCGCCTGCCATCACGGCTCGTCTTTCCCGTCCTTGGGTTTGGCGTTGGCCTGGGCGATGAGCGCCTCGAGCCTCGCGGCCCGCTCCAGGGTCTCGTCGTACTGGAAGCGCAGCTCGGGGACGATTCGCAGGCGCATGGCCTGGCCTACCTCGTGACGCAGGAAACCGGAAGCATGCTGCAAGGCAGCCATGAGCTCGGCGCGGGACCCCGCCTCGCCGATGGAGGATACGAAGACCTTGGCATAGGCCAGATCCCTCGAGACCTCCACCGCCGTGACGGTCACCAGGCCGACGCGCGGATCCTTGAGAGCGCCGCCGATGAGGCCAGCCAGTTCGCGCTGTAACTGATCGGCGACCCGTTTGGAACGCTGGAATTCACGCGGCATGGCGTCAGGCGCGCGCTTACAGCGTGCGCGCCACTTCCACGCGTTCGAAGCATTCGATCATGTCGCCGGGCTTCACGTCGTTGTAGTCCTTCACGCCGATGCCGCATTCGGTGCCGGCACGCACTTCGCTGGCCTCATCCTTGAAGCGGCGCAGGGACTCGAGCGCACCCTCGAATATCACCACGTTGTCGCGCAGCACCCGTATCGGGTTGTTGCGTTTGACGTAGCCCTCGACCACCAGGCAGCCGGCGATGGCACCGATCTTGGAGGAACGGAACACGTCGCGTACCTCGGCCAGGCCCACGATCTGCTCGCGCACCTCGGGCTTGAGCATACCGATCACGGCCTTCTTGACGTCGTCGATGGCTTCGTAGATCACGCTGTAATAGCGCACATCCAGGCCGGCTTCCGCCGCCAGGCGGCGCGCGCCCGCATCGGCACGCACGTTGAAACCGATGATCGCCGCCTTGGAAGCGAGCGCCAGGTTCACGTCGGACTCTGTGATGCCACCTACGCTGCTGGAGACGACCTTCACCTTCACTTCATCGTTGGATATCTGGGTGAGCGCGTCGCGCAAGGCCTCGGCGCTGCCCTGCACGTCGGACTTGACCAGCAAGGTGAGGGACTTCTGCCCGCCGTCCTGCATCTGCTGGAACACGTCGTCGAGCTTCGTGGCCTGGCCGCGCGCCAGCTTCACGTCACGGAACTTGCCCTGGCGATAGAGCGCGACTTCACGAGCCTTGCGTTCGTCTGGCACCACCAGTGCCTCGTCGCCTGCATTCGGGGTGCTGGAAAGACCGAGCACCAGCGCCGGCATGGAAGGTCCAGCCTGCTCGATGCGTGCGCCTGCCTCATCGAACATGGCGCGCACACGGCCGAACTCATGGCCCGCCAGGAGGATGTCCCCGGCCTTGAGCAGGCCCTGTTGCACCAGGACCGTGGCCACGACGCCGCGGCCCTTCTCCAGGCTCGACTCCAGCACGAAACCCGCGGCCGGGCCGTCGGCCACCGCCTTCAGCTCCATGATCTCGGCCTGCACGATGATGGAATCCAGCAGCGCATCCACGCCGACGCCGGTCTTGGCCGACACCTGCACGAAGATGTTCTCGCCGCCCCACTGCTCGGGGATGATCTGATGCACGGATAGGTCGTTGCGCACCTTGTCGAAATCCGCTTCCGGCTTGTCGCTCTTGGTGATGGCCACCACGATGGGCACCTCGGCGGCGCGCGCATGGTTGATGGCTTCCACGGTCTGGGGCATGACGCCGTCGTCCGCCGCCACCACCAGCACCACGATGTCCGTGACCTTGGCGCCGCGGGCGCGCATGGCGGTGAAGGCCGCGTGGCCGGGCGTGTCCAGGAACGTGATGGCGCCCTTCGGCGTCTGCACGTGATAGGCGCCGATGTGCTGGGTGATGCCGCCGGCCTCGCGGGCCGCGACCCGCGACTTGCGGATGTAATCCAGCAGCGAAGTCTTGCCGTGATCCACGTGTCCCATGACCGTGACCACCGGCGCGCGGGTGACCTGCACGCCTTCCTGCTTCACGTTCACGACCCGGTCCTCGACGTCGCTCTCTTTCTCGAGCTTGGCCTTGTGGCCCATCTCGTCCACCACGATGGCGGCGGTCTCCTGGTCGATGAGTTGGTTGATGGTGGCCATGGCCCCCATGTTCATCATCACCTTGATGACTTCGTTGGCCTTGACGGCCATGCGCTGGGCCAGCTCGCCCACGGTGATGGTCTCGGGGATGGCGACCTCGCGTACCTGCGGCGCCACCGGCTTCTCGAAGGCATGCTTGGACTCGCTCTGCACGCTGACCGGGCCACGGCTCTTGCCGGGCTTCTTCTTGCGCTTATTGGACAGCTCATGGGCGACGTGCAATTCGGCGCGGCCGTACTTGGTGTGTTTGTCGTCCACCACCGGGGCGGCGACCGGCGTGCCGACCGGTGCGGGTTTGCCCTTGGGTAGCGCAGCGCGCATGCGCCGGTCTTCCTCTTCCGCCTCGCGGCGAGCGTCGGCCTCGGCGCGGCGGCGTTCGGTGTCCGCGCGCGTGTGGGTATCTTGTTCCTGCTTGCGCTTGGCCTCTTCGTCCTGGTGGCGCTTGCGCTCCTGCTCCTCGGCCAGGCGCTTGGCGTCTTCGACGGCCTGCTTCTCGGCGCGCTCCGCGGCGCGCTTCTCGTCCTCGACGCGCTTCTCGTCCTCGGCGGCCTGGCGGACGGCGTCCTCCTCGGCACGGCGCTTGGCTTCTTCTTCCATCACCGCGCTGCGTTTCACGTAGGTACGCTTCTTGCGCACTTCCACGCTCACGGTCTTGGCGCGGCCCTGGTTGCCGGTGAGCTTGATCTCGGAGACGCTGCGGCGCTTCAGGGTGATCTTGCGCGGCTCGGCCGAGGAATCCTCGCCGTGGCTCTGGCGCAGGTGCGTCAGGAGCTGCATCTTCTGGTCGTCGCTGATGGCAGCATCCGGGTCACCGACCTCGATGCCCGCCTCAGACAGCTGCGTGAGCAGGCGATCCACGGGAGTGCCTACCACTTCCGCCAGTTGTCTTACCGTGACTTGCGCCATGAGCTAAGCTCCTCGGTGCTCTTGTTACTTCTCTTGCGCCTGTTCGCCGGCGAACCAGGGGGCGCGGGCGGCCATGATGAGCTCGGCGGCTTTCGCCTCGTCCAGCCCTTCGATGTCCTTGATCTCATCCACCGACTGCTCTGCCAGATCCTCCATAGTGATGATGCCGCGGTTGGCGAACTGATAGGCCAGGGCCTTGTCCATGCCCGCCATGTTCAGCAGGTCTTCCGCCGGTTCGCTGTCGCCCAGCTGCTCTTCGCTGGCGATAGCCTGGGTCAGGAGCACGTCGCGGGCGCGGCCGCGCAGTTCATCCACCGTGGCTTCGTCGAATTCCTCGATGGACAGCAGTTCCGTGGTGGGCACATAGGCGATCTCTTCGATGCTGGAGAAACCCTCCTGCACCAGGATCACGGCCACGTCCGCATCCACGTCCAGTTGTTCCATGAACAGTTTCTGCAGGGTCTGGGATTCGGCCTCGGTCTTCTGGGTGGCCTGGGCCTCGCTCATGACGTTGAGCTCCCAACCGGAGAGCTGGCTCGCAAGGCGCACGTTCTGGCCGCCGCGGCCGATGGCCTTGGACAGGTTGTCCTCCGCCACCGCGATGTCCATGCTCTTGGATTCTTCATCCATGGTGATGGACTGCACTTCGGCGGGCGACATGGCATTGATGACGAACTGGGCCGGGTTGTCGTCCCAAGGCACGATGTCCACACGCTCGCCGGAGAGCTCGTTGGAAACGGCCTGCACGCGCGAACCGCGCATGCCGACACAGGCGCCCACCGGATCGATGCGTGAGTCGTTGCTCTTGACCGCCACCTTGGCACGCGAACCCGGATCCCGGGCAGCACCCTTGATCTCGATCAGGCCCTGGCCCACTTCCGGCACTTCGAGCTTGAACAGCTCGATGAGGAACTCCGGCGCGGTGCGGGTCACGAACAGCTGCGGGCCGCGCGCTTCAGCGCGCACGTCCTTGAGGTAACCGCGGATGCGGTCACCGGTGCGCACCGCCTCGCGCGGGATCATGTCCTCGCGGGGGATGAAGGCTTCGGCGTTGTTGCCGAGGTCTATGTAGATGTTGCCGCGCTCCACGCGCTTGACGAGGCCGGTGACCAGCTCGCCGATGCGGCCCTGATAGGCCTCCACCACTTGGGCGCGCTCGGCTTCGCGCACTTTCTGCACGATGACCTGTTTCGCGGTCTGGGCGGCGATGCGGCCGAAGGCCACGGATTCCATGGGTTCTTCGATGAAGTCACCCACCACCATGTCGGCTTTGACGTCGATGGCGTCCATGAGCCGGATCTCGCGGTCAGGCGACTCGAGCAGCATGTCGTCCGGCTGCACCACCCAGCGGCGGAAGGTCTCGTACTCGCCCGTCTGGCGGTTGATGGAGACGCGCGCGTCGATCTCGCCGCCGTGCTTCTTGCGCGTGGCAGAGGCCAAAGCCGCTTCCAGCGCCTCGAAGATCACGTTCTTGTCCACGCCCTTCTCGTTGGAGACGGCGTCCACGACCAGCAGTATCTCTTTGTTCATGCTTCTGTCTTCCAGATATGACGTTCGGTTCAGAATTTCGGTACCAGTCTTGCCCTGCCGATATCACCGATCGGCAGGCGGAACAATTCCTCATCCACTTCGATCAACACCTCACCCGCTTCGCAACCCTTGAGGGTGCCGGTGAAGCGGCGCCGTCCGTCCCGGGGCAGCGCGAGTTCGAGCTTCGCTTGTTCACCGGCGAAGCGGGCGTAATCCGTCTCCTTGCGCAGCGGCCGGTCGAGTCCCGGCGAGGACACCTCCAGGGTGTAGGCGCCGGGGATCGGGTCTTCCACGTCCAGCACCGAACTCACCTGGCGGCTGACCTTCTCGCAATCGTCCACCGTCACGCCGCCCGGACGGTCTATGAATATCCTGAGCAGGCCGCCACGGCCCTGGGGATGGAACTCCAGTTCCACCAGCTCATATCCCAGCGCCTCCGCGGCGGGCTCCAGCAACTTCAGCAAAATCTCGCGCACGCGCTTCGTGCTCCGTCGTCCGTACAAATAAAAAATGGGCACTAGGCCCATTCCCAAAAACCCCGCGGGACCGCGAGGCGCCCAAGACGACAAACCCCGGGCAGCCCGGGGTGCTGGCAAGGCCCTTCTGGCGAGGGCCTCTGCCGGACGCAAAAAAACCCCTGCGCGGGGTCCTGCATCCAAGTACTTCGGTAGCAATACTACCTAAGTCATTGATTTATTGGTAGCGGGGGTAGGATTTGAACCTACGACCTTCGGGTTATGAGCCCGACGAGCTGCCAGACTGCTCCACCCCGCACCCGGCGGACGTGGAATATATAGCAAAAAGACCGGTATTTCAAGGTTTTGTAGCGAAAAAGCGACGTGAAGCCGGAAGCTCAGTACACCGGACTCCCTACCAGCAGGCTTTTTAGAAGGCGATGACCCGGGCGCACAGGGCCATGAGCGGCCCCGGCAGGACCCCCAGGGCCAGGATGGCGAGGCCGTTACCCGACAGGAGCCAGCGCACGTCGAACTCCGAGCGCACCGTGCGCGCGTTGGCCGGCGCCCGATCGAAGTACATGAGCTTCACCAGCCGGATGTAGTAATAGGCGCTGATGATGGAGAACACGACCGCTGTGACCGCGAGCCAGGTGAGGCCGGCGTCGATCACTGCGCGCAGCACGTAGAGCTTGGCGAAGAAGCCCACGAAGGGCGGCACCCCCGCCATGCCGAACATCACCATCAGCATCACGGCGGCGAACCAGGGACTGCGCTCGTTCAGGCCTTTGAAGTCTTCCAGGCGTTCCGCTTCGAAGCCCTTGCGGGCCAGCAACAGGATCAGGCCGAAGGCCGCCATGGCCATGAGCACGTAGGTGAGCGTGTAGAACATGGCCGCCTGGTAACCGGCGGTGGTGCCGGCCAGGATGCCAAGCAGGATGAATCCCACATGGCCTATCGTCGAATAGGCCAGCATGCGCTTCAAATTGCTCTGGGCGATGGCCACGAAGCTGCCGATGGCCATGGAGAGGATGGAGATCACGATGAGCATGCCCTGCCAGTCGCTATGCAGGCCGCCAAGGCCTTCCACCAAGAAGCGCATGAACAAAGCGAAGGCGGCGATCTTGGGAGCGGTGCCCACGAACAGGGTGACGGAGGTGGCGGAGCCTTCGTACACATCCGGCAGCCACATATGGAACGGGACTGCGCCGAGCTTGAAACACAAGCCCGCGATCACGAACCCCAGGGCGAAGAGCGTGGCGATGCTGGCGCTCGGTGCAGCGGCGATATGCACGCCGAGGCCCGTGAGATCGAGGGTGCCGGTGGCGCCGTACAGCAGCGACATGCCGTAGAGCAGCACGCCGGAGGCGATGGCCCCCAGCACGAAATATTTCATGGCGGCCTCGGAGGCCACCGGGGATTCACGGTCCAGCGCCACCATGGCGTAGAGCGACAGGGAGTGCAGTTCTAGGCCCAGATACACGGTGAGCATGCTATGGGCCGAGATCATGATCATCATGCCGAGCAGCGCTGTCAGGCCGAGGATGTAGTACTCGCCCTTGAACAAGCCGCGGTCCCGCAAGTAATCCCGGGAGTAGATGAACACCACCGCCACCACGAGATAGGTGAAGAGCTTCAGTACGTTGCCCATGGCATCGTTCACGAACATGCCGCTGAAGGTCAGGAGACTCCCCTGCTGGGCCACCGCCACCGTCAACCAGGCGGTGCCGGCGACGGATGCCAGTGACAGCCAATAGGTGACCAGGCGGTGCGCATCCGAGATGCACACGTCCACCACCAGGATGAAGCAGATCATCCCCAGGAGGAACATCTCCGGGACGGCGGGCAGGAACTGGGGGAACTCGAAACTCATGGGCTCACCCGCTGGTAAGTTTTGTCTGCACCACCTGGTGCACCAGGTTGGTGACGGTGGCGTGCATCACATCCAGCAAAGGCGCCGGCCAGATGCCGATGAGGATCACCGGCACGGCGCACAGGCCCAGTACGATGAACTCACGCTGGCTGATGTCTTTCATCTCTTTCACATGGTCGTTGCCCACCGTGCCGTAGAGCACGCGCTTCACCAGCCACAGCGAATAGGCCGCCCCCAGGAACAGGGTGAAAGCCGCCAGGAAGGCGATCCAGAAGTTGGCACGCATGGCCGAGAGGATCACCATCCACTCGCCCACGAAGCCGGAGGTGCCGGGCAGACCGCAGTTGGCCATGGCGAACAGCACCATGAAGAATGCGAAAGCCGGCATCACGTTCACCACGCCGCCGTAGGCGCCGATGTCGCGGGTGTGCATGCGGTCGTAGAGCACGCCGACGCAGAGGAACAAGGCGCCCGAGATGAAACCGTGGGAGATCATCTGCACGATGCCGCCCTCCACGCCCATGGCCGTGCCGGCGGTGCCGGAGGTCTTGTCGAAGATCAGGAACAGCAGGAAGAAGCCCAGCGTCACGAAGCCCATGTGAGCCACAGAGGAATAGGCCACCAGCTTCTTCATGTCCGTCTGCACGATGGCCACGAAGCCGATATACACGATGGCGATGAGCGAGAGCGCCACCACGAACCAGGTGAGCAGATGGCTCGCATCCGGCACGATAGGCAGGCTGAAGCGCAGGAAACCGTAACCGCCCATCTTCAGCATGATGGCCGCGAGGATCACCGAGCCGCCGGTGGGCGCTTCCACGTGGGCATCCGGCAGCCAGGTGTGCACCGGCCACATGGGCACTTTCACCGCGAAAGCCAGCAGGAAGGCGATGAATATCCATATCTGGGGTTGCAGGCCGAGAGGCAGCTGTTGGAAAGCGAGGATGTCGAAGCTGCCGCTCTTCACGTACATGTAGATGAGAGCCACCAGCATGAACACGGAGCCGAAGAAGGTATAGAGGAAGAACTTGATGGTGGCGTAGACACGCCGCGGCCCGCCCCACACGCCGATGATGATGAACATCGGGATCAGCATGGCTTCCCACAGCACGTAGAACAGCATGCCATCCAGGGCCGAGAACACGCCGTTCATCAGGCCTTCGAGGATCAGGAACGCTGCCATGTACTGGGAAGGCTTGTACTGGATCACTTCCCAGCCTGCCGCCACCACCAGGATGGTCATGAAGGTGTTGAGCAGGATGAGCGGCATGGAGATGCCGTCCACCCCCAGGGAGTAATACACGTTGAAGGTGCTAACCCAGGGCAGTTTCTCGGTGAACTGCATGGCCGCGGTGCTGATGTCGAACTGGGTCCACAGCGGCACGCTCACGGCGAAACTGACCAGGGCCACCAAGAGCGCCAGCCAGCGGACCGTGGTCGGTGCGATGCGCCCGGCCAGGAGCACCAGGAGTCCGCCCACGATGGGCAGCCACAGGAGCAGGCTCAGTATCGGAAAGTGACCAGTCATCCGTCGTTCTTCCTAGTGTCTATTTCAGTATCAACCAGCCGAGCAAGGCACACAGGCCGATGATCATGGCGAAAGCGTAGTGGTACAGATAACCCGACTGGCCGCGGCGCAACACCGAAGCGAACCAGACCGTGCCTCTCGCCGAGCCGTTCACCAGGCCGTCTATCACCGCCACGTCGCCGGCCTGCCACAGCGCAGTGCCGATGGCGCGGGTGCCTTTGGAGAACAACAGCACGTACAGCTCGTCGAAATAGAACTTGTTGGACACCAGCAGATACAGCCAGCGCAAACGCTTGGCAAGCAGGCCCGGCAATTCCGGCCATTTGAGATACAGGAACCAGGCGGTGACGGCACCGGCGAGCGCCAGGTACAAGGTCGGGGAAAACACGCTCATGAGCACCGCATGGCTCGCGCTGCCGAACTCCTCCGCCGTGCGGGCCAGCACGTCGTTGGTCGGGGCCACCTTGATGGCGTCCGAGAGCCAGCCGCCGTACAGCACCGGCCAGGCGGTGATCCAGCCGATGATCACGGAAGGGATGGCCAGAAGGATCAGGGGCACGGTCACCACCCAAGGGGATTCATGGGGTGCATGGGCCAGCTGACCCGGCTTGTGGCCGTGATCGTCATGAGCGTGGCCATGACCCTTCTCCACCACGAAGCGTTCCTTGCCGTGGAAGGTCATGAACAGCATACGGAAGGTGTAGAGACCGGTGATGAAGGCGCCCAGGAGTACGCACCAGTACGCGTAGGTGGAACCGGCGCGGGTCGAGGCATGCACCGCATCGATGATGGTGTCCTTGGAGAAGAAGCCGGAGAAGCCCGGGAAGGCGATGAGCGCCAGGGAGCCGATCACACAGGTGACGTAGGTGATAGGCAGGTATTTCCGCAAACCACCCATGTAGCGCATATCCTGCTCATGATCCATGGCCATGATCACTGAACCCGCCGCCAGGAACAGCAGCGCCTTGAAGAAGGCATGGGTCATGAGGTGGAAGATGCCGGCGGTGTAAGCCGAGGCGCCCAGGGCTGTCGCCATGTAGCCCAGCTGGGAGAGCGTGGAATACGCCACCACCCGCTTGATGTCGTTGTTGACGACGCCTACCAGACCCATGAAGAAGGCCGTGGTGGCACCGATGACCAGCACCATCGAGAGCGCCGTATCCGAGAGCTCGAACAGCGGTGACATCCGCGCCACCATGAAGATGCCCGCAGTCACCATGGTGGCTGCATGGATCAAGGCCGAGATGGGCGTGGGGCCTTCCATGGAATCCGGCAACCACACGTGCAGCGGTACCTGGGCGGACTTGCCCATAGCGCCGATGAACAAGAGGATGCAGATCACCGTGGGCACCGACCAGGCATAGCCGCCGAGGGACGGTGGCAGCAAGGCGATGGTCTGGCCGCTCAACTGCGACGCCTTGCCGAATACGTCGGCGTAATCCAGGCTGCCGGTGTAAGTCAGTACCATGGCGATGCCCAACAGGAAACCGAAGTCGCCCACCCGGTTCACCAGGAAGGCCTTGAGGTTGGCGTAGATGGCCGTCGGCCGGGTGTACCAGAAGCCGATCAAAAGATAGGAGACGAGGCCTACCGCTTCCCAACCGAAGAACAGCTGCAGGAAGTTGTTGGCCATCACCAGCATGAGCATGGAGAAGCTGAACAGCGAGATATAGCTGAAGAAGCGCTTGTACCCCGGATCGTCGTGCATATAGCCGATGGTGTAGACATGCACCATGAGCGAGACGAAAGTCACTACCGTCATCATCAGCGCGGTCAGGTGATCCACCAGGAAACCCACCTGGAAGTTCACGCCGTCGCTGATACCCCAGGAATACACCGTCATGTTGGTGTCGCCGAGAGCGCCCGCCAGCATCTGCCACAGCACCCAGGCGGAGAGCAGGAAGGAGACGCCTACGCCAGCTATCGTGAGCCAGTGGGCCGCCGCCCTCGGGATATAGCGCATGCCGAGGCCAGCCACCAGCGCCGCGATGAGCGGCGCCAGGACGATGATGAGGAAGATGCTCTCCAGGTTCATATCAGCCCTTCATGCGATCCAGGTCTTCGACGTTGATGCTGGCACGGTTGCGGAACAGCACCACCAGGATGGCGAGGCCGATGGCCGCCTCCGCCGCCGCCACCGTCAGGATGAAGAACACGAACACCTGGCCGGCGGTGTCGTTCAGGTAATGCGAGAAAGCGATGAAGTTGAAGTTCACCGCCAGCAACATGAGCTCGATGCACATGAGCAGCAGGATCACGTTCTTGCGGTTCAAGAAGATGCCCGCCGCGCTGATGGCGAACAGGGCGCCGCTCAAAGCCAGGAAATGGAACAGGGTGATCATGGCTGCTTCCCCTGCCGCTTGGCGCCGTCCGTCTGCATGGACACGAGCCGCACCCGGCCCTTGGCCGTGGCCCGCACCTGTTTGGCCGGATCCTGGCTGCGGGTGTTCTCCCGGCGGCGCAGGGTCAGGGCGATGGCTGCCACGATGCCCACCAGGAGGATCACCGCGGCGATCTCGAAGGGAAAGGCATAGACCGTATAGATGAGGTTGCCCAGTTCCCGGGTATTGCTGTAGCTGGCGTCGTGGACCACCGGCGTGCCGAAGGTCACGCCGAGTTTCTGGGACCAGACCACGTAGCCGATCTCTCCCGCCATGACCAGCGCCACCAGGGCACCGATGGGTGCATAGCGCGCGAAGCCCTGCCGCAGGGTCGCGGTGTTGATGTCCAGCATCATCACCACGAACAGGAACAGCACCATGACCGCGCCCACGTACACCAGCACCAGCACGATGGCGAGGAACTCCGCCTCCAGCAGCAGCCACAGGCCGGAGCTGGTGACGAAGGCCAGCACCAGGAACAGCGCCGAGTGCACCGGGTTACGGGAAGTGATGACGCCCAGCGCCGACCCCACCAGTACGGCCGCCAAGATGCTGAATATGATCTCCTGGACCATGGCTTCCCCTAGCGGTAGCGCGCGTCGGCCGCGCGGTCGGCGGCGATGTCACGCTCGAACTTGTCACCCACGGCCAGGAGCTTCTCCTTGGTCATGATCTGCTCGCCGCGTTTCTCGAAATGGAAATCGGTGATGCTGGTCTCGACGATGGCGTCCACCGGGCAGGCTTCCTCGCAGAACCCGCAGTAGATGCACTTGAAGAGATCGATGTCATAGCGCGTGGTGCGACGGGTGCCGTCCTCGCGCATCTCCGAGTCTATGGTGATGGCCAACGCCGGACACACTGCTTCGCACAGCTTGCAGGCGATACAGCGCTCCTCGCCGTTGGGATAACGGCGCTGGGCATGCAGGCCGCGGTAGCGGGGCGACTTGGGCGTGTGCTCTTCCGGGTAGCGGATGGTGAACTTCGGCGAGAAGAAGAACTTCAGCGTCAGTCCCATGCCCTGCAGGAGCTCGGTCAGGAGCAGGCTCCGCATCCAACTGCGCAGCGCGTTCATGACGTCCTCGCGTTGGGTCTGGACAGGATGATGTTGGCAAGCATGAAGAGCGCGGCGGCGGCCACCGTCCAGCCACCGAATACCGTAAGTGGCACACCCAGCACGATGATGAGGCCGAGGATGCACAGCCACAGGATGGTGATGGGGATGAACACCTTCCAGCCGAGCCGCATGATCTGGTCATAGCGATAGCGCGGGAAAGTGGCGCGGAACCACAGGTACAGATACAGGAAGAAGCACATCTTCACCGCAAACCAGACGAAACTCGACTTGGCGAGGAAACTGTCGCCGACCACCGGCACTCCCTGGAAGGGTGAGAGCCAGCCGCCCAGGAACAGGATGCTGGCCAGCGCCGCGATCAGGATCATGTTGGCGTATTCCGCCAGGAAGAAGGTGGCGAAGGCGGTGCCGGAATACTCCACATGGAAGCCGGCCACGATCTCCGATTCACCTTCCGCCACGTCGAAGGGCGCGCGGTTGGTCTCGGCCACGCCAGATATGAAGTAGATGAAGAAGAGCGGCAAGAGCGGCCAGAGGTACCAATGCCCTACCCCACCGGACTGCCCCAGCACGATGTCGTTCAAGTTGAGGCTCTGGCTCGCCATGAGCACGCCCACCAGCGCGAAGCCCATGGCGATCTCATAGGAGACCATCTGGGCGGCGGAGCGCATGGCCCCCAGGAAAGCGTACTTGGAGTTCGAGGCCCAGCCGGACAGGATCACGCCATACACACCGAAGGATGTGAGCGCCAGGATATAGAGCAGCCCGGCGTTGATGTTGGCGAGTATCACCCCGTCGTTGAAGGGAATCACCGCCCAGGCGGCGAAGGCCGTGGCGATGGAGATGACCGGCGCCAATAGGAAGATGAAGATGTTGGCCTTCTCCGGCAGCACGATCTCCTTGAACACGAGCTTGAGCACATCGGCGAAGGGCTGCAGCAGGCCCCAGGGGCCCACGCGGTTCGGGCCCATGCGCACTTGCATGAAGCCGATGACGCGCCGCTCCGCGAGCGTGAGATACGCTACAGACAGAATCAGCGGGATCATGATGGCGATGATGCCGGCCACGGAACGGATCACCAGCTGCCAGGCGAAGGGCAGCGCGTCCCAGAAGTTCAGCAGGTTTTGCCAGAGAGCGCTCATCTCAAGCTTTCTCCAGTTCCACGGCTGAGAACATGGGCCCCAGGTTCAGGGTGGCGGCCAGCGCCGCGGGCACCCACACCTCGCCCACCGCTATGCTCTCATCCAGCTTCACCGGCAGAGTGAGGCGTGCGCCGTCACGGCGCAGGCTGAGTTTGTCGCCGGCCACGACCTTGAGGCGCTTGGCGTCATCCGGCGAGAGATGGGCCCAGAGCGCATCCGCGTCGCGGGTCTCTTGTAGCGGCGCGGCGCGGCGCACCAGGGCGTCCACGGAATACATGGGCGTCTCGGCGGCGCGGAAGAAACCCTTGACCGGGGCCACGGCCGTCACCGGGCGATTGCCGCTGTAGCGGTTGTCGCCGTGGGTCTCGCCCACGATGCCCTGCAGTTCCTTCAAGACCTCCTCGGATGAGACCTGCTCGAAGCCCTTCTGCTCGAACAGGTTGCCGAGCACCCGCAGCACCTTCCAGGCCGGACGGGCTTCGCCCAAGGGCTTCACCACCCCGGTGAAATTCTGCCAGCGACCTTCGGCGCTTATATAAGTGCCAGACGTCTCGCCGTAGGCGGCGGCCGGCAACAGCACATGGGCGTATTGCTGCATGGCTTCGCTGGCATAACTGGTGATGGCCACCACATGTTTGGCGGCTTTGAGGGCCTTCAAGGCCTGGGCACCATCCCAGCTGTCCAGCTCCGGTTCGGTGCCGAGCAGCACATAGGCCGAGCGCGGCACTTCCAGCATGGCGCGTGCGTTCTTGCCGGGCTGATCGAGCTTGCGGCCACCGGCGGCGCGATGGGGCACGGCGCCCGCGAGCCAGGCACCGGCGCCGTTGGCGCCTTCCGGCAAGTAACCGAGCTTGGCACCGGTGGCTTCCGCGAGAGCAGCCGCCAAGGCACGCAGATCTGCGTACGCAGGATGACGCAGGGCCAGATGCCCCAGCAGGATCGCCTTGCGCTCGCCCTTGGCCAGCTGCTCGGCGATCTTGGTCTGTTCTGTATCCGGCTTCTGGGCTGCGACGAATTCTTTCAGGTGCGCCGGCACCGGCTTGCCTGTGGCCTTCAGCACCGCGGCGAGGGCCGCTGGCATCTCCTGTGCGGAGCACAAGGAATAAGCCGCCACCGGGAAGAACGATTCATAGCGGCGCGGATTGAGGAACATGACCGCCCCGCCCTTCAAGGCAGCCTTGCGCAGGCGATGCGCCAGGAGCGGCACTTCCTTGCGCGGGTTCGAGCCGATCACGAGCGCCGCTTCGAGGTTCTCCAGGGCCTGCACGTCCTGGCCCAGCCAGGGGAACAGGGGCTCCGCCGCGTCGTCGCGGAAATCCGCCTGACGCAGCCGCACGTCGATGTTGGACAAGCCGAGGCCGCGAGCGAGTTTCTGCAAGAGATAGAGTTCTTCAGCGGTGGCGCTCGGGGAGGCCAGCACGCCGGTGGCGTCAGGACCTTTACCCAAAGCTTCCCGCAGGCCGCTGACCGCGGCTTCCAGCGCCGTCTCCCAGTCGGTCTCCTGCCACTTGCCACCCTTGCGCACCATGGGCTTAAGCAGGCGGTCTTCGCTGTCGATACCGGTGTAGCTGAAACGATCCCGGTCCGAGAGCCAGGTCTCGTTCACCGCTTCGTTAGGTCTAGGCACAGCGCGCATGAAGCGGCCGCGTAGAACGTGGGCGTAGAGGTTCGAGCCCAGGCAGTCGTGGGGTGCCACGGTCTCCACCTGGGTCATCTCCCAGCCGCGGCCGCGGTTGCGGAAAGGCTTGGAGTTGAGCGCGCCCACCGGACAGAGGTCGATGATGTTGCCCGAGAGTTCGTGATCGATGGCGTGACCGATATAGGTGCCGATGCGCAAGTGCTCGCCGCGCCCGGTGCCGCCCATCTCCTGGATGCCGGCGATCTCCTGGCCGAAACGCACGCAGCGGGTGCAGTGGATGCAGCGGGTCATGTCCGTAGACACCAGCGGGCCGATATCCTCGTCCTTCACCACGCGTTTCTGTTCGCTGTAGCGCGAGATGTCGCGGCCGTAACCCATGGCCAGGTCCTGCAGCTCGCATTCGCCGCCCTGGTCGCAGATGGGGCAATCCAGCGGATGGTTGATGAGCAGGAATTCCATGGTGGCGCGCTGGGCGGCGATGGCGCGCACCGAGCGGGTGAACACCTTCATGCCCTCCATCACCGGAGTGGCGCAGGCCGGCAGCGGCTTCGGCACCTTCTCCGCTTCCACCAGACACATGCGGCAGTTAGCGGCCACCGAGAGTTTCTCGTGGTAGCAGAAGCGCGGGATGTAGGCGCCTTCACGGTCCGCCACCTGGATGATCATCTCACCCTTGCGCGCCTTGACCGGCTTGCCGTCGATCTCGATGTTGACCAGTTCGTCTGCCATGTTTCTTCTGCTGTTACGTGCTTACGCCGCGCGCCGACGGGCGCCCGGGCCCACCAGGCAGCAGCCGTGGTCTATGTGGTACTGGAACTCATCGCGGTAATGCTTGATGAAGCTCTGCACCGGCCAGGCGGCGGCGTCGCCGAAGGCGCAGATGGTGTGGCCTTCGATCTTCTTGGAGACGTCCACCAGCATGTCCAGGTCTTCCTGGCGGCCCTGGCCGTACTCGATACGCTTGATGACGCGATACATCCAGCCGGTGCCTTCGCGGCAGGGCGTGCACTGGCCGCAGGACTCGGAATAGTAGAAGCGCGCGATGCGCTCCAGCATCCTCACCATGCAGGTGGTCTCATCCATCACCACCACCGCGCCGGAGCCGAGCATGGAGCCCGCGTTCTTGAGGGAATCGAAATCCATGTTGCAGGCGAGCATGGCTTCCGCCGGCAGCACCGGCGCGGAGGAACCGCCCGGGATCACGGCCTTGAGCTTGCGGCCCTGCCAGACGCCACCGGCCATAGCCAAGAGTTCCTGGAACGGCAACCCTAAGGGCACTTCGAAGTTGCCGGGCTTGGCCACATGACCGGAGACCGAGAATATCTTGGTGCCGCCGTTGTTGGGTTTGCCGAGATCCGCGAACCACTTGCCGCCGTTCAGCATGATGGTGGGCGCCGAGGCGAAGGTCTCGGTGTTGTTCACGGTGGTGGGCCGGCCAAAAGCACCAAAGTTGGCGGGGAACGGCGGCTTGAAGCGCGGCAAGCCTTTCTTGCCTTCCAGCGATTCCAGGAGCGCGGTCTCTTCGCCACATATATAAGCGCCGGCGCCGAGATGGGTGTGCAGGTCGAAATCTATCCCTGAACCCAGGATGCCCTTGCCCAGGAAGCCTTCTTTATAGGCCTCCTTGAGCGCCTGTTCGAAGCGCTCATAGGGCTCGTCCATGAACTCGCCGCGGATGTAGTTGTATCCCGTCTTGCAGCGCATGGCGTAGCCGGCGATGGCCATGCCCTCCACCAGCGCGTGAGGGTTGTAGCGCAGTATGTCCCGGTCCTTGCAGGTGCCGGGCTCGGATTCGTCGGAGTTGCACACCACGTAGGACGGTCCGGTGGGCGCCTTCGGCATGAAGCTCCACTTCACACCCGTGGGGAAGCCTGCGCCGCCGCGGCCGCGCAGCCCGGAAGCCTTGATCTCTTCGACGATCTGCTCAGGCGTGATCTTCTCTTTGAGGATCTTGCGCCAGGCCTTGTAGCCGTCCACCTTGAGATAGTTCTCATAGGTCCACGGTTGGTCGAACTGCAGGGTCCGGAAACAGACCTGGTTGCGCTGGGTCATTTCAGCTCCTCCAGGATCTTGTCTACTTTCTCCGGGGTCAGGTTCTCGTGGTACCTGTGGTCTACCATCATCATGGGGGCGCCGGCGCAGGCCGCCAGGCACTCCTCCTCGCATTTGAGGTACACGCGGCCGTCCTTGGTGCTCTCGCCGATCTTGATGCCGAGTTTCTTCTCCAGATGGCCGACGATGTCATCAGCGCCGCGCAGCATGCAGGAGATGTTGGTACACACCGAGATGCTGTGGCGGCCCACGAACTTGGTCTCGAACATGGAATAGAAGCTGGCCACCTCATAGACCTTGATGGGCTCGAGCTTGAGGTAATCGGCCACCGCATCCATGAGCGGCACCGTGAGATAACCGTTGTTCTCGTGCTGCGCCTCGCGCAGTCCGGCGAAGATGGCAGAGCGCTGCCGCCCTTCCGGGTATTTCTTCACCCATTCGTCTATGACGTCGCGAGCGTGCTTCGAAAGCAAGCCGTCTTTGGCTGCGGTCTCGCTCATCAGCGGTCCACCTCTCCGAACACGATGTCCTGGGTGCCGATGATGGCCACCAGGTCCGCCAGCATGTGGCCACGCACCATCTCGTCCAGCGCCGCCAAGTGCGCGAAGCCCGGGGCGCGGATCTTCACCCGGTAAGGCTTGTTGGCGCCATCCGAGACCATATAGATG
Source organism: Gammaproteobacteria bacterium (assembly GCA_036000105.1). Lineage (GTDB taxonomy): Bacteria > Pseudomonadota > Gammaproteobacteria > Natronospirales > REEB76 > DASUBN01. Next base: position 42,598 of record DASYGE010000003.1, read on the forward strand.
CCGAACTCGCCTTTGGGGTGCTCCACCGCCGCGTAGGCCTCGCCGGCAGGCACACAATAGCCTTCGGTGAAATACTTGAAGTGGTGGATCAGCGATTCCATGTCGGACTTCGCCTCCTCGCGGGTAGGCGGCGTGACTTTGTGGTCCTCCGGCATCACGGGGCCCGGGTTCTTGCGCAGCCAATCGACACACTGCTTGACGATGCGGGTAGATTGGCGCATCTCCGCGATGCGCACCAGGTAACGATCGTAGCAATCGCCGTTCACGCCCACCGGGATATCGAACTCCACCTGGTCATAGGCGGCGTAGGTCTGCTTCTTGCGCAGATCCCACTCGACACCCGAGCCGCGCAACATGGGCCCGGTGAAACCGAGGGACAGCGCCCGTTCCGGCGTGACCACGCCGATGCCTACCGTGCGCTGCTTCCAGATACGGTTGTCGGTCAACAAGGTCTCGTACTCGTCCACGCACTTGGGGAAGCGCGCAGCGAAGTCGTCGATGAAATCCAGCAAGGAACCCTGGCGGTTGCGGTTTAGGCTGGTCATCTGTCCCTTGCTGCGGAAGCGGGACTCGGCGTACTGCGGCATCCTCTCCGGCAGGTCGCGATAGACCCCGCCAGGACGGTAGTAGGTGGCATGCATACGCGCACCGGATACCGCCTCGTACATGTCCATGATGTCTTCGCGCTCGCGGAAGCAATACAGGAACACCGTCATCGCGCCAATGTCCATGGCGTGGGTACCCAGCCACACCAGGTGCGAGTTGATGCGCGTCAGTTCGTCCATCATGACGCGAATCCACTGCGCCCGCGGCGGAATCTCCAGCCCCAGCAGCTTCTCGACCGCCAGCACATAGCAGAGATTGTTGGTCATCGGGCACAGATAATCGATGCGGTCGGTGAGCGGCACAACCTGGTGATAAAACTTCGCCTCGCAGGTCTTCTCGATACCGGTATGCAGGAAGCCG
>DASYGE010000004.1:0-131117 GCA_036000105.1 Gammaproteobacteria bacterium
CTCGAACCAACGACCCCCACCATGTCAAGGTGGTGCTCTAACCAGCTGAGCTACGCGCCTGAATTATCTACGTCTCTGAAAAATCCTTCCAGGATTTTTCAGAGACGTAGATAATTCAGGCGCGTAGCTCAGCTGGTTAGAGCACCACCTTGACATGGTGGGGGTCGTTGGTTCGAGTCCAATCGCGCCTACCAAAATGATTAGTTTTTAGATTTTGTCTCGTCCAGATAACCCGAAGCACGCGGCCGTTTGTATAGGTCGCCACTGTAAGGAAAGCCACGATGATCGCCATCACGCTCCCCGACGGTTCCAAACGCGAATTCCCCAAGCCCGTGACGGTCGCCGAAGTAGCCGCCAACATCGGCCCCGGCCTCGCCAAGGCGGCCCTCGCCGGCAAGGTGGACGGCAAGGTGGTGGATACCTCTTTCGTCATCGACCACGATGCCCCCTTGAGCATCATCACCGAGCGTGATGCCGAGGGCCTCGACGTCATCCGTCATTCCACGGCCCACTTGCTGGCCCAGGCGGTGAAGCAGCTGTTCCCGGAAGCCCAGGTGACCATCGGCCCCGTGATCGAGGACGGCTTCTACTACGACTTCGCCTACAAGCGCCCCTTCACCACCGAAGACCTGGCCGCCATCGAGAAACGCATGGAGGAGCTGGCCGCCGCCGACCAGACGGTCACCCGCAGCGTCATGCCCCGCGATGCGGCGGTGAAGTTCTTCCGGGACATGGGCGAGAAGTACAAGGCGGAGATCATCAGTAGCATCCCGGCAGACCAGCACATCTCGCTGTACCGGCAGGGCGACTTCATCGACCTGTGCCGCGGCCCCCACGTACCCAGCACCGGCAAGCTCAAGGCCTTCAAGCTCATGAAGGTGGCCGGCGCCTATTGGCGCGGCGATTCCAAGAACGAGATGCTGCAGCGCATCTACGGCACCGCCTGGACCGACAAGAAATCCCTGCAAGCCTATCTCACGCGTCTCGAGGAAGCCGAGAAGCGCGACCACCGGCGCATCGGCCGGGAACTGGACCTGTTCCATAACCAGGAAGAGGCGCCGGGCATGGTGTTCTGGCATCCCCGCGGCTGGGCTCTCTGGCAGCAGGTGGAGCAGTACATGCGCCGTGTGTATGCCGACAACGGCTACCACGAAGTGCGCGGCCCCCAGATCATGGACAAGAGCATCTGGGAGAAGACCGGCCACTGGCAGAACTTCCGCGAGAACATGTTCATCACCCACTCCGAGGAGCGGGACTTCGCCATCAAGCCCATGAACTGCCCGGGCCATATCCTCATCTACAAGCACGGCCTGAAGAGCTACCGGGACCTGCCCCTGCGCTTCGGCGAGTTCGGCTCCTGCCATCGCAACGAGCCCTCGGGTGCCTTGCACGGCCTCATGCGGGTGCGCGGTTTCACCCAGGACGACGGCCACGTGTTCTGCACCGAAGACCAGATCCAGCAGGAATGCGCCGACTTCACCCTGCTGTTGCAGCGGGTGTACAAGGACTTCGGCTTCACCGAGATCATCTACAAGGTGGCCACGCGCCCGGCCAACCGGGTGGGCGAGGACGCGCTCTGGGATAAGGCCGAGAAGGCCTTGATGGAATCCTTGAAGGCTTCCGGCTGCCCCTTCGATATATCGCCGGGGGAGGGTGCCTTCTACGGCCCCAAGATCGAGTACTCCCTCAAAGACGCCATCGGCCGGGTCTGGCAGTGCGGCACCATGCAGGTGGACTTCAACATGCCGGGGGCCCTGGGAGCCGAGTACGTGGGCGTGGACGGGGCCAAGCACGTACCCGTGATGCTGCACCGGGCCATCATCGGTTCCATGGAGCGCTTCCTCGGCATCCTCATCGAACACCACACCGGCCGTTTCCCGGCCTGGCTCGCCCCGGTGCAGGCGGTGGTGCTCACCATCACCGACCGGCAGGCGGAATTCGCCAAAAAAGCCGCAGAAACCCTGAAAACCCATGGGAATCAGGGATTTCGGGTGGAATCCGACTTGAGGAATGAGAAGATAGGCTTTAAAATACGCGAACATACGCTCCAGCGCGTCCCCTACCTTCTGGTGGTGGGCGACAAGGAGATGGAATCGGGTTCCGTGGCGGTGCGTACACGCGAAGGCCAGGACCTGGGCAGCCTCAAGCTTGAGGACTTCGCCCGGCGTCTCGAGTCTGAGGTGGCAAGCCGCGGAGTGTCAGCCTGAACCAAGCCTATGGGCCCCAGAGGGGCGAGGCGGTTCAGGTTTATTTTTGGAGGATCATCTAATCAGCTCTGAGAAGCGCGCCCGGCGAAACGGGGAGATCACGTCGCCTAAGGTCCGGGTCATCGGCCCGGACAACCAGCAGATCGGAATCATGTTCACCCGCGAGGCCATCCAGTACGCCACCGAGCATGGCCAGGATCTCGTCGAGGTATCACCCACGGCGGATCCGCCGGTGTGCCGGGTGATGGATTACGGCAAGTATCTCTTCGAACTGAACAAGAAGCAGCAGACGGCGCGCAAGAAGCAGAAGCAGATACAGGTCAAGGAAGTGAAGTTCCGTCCCACGACGGACGAGGGCGATTACCAGATCAAGTTGCGTAACCTGATCCGCTTCCTCACCGAAGGTGACAAGGCTAAGGTGACCCTGAGGTACCGCGGACGCGAGTTGCTGCATCAGGATATCGGCGTCGGCATCCTGGAGCGCATCAAGAAGGATCTGGAAGAAGTGGGCCAGGTGGAGCAGTTCCCCCGGCTCGAGGGCAAACAGATGGTGATGATCATCGGCCCGAAACGCAAATCGTGATTTTTCAGCGCTGAGAGTAAGAAGGTAGAGCAACAAAAGTGGTCGGGGTTATCCCTTCCACCCCTGGCAAACACCTCAACGCCGCTTAGAGCGGGGCCAGGCAATTAGTGATGCAATCAGGAGTTTGACATGCCCAAGATCAAGACAAACCGCGCCGCGGCCAAGCGCTTTCGCGCCACCGCCAGCGGCAAGTACAAGCGTGGCCAGTCGCACAAGCGCCACATCCTCACCAAGAAAAGCAGCAAGCGCAAGCGTCAGCTTCGCGGCTCGACGCTCGTGGTCCCCCAGGATCACTTCCGCGTCAAGCAGATGCTGCCGTACTCATAAGGGGAGGATAGAAACATGGCACGCGTAAAACGTTCCGTCACCAGCCGCGCCAAGCACAAGAAGACGCTTGGTCGCGCCAAGGGCTATTACAACGCCCGCCGCAAGAATATCCGCACCGCCAAGCAGGCGGTGATGAAAGCGGGTCAGTATGCCTTCCGCGACCGTCGCGCCCTCAAGCGTGACATGCGCGGCCTGTGGATCGCCCGTATCAACGCCGCAGCGCGCTTGAGCGGACTCTCCTACAGCCGATTTATGAACGGCCTGAAGAAGGCGAAGATCGACCTGGACCGCAAGGTGCTGGCCGACATCGCCGTCTTCGACAAGGCCGGTTTCGCCGCGCTCGCAGAGAAAGCGAAAGCCAGCTTAGCCTGACGATGATGAGGTGGCCTGACAGAGGTCACCGGCATACGAGCGAGGGGAAAGGCCTTTGAAAAGCCTTTCCCTTTGTTTTTGGGCGCACTAAAAATGGATCTTTCGTACTCTGGTAGTCTGGGATGGTGATGAGCACTGCGCTTCGCTATCCTGCTTCGCTGGTGGCACAGGGCGGACGTCCTGTCCGCCCGCTCGCCATATATGGCGAGCCCGGTTGCTCGGCAGTCCGTGCCTCGCCAGAGTCTAAAATCTCTCATTTTTAGGGCACCCAAACTAAGATTAAGAATCGGGGTATGAGCAAAGAACTCGAAAATTTGGTGGCCGAAGCCGAGGCCCGCATCGCGGCCTGCGGCAGCCTCGCGGCCCTGGACGAGGCGCGGGTGCATTACCTCGGCAAGAAGGGCGTGCTCACCGAACAGCTGAAGGCCCTGGGCAAGCTGTCCGCCGCCGAGCGGCCCGCCGCAGGCCAGCGCATCAACGAGGCCAAGCAGAGCGTCGGCGAGGCACTGGATACCCGCAAACGGGTGCTGGAGCAGGCGGATCTCGCCGGCAAGCTCGCCCAGGAAGCGGTGGACGTGAGCCTGCCGGGCCGCGGTCAGGAAGCGGGCGGCTTGCATCCTTCCACCCGCATCCTGGAACGCATCCAGGCGCTGTTCGAGCGCATGGGTTTCCGCATGGAGACAGGGCCCGAGATCGAGGACGAGTTCCATAACTTCGACGCCCTCAACTTCAAGCCCGACCATCCGGCGCGGGCCGAGATGGACACTTTCTACCTGAAAGACCGGCCCTTCCTGCTGCGCACCCATACTTCGCCGGTACAGATCCGCGCCATGCTGAAGTCCGGCGCGCCCATCCGCATCATCGCCGCCGGGCGTACCTATCGCCACGATTACGACGTGACCCACACACCCATGTTCCACCAGGTGGAAGGCTTGCTGGTGGACGAGGGTGTCAGCATGGCGCATCTGCGCGGCACCCTCACGGATTTCATGCAGCGCTTCTTCGAGCAGGATGACCTGCGCATACGTTTCCGGCCCTCGTACTTCCCCTTCGTGGAACCGGGCGCCGAAGTGGATATCAGCTGCATCTTCTGCTACGGCCAGGGCTGCCGGGTCTGCAAGCAGAGCGGTTGGCTGGAAGTGCTGGGCTGCGGCATGGTGCACCCCAACGTGCTCAAGGCCTGCCGCATCGATCCGGAGCGCTATACGGGCTGGGCCTTCGGCATGGGTGTGGAGCGCCTAGGCATGCTGCGCTATGGCATAGACGACATCCGCATGAACTACGACAACGACCTGCGCTTCCTGCGCCAGTTCCGCTGACCAGGGCACACACATGAAGATCAGCGAGACCTGGCTGAAAGAATTCGTGGCGGTGGACGCGGACGCCGCTGAGATCGCCGAGCGCTTGAGCTTCGCCGGCATCGAAGTGGCGGCGGTGACGCCCGCCATCCCCGCGTTCCAGAAGGTGATCGTGGGCAAGGTGGAGAAGCTTAGCGCCCATCCCTCGGCAGACAAGCTCCAGGTCTGCCAGGTGGAGACGGGCAAGGGCGCACTCATACAGATCGTCTGCGGCGCTGCCAACGTGCAGGTCGGGATGAAAGCGCCGGTGATCCTGGTGGGCGGGCAACTGCCTGACGGCACGGTCATCACGCAGGCGGCCCTACGGGGCGTGGCATCCCACGGCATGCTGTGTTCCGCGAAGGAACTCGGCCTCTCGGAAGAGGCTACGGGCCTCATGGTATTACCGGACGATGCGCCTCTCGGTACTGATCTAAGGGCCTATCTCGGTGGTGACGATGAGGTCATCGAGATCGAGATCACCCCGAACCGGGGCGATTGCTTAGGCGTGCTCGGCCTCGCGCGAGAACTGGGCGCGCTCTACGATCTGCCGCTCAAGCTCGCGGATCTGGCTGCCATCCCGGCGGCCATCAAGGATACTTTCCCTGTCGAGAACAAGGCTCCGGAAGCCTGCCCCTCCTACGGTGGGCGGGTGCTGAAGGGTCTGCGTGCCGACGCCGTGACACCGCCCTGGATGCGCGAGCGCCTGCGCCGGGCCGGCTTGCGCAGCGTGAATCCGGTGGTGGATGTGACCCAGTACGTGATGCTGGAACTCGGCCAGCCCATGCATGCCTACGATCTCAAGAAGCTGAGTGGCGGCATCGTGGTGCGCATGGCCAAAGCCGGCGAGAAGGTGAAGCTCCTGAACGGCGGCGTCTACGACACCCAGCCGGACCTCCTCGTCATCGCCGATCATGAGCGCCTGCAGGGGCTCGCCGGCATCATGGGCGGTGGTGAATCGAGCGTGCAGCTTGGCACCACCGATATCTTCCTGGAAGCGGCGTATTTCACGCCCGCCAGCGTCAGCGGCCGGCCGCGCCGGCTGGACCTGCTCACGGATGCTGCGTACCGCTTCGAACGGGGCGTGGATCCGGCGGGCCAGGCGCGGGCCCTGGAACGCGCCACCCAATTATTGATGCAGATCGCCGGCGGCCAGCCGGGACCGGTGACGGTCCACGAGACGAAGAGGGCCGTCCAGAAACCCGTGCCGCTGCGCCGGGCTCGCCTCAGTGCCTTGCTCGGCATCCAGGTAGGGGATGCGGAGGTGGCGCGCATCCTCACGCGCCTTGGTTTCGGACTCAAGACCGATAAGGAGGGCTGGAGCGCCACCGTCCCCAGCCATCGCTTCGATATCGAGATCGAGGAAGACCTCATCGAGGAAGTGGGACGCATCCATGGTTACGACCATATCCCGCCCCTCCAGTACCCCAGCAGTCAGGGCATGGACCGGCTGCCGGCAGCCCAGGGGGACGTAAGGCGCCTGCGCCAGGTGCTGGTGGACCGGGGCTACCAGGAAGTGGTGACCTATAGCTTCGTGGACGGAGCCCGCCAGAAGCAGCTGCATGGCAGCGCAGGCTTGCCCCTCGCCAACCCCATCACCGCCGAGATGACCGAGATGCGCCTGGGGCTTTGGCAGGGCCTGCTCAAGGCTTTGCATTACAACCTGAGCCGCCAGGAAAACCGCGTCCGCATCTTCGAGACTGGTTTGAGGTTTACGCTGCAAGATGATGTAATTAAACAAGAAAATGTCATCGCTGGACTGATATCCGGACCCCAATTCCCGCTCCAATGGGGTCTCAAGGAGAAAGCCGCCGATTTCGCCGATCTCAAGGGCGATATAGAGGCTCTTTTGGCCTTTTCGGGCCTCAATGGGCAGCTCCAGGCCGAAAATGCCCCCCATCCGGCCCTGCATCCCGGCCAGACCGCATGCCTCAAGCTCAACGGGGTAGAGTTGGGCTGGATGGGCGCATTGCACCCGGGAGTGGCCCAGAGCCTGGACCTGTCCCAGGGTGCCTATCTGTTCGAACTGCTCCTGGAGCCGCTTTTACGGGGCAAAATACCCGCTTTTGAGGCCATTTCCCGCTTTCCGGCCCTGCGCCGGGATCTGGCGGTGGTTGTGGAGGAAAAGGTCTCGGCCGCCGAGCTTCTGGCGGGGGCCCGGGAGGCCGCTGGCGCCCTGCTGCAGGACGTCAGAATCTTCGATATCTACCGCGGAAAGGGCATAGATTCTGGTCGAAAAAGCGTCGCTTTAGGCTTGATTTTACAAGACTCTTCGCGCACTCTTACTGATGAAGACGCAGATGCGGCTATGGCCCGGGTGGCCGACCGCCTGCGGCGGGGTTTGGGAGCCACAATAAGAGATTAGCCCATGGCGCTGACCAAAGCGGAGATGGCCGAAGCCCTGTTCGCAGAGCTCGGCCTGAACAAGCGGGAAGCCAAGGAACTGGTGGACCTGTTCTTCGAGGAGGTCCGCCTGGCCCTGGCCGAGGGTCGCCAGGTGAAGCTCTCGGGTTTCGGCAATTTCGACCTCAGAAACAAGAATCAGAGGCCGGGGCGCAACCCCAAGACCGGAGAGGAGATCCCCATCACCGCCCGCCGGGTGGTGACGTTCCGTCCGGGTCAGAAGCTCAAAGCACGGGTGGAGACATATGCTGGAAGCCGGGAACAATAGCGAACTCCCCCCGATCCCGGGCAAGCGCTACTTCACCATCGGCGAGGTCAGCGACTTGTGTGGGGTCAAACCCCACGTGCTGCGCTATTGGGAGCAGGAATTCCCGCAGCTGAAGCCCGTGAAACGCCGCGGCAACCGCCGCTATTACCAGCGCCATGACGTGCTGGTCATCCGCCAGATCCGCAGCCTCCTGTACGAACAGGGCTTCACCATCGGTGGCGCCCGCCAGCAGCTGTCCAGCGACGGAGCTAAGCAAGATATTACCCAGAGCCACCAGATCGTGCGCCAGATGCGCGTCGAGCTGGACGAGCTTCTGCAGATCCTCAAGCGTTAATCTCGGGTTCCGCCCGGAGCCTGGTTCGAGTATCATTCGCCTGTCTTTTCCGGGCTTACAGCCCGGTTCTCAAGCCTTAGTCGGGGCGTAGCGCAGTCTGGTAGCGCACTTGCATGGGGTGCAAGGGGTCGGAGGTTCAAATCCTCTCGTCCCGACCAATTTACCTTCCAAAGAAACTCGTGGGTGGGGCAGGGCATAAGGTCTTTCCCTGCGCAGAGGATTTGAACCTCCGACGGCCTTATATTTCAGGGGTCGGGAGGTTCAATTTCCCGCTCCACTATCCTGTTCCGCGGGAAATCCCAGGTCGGGCATCCATGCCCTCCCGCTCGGCGCTATGCGCCTCGCCCTCTCGTCCCGACTAAAGAGGGCGGGACTGGGTGATTAAGGGATTTGAACCTCCTCAGAGGTTCACTTTCGCCCTAGGCTTTCCTTGCTCCGGGTGAAAGGCCGGGCGGTAGTGGGTCAGTTTCAAGGACAAATTCTTAAAGTAGGCGGTTTACGCCGAATTAGACTGATTCCAATCTGTGAACCCTTATTGTCAAAAACACTGATCTGGTGCCATGCTGAAGATATGGCGGGAAGGGGTACAAGACCTATTGTTGTTAAGAGCCAGGGAAGGCTAATCAATGCCACCCCTGGTTCTACGGTCAGTGCTGTTTATGCAGAACGTGAAGTCAGGGTGTTTGGGATTCTAGAAGGTGAGGCCACCACGCTTTCAATGCTTAATACGCTTGCGACAACCTTTTTCTCTTGGGGGTTCGCTTCGTTTTCGATAGCAGCTGGTATTTGGATAGATTATTCCTATGCCACTACACCAACTGCTATTGGTGATGTTCTATCTAAATCTTTTGCGCCTTTCTTGATTGTCTTATCGGTAGGGTTATTTGGGGTTGGTATCTGGGCCGTTATGCGCAGAGGATCAATCTGGAAAACGATAAAAGAAGAATCAGTACAAAAGGCGTCTATAGTTTAGGCTGTCTTTGCATATCGCTCAGCCAGTCCCGCGATCTCTTCTAGCTCCAAACATGATCTGAAATTCCGGCTTCCATTAGTCAGGTTTTGACGCTCTACAAAGGACGTGGAGAACCGTGGCCTACAAGTTCGTCAGCCGTCAGGCTGCTGTACAGCTGGCCCTCTCGCCCCGACAAAACTCGTGACTCTTAAGCGCTAGGGCCCAAAACAAAACGTGCGCGCTCAATACGCAACATTTCAAAGGGCGTCATAAACTTTATTCCAAGTCCAATACAAGCATCGGGTATTTTTATTTTTCTCACCGAGACTGACGGAACTTCGTGTGTAACGACCGTATGCCCGCCTGCATGAGCGTGGGCAACAAGGTAGTAGTCGGCTACCTGAAGAAAGGTGGAGATCGCAGCAGGTTCATAATGCTGCCCACTTGCCCAATTGCTAACTGTGGCGAGAGACGGTAAGACTGCGGCACCTGGCTTCAGAAAAAATCTGTCACCTCGACTAGCCGCCCAACCCGCAAGCTCATCCGCCAACGCCTGAACTTCATCACCGACTTTTTCGATACTAAACACCTTACCCGCAGAGTTACTCGTAGCCAGCCACTCCCAAAATGCAGGGCAAAAATCTAGACCGTAGTGCAAGTTTTTGGCGGCTATGAAGACGTTCGCATCGAGAAGGTAGGCCATTAGAAAGCGACTCCCAGCGTGCGTCCTAGCTCGCTGAACGTTGCCATCTTCTTAAACCCAAGAAGACGGAAGGCTTCGGTGAACGGAGTACGGCCTTCAACTGTGCTGACGACTAAAGCGCGCGCAAAAGTCTTGCTTGCTCGCGCACCCAACGTTAGGTAGAAATCGCCACCACTACCTTTAGGCAAGGCGCGTAGGTGGTCTAACTCGGCTTCATATGCTTTAAAGAATGCGTCTCTACTAAGCCCTCCGCTATCGTAAATTCGGCGGAGAATTACCAGCCTGCTCACTTTGTACACGCGGGCTAAGCGATCCAGCTCTTCGCGCAACGGTCTGTTGCGTGCATATTGAACGCCAAATGCCGTTATCGGAACGAGTAGCTCGGCAGCTACACGGTTACACCAGCTTTCGATAGCATTATTCGGTACCGCGGATGCTTCAGCGTCGGAAACAGCGGTTTCCCCCAACCATATATGGGCCAGCTCGTGTGCCAAGGTGAACATTTGTGCAGCCTTAGAGTCCGCACCGTTGATAAACACCAAAGGCGCCAGTTGGTCGGCTAGTGCAAAGCCGCGAAATTCTTGCGGATCGAGCTTACGCTTGTTATTGCTGCCTACCACCCCGCTGACCATTACCAAAATGCCCAAGTTGTCCGCTAACTCGATAAAGCCGCGCAGCGCATCGGTCCACGTTGGCATTAGGCGTCGCTTCTCTACGTCAAACCCTATGGCCTCTCGTATTTGCCGTGCCGTAGCTATGACATCATTATTAATGCGGACAGATCCGACAAAACCTCGTGGTTCATCTCCTGTGGAACGCGCATAGTCGCGGTACCAATCTTGGCGTTGCTGGCAAAGATAGATGGTATCGAGCAGGTCAGGGCTCGGCCCATGGATTTGAGCGCCTGCAACCCGACGGAAGTCCGGAATAGGGACTCTCTCTGCGAGCGGTTCCGCCAGAAAAAAGAATCCGATGGGAGTATGAGTTGCCTTGGCAAAGCTTTCCAACTGCTTCAGAGTCGGGTTTGCGTCACCCTGCTCCCAGTCTGGAAGTTTCGGGAAGCGATGCACCAGCGTGTTGAAGTCCACTCGCGAACGTTCGATCGCCCAGCGAAGCAACTTCGGTTTTACTGTTACACGATCCACGCTTGCATCATCCCGGGTTGGTTAGTGTATGTAAACCCGCTTTGTCAGAGCCATTAACCGGGCTGAGAATAGTTGGGGACAGACCACGTTTTGAGTGTACAGGAGAGGGGCTAGTCGCTGTCCTAAGTCCGTGATAGACGTGGGGTTACTGTAACAAAATTGTCGTCGTTTCGCGCGGTTGGTGCTGAGAGGGAGGGGCTAGTCATTCGTCCATGCATTCGTCCATGTATTGGTCAGCATGCGGCGTTAGTGGCCATTGACCATGGAGGTAGGTCGCACCGGTGCCGTGCACCACTACAGGAAGTCTGATTATCTGCCCTTTGGCGGCTGCCAGAGTTCTATCTTGTTGCATTCCGCATTCCGGGTCCATGACCCAGCCAAACTTGCCGTACTCGGACTCATCCACCTTCGCGTCGACGTTATATCCTTGCTCTCGCAGCTTGGCGAGCAGCAGTGAGTAGGGGCAGGGGCAGGTCTTGGAAGTGAGGGGGTCAGGTCTTGCAGGAGTGTGGTTTTCGAGTGAGTAGGGTCGGGTCTTGTATTGATACATCGATCGGGAAAGGCGGATGCGACGCTTGATCAAGGGAGGGGCTAGCCGGCGCTCTAAGAGTGTGGTTTCCTAATCGAGTTATTGCCCACAGATTTTTGAGCGCCTGACTGTCACAAAAAATTCATATTTCTTTTTTGCCGCCATGAGGGGGGCTAGTCTTTAGTTCCTGACTTGGTCAACATCCTGTCTGCGGTGATTCGCTTTCTTACTTCGGGCCGAAGGGGATGAGCATGGGGACGCGCTTGCGGTAAGCAGCGTAGCTCTCGGCGCCCAGTTCCTGGCTGAGCCAGCGTTCTTCGAGCCGGATCTTCACCCAGAAGCTGAGGGTGAAGAGCACCACAGCACCGATGTCGAAGACCGTGGCTTTGGCCGCGGCGGTGGCGAGCACAGCCAAGAGCAAACCTGTGTAGATGGGATGGCGCACGATGCCGTAAGGGCCCGTGTCCACGATGTGATGGCCTTCCTTGCGGGTGACGGTGCCGGACCAGAGTTTCCCTAAGTGGATGCGCGCCCACCAGGTGAAAGCGAAGCCTGCGGCTTCCAGCGCAGTGCAGATCCAGGCGCCGATGAGGTGCACATGCCAGAACCGCGGGATGCCATCCATGGGCACAATGAAGCAGATGATTCCTGCCAGCATCAGCAGGTGATAGGGCAGTTGCTCCTTGAAGCTGACGCGCCCCGTCGTCTGGTTGGTCCAGCGCGCGGCGGCGACCCAGGAGATCATCCAGATCAGCCAGAGGAGGGGGATGACGAGGCCGGGATTGAGCATGCTTCGCTCCGTAAGGGTTTAGTGCGCCGCAGCTTTGGCAGCGTGCTGGGGGGAGATCGGCACCCAGACGCTGATCATGGCGACCAATATGCCTGATGCCAGGCGATAAAGCCCACTCCTGAATCGGGATTATGAGACCATAGCCGGCTCGCAAGCCCTGTGTCTCCGGTCGGAATCCATGCCATCCGAATTACTCATCAGCTGCCAGTCCGTCACCAAGTCCTACGGACCCCAGCCCTTGTTCTCGGGCATCAGCCTCGGGTTCTTCGCGGACGAGCGCTTGGGGCTGATCGGCCCCAACGGCTCCGGCAAATCCACGCTATTGAAGATATTGGCGGGGACAGAGACCTGCGACAGCGGGCAGGTGGCGAAAGCCAGCCGCACCCATCTCGTGTATCTGCCCCAGGAAGACATCTTCGACCCGGAGATCACCGTGGAAGCAGCGCTGCTGCACGCCTTGCCCGGTTCCCATCAGGACGATGGCCTCAACAGCATCCGCGACCTCCTGCGGGAGATCGAGTTCCCAGACCTGCAACAGAAGACCGGCGCCCTCTCGGGCGGTTGGCGCAAGCGCCTGGCCATCGCCTGCGCGCTCATCCAGCAGCCGGATCTCTTGCTCATGGACGAGCCCACGAACCATCTGGACCTGGAAGGCATCCTCTGGCTCGAAGGCCTGTTGAAGCAGGCGCGCTTCGCTTTCGTGCTGGTGAGCCATGACCGCTATTTCCTGGAGAACGTCACCAACCGCATCCTGGAGCTGAGCCGCCGCTATACGGATGGCTATCTGAAGGTGGAAGGCAATTACAGCCAGTTCCTCCAGACCCGTCTCGCGGTGTTCAACCAGCTGGACCAGGAAGAGCAGGTGATGGCCAACAAGTTCCGCCGGGAACTGGAGTGGCTGCGCCGCGGTCCCCAGGCCCGCACCACCAAGGCCCATGCACGCATAGATGCAGCCTACCAGCTGCAAGCCGATCTCAAGGAAGCCAAGAGCCGCAATGCGGAGGGCAGGGCCGCCGAGATCGAGTTCGATGCCACCCAGCGCAAGACCCGCAAGCTCGTGGAGATGCAGGGCGTGGCGGTGGAGCGCGGCGGGAAGCGGCTGTTCGCGGACCTGGATCTCCTGCTCACCCCGGGCAGTTGCCTCGGCATCCTGGGCAGGAACGGCAGCGGCAAGAGCAGCCTGATGCAACTCATGAAAAGCGAACTCACGCCCACCGCCGGTTCCATCGTCTGGGCCGAGGGCTTGAAGGTGGTGAGCTTCGATCAGCGGCGCGAGCAGCTGGATCAGCGTCTGACCCTGAAGCAGACCCTGTCGCCCATGGGCGAGAGCGTGGTGTTCCAGGGCCGCGCCATGCACGTGAGCGCCTGGGCGAAGCGTTTCCTGTTCCCCATCGAGAAGCTGGGTCTGCCGGTGTCGCGGCTCTCGGGCGGCGAGCAGGCCCGGGTGCTCATCGCCCGGCTGATGCTGCAACCTGCCGACATACTCCTATTAGACGAGCCCACCAACGACCTGGATATCCCCACCCTGGAAGTGCTGGAGGAGAGCCTGGAAGGCTTCCCCGGCGCCCTGGTGCTCATCACCCACGATCGCTTCCTGATGGGTCGGCTGAGCGACAGACTTCTGTATCTGGACGGGCAGGGCAAGGCGGAATACTTCGCGGATTACCCCCAATGGTTGCAGACCCGCGGTACCCGGGCGCCGACCAAAGCCCGCCGGACGGCCGCGACACTGCCCAAGAAAAAACCAACGCCGGCCCTGAGTTACGAGGAGCAGAAGGAGCTGGGTCGCATAGACCAGCGGGTCGAGAAAGCCGAAGCGGAAGTGGTGCGCTTGCAACAGCAGCTGCATGACCCGGCCATCATGAGCGATGCGGCGCGCCTGAAAGAGCTATACAGCCAGTTGCAGGCGGCGGAGACCAAGGTGACCGAGATATACTCCCGCTGGCAGGAGCTGGAGGCCAGGAGCGGATCAGCCAGGTAAGGAGATGGGCGTTGAAAGCAGGCTACGTGTACGCGTGGGAATTACAGGCGGCGCCGGGCAAGATCGCCGAGTTCAAGAACGCCTATGGGCCGGACGGTACGTGGGCGCAGTTCTTCCGTCGCGCCCAGGGCTATATCCGCAGCGAGCTGTACCACGATACCGCCAACCCGCAGCGGTTCATCACGGTGGACTTCTGGGAATCGGAAGCCGCCTGCAAGGCCTTCCGGGTGCGCTGCGCCCATGAATTCGAGGACCTGGACGTGAGATGCGAAGCCTTCACGGTCTGGGAGAAAGAGATCGGCAAGTTCACACCGGTGTTGTGACTTCGAGGCCACCGGCGGGCCTTGAATCCCGCCCGGACGCGCACATATCAACGGTAGCGGGACCTTCCCCTACAAGAACCCGGAGAACGGCATGGGATATCAGATGCCTTTGGCATTCCTGGCGGCGGGGATCGTCCTCATCGTGCTGGAGATGGCAACGCTCACCTTCTATATGGCGGCGCTGGGCTTCGCCGCTCTGGTCACGTCGGCCTATACCTGGGTCTTCGCCTCTACGGACTGGCAAGCGGCCGTGGTGTTCGCCATCGCCTCCATGGTGGCGATGCCGCTCGCCCACGTGCTGCGTCACCGCATGCAACGCGCCAACCCCGACAAGCTGACGAACATGGATAAGGGCGGCCTCGTGACCGTCGCCGAGATCAAGGGCGACGCAGTCCGGGTCAAGTACCGGGATTCCCTGTGGGAAGCGGTGTGGGAAGGCGCAGGACGCCCAGAGGTCGGCCAGCGCGCCGAGATCACTTCCCGCGACGACATGCGCCTGCATATCAAAGCCATCACTCACTGATCCAGTAATCGGATCGAATTTTTCTTAAGGAGTCTTGTCATGGAGATCTCATCCATCGTCGGCCTGCTGATACTCGTCTGGGCTGCGTTCACCATCCTGCGTGCCGTGCGCATCGTGCCCCAGCAGCAGGCCTGGGTGGTGGAGCGCCTGGGGCGTTTCCACACAGTTCTGACGTCGGGCATCCAGATCATCATTCCCTTGTTCGATCGCGTAGCCTACAAGTTCGACATGCGCGAGATCCCCTTCGATGTGCCCGAGCAGGCTTGCATCACCAAGGACAACTCGCGGCTGACGGTGGATGGCGTGCTCTATTATCAGATCACCGACGCCAAGAATGCCGCTTACGGCACCAACGATGTGCTCACGGCAGTGGTGCAGCTGGTGCAGACCACCATGCGTGCCGAAGTGGGCAAGCTGGCCCTGGACGAATGTCTGTCCCAGCGCGACACCCTCAACAAGGGCGTGGTGGACGTGCTCACGGAAGCCGCGTCCGGCTGGGGCGTGAAGGTGTTGCGCTACGAGATCCGCAACCTGACGCCGCCGGACGACATCCAGAAAGCCATGGAGTTGCAGTTGACGGCGGAACGCCAGAAGCGC
The DNA here is from genome assembly GCA_036000105.1 of Gammaproteobacteria bacterium. GTDB lineage: Bacteria > Pseudomonadota > Gammaproteobacteria > Natronospirales > REEB76 > DASUBN01. The sequence goes on from DASYGE010000004.1 coordinate 15,375, forward strand.
GCCGCCATCGCCAAGTCCGAGGGTGACCGCCAGCAGGCCATCAACCAGTCGGAAGGTCAGAAGCAGGGCCAGATCAACACCGCGGAAGGCGATAAGCAATCCGCCATCCTGCGAGCCAACGGCCAGGCTCAGGCCATCGACCTGGTGGCGACGGCCACCGGCAACGCCATCCAGACCATCGCGAAAGCAGTGGCCGGTGAGGGCGGGGCCGAAGCGCTGCACTACCAGCTCGCCCAACAATGGGTAGCGCAGTGGGGCCAGATCGCCAAGACATCCACTGTGACGGTGGTCCCCGCCAACATGGGTGACCTGTCGGCCATGGTGGGTACGCTCATGTCCCAGGCGGGCAACGCCCGCCCGCCGAAGGGCTGACGCAAGCCGGTGCCGCGGCATACGGCTGCGGTCATCGGTGGCGGTCCTGCCGGCCTCATGGCCGCGGAGACCCTCGCCCGGGGTGGAGTGCAGGTCGATCTCTACGACGCCATGCCGTCCGTGGGACGCAAGTTCCTCCAGGCGGGTGTCGGCGGCCTCAACCTCACCCACGCGGAGCCTGTCGAGGCCTTCCTATCACGCTACGGGCATCGCCGCAGCGAACTCAAGCCCATGCTCAGCGCCTTCGGCCCGGCTGCCTTGCAGGCCTGGGCCCATGATCTCGGTGTCACTACTTTCACGGGCAGCTCCGGCCGGATATTCCCTGAAGAGATGAAAGCCGCGCCGCTCCTGCGCGCCTGGCAGAAACGCCTGCGTGAGTTGGGCGTGGGCTTCCATCTGCGCCACCGCTGGCAGGGTTGGGACGGAGCAGACGCCTTGAGTCTTGAGACCCCTGAGGGCACGATCACCGTACGTCCCGATGCGACGGTGCTGGCCCTGGGGGGCGGCAGTTGGCCGCAGCTGGGTTCTGATGGAGCATGGGTCTCCTTGCTCACCGCACGTGGTATCGGATTGCAGCCGCTCATACCCAGCAACTGTGGTTTCGATGTGGCCTGGAGCGAGCATCTCCGCGCGCGGCATGCGGGTGAACCAGTGAAACCCGTGGTGGCCAGTCTTCAGGATGGCACGAGCCAGCAAGGGGAGTTCATCGTGAGCGCCAAGGGCGTGGAAGGCGGATTGATCTACGCCCTGTCGGCGTGTCTGCGGGATGAGATGGCCGCGCGTGGTACGGCTACTCTCTATCTCGATCTGGCGCCGGGACGCGAGTCGTCACGCCTCAGCACCGATCTCGCGAAACCGCGCGGCAGCCAATCCGTGGCAAACCATCTACGTAAACAGGCAGGTATCGATGGCGTGAAGGCAGGCCTCTTACGTGAGCTCGCGCCAGCAGAGGTCTTCGCGGATCCGGCACGTCTCGCGGCGGCCATCAAACGCTTGCCGCTTACCCTCGTCTCGCCCCGGCCTCTGGATGAAGCCATCAGCAGCGCCGGTGGTGTCAGGTTCGAGGCCCTGGACAAGAACCTCATGCTGCGAGCCTTGCCCGGAGTGTTCTGCGCCGGGGAGATGCTGGATTGGGAAGCGCCCACCGGCGGCTATCTCTTGACCGCTTGCTTCGCCACGGGCCACACAGCCGGCATCGGTGCGCTGGAGTGGCTCAAGAGCGGAGAACACCCGTGAGGATATGGGTGGATGCAGACGCCTGTCCGAAAGTGATCAAGGAGATCCTGTTCCGCGCGGCCAAGCGTGCCCAGGTGCAAGTGACCCTGGTGGCTAACCAGTCCCTGCGCACGCCCGCATCCCAGCACATCAAGTCGGTGCAGGTATCTTCAGGCTTCGACGTGGCAGACAACGAGATCGTGAAGCAGGTGGAAGCCGGCGACTTGGTGGTTACCGCTGACATCCCCCTGGCGGCCCAAGTGGTGGAGAAGGGCGCTCATGCGCTCAATCCCCGCGGCGAGCTCTACACGCCCGACAACGTCAAGGCGCGGCTCAACCTGCGGGATTTCATGGCGACCTTGCGGGACAGCGGTGTGCCCACCGGCGGACCGCCACCCTTGAGCCAGAGCGACCGACAGGCTTTCGCCAACCACTTGGACCGGCTGCTGGCGAAACGCCCCAAGCCCTAGTCAAGGTTTGATGCGGCGCACCGCCACCGTGTCTTTCACGCCTTCCACCGACAGGTAGTAGGCGCTGATCAAGCCCTTGCTGATGGTGACCTTGGGATTCTTGATGGCGCCGGTGCTGAAATCGGAATCGTCCACCTGTTGCCACACCTGGCCGTTATCCAGCTTGAACACGGTGCCGTCGCCCCAGCCGGTGAATGTACCGTCCAGGTGTGCTACCACGTCGCCCGTCGGCGCGGGGGCCGACGCCGGTGTGGCGGGTGCTGCCGCGCTGGCAGGCGAGCTGCTGGCTGCAGCGCAGGCGTGGGTGCGCTGGTAATCCGCGAACCAGGCATCCAGAGCCTTGATCTGGACATCCGACAGATGATCCAGGCCCGTGGCCCGGAAATCCGTCACCGACATATTTTTCAACACGTCGAAATCCTGGGTATCGCCCGCCTGAGCAGCCATCCAGGGGAGCAGCGCAGCGCCAGCCAAGATCAGCGCCTGGGTCAGGGTCTTCATGGTGTCTCCTCGGGGGTTTACCGGTTACAGTCCGGCTGTCTCGGCAGCGGTTGGTCGGGATAGTGTCGCACAGACCACGCCGCGCGTAAGATTCTATGCCCCGCGCATGTCACATCCGTGACATACGCCCATACATGCAACCGGAGATCGACCATGCAGATTTCAATGTACCAGGCCTCAGCGGTGAGTTTCGCCAATGTGCTGAGCAACCTGCTCGTCGTGCTCAAGAAGGCCGAGGCCCATGCCGTGGCGAAGAAGATAGACCTTTCGGTGTTCGTGAACGCGCGTCTCGCGCCCGACATGTTCCCGCTGGTGCGCCAGGTGCAGATCGCCACCGACATGTCCAAGGGCTGCGTCTCGCGCCTCGCGGGCCTCGAACCGCCGAAGTACGAAGACAACGAGCAGACCTTCCCCGAGATCTATGCCCGGCTCGAGAAGACCATCGCCCATATGCACAGTTTCAAGCCCGCGCAGATCGACGGTTCCGAAGACCGCAAGATCGAGCTGCAGCAACGCACCGGCACGCGCACCTTCAAGGGCATGGGCTATCTGCTGGATTACGTGTATCCCAACTTCTATTTCCATGCCACCACCACCTACGCCATCCTGCGCCACAACGGCGTGGACGTGGGCAAAGGCGACTTCATGGGCAACCCCGAAGGCGTGCGCCGCTCCTGATAGAAACACTGTAGTGACTCCAGCTGACCGCTCTCCACCCGGAGGGCGGTCACGCTCATATTCGAATGACGTGTCTGACGGCAGAAGAGAAGGGGAAGATCCATGAAGCGAGCTGGCGGGCCGCCGCTGCGCCATAAGCTGCTCCTGGCGGTGGTGCTTCTGGCTTTGGGTCTCTGCATCTGGCCCGGGTACCTGCCGGCGGCGCGCATCGAGCCTTATCTCTTCGGCTTGCCGTTCGGCCTCGCCTGGATCGTGCTCTGCCTGGTGCTGGTGTTCGCGGCTCTGGTACTGACTTTCCGCGCCGATATGCGCGCGACCGGGGAGAAGCCGGAACGGGGCGGCAAGCATGCCGATTGAGCTGATCCCCTGCATAGCGTACCTGGGGCTGGCGTTCCTGCTCGGCATGCTGCCGGGCTTGTTCGTCACCCGCAGCGTGTCCGGCTACGTGGCCGGTGACCGTAGCCTCAGCACCCTATTGTTGTATTTCGTGCTGGGCGCCGCGGTGTTCTCCTCCTTCGCCTTCCTGGGCGGTCCGGGCTGGGCCTATTCCCGTGGTGCCGCGGCGTTCTACATCCTTATCTATGGCATGTTCGGGATGATCCCGTTCTATTTCCTGGGTCCCCGGGCGCGTCGCATCGGTTCGCGCCTGGGGTTCTACACCCAGGCGGAGATCGTGGGCCACCGTTTCGACAACCGTAGTCTGCAGGTCACGGTGGCGGTCTTGAGTCTCGTGGCGATGATCCCGTACCTCGCCCTGCAGATCAAAGGTGTGGGTTACATCCTGAACGTGGCGAGCCACGGCCTCCTGCCGGAATGGGAGGGCGCCTTGCTGGCTTACGGCGTCGTCACCCTCTACGTGCTGTACAGCGGCATGCTGGGCGTCAGCTGGACCAGCGTGTTCATGGGTATCGCCATGATGGTCATCGGTTGGCTGTTCGGGCTTTACCTGCCCTGGAAGTTCTTCGGCGGCGTAGAAGCCATGTTCCATGCCATCGCCGTGAGCCCCCATGCCGCCATGCTGGTGGCACCGGGACTGAACGGCGAGGGTGCGCACTGGGACTGGTGGGGCTACAGTTCCGCCATCGTGGTGTCGGTGCTCGGCTTCTGCTGCTGGCCGCATTTCTTCATGCGCAGCATGGCGGCGAAAGATGACCGCAGCATCAAGCTCATGGTGGTGATGTATCCCACCATGCAGATATTCATGGTACCGGTGCTCATCATCGGTTTCAGCGCGGTGCTGCTGTTCGTCGGCGTGCGCCCCGTGGACACCATCCTGCCCTTCATGCTGCAGCATGCGGGCCTGTCGCCCTGGCTCGTGGGTCTGGCCTCCGCCGGCACCCTGGCGGCTTCCATGCATACCGGCGATGCGCTGATGCATGCGGCGGGCACCGTGGGCGTGCGCGACATCCTCGTGCCCCTGTGGCCGCGCGCTTTAAGCGACCGGGACGAGCGTAGGCTCATCCGTCTCCTGGTGTTGCTGGTGACGGCCGCTGCTTATTACATCGCCGTGGTGTCCCATACGTCGCTCGTGGAACTGCTACTGGGTTCCTACGGCGGCGTGGCCCAGATCTTCCCCACACTCATCGCCACGTTCTATTGGCGGCGGGCCACGGCGGCGGGAACCCTGGCGGGTCTGGCCGTCGGCATCGCCGTGAACCTCTTGTTCATGTTCGAACCCACATGGCGGCCGCTGCCACTGCACGAAGGCATCTACGGTCTCGCGGCGAATGTGCTGGTATTGATAGGGGTTAGCCTGCTGACGAAACCGGTGTCGGCTGAAAGACTAAAGGCGTATTCCGAGCCCGGTTGGGACTAAAGCTAAGATTTGGGTGGGGCAAGAGCAGCTAAGTATTTCTCCACGTCCGGCGTAGACATGGGTTTGGAGAAGAAGTAACCCTGGCCCTTGCGGCAGCCGAGGGCCCGCAGCAGTTCCACCTGGCGCGCGTTCTCGATGCCTTCCGCCACCACGTCCATGCCTAAGTCCGCCGCCAGCACCGTGATGGTGCGCACGATGGCACGGTCGGCACGGGCCCGCTCGATGCCGGTGATGAAGGAGCGGTCTATCTTCAGCGTATCGATCTTGAAGCGGCGCAGGGCGCTCAAGGATGAATAGCCGGTGCCGAAGTCGTCCATCTGCAGGTTCACGCCCACGGACTTGAGCCGTGCGATGGTCTCGATGGCGAGATCCGGGTTGTCCATGAACACCGTCTCGGTGATCTCCAGGCAGAGGTTCTTGGCCTTGATGCCCGTGATGTCCAGTACCCGCGCCACGCGTTGCGGCAGCACCCAGTGGGCGAACTGCCGGTTGGCGATATTGACGCTCATGGTGAGATCGTCGTTCAGGTGCTTGTACTTCTTGCGCCACTTGGCGTACTGGGCGCAGGCCGTCTCCATCACCCACCAGCCGATGGGGATGATGAGGCCGGTCTCTTCCGAGACTGCCAGGAACTGTTCCGGGGCGAGCAGCCCCTGGGTGGGATGCTCCCAGCGCACTAGGGCCTCGAAGCCGGAGAGCTTGTTGGCCGCCAGGTCCATGACCGGTTGGTAGTGCACGCGGAACTCGCTGCGCTGCAGCGCCAGCCTGAGTTCGGTCTCCAGCCGCAGGTTGGCCTTGGCGCTCTCGTGCATGGCATCGTCGAACACCACGTAGCCGGCCTTGCCGGCTGCCTTGGCGCGGTACATGGCGGTGTCCGCGTCGCGCAGGATCTCGTCCGGGTTGGCGTAATGGGCCGCGCTGATGACGATGCCGATGCTGGCGTTGGTGAACACGTCGTGGCCGTCCACGGTGATGGCTCGCGCCAATTCTTCGTGCACCCGGTCCGCCACCGCGGTGGCGTCGTCCAGGCCGGTGACGTTCTCCACCAGTATGGTGAACTCGTCGCCGCCGTAACGGGCGATCAGGTCCGCGGGACGCAGGCAGGCGCGCAGGCGGCGCGCGATGGTCACCAGCACCCGGTCACCGAAGGAGTGGCCGAGGCTGTCGTTGATTAGTTTGAAGCGATCGAGATCCAGGAACAGCACCGCGAAGCGGTCGCTGCTGCGCTTGCCCACGTTCTCCAGCACCTGCTGCAGTTTCTCCGTGAAGAAGCTGCGGTTGGGCAGGTCCGTCAGGGGATCGTGATAGGCGCTACGCACCAGTTCCTGTTCGGATTTCTTCTGCAGCGTCACGTCGCGCACCGTGCCGGTGACCGCGGTCTTGCCGCGATAGGGCACGTGAGCGGTGGTGATGGCGGTAGTCACCCGCGTCTTGCCGTCCTTGTGCATGAGCCTGAGTTCGTGCAACTCATGGCCGGCAGGCAGAGGATGGGATTCATCGAAGGACTCGCGGGCAGCCTGGTCTTCGGGTGCCAGCAGGGTGGAGAAGGTGAGGCCGGTCATCTCATCGGGTTTGTAACCCAGCATGGTGGCGAGGGCGCGGTTCACATAGACGAGCGAGCCGTGCTCGCTCAAGAACACGCCGTCCTGGCTCATGTCCACCAGGGTGCGGTATTTCTCCTCGGACTGGGCCAGGTCTTCCTCGGCACGCTTGCGCGGCGTGATGTCCTGGATGGTGCCCTCGTAATACTCGATCTTGCCGTCTTTGCCGCGCACCGCGCGGGAGTTGTCGCTCACCCAGATGCTGCTGCCGTCGCGGCGTACCAGCTGGAACTCCTGGTCGGCGTAGTGGCTCTCGTGCTCCAGGCGCTGCAGCAGCTCGGTGCGCCGCTCCGGATGCAGGTAGGCGCGCTGGGAGATGTTCGGCGCCTCGGCCAGGAGATCTTCCAGGGAGTTATAGCCCAGGATGCGTGCCAGGGAGTTATTGGCGCGGATGATGCGGCCTTCGGGTGTGGTCTGGTAGATGCCTTCCACGGCGTTCTGCACGATGTTGCTGTATTTGCGCTCCACGTCCTGCAAGGCATCGTCCTGCTGCCGGCTGCTGCGCTGGTCGTGGCAGACCGCCATCACCATGTTGCGGCCGTCTATCACCAGCATGCGCGCGTGCACGCTCACCGGCAGTTGCGCGCCATCCTTGGTCCTGAAGGCGGTCTCGAAGCTCGCAGCACTGCTGCTGACCAGCTTCTCACCGGCTTCGCGCAGCTTGTCGGCACCGGCGAGAGACGAAGGCGTGATCTCCAGCATCTCGTCGCGCGCGTAGCCCAGGAGCGCACAGGCGGCGTCGTTCACTTCCGTGAACGGCCCGATGACACGCCCGGCCTTGTCTATGGGATACACCAACACCGCGTCCGCGCCGGTGTTGAACAGAGTGCGGTAGCTTATGTCGCGCTGATGCAGGGCATCCAGCGCATTGCGGTAATCGGACACGTCGAGCACAGCGGTGAGCGCGTAAGGCTTGCCCTCCAGCTCGATCATCTCAGCGGAGGCGAGCCCCCGGCGCTTCTCGCCGGAGCGCGTCAGCAGGTGCACTTCCCGGTTGCCCAGGCGCCCCTTGAGCTTGAGTTCCTGCAGGAGTTCCTCGCGCTCGTCCTGGTATTCCCAGATGCCGAGTTCCACGGCGGTGCGGCCGATGATCTCGGCGGGGCTGTAGCCGAGCATGCGTTCCACGGCGGCGTTGACGTCGGTGAACTTGCCGCTCTCCAGTTCCGAGATGGCGATGATGCCCGGCGCGGCACGGAAGGCGGTGGCGAACTTGGCGGCCGCCAGGCGCTGCACATCGTCCAGGCGGCGGCGGCGTAATTCACCGGCACAGCGGCCCGCCAGCAGGTTCAAGGCATCGAACAGTTCGTCGCTGGCCTGGAAGGGCTGGCGCGACATGATGCCGAGGTGGCCGAGTGCCTGGCTGTCGACACCGGGGATGGCGACAGCGCAGTAAGAGCGCACCCCGTGCTTGCGCAGCCAGTGATCTGCCGGGAAGACGGTGGCGGCATCGTCTTCCACCCAGAGGCGGCCTTCCGCCAGCACCCGTTCGGCGGGCGAGCCCTGTACTTCGAACTCGCCGGCGCCGCCGGCACTGTGGTTCACATGCCAGCCGGCCACGAGCTTCAGGCGATTGGGGTTTTCGGGGGCGCGGGCGGTGACGAAGGCGTATTCGGCATCCAGGGTGACCGCCAGGCTGCGCACCAGATGCCGGAAGAAATCCTGTCCCACGAAACCGGCGGTCTGTTCCATGAGTCTGAACAGGACCCCATCGGGCGCGGCATGCATGGCGCTTTCCGGCTTCATCGTCAGCAGATACCTCAGGCCTAGACCCCACGGCGAACGGCTCCCGACTGCCTTCTAGTGAGGACTTGGGAGCACAGCGCCGAAAGTAGGATAATGCTTAACTAAGCGGCTCTAAGTCAATGAAAAACCACGAGATAGAGTAAATTTCCCTGGGCTTACCATTGACCCTTGAAATCGAAGGGATATTGGCCGGTGCTGTCAGGCCGGCCCAGGTTCGCAAGCAGGTTGCGGGTGGCTGTGTCGCCCGGGTCCCGGGCGGCGAGGGTGCCTGACAGATGATAAGCGCCTTCGGGGCTCAGGCTGAGCCGGGTCGCAAGTTTGAGGGGCGAGGCCACGTCAGTGATCTCTCCATCTACCCCACCGGCGGCAGCGGGGCTCAAGCTCAGGCGGAAGCTGCCGAGGGTATAGGCCGCGGGCCAGCTCAAGACGCCGTCATCCAGTTCTATGTCGCCGGTGGCACTCTGCAGATGGCTGGCCTTCAGTTGCAACTGCTTCAAGTCGATCAATAGCGAACCGCTCAGGCTATGGGAAGGCAGGGGCAGCCAGGGCTCTACGCTCGCCACTGCCACGCGACCTTTGAGGTCGCGCAGGTGCAGGCTGCCGAAGCCTTTATCCAGGCGCCCGTCCAGGTCCTGGGTATCGCCATGCAGATGGAAGCGATAGCCCACGGTGGCGGTGAACGGCGCGAGCCAATCGAAGTGCCAATCCACGGCGCCCAGGTTTCGGGAGCCGATGCGCAGCTCTTCGGCGCGACCGGAGAACACGCTGCCGGAGACGCCGCCCAGTTCCATGCCGGGCACATGGCTGCTGATCCAATGGGTGAGGTAAGCAGCCGGCAGGGCCGCCAGCAGGAAGATGAAATAGGCTGCCAGTCCCAGGAGCCAGCCGCGCAAGGTGCTGCGCTTCATGAGCCGGGTGACACCAGGGTGATGCTCGCATCCACATTGCCGGGCGTAGTCGAACGCTGGGCGGTGAACTCGCGCACCGTGATGCCGTAACGCTGCTGCAGACTGCCGAGCCAGCGCACCAGGCTGTCGAAACCCGCGCCCTGCATCTGCACGCGCACCGAACCGTCGTTGTCGGTCTGCACTTGCTTCAGGGCGGCGCCGAAACCGGCCTCGCCCGCGCTCTTGTCCACCACCGCCAGTAGGGACTGGCCTGTCGGCAGGCCGGTGGGCTGCTGACCGCGCAGGGACTGTATCTGTATCGCCGCCGGACGCATCCAGGTGAGGAGTTCCTGGCGATCCGCGATGTCCTCTTGCAAGGCCTGCCTGCTCGAGAAGAAGGGGTGCAAGAGGCCCGCATACACCAGCATCACCACGAGGGCGACGGCGCCGGCCAGCAGCACCTGTCGCTCGCGCTGCTGCAAGGATTGATACCAGGTGCGCAGTTCGGCGGTGCGGCTCATGGGCCGCCACCGCTGAGAGTGATGCGGCCCGTGACCTGGCTACCCGAAGCGTTCACGGAATCGAGGTTCGCGGTGATGCCCGCCTTGTTGCCGATGGCCGACTTGAGCGCATCCAGCGCGCCGATGTCGCCGGCCTGCAACTGTGCTTGCAAAGACCCACCCTGATAGTTCAGGGCGATGATCTGTATGGAAGGGTTCGCCGTGATCGCGCCGCCCAAAGCATCCAACAGCGGCAACAGCGCGCCGGCGCTGCTGCCGCCTTGCAACTGGGACAGCAATTGCTTCATGCGTATCTCTTCGGTGCCGGGAGATATTTTGCTACTGGGCATGGCCTGGCCAAGCAATTGGACTACCTGGGCATCGAGGTCGGTGGCTTCGCGCCGCAGACGCACATAGCCCATACCTTGCTGGATCAACAGCAGCAGGAGACAGGTGGCGAACAGCACGGCGGCCACCCGCCATACCCGCCAATGTTCCTGGAAATCGCTGCGCGGCTGGAAGTCCGCTTGCAGGAGGTTCACCCCGCGCTGCTGCCGGAGTCCGGCGGCCAGCAGCGGCAGCACGCCGTCTTTCAACGCGTGCTGGCTGAACTCGGCACCGGTGCTCTCCAGCGCCGCGATGAAACCCTGGGCATCATCCGCTTCGGTCGCATGGATCACCACGCGCGCCGGTGTGGCCGTGCCGTCGGCAACGCCCAGGCGCCGCTTGAGCAGACCGAGGGCAAATTCGCGCTCGGCGGTGAAGCCGCTGCCATCCGGGAAGCGCGTCATCACATAGGGCCCGTCCAAGGCGATGACTGTAGTATCCGGCTGGATAGCGAGAGCGGCGGTGTCCGCCATGAGCTGCACCGGTTCCAGACCGGCCTGAGCGATCTCACCCAGCCATAGCCGCATGCGTGCCTGATCCGTGACCGCTACCAGATGGCCGCCGGTGTCGCGCAAACCCGCGGCGAAGTGCAGCACGTCCGCATCTTCCGCCAACTTGTCTTCCAGCAGGAAGGGCACGGCCTGTTGCACCTTCTGCAGGCTGCGGCTGGGGATGTCCGCCAGGAACAGCGACACCTGTTCGCCAGGCACGAAGGCCGTCAGCCGCCGGCCATGGGCCTGGGTCGCGGCGTCCGCGAGTGAACCCTGCTGTACCAGGCCGATACGGTTGCCGAGCGCATCCACCAGGAGCCAATGGGCGGGTCCCGGGGCACGTGGCAATTGCAGATAGATGGATTCAGCCATCCCTAGAGTGTCCCGAAAGTACGGCGTACGGCTTTGACCGTGTTGCCGGTGAGATTCAGCAGACTGTACAGGGTGACATGGGTGCTGCCAATCTCCGCCGTCACCGTCAGCATGAAGTAGCTGCTGGTAGGCACCGCCGGCGGCCCGTTGGGCGCCTTAATTATGCTGGTGAATTGCGCTTGGGTGATGCCCTGGTTCGCCCGTGCCGCCACTACCTGTGCGGCCTGATCCTCTGTGATGTTATCCGCCAGGGTCATAAGCAGGAGTGGCGATGCTGTATTGAAGTTCAGGCCCCAGCCTCCCTGGGATTGACCGCCACCGGGGTTGGTGTTGACGGGGATGGCACAGACATAGGGTGCAAGCGCCGCATACACTTGGGGCGTCACGCCCTTCACCAGTTCCAGTTCGCTGACACTGGTCATGGGAGCCATGGCGGTGAGATAAGGTGGTTGGAGGCGGGAATAGAAATCATCCTTCGCACCATTGGGGCTTGCGACTGTGTTGGTATTCATCCAATCCGAAACCGCATCAGCGATGCTTGGGTCGAGGTTGAGCGCCTTTAACAACCGGCCGAACTGCAGCTTGTAGACTGACTGTGCTTGCCCTGGAGCGAGAGTATCCAGGTTGAACCGGCCTTGCATGTCCTCGATGTGGCCGATGATCTGTCCGCCTTCTACCGGCAGGGGCGGTAGCTGCTGTGCCCAGTCCTGGCCCAGATCGATGATGCCGGGGTTCTTCTGGACATCCCGCAACAGGATCTGCTCCGCCCAGGATTCGGCGCCGAGGGCGTACTCCATGGCCTGGTTGCCCTGGATCAAGGTACCCGTGCGTCGCGTGTCCAGGCTGCCTTCCCAGATCATGGCAGCGGAGAGAGTGGCGGCGATGGCCAGCACGATGAGCGCCGTGATCAGGGCCACGCCCCGTTGCCTGCTGGAAACTGGTATCGCCGAAGTGCGACGGTTCATGGGCCCGCTACCTCCACGATGCGTGTGATGTCACCCCAATCCTTGAGAGTGAGGGTGATGCTGACAGCGGTCGGCAATTGCCCGGCCGATGTGCCGAGAAGCTGCGTCGAACCGTTGCCATCCTGGGTATTGGCCGTAGGCGGCCAGACATCCTGGTAGTTGTGGGAGGCATCCGCGTACTGCACTTTCACGGATGTCACATCCGGCAACAGCTCCTGTTTCACCGGATCGCCGGAGATCGACCCGTCCAGTTCCGGCCAGAAGGAGCGCATGAGTTTGCCGTCCTCCAGGCTGTAGGCGACCCGCTCCTGGGTGCTGCGGATGACGCCGAGAGGATTGCTCCAGCCGCCGCGGGTGAAGCTGATGGGTGGCACGTTCTGGGGTCCAGCAACGAGGGGAGAGGCGTTGCTACCCAGACCGTCACGCACAGCGCGCGGCACGAGCTGTTCGAAGTCGCGGCTCATGATATCCATGGCCAACTGCACCTGCCGCAGGCGCTTCATGGCATCCGCATTGCGGGTGCGCTGATGGATGACGCCGTCCAAACCGCCGTAAGCGATGGTGGCCATGATGGCGAAGATGGACACGGCCACCAGGAGTTCGATGAGCGTGAAACCCGCTGTCTGCCGTCTCATGGCGTTCCTCCCGCGCCCAGGGGTTTGCCCATGAAGCCGCTAACGGTCTCGATCACGTCATCGGGTTTGTCGCTGGTGCTCACATCCACGTCGATGCGCAGCAGGTTGGGGTCTTCGGTGGCGCTGACGGTGGCTTTCCAGTGCCACTTCTCGCCGCCCATGTCTGCGTCTCCATTGAGGCTGCCGCTGGCGGGAGCCGTCGCTGCGAGCCGGATGCTGGTGAGTTCGTTCATGGCCACCCAGTCCGCGAAGGTGCGGTCCCTGAGTTCGCTGCCGAGGCGGGTGCTGCTGCCGGCGGCGCCGATGACAGCAGTCATGCCCAGCGCCATCACCGCCAGAGCCACCAGCACTTCCATGAGTGTGAATCCATGTTGCCGCATGCGCATGGCGTCAGTGTTTCCCGGGCACATCGGGCTCCGTCACCTGGATGCCGTCCACCAGGGTGCCTTTCACGGTGTAACTGCCGCTGTCCTTGTCCACGCCGCCCACGATGATGGAGAAAGGCTGCAGCTCGCCGCTGGAGAGGAACAGCAACTGGGGTTTGGGGGCGTCGTCACTGCCATCGGCAGCCGGAGCCGCGCTGGCGGCGGAAGGCGAACTCGTATCGGCGACAGTGGCAGGCGGCGGCGCCAGGATCACCGGCGCGCCATCCAGATCGAGGGTGAGGGTCACCTCATCGCCCAGTTCATGGCGGCGGAACAGGCTGTCGTCCTTGGCAGGCGCCCAGGTGCGGCCATCGTATATATAGAAAGTGTAGGCGTGGGGTTCGATCAACAGCCCATATTCCTGGCTCTGCATCACCGCCTGTTCCTCCGCGAGCCCGGCGAGATCGGCCAGTTGGCTGGCGGCGAGCTTGGCCGGCGGATCACGGCCCAGAGCACCGAGGGAGATGACACCGACGGTGACGATGATGCTGATGATGACCAGCACCACCAGAAGTTCGATGAGTGTGAAACCGTGAGCGCGCTGAGGCAAGGTCGCGTCCCGGATAAGGAGATCAGTGGCCGCCGTTGCTGCCGTTCGCGGGGTTGCTGTTCTCGTCCAGGTTCCAGTTGCCGATGTCGGCATTGATGCCGTCACCGCCCGGTTGCCCGTCGGCGCCATAGGACCAGATATCCACCGAGGAGCCATGGCTGCCCGGGTTCAGGTACTGGTAAGGATGCCCCCAGGGGTCTATCGGCAGGCGCGGCAGATACTGGCTCCAGTGCGGCGGCGGAGGGGTGGAGCTGGGTTTGTTCACCAGGGCGTCCAGCCCCTGGTCCGTCGTGGGATAGACGTAGTTATCCAGCCGGTAGATCTCCAAGGCCGATTGGATGGCCTGGATGTCCTGCTTGGCCTTGACCACCCGCGCCTGGTCGGGCTTGTCCATGATCTTGGGGATGATGATGGAGGCCAGGATACCCAGGATCACTACCACCACCATCACTTCGATGAGGGTGAAGCCGGAATGTCGTTTGTTGGTCTGCATAGGTGATTTGGCTGGTAAAATTTGACTAAGCGCATCCCGCGCGAACAACAATCATACACCAAGGCCCCCATGGGTCCGTCGCTGATACAACCCGGTAACCGCGTCCAGAGACTGCTGCGACAACATTGGCCGGTGTTGGTGGTGATATTGCCTTGCCTCTTGCTGGCATGCGGCGGCGATGCGCTGCGGCTGCCGTTGCGTTATGACCGCGTCGCGATCCAGCATGGAGAGATATGGCGTCTCGTCACCGGAAACTTCGTGCACCTGGGACCGGGGCATCTCCTGGAAGACATGGCCGGCGCTTTGCTCCTCTGGCTCCTGTTCGCGGATGCGCTGCCCGGATGGCGTACGCCTGTGACTGTGCTGGTGGGGTCCCTGGCAGTGGGGCTGGGTCTCTTCCTGGGTGACCCTGGGGTGGGGTGGTATGTGGGCATCTCCGGGGCGCTGGATACCCTATGGGCCGCCGGGTCCCTCGGACTCATACGGCGGCGGGACCGCTTCGGCTGGATACTCGCGGGCTTCCTGATCCTGAAGCTCGCTTACGAACAGCTGTTCGGCCCATTGCCGTTCTCCACCGGTACCAGCGGCGGCTCGGTCATCGTGGATGCCCATCTCTACGGCGCCCTGGCCGGGGCACTGCTCGGCTTCGGCGGCGGGTTACCATGGCACCGTATAATGCGCGGCTTTGCGCGACCCGGAGTCGGACCATGAGTTTCGCCGCGGTATTCCCCGGTCAGGGTTCCCAATCGGTGGGCATGCTGGGCACGCTCGCCGCCGAGCATCCGGAAGTGCAGCGCACCTTCGGCGAAGCATCCGCAGCCCTGGGGTATGACCTCTGGGCCTTGAGCCAACAGGGTCCCGAAGAGAAGTTGAACGCCACGGAGCGCACCCAGCCGGCGCTCCTGGCCGCCGGTGTCGCCGCCTGGCGCACATGGAAAGCCGCCGGTGGACGCGATCCCATCGCCATGGCCGGCCACAGTCTCGGGGAATACACCGCGCTCGTCTGCGCCGGTGCATTGGATTTCAAGGATGCGGTGAAACTCGTGGAGTTCCGCGGCCAGGCCATGCAGCAGGCGGTGCCGGCAGGCCAGGGCGCCATGGCGGCTATCATCGGCCTGGACGACGAACAAGTACGCGCCGCCTGCGCGGAAGCCGCCCAGGGCGAAGTGGTGGAAGCGGTGAACTACAACGCACCGGGACAAGTGGTGATCGCAGGCACGACGGCCGCGGTGCAGCGGGCGGGCGAAGCCTGCAAGGCGCGCGGCGCCAAGCGCGCGCTGCCCCTGCCCGTGAGCGCACCGTCCCATTGCGCGCTGATGCGTCCGGCCGCCGAGAAGCTGGCTGAGCGTCTCGCGGGCATGAGCGTGAAAGTACCCGCTATCCCGGTGTTCCAGAACGTGGACGTGCAGAGCCACACGAGCCCCGATGCGATCCGCGCAGCTCTCAAGGCGCAGCTGCACAGCCCGGTGCGTTGGGTGGAGACAGTGCAGAAGCTCGCGCAGCTCGGCGGCATGAAGCAGGTGGAATTCGGCCCTGGCAAAGTGCTGGTGGGGCTCGCCAGACGTATCGACAAGGCAGTGGAAGCCTATCCGGTCTATGACCCCATCACACTGCAGGCCGCCCTGGCCGCGGTAGGAGCTTGAACGATGCTTAACCAGGACGTCGCGCTCGTCACCGGCGCCACCCGCGGAATAGGCAAGGCCATCGCCGAAGCTCTCGGCAAGGCCGGCGCCACCGTGATCGGCACCGCTACCAGCGCCGAAGGCGCAGACAAGATCAGTGCCTATCTCAAGACCGCCGGCATCCGCGGCCGCGGCATGGTGCTGGACGTGGGCAACCCGGCCCAGGTGGACGAGATCGTGAAAGCAATAGCCGCGGAGTTCGGCGACCCGAGCATCCTGGTGAACAACGCGGGCATCACCCGCGATACGCTGCTCTTGCGCATGAAAGAAGAGGATTGGTCCGCGGTCATCGACACGGATCTGACTTCCGTGTTCCGTCTCTCCAAGGCCTGCCTGCGGGGCATGATGAAAGCGCGGCGCGGGCGCATCGTCAACATCGCTTCCGTGGTAGGTTCCACTGGCAACCCCGGTCAGGCCAACTACTGTGCCGCCAAGGCCGGCATCCTGGGCTTCACCAAGTCCCTGGCCCGGGAAGTGGGTTCGCGCAACATCACCGTGAACACCGTGGCCCCGGGTTTCATCGACACGGATATGACCCGCGACCTCAGCGAGGAGCAACGCACCGCGCTCAAGCTCCAGATACCGCTGGACCGCCTGGGTGCCCCGGAGGACATCGCCCAGACGGTGCTATTCCTGGCCTCGCCGGGCGCAAGCTACATCACGGGCGAGACGTTGCACGTGAACGGCGGCATGTTTATGGCCTAAAAACCCGGTTTAAACCGGGTTTCCGACCGCAACTGGCGAAGCGGGGAGCTTTTCTCTACAATACCGCCCCCAGTTTGGCCGGCTATGCCGAAACCGAACTGTTTTGTCACACTGGGAGGTCCCAACAGCCATGAGTAGCATCGAAGAACGCGTCAAGAAGATCGTCGTCGAACAGCTGGGCGTGAAGGAAGATCAAGTCACTGCACAGGCCTCCTTCGTGGACGATCTGGGTGCTGACTCACTGGATACCGTGGAGCTGGTCATGGCGCTCGAAGAGGAATTCGAGTGCGAGATCCCCGACGAAGAGGCGGAGAAGATCACCACCGTCGGCCAGGCCACCGATTACATCAAGGAACACCTGCCTAACGCCTGAGCGGCGGGGTTTCGATGCCAAGCGCCGTTGTCATCGCGAGGTGGCAACGGCCTTCGCTTTAATACGCTTTGCTAGATATTCGGGTTACGGCGGCACTTCCAGGTGCGCGTCGTGCGCACCTGGAAGCCCAGGACCTACATCCTGTAGGTCCGCGCGGCACATGTGCCGCGCCCCTTTACCGCTTCGCCCCTGAAGCGGGTTTGGGCTTCCCTTATACTGTCGGCAGGCCAGCAATACGAGGTGATGCACGGTGTCTAAGCGGCGCGTGGTCGTGACAGGAATGGGCATCATCTCCCCGGTGGGCAACAGCCTCGAGGAGGCCTGGGCCAGCATCCTCGCCGGCAAGAGCGGAGTGGGGCCCATCACCCATTTCGACGTGGCCAACTACCCCACGCGCATCGCCGCCGAGGTCAAGGGTTTCGACCCGACCCAGTACATCATCCCCAAAGACGTGAAGAAGATGGACCCGTTCGTGCATTACGGCATCGCGGCGTCTGTCCAGGCTTTCAAGGATTCCGGCCTGCAGGTCACCGAGGCCAACGCCGCGCGCATCGGCGCCGCGGTGGGCGCCGGCATCGGCGGACTCACCAACATCGAGCGGGCTCACGCCAGCATCCTCGAGAACAAATCACCCAAGCGCGTATCACCCTTCTTCGTGCCGTCCAGCATCATCAACATGATCTCCGGCAACCTTTCCATCATGTACGGCTTCAAGGGGCCGAACATCGCCGTGGTCACCGCCTGCACCACCGCCAACCACAACATCGGCGTGGCCATGCGCTTCATCCAGTACGGCGATGCGGACGTGATGATCGCCGGCGGCGCCGAGATGGCCACCACCCCGCTGGGCGTGGGCGGTTTCTGCGCGGCGCGTGCGCTGTCCGAGCGCAACGATGCGCCGGAGAAGGCCAGCCGACCCTGGGACAAGGAGCGCGACGGCTTCGTGCTGGGCGAGGGCGCCGGCGTCTTGGTGCTGGAAGAGTACGAGCACGCGAAGCAGCGCGGCGCGAAGATCTACGCCGAGCTCATCGGCTTCGGCATGAGCGGCGACGCCTACCACATGACTTCCCCGCCGGACGACGGCGAGGGTGCGCGCCAGTGCATGGCGAACTCCCTAGTCGATGCCGGCATCACGCCCGACAAGGTGGATTACATCAATGCCCACGGCACCTCCACGCCGGTGGGCGACAAGGGCGAGACCATTGCCATCAAGCGCGCCTTCGGCACGCACGCGAAGAAAGTCGCCGTGAGCTCCACCAAGTCCATGACCGGCCACCTCCTGGGTGCCGCCGGCGGCGTGGAAGCGGTGTTCAGCATGCTGGCGCTGCGCGACCAGGTGGCGCCGCCCACCATCAACCTCGACAACCCCGACCCGGAATGCGATCTCGATTACGTGCCCCATAAGGCCCGCAAGATGAAGATCGATGTGGTGCTCTCCAACTCCTTCGGGTTCGGCGGCACCAACGGCACCCTGGTGTTCCGACGCCTGAGCTGAGCGGAGCGCCGCCCATGGCGCCCATGCGAACCCAGGCGTTCCCCTACGAAGCCGATCCGCTCGCCGCCTGCCGTGGCGAGCCTGGCTTGTTCCCCTTCCTGCTGGAGAGCGCGGCCCGCGGTACCGCCCAAGGCCGGTACGATTTCCTGTTCGCGCGGCCCGACCCGGAGATGCTGGTATTGCATGCGGATGGTTCTCTCACGGGACCGCATGCTGAAGGTGCCCGCGGCGATTTCCTCACGGCCCTGGGTACCTGGTGGCAAGCCGAGCGCCGGCCATCGGGATCCCAGCAGCAGGACGGCATCTTGTTCCATGGCGGCTGGTTCCTGTTCATGGGATACGAACTGGCGGGTCAAGTGGAGACGAGCCTGAAGCTGAGCTGCGGCCGGGATTTCCCCATCGCGTTCGCGGCGCGGGTGCCGGCGGCGCTGATACGCGATCACGTGACCCATAGCGCCGTGTTCACGAGTGAGGCCGGCGCAGATCCGTCGATCATGCGGCGGCTGCATGAGTCGGTGTTGTTGCAGGGAAAAGCCGGCGAGACACGGGTATTGGCCTCAGCACTCATGGAAGAGGAGGCAGACCGCTATCTCCACCAAGTGGAGCAGGCGCGCCGCTACATCCATGCGGGCGACATCTTCCAGGCCAATCTCTCGCGCCTGTGGCAAGCGGAGCTCGCGCCAGGGACGGATGCGGTGATGCTCTACGACCGGCTGCGCCAGGCCAACCCGGCGCCCTTCGCCGGGCTTGCGCTGTATGGAGACCGGGCCGTCATCAGTTCGTCCCCGGAGCGTCTGGTGCGGGTCTCGGGCGGGCGGGTGGATAGCCGTCCCATCGCCGGGACCCGCCCGCGCAGCGCCGACCCCGCGCGGGATGCGGCGCTCATCCGGGAGCTCATCGAACACCCCAAGGAGCGGGCTGAACATGTGATGCTGCTGGATATGGAGCGCAACGACCTGGGGCGCATCGCCGCCGTGGGCAGCGTGCAAGTGGACGAACTCATGGTGGTCGAGTCCTATACCCACGTGCACCATATCGTCTCCAACGTGACCGCCCGCCTCAAGACCGGCGTGACCCCGGCAGAGGTGATACGCGCGGTGTTCCCCGGCGGCACCATCACTGGCTGCCCCAAGGTGCGCTGCATGCAGATCATCGCCGAACTGGAACAGGCGCCGCGGGAAGCCTATACGGGCGCCATGGGTTATCTTGACCATGACGGCAACATGGACCTCAACATCCTGATACGCACCCTGGTACAGAAAGACCGGCGCCTGGAGTTCCGCGCAGGCGCGGGCATCGTGGCGGATTCGGTGCCTGAGAAAGAACTGGAAGAGACCCGGGCCAAGGCGCGCGGACTCGCCCGGGCCCTGGGAGCGGATGCATGAACCCTCCCTGCTGGATAGACGGCATAGCGGCCACGGAGTTGCCGGCTCTGGACCGGGGGCTGCATTACGGCGATGGGCTGTTCGAGACTTTGGCGGTGAAGGATGGTCGTATCGGCCTCCTGGATTTCCATCTGGAACGCTTGCAGGAAGGTTGCGCCCGTCTGGCGCTGCCCATGCCAGCAGTGGATGAATTGCACAAGGAATTGCGTGCGGCGGCCCAGGATCAATCTCGCGCGGTGCTCAAGCTCATGCTCACCCGCGGTGAAGGCGGCCGTGGTTATCGCCCGCCTGCTCACCCCAAGCCCCGGCGCATCCTGCTGCGTTATCCCTGGCCCGATTATCCCGAAGCTTGGGCACGGGACGGCGTGCGTCTTAGGATCTGCGACACGCGCCTCGCCAGCCAGCCGCGGCTCGCCGGCATCAAGCATCTGAACCGTCTGGAACAGGTACTGGCGCGTGCCGAATGGAACGACGCTGACGGCTACCAGGAAGGCTTGATGCTCGACCTGGAGGGCAGGGTGATTGAAGGTACAATGAGCAACGTGTTCGTATCGCCGCGAGAAGGGGTGTTGCTGACAGCGGACTTGAGCCACGCAGGGGTGGCCGGGGTGATGCGCCGTCATATCCTGGAACAGGCCGCCAGATCGGCGTTGCAGGTCCGCGTGGCCGCACTACCCCTGGATGAGCTGCGGGGATGCCGTGAGATATTCCTATGCAATTCCCTCATGGGCGTGTGGCCGGTGACCGAGCTGGATGGGCAGAGCTATCCCGTGGGATCCATGACACGCCAGGCACAACGATGGGCAGCCGCATGCTGAGAGAGACATCAACATGAACCCGCTCTTGCGCTCCAGCACGCTGGCCTTGCTGGTGGCCATGGCCTCCGCCTCAGGCGGCGCCTATCTTTACTGGCGCTGGTGCGTCGAGCCCCTGCCCATCGGTACCCAGGCGGTAGATGTGGACATCGCGCCGGGCGAATCCCTGCGCCACGTGGCCGAAGGATTCGCGGATAAGGGCCTGCTGCGTCACCGTTGGGATCTCGTCATCTACGGGCGCCTGCATGAAGCTGCCAACGGCTTGCGCGCCGGCGAATATCGCATCGAACCCGGCACCACCGTGGCAGGGCTACTGGCGCTCTTGCGCAGCGGCAAAGTTGTGCTGCATTCCCTCACCCTGGTGGAAGGCTGGAACCTGGAAGAGACCCTGGCGGCGGTGAACAGCGATCCCAATATCAAGCACACCCTCGCTGTGGCTCGCGGCGAGGCCTTGACGAAACAGCTGGGACTGGACACCACCAGCGCCGAGGGCATGCTGCTGCCGGATACCTATCAGTTCCCTCGCGGCACCACCGATGCGGCCTTCATGCGCCGCGCGATACAGGGCGCCCAGCAGTATCTCGACGCCGCCTGGCAGGACCGCGCCAAGGACCTACCTTACAAGTCGCCCTATGAAGCGCTCATCATGGCCTCCATCGTCGAGAAGGAGACCGCACAGCCGGCGGAGCGGGGGCTCATCGCCGGCGTGTTCGTGCGACGCCTCGAGAAGAAGATGAAACTGCAGACGGACCCGACGGTGATATACGGTCTGGGTGACAGTTACAACGGTGGCATCACCTACAAGGACCTGCGCACCGACACGCCTTACAACACCTATACACGCTACGGCCTGCCCCCCACGCCCATCTGCATGCCGAGCCGTGCCTCCATCCAGGCCGCGCTGCACCCGACCCCAGGCAATGCGCTCTACTTCGTGGCGCGGGGCGACGGCACCCACGAGTTCTCCGCCACCCTCGTGGAACAGAACGCTGCGGTGCAGAAATACCAGATCAAGCATCAGAAGCCATGAAGCAGAGATCCAAGCGCGGACGTTTCATCAGCCTCGAAGGTCTCGAGGGTGTGGGGAAATCCACGCATATGGAGTTCGTCAGCGATTGGCTGCGCAAGCAAGGGCTCACGGTGGTGGCGACCCGCGAACCCGGCGGCACGCCGGAAGCGGATGAGATCCGCGCGACCTTGCTCAAAGTACGCGGTGGTGCATTCGACCCCATGGCTGAGTTACTGCTGATGTTCGCTGCCCGTGCCGTGCATGTGGAGCGGCTCATCCGTCCGGTGCTGGCAGCAGGCACCTGGGTGCTCTGCGACCGTTTCACGGACGCGAGCTATGCCTATCAAGGCGGTGGGCGCGGCATCCCTACGGCACGCATCGCGGCTTTGGAACGCATGGTACAGAAGGGTCTCAAACCTGATCTCACGCTGCTGCTGGATGCCGGTGTGGAAGTGGGCATGGCACGGGTCCGCAGCCGTGGCAGCCTGGACCGCTTCGAGCAGGAACAGGATGCGTTCTTCAGACGCGTGCGCCGCGTCTATCTCGCCCGCGCCAGGCGCGAACCACGCCGCATCAAGGTCGTGGACGCAGGGGGGGACATCACGGCGGTGCAGACGGACATCGCGACGATACTCGCCCGGAGCCTGGCGCGATGGAAGTGAGCGGCATGCCCGCACTCCAGGACGTGCCCTTACCCTGGCAGCAGGATATCTGGCGTTCCCTCAGCGCACGACTCACGGAAGGCAAACTGCCCCACGCCTTGCTCATCACCGGCGAAGCGGGGCTCGGCAAGACCCTCCTGGCCACGGCCTTTGCCCGGCTCGCACTGTGCCGTTCACCGGTGGATGGCATGGCTTGCGGCAGCTGTGCCTCCTGCACTCAATTCGCCGCAGGTGCGCACGCGGATTTCAGGCGCATCGAACTCGAGGAGCGGGACGGCAAAGCAGGCGAGGATGGGCAGCTCAAGTCCGCCATCAGTGTGGAACAGATACGCGATCTCATCGGCAGCTTGCAGCTCAGCAGCAGCCGCCATGGTGGACGCAAGGTGGCGCTCATCGAACCGGCGGAACTCATGAGCATCTCTGCAGCCAACGGCCTGCTGAAGACCCTGGAGGAACCTCCGGAGGACACCGTGCTCTTGCTGGTGACCGCGGCCCCCGGACGCCTGCCGGCCACAGTGCGCAGCCGCTGCCAATCGGTGGCCGTGGCAGCACCTGCGACGACCACCGCCCTGGAGTGGCTCAAGGCACGCCTGCCCAGGGAAGACTGGCCGGTGCTGCTGGGTTTCTGCGCTGGAGCGCCGCTGGCAGCCCTAGCACTGGCGACCACCGGCATCGAGACACGCCGCCAGGCGTTCTTCGCGGCTCTCGCGCGCTTGAGGAGCCGTGAGGCGAACCCGGTGATGCTCGCCGTCCATCCAAAAGATGCTTATCCGGAACTGCTCAGGCTCCTGTGGAGCTTCGTATCCGACCTGATCCTCATCCGCAATGCCGGTGCCGGGGCGCCGGTGGTGAACCGCGACCAGCTCGCGCTATTGCAAAAGACGGCGGAGGGCATAAACTTGCGTAGCCTTCACGCCTACCTGGACCGTATCCAGGCGGCGATCCAGGCTCTCGATACACCCGCCAACCGCGAACTCACGTTCAGCGTGCTGCTGGCGGAATGGGCGGACGGTCTGGAAGGGTTGCAGAACGCACCTCTAGCCGCGCACACCAAATGGGGATGGACATGAGCGCACCGCGTCAACAAGGCATCCTCAACCTCGCCATCAAAGACAAGAGCGCGCTCTACAGCGCCTACATGCCGTTCATCAAGAACGGGGGCCTGTTCATCCCCACGAGCAAACCCTACCAGCTCGGCGATGAAGTCTTCATCCTGCTCCAGCTCATGGAATCCCCCGAGCGCCTGCCGGTGGCCGCCAAGGTCATCTGGGTGACGCCGCGCGGTGCCCAGGGCAAACGCGCCGCCGGCATCGGCGTGCAGTTCAGCGAGCAGGACGCCGGCAATACCCAGAAGAAGATCGAAAGCTACCTGGGCGGCGCCCTGCAAGCCGACCGGCCGACTCACACCATGTAGCATGGCCATGGGAAGCGCACAGTCCGGGCAGGCGGGTCCGGATGAGCGTGTGCGGCTCATGGCAGAGCGCGCCCTCGTGCACGCACAGCGGGGCGAACTCGCGGCAGCCCGCGCTCTGTATGTGGATATCCTCGCCGCCGACCCCACGAATCTCGAAGCCATCAATTTCGTCGCCATCGCCGCGTTACAGGCCGGCGACCTGCAGCAGAGCGTCCGACTCCTGCGACAGGGTGTGACTGCCCATCCCGGGGATCCGGGCCTTCACAAGAACCTGGGACTCGCCTACCGGGCCGGCGGCGATGCTGAGGCAGCACTCGCGGCTTTCGCCGAAGCTATCCGCCTCAAACCCGATTTCGTGGTGGCCCTCCTCAACCAGGGAGCCCTCTTGCTCGAGCTCGGCCGCGAGGGTGAAGCCTTGCGCGCCTATATACAGGGCTTCAACGCGGCGGAGAAGACCGGCCAGTTCCTGAACCTGTCTTCCATCCCGCCCGGCATCCGGGTGCTGGCTGAGAAAGGCTTCACGGCGTTGCGCGAAGCCAGGCTCGCCGCCTTCCATGCAGCATTGGCGCCGGTGGCGCTGGAGCATGGCGCGGCGGCACTCACGCGAGTGTGGCAATGCCTGCATGCCTATCTCGGCATGCAGCCGGAAGTGGAGCTCCCGACCCTGCAGCGGCCTACCTTCATGCGTTTCCCGGGGCTCGATAACCGCGCCTGGTTCGAGCGCGAGGAATTCCCCTGGATGCAGGACCTCGAGCGGCATACGACGGAGATACGCGAGGAGTTGCTGACGGTGTTGGCGGCGGACGTGGGCTTCCGCCCTTTCATACAGGTGCCGACCGCCCATCCCGGCGCAGCTTATTGGCGGCAACTGAACGATTCGCCCAGTTGGAACGCGTTCTTCTTCTACCGTGACGGCGAGCGCAACGCGGATAACCACGCCCGCTGCCCGGCTACGTCCGCGGCCCTGGATGCAGCACCGCTCGTCCGCGTGGCGGAGCATTCACCCGAGACTTTTTTCTCCGTGCTGAAGCCCGGCGCCCATATCCCGCCCCACACCGGTGTGGTGAACATCCGCCTGGTGGTACACCTGCCCCTCATCGTGCCACCGGACTGCGGCATCCGTGTAGGCAAGGAGACCCGCGGCTGGGAGGAGGGCAAGTGCGTGGTGTTCGACGACACCTTCGAGCATGAAGCCTGGAACAAGAGCAGCCAGACCCGAGTGATGCTGATCTGCGACATCTGGAACCCCTACCTCACGGCGGCAGAACGC
This sequence comes from Gammaproteobacteria bacterium, assembly GCA_036000105.1. Classification (GTDB taxonomy): domain Bacteria; phylum Pseudomonadota; class Gammaproteobacteria; order Natronospirales; family REEB76; genus DASUBN01. The sequence continues at coordinate 40,286 of DASYGE010000004.1, forward strand.
GACGGCATGCGGGTCGCCATCGAGGCCTTGGGCAGGTTCAATCGCAGTTATTCATAGGCAGGCTAAGTTATCCGACCGAAGAAATGAAAAAGCCGCTGTGCAAGCGGCTTTTCGCAAAACGAGTGACGTCAAATAGCTAACCTGCAGACGTCCCGCCCTTCAGTACATACACGTCGAAGCCGCGCTCGCTCAATATATAAGCGCCGGCTGAACTGCGGCGGCCCGTGTCGCAATACACCACGTATTTCTTCTTCGGGTCGAGGGTGTCGAGCTTCAGGCGGATGAAGTACAAGGGGATGTTGATAGCGCCTTCGTGGTGCTGGTTCTCGAATTCGCTCGGCAGGCGCACGTCCAGCCATTGTCCGCCATCGGCCACGATCTTCTTGCCTTCCTCCACGTTCACCCATTTCTGCATGGGTTCGTTCAGGAGTTTCTTGAAATCGTCCTTGGCGAGACGCACCAGGGAGCCGTCGGTGAGCATGGCGATGGTAGCGTTGCGCTTGGCATCGGATATCAGGGCTTCCTCGCCGAAGCCGTCGCCGACGACCAGCTCGGCGAGTTTGATGCCGGCCTTGTTGGTGGGCGTCTCACGGGTGACCACGCATTTGCCGGAGGTCACGATGTAGAAATAATCGCCCTCGTCGCCCTGCTTGATGATCACATCGCCGGCCTTGCGGCTGATGTTCTCCATGCGCATGAGCACCGCCTGGATGTTGGCGGGCGGTATGCGGTGGAAAGCCTTGGTCTGGAGGATGGTGGTCATCCAGTCGTCGGTGGGCGATTCATCCTGAGCCTGGAGCTCGCCCACTTCGAAGGCGCCGGTCTGGTCCCAGGTGAGCATGATGTCCAGCAGGTCGCTGTCCACCGAGAAGTATTCGACGTTGGTCTTGGCGCGTGCCGCCAGATGCCGGGGTATCTGCGGGGCGAGAGGATGGCGGGCTTCCTCGCTGCCACCGACCACTACGCGCACCACCTTGTCACCGGAACGCAGCTCGACCTCGCCTTTGACGAGATACACGGCGCGCTTGTCGCCATCGCCCTGACGGAAGATGTAGCGGCCGGCTTCGAGGTCCTGCACCTGGCTCTTGCTCGCGAGGTCCGTCTGGTTCTCCGGCTTGAGGCCGCTCAGGGGGGAGAATTGCTTGATGAGTTCGCGATCGAGGGGTCGGGGTGCCATGCGTCTTCAGCCTTTGAGCAACTTGTTGTTCTCCGGGAAAAACCCGCTTCGCCCCGGGCCGCCGGGAGGGTGAAATTCTAGCATATACCCCCTTGGGACCCCGGCCTCATCGAGGCCGACCTGAGGGGGGTCAGCTCGCTTCCCGGGCCACCGGTACCGGACGGCGGTTGGCACCCACGCGCACATAGGTCAGCTGCGCGGTGGCGACTTTCACCGTAGTCTCCCGTTCACCGTCGTTGCGCTGGGAGAACACCGTCACGTCCACGGTGATGGAGGTATTGCCGACCTTGGACACGTCCGTATAGAAACTCACCACATCGCCCACATAGACCGGGCTCACGAAGATAAACTCGTTGACAGCTACGGTGACCACCCGGCCACCGGCGCGGCGGAAGGCGATGATGGCGCCGGCGATATCCGCATGGGACATGATCCAGCCGCCGAAGATGTCGCCCAGCCCGTTGGTGTCTTTGGGCATGGCGAGGGTGCGGACCTCGGCGCTCCGGTCTTGGGGCATGGTGTCGAACTTCATGCCTTGGGCTCCCTGAGTGCAGCAGCGCTCCAGCCCGCATCGGGCTTGAAGCGCTCGCCGTGGACCTTGGCAAGCTCTTGCAGGCGAGCCTGCAGGCCATCGGCCCCTGCGGCGCGGATGTAGTTGATGGGGCCGCCGCGGAACGGCGCGAAGCCGGTGCCGAAGATCACGCCGGCATCCAGGAGATCCGCGTCCGCCACGATGGCTTCCCGCAAGACCGCCACCGCTTCATTGAGCATGGGCAGGATCAGACGATCCTGCAGGTCCTGGGTGGCGCCACCGGCCTTGGCGCGGTCCTTGACGGGTTTGCCGTCCACATACTTATAGAAGCCTTCGCCGGTCTTGCGGCCTAGCTTCTTGGCCTCCACCAGCTTGCCCAGGCTCTCGGGGATTTTCTTGTTGAATTCCTTGGCGAACACCTTGGACACGGACATGCACACATCCAGACCCACAGTGTCGGCCAGCTCAGCCGGGCCCATGGGCATGCCGTAGTTCAAGGCGGCCTGGTCGATGGCCTCCAGCGCCACGCCTTCGTCGGCCGCCAGCATGGCTTCCATGAGATAGGGCATGAGGATACGGTTGACGAGGAAACCCGGCGCGCTCTTCACCGGCACCGCCAGCTTGTCTATGTGACGCGTGAAGGCGAGTGCCTTGGCCACCACTTCCTTGGGGGTGTCGTCCGAGTGGATCACTTCCACCAGGGGCATCTTGGCCACCGGGTTGAAGAAGTGCAGACCCACGAGGCGTTTCGGGTCCTTGAGCACGGTGCGCAAGGTCTCCAGGCGGATGCTGGAAGTGTTGGTGGCGAGCACTTCGCCGGGACCCATCACCGCATCGAGCTTCTTATAGAGATCCTGTTTGGCCGTCACGTCCTCGAAGATGGCTTCGATGGCCACTTGCGCGTCCTTGGCGCCGGCACCGGCCACGTCCATCTTCAGACGTGCAGTCGCCTTCTGTATCTCTGCACCCTTGAGTTTCTTCTCGAACAGCTTCTGGGCGCGCGCCATGGCCGGCTGGATGTATTTCTCTTCCCGGTCCTGCAAGGTGACATCGAAGCCGCGCAGCGCACACCAGGCAGCGATGTCGCCGCCCATGGTGCCGGCGCCCACCACGTGCACATGCTTGAGATCCAGGTCCGATTTCTTGCCCAGGGATTTCAGCCGGTCCGTCAACAGGAACACCCGCACCAGGCTGTGCGAGGTATCGTTGAGCATGAGCGCGGCGATGGAATGGGCTTCCTGCACATACATCTGATCGCTGCCGGCGTAGCGCTTCCACAGGTCGATGATGGCGTAGGGTGCGGGGTAATGATCGCGGCGTACCTTGGAGGCCACTTGCTTCACCAGCTGGCCGGCGATCAAGGGACGGAGCGGCGCGAAGGAGAGAAGCTTCTGCAGGAGCGGAGCCTGGCGGCGCGGTGCGCCCTTGAGCACCAACTGTTTCGCCACGGTGCGCGCGTCTGTCTCCTTCACCAAGCGATCCAGGAGACCGATCTTGGCTGCTTCGCGACCGTGCACGCTGCGGCCATTGAGCATGAAGCTCATGGCAGGCAGCACGCCCACGAGGCGCGGGGCGCGCACGGTCCCGCCGAAGCCGGGATGGATGCCGAGCTTCACTTCCGGGAGTCCCAGGTTCAGTTTCTCGTCATCAACGCCGACCCGATAACGGCAGGCGAGGGAGAGTTCCAGGCCACCGCCCAGGCAGAAGCCCTGGATGATGACGGCGGAAGGACAGGGAAGCTTCTCCAGCTGTTCCAGCACCAACTGACCGCCACGGATTAGCTTGAAGGCCTCGTCAGGAGTCTTGAGAGTAGTGAACTCCTTGATGTCGGCGCCGGCGATGAACCCGGACTTCTTGCCGGAATAGATCACGACGCCCCGGGGCTTGAGCTTCTCCAGGTCGGCGAGGCGTTGCCCCAGCTCCTGCATGATCTGACCGGAGAGCACGTTGGTGCTGGCACCGGCTTTATCGAAGCACAGCCAGGCGACGCCGTCCGTGTCCTGCTCGATGCGCCAATTGGACTGGGAGGATATGTCAGACATGGTGTGCTCCGGTTAGATCGTCGAATTGGGCAGGCATCCAGCTCTCCATCATAGGAACGCAGGCAGGCCACCGCAAGGCGTGCGGACTCACTCGGCCACTGGTTTATCGGGAGCCGGGCGCAGGAAGCGGGTGCCGGCCGGCACCTTCAGCAGTCGCGTGCGTATCTCCTGATCCACCCGCGTCATGCTCTGATAGCGGGCGTCGTCTTCGCTGCGTTGGGTGCCGTTCAGGGTACGTTGGATGAAATTGCGCGCCCCACGCTGCTTGAGGCGCGAAGCCTGTTCATAGACATGGAACCAATCGCTCTCCGCGCGATCGCCGAAACGCTGGGCGGCGTATTCCCGCAGCACGCCCATGCGCACTTCGTTAGCGGCGATGTAGGTGCGGGCCTCCTCGTCGGTCTGCAGCATGTCCTGGCTCTGGGCGCGCAGGCGCTGGCGCACCTCCGGCGGCAATTGCAGTATCTCCATGTTGAGCAGCCGCCGGTCCACGCTGTCCATGAGTTCCCGCCGCAGGGTCTGCAGCGGTGCCTTGTCCCCTTTGAGACCCGCTTCGAACTCCAGCAGGTTGCTGTGCACCGAGTCGCGTACTGCCTCGTTCATCTGGGCGAGGAGGGTCTGATGCAGGCCGCGCAGTTTCTCGTCCAGCCCTGCGGATTTCAGCCAAGCCTGCCAGGATCGTTCCATGCTACCGCGCCGCAGACGGAAGCGCAGCCTTGCGCCCGGAGTGCGCAACAAGGGCGCCACGGTGGCACAGGCCGCCAGGGCCAGGAATACGGCTGCCATCTGCCAGGACACTCAGCGCACTCCCTGTATTTCGAAATCGCAGATGAGCGGCAAGTGATCAGAATGGTCCACCTGGGGCAGCTCGAAGTTCGTCATCTCGATGCCGGGCCCGTGGAGTATGAAGTCCAGCTGGCGGCGGGGACGGCGGCTCGGCCAGGTGGGCAAGCCCCGGACATTGGCGTTGCTCAGCCCCGCAGCTGCACTGAACATGCCTATCTCGTAATCGCCCATCAGAGTGTTGAAATCCCCGGCCACGATCACGGGTTTCGTGGCGTTCTTGACCAGCGAGAGCAAGTGGTGCATCTGATGATGCCTGTGGCGGTATTTTAGTGAGAGGTGCACGAGGAACAGACTGATCTGCTCCAGTTCCACTTCCATGATAAGCCGCTTGATGCCCAGCTCAAAGTAGTGGAAGCGCCGCACGGCATCCGGGTTGCGGGTCAGGAAGGCGTTGCCCTGCTTGCGTACGATGGGCAGCCTCTGGTTGATGGAGCGATGGCCGTATTTGCTCTGGTAACAGGGGAAAAGTCCGGTGGCCCGGCCGATGGCTTCTGCCTGATTGACGGCAGAGGAGCGCATGGAGCCCAGATCCACCTCCACCAGACCCACGATATCCGGCGACTGGGCACGGATGAAGTCGGTGATATGCACCAGGTTACGGCTGGTGTTACGCAAGTAGCCGGCGCCCGGCAGGGGGAAATGGAACCCCGCGGCCGCGCCCGTAGCGTATCGTATGTTGTAGAGCAGCAGTCGCAAGCGCGTACTGGATTTGGAATTTGAACCACACTATACCAGCCCGCTCCCGAACCATGGCGACCCGCGCCAAAACCGGCAAACCGCGCCGCCGGCCGGTCCAGAGCGAGCGCATCCGCGTCTATACCGAGGGTGACCGGCTGTATGCCGCGATGCTGGCGGCCATCCGCTCGGCCAGGCACAGCGTAGAACTTGAGAGCTACATATTCGCCGACGACGAGGTCGGCCGGCGCTTCATCGAAGCCTTGTCCGCGCGCGCCCGTGCCGGGGTGATGGTGCGAGTGACCCTGGATGCCGTGGGCTCACTCTTCTGGGGGTCGCGGGCGGTGGAGAAGGCCTTGTCCCGGGGTGGTGTGCATGTGCATTGGTTCCACCGCTGGAGTTGGCGGGCGCCGCTGCGCTATAACCGGCGTAACCATCGCAAGCTCCTGGTGGTGGATGGAAAGAGAGGTTTCTTCGGTGGTTTCAATATCCACCGGCAGAACTCCCGCGCCGCCTACGGGGAGACCCGCTGGCGCGATACCCATCTGGAGGTGCAGGGACCCCTGGCCATGGATCTGCAGACGCTGTTCGATGCCCTGTGGCGCCGGCGCCAGCGCAGATCCCCGGTGACTCTCGCTGCCGGGGGCAACCAGCTCATCACCAACTATTCACGCCGTGGCCGCCAATTCCTGCATATGTTGTTCACCTCCAAGTTCGCCACCGCCCGGCAGAGCATCCACCTGACCACTCCCTATTTCGTGCCGGACTACCGTACCCGCCGCGGCCTGATGCGGGCGGCTCAGCGCGGGGTGGACGTGCGTCTCTTGGTGCCCCACAAGAACAACGAGCGGGTGGCACAGTGGGCGGCGCATGCCGCCTATGCCAACCTGCTGGCGGCGGGTGTGCATATCCACGAATACCTGCCGCGCATGCTGCACGCCAAGACCCTGGTGGTGGACGGAGAGTGGTGCAGTGTCGGCACCGCCAACCTGGACTACCGGAGCTTCTTCCTGAACTACGAGTTGAACCTGGCCAGCGAGGATCCGGTGCTGGTAGGTACCCTGGAGCGGCAGTTCCGGCAGGATCTGACGGAATCGGCACTGGTGCGCCCACGACGCTGGGCCAAGCGCTCCTGGTTGCTGCGGCCTTTGGAACTAATAGGCTGGGCTGGTCGTCACTGGCTATGATGGCTGCTCGCCGTTCTCACGAAGCCGGTTGAGGAGGATACACATGCACTCTAAGTACGAAGCGGATACCGCGGCAGTGCAATTCTTCAAGCAGCAGTTCCTGGGTCAGGGCAAGTAGGCGAGAGATCCATGGCGAAGACGGCACTCGTGATCGGCGGCGGCCTCATCGGCGTCAGCACCGCCTGGTATCTGGCGGAACGCGGTGTCGCGGTCACGCTATTGGAGCAGCGCGAAGCCACGGCCCTCGAGACCAGCTTCGCCAACGGCGGACTCATCACCCCCAGCCAGTCCGATCCTTGGAACGGCCCCGGCACCCTGACCCATCTGCTCAGGTGGCTGGGGCGGGAAGATTCGCCGCTGTTGCTAAGGCCTCGAGCGCTGCCGGGCATGTGGCGCTGGGGCCTCAAGTTCCTCTGGGCATCCCGCGCGGCATCCTGGTGGCAAGCGACGGAAGCCAACTTGCGGCTCGGTCTCTACAGCGCCGCTGCACTTGCAGCTTTGCGCGAACAGCTGGGTTTGCGCTACGACAGCTTGAACGCCGGCACCCTCAAGGTTTTCCGCGACAATTATGCTTTCGAGAGATCCGCCGCCCTGGCTGCTTCCCTCGCGCCCTCGGGTTTGGTGCATCGTCTGCTCTCGCCACCGGAAGCCGTAGGACTGGAACCTTTGCTGAAATCCATGGCCGGGCAACTCGCCGGCGCCATCCATTACCCGCTGGATGCCAGCGGCGATGCCCACGCCTACACCCGGGCCCTGGAGGAACGCGCGCGCAGCGCGGGGGTGCGCTTCCTGTTGGGCACGGAAGTACGGCGGCTGGAGGCGCGCAAAAGGCGCATCGAAGCGGCGGTCACCACCGGCGGCTCCGTGAGCGCTGATAGTTACGTGTTGGCAGCAGGCACTGCGAGCCCCGCCCTGGCAGCACCACTTGGCATGCAGCTGCCCATGTATCCCGTGAAGGGATACTCCGTCACCTTGCCGATCCGCGCCGGACGCCGCAATCTCGCCGTGCCACTGGTGGATTTCGAGCAGAAGATAGTGCTCACGCCTCTGGGTGACCGCTTGCGCATCGCAGGCACCGCCGAATTCAACGGCTTCGATCGCAGCCTGAACCCGCGGCGCGGTGCCAACATGTTGAAGAACGCCCTGGCGCTGGTGCCGGAGATGGCGGAGGAGTCAGGCGAGATACAGGCAGAATATTGGACGGGTCTGCGACCCATGACTGCCGACGGGCCGCCCATCCTGGGAGCCACACCCTATGGCAATCTCTTCCTCAACACCGGCCACGGCCCTCTGGGCTGGACCTTGGGCGCAGGCTCCGGGCGGGTGGTAGCGGACCTGGTGACGGGGCGCGTGCCGGAGATCGATCTCGCGGGTCTGGATTACGCGCGCTACCGCCACTGAGTCTTTCCTGGACCAAGTCTAAAATTCGATGGTACGCGAAACAATCTAGTCCCGGGACTTCGCCCGGACCAAGGGGGTATCGAGTGTAAACTCGGTGCCAAGCATCCGGTGGGGGACACCGAGAGTGTAGAGGGATGGGCCGTGGCGATGCGCCGTGCCCGCGTCCGGTCACAGGGGATCGGACACATTACTTAAGGAAGCCTGTCTCCTGCTGGCGAGTCCGTATGGACTGGTGACAGGGGGACGCATGACCAAGAACCAAGATTCGCGCGCATTCAATCCGGAAGACACCACTACCTTCATCAGGAACGTCCTGGAGAAGGAACGCCAGGCCAAAGCCCAGTTCACCGCCGATCTCAAACAGGTCGCCAAACTGCACGGACGCGCGCGCGCCTGTCTTGCCTATATATTTCGCAGCAGCTACGCCAACCGCTCCCTGGATCTGACTGAGCTCAAAGATGTCGTGGGTGAGATGCTGCACAGCCTGTTGCGTAACCCGAATCCGCTGCAGCTCGCGACCAACCTGCAGTTCCCCCAAGAACACGATGCCTGCCACAGTTTCAACACCGCGGTGCTGTCCATGCGTTTCGGGCAGCATCTCGGCATCAACCGCTCCGATCTGGTGTCCCTAGGCATCGGCGGCATGCTGCACGACATCGGCAAGGCGCGCATACCGCCGCTGATGCTGGTGAAGCCCAAGAAACTGAACGAAGATGAACTCGATATCGTGCGCAAGCATGCGGCGGATGGTTACGCGACGCTGCAAGCCTCCGGACAACTGAACAACGCGGTGCTGGATATCGTGCGCTGCCACCACGAGCGCAGCGATGGACGCGGTTATCCCCAGGGGCTGTATGGCGACAAGGTGCCAGAACTGGCTCGTGTGGCCGCCATCGCTGATGCGTACGATAGCCTGACCGGTGGCTATGGCTACCGTGAGCCGGTCACGCCCATGGAAGCCTTACATATACTCAATGCCGATGCAGGCGAGGAGTACGGCCACGAGATGATGTATGAATTAGTGCGCTGCCTGGGCACGTATCCTGTGGGCAGCTTGCTGGAGCTGAACTCCGGTGCCTATGTCATGGTCATCGCCTCGAACCCGAGCGCCAGGCTGAAACCCATGGTGTTGCAGATACGTGACGAGGATGGCAAGTACGTGAAGCAGCGCCAGCTGTTCGATCTGTCCAGCCATCCGGAAGAAGAACTCGCCACCAAATGGGGCATCCGGGATCTGCTGAATCCCCTGGATCTCGAGGTGGATCTACCGCACATCGTCTTCGAAGAAGTCGTGTACTGACCGCCCCGGGCAGGCCGCCACGGGGGCGGAATATCCCGTGGCTTTTGGCTTGACCGCCATATCTGGGTAGAATCACCCTCTAAGCCATCCACGGACGCCGTCCGGCGCACTTCCAGGTGCCCGGGGCCGGCCGTTCTGCGGTCAGTCAAGAGGAATTCCGACCATGCGGCGCAAGATCAAGGTGGAAGAACTCGCCATCGGCATGTACGTCGCCGAGCTGGATAAACCCTGGGAGCAGAGTTCATTCCTGTTCCAGGGCTTCGAGATCGAGACCGAAGAGGATCTGGCCAAGCTCAAGACCGAATGCCGTATGGTGGTCATAGAAGAGACCGAAGCCTCGAAGGCCGCGGTAGTCAGGGCAGCTGCCGCGCGCCCCGCAGTTCCCAGCGCCAGCACCACCATCACCAGCCGCTCGGCCCCGGAGCCCGCGGGTTTCAAGCGCGAACTCAAGGAAGTAGTGCAGGCCCAGACCGTGGCCAGGACCAACATCACGCGCGTCATGGAAGACGTGCGCATGGGCAAGAGCCTGGACACCAAAGACACCAAGGCCGCGGTCACCACCATGGTGGGCGCCATCAGTTCGAATCCGAATTCCATGCTGTGGCTCGCCAACTTACGGCAGACTCATGAGCGCACCGCCGGCCACTGCCTGAACACCTCCATCCTCTGCATCGCCTTCGGCAAGAGCATGGGCCTAAGCGATGTGGACCTGAACCTGCTGGGCCAGGGCGCCATGCTGCATGACATCGGCAAGGTACGTATCCCCCGTGCGATCCTCGATAAACCCGGTTCGTTCACCGAGGAGGAACGGCAATTGGTGCGCAAGCACCCGGTGGACGGCGAGGCGGTGCTCAAACTCACGCGCCAACTGCCGGACAAGGTGCTGGAGATCGTGCGTTCTCACCACGAGCGTCTGGATGGCAAGGGTTACCCGGACGGTCTCGCGGGTGATGCGGTGCCGCTGGGCGCCAAGATCGTCGGCATCGTGGATACCTATGACAGCCTGACCTCGGATTCACCGCACCGGCCGGCCAGCACCGCAGCCGATGCGCTGCGCGTGCTGCGCACCGAAGGCGCTGAGGCCTATGGCAAAGACATGATCCAGGAATTCATCCGCTGCCTCGGCATCTACCCCATCGGCAGCCTGGTGGAGTGCAACAACGGCGCCCTCGCCGTGGTGGTGTCATCTACCCAGGCTTCACGCCTCAAGCCAGTGATCATGGTGGTGCGCGACGAGCGCGGCACCGAGACCAAGCCTCGCATGCTGTTGAGTCTCGCCACCATGGGCGACGACCTGGTGTCCCGTTGGGGGATCAAAGGCAACGCCGATCCCAAGAAGCACAACCTGAATCTGCCGGGCATCATCGCGGAAGAGGCGGGGGCCTGAGCCGATCCGTCTTGATGGAGAGGAACTAAAACCTGCCCTGCCGGTCTCGTAATGGGTGCGCCTTGCCGCGCGTTAACCTCCGGAAGCACACCCGTGAATTTTCGTCTTTCCACCGCCCTGGCACTCATCTGTCTGGCTCCCGTCGCCTGGGCCGAAGCCCCGATGACAGCCGGAACCGCATCTGCAGCCCCTACCGCGGTCACGTTAGGGGGGATCATCAACCCCGATACAGACGATACGGTTGCCTTCACGCCTGATGGCGACACGGTCTTCTTCGATCGCAGCACCGCCAAGGATAAGTTCGTGATGATCTCCCATCGGGTGAATGGGCAATGGAGTGCGCCCCAGATCGCACCTTTCTCCGGCCACTGGTTCGATCAGGACCCAGTGGTGGCACCGGATGGTTCGTACATGCTGTTCGATTCGGACCGGCCAACCTCCAGCGGCGCCAAACCCCTGGTGCAGGCCTATTTCGGGAAGCCGGCCCATGGTGCCAACTTGTGGCGGGTGGATCGCAAGGGTGATGGTTGGGGTGAGCCCGTCTGGTTGAGCGCCACCGTCAACGCCAAGCCCTTCGTGGACTTCGCCAGCATCGCGGCGGATAACAGCCTGTATTTCATGTGGTGGGAGGGCGGCGATGTGCATTTCTTCCGTTCCCAATATAAGGATGGCGTGTATCTCCTGCCTGTACGGGTCGCGCTCGGCGATCCCGCCGTCACCACTCACGACCCAGCCGTCGCACCAGACGAATCCTTCATAGTCTTCGATTACGGCAGGACCAAGGGGACCCTGGGGCGCCTGTCCATCGCGTTCCGGGAAGGAGATCACTGGAGCAAGCCGGTGGATTTCGGCGCTGCCATCAACAAGGGCGCACCCTGGGGTTCACATCTGGGTCCCGATCACCGCACCCTGTACTTCACTGACTCGACGAACATCTGGAGCTTGCCGTTGGGGCCCTGGTTATCGCCTGCGAAATAAGCGGACGAGAGAGCAGGGGAGAACGCAGAGGGTTGCTGCTTTCTGCTGGAAGCTTAGCCACTATCGGACTTGCTACGGTTGAGCAAATAGAGACCAAGTGGTCATACCGGTTTCTGTCGCGTCCCACTATCATGTCGGCCTATTTCCTGGAGTGGCTTCATCATGCGCGTGCTTACCCTGACCGCCTGTCTCACACTGTTGTCTGCATCCGCCACCGGTATGGCGGCAGACAGCACGGCCGCTTCGAACTTCGACCCCCATGAGAGCTTCGCGCCGTTCCGCTATCAAGACTCGGCGAACAGCTATCGCTCGGCCAGCGGCGTCCCGGCCCCGGCCTACTGGCAGAACCGGGCCAGCTACAAGATAAGCGCGACCCTAGACCCGGTCAGCCGCAAGCTCAGCGGCTCCGAGGTCATCACCTATTCCAATAACAGCCCGGACCCGCTCGACGTGCTGTGGCTGCAGCTCGAACAGGACCGCTTCCGCCGGGATGCCCGCGGGGCATATGCAGCCGAAAATTTTCCCACGGAATTCACCGACGGCTACAGCATCGCCTCGGTGCAGATGGAAGGCCCCGGCGACAAGCTGCAGAAGCTCGAGTGGCACGCTTCCGGTGAGCGCATGCAAGTGCGTCTGCCGGTACCTTTGAAGCCCCATGGTGGCAGCCTGCATCTCCACATCAGCTGGAGCTATACGGTACCGGGTGAGTTCGGCGGCCGCACCGATGTGAGCAGCACCAAGAATGGGGACGTCTTCGAGATAGCCCAGTGGTACCCGCGCTTGTGCGTCTACGATGACCTGCGCGGCTGGGACACGGCGCCTTACCTCAACCAGGAGTTCTACCTGGAGTACGGCGACTATGACTATGCGATCACCGTGCCCTCGGACATGCTGGTGGTGGGCTCGGGCGAATTACTGAACCCAAACGATGTATATACCAAGACTGAACTGCAACGTCTGGCGAAGGCCAGGCTAAGCGATGCTACGGTGATGATCCGCTCACCGGATGAGGTGAACGATCCCGCCAGTCGGCCGAAGCATGGCGGCACCCTGACCTGGCATTTCCGCATGCAGAACACCCGAGATGCGGTCTTCGGCGCTTCCAAGGCCTATGTACTGGATGCGGCACGCATGAATCTGCCCGGCGGCAAGACCGCCCTCGCCATGTCTGCTTACCCGGTGGAGAGCGCTGGTAACGCCGCCTGGGGTCGCGCTACTGAATACCTCAAAGCATCTGTCGAATATTTCTCGAAGCAATGGTATCCCTACCCCTATCCCGTGGCGATCAACGAAGCAGGGGAGGCGGGCGGCATGGAGTATCCAGGCATCGACTTCGATGCCAAAGAAGCCGTGGGCAGCGACCTGCACGCGCTCATCGCCCATGAAGTGGGCCATACCTGGTTCCCCATGATCGTGGGATCCAATGAGCGCCGTGATGCGTGGATAGACGAGGGCTTCAACACCTTCATCGATATCTACGAAGCCGATGCTTTCAACCACGGGGAGTACGCGCCCAAGCGCGATTCCGAGTACGCACCGGGCAAAGGCAATCCGGCCGAGCAGATAGCCCAGTTGCTGGCCGACCCAGAGGCGCCTGCGTTACTGACTCCCTCTGAGCAGGTACCTGAGAAATACCGCCATCCGGTGACCTACTTCAAATCCGCCTTCGGGCTGGTGCTGTTGCGGGAACAGATCTTGGGCCCAGAGATATTCGATCCAGCCTTCCGGCGCTTCATCGCCGCGTGGGCCTATAAGCACCCCAGCCCTGCGGATTTCTTCCGTTTCATGGACAGCGAGACCGGTGAGGACCTGTCTTGGTTCTGGAACGGCTGGTATCTGCACAACTGGCCCCTGGATATGGCAGTCCAGGACGTGAAGCCTGCCAAAGGCGGCTGGAGTCAGGGTGCCTTGGTCACGGTGGCCAACCTGGATAAGCTGGTGATGCCGGCCGCCCTGGAAGTGGTCTATACAGACGGGAGCAAACAGGACCTCAGGGTCCCTGTGGAGACCTGGCTGCTGCACCACAGCCTGGTCATTCCAGTGACTGGAGACAGACCGGTTAAGTCCGCCACCCTGGATCCAGACCACGTCATCCCGGACGTGGACCGGGGCAACAACAGCTTCACGGTAGCTCCTGCACCAGCGACTTGAAATACGCAGCCCCTGGCAGGCTTATCCTGCCGGGGGCTCATATCGCCATAAGCTCTAGCGGACAGCCCTTAGCCCTAGTGCTGGGTGGGTCCGAAGTCGATGCTATAGGGCGTATGAGCCTCGAACTCCAGTGTTTTAGCCACGCCCCAGCACCCTTGCCACAAATACCCATAATGCGCATAATGTATATTATGGTAATTAAATTATAATCTTGGTATGGGGAGATGAGTAGATTAAAGGGCTTTATGGTCCGGCTGGTCCTATACCCCACCACAACATCTAGTATGGCATTGGGTGTTCCACATAGTTAATACAGAATTTATATTTAATCTGTATCTATTTGTATTTGATACATTTCTCTATATCCTGCATGGCGCTACGGTATGCGGGTACTTCGAACTCTGACAGGCTGTGTAGAGACTTGTAAGCAGCGTCCAAGGCCTTGGGGAATTGGGGACCGAAAGCGGTCGTCTCCCCGGCTTCGCTATCCGCATGGTAGAGCACGGTCATGGCCATGACCGTCTGATCCGCGAGGCTGCGATCCGGGTAACTCACCTGGGCGCCATCCCGAGCCAGGGCCAGGGTGATCCTATGGCGGGCCTCAGCGTCCAGGCTATGAGCCGATAGGAAGGCGGCTGCCTCGACAGCCAGGGGCTGGAGACGCGCGATGGCATCTGCCAGGGCAGCCGGGGTGTCGGCAGCGTGCAGGGCAGCCAGAGCCTGCTCCCAGCGCTGGACCAGCCCTGGGTCGCTTGCGGCCAGGATGGTGTCCACCATGTGCAGGCTGGTTAGCGCCAACGGCAAAGGCCGGGCATCGGTGGGCGGCACATCGCCAGCCAGGCCCTCTGGCTGCAAGGGCTGGTGGCAGCTGTAGCAGTCATATAGATAGAAATCCGGTGCTGCCCCAACCGCCGTGGGCACTCCCCGGGCTGCGAGATCAGCCAGCACCCGCTCCGCCGTGACCACCTGCCCAACGGCCCAGGTATCGGCGGGCCCCACGTAATGCTTGCGCTGCTTGTAGTCCGCGTCCACGCGGTAATGGGCGGGCTGGATGGCGGTATAGGTAGCAAGCTCGAACAGCAGCGGCGGATGTCCTGCCGCCATGATCGCGTGGGTCATGGGCTTATCGCTCGCTCCATAATGGCAGCTGAGGCAGAGTGCGGCACGCGCCTGCGGGTCCTCCGTCGGGTATATGCCTTCCTTGAGGTTCACTGCATGGCTGCGATGGGCCACGGCATGGTCCACGATCCAGGCGGATGAACCGCCGTGGCAGGCTTCACAGCCGATGCCGTCTTCCTGGGAGAAGCGCGGCCCGCGTTGTTGCGCGGAGACATCGTCGCTATGGCAGTCGAGACAAGTATTGGATTCCGACGGATCAGCGATGCCG
Organism: Gammaproteobacteria bacterium; assembly: GCA_036000105.1. Lineage (GTDB taxonomy): Bacteria > Pseudomonadota > Gammaproteobacteria > Natronospirales > REEB76 > DASUBN01. The sequence goes on from DASYGE010000004.1 coordinate 55,349, forward strand.
AGTCGGTGAGCGATGGCGAGGGAACGCGCCGTGAGCAGACTGCGGTACGCGCCGGCGTGGGCGTCGTCCCGCTGCCAGGTCAGATATTCATTATGTAATACGCCTTTCGCCGGCGGCCGGCTCGCGTTGCTGCCGTGGCAATTGCTGCCGGCACAACTGGCGACGCCCAGATGTACGCGGGCAGTATCTGGCGACGGGGCGGCAGCGGCGGAGCAGATGCACAGCGCGGTGAGTCCCGCCACGATGAGCCGCCGACCGGCTGTATCCATCCCCATTCTGCTACTCTCTTGTCAGGCTTGAAGATCCATAACAAGGCAGTTCAGGCTGCATTGTTGTCTTAAGGTGGTGCGGGGTCAACCACGGCACAAGCCATAGGATCAACGCCAGTGGACCGATACAAGGTCGCTATAATCGGCTCCGGACCGGGGGGGCTGAGCGCTGCATGCAGGGCGGCAGAATGCGGCGTCCCGCACATCCTGCTCGAAGCCTCCCCGCATATCGCCAACACCGTCTACCTCTACCAGAAAAGCAAGTTCGTGATGTCGGAGCCTATGGTGCTGCCGCTGCGCAGCCCCCTGCCCTTCGCCGCCGGTTCGCGCGAGGAAGTGCTGAACAAGTGGGCGCACCGTGCCGACGAACTCAAGGTCAACATCCGCTACCGTGCGGAAGTGACGCGCATCAGCGGCAAGCAGGGCGATTTCCTACTCAAGCTGCCGGATGGTAGCGAACTCAAGGCCGAGAACGTGGTGCTCGCCGTGGGCCTGCAGGGCAACATCCGCAAGCTGGGAGTGAGCGGCGAGGATCTACCGGTGGTCCAGTATCAGTTGGCGGATCCGGACGAATACAGCAACGAGACCATCGTGGTGGTGGGTGCCGGTGATGCGGCCATCGAGAATGCGCTCGCGCTCATCAAGCAGAACCGAGTGATACTCGTGAACCGCAAGGGCGAGTTCAGCCGCGCCAAGGAAGCCAACAACCAGGCGGTGCTCGCAGCCATCGAGAGCAAGAGCATCTCCCTCGAATGCTATTACGACAGCAGCGTCATGAAGGTCGAAGCGCTACCCGAAGACACACCGGGTCAACGAGCCCGCGTCGTGCTCAACACCGGAGACGGCGAGGCCGAGATACGGTGTGACCGGATCATCGGGCGGCTAGGCGCCACGCCGCCGCGCAAGTTCGTGGAAGCCTGCGGGGTGCGCTTCCCCAGTGACGACCCCGCGGCGGTACCTGCGGTCAGTTCCCTCTATGAATCCAACGTGCCGGGGCTCTATGTCATCGGCGCCCTCGCCGGCTATCCGCTCATCAAGCAATCCATCAACCAGGGCTACGAGGTCATCGAGTCCATCGCCGGGCGGCAGGTGGAGCCAGCGGACACGCCCTTGTTGCGCGAGAAGTTCAAGCCCATCGGCCCGGACCTGGACGTAGATGCAGTGCTGCACAATATACAGTCGGTGGTGCCCCTGCTCACCGGGATCACCTCGCTGCAGATCCGCGAGTTCCTGTTGGACAGCACCATCCATGCTCCACGCCCCGGCAAACTCATATTCCAACAGAACGATTACACCAACTCCGTGTACTTCATCCTCGGTGGCCGTGTCGCCGTACAGATGCAACCGGATGATCCGACTTCCAGCATCCGCATCGGCGCCGGGCAGTTCTTCGGCGAGATGGGTCTGATCTCGGGGCGCCGGCGCAGCGCCAGCGTGGTCGCGGGAACGGATTGCCTGCTGCTCGAGACGCCGCGCCGCTCCATGCTGCGCCTGATGAGTTCCGTGGAATCGGTGCAGCGCGCCATCGATGAGGTCTTCCTGCTGCGCACCATCCAGGCGCATATCGCTCCGGGCTGCAGCGCCGAGGATCTCGCGGAGCTGGTGCGTTCGGCCAAGATCTGCCATTACCGTGCCGGCGAGATACTCTTCGACGAAGGCGAGCCCGGTGATTGCCTGCACCTCATACGTTCCGGTGCGGTGATGGTCTCGCGCCAGCTCGCCGACCGCGAAGTGGTGCTGGCTTACGCACCGGCAGGCAAGTATGTCGGCGAGATGGCGCTCCTGAGCGATCTGCCGCGCAGCGCCACCGTCAAGGCCGCCGTCAAGACTGAGACCATCCGCATCGAAGGCACCGACTTCAAGGCGCTGATGGCGAAGCATGAGGACGTGGCCAGCCGCGTGCGTGACGTGTATGCCGAGCGCCTGACCCACGATATCGCCATGGCGGCGAACCCACAGCTCAGCAACATCATCTCCTTCCTGATGCAACAAGGCATGGGCGAGGCCACGGACGTGTTGCTCATCGACGAGGCCCTGTGCGTGCGCTGCGACCATTGCGAGCGCGCCTGCGCAGCGACCCACGGCAATGTCTCCCGTCTGGACCGCGATGCGGGCCCGAGTTTCGCCAACGTGCACGTGCCCACCTCATGCCGACACTGCGAGCATCCGCACTGCATGAAAGACTGCCCACCCGATGCCATCCACCGCGCACCCAACGGCGAGGTCTATATAGACGACAGCTGCATCGGCTGCGGCAACTGCGAGAAGAACTGCCCCTACGATGTCATCCACATGGGCGTGCCGGATCCGCGTAACACCAGCGTACTCAGCTGGCTGCTCACGGGTTTCGGGTTGGAGCCCGGCGCCGAGACCCAGCTGGAACCAAGCCCCAACCGCAAGAAATATGCGGTCAAATGCGACATGTGCAAGGATCTTGACGGTGGTCCCGCGTGCGTGCGCGCCTGCCCAACCGGCGCCGCCATGCGCGTGAGCCCCGAGCGATTCGTGGAACTGGCTGGCGACGGCTGATGCCGGCATGCAGGATTCTTTCCTCAACTACCGGCACTACCGCTACCTGAAACTGAGCACGGTGCTGCTCGTGGTCTCCTGCGTGCTCTACATCATGTTCCGCCCGGCCACGGGCCCCAGCGGCAACACCTGGGTGGGTTACAGCCTCGGCAGCTTGGCGGCAGCTATCGTGCTCTTCCTGCTCTGGTTCGGGGTACGCAAGCGGCAATTTCGCTCGTCCCTGGGTCACCTGCGCGGCTGGCTCTCGGCCCACATCTATCTCGGCGCCATATTGCCTGTGATAGCCACCCTGCACTGCGCCTTCGATTTCGGCTGGAACGTGCATACCCTCGCCTACGCGCTGCTCCTGCTCGTGACCCTGAGCGGCTTCTATGGGCTGTACGTCTACGTGCGCTACCCGGACATACTGACCTCAAACCGGCTGAACCGACCCTTCGAGACAGCGCTGGATGAGATCGCGCAGCTGGATAATCGCAGCCTGGAGCTTGCCGAGAGCATCGATACCGAGACTTACCAGGCGGTGCTGCGCTCCATCCGCCGCGTGCGCATCGGCGGCGGCATCCTGCGTCAGCTGCGCGGCGGCAGCCGTCGCGCGCGCCAGGCGGAGCGCCGCGCCCATGAGATGCTCCTGCGCCAGGGCATGTCCCTGATATCCAAGATCAAGTCCCAGGCCGGCAGTCAGGTGGCGCCCATGCAGGCCGGCCTGACGCTCAAGATGATGGCGGAACGGCTCGCCACTACAGGCTCCGGCGCCCAGGTGGAGACTTTGCGGGAACTCATGGAGCTCATGGGTCGCAAGCGTCAAGTGGTGCAGCAGCTGAACGAGGAGATCCGACTGCGCGCACGCCTGCAGATATGGCTATACGCCCACATACCGCTGTCCACGGCATTCTTCGCGGCACTCATCGGCCACGTCGTGGCCGTGTTCTTCTACTGGTGACGCCATGAAGTGCCTGATACGCCGCGTATTGCGCAGATCCTCGGCCGGCCAGGTCCAACAGGACAGCGTCTGCGACACCGAACTGCTGACCATCGGCCGGGCCGCCGGCCAGCAGGTGTTCCTGCCGGACATGCAGGTGGCGCTCGAGCACGCCATCATCAGACCGCTCGGCAAGGGGCGCTTCAGCCTGCAGGCCCTCGCCGGCAACCAGGTGCGCTTCAACCGCAGTATCCTGCAGACCGCCGTGATCGCCACCGGTGATGTGATGGGCTTCGGGCGATCTCGCATCGCCGTCATCCCACCACCTGCCGGCTGCGATCTCGCACTCGAGATCCAGCCCATGGGCGAGGACATCGCCACCGCACCCAGCGGAGTCGGTGCCCTGACCCTCAAAGCCGCCGGCGCCCGCGCCCGCCCCTGGGCATGGCTGCTGTTCCTGATCGTACTGGGACTCGGGCTCGGTATCCCGCTGTTCATCGGTTTCAGGACCATGGATGCCCGTGCTTATCTCGAATCCCATAACCGCGGCACCACCTCAGAATCGAGCGCCATGATGGCGAACATGGAGACGCCCACCAACCTGCCCAACAACGAACTCTGGAGCCCCGGCACGCTCAGCGACATGCATCGGTTCATTGGCCGCGACTGCGCCCGCTGCCATGCAGCCGCCTTCCAGCCTGTGCAGAACAACGCTTGCCTGAAATGCCATGTGAACCTGGCAGCCCATGCGGACTCCACGGCAGGACTCGCCGCCGCGGATTTCCGCCAGGCGCGCTGCAGCGCCTGCCACCAGGAACATATGGGTGACACAGCGCTCATCGGCACCGACGATCGCACCTGTACCAACTGCCACGCAGATCCGCATAAACGCATGTCAGATAGCACATTGCCGGCCGTGCACGATTTCGCCGGCGACCATCCCCAATTCAGGGTGGCACTACTCGAGCTGGATAACGACTGGCACCCCACCACTCGTCCCGTTTCCCTCGATCAGACGGGGATGCAGCGTATGCCGGGGCTGAAATTCCCCCACGATGTGCACCTCCTGGCCGCGGGCGTGAAACGCTCGGATGGCAGCCTGGAAGCCATGAGCTGTGCCAGTTGCCACATACAAGATGCCGGTAAAGTGGGTTTCCAGCCGGTGAGCTACAAGAAACAATGCCAGCGTTGCCATGAACTGAATTTCGAACCCGGCGACCCCGGCACGGAATTGCCTCACGGCAACGTGCAGGCGGTGTGGTCCTTCCTGCAGGGGTATTACTCCCATCTCGCACTCAAAGGCGGCGTCGCTGACGCGGGCGCACCCGCTGCGATAGCTGGTTATCGCAGCCCCAACCAGCCGCTCAGCGGCGGAGAGCGCCAGGCGGCGCTCAGTTGGGCGGAGGGCAGGGCCACGTCCGTCGCCCGGGAAGTGTTCTCTTATCGCCTCTGCGTCACCTGCCATCAGGTACGCGAGGCCCCCGGTTCGACTCCACCCTGGCAGGTGGCACCAGTCGTGCAGCAGGACCATTGGTTCGCTGCGGCCAACTTCAACCATGGTGCCCACGCCACCATGAACTGCGAGAGCTGCCACGCGGCGCGCTTCTCCAAGACCAACACCGAAGTGCTGATGCCCAAGATCGCTGAGTGCCGTGAATGTCATGCGGCGCGCTCGGCTTCCGGCATGCAGGTATCGTCCAGCTGCATCACCTGCCACGCATTCCATAAGGCGCAGCGCCACACCATGGCCGGTTCCCTGGTGTCGGCGGATTTCCTGGTACAGCCCCTTGTGCAAGCCGCGCATTAGCCTGCTGTTCGCCCTCCTCCTGCTCGCCGCCTGCGGCGGCGGGCAAGGGGCTTCGACGCCCACAGCTTCCCCCGATGCCCAGAACCTCGGTGTAGCCGATGTGCAGCAAGTGATCGCCCAGGCGGCCCAGGAAGCCGCTGCGCGTGGCGCGCCTGCCACCATCGCGGTGGTGGATCGCAGCGGCAACGTGCTGGCGGTGTTCCAGATGCACGGCGCCAAGGATCCGATACGTGTGGACTCAGGCCGGGGCGTGACGGGAGGGCTTGAGGGCATCAAGGTGGTGCCGGCGGCGCTCGGCGCCATCTCCAAGGCCCTCACCGGTGCCTATCTCTCTTCCGACGCCAACGCGTTCAGCACCCGTACCGCCAGCCAGATCATCCAGGAGCATTTCGACCCGGGTGAGACGGGGCAACCCGCCGGTCCCCTGTTCGGTGTGCAGTTCAGCAGCCTGCCCTGTTCGGACCTCTCGGTCCGCTACAACGGCAGCGGCCCCTCCACCGGTCCCCAACGGGCGCCCCTGGGATTGGCGGGCGATGCCGGTGGCTTCCCTCTATATAAAGACGGCACCCTGGTGGGTGGCGTAGGCGTGCTGGCCGATGGTGTCTATGGCATCGCCGATACCGCCCCCGACCCTGACGATACGGACGAATCTATCGCGCTCGCCGCCACCGCGGGCTTCGATGCGCCGGAGGCCATCCGCGCCGATCACGTCACCCTGAACGGCCTGTCCCTGCGCTATAGCGTCGCCACACCCGCTACGCTCATGAAGGATCCGTCGGCTGCGCCTTCTTTCGCGTCCATCGATGGCAGCAGCGGAGCGCTGCTTACGGTCACGGGTTACAGCGATGGCAGTGTGCATGCGGGGCTCACCTTCGACGATCCTGCATCGGGGATACGCGCAGACACTGCGGACTTCTCCAGCCTCAAGGGTTATGTACTGGTGGATGGTTCCAACACACCACGGTATGCGCCCCGGACCGGCAGCGATGGTCTATTGAGCGCGATGGAGGTGCGTACCATCCTGACCCAGGCGCTCGGCGTCGCGGAGGAAGCCCGTTCCCAGATACGCCAGCCTGGGGGTGCCGCCGCTAATGTCACGGTCTCGGTGGTGGATACCCATGGGGTGGTGCTCGGCGTCGTGCGCAGCGCAGATGCCCCGGTGTTCGGCACCGATGTCTCATTGCAGAAAGCCCGCACGGCCGCCTTCAACTCTAGCAGCGTAGCCGCGGTCGCGTTGCTGAATGCACCCGATGCCGTGTATCTCGCCGATGGCACTCATTCAGCCCTCGGGCAGTATGTGAGCGCGGCCCGGACCTTCTTCGGCCTACCCGCGCTCCTCGGGGACGGTGCCTACGCCTTCACCGATCGTGCCGGCGGCAACCTGGCCCGCCCGTTCTTCCCGGACGGCATCGATTCCACTTCCAACGGGCCATTCAGTAAGCGACTCCAAGATTGGAGTCCGTTCTCCACCGGTCTGCAGGAAGACCTGGTGAACAACGCCATCGTCATCCACATCGTGTTCGTGCTGGGCGGCGGTGCTGACGTGCCCCAGAGCTGCACCGGCATACCGCAGCTCCCCAACGGGATACAGATCTTCCCGGGTAGTGTACCCATCTATCGCGGCTCACAACTCATCGGCGGCATCGGCGTATCAGGTGACGGCGTGGATCAGGACGACCTCGTAGCCTTCATGGGCCTCTACCGCGCGGCCCAGAGCCTCAAGACGGTGAACGAAGCCCCTACGGCCATGCGTGCCGACCAGCTCTCCCATGCCGGCGTGCATCTGCATTTCGTGGAGTGTCCCCAGGCTCCCTATCTCGACAACCAGGACGGGGATGTGTGTGCGGACAAGTAGCTGCAGCGCCGCCCTGCTCTGTTGCCTCTTGTACCAGTCGGCATGGGCGGGCGATGACACCTTGCCTTACCGCCGGCCGGGGTCTCCCGCGCTCGTGGCAAAACCTGCACCCACCGCCCACACGGCAGCGCCTGCCAGGGCCAGCGCCGTGAACCCCAACGCCGCTACGGGTCTGCAACCGGTACCACCACCGCCACCCGATGCGATCTACGCTCAAGAATCGGTGAACGACCGCTGGAGCCTGCCCCAGGCCTTCGGTTTCGTGACACCGCGCTGGTATGACCCCTATCACCAGAACCGCCTCAAAGGGGATCTGCCGGTACACGGTGACTGGTTCCTGGATCTCGATGTCGCTTCAGACAACGTCTATGAATCCCGCTACCTGCCGACACCCGTGGCGCCCCAGTCGCCGGGCTATCCCGGTGCCCTGGATGTGATCGGCGATGGCTCCCAGCATTTCTTCAACCAGAACCTCCTCTTGGCGGCGGACTACCACGAAGGCGACACCACGTTCCGCCCGCCGGACTACGACTTCCGCATCGCCGCGGTGCTCAACTACAACCATACCGAGACCGGCGAGAACCGGGTGCTCAAGGTGGATCCGCGCACGGGTACGGTGCGCAACGACAACTTCCTGGGCCTGCAGGAGGCGTTCTTCGAGAAGCACCTGCGGGACGCGTCAGTGAACTACGACTTCGACGCCCTGAGGCTCGGCATACAGCCCTTCACCAGCGATTTCCGGGGCTTCCTGTTCATAGACAACGCGCCCGGTGTGCGCTTCTTTGGCACCCGGGATAGCAACCGGGTGCAATACAACTTCGGCTGGTTCCGGTTGCTGGAAAAGGACACCAACAGCGGACTCAATGCCGTGGGCCAGAGTCCGCGCCGGGACGAGGTATACGCAGCCAACGTCTACTGGCAGGACACGCCGGCGAAGGGTTATACCTCCCAGCTCGTCTATATATACAACCGGGATCGGGAAGGCGACGAAGGCTTCTATTACAGCCAGGACGGTTTCCTGATACGCCCCGCCTCCATCGGTCAGGAGCTGCCGCGCAACTACTACGTCAATTACCTGGGTTACAACGGCGACGGCCACTTCGGCCGTTTGAACCTGAGCGATTCCGTCTACCTCGCCTACGGCCAGCAGGACAACAGCCTGTTCACCGCAGGGCCGAGCCGGATCCGCGCAGGCTTCCTGGCGGCAGAGGTCTCCTGGGACTTCGACTGGACCCGCCTCAGGGGCTCCCTGCTCTATGCCACCGGCGATCGGGACCCCTACGACCATCGGGACACGGGCTTCGACGCCATCGTCCAGGACCTGCTGTTCGCCGGTGCCGACACGAGCTTCTGGATCCGCCAGGCGGTGCCGCTCATCGGCGGCGGCGGGGTCACCCTCACCACCCGCAATGGGGTGCTGAACGACCTGCGCTCTTCCTCGGACCAGGGCCAATCGAACTTCACCAACCCCGGTACCCGCCTCATGGGTATCGGGACTGACAACGACCTGACGCCGGAATGGCGCCTATCCAGCAACTTCAACCAGCTGTGGTTCGACAACACCTCGGTACTGGAAGCGTTGCGGGGCCAGGGTGGCATACCCAAGAGCATCGGCCTCGATGCTTCCCTGGCGGCGATCTATCGCCCGCTGTTCAGCCAGAACATCATCCTGCGGATATCCGGTGCCGTTTTGATCCCGGGACCCGGTTACGAAGCGCTGTACGGTGACCGGCGCGGTTATTCCCTGCTCTTCGATCTCATACTGACGTATTGAGAGGCGGACCCGTATGCATCGTGCACTGTTACTCCTAACGCTCCTGATGCTGCCGCTCACTGCAGGTGCCGCCGAAGCGGTGTATCCGCCGGCCCCCGCCCAACAGAGCGCCGCGGCTGCGGAACAGAAGAGCACAGGCTGCAACAGCTGTCACGACAAGACCGACGTACCCAGCATGCATCCCTTCCCGGGCGTGAACCTGGGTTGTGCCGATTGCCACGGCGGCGATGCATCCATATCCAGGCCTGCCTCCGCCAAACCCGGCAGCGATGCCTATCTCTCAGTGCTACGGGTTGCCCACGTACAGCCACGCTGGCCGGAAGCCTGGCACTCGCACGACGGCAGTAACCCGGTGCGCAGTTACACCCTGCTCAACCGTGAGTCCCCTGCTTTCGTGCGCTTCGTGAATCCCGGCGACCTCAGGGTCGCGGATGCTGCTTGCGGCGCCTGCCACAGCGGCATCGTGGAAGCACAGAAGCGCAGCCTCATGGCCACCAACGCCATGTTCTGGGGCGGTGCCGGATACAATAACGGGATCGTGCCTTACAAGCATTACGTGTTGGGTGAGTCCTACACCGATGATGGGCAAGGTGCGCGCATCCTCGGACCCGTGAAGCCCGACGCCAACATGGAAGCCAAGGGCATCCTGCCGGGGCTCTGGCCTCTGCCCAACTGGGAGACCATGCCCACGCCGGACATCTTCCGGGTGTTCGAACAGGGCGGGCATGTGAACGGCACCTTGTTCGCGGACCCCGGTCTGCCCAATGGCAGCGGCGGCATCGAGAAACTGCAGGAGCCGGGACGTCCTGACTTCCACGCCAGCGACCGGGGCAACGGTACCGGCAACCGCATCTCCATCTCGCTGCTCAACCTCTACAAGACACGCCTCAACGATCCCAGTCTCTGGTTCCTCGGCACCAACGACCAACCCGGGGATTACCGTAGTTCAGGCTGCTCCGCCTGCCATGTGATCTACGCCAACGATGCGGATCCAGTCGATTCCGGGCCCTATGCGCGCTTCGGTCACAGTGGCACGAGCGTGAGCGTAGACCCCACCATCCCTCACGATGAGCCAGGTCACCCGCTGTCCCACCAGTTCACCCTCTCTATACCCACGAGCCAGTGCATGGTCTGCCACATGCACCAGCCCAACATGTTCATGAACTCTTACCTGGGCTACACCATGTGGGACTACGAGGCGGATGCGCCGGCCCTGTGGCCGAAGCAGCAGCACGATCCGACGCCTGAGGAGACCCGCGAGGTGAACGACCGGGATCCGGAAGGCGCCGTGACCCGGGGCAACTGGCGCGATCCCCAGTTCCTGGCCAGCGTTGCCGCCTTGAACCCGGGACTGCATGATGCCCGCTTCGCTGACTACCACGGCCACGGCTGGCTGTTCCGCAGCGTCTATTCCCGTGACCGCCAGGGCGCCCTGCTGGATGGGCGCGGCGCCATCGTGCCGGAGGGCGATCCGCACAAGCTGGACAAGGCCGTGCACCTCATGGACATCCATGCGGAGAAAGGCATGCAGTGCGTGGACTGTCACTTCGCCCAGGATGCCCATGGCAACGGCCATATCTATGGCGAGGTAGCACAGGCGGTGGAAGTGGATTGCGTGGACTGCCATGGCAGCGTGGACCGGCTGCCGAGCCTGCACACCAGCGGCCCGGCGGCTCCGCCGGGCGGCACGGATCTCGCCACCAAGCGCACGCCCTTCGGCGCCCTGCAGTTCGAGTGGCTGAACGGCTCGCTCTGGCAGCGCTCGCTCATCGAGCCTGACCTCAAATGGCGCATCAAACTCGTCAAGCACACGGTCACACCCGGTGATCCCGATTACGATGCCAAAGCGGCCCGGGCCAAACTCATGTCAACTGACACCCGCACCCTCGCCTGGGGCCAGTCGGTATCCCGCTCGCAGCTTGCCCACTCCAATACGGACATGACCTGCCAGTCCTGCCACAGCTCCTGGACGCCCAGTTGCTCCGGTTGCCACCTGCCGACGGAATCCAACTGGAAGACCGAGAAGCACCATTACGACGCGGAGGAGACCCGCAACTACGCCACTTACAATCCGCAGGTGGCCCGCGACGACATGTTCATGCTGGGGCGCCATGGCCCGGCCAAAGGCGACCGCATCACGCCCATGCGATCGTCATCGGCGGTGATGGTCTCATCCAGTAACGCGAACCGGGACCTGGTCTACACCCAGCAGGCACCCATCTCCGCTGCCGGCTTCAGCTCCCAGGCCTTCGCGCCGCACTTCCCTCACACGGTCCGCACCGTAGAGACCAAGCGCTGTGATGATTGCCACCTCGCCAAGCAGAAGGACAACAATGCCATCATGGCCCAGCTCCTGATGCTGGGCACGGGCTATGTGAACTTCGTGGGCTACCACGCCTGGCTGGGTGGTGACGGCGGCATCAGTGCCGTGCAGGTCACCCATTGGGCGGAACCCCAGGCAGTACTCGGCAGCTATCTGGATCGCTATGCCTATCCCGGCGATTACGCCCAGCATCTTGCGAAGCAAGGCGTGCTGCAGTCGGCGTCCACCCACGGTGCGGGCCAGGTGGGTTGCCTGCAGTTGCGGGGTGAGTACCTGTATGCGGCGGAGGGAAGCCGCGGCCTGCGTATCTACGACGTGGCCGCCATCGGCAACAAGGATGTTTCGGAGCCCATCATCACCGCGCCCTTCTCGCCTCTCGGCCAGCGGGACTATGTGGCGTCCAGCGATGCCACCTGCGTCGCGCTGCCGACGGATCAACCCATAGACCCGCGCCGCGACCAGGGCGAGCTCATGCGCGTGCAGAACCAGGAACAGCCCATGCACCCGATCTACGACTACGCAGTGGTGAGCGACGCGAAGGAAGGCTTGATCCTCACCAACGTGGATACCCTCGCGGATGCCGATGCGCGCGATAACTTCCTGGAGCGCGCCATCGCTTATAACCCGGGCGGCGTGCTGGACGGCGCCCGCTACGTGGTGTTGGGGGGGTACTACGCCTACGTGGCAGCAGACGCGGGCCTCGTGGTGGTGGACCTGGATGAACCCCTGAAACCGCGGGTGGCGGCGGTGCTGCCCATGCCAGACCTGCGCGCCTTCAGCCTGCAGTTCCGTTATCTTTTCGCGGTGGACGGCCAGGGTCTCGTGACAGTGGACGTGACTCACCCGGAAACCCCACGGCTCGTACCGGGCTCGCGGGTGCCCTTACAGAACGCTCATCGTATATATACGGCGCGGACTTATGCCTATGTGGCCGCGGGACCCCAGGGTCTCGCCATCGTTGATGTGACCCGACCCGAGACGCCCGAGCTCTACCGCATGTTCGACGCGGGCGGCACGTTGCGCGACGTACGCGATGTGGTGATAGGCGCCGCCTACGATTCCGTCTATGCCTACGTGGCGGACGCCGCCACGGGCCTCGCGGTAGTGCAGCTCACCGCCCCCGACACCCAGCCGCGCTTCTTCGGTTTCAGCCCTGCACCCGAGCCGGCCCTCATCGCCCGCTACGCCACGCCTTATCCCACCACCTGCCTGTCACGCGGCCTGGAACGGGATCGCGCGGTGGACGAGACCGGCGGGCAGATCGCTGTCTTCGGGCGCATAGGCTCACGACCCTTCAGCCTCGAAGAGATGCACAAGTTGTACCTAGACAGCGCCGGTAACCCGTGGTTCGTGAGCGAATGAAGGCTACAGACAGGGTCCGCAAGGTGCATTAGAATCAACGTTCGGGGGCCTCCGGCAAGCCGAAATGTCAGAAGAAAAACGCGCATTCGACCGCATCGAGACCGAGCACTCGATCCGCATAATCGGCGAGGATGGCAGTAGCCTCCCGGCCATTGCGGCCAACATTTCCCTGACAGGCCTGCAGATACTCTGCGACCGGCCCACCATGGAACGCATCAGCCCCCATGGCGCCGAGACCAAGGCCTCCCATGAGGTGCAGATCCGGGTGCGCGTCACCCTGCCCGATATGCCCGAAAACCAGAACAAGCTCGGCCTGTTCGGCCGGGTGGTGGCGGTCCGGACCGGCGGGCTGGACGAGTTCCGTATAGGCGTGCAGTTCACGGATTACGAGCCGGGCAGCTATAACGCCCTGGAAAGCTATCTGGACAAGCATCTATAAGTCTTAAATCTTGAGATCGGGACCGGCTCTTCCTGTCAGGGGGAAGACCGGCTCTCCAGATGAGGGAGTCATGATGTTGAAATGTGTCAAGGCGCTGGCCTTGCTGGTCGTGCTCGTGGCTGGCGGCCTCCTCGCTTATGCCTATTCCGGCCTGTACGACGTGTCCGCCACCCGTGAAGACGGCATCGTCAGCCGCTGGCTACTCACCACGGTGCGGCAACATTCCATCCATGCACGACTGGGCGGCATACAGGTGCCCACCAACCTCAGCGATCCCAAGATGGTGGATGACGGCTTCTCTCACTATCACGAGATGTGCGAAGGCTGCCATCTGGCGCCGGGCATGGACAACAGTGAGATCCGGGAAGGACTCAACCCCCAGCCGCCGGTGCTCGCCAAGGCAGTGCCGCATACCACCCCCGCCGAACTCTTCTGGATCATCAAGAACGGCGTCCGCATGACCGGCATGCCCGCCTGGGGCACCAGCCACGACGACCAGGCCATCTGGCAGATGGTGGCATTCCTGGAGCAGCTGCCCAAGATGACGCCGGCGGAATACCAGACCCTGGCGAAGAACGACAAGGGCGACCCCGACGCCCATGATCCCATGCCGGCGCCGAAGCAACCCGGCACCCATTGATCACCACGACAGGCATAGATGGAGCCTACATGACCCGTATCGCGTGCAAATGGATTGCAGCGGCAGCGCTTGCCAGTTCGAGCTTGGGCCTCATGAGCTGCGACAAGGCACCCGCGACAGCGGTCCCCGCCACTATCACGGCGAAGGCGCCGGTGGCGGCTTCCGCCGCGAAACCGGTGCTGTCCTACGCGGCCCAGCATCTGGGCGATTATGCCCAGGTGACCTTGAGCGCCGATCTCAGCGGCTACAGCGCCGAGCAGAAGCAGATGCTGGCGAAGCTCATCGCCGCCGGCAAGATCATGGATGACCTCTATTGGCAGCAGACTTACGGCGACAAAGATGCGTTGCTCTCGGGCATACGCGATGAAGCGACGCACCGTTACGCCGAGATCAACTACGGCCCTTGGGACCGGCTGAACGTCGACCGGCCGTTCGTGGCCGGCATCGGCAGGAAACCTTCGGGCGCAAACTTCTATCCGCCGGACATGAGCAAGGACGAGTTCGGCAAAGCGAAGCTGCCCGGGAAAGAAGGGCTCTACAGCCTGTTGCGCCGCGATTCCAAGGGCACCCTCATCCTCATCCCCTATCGCGAGGCCTATACGGATCAGTTGCAGCAGGCCGCAGATCTGCTCAACCAGGCTTCCGCCCTCGCCGCCGACCCTGGCTTCAAGAAATATCTGGCCCTGCGCGCCCAGTCGCTCCTGACGGACCAGTACCGTGAGAGCGACCTCGCCTGGCTGGATATGAAAGACAACACGGTGGACCTGATCATCGGGCCTATCGAGACCTACGAAGATGCACTGTTCGGCTACAAGGCATCCTACGAGTGCTTCGTGCTGCTGAAAGACATGGGTTGGTCCAAACGCCTGGCCCGTTATGCCCAATACCTGCCGCAGTTGCAGAAGGATCTGCCGGTGTCTGCCCGCTACAAGCGTGAGAAGCCCGGCGCAGATTCGGATCTCGGCGCTTATAACGCCATCTATTATGCCGGCGACGCGAACGCCGGAGCCAAGACCATCGCGGACAACCTGCCTAATGACGAAGAAGTCCAGTTGCAGAAAGGTACCCGCCGCCTGCAGATGGAGAACGTGACCCATGCCAAGTTCGACAAGATCATGCTGCCCATCGCGAACGAACTCATCGCTACAGATCAGTTAAAGCATGTTACCTTCGATGCTTTCTTCCAGAACACCATGTTCCATGAGGTGGCCCACGGCCTCGGCATCAAATCGACAGTGGACCACAAGGGCACGGTGCGTATGGCCCTGCGGGACTACGCCTCGAGCTTCGAGGAAGGCAAGGCCGATGTGTTGGGGCTGTATCTCGTGGAGTGGCTGGCGGACCATGGCGAGCTGGACAGGTCCAAACTCATGGACAACTACGTGACCTTCCTGGCGGGCATCTTCCGCTCGGTGCGCTTCGGCGCCAGCGATGCCCACGGCAAAGCCAACATGGTGCGCTTCAGTTTCTTCCTGGATATGGGCGCCTTCAGCCGTGATCCGGCGAGCGGCAAGTACAGCGTGAATCCGGAGAAGATGCGCGCCGCGGTGCAGGCCTTGGCGGCGAAACTGCTGGTGATCCAGGGCAACGGCGATTACGCCGCCGCCAAGAAGCTCACGGACGAACAGGGGGTGATCGCGCCGCAGTTGCAGGCCGATCTCGCACGCCTCACCCAGGACAAGATCCCGGTGGATATCATCTTCGACCAGGGGCCAGCAGTACTAGGTTTGAGCGATAGTCCATTGCACGTGACGGATGCACCGCCCGCAGGAACTCATAGTTAAAGCGGCTACCAGATCACTTCACCACGGCATCGATGACGATCGCGAGAGGTTTGGCGTCAGTCTTGCTCCAGCTTGCCTGCCCCATGAGGTCGCCAACATGCCGCTCGGGCGTGCCTGCCATTGAGATGCGCGCCAAGACCATCACGTTTACCTGACCTGAAAGGCCGTGCCCCGGGATGGGTGCATCCTGGTCTGTCAGGGTCACGTCCAGAGGCAAGTCCTTCACCTTGAAACGCCGTGCCGCCAACGGCGGACCCCCTGCCTCCCTTTCCGGCAGAGCGAACACGAACAACGTCTCATCCGGGTTCGCCTTCGCTTGTATGGCCGGTGAGAGGCTCACATGCACCCGGATGGCGGTGCCGGTGGCTGTGGCTGCCGCCGCATCCGGCTTGCCGCCGGCTTTGACGATGTACTTCTCGATCACCTGCCGGTAATCCGCCGGCGGATCCTGGCGCAGCAGCGCCTGCCAGCGGCTGACCGCGAGCTTGTTGTCGCCCCGTTCGAATGCACCCAAGCCGCCATACCACAGGGCCTGGGGATTGGCCGGATCCAGCAACAAGACCTTCTCGAAGAGCGGCAGTGCCTGGCTCATGAACTGCGTCGGATCCGCCAGGGTGCTGGCTTCCGCATAGCCCGCGAGCACGTCGGGATTGCCGTCACCTGCAAGTCCGCGTGCGTGACGGTAGGCATCCACGGCGTCAGGGTAGCGTCCCATGACGACATAGGAGTGACCCAGCATCACCCAGCCCTGCAGGTCATCTCCGTCGGTACTGTGCAGGCGTGCGGACAGGTCCGCCACCATCTGTTCCACCGCCGGTACACTCGCCTGTTCCACCCCCTCCGCACCCGCACGCCAGCTGCCGTAATACCAGTAGAGCGCCGGCGCGGCCACGAGGATGAAGAATGCGGCGAGCAGCGCGGAACCGCGACGCCAGCCTTTGCTCGTGTCGTGACTTGGATCGCGGGTGACGGCGCGCGAACGTTCCGCCAACAGGTCCCGGCGTGCGGCCTGGTAATCGCTTTCCGCCAGGGTGCCCGAGGCCAAGTCCCGCTCCAGTTCTTCCAGCTGCAAGCGATGGACGGCATCCGCCTGATCCTCCGGTGCAGCTCGGCCGCTGCGTACCCCGCGCCATAAGGGTATGGCCACGGCCGAGGCCGCCACCAACAACATGAGCAAGGCGAGGGCTGCGAAGATCATGGTCGGGCATCCGTGGCGGAGTCATCTAGACCGGCGCGGCGCCTCACCACCAGGAACACTGTCAGGAATGCGATGCAAAGCAGGATGAAAGGCCCGGCCCACAAGAGCCAGGTACTCTGCTGCACGGGAGGCTTGTAGAGCACGTAGTTGCCATAGCGCTCCACCATATAACTCCTGATCTCATCGTCGTCCTTGCCGGCGGCCACCATGGCATGGATCTGCCGGCGGAAATCCGCCGCCAGGTCCGCGTCGGAGTCCGCCACCGTCTCATCCTGGCAGACGAGACAACGGAAACCGTGGATGAGTTGCTGGTAACGGGCCTGCAGGACCGGGTCGGCGAACGGCGGTTCGCTGTCTATGGCGGAAGCCGCCTGGGAGAACAGCAATAGGGCTGCCAGCAGAGGCAGGAATGCTTTCATCATGGTTCGCCCTGCAAGACCTGGATGCGCCGCAGCAGGTCATCGCGGATCAACTCCGGGGTGAGCGGGCCGATGTACTTGTAGCGGATGATCCCGTGCTTATCCAGCAGGAAAGTCTCGGGCGCGCCATACACACCCCAATCGATGGTCGCGTCGCCACTGGCATCGTAAGCCACGGCCGTATAAGGGTTGCCTTGCTTCGCGAGCATATCCAGAGCCGCCTGGCGGTCATCCTTGTAATCCAGCCCATATATAGGGATCACGTGCTCCGCGGCGAACTGCATGAGCACCGGATGCTCGTCCCGGCAAGCCACGCACCAGCTGCCCCAGACGTTAAGCAGAGACACCTTGCCCTGGAGTTCCGCCTGGGTGAGGGTCTGCTTGCTATCAGCCAAGTCCGGCAGCGAGAAGGCCGGCGCCGCTTTGCCGATGAGGGGCGACGGCACCACGGTGGGATCGAGGAACAGACCCCGGGCGAAGAGCGCCACCAGGGCCAGGAGCACCGCCACCGGCAGAGCGTACCGAAGGTAGCGCCACATGCTCAGCTCTCCCGGTGCGGGGCGGCTTTAGCGCCCCCGCCCGTCTCGGAAGCGGCCGCGCTCGCATCCAGTACGGCCTCGGTGCGACGCTGACGGTAACGGCGATCCGACGCGGCCAGGATGCCGCCCAACATCATCAGGATGCCGCCCAGCCAGATGAAGCGCACCAGGGGTTTGTACTCGATGCGCACGCTCCAGCTGCCGTTATCCAGCGAGTTACCGAGGGCCAGGTAGAGATCGCGCGTAAGGCCCGGATGGATGGCGGCTTCCGTGGTCTCGGTGCTGCTGAAACGCCGCTTCTCCGGCAGCATGGTGGTGATGGGCTCACCGTCCCGGCTCACCACGAAGCGGCCCTGGTCTGCCTGGTAGTTGGGGCCATCGACCGTGGTCACACCCTGGAAATCGAATCTATATCCCGCCACCGTGGCGCTGCCGCCCGGCGCGATCACCTGATCCTGCTCCACGCCCAGGAGACTCGTGACGGTGATGCCGAGCACCAAGCAACCCGCCCCCAGATGCGCAAGGCTCATGCCCAGTACCGAACGCGGCAAGGCGCTATGCCTGCCTTGCAGGCGTAGCCGCAGACGCCTCACAGGCTCCACGAAGGCCGACGCAGCGGCCCAGGTGGCCAACATGACGCCGGCGGTGAGCAACAGGCCGCGCTCGGCGCCCGCCACGATCACCGCGATCACGCCTGCGAGCAAAGCCAGCAGCGCCGCGATCTTCACGGTGCGCGCGGTGGCTTTGGGGTCGCCGTGTTTCCAACGCACATAAGGCCCGATGCCGATGAGCACCAGGAAGGGCAGCATCACCGGCACGAACACGCTGTTGAAATACGGCGGCCCCACGGACAGGCGGCCGAGGTTGAGCGCGTCCATCATCAGGGGATAGAGGGTGCCCAAGAGTACGGATGCCGCCGCCACCACCAGGAAGATGTTATTGAGCAGCAGCAACGTCTCCCGGGAGAACGGTTGGAAGCCGCCGCCACGGGTGAGGCTGGGGGCGCGCCATGCATAGAGCGTGAGCGCTGCACCCACGAACAACCCCAGCATGGCGAGGATGAAGATGCCGCGCTTGGGATCGCTCGCGAAGGAATGCACCGAGATCAGCACGCCGGAGCGCACCAGGAAGGTCCCGAGCAAGCTCAAGGAGAAAGCCGCGATGGCGAGCAGCACAGTCCAGCTCTTGAACGCGCCGCGCTTCTCGGTGACCGCCAGGGAATGCACCAATGCGGTACCCACGAGCCAGGGCATGAAGGACGCGTTCTCCACCGGATCCCAGAACCACCAGCCGCCCCAACCGAGCTCGTAGTAAGACCACCAGCTGCCGAGGGTGATGCCGAAGCTCAGGAACAGCCAGGCGGTGAGGGTCCAGGGTCGTGCCCAGCGGGCCCACACCGAATCCATGCGTCCACCCAGGAGCGCCGCCACCGCGAAGGCGAAGGCCACGGAGAAACCCACGTAACCCGTGTAGAGCATGGGCGGGTGGATGGCCATGGCCGGATCCTGCAGGATCGGATTCAGATCCCTGCCCTGCCCCACCGGCGGCAAGAGCCGCGTGAAAGGATCGGAAGTGGTGAGCATGAACAGGAAGAAACCCAGGCTGATGACGCCCATCACCCCCAGCACGCGACTCGTGAACTCCAGGGGCAGATGCCGGCTGAAGCGCGCCACCGCCAGCGTCCAGATGCCGAGCACGGTAACCCACAGGAGCAAGGAGCCTTCATGGGCGCCCCACACGGCAGTGAAGCGGTAGGGCCAGGGCAACAGGACGTTGGAGTTCTCGGCGACATACGCCACGGAGAAATCGCTCACCAGGAAGGCATAAGCGAGACAGGCGAAGGCAAACAGCGTGAACAAGGCCTGCACGACAGCAGTCGGGCGCACCGCCGACATCCATAGCAGATCGTTGCGCTGCGCACCCAGGATGCCGAAGAAAGCCTGGGCTGCCGCCAGGCACAGGGCAAGGATCAGGGCGAGATGGCCGAATTCAGGGATCATGGCAGCCTTTTGGACGGGATGCGGTCACGCACCCCAAGGTGTGTCACTGCTTCTTCTGCAAGTCACCGCGGATATAAGCCACCACGGCCTTGAGGTCGGCTTCGTCCAGATGCCAGGCAGGCATGTCCATGGGGATGTCTTTATATCTCTTCTTCGCCCCGGAGCGGCCGTTCTGGATGGTGTCTTCGATGTCCGCCAGCTTGCCCTTGATAAGGAAGGCATCGCCCTTCAATGCCGGTGCGAGTCCCTTGGTGCCTTCACCAGTGCTGCCGTGGCAGGCGGCGCAGGTGCCCTCGAATGTCGCCTTGCCATCAGCAGCCAGGGCGGTGCTGCACACGAGACCGGCACTCATGGCCAACAAGACCCAGGCACTCATCTGTATCGGACGCATGGTTCTCTCCGTCATGGGCTGATAAACATCAACTGCTGATTATATCCGGTGGCCGGGGCTCAGTGGCCGGAAGCCGTCTGCGCAGCCGCTTGGGCCTTCGCTTTGGCGATGGCCGCCGCCACTTCCGGCGGCATGTATTTCTCGTCGTGCTTGGCCAGCACTTCGTCAGCGGTGAACTGCCCGTCGGCCGCGATCGAACCGTGCACCACGATGCCCTGCCCCTCCCGGAACAGGTCCGGCAGGATGCCCGTATAGACGATAGGCACCGAGTGCTGCATGTCCGTGAGGACGAAGCTCACGGTCATGCTGCCCGGCGTGCGCTGTACGCTGCCCGTGGCCACGAGACCGCCCATGCGGAACATCTGCCCTGCCTTGGCCTCACCCGCCGCTACCTGGCTGGGGGTGTAGTAATACAGGATGTTCTTGTTGAAGGCCTTGAGGGCCAGCGCCACGGCGATACCCACACCGATCAGCACCAGGATCACCGCTGTGAGGCGTCTGTACCGGGGCGTCATGGCTGCGCTCCGCCACCGCGCTTCCGCTTCAGTTCTGCGAGTTGCCGGCGCAGGCGCCGGCCCGGAAGCACGGCGTTCACGCTCAACACCAGGGCCGCGATGCCGTAGGCGGGCCACACGTAGGCGGCATAGCCGCCCATGGTCAGGAATTCATGCCAGGAACTCATGTGCGCTCCACCATCTCACGTGCCCATCCCGCATCCCGCTCCCGCTCGAGTATCTCGCCCTGGATGCGCTTCAAGAGGCAGGCGGCGAAGAACAGGGTGAAGCCGGCGATCATGATGAGTAGTGGCACCAACATGGCCGCGGATATGTCGGAGCCGCTACCTACGAACACCGTGGGCCCCTGATGCAGGGTGTTCCACCATACCACCGAGTAATGGATGATCGGCACGTTCACGAGACCGACGAGCGCTAACACCGCTCCCGCCCGTTCGCCACTGCGCGGATCTTCATAGGAGCGGCTCAAAGCCATGTAGCCGAAGTACAGGAACAGCAGGATCAACTCCGAGGTGAGGCGCGCGTCCCAGACCCAGTAAGTACCCCACATGGGCTTGCCCCAGAGGGAGCCGGTGATGAGCGCGAGGAACGTGAAAGAAGCACCGATGGGCGCTGCCGCAGCCGCCACCGCATGGGCGAGCTTCATGCGCCACACGAGACCGACTCCCGCTGACAGTGCCACCAGGGTGTAGCAGGACATGGATAACCAGGCACTGGGCACGTGGATGTAGATGATGCGGAAGCCGTCGCCCTGCTGGTAATCTGCCGGTGCATACCACAGGCCGCCATACAGGCCCGCAGCGAGGCACGCCGCGGCGGTCCACCCGCACCAGGGCGCGAGCCGTCCTGCCAGCCGGTAGAAATACGGCGGCGAGGCCAGACGGTGGAACCAGACCCAACTGAGCTTGGACATCATGACTCCAGGCTGACGCGCAAGGCGCCGGCGATGGCGAAGGGCGCGAGGCTTAAACCCAGCACCAGCAATGCACCGAGAAGATAGAGCGCACCGGCGGGATCCTCGCCACGGGCCGCCTGAGCCGCCGCTTGCGCACCGAAGATGAGCACCGGCACTGCCAGGGGCAGCACCAGTATCGGCATCAGCATGCCGCCCTGCTTCAGGTTCACCGTGAGGGCCGCGCCGATGGCGCCCAGGAGACTCAAGCTCAAGGTGCCGAGCAACAGACTGAAAGCGAATACGCCCATGGCGCCGGTGGGATACGCCAAGAGCATCCCCATGAGGGGCGAGAGGATCACCAGCGGCAGGCCCGTGGCCAGCCAATGGGTGAAGATGCGGGTGAGTGCTTGCACTTCCATAGGAACCGGCGAGAGCGCCAATTGTTCCAAGGCGCCGTCTTCGTAGTCGCTCTTGAAGAGACTCTCCTGCCCCAGCAAACCCGCGAGCAGCGCCGCCACCCACACTACCCCGGGGGCGATGCTCTGCAGCAAGTCCGGTCGGGGCGTGAGCCCCAGGGGGAAGAGTGCCGTCACCAGGATGAAGAACATGGCAGGCGTCAGGAGTTCTCCGCGCCGGCGGAAGGCGAGCCGAAGATCCCGGCGGATCAAGGCCATGACGGCTCTCATGGCGCTGCCCCCAATTCGAGACTGCGCAGGGGGATGCCCTTGCCCGGCAGCGGCTGGTGGGTGGCCAGCACCACGAGACCTTTCTGTTTGAGGTGTGCCTTCAGGAGATCAGCCACCAGGTCTGCCCCGGCGGCATCCAGGCTGGTGAGCGGTTCATCCAGGAGCCAAAGTCGGGACCGGGTTGCCAGGAGGCGTGCCAGAGCTGCCCGGCGCTTCTGCCCCATAGATAGATAGGCGCAAGGCCGGTCGCTGACGTCGATGAGGCCGAAACGGACTAAAGCTTCGTCCGCTGTAATCTCTGAAGAGTTGTCTGTAATTGATTGATAAAAAATGTAATTTTCTCTCGGACTTAGATGGGCTTTCAGACCATTGGCATGGGCAAGGTATAGGAGGGATGCGCGGTGATCGGCACTCCCTCTGATGAGCTCACCCGCCCAACGTACCTCGCCTTCATCCACACGTCCCAGCCCTGCCAGCACCCGTAACAGGCTGGTCTTGCCGGAACCGTTGGCGCCCCTGAGCTGCAGGGCCTCACCCGGCTCCAGGCTGAACGAGAGCCCCTGGCAGAGGCGTCGTCCGCCGCGCCAAAGGCCAAGTCCGTGTGCCGAGAACTGGGGGTTCATGGATTTATGGTGCCCGGGGCCGGACTCGAACCGGCACGACGATTAAGTCGAGGGATTTTAAGTCCCTTGCGTCTACCAATTCCGCCACCCAGGCATGGGACGAGACACTATGCAGTAAATGGGCGCTGTCACCGGCCGGACGAGGGTAAAAATGGAGGCTAGGGTCGGAATCGAACCGGCGTACGCGGCTTTGCAGGCCGCTGCATGACCATTCTGCCACCTAGCCCCACCTGAGAGATCGAAAACCCCCGAAATCTACCACATGAGGGGGGTAATTTCAGGTTTCGTCGCCGAACGTGGCGGCCGGCAGACGGTTTTCAAGGTCTGTAACAAGCAAAAACCCCGGCCCGAAGGCCGAGGTTTCAAACTGGAGCGGGAAACGAGACTCGAACTCGCGACCTCAACCTTGGCAAGGTTGCGCTCTACCAACTGAGCTATTCCCGCTTGAGACCGGCTATTTTAGGGCCGTCGCCGGTACTGTCAAGTTAAACAGCTCGCTAGCCGTCGCGGCTCAAGTCCGGCCAGGCTGCCAGGAGGTACAAAACCATGGACCAGAGGGTCAATCCCGCGGCCGCGAACAGCAGCACCACCCCGATGGCATAGGCGTGTATCGGCCCCAGATCGTACTGGAACAGCATGAAGCCGATGGCCAGCATCTGCACCGTGGTCTTGATCTTGCCGACGAACGAGACTGCGATGTGCTTGCCCACACCCAGCTCCGCCATCCATTCCCTGAGCGCCGAGATGGTGATCTCCCGGCCGACGATGATGATCACGGAGATGGTGAGCCACAGGCGCGGATCGTAAGACAGCAGCAGGACGAGCGCGGTGGTCACCATCAACTTGTCCGCCACCGGATCCAGGAACTTGCCGAAGGCGGAACTCTCGTTGAAACGCCGCGCCAGGTAGCCGTCCAGCCAGTCAGTGATGCCCGCCAGGGCGAAGATCAGGCAGGTGACCGGCGGCGCCCAGGCATAGGGCAAGAGGAATATGAGCACGAACACCGGGATGAGCGCGATGCGCAGCAGAGTCAGCACGTTTGGCCAGGTGAGTCTCACGGACATGGCTTCATTCTTCCGCGTGGAATAATCCGTAGATGCGTTGTGCCAGCTCACGGCTGACGCCGGGGACGCTGGCGAGATCCTCGACTCCCGCCCGGGTCACCGCCTGCAAGCCGCCGAAATGCTTGAGCAATGCCTGCCGGCGTTTCGGTCCCAGTCCCGGCACTTCCTCCAGGGGCGAGGTGTTGCGTGCCTTGGCTCGGCGCTGCCGGTGTCCCGTGATGGCGAAGCGGTGGGCCTCGTCGCGGATCTGCTGTATCAGATGCAGGGCCGGTGAATCCTGTGGGAGTATAAGCGGCGCCTCGCGGCCGGACAAGAAAAGCTGCTCCATGCCCGGCCGGCGCGTGGACCCCTTGGCCACAGAGGCGAGGGTCACCCCTTCCACCTGCAAGTCCTCCAGCACTTTCTCCGCCTCGTGCAGCTGGCCCTTGCCGCCGTCTATGAACAGCACATCCGGCACCAACCCCTCACCGCGCTTCAGGCGCGTGTAGCGCCGGCTCAAGGCCTGGCGCATGGCGCCGTAGTCATCACCGCCCTGGATGCCGTCGATGTTGAAACGCCGATAGTCTGATTTGCGCGGACCTTCGGTGTCGAACACCACACAGGAGGCCACGGTGCCCTCGCCCATGGTGTGGCTGATGTCGAAGCACTCGAGCCGCGAGGGCATCTGTTCCAGTTCCAGGGCTTCCTGCAAAGCCTCGAAGCGCTTGCGCATCCCCGCATCCATGGCGAGTCTGAGAGCAAGCGCTTGTTCCGCGTTCACCCGCGCCATCTCCTGCAGGCGCCGGCGTTCACCGCGCACTTCCGAGCGCACCGCGACTGCGTGGCCGGCTTGGGTCCCGAGAGCCGCGGCCACCATGTCTGCATCCTCTATCGCTTCCGCCAGGATGATGTCCGGCGGTATCTCGCGCCCCAGGTAATACTGGGGCAGGAACGCATCGATGAGTTCCGCCGCGGTCTCTCCGCCGCTCACCCGCGGGTGGAACGCCTGGTTGCCCAGGTGTCGCCCCGCCCGCACGAACATCACCAGCACACAGGCGGCGCCGGCACGGCCCGCGGCAGCCACCACGTCGTAGTCTCCCGCATCCCCTTCGATGGACTGATGCGCCGCGGTCTTGCGCAAGCTCGCGATCTGATCCCGGTAACGGGCTGCCAGCTCGTAATCGGTGCGCGCCGATGCCTCCTCCATGCGCGTCACCATGGAATCAACCACTTCGCCGGTCTTGCCCTGCAGGAAGAGCGCCGCACTCTCGGTGTCGCGCCGGTAGGCTTCCTCACCGATGAACCCGACGCAGGGCGCGGAGCAACGCTTGATCTGGTATTGCAGGCAGGGGCGGCTGCGGTTCTTGAAGAAAGTATCGTTGCACTGTCGGAGCTGGAACAGCTTCTGCAACAGGTTCACGGTCTCCCGGGCCGAGTAGGCGCTGGGATAGGGCCCGAAGTAACGGCCCGCTTCCTTGCGCCGACCCCGGTAGAGAGTGAGCCGCTGGAAGGCCTGGCTGTCATCCAGGCGTATATAGGGATAGGACTTGTCGTCCCTGAGCACCACGTTGTAACGCGGACGATGCTGTTTGATGAGGTTGTTCTCGAGCAACAGCGCTTCAGTCTCGGTGTGGGTCACCGTCACCTGGATATCGGCGATCTGCCCACGCATGACCAAGGTCTTCGGATTCGCCTCACTGGCGCGGAAGTAGCTCGCCAGGCGTTTCTTGAGGCTGCGGGCCTTGCCCACATAGAGGATCTCGCCGCGGGCATCCAGCATGCGGTACACGCCGGGCCCGTTGCTCACGGATTCGAGGAAGCGTGCTCTGTCGAAGCCGCTCTCGCTCATGCAGTGGCACTCGCGCTCACGAGCGCCCGGGCTCGCTCCACCACCTGCTCGAACATCGGCGTGGTGAGACGCCGGGTCTGGGTGTTGTAGCGGCTGCAATGGTAGGAATCCAGCAATACCTGGTCACCGGCGAGCTTATGCTCCGCACCATGCTTGAATACATGCAGCTTCGGTTTCAGCTCGAAGGCACGCAGCACGGCTTCATGGGCGATGCGACCCAGAGCCAGGAACACACTGCCTGGTTTCGCAGCCTGCAACTCCACCTGCAGATAACGGTTGCACTGCTGTATCTCCGCCGGCAGGGGTTTGTTGGCGGGGGGCAGGCATTTCACTGCATTGGTTATGCGGCAGTCGACCAACACGAGGCCATCATCCAGAGAGACGGATTCCGGCGCGCTGCCGAAGCCGTATTTATGCAGGGTGCGATACAGGATGATGCCCGCATGGTCGCCGGTGAAGGGCCGGCCGCTGCGATTGGCCCCATGCATGCCGGGCGCCAGACCTACCACGATGAGCCGCGCCTTGGGGTCGCCGAAAGGCCCCACCGGTGCTGCGTGGTAATCGGGATGCTCGGCGCGCACCCCATCCAGGAAACCCGCGAGGCGCGGACAAAGCCGGCAACGGCTGTCGAACGGGACTGCGCTCATGGAGATCCGTACACGTCTGATGCGGAGCTCAGGCGCCGCCGCTGCCACCGCCGGGCTTCTCCTCGATCACGCCGTAGCGCATGGCGAGCCGCGTCAACTCCACATCGTTGTTGACGCCGAGCTTCTGGAACAGACGCGAGCGATAGGTGCTGACGGTCTTGGGGCTGAGATGCAGCTTGTCGGAGATGGCCTGTACCGAGTGCCCGCCGGTGGCCATGATCATCACCTGCATCTCACGAGATGAAAGCTGCTCGAAAGGCGAACCCGAGGAGGTGCGGTTCACCGATTGCAGGGCCATCTGGCGGGCGATCTCGGCGGAGATATAGCGCTCACCCGCCTGTACGCGGCGGATGGCGGTGACGATCTCATCGCCGGCGCTGTCTTTGGTGATATAGCCGGCGGCGCCCGCTTCCATCAGGCGCATGGGATAGGGTTCGGCGGTATGCGCCGAGAGCACGATGATGCGGGTATCCGGCAGGCCCATGGCCAGCTTGCGGGTAGCTTCCAGGCCGCCGATGCCGGGCATGGACACATCCATGAGGATCACGTTGGGCTTGAGCACGCGGGCGCGCTCCAAGGCTTCCTCGCCGGAGGAAGCCTCGCCCACCACGCGGATGTCGGTGGTGTCATCCAGGATGAACTTGATGCCGGTACGCATCAGTTTGTGATCATCCACCAACAAGACACTGATCATGCATTCTCCCGCTTAGGCCCCATCAATCCATGTGCGCGATGATCGCGTCACCGAAACCCGAAGTACCCACGAGCTCGGCGCCCGGGATCAGGCTCTGCATCTTCTCTTCCACGTTCTTACGGGCCGCGATCTCGCGCTTGGACACGCGGATGGCTTCCCGCAAGCGTGCCAGATCGTAGGTCATGATCTTGGCGGCGATGGTGCGGCCCATGCCGTCTATGATGCGGTCCGCCGCTTCGGTCCAGCCGAGGTAACGTAACATCATCTCTGCCGAGAGGATGAGCGAACCCGGGTTCACCCGGTCCTTGCCAGCGAAACCCGGCGCCGTGCCGTGGGTCGCCTCGAAGACCGCGTAACCGTCGCCGATGTTGCCGCCCGGTGCGATACCGATACCGCCTACCTGGGCCGCCAGAGCGTCGGAGATGTAATCGCCGTTCAGGTTCAGGGTCGCGATCACGTCGTAATCTTCCGGCCGCATCAGGATCTGCTGCAGGAAGTTGTCCGCGATCACGTCCTTCACCACGATGTCGTTGCCGTTCCTGGGGTTCTTGAAACTACACCAGGGACCGCCGTCTATATCCACGGCGCCGAACTCTTCCTTGGCCACCTGGTAGCCCCACTTGCAGAAGGCGCCCTCGGTGAACTTCATGATGTTGCCCTTGTGCACCAGGGTCACCGATACGCGGTCGTTATCGATGGCGTAACGGATGGCCTTGCGCACCAGGCGCTGGGAACCCTCCTTGGAAACGGGCTTGATGCCGATGCCGGAACTGGACGGGAAACGGATAGCGGTGACGCCCATCTCGTACTGCATGTAGTTGATGATCTTGTGCACCTCGGGTGTGCCCGCGGCCCACTCGATGCCGGCGTAGATGTCCTCCGTGTTCTCACGGAACACCACCATGTCCGTCAGCTCGGAATCCTTCATGGGGGTGGAGACGCCCGGGAAGTAGCGGATCGGACGCACGCAAGCGTAGAGATCCATGGTCTGGCGCATTGCCACATTGAGGGAACGGATGCCGCCGCCCGTGGGCGTGCCCAGGGGACCCTTGATGGACACCACGTACTCACGCATGGCCTGCAGGGTCTCGTCAGGCAGGAAGCTGTCCTTGCCGTAGAGCTTCACCGCTTTCTCGCCGGCGTAGGCTTCCATCCACACGATGCGGCGCTTGCCGCCGTAGGACTTCTGTACAGCCGCATCCACCACCCTCTGCATCACCGGCGTCACATCCACGCCGATGCCGTCACCCTCGATGCAGGGGATGACCGGCTGGTCCGGGACGCTCAGGCTGGAATCGGGATTCACGCGTATCAGGTCACCCCCGGCAGGAGGCTTGATCTTGTCGAATTTCATGGCGGGCCCGGCGACCGGATGAGCGGGATTGCGGGGCAAAGTCTAGCATGCCGCCTCATGGCCGGCGGCGCGGCGCGCGGGTCAGTTCCGTGACAGCGGCCCGCTTCAGTCCAACTCGGCGTATGCCAGCGTAGTTAGGAACGGCTCCAGGCGCTCGGTGTAGGTCAAGCCATGCAGGATATCGGCGGCACGGCGTATATGCGTCTGCTGTGCGGCATCATCGGCGGCATCCAGCAGGCTCGCGCGCTGCCCCGTCAGCACTTCATCGAACATCGGCCAGTCCATGACCCGCCCGTCGCTGAGGCGGGTGCCTGGTTCCGGTTGGTGCAACCACTGCCAAAGCTGGGTGCGGGCGATCTCGGCGGTGGCCGCGTCTTCCATCAGGTGGTGGATTGGCACGCAGCCGTTGCCTGCCAACCAGGCGGCCAGATACTGGATGGCCACGTCCACGTTGTTGCGGAAACCCGCGGCGGTGATGCTGCCCTTGGGTACCGCCAGCATGTCGGCGGCGCTCACCGAGACATCCTCCCGGCGCTTGTCCAACTGGTTCGGACCAAGCATGTGCTTGTCGAATATCTCCATGGCCACCGGGACCAATCCCGGGTGCGCGACCCAGGTGCCGTCGTGGCCGTCACCCGCCTCGCGCTCCTTGTCGGCACGCACCTTGGCGAGCGCCGCCGCGTTCGCCGATTCGTCGTGCTTGATGGGTATCTGCGCCGCCATGCCGCCCATCGCGAAGGCGCCGCGGCGGTGGCAGGTCTTGATGAGCAGCTGCGAATAAGCGCGCATACACGGCGCGGTCATGGTCACCTGGCCGCGCTCGGGGAACACGAAGTCCCGGCGCCGGTGGAATTTCTTGATGAAGCTGAAGATATAGTCCCAACGCCCGCAGTTGAGGCCGACGATGTGCTCGCGCAAGGCGTGCAGGATCTCGTCCATCTCGAAGGCGGCCGGCAGGGTCTCGATGAGCACGGTGACCTTGACGCTGCCGCGCGCCAGCCCCAGCACGCGCTCCGCATGGGAGATGACGTCTTCCCAGAGCTGGGCCTCCTCGCTGGACTCGAGTTTGGGCAGATAGAAATAGGCACCGCTGCCCCGTCGCTCCAGGATCTTGGCGTTATGGAACAGGTACAGCCCGAAGTCGAACAAGGCCGCCGGCATCGGTGCGCCGTTCAACAGCGCGTGTTTCTCCAGCAAGTGCCAGCCACGGGGACGCACCACCAGTACCGCGTGTCGTGGATTCAGGCTGTAGTGCTTGCCCTCGGGAGATGTGAATTCGATGCTGCCGCTGGCGGCGTCTTTCAGGTTCGCCTGGCCCTCGATCAGGTTGCGCCAGCTGGGCGCCAGGGAATCCTCGAAATCCGCCATGAACACCCGTGCACCTGAGTTGAGGGCGTTGATGACCATCTTGCGGTCTGTGGGACCGGTGATCTCCACGCGCCGGTCCTGCAGGTCGGCGGGGATGGGCCCCACGCGCCAGTCACCCTCGCGTATATCCCGGGTATCGACCCGGAAGGCCGGCAGTTCGCCTGCATCGAAACGCGCCTGACGGGCATCCCGCGCCTTCAATATCTGCTGCACCCGCGGGGCAAAGCGTGTCGCGAGGTCGGCTACGAACGCCTGGGCCTCGGGGCTCAGCACCTCCGCGTCCCTGTCACCCGCCGGGCCGGTTATCTTGAGCATGTAGCGACCTGCACCATGAAGATTCTGAAAAGCGCGCCGGGATACATAGTGCGCCCGTCTTCGGCGCTTGAGAATACAATTGCCCCGGACTCTCTACTTTAAATGTGCGATGCCGGAATGATAATCCTGTTCAACAAGCCTTACGGCGTGCTCTGCCAGTTCACCGGCGAGGGGCGTTCGACCCTGGCGGACTACATCGATGTTAAGCAGGTGTACCCCGCCGGGCGGCTCGACACGGACAGTGAAGGCTTGCTGGTGCTCACGGACGATGGCCGTTTACAGAACCGTATCGCGCACCCCCATCACAAGCTGCCCAAGACCTATCTGGCGCAGGTGGAAGGCATGCCCGATTCCGACGCCTTGCAGCGCTTGGCTGCCGGCGTCACTCTCAACGACGGCCCCACTCTGCCCGCCCGAGCCCACAGCATCCCGACGCCGGACTGGCTGTGGCCGCGCGATCCACCCATCCGTTTCCGCAAGCGAGTGGCGGATTCCTGGATCGAACTCACACTGGTGGAAGGGCGTAACCGCCAGGTGCGGCGCATGACTGCGGCCGTGGGTCATCCGACCTTGCGCTTGATACGCTGGGCGATAGGGGATTGGACTTTGGCAGGCATCGAACCCGGGAAGTTCCGGGAAACTAAATAAGATTATTTCTTCATCCGACTGACGATGCGCATGGCCATCTCGAGGGCCTGTTCATAATTCAGACGCGGATCCACCTGGGATTTGTAGGCCCGCTCCAGGTCGGTCTCGGTCAAGCCGCGGGCACCGCCGGTGCATTCCGTCACATCGTCGCCCGTGAGTTCGAAGTGCACGCCGCCCAGATGGCTGTCCAGCTGCTCATGTAACATGAACGCCGCTTCCAGTTCGCTCAGGATGTTCTCGAAGCGCCGGGTCTTGAGGCCGTTGCTGGTTGATTCGGTGTTGCCATGCATGGGATCGCAGATCCACAGCACATGCCGACCGCTCTCCTGCACCGCCTTGATCAGCGGTGGGAGTTTCTCGTTGATGCTCTTGGCGCCGAAGCGGTGGATGAACGTGAGCTTACCCGCTTCGTCATCCGGGTTCAGCACTTCCATGAGTTTCTTGATGCCATCGCTGGTCATGCCAGGCCCCACCTTCACCGCCACCGGGTTGGCGATGCCGCGGAAATACTCCACGTGGGCGCCGCCGAGTTCGGCGGTGCGCATGCCTATCCAGGGGAAATGGGTCGCCAGGTTGTACCAGCGGCCGGTCTCCGCCACGAACTGGGTCTGGGCCTGCTCGTACAGGAGATGCAGACCTTCGTGGCTGGTGAACAGCTCCACCCCGCCACTGGCCGCCGGCGCCTGACCGGAGATGGTCTCCATGAAGGTGAGGGAATCCAGGATGGATTGCACGATGCGGCGGTACTCAGCTTCCAGCGGCGAGTTGCGCACGAAATCCAGATCCCAGTATTCCGGGTGATGCAGGTCGGCGAAACCGCCGTCCAGCAGCGCGCGCACGTAGTTGAGGGTGAGCGCTGCATGCTCGTAAGCCCGGAGCATGAGCTGCGGGTCCGGGGTGCGTTCCGCCAAAGTGAACCCGGCGCGGTTGATGAGGTCACCGCGGTAGCTCGGCAGGGTCACGCCGTTGCGGGTCTCCATGTCGGCGGAACGCGGCTTGGCATACTGCCCAGCGAGGCGACCCACGCGGATCACCCGCTTGCGCAGGCCGTGGATGAGCACCAGGCTCATCTGCAACAGTATCTTGAGCTTGTTGGCGATGGGTTCGGCAGTGCAATCGTCGAAACTTTCGGCGCAATCCCCGCCCTGCAGCAGGAAGCTCGCCCCGCGCTGTGCATCGGCCAGCTGCAGGCGCAGCTTGTCCACTTCGCCCCAGGTCACCAGTGGCGGCAGGCGGCGGATCTCCGCCAGGACGCGCTCGGCGGCCCCGGCGTCGGCATAAAGCGGCTGTTGGCCGGCGACTCGTGAGCGCCAGCTGTCAGGCTGCCAGGGATGCAGGAATTCGCGGTCCATGATGAGCCCGCCATGCTACACGCGCCCCGGGCATGGGGAAAGCGCGAGATGCGGTGAGATGGGTGTTTATGGCAAAATTGCGTGCTTTTTAGCTGCCTCATTTCGTTCCGGGCGCCGCGCCTCGAAGACGGCCCCGGAGACCATCAGGAATCCTAAGGAGATTTGTCCATGCATCGCGTGCTCGTCCTCGGCGCCGGCAAGATCGGCTCACTGCTCTCAGGCCTCCTGGCCGCATCCGGCGATTATCAGATCTCCCTGGCCGATACCAACGGCAAGGCTGCCGAGAGCGTGGCTGCGGGTCATAAGCTCGCCAGCATCAAGGCCTACCAAGTGGATGCATCCAGCAAGGATGCCCTCGAGACGCACTTGAAGGCCCATCCGGCCGACGCGGTGATCTCCAGCTTGCCCTATTTCTGTAACCCACCGGTGGCGGAAGCGGCGCGCAAGCATGGCCTGCACTACTTCGACCTCACGGAGGACGTGGAAGTGACCCGTGCCGTGACGCGTATCGCCCAGGGCGCCACCACCACCTTCGCGCCCCAGTGCGGCCTCGCTCCCGGCTTCATCAGCATCGCTGCCAACGAACTCATGACCCACTTCGACGAGATCCACGACGTGAAGCTCCGGGTCGGCGCCCTGCCCCAGAACCCAGGCAATATGACCAAGTACGCCCTCACCTGGTCCTCGGACGGCGTCATCAACGAATACGGCAACACCTGCTACGGCATCGTCAACGGCAAGGAAGCGGCGCTCATGCCCCTGGAAGGTCTCGAGACCATCCAGCTGGAAGGCAAGCTCTACGAAGCCTTCAACACCTCCGGCGGCCTGGGTTCCCTGGGCGAGACCTATGCCGGCAAGGTACGCAACATGACCTACAAGACCATGCGCTATCCCGGTCACTGCGAAGTCATGCGCCTGCTCATGAACGATCTGGGCATGAACCACGATCGCGACACCCTGAAGCGCATCCTGGAACGCGCCGTGCCGCGCACCGTGCAGGACGTGGTGCTGATCTATGTCTCCGTGAGCGGCCTGCAGCACGGCAAGTTCATGGAAGAGAGCTACGCCAACGCGGTCTATCCCCAGGAGATCAACGGCCATCTGTGGTCTGCCATCCAGGTGACCACCAGCGCCGGCATCGCCGCGGTTGTGGACCTGGTGCTGAAGAAGCCGGACAGCTACAAGGGCCTGGTGAAACAGGAGCGCTTCAGCCTGACCGATGTCCTGGCCAACCGCTTCGGCAAGGCCTATGCCCAGGCCGAGACCGCCGAACTCTCCGCGCGCCTGGTGCGCACCGGCGAAGCCGCCCAGCAGTTCGTGGCTTAAGGAAAAACCCATGACCGACGTCAGCAAGATCCTCTCCAGCCTGGGCCTCGAACAAGACAACGCCGGCGTGTGGACCAGCACCGGCGGCTGGCGCAAGAGCACCGGCGGCAAAGTCATCGACTCCATCAACCCGGCCACCGGCGGCGTCACCGCCCGGGTGCATTGCGCCACGGAAGTGGACTACGAGCAGGTGATCAAGGACGCTCAAGCCGCGTTCAAAGCCTGGCGTGAAGTGCCTGCGCCGAAACGCGGCGAAGCCGTGCGCCTCCTGGGCGAAGAGCTGCGCAAGCATAAGGACGCCCTCGGCAGCCTGGTGTCCCTGGAGATGGGCAAGATCAAGCCTGAAGGCGACGGCGAAGTGCAGGAGATGATCGACATCGCCGACTTCGCGGTGGGCCAGTCGCGCATGCTCTACGGCCGCACCATGCACTCCGAGCGGGTGCGCCACCGCATGTACGAGCAGTGGCATCCTCTGGGTGTGGTCGGCGTCATCTCCGCCTTCAACTTCCCGGTGGCGGTCTGGGCCTGGAACGCCTGCATCGCCGCCGTGTGCGGCAACGCCACGGTCTGGAAGCCCTCGCCGCGCACGCCGCTGTGCGCCGTGGCGGTGCAGCACATCGTCAACCGCGTGCTGGAGCGTAACGGTTACCCGGCCATCTTCTCCATGTTCATCGACGGCGACAATACCCTGGCGCAACGCTTCGTCAAGGACGAGCGCGTGGCGCTGATATCGTTCACCGGATCGACGGCCATCGGCCGCAAGGTGGGCGAACAGGTCGCCACCCGCATGGGCAAATCCATCCTCGAACTCGGCGGCAACAACGCCATCATCGTGGACGAGACTGCCGATCTCAAACTCGCGATCCCGGCCATCGTGTTCGGCTCCGCGGGCACCGCCGGCCAGCGTTGCACCAGCACCCGTCGCCTGTTGGTGCACGAGAGCATCGTCGAGGACCTCTGCCAGAAGCTGGTGAAAGCCTACAAGCAGGTGCGCATCGGCGATCCGCTGGATTCCACCACCCTCATGGGTCCGCTGTGCACCCAGGATGCAGTGAATCGCTACCAGACGGCTATCGAAGCCGTGCAGAAAGCCGGCGGCAAGCTGCTGTGCGGCGGTAAACGTCTCGACCGCCCGGGTTTCTTCGTGGAGCCCAGCATCGTGCGGGCCGACAACGAGTGGCAGATCGTCAAGACCGAGACCTTCGCGCCCATCCTCTACGTCATGTCCTTCAAGACCCTGGAAGAGGCGGTACGCATGCACAACGACGTGCCGCAGGGCTTGTCGTCTTCCATCTTCACCACCAACGTGAAGAACGCCGAGTATTTCCTCTCGGTGGTGGGCAGCGATTGCGGCATCGCCAACGTGAACATCGGCACCTCCGGTGCCGAGATCGGCGGGGCCTTCGGCGGCGAGAAAGAGACCGGTGGCGGTCGCGAATCCGGCTCCGATGCCTGGAAACAGTACATGCGCCGCCAGACCAACACCCTCAACTGGTCCGACTCGCTGCCGCTGGCCCAAGGCATCAAGTTCGACCTGGGTTGATGCCGGACCTGTTTCGGTCATAATGGATGGGACGCCGCGCACAGCGCGGCGTCTTCATATCAGGAGGTTCGCGTGCTCGGTTTCTATCTCATCTTGCTCGCCATCCTGCAGGGCGTCACCGAACTCTTCCCCATCAGCAGCTTGGGCCATAGCGTCCTGATACCAGCGCTGTTCCATTGGCCCATCGACCGGGACGCCGCCTGGTTCCTGCCTTATATAGTGGTGCTGCACCTCGGCACCGCGGCCGCCCTCTTCATCTATTTCTGGCGCGACTGGCGCGCCCTCCTCGGGGGCCTATGGGCGGCTAGGGGCGGCACGGGCAACCCGGAAGCACGGCTCTTCTGGCTTCTGGTGTGCGGTACCGTACCAGCCGCCGTGTTGGGGCTGGTACTGGAACACAAGGTGCGGGAACTGTTCGGCGGCTTCACCGTGGCAGCAGTGTTCCTGATGCTGAATGGTGTAGTGCTGATCGTCGGCGATAGGTTCAAGCAGCGGAATACGGTCCAGACGCTGGAATCCATGGGCTGGAGCAAGGCTTTCTTCATCGGCTGCGCCCAGGCCCTCGCGCTCATACCGGGCATGTCGCGCTCCGGTGTCACGCTGGTGGCGGGGCTCATGGGTGGCTTGGATTATGCCGCCTCTGCGCGCTTCTCCTTCCTCCTGGCCACGCCTATCATCGGTGCCGCTGGTGTATTGGAGCTGCCCAAGCTCTTGCATCAGCACGCGACACTGCCGCCGGGCTTGCTGGCGACCATCATGCTGGGCGGTGTGTTGGCGGGGATCTTCGCCTGGCTGAGTGCCTGGTTCTTGATGCGGTATTTCAAGGCCCGCGAACTCGCAGCCCTTAAACCTTTTGGTATTTACTGCTTAGTGGCTGGTGTCGTGGCCATGTGCATGGCGATTCTTTGACGCTTAAATCTCTTCGAAGCGGTTCTTGTCGCGGTTCTTGCGCACCCGCTTCGCATCGAACACCCGCCCATTCATGAAGATGTAGATGCCCGGCGACAGGCTCTGCACCGCCGCCACCGCCCCGCCGATGTTGAAGATCGCATCACTGCCGCGGAACTTGGCGGGGTTGAGCGCACCCGTCAGCACCACGGTCTTGCCGGCGATCCCCTGCAGCGTCGCAGCCGTATCGGTCATGGTGTCCGTACCATGGGTGATGAGCACCCGCGCCGCCGCATCCTTCTGCACTGCCTCGTGGATCAGCGCCCGGTCGGCGTCGCTCATGTCCAGGCTGTCCTTGCGCATCAGCGAGGTGATCTCGAAGGGGAACTGCACACCCATCTCCCGCAGGATGTCGCCGATCTGCGGCTCGCCCACTTCGTACTCGCTCTTGGCGTCGAAGTAGATCTTGTCGATGGTGCCGCCGGTGGTGAAGATGCGCAGCTTTTCCATAGGTCACTCCGGTTCGCAGACGGTCAATTATTACCGAACGAGGGCGCGAGGGTGTTGCCGTTGACGGGTATGCCGAGGAACAGGAACCAGGTACGGTTGCCATCGTCGCCGATGCCCATGCCGAGGTAGAGGGGACCCAATACCGTATCGGCCCCCAAGAACACGCTGGCGCCGTACTGCAGGCTGCCTGCGGTGATCCTTTGCCCGCTCTGCCAGACGTTACCCGCGTCCAGGCCTGCGCCGAAATACATGCCTTTGCCGAGACCGGTAGGCAGCTCATAAGCATGATGGGTGTAGATAAGGTGCGCGTCGAAGACGTCGTCGCCACGCAACTGTCCCTGGCGTCTTCCCGCCAGCGACAGGAAGCCGCCTAGCGCGAACTGTTCGTAGGCCGGCAGTGTGGTGTGGAGATCGCTGCCGGCCTCTCCGAGGAACAGGAGCGAATCCGCATCGGCGCCGAACGCTTCGCCCACCGTCACGTCTACCTTGTCGTAACCGATGTCGCTACCCAACGAGCGGCGCGGGAAGAACCCGTTTATGAACACGTAGGAGCCGGAGCTCGGGAAACTGATGTTGTTGAAAGTGTCCAGGTGCAGGACGAAGCGCGGACCGCTCAGGGTGTTGCGATAGGTGGGCAGATCCGTCTCGGGGCCGATGCGCGGTGCCGAGACCACATGGCCGTACATCATCCCCAGGCGTGCCTCGCCCCGGTTGCCGAGTTGCAGCCCGAAATCCAGCCCGGCATGCGGGAATACGGTGCTGTATTCAGCGATGCGCTTCTCGCCGGAGAACACGTCGAAGGTCTGATCTAGGTATTCCGCCTGAGGGGCGACGAACGCACTGCCGGTGTAATTCAGCGGTTGATACAGCTCCGAATACAGATAGCTGGAATAGCCGAACTCGAACTCATTACGCCACTCCGCCCCCATCTGGTTTATCTCAGAGCGGTTGTAGCTGCCGAGCAACTCATAGATGCTGTCGCCTTCGAAATCGTCGGCGATATGCAGGCCCAGCTGCACATAGTTGGGCTGCCATGGCTTCTCTGTGATGAGCAGTTTGATGCCGGTCTTGCCGTCCACCTCTTCAAGCACCGCATCGACGCGCTGGAAATACCCCAAGTCATACACGCGTCGCAGGCAGTCGTTGATCATCGTGACGTTCCACTCGGACCCCAGTTTGAGACCGAAGCGGGCGCGGATCAATTCGGTAGGGATCCTTTGGTTGCCTTCCACATCCACGAAATCCACATGCAACGGCGGCGGCAGCTGCCGGCGGTCTTTTTGTTGATAGCGGGCATAATCCTCGGGGGAAAGTTGCAGGCTCGTGAGCTTAGACAGGACGTCGTAAGATTCCTGTTCGCCGAGCTTTATGGCTTCACCCATGCGGTTGAAATCGGTGGGGCCGATATCGCCCATATCCGGCTGGAGCAGGACATCATGGCTAGTGAGCTGCGCGACCGAGTCTGCGACGTTCTGGTTGCCGAATATCTTGAGCACCTGCAACGATACGCTGAACACATCCCCGAGGTCGCCACGCTGGGCCAGGGGTGTACCGATATTGACCGCTATGATGATGTCTGCGCCCATCTTGCGCGCCACATCTATGGGCAGGTTACGGGAGACTCCACCGTCCACCAGCAGGCGGTTATCGATAGGCACCGGTGGGTAGATACCTGGCACCGCCATGCTGGCACGCATGGATTCCGCCAGGTCGCCATGGTCCATCACTACCATGTCGCCGGTCTCGATGTCGGTGGCTACGGCGCGGAACGGGATCGGGAGCTTGTCAAAATCCTGGTCCGGCTGTAGCGCCAGGGATAGCACGTTCAGGATGCGCCCGGGATCGTTGCCGTTGACGATACCCTGGGGGAAGAAGAAGTGCCCGTCCTCATAACCGAGTTCGACCCGCAGCAGATATTTGAACTGGTCCTGTTTCGCCTGGAATGTGAGCCGATCACGCAGCGGATTGTCCGCCATGTCCGCCTGCACATCCGTGCGGTTCAATATCCGTTCCAGCGTCTGGGACGGCATGCCTGCGGCATACAGGCCGCCGATAGCCGCGCCTATGCTGGCACCGGCGATGCAATCCACCGGGATGCGCAGCTTCTCCAGCGCCTCCAGCACGCCCACATGGGCAGCACCGCGCGCGCCACCGCCGCTCAGCACGAGGCAGATCTTCGGCCTGTGCATCACACTTGGCGCCGCAGGCGCCGCCGCTGTGACAGCAGCCGGGATGGATGTGGCAGCAGGAGCAAGCGTATCCGCCGCCATGGCCCGTGCCATGGGCGCAAGGTAGAAGGCCGCGGCCAGCAGCGCGGCGTACACGCGCAGGGTATTTGGCTGCATCATGTTTCCAGCCTGCATGGAGGGGATGAAAGGCGTGCTTTTTATCCGGTACGCGCTGCTTTTAGACAGGTGCATTTTACCGGAACCCGGCGACGCAAAGTAGGCACATGGCCGACGCAGATTATGTACAGCATGGCCTGGGCTGCATCGCGCCGGCAGCACGCAGCGGGATGCAAAAGCATAAGGCCGCCCTGCGGCGGCCTTATGACATCTGCGGGCCTTGTGGCTATTATTTCGCAGCGTAAGCCAGACTGAATGCACCAGGTCCGACGTGGATACCTGCCACCGTGCTCATGACGGAGAGCAGCGTCTCCACTTTGTTGGCATGGGCAATCTTCACGAACTCATCGTAGCCGGGGAAGCTCTTCACGTCTTCCGGATTGCCGGCATAGCTCATGCACACCACCTTGGTGAGCAGGCCTTTCTCGATGGCTTCGCCGGCGATCTCGAACAGCCGCTTCACGGCGCCCGGGAAGCCGCGCACCGTCTCCGCCGCTTCGGTCTCACCGCGATAGACCTTCAGGATAGGCTTTATGTCCAGCATGGTGCCCATCTGGTACTTGAACCAGCCGACGCTCTTGTCGCCCTTCTGGTGGGCGCGGCTGCGTACATAGAAGAGGTCGTTGGGCACGAGATAGGCGTGTACGTCCTGGGAGAAGCTCTCCACATGCTGACGCAGACGATCGAATGCCAGATCCGCCTGGCCGCCCTGCAGGAGGCGCAACGCCTCGAACACGACGACACCCTGCCCGGTGAACAAAGTCTTGCTGTCCAGTACGCGCAGGGCGAACTGCTCTTCCATGCCCGCGGCCTTACGGCGTTCCTTGTAACCCGAGAGGATCATGAAGGAAGCCTTGGTGGCATTCTCGAAGACGGGACTACGGGTGCTGGAGACGGTGATCACCAGCACGCGGTCGTATTTCAACACCAACTGGTCCAGGAACCAGTCCTTGATAGCCTTCACCGAAAGGGGGGCGGTGGTGATCTCCAGTTCCTTCTCCGCCACGTAACGGCGGTAGAACTCCATGGTCTGTTCCGGATCACGCACGTCCTTGAAGTTCATGGTGCCGAACTGCATGTTGATGGGCATGATCTCGAGACCATGCTGCGCCAGGAAGGAGCGCGGCAGATCGCATGCAGCGTCGACGACGATACCGATTTTTTGAGGCATTTATCCGCTCCCGATATTCTGGTCGCCCGCCCCTGTCTGTCGCAGGGTACCCGTCAGTCACGGGAACGGACGATTTAACTTAAACTCCATCCAAGATAGCACAGCCGAGGTCGGTTTTCCCACGGTTTCCGGGGGGTTCGGGGCCTTCACAGTCCCATGCGTTTGGCTTCATCCCAGTAGGAATCCATCTCTTCCAGGCTGACTTTCTCAGGTTGCAGGCCCCGCTCCCGTAGCCGAGCTTCCATGTGTCGGAACCGCCGCTCGAACTTGCGGTTGGTGCCGCGCAAGGCCTGCTCGGGATCCACCCCCAGCTTGCGCGCCATATTGGCGGCGGCGAACAGCACGTCCCCCAACTCGTCCTCCAGGCGTTCCCGCGTCGCACCGCTCTCTATCTCGTGCTCAAGCTCCGCGAGTTCCTCCCGCACCTTGGCGAACACCGGCGGAAGTTCGGTCCAGTCGAAACCCACCCGCGCCGCCCGTTTCTGGAGCTTCTCGGCGCGGGTCAGGCCCGGCAGGCCTGCCGCGACCCCGTCCAGGGCTCCGGCTTCTGAACGCCCGGCGCGCTCGCGAGCCTTGTGCGCTTCCCAATCCCGGGTCTGATGCTCAACATCCTTAACCTGGCCATCGCCGAACACATGGGGATGGCGGGCCACAAGCTTATCGCCTATGTCGGACGCCACGTGCTCGAAGGCGAACAGACCCTGCTCCTCCGCCATGCGGGCGTGATACACCACCTGCAGCAGCAGATCCCCCAATTCCTCGCGCAAGGCGGCGTGATCCTCGCGCTCGATGGCGTCGGCCACCTCGTAGGCCTCTTCCACGGTATAAGGGGCGATGCTCTTGAAAGTCTGTTGCTTGTCCCAGGGGCAGCCCCGCTCCGGGTCCCTTAGCTTCGCCATGATCCCGAGGAGACGCTGCATGCCGCTCACGTGTCTGCTCCCGTACCCAGCTTGTCCAAGAAATCCACCAGCATGGCGGCGGTAGCGCCCCAGATGCGGTGCTGGCCGTAGATGAAGAGGTAATAACTCACACTGTGCCCGGCCCACTCCCGCTGTTCCACCCGGCGGTTCAGAGGGTCCATCAGGAAGCCGAGAGGCACTTCGAATACATCCGCCACTTCCAAGGGATCGACGGCGAGAGTGAAGCCAGGCTGCACCAGACCTACCACCGGACTCACCGCATAGCCTGTGATGGTGAGGTAACCGTCCAGGAAACCCATCACCTCCACCTGGCTGCGTTTGAGGCCGATCTCCTCCTCCGTCTCCCTGAGGGCAGTCTCCACCGGGTCCTGGTCCTGGGCCTCCCGGCTGCCACCGGGGAAGCTCACCTGGCCCGCATGTTCCTGTAGCGCTTCGGTGCGTTGGGTGAGCAGTACCGTGGTCATGTCCGGGTGGACCACCAGGGGCAGGAGTACAGCGGCGGGTTTCCAGGGAGGCTGGGGCAGGAATCCGGAGGGCAAATCGCCCACCGCCTGGCGAGGGGAAAAGTCTTCAGGGGCGCGGCTACCCCCGAATGTCCGGCGGACTATTTGTGAAAAATTCTTTCCGCTTAAGTCCATTTTATCAATAAGTTACAGATAGTCTTAAAAGTAAATTCTTATTCCTTTATCCCGCCCTTGGTGAGTTCTGCTGGATCCAGGAGCTCCTTGAGGCGGGCTTCCGAGAGGTCGGTCATCTCCTTAGCCACCTCCAGGACGGGCCGATGTTCCTTGTAGGCTCGCTTGGCGATGGCCGCCCCTTTCTCGTAGCCGATGACTGCGTTTAGCGCCGTGACGAGGATGGGGTTCTTGCCCAAGGCCTCCTTGATGCGCGCATCCCCCACCACGAAGCCCTTGATAGCGCTGTCCGCCAGGGCGCGAGAGACGTTGGCCAGGAGTTCCACGCTCTGCAAGAGGTTATAGGCGATGACCGGCAGCATCACGTTCAGCTGGAAGTTACCCGACTGGCCGGCCACGGTGATGGTCACGTCATTGCCCATGACCTGGGCCGCCACCATGGTGGTGGCCTCCGGGATCACCGGGTTGACCTTGCCGGGCATGATGCTGGAACCGGGTTGCAGGGCTGGCAGGGCGATCTCGCCCAGGCCGGCCAGGGGCCCGCTGTTCATCCAACGCAGGTCATTGGCGATCTTCATGAGGCTCACAGCCACGGTCTTGAGTTGGCCCGAGAGTTCCACCGCCGCATCCTGGGAACTCAGGGATTCGAAGTAGTTGTCGCTGGCCTTGAAGAGGATACCGGTGCGCCGGCCCAACTCGGCGGCGATACGCTTGCCGAACTCCGGGTGGGCGTTGATGCCCGTGCCCACAGCGGTGCCGCCCTGGGCGAGCGCGTTGAGCCGCGGCGCCACAGCTTCGATGCGCGCCATGCCATGGCGTATCTGGGTGGCCCAGCCAGACAGCTCCTGGCCCAGGGTCACGGGCATGGCATCCATGAGGTGGGTACGGCCGGTCTTCACGGCCTTGGCGGTCTCGCGGCTCTTGGCCTCGATAGTCTCAGCGAGGTGCTTCAAGGCCGGCAACAGCTTCTCTTTCACTTCCAGGGCGGCGCTCACGTGGATGGCCGTGGGGATCACGTCGTTGCTGCTCTGGCCCATGTTCACATGGTCGTTGGGATGCACCGGCTCGCCGGCCTTGGTGGTGGACAGATGGGCGATGACCTCGTTGGCATTCATGTTAGTGCTGGTGCCGGAGCCGGTCTGGAACACGTCGATGGGGAAATGCCGGTCATGCCGGCCCTCCGCCACTTCCAGGGAGGCCGCTTCGATGGCCTGGCCGCGCTTCTTGTCCAACACCCCGAGAGCCTGGTTGACGGTGGCAGCCGATGCCTTGATGAGACCGAGCGCCCGGATGAAGGCCCGGGGCATGGGCAAGCCGCTGATGGGGAAGTTCTGTACCGCCCGCTGGGTCTGGGCGCCCCACAGGGCATCAGCTGGGACCTTGAGCTCACCCATGCTGTCGTGTTCTACCCGAAAGCCCTTGTCGCTCATCATCAACTCCTCAAGAATTCGCATAAGGAAAGCAGAATAACACCCTGATTCAAAGGTATAATTCTCGCTAGAGAAGTGAGGCAAACGGCTGCTGCTTAAGGCGGCAAAACGTTTCAGTTATTATCCGCCATTCCTTTTGGGGATGCACGAAAACCCATGGAATCCTCCGCACTTACCGCTCTTTCCCCCCTGGACGGCCGTTACGCCGGCAAGACCGAAGCGCTGCGTCTCCTGTTCAGCGAATACGGCCTCATGCGACAACGGGTCCGGGTGGAACTCGCCTGGTTCGCCGCCCTCGCGGAAGAGCCCGGCGTGACCGAAGTCCCGCCGCTGCCGGACGATGCCAAGGCCTTCCTCGTGGAACTCACCGCCAAGTTCGATGTAGCGGCCGCGGAGCAGATCAAAGAGATCGAATCCACCACCAACCACGACATGAAGGCGGTGGAGTACTACCTCAAAGAGCGCATGGCGGGTCACCCGGCTTTGCGGCGCGTGAGCGAGTTCGTGCATTTCGCCTGCACCTCCGAGGACATCAACAACCTAGCTTACGGGCTCATGTTGCACGAGGCGCGCGAGACCCTGCTCCTGCCCATCATGGAGCGCATGATCGAACGGCTGCGCGCCCTCGCCCACCGCTATGCGGATTTCCCCATGCTGTCCCGCACCCA
Source organism: Gammaproteobacteria bacterium (assembly GCA_036000105.1). Classification (GTDB taxonomy): domain Bacteria; phylum Pseudomonadota; class Gammaproteobacteria; order Natronospirales; family REEB76; genus DASUBN01. The sequence continues at coordinate 99,022 of DASYGE010000004.1, forward strand.
CGGTCAGCCGGCCACGCCCACCACCCTCGGCAAGGAACTGGCCAACTTGGTGTTCCGCATTCGTCGCCAGCGAGATCAACTGAAGGCGGTCGAGATCCTGGGCAAGATGAACGGCGCGGTGGGCAACTACAACGCACATCTCGCTGCTTACCCGGACGTGGATTGGCAGGCCTTGAGCCGTCGCACGGTGGAATCACTCGGCCTTGCCTGGACGCCTTACACCATCCAGATCGAACCCCACGATTACATGGCGGAATACTTCGACGCCCTGGCGCGCTTCAACACCGTGCTGCTGGACGCCTGCCGCGACATCTGGGGCTACATCTCCATCGGTTACTTCAAGCAGAAACCGGTGGCGGGCGAAGTGGGCTCTTCCACCATGCCCCATAAGGTGAATCCCATCGACTTCGAGAACGCCGAAGGCAACCTGGGGGTGGCAAACGCACTTCTCAGGCACTTCGCCGAGAAACTACCGCTGTCGCGCTGGCAGCGCGACCTCACCGACTCCACGGTGCTGCGCAACGTGGGTGTGGGCGTCGGCCACAGCGTGCTGGCCTGCGACGCCTTCCTCAAGGGTTTGAGCAAGCTCGAAGCGGATGCGGAGCGCATGCACGCGGACCTGGAAGCGAACTGGGAAGTGCTGGCGGAAGCGGTGCAGACCGTGATGCGTCGCTACGGCGTGGATGAACCCTACGAGAAGCTCAAGGCCCTCACCCGTGGTCGCCGGATGGATGGCGAAGCCATGCGCAAGTTCATCCGCGAGCTGGAGATACCTAACGACGCGAAGTCACAGCTGCTGGCCCTGACGCCGCAGACCTATACAGGCCTGGCGGCCAAACTCGCCAAGGACATCTGAGGTGCGGCTGCTCCTGCTATCCGCCGCCCTTGCGCTCGCGGCCTGCGCCACGGCACAGGACAGCATCGATTCCCCCATGCACGACTTCAACGGCCGGCAGGTGGGCTGGGAAGAGCACAAAGCCGACGATGGCGATCCACAGTTCGTGATCAGGAGCGCTGGCAGCGCGAACTACGCCGCTATGCTGCGCGTGGCGGAACAGCACGCCAAGCAGCGCTGCGCTTACGGGTACCGGGTCATGAGCATCGGCGGCGCGGATCAGCCCCAGATAGACATCCTCAACCCACGCCTCATCATCGGTGGCGAACTGCGTCTCGAGGTCCATTGCTTCGAGCGCGACAACCTCTGAATGCGCTCCGATGCCCTCGCCCTGCTCGGCGGATTGACGCCGAGGGAATTCCTCAAACAACACTGGCAGAAGAAGCCCTTGCTGGTGCGCGATGCCTTCCCAGGCCTACGCTCCCCCATCAGCCCCGAAGAACTAGCAGGCCTCGCCTGTGAAGATGGTGTGGAAGCGCGGTTGGTGATGCAGACCGCCAAAGCGCCCGGCTGGAAACTGCGGCACGGACCTTTCACCCACAAGGACTTCACCCGGCTGCCGCGGAGCCGCTGGACGCTCCTGGTGCAGGACGTGGACAAGTATCTACCCGCGGTCGAATCGCTGCTGGAGCCCTTCCGCTTCATCCCGGACTGGCGCATAGACGATCTCATGATCAGCTATGCCGCCGATGGCGGCTCCGTGGGCCCCCATGTGGATGCCTACGACGTGTTCCTGCTGCAGGCGGAAGGCATGCGCCGCTGGGACATCGACCCCACGCCCCATGCAGATGCGGACACCCTGGGACTCGAACTGAAACAGGTGAAGGGTTTCCGGGCAGAAGAGAGCTGGTTGCTCAGGCCCGGCGACATGCTCTACCTGCCGCCGGGCATCGCGCATCACGGCGTGGCCCTGGGCGAATGCCTGACCTTCTCCATCGGTTTCCGCGCCCCTTCTCAGGCGGAGATGCTGGCCGATTTCACCAGCTTGCTCATGCAGGATGCGCGCCGTGATCTGCACTATGCGGACCCTGACCTGGTACCGGCGGTGCATCCAGGAGAACTCCCGCCGGAAGCCCGCGCCCGCGCGCGCCAGATGCTGCGCGCGGAACTGCGTCCCAGCGACGAGGCCCTGGATATCTGGTTCGGGCGTTTCATGACCGAACCCAAGCCCTGGTTGAGGCCCGCGCCGCTCACACGCCGTTGCACACCGGTGCTCCTGAAAACGCGGCTCAAGGCAGGCAGATCGCTACGCTGGCATGCAGCGGTGCGGGTCGCCTGGTTCGATGCACGCCGGGTCTGCCATCTGTTCGTTGACGGCGCCCATCATCCGCTCCCGGAGCGGCTCACCGGGTTTGCCCAGCTCCTGGGCGATACCCGCACCCTGGAAGCAGCCGCGCTGCTGCGCTACGCGGGGAATGCCGCGGTGGAGCCCTTGCTGCTCCAGTTCATCAATACAGGACAATGCGCGTGGACGCGATGACCCAGGGGGATTTCACGGTACGTCAGGCCCATTGGGCGGAAGAAAGCGCCGACCTGCGTGCCATACGCACCGCCGTGTTCGTGATGGAACAACGCGTGCCAGAGTCGGTGGAATGGGATGGATTGGATCCGGCCTGCTTCCATGTGCTGGCGCTGGATAGCCATGGCAAGGCCATCGGCACCGGTCGGCTGGCTGCGGACGGCAAGATCGGCCGTATGGCGGTGCTCAAGGACAGGCGTGGTACGGGTGTGGGTGCATCTATATTAGAATTTCTCATCGTCGCCGCCCGCAACCGCGGCATGGACGAGTGTTACATGAATGCCCAGAGTCATGCCCTGGCGTTCTATGAGCGCCACGGCTTCGAAGCCAGGGGCGAGAGTTTCCTGGAAGCCGACATCCCCCATCACCGCATGCACCTGAGGCTATGAACATGGAGACCGGTAAGAGCGAGACCTACGGGATCCTGAAGAGCCTGGCCGATAACCGGCAGGCGTCCGTGGCGGTGGCGACCCTGGCGAAACGCGAGCTGGTGCTCTTCAGCCGTGACTTGGAACCCTTGCTCTATGATCAGCAGGAGTTCATCAGCGTGGTGCAGGCCCTGGCAACCCGTTCGCGTATAAGCCGCATCCGCATCGTCTCCATCGATCCGGGCCCCGCCATCCGTGCCGGTCACCGTCTCGTGCAGCTGGTGCAGCGTTTCAGTTCCTATATAGAAGCGCGGCGTGCCTCCCGGGATCATCAGGAGCTGACGGACACATTCCTGGTGGCCGACGAGGTGGCCCTGCTCTATCGACCTCTCGCGACCCGTTACGAGGGTTACTACGATGTGCACGCCGCCATGGAGGCGCGGCAGAAACTCCGGGTCTTCGATGACATCTGGGAACAAGCGGAACCGGATCCTGAATTCCGGCAACTGGGGATATAAGGTACGCCCATGGTCTGGAAACCCCATGTCACAGTGGCGGCCATCGTCGAGCGCGATGGTCGTTTCCTCGTAGTCGAGGAGAAAGTGCGCGGAGACCGGGTGCTCAACAATCCTGCGGGACATCTGGAGCCTGGCGAGAGTTTCCTCGAAGCCGTACGGCGCGAAACACTTGAAGAAACCGGCTGGGAGTTCGAGCCCGCGGCGGTGACCGGCATCTACCTGTGGAAGAACGGCCAGGACGAGACCATGCTGCGGATCGCCTTCCACGGTCATTGCGCCAAGCATCACTCCGATCGCGCCCTGGACAAGGATATCCTCGCGGCTCTGTGGCTAAGCCGCGTCGAACTGACACAACCGGATCGCCAGCTGCGCAGCCCCCTGGTGCTGCAGTGCATCGACGACTACCTCGCCGGTAAGCGTTATCCTCTTGAGTTGCTGATGCATCTTTAAAGACAGGTCCATGTCCCCGAACTCCAGCACCCGCGTCATCGTCGGCCTCTCCGGTGGGGTGGATTCCGCCGTAGCCGCGCTGCTCCTGAAGCAACAGGACTACGCCGTCGAGGGCCTGTTCATGGATAACTGGGAGGACGGTGAGGACGAGACTTATTGCACCGCCGCCGAGGACTTCCAGGATGCACGCCAGGTGTGCGACACCCTTGGCATCCCACTGCACAGGGTCAACTTCGCTGCCGAATACCGGGAGCGGGTATTCAGACATTTCCTCGATGGCTACGCCGTCGGCAATACGCCCAATCCGGACGTACTGTGCAACAGCGAGATCAAGTTCAAGTCTTTCTTGGAGCATGCCCTGCGCCTGGGCGCCGCCCACATCGCCACGGGGCACTATGCCCGCCTCGTCCAGGCATCCTCAGGCGTGAGACTCCTGAAAGCGCGGGACGGGGGCAAGGACCAGAGTTATTTCCTGCATGCAGTGCCCCAGGCGGCGCTGGCACGGGCGCTGTTCCCCTTGGGAGAGTTCATGAAGAGCACGGCGCGCGAGTTGGCGCGGGAGTCGGGCTTCGCCAACCACGCCAAGAAAGACAGCACCGGTATCTGTTTCGTGGGCGAACGCCGCTTCACGGAGTTCCTGGGGAAATACCTGCCAGCGCAGCCGGGCGACATCGAAAGCGCTGATGGCCGCGTGATGGGGCGGCACCAGGGGCTCATGTATTACACCCTCGGTCAGCGTTCGGGCATAGGCATAGGCGGTCAGCGGGATGCAGACGAATCCCCTTGGTATGTGGCGGATAAGGATGTGAAACGCAACGTGCTGGTGGTGGTGCAAGGCCATGATCACCCGCGCCTCTTGCACTCGGCGCTGACGGCCACTGAGCTGCGCTGGGTATCGGGCAACGCCCCTGCGACGCCTCTCTCCTGTGCTGCCAAGACCCGTTATCGCCAGGCAGACCAGGCCTGCACCCTCGGTAGTAACCAAGACGGCAGTTGGAGCGCATGCTTTGATCAGCCACAACGGGCTATCACACCCGGCCAGTACGCAGTGTTCTATGCCGGCGACGAATGCTTGGGAGGCGGCGTCATCGCTGCCGCCGAGGCCTACGAACCCGATGCCGCCCGACCTTCGCTGCCACTCAGGAACGCCGGCTGATGCGACCCCTACAGGACCGGGTGCTGGCTCTCGCAGGCGTAGTGCAGGCAGCGGCCCTGGTGAGCGATGCGGCCACGGGCAGGCCAGCCGATGCAGCCTCCTTGCAGGCCACCTTGGGCAGCATCCTCAAGACCGAAACGCCGGATGTGCCGGAGGTGTACGGCGGCACGTCGGGCCTGCGCCTGGGCCTCAGGAAACTCACGGAGCTGCTGGGGTCTGACCGCAGTCCCCACGACCTCGCCATCCTGCGTTATTCCCTGAACCTGCTGCAGCTCCAAGCCAAGGTCATGGGCAGCGGTTCTTTACGGAAGATATTGGAGACCAGCATCGCTCGTGGGCGCGAGCAGGTCCGGCATTTCGGTCTCACCCACGCCAACGTGTTGGCCAACCTGGCGGATACCTATGCACGCACTGCCGGCAGCATCGAGCCGCGCATCATGGTGGTGGGCGACAGCCTGAAGCTGCATAACCCGCAGGTGATCAACCTGGTACGCAGTCTGCTGCTGGGCGGTCTGCGTTCCGCGGTACTCTGGCGCCAATGCGGCGGCTCACGCTGGATGCTGTTGTTCATGCGCGCCAGCCTACTGAAGGAGAGCCGCCGGTTATTGAAGGAATCCGGCTACGAGGCCTGATGCGCCCTAAGCGGCCGCATACCTTATAATAGGCCTACTGGTTTCCCCGCCCTGACGCATTCCAGCGTCTTCGATGCCGATGCGCCAAGGGCTTCCGTCCATCTATCCGGAGGCTCCATGCAGGACAGCTTCAAATCCCGCGCCACCTTGAGCGTCGGCGGCAAGCACTACGAGATCTTCAAACTCGACGCCCTGGAGGCCAAGTACAAGGTCTCGCGACTGCCTTATTCCCTCAAGATCCTGCTGGAGAACATGCTGCGCCTGGAAGACGGCGTGAGCGTGACCAAAGCTGACATCGAGGCCCTGGCTTCCTGCGACCCGCGCAAGTTGCCCCAGAAAGAGATCGCCTTCACCCCGGCCCGGGTCATCCTGCAGGATTTCACCGGCGTGCCCGCGGTGGTGGATCTCGCCGCCATGCGCGACGCCATGCAGAAGCTCGGCGGTGACCCCAAGAAGATCAACCCCCTCTGCCCCGCCGAACTCGTCATCGACCATTCCGTGATGGTGGATTTCTTCGGCAACAAGGAAGCCTTCGGCCTCAATGCCAAGCTCGAGTTCGATCGCAACAAGGAACGCTATGCCTTCCTGCGCTGGGGCCAGAACGCCCTGCGCAACTTCAAGGTGGTGCCGCCGGACACCGGCATCGTGCACCAGGTGAACCTGGAGTTCCTGGCGCGGGTGGTGTTCGTCAACGACAAGAACCAGGCCTACCCTGACACCGTGGTGGGCACCGATTCCCATACCACCATGATCAACGGCGTGGGCGTGCTGGGTTGGGGCGTGGGCGGTATCGAGGCGGAAGCCGCCATGCTGGGTCAGCCTTCCACCATGCTGATACCGGAAGTCATCGGCGTGCGGTTCACAGGCAAGCTGGCCGAGGGCGCCACCGCCACCGATCTCGTGCTCACCGTCACGGAGATGCTGCGCAAGCGCGGCGTGGTGGAGAAGTTCGTGGAGTTCTTCGGCGACGGCCTGAAGTACCTGCCTCTGGCGGATCGGGCCACCATCGCCAACATGGCGCCGGAATACGGCGCCACCTGCGGCATCTTCCCCATCGATGACGAGACCCTCACCTATCTGCGCCTCACCGGCCGTGGCGAGGACGACATCAAGCTCGTGGAGGCCTATGCCAAGGCCCAGGGCATGTGGCGGCATGACGGCCAGGAAGCGGTGTATACCGACGTGCTGTCGCTGGATCTCGGCAGCATCAAGCCTTCCCTGGCGGGCCCCAAGCGCCCCCAGGACCGCGTGCTGCTCAACGACATGGCGAAGAACTACAGCGCCGCCTTCGAGAAGGAACAGACGACCCGCAAGTCAGCGGGCCCGGCGAAGGTCAAACAGGATGGCAAGGAATTCGACCTCAAGGACGGTGCGGTGGTGATCGCGGCCATCACCAGCTGCACCAACACCTCCAACCCGGCGGTGCTGGTGGCGGCCGGTCTCCTGGCGCGCAAGGCCCATGCGAAAGGCCTCAACTCCAAGCCTTGGGTGAAGACCTCTCTCGCCCCAGGCTCCAAGGTGGTGACCGAGTACCTCAAGAAAGCCAACCTCATGGCTGACCTGGAGTCCATCGGCTTCTTCCTCGCCGGCTACGGCTGCACCACCTGCATCGGCAACTCCGGCCCGCTCTCGGATCCCATCAGCAAGGCTGTGAACGACAACAAGCTGGCAGTGGCTGCGGTATTGTCCGGTAACCGCAACTTCGAAGGGCGCGTACACCAGGATGTGCGCATGAACTACCTGGCCTCGCCGCCACTGGTGGTGGCCTTCGCCCTGGCAGGCAGCGTGAACCTAGACCTCACCCATGATCCGCTGGGCACGGGCAATGACGGCAAGCCCGTCTATCTCAAGGACATCTGGCCCAGCCAGAAGGAGATCCAGGAGACCATCGCCAGGTCACTGGATGCGGCCATGTTCAAGAAATCCTATCGCGACGTGTTCCACGGCGACGAGCACTGGCGCGGCATGCAGATCAGCACAGGTGATATCTACCAGTGGGGCAACGATTCGACCTACGTGCAGAACCCACCCTACTTCGACGGCATGAGCAAGCAGGCGCCCGGCATCCCGGCCATCAAGGGTGCCCGCTGCCTGGCCCTGTTCGGCGACTCCATCACCACCGACCACATCTCCCCGGCCGGCGCCATCAAGGAGGACTCACCGGCGGGCAAGTACCTCATGGCCAACCACGTGGAACCGGTGGATTTCAATTCTTACGGCTCCCGTCGCGGCAACCATGAAGTCATGATGCGCGGCACCTTCGCCAACACTCGTATCCGCAACGCCATGGTCCCGGGCGTGGAAGGCGGCATCACCAAACACCTGCCGGACGGCGCGCAGATGCCCATCTATGACGCTGCCATGCGGTACCGCAAGGCAGGCGTGCCCCTGGTAGTCTTGGCCGGTAAGGAATACGGCACCGGCTCCTCCCGCGACTGGGCTGCCAAAGGCACTATCCTGCTGGGTGTGAAGACGGTGATCGCCGAGTCCTTCGAACGCATCCACCGCTCCAACCTGGTGGGCATGGGCGTGTTGCCCCTCACCTTCCTGGATGGCGACAACGCCGCGAAGCTCGGTCTGGACGGTAGCGAGACCTTCACAGTCGAGGGCCTCAAGGATGGCGCGAAGGAAGTGACGATCAAAGCTTCAAAAGACGGCAAGGATACGAGTTTCAAGGCTCGGGTGCGCATCGATACCCCCAAGGAATGGGAGTACTACAAGAATGGCGGCATCCTCCATTACGTGCTGCGACAACTCGCTGCCTGAAGACAGACGATACTGGAGACGAGAAAGCCCCGCATCGCGGGGCTTTTTCTTTGGGCATGACGCTGCGGTTCAGAAATTGTAGTGCAGGCCGATACGCGTCTCCGAGATGGAGAACGCTGAATGTTCATAAGCGATATCCACGCTCAGGCCTTGGACCATGTCATCCAAGCCATGGCTGAAACGCAGGCCGTAGACGAATAAGGCACCGTTACTCTTGCCCAGCAAGGATTCGGCCGGCGCACCGGCATGCCACTCCTGCACGCCACCCAGCAACTCACCCGTGAGGTCAGGGACAATCTCGTAACGTCCCGCCGCCTCGAGGGTGAAGGCCGTGATGTGGGGACAGGAAAAACTCCCTGGGCAGTCGCCGATCTGGCTGGAGTTCTGGTTCTGGCTCATCGCCGTAGGATTACCATAATCGTGATAGCCCGCCTCCAAGGCGAAATACTGGTTGAAAAGATAGCCAGCGCCTATCATCATACCCGTACCGGTGCCATCGATGACTCCCTGGTTCACCGGCGCCGCACTCAGGCTGTTGTAATCCAGGGACGCGTGACCCACCGCTGTTTCCACATAGAAGGGAGCCGCGATGTCATCGTCATCGGCATAAGCGCCAGCAGAAAAGCACAGGAACGCCAGGGACAGCGCTACAAACCTGATCATGGGGCGGGATCCTCGTCAAAGTGTTATTTTTCCGCGCACAGTGTACTGCATAGCCTGCATACATTCCGCATACAGGGCATAGCGCCGACACATGCGACATATCCAGCACCTCACCCTTTGCTTGGGTCTCTCGGCCCTATCCCTATCACCCGTCTGTTGCCGAGCCGCGAGTGGCCCCCTAGGGATCGATCACCGCCTGCCCTACGATGACTCCGGGATTTGGGCGCGCAGCGACCAGCTGTTGTTGGAGAAAGCCGTCATCGCCGCGGAGCTGGGTGGCGTACTATGGCTGGGGGGAGATGACCCCCTAGGCAAGACTTATTGGCGATCGGTGGATTCTTCGGTATTCACCGCTATCAGCGTCGAAGTATTGAAACATGCCTTCGGCCGCGAAAGGCCCTCCCAGACAGATGACCCCAACCAGTGGTTCAAGGGAGGTCAGAGCTTCCCTAGCGGTGAAGTGGCGTTGCAGGCGAGCTTCGTGACGCCGTTCATCGCGGAATACAGCCAGGATCATCCATGGGTTTGGGGCCTGGAGCTGCTGCCGGCCTACGACTCGATCGCACGCATGAAGACCCAGGGACATTGGCAGACCGATGTGCTGGCCGGCTGGGCTCTGGGTACCGCGTTCGGCTTGTACGCTCATGACCGACAGTCGCCTTTCTTCCTGGGCCTGATGCCCCACGGCATCGTGGTGGGCCTGCACGTGACGTTCTGAACCCCTACAAAAAATACCCCGCCGCAGCGGGGTATTTCCGGATACCTGTCGCCAAATATCAGTTCTGCTGATCCTCGGTCTTCCAGACGGTCGGGATCCACGTCCCGGAAGCGCCCAGCTTGCCGCCGATGTAATAGGACTTGCCGGCTTCCACCGTGACCTTGAGGTCATGGGGTTGATCACGTTGGCTGCCGGAATCGCGCACCAGCCCAGGGGCGTCGGCCTGATTCACGGCATGCATCTTGAAGGTGAAGGTGTATTCACCCGGTGTCACCCACAGGACGCCCTGATCGCTGCGGTTCGTCAGCTTGCCGTCCACCATCCAGATGTTCACCGGATAGATCTGCTTGGCCCGCTGATCCACATTCAGATATAGGGTGGCGTGAGGATCGTTCTTGGAGCCCAGGAAAGGCGCCGCCACGGCCGCTGCGCTGACCGCGATCAGTAATGTGGCGATGCTCCAGGCCGTGAATCTTCGTATCGATATTTTCATGATGGGCCTCCTCTGCGTCCGGTTTCTGCTTACAAGTATAGACCGTTCTCACTATAAGGATATTCCTGTCGCCAGCATGCACCTCATGCGCGAAGGCGCTGGCCATCATCGGCCTTGACTGCAGCTTGCTTAACAGAAGATTAATGGAGATTCGACGGGGTAATCTGCAAGTTCGTCGCCGCAGACGGCGAATATGAATATGGAATGTAACTTTCTGTAACCGCCTCAGCCGCCACTGGCTATCGGCCGTGTCGGGTCGTGTATCCATTCGCTCCATGAGCCGGCGTAAAGCCGCGCACCCTTGAGCCCCGCCGCTTCCATGGCCAGGAGGTCATGGCAGGCGGTGACACCGGAGCCGCACATGCAGATGACTTGCCCAGGCCTCAAACCCTGCATCACTTGCTCGTAACGCCGCCGGAGTTCAGCGGGGCTCTTGAAGCGTCCGTCTTCGGCGACGTTGCCGGCGAATGGCAGGCTGACTGCACCAGGTACATGCCCGGCCACGGGATCGATCGTCTCTTCTTCACCGCGGAAACGTGCGGGACTACGCGCATCCAGCAACAGGCCACGTTTGCGGCCGCGCACCAGCTCCAGCACGTCTGCAACATGGATCCACGCTTCCGACGATGCATCCTTGAAGGGGAACTGCCGTGGCGGATGGGTTGGCAATGCCTGACTGATGGGCCGTTCTTCCCGCAACCACTGCTGCCAACCGCCGTTCAACACCGCGACGCGCGTATGCCCCAGCCAGCGTGTCAGCCACCAGAGCCGGGCGGCGTATGCGCCTTGCATGTCGTCGTAGGCCACGATCTGGATATCCGCATCCACGCCGGCGCACCCCAGGGTCTCGGCCAGACTGCGTGGATCGGGTAAGGGATGCCGTCCGGTATCGGGAGTGACGGGACCGGAGAGTTCACGTTCGAGATGCATGTGGCGTGCGCCTGGGATGTGGCCCGCGGCATACGACCGCGGACCTGCTTCCTGGTCGGCGAGCGACGCGCGGCAATCGAACAACACCCACGCCGGGTCGTCGATGTGCGCAGCTAGCGTCTCGGTTTCGACCAGCGTATCGAACATGCTGACAGTATAATCGGAACCATCATCCGGGAAACGCATATGCGAAATCTCAAAGGCAAGACACTGTTCATCACAGGCGGCAGTCGCGGTATCGGCGAGGCCATCGCGCTGAGGGCGGCAGCCGACGGCGCCAACCTGGTGATCGCCGCCAAGACCACCCGTCGCCATCCCAAGCTGCCGGGTACCATCTACACCGCCGCCGAAGCGGTGGAAAAAGCCGGTGGTCGCGCCCTGCCCGTCGCCATGGACGTGCGGGAGGAAGAATCTGTCGCATCTGCTATACAACAGGCGGTGGAGCATTTCGGCGGACTGGATATCCTGGTAAACAACGCCAGCGCGATCTTGCTCGCAGGCACCCTGGATACGCCCATGAAGCGTTATGACCTCATGAGCGAGGTCAACGTACGCGGGACCTACCTTTGCTCCCAGAAAGCGCTGCCGCATCTCCTGAAGGCCCCGAACCCGCACATCCTGAACCTGGCCCCGCCGATCAACCTCGCACCCAAATGGTTCCGCGATCACACCGCCTACACCATCTCGAAGTACGGCATGAGCTTCTGCACCCTCGGGATGGCGGCGGAGTTCGCCGCCGACGGCGTGGCGGTGAACGCGCTCTGGCCGCGCACGGTGATCGCCACCGCCGCTGTCGCCATGCTGGGTGGAAAAGTGCAGAAGGAGTATTGCCGCCTGCCCTCCATCGTGGCGGACGCGGCCCACGCGCTGCTCACCCGCGAGAGCCGCGGATGCACCGGCAACTTCTTCATAGATGAAGAGGTGCTGCGCAGCGAGGGCATATCCGACTTCATCCGCTATTCAGTGGCGCCGGACAGGCCCCTGACCCCGGATTTCTTCCTCGACTGAACCTGAGAACCGCAGGAGATCCCCCATGGCATACCGCAACATCCTATTGGCCTATGACGGCAGCAGCGAAGGCCGGCGCGCCCTGCTGGAAGGCACGGAGATCGCCAAGCGCTTCGATGCCATGACCCATCTGCTGGCGGTGATCAAACCGGATGTCGGCACCGGCATGGCCCAGGGGCTCGCAGCGGCGGAACCCGGCGAGAAGACCCAGTACTACCAGGGCACCCTTAACGAGGGGGTAAAGTTCCTCAAGAGCCACGGCCTCGAAGCCGAGGGCCATGTGGTGCACGGGGAGCCGGTGGACGAGATAGTGAAGTTCGCGAAACGGGTCTCGGCAGATCTCGTGGTGGTAGGTCACCGCACCCGCGGGACGCTCGCCCGCTGGTGGACCACGCCCACCAGCATGTCTCTGTTGGACAAGTTGGAATGCAGCCTGCTCATCGGCATGCAGGAAGCCGATCTCAGCGTGTTGCCTACGGCGGAGCTAATACGCCGCCAGCGGCTCAGGTGATCTCCAGCCAGGCAGGCACGTCGCGCCAGGATTCGCCCAGCTCCTGATCCAGCGCCCGATAGTTCGGCTCGCACACCTCCACCAGCTTCCAGAAGCGCGCAGAGTGATCGAGATGCCGGGTATGGGACAACTCATGGATGATGAGGTAGCGCACCAGCTCCGGTTCAAGGAACAGCAGCTTGTAGTTGAGGCTGAGTGTCCCGCGCGATGAACAGCTGCCCCAGCGGCTGCTCTGGCCGCGGATCTGCAGTTGCTTGTAGCTGAAACCCGTCACCTGGCAGAGCTCTGCCACGTAATCCAGGAAATACACCCGGGCGCGCTCCGTCAACCAGCGCCGCAGGGCCTGGCGCGCCGCCTTCTCGTCATGCCCGTCGTAATGCACCGTGAGCGTGGGACCCGAAACCGTCACCCGGGCACGTGCACCTCCACGGCTGCGATAGTGCACTGCCCAGTGTTCGTCTGTGGCGCGCATCTCCAGGGATTTCGGCAGGGTGAGATCCGCATCCACGATCTGCTCGCGCATGCGCTTCCAGGTATCGCGGATCCATTCACGGTGCTTGGCGACGAAGGCCCGCGCGCGCTCACGGCTCACGTGCCGGGGGATGACCACTTCTATCCCCTGCCAGGGCGTGATGCGCACTTGCAACGACTTGGCCCGTGGGCTGCGGCGCCAGTGATAAGCCAGGGAACCTTGCATGCTGTTCATCTCCGCGTCTATGCGTCCGGCATGCGCCTGCGCATCTCTCTAAGCCTGTTTCTTCTCCGCGTAGCCGTACTCTTCGCGTGCCGCGAGCACCGTCGATTCCGACTCGAACAATTCCGGCAGCACGAACTCAAACTCATGGCGGTGCACCGACACGATGTCGCCGTGCTTGAGGGCGCGGTCCCCTGACACCCGGTCGCCGTTCACGAAGGTGCCGTTGATGCTGCCCTGATCTGTGATCCAGAAGGAGTGCCCGCGCCGTTCGATGAGTGCATGGCTGCGGCCTACGGTAGGTTCAGCGGCCACCACATACTGTACCTCGGGGTCGTAGCCTGCCACGCGGCCGATCACCGTGGATTTCTCGCCCAGTTCGTAGCGCTTGATGTCGTTGGGATTGCTGATGTCGTACAACACCGCCTGCAGGCCCTCGTTGTGGCCGGGTGCGGTCTCGGTCTTGGGGAACAGAGCCTTCACCCCGCCCTTGCTCCATATGTAGTAGCCCGCGCCGCCCATGATGGACAGCACCAGGAGCGCCGCGATCCATATCCATAGGGTGCGGCGCGACTGCTCTTCCACCTGCTGCATGTGGGTGAGCGGCGTGTTGAAACTGAAACCCTGGGGACCGGAAGCGATGGGCGCCGCTGGCGCGGCTTCTTCCTCGGGCTGCGGCGCAGCCTTGGGATTCGCCAGGGTGTCGCTGATCTGGGTGTAGATACCGCCGAGGTCGCCGGGCTGATAGGCGCGGTAGTACCCGGCGCCGGTCTTCTCGGCCAGGGTCTGCAGGAGTTCGTAATCAGCCTGATCGGTGAAAGCGATGCCGAACACGCGCACGTGCTTCGATACCGCCTCAGGGATCAACGACTGGGTGATCCAGTGGATCTTGTCGCTGTCACGGGAGGCGTTGCCGACATCGACGTAACCATCGGTCATGAGCACGATGTATTTCTTGGCGTCGGCACGGCCGTGATTGTCCAGCTCATACAGGGCCCGTTCCAGGGCTGCGCCGGTATCGGTCCATTGGCCGCGGTAATCCAGGCGCTGCACCGCCGACTGCACGCCGGCCCGGGCGCTGTCATCCACCGGGGTGAGCGGCATCAGCACCGTGGGCGTGGTGGCGAACTCGATGATGGCGATGCGGGTATCGGGGCCCAAGCGTCCCACGAAATCGGTGACTGCCTTGCCGGCCAGGCGCTCCGGGTCATTGGTGCGCATGCTGCCGGAGTTATCCAGCACCACCACCACATCCTGGGGAGCGGCGAGCGCGGACGTCGCGGTCGTCAGCCAAAGCCCCAATCCAAGGAATGCCAAGCCGCGGAATACGCTCTTCACCCGTTCAAGCCTCCACCCTGTTTGGACTCATTGTAGCGGGCGCCGGGCTGAAACCCGAGTGCCAAAAAATCATTTAGCGTAAGAGCTTATAAGGGGTTCTTAAAGCGGTTTTCCCAAGCGCTTCAAGCAGATAGGCCCGAAATGTCTAAAATTTCACCAATCCCCATACGGCCGCGCCCAGCAGGTAAAGGGTGGCCCCCACCCCCAGTATCCAGCTGATCACCCGGGGCCAGACGAGCCCCCGGATATAGACCGGCATATGTACCAGCCGGGCGATGGCAAACAGGCCCGCCGCGAGATGGGTGCCGCGGTCGAAGCCGCCCGTGAGGGCGAGCAATAGCACCGCCACGGCGAAGCCCGGGAAATTCTCCTTAAGATTCTCGTGGGCGCGCGACGCCCGCTGGCCCCACTCCGGTAGGGGCGGCAATCCCGCAACGGAGCGGTTGGACAAGAGCCAGCCCCAGCCATAAGTCTGGAACTTGCACACCGAGGCGGGCAGCCAGGCCAGACTGAACAGGAGCGTCATGAGTGCCAACATCTGCAATTCAAAAGCCATGTGCTGTTCCCCACGTCATTGGTGCTTTTTGGGATTGTACGCGCGGGCAGGCCGGGTTTGGCGTACTCGACAGGCCGGAGGGCAGGTCGGATAATGCGCGTTCCTCATCGGCAAACCCATGTCATCCATCCTCGAAGTCCACCAGCTGGTGAAGAAGTACCCCGGCGTCACCGCCGTGGACAGCATCGATTTCGCGGTGCAGACCGGTGAATGCTTCGGGTTGTTGGGGCCGAACGGCGCCGGCAAGACCACTACAGTCGAGATCATGGAAGGCATCACCCGCCCGACCTCCGGCGAGGTGCGCTACCGGGGCGAACCGGTGGACGCGCGCTTCCGCCGGGAAGTGGGCATCCAATTCCAATCCACGGCACTGCAGGACTTCCTCACGGTGCGCGAGACCCTGCAGCTCTTCCGCAGCTTCTACAGCCGCGGCCTGGAGATAGACGAACTCACCCGGCTCTGCACTCTGGGGGAATACCTGGACCGGGATGCGCGCAAGCTCTCCGGCGGCCAACGCCAGCGCTTGCTGCTGGCCCTTGCCCTGGTGAACGATCCTGAAGTGCTGTTCCTGGACGAACCCACCACGGGCCTGGACCCCCAGGCGCGACGCAACTTCTGGGATCTGATCCGCGCCATCAAGGCGCGCAACAAGACCGTGATCCTCACCACCCATTACATGGAAGAGGCCTTCCTGCTCTGCGACCGCATTGCCATCATGGACCACGGCCATATCATCGCCGAAGGTCCGCCCGCGACCCTGCTCGCCAAGCACTTCCATGATGTGATACTGCAGATACCCAAGGCGGATTTCGGCTCCACAGAACTCGGCATGGAGACGCTGGACGCCGGCGAGAACATCGAGATATCCACCAGTGACGTGGACGACACCCTGCAGAAGCTGATGCAGAAGCGCGTCTCCCTGGCCCGCCTGCAGATCCGCGCCCGCACCCTGGAAGACCTGTTCCTGGAGCTCACCGGCAAGGAACTCAGGGCATGATCCAGCGCTTCCTCGCGGTGCTCAAGGCGCGCAATCGGGAATTCGTCCGGGATCGGGCGGCCTTGGGCTGGAACGTGGCCATGCCGGCGCTGATCGTCATCGGCATGTGGCTCATCTTCTCCGGGGGTGAGAAACCCCTGTTCAAGGTGGCGGTGCTGAACGGCACCACCCAGCTTTCCCAGATAGACAACGCTTTCCTCAAGACCCGCTATGTGGAGTTCTACACGGTCAGCGACGAGACCCAGGTCCAATCCAAGGTGGCCCACAACCAGGTGGATATGGTGCTGGACTTGCGCACGCCCAAGACGCCCAGCTATTGGGTGAACGAGACTTCACCGAAAGGCTATGTGCTGGAGAAGATACTGGCGGGCGAGACCGATGCCCATTACACCCGCGCCACCGTCAGCGGTCGGGCCATCAATTACGTGGACTGGCTCATCCCCGGCGTGCTCGGCATGAACATGATGTTCTCCTGCCTGTTCGGCGTGGGTTACGTGATCGTGCGCTACCGCAAGAACGGCTTCCTGAAACGCCTGAACGCCACGCCCCTCAAGGCTTTCGAGTTCATCGCGGCGCAGGTGACTTCGCGGCTCCTGCTCATCATGAGCATCACGGTGGCGGTGTTCATCGGCACCCTCTGGCTCATCGGCTTCTACATGGCTGGTAGTTATCTAACGCTGCTGCTCGTGGCAGTGATGGGTGCGGCCAGCATGATCTCCCTGGGACTCCTGGTGGCAGCCCGGGTGGGCAGCGAGGAATTCGCCGGCGGCCTGCTGAACCTGGCCTCCTGGCCCATGATGTTCCTGTCCGGCGTGTGGTTCTCTCTCGAAGGTTCACCGGAGTGGATACAGCGGGTCGCGAAGATATTCCCCCTGACCCAGATGCTGGATGGCGCCCGCAAGGTGATGCTGGATGGCCAGGGTCTCGCAGACATCTGGCCGCAGCTCTTGTCCCTCGGCTGCATGACCACCCTCTTCCTGTGCCTGGGTTCCTTCGGCTTCAAGTGGAAGAACGAATAGGCTCACAGCACTGCTGCGAACACACGTACACGGATGTGCGGGCGTTGCCTCCTGCGGAACAGGAGGTCGGACCCTTCCATCAGCGGTTTCCGCCCCCATAATCTGCTTATGCTCTCCCTACTCCGCCGCTGGCGTGAACGGCGCATCCTGGCGCGCCACTCTATCGCCGAAGCCGACTGGCGCGAGGCGCTTGAAGCCCCCTGTCTGCAACGTCTATCCGTTTCCGAGCAGGCCCGCCTCAGGGTGCTCGCGACCTTCCTCCTGCACGAGAAAGCCCTGGAGCCGGTACAAGGCTTGAGCCTGACGAGCGCCATGCGGGCGCGCCTCGCCGCACTCGCCTGCCTGCCCATCCTCAACCTGGGACTACGCTGGTACCGGGACTGGCACTCCATCGTGCTCTACCCGGATCTGTTCGTGCCCAAGCGGGAAGTGGTGGATGCCGCCGGGGTGATACACCGGGTCCACGCGCCCCTCTTGGGCGAAGCCTGGCAACGGGGACCGGTGATCCTTTCCTGGGCGGGGGTGGCGGAGAGCGGCGCTCCGCCGGGACACAACGTGGTAATCCACGAGCTGGCCCACAAACTGGACATGCTGAACGGCGAGGCCAACGGCTTCCCGCCGCTGCATGGGCGCATGAGCCGGCGCACCTGGTCCCGCACTTTCCAGGCGGCGTATCAGGCCCTGGAGCGGCGCATGGCCATGGGTTACCCACCGCCCCTGAACCCTTACGCCCTGGAGAACCCGGGCGAGTTCTTCGCGGTGGCGAGCGAAGCGTTCTTCGAGACGCCGCGGGTCATACGGGATTTCGATCCCGCGCTATATAAGCAGCTCAGCCTCTTCTACAAGCAGCAACCCATCAGCGCTCTATAGCTGCCGGAGGCTAGATGCGATAGGCATGCGCACTGCGCGCAAGGCTGGCAGCAACCCGCCCAGGAGACCCATGAGTAAGGCATATACGGCGCCGTGTATGAGCAGCGCCGGCGTGACCTGGAAGGAGAATGCCACTTGGGCGAAGTTCGAGCCCAGGGTGCTGGTCTCGATGCCGTTGAACAGGAAGTAGGCCAGGGCTCCGCCTAGGATCCCGCCCAGGAGACCCAGAAGCATGCCCTCCACCAGCACCGATATGAGCACCGGCGAACGCCCGAAGCCCAGCGCACGCAAGGTTGCGATCTCGGCGGCGCGGCTCGACACCGAGTTATACATGGTGTTGATGGCACCGAAGATCGCACCTATGCCCATGAGGAAGGCGATGAAGGCGCCGGCGCCGGTGATGAAGCTGTTCATGTTCTTGGACTGCTCGGCGTAGAAATCCGTCTCCCGCTCCACGCTCACGTTGAGCTGCGGGTTGCTGGTCAAGCTGTCCTTGAACTGCTGGAAGGCCGTGGGCGAAGCCAGTTTCACGAACACCGACTCCAGGGAGCTGCCGCGTTTGTAAGCGGCCTGCATCACCGTAAGATCGCCCCACACTTCCGAGGAATAGACGCCACCATCGTCGAAGACCCCGACGATGTTCCACTTGTAGGGACCTGAGTGGATCACGTCCCCCAGGGCGAAGCCTTTGTATTCATGGGAAGCGCGCAGGCCGACGATCACTTCGTTCAGGCCCGGCTGGAAGTTGCGCCCGGCGACGATGTGCACCTTGTCGTGCACCTGGAACACGTTGCTGTCCACGCCACGGAACGGCACGTTGGCGTCCAGTCCGGTATCCACCTTGGGCATGCTGAGCTGCACCAGGAGTTCATCCGAGGCCAGGGGGCCGCTGGTGGTGGGCTGGATGCCCGGTGCTTCGGCCACGAGCTTGGCGTCGTTCACGCTCAGCACGCTGTTGACCTCGGCACCGGCGCCGCCGCGCATGACGATGACCACGTCAGGCGAGCCGGATTCCCGCAGGGTGGCATTGAAGCCGTCGCGGATGGCGAACACCGCGACGAACACCATGATCACCCCGGTGAAGCCGATGACAGCCACCAGGGACGAATCCAGCCGCCCCTTCAGGTTGCGCAAGTTCAACAGACAGACCGTGTATAGCTGGTAGAACCAGTGCATGAGACCCATATCAGGCTCTCCTGAGGGCAGTAGCCACTTGCAGGCGCATGGCCTGGGCGGCGGGCAACAGACCGGCCAGCAGTCCGAGCAGCAACATCAGCAGGATGCCGAAGGCGATGCTGGACGCAGGGGTATGGAAGTCCTGCAGGAACGGCAGCTTGGAACCGATACCACCGGCGAACATGGCGCCCAGCAATATCCCGAGCACCCCGCCCAGGAAGGTGACCAGCAGGGATTCAGCCAGGATCATCAGGGCTATGCCGCGGCGGCCGAAACCCAAGGCCTTCAGCACCGCGAGTTCGCTCACCCGCTCGCGGATGGACTGGGCCATGGTGTTGGCAGTCACCAACAACATACTGAACAGCACGGCGGTGACGATGCCTGTGACGATCTTGCCGATGTTGCCCAGCATGGCGGCGAAGCCCTGCACGAAGGCTTTCTCCGTGGAGGTCTTGCTCTCTGCATCGGAGTTGGCGAACATCGTGTCTATCTGCTGGGCGATGCTGCCGGCACGCTCCGGATCGGCGATCTTGAGCATGAACATACCCACCTGGTTGTTGCGGAAGGCGCGCGTGTCATCCAGGTATTTGTAGTGCATCAGGAGTTCGTCTTCCTGGCCGCCGTGATAGATGCCATCCACGGTCACATCCCAGGTGCTGTTGCCCTGCTTGTCGCGCCAGATGTTGGAGCGCAGCGGGAAATGGTCGCCCACCTTCCAGCCATAATGCTTGGCCACCGACGGCCCGACGATCACGCCATCGTGGTCGTTGAGCCAGGCCTGTTCCTGTTCCGGCGGCAAGTGCATGTCGTCATGCACCTCCAGGAAAGTCTTGGCATCCACCCCGAAACCGGTAATGGGCTGGCGCGGGTCCTGGAAATAAGCACCCACCCATTCCTGCCAGGTGACCACCGCCACGCCGGGCACCGTGGCGATACGGTCCGCATAATTGATGGGCATGGAGTTGATCAGGCCTACCCGGTTGGTGACCACCAGGCGATCCGCGCCGGCGAGATCGATGCCGCCGGTGAAAGCCTGGCGCACTGCACCCAGCACCGCGAACAGCATGAAAGCGATCAACACCGAAAGCAGGGTGAACACGGTGCGCGCCTTGCGGCGCATCAGGTTGGCCCAGATGAGTGGTATGTACTTCATTTCTCGGGCTCCGTAGTGAGGCGGCCCTTGTTCATATAGAGGATGCGGCGCGCGCGGGCCGCAGCATGGGGATCATGGGTGACCATGACGATGGTCTTGCCCTGCTCGCGGTTTAGGGCCTGCAGGAGGTCCAGGATCTCATCACCGGACTTGCGGTCCAGGTCACCCGTAGGCTCGTCGCAGAGCAGCAGCAACGGATCACCCACGATGGCGCGAGCGATGCCCACGCGCTGTTCCTGGCCGCCGGAGAGTTCCGACGGCTTGTGCTTGGCCCGGTCGGCGATGTTGGCTAAGGACAAGGCTGCCTGCACGCGACGCTTGCGTTCAGAGGCCGAAAGGCCTGTGAGGAGCAGCGGCAGTTCCACATTGCGCTCAGCAGAAAGCACCGGCAGCAGGTGATAGAGCTGGAACACGAAACCCACGTTGTGGGCGCGCCAACGAGCGAGCTCCGACTCGTTGTAGCGGGCGATGTCGGTGCCCTCCACTTGGATGGCGCCGCTGGTAGGCCGGTCTATGCCGCCCAACAGGTTCAACAGCGTGGTCTTGCCGGAACCGGAGGGGCCCATGAGGGCCAGGAAATCGCCCCGCGGGATATCCAGGCTGAGTCTCTGCAACACGTGCACCGTCTCGCCGCCGCGGCGGTATTCCTTGGTGACGTCCTGCACCGCCACCAGGGTGCTGGCGGGACCGATCTCGGTGGATTGCACGGGTTTCGGCATGCTCATGGGTCGCTCCTCAGCGTAAGGCGTATCAAGGTGAATCTGTCGCGTGCACGCGGGCGCCATCGGTCAGCGGCTTGTCCGCCTGGACGATGACGCGTTCATCGCCGCTGATGCCGGCCAGCACTTCCACATCTGTACCGGTCTCGGCACCGAGCTTCACGGCGCGCCGCTCGGCACGGCCGTCGTCATACACGAACACATAGGGTGTGGCGCCGTCCTTGTGGACCGCTGCCTGGGGTATCTGCACCCGGGCTTGGGGCGCCGCAGCCGCTCCGGCTTCGTCGCCCAGGAACCAGACCTGGATGGACATCTGCGGCAGGATGCGCGGATCCAGCTTGTCGAAGCCGACGCGCACCTTGACCGTGGCCTTGTCGCGATCGGCGGTGGGGATGATGCTCACCACGTGGGACGGGATATGCCAGTCCGGATAGGCATCCAACACCGCATCCACTTGCTGACCCGGATGCACGCGGCCGATATAGGCCTCGTTGACATCCACCTCGATCTCGAGGGAACTCATGTCCACCACGGTGGCGATGCCGGTGCGCGTGTTGCCGCCACCGGCGGAATTGGGTGAGATCATCTCACCGGGCTGGGCATCCTTGGACACCACCACGCCGGCGAAAGGCGAACGGATCACCGTGTCGTCCAGCAACTGCTGATCGAGCTGTAGGCTGTTGCGGGCCACGCCTGCCTGTTCATGGGCGCTGTCCACGCCTGCTTTCAGGCTGGCTTCTTTGGTGTTGCTGGCATCCATATCGGACTGGCTGATGAGATGTCGGGCGAAGAGCGTGCGGTTGCGTTCTAGGTCGCGGGCGGCATTGTCGTGCTCGACTTCCGCCTGATGCTCCTGGGCTTCGGCCGAAGCCAGCTGGCTCTTGGCCACGTTCAGCTGATCCTGGTCGGTCGAATCATCCAATCGCGCCAGCACTTGGCCGGCCGACACATGCATGCCCTCTTCCACCAGGACCGCGCTCACCTTGCCGGTGACTTTGGAAGACACCACCGCTTGCAGGCGGGGTACCACATAACCGGAGGCATTCAGCAAGCGCGCGGCACCGCCGACGCTACCCCCAGCCTTGTCCTGCAAGACCTTGGCTGCGGCGACCTGCACCGATATATAAGTGGGCTTGAATAAGAGCCAGGCCACCAGCACGGCGAGGAGCAATGCCGCCACGGCCACGCCGATGAGCAGCGGACGGGTGCGCCGCTTGAGCGCGATCTCGTCGGCGCTCCGGTCCATCCGCAGGGCATTCAAGGCTTCCCGATCCAAAGGCACTGTTGAGCTCCCCGAACAAGCCGTGTCGCGGACACGGAAAGGACGTTAGTTTACACTTGCGTCGCCGCAGGCCTTCATGGGCCTGCCATCCATCCCGCGGCCAGTGTGCCGCTTCCAACTCTCCACCGGCAGTCATGTTCATCAGGAAATTGGAATGACAGATGTCACGCGGCGCCCCATAGGCGGACTCATAGACATCGGCGCCAACCTCACCCATGACAGCTTCGACGCGGACCGCCCGGAGGTCCTGGCTCGTGCCCGATCGGCCGGCGTGAGCCGTTTCATCGTCACCGGTAGCGACACCGCCCACAGCCGTAAGGCCCTCGCCTTGAGCCGTGAACACCCCGGCAGCCTGTATGCCACCGCCGGCGTGCATCCGCATCATGCCAAGGACTGCACCGACGCCACCGCCGGAGAACTCCAGAAACTCCTGGCTCAGCCGGAGACCGTGGCGGCGGGTGAATGCGGCCTGGACTACTTCCGCAACTTCTCACCGCCGGAGGTGCAGCGGCGGGTGTTCGAGATGCAGTTGGAACTGGCCGTGGAATCCGCCAAACCCGTGTTCCTGCACCAGCGGGATGCCCGCGGGGACTTCATGCAGATACTCGCCCGTCACCGGCCGCGGCTCAAGCGGGCCGTGGTGCACTGTTTCACCGGCGATGCGGCAGAACTCCAGGGTTATCTCGAACTCGACTGCCATATCGGTATCACCGGCTGGATCTGCGACGAACGGCGCGGTCAGCATCTCAAGGACTGCGTCGGGCTCATCCCCACCGGGCGTCTCATGCTTGAGACAGACGCGCCTTATCTCATCCCCCGGGACCTGAGACCGAAACCCCAGACCCACCGCAACGAGCCCATGCACCTGCCGCACATCTGCGCAGTGGTGGCCGCATGCGTCGGAAGATCTCCGGCGGAACTCGGCGCCGAGACCACCCGCAATGCCGAGGATTTTTTCGCACTGCCGGCCTCTGCACCCTTGGGTTAGAATCTGTGCCCCGCCTCGTCCTTCTTCCGGAGACCGCGATGGATCAGAAAGAACTTAAACGCTTCGTGGACGAGACCTGGGACGAGTCCATCCTGCCCACGCTCCAGACCTATATAGGCATCCCCAACAAATCCCCGGGTTTCGACCCAAAATGGCAGGAACACGGTCATATGGACCGGGCCATCGAGCTGGCAGCGGCCTGGTGCCGACAGCAGCCCATCCGGGGCATGAGCGTGGAGATCATGCGCCTGCCTGGGCGTACCCCGCTCCTGTTCGCAGAGATCCCCGGCGACGGCAAAGATACGGTGTTGCTCTACGGGCACCTGGACAAGCAGCCGGAGTTCACCGGCTGGATGGAGGGCCTGGATCCCTGGAAGCCGGTGATGCGCGGCGACAAGCTCTACGGCCGCGGCGGGGCCGACGACGGTTATGCCACCTTCGCTTCCCTCACCGCCATCCGCGCCCTCCAGGAACAGGGCATCCCCCACGCGCGCTGCGTGATGGTCATCGAGTGCTGCGAGGAATCCGGCAGCTATGACCTACCCCATCACATCGAAGCTCTGGGCAAGCGTCTCGGCGACGTGAGCCTGGTGGTATGCCTGGATGCCGAGTGCGGCAACTATGACCAGCTCTGGACCACCACTTCCCTGCGCGGCAATCTAGTGGGAACCCTGACGGTGGAAGTGCTGACGGAAGGCGTGCATTCCGGCGCCGCCAGCGGCATCGTGCCCTCCAGTTTCCGGGTGCTGCGCACCCTGTTGGATCGGGTGGAAGATTCTGCATCCGGTGTCTCCAAGGTCAAGAGCCTCAAGCCCAAGATCCCCGCGCAGCGCATGCAGCAGATCCGGCGCGTGGCCAAGGTGCTGAAGAACACCGTCTATACCAAGATGCCTTTTGCCAAGGGCGTGCAGCCCATCAGCAGGGAGACTCTCAAACTCATCATCAACAATACCTGGGGCCCGACCCTGTCGGTGACCGGCGCCGAGGGCATCCCGGCGCTCGGCAACGCCGGCAACGTACTGCGTCCCCAGACCACCTTGAAGCTCTCCTTCCGCCTGCCGCCCACGGCGGATGCGAAGAAGGTCGGCGCTGAGGTGCGGCGCATCCTGGAGACCAAGCCCCCCTATGGCGCCCGGGTGACGTTCAAGGTGGATTCCGCCATGGGCGGCTGGAACGCCTCGCCGGTGGCTAAGTGGCTGGAGAAATCCATGCAACGCTCCTCCAAGGCCCATTTCGGCAAAGACGCGGTGTACATGGGTACCGGCGGCAGCATCCCTTTCATGGGCATGCTGGGCAAGAAGTTCCCCAAGGCTCAGTTCCTGGTGACCGGGCTCCTGGGACCGAAGTCTAACGCCCACGGACCCAACGAGTTCCTGCACGTACCCACGGGCAAGAAGCTCACGGCCTGCGTCGCCCAGGTGATCGCTGACCACCACACACGCGGATAGGCGTTAAAGGAGCATCAACATGGATGCGGTACTGCTGTCACGCTTGCAGTTCGCGTTCACGCTGAGCTTCCATATCCTGTTCCCGACCCTCACCATCGGGCTCGCGGTGTTCCTGGCGGTGGTCGAGGGTCTGTGGCTCAAGACCGGCGACGCCCTGTACAAGCGTCATTACCAGTTCTGGGTGAAGCTCTTCGCCCTCACCTTCGGCGTGGGGGTGGTCTCAGGCATCGTCCTGTCCTACGAGTTCGGCACCAACTTCAGCCGCTTCTCCGCCATCGCCGGCAGCATCATCGGGCCGCTCATGAGCTACGAGGTGCTCACTGCTTTCTTCATGGAAGCCGGCTTCCTCGGCGTGATGCTGTTCGGCTGGAACCGGGTGGGCCCTCGCTTGCACTACGCCGCCACCCTCCTGGTCGCGGCGGGCACGGTGATGTCTGCCTTCTGGATACTCTCGGCCAACTCCTGGATGCAGACCCCGGCGGGCGCGGTACTGCGGGATGGGGTGTTCTATCCTGAGGATTGGTGGAAAATCGTCTTCAACCCGTCTTTCCCTTATCGGTTGGTGCACATGCTGCTGGCCTCCCTGCTCAGCAGCAGCCTGTTCATCGCCGGTGTCTCCGCCTGGCTGCTGCTCAGAGACAAGGACAGGCCCTTCGCCGGTTTCAGCCTGCGTTTCGCGGTCATCGCCGCCGCCATCATCGCGCCTTTGCAGATCCTCGCCGGCGACCAGCATGGCCTCGAGGTGGAAAAGTACCAGCCGGTGAAAGTAGCGGCTATCGAAGGCCGCTGGCAGACCACTGCCCATGCGCCGCTGGTCCTGTTCGGCTGGCCGGATGCCGAGACCCGCAGCAACCTTTATGCGGTGGAGATACCCGGCGCCGCCAGCCTGATCGTGAAGCACGACGTGAATGCCGTGGTCACGGGCTTGGATTCAGTGACGCCGGATAAATGGCCTTATGTGCCGCTGGTATTCTTCGCCTTCCGGGTGATGGTGGGCATAGGGTTGCTGATCCTCGCCTATGCCTGGTGGGGGGCTTTCCTGCTGCGACGCGGGACACAGGGGACATCCCCTCTATTCCTGAAGGCTTCCGTGTTACTGATACCCGCCGGTTTCATCGCCACCGTCGCCGGTTGGTGGGTGGCCGAGACGGGGCGCCAACCCTGGGTGGTGTACGGCATCCTGCGCACCGCAGATGTAGCCACAGTGCAGCCTGCATCCCGGGTGCTGGGTTCGCTCCTGGCTTTCATCCTGGTGTATGCAGCGGTCATGACCGCCTATCTTTATTACCTGCTGAAAGTGATACGCCGGGGCCCGGCCCAGGAAGCGGCCCATGCCGCCGGTGAACACGCTCCCGCGCGCCCCGCCTTCGGCGGCGTGGAGGACAACTGACATGGCCGCGCTGCCGCTCATCTGGGTCTGCATCATCGCCGCCGGCGTCGCCATCTATGTGGTGCTGGACGGCTTCGATCTGGGGATAGGCATCCTCTTCCCCTTCGCCAGAAGCCACGCCCACCGCGACCTGATGATGAACAGCGTGGCGCCGGTATGGGACGGTAACGAAACCTGGCTGGTCATGGGCGGCGTGGCACTGCTGGCGGCCTTCCCCAAGGCTTATGCCATCCTGCTCTCGGCTTTATATACGCCGCTCATGCTCATGCTGATCGCGCTGATATTCCGCGGTGTCTCCTTCGAGTTCCGCTTCAAGGCCCATAGCAGCCGTTACCTGTGGGACGCGGCCTTCAGCCTCGGTTCCATGCTCACGGCTTTCTGCCAGGGCTTGACGCTCGGCGCCGTGGTACAGGGTTTCCAGGTCGCCGATGGCGCGTACGCGGGCGGCGCCTACGATTGGTTCACGCCCTTCAGCGTCTTCACCGGCTTCGCAGTGATCGCGGGCTATGCGCTCCTGGGCAGTAGCTGGCTCATCATGAAGACCGAACATGCCCTGCAGGACTGGAGTTTCAAAGCGGCGAGACGTTGTCTCTTCCTGATGCTGGCGGCCGTAGCCGTGGTGAGCCTCTGGACGCCGTTCATGCAGCCCGCTATCCGGGAGCGCTGGTTCTCGCTGCCGAACTTCTTCTATCTCTCCCAGGTGCCCTTCGCTACCTTCCTGCTGGCCACTGGCTGCTGGTACGCGCTACGGCGGCGTTACCCACGGGCTCCCTTCTTCTGCAGCATCGGTCTGTTCCTGCTGGCGTACCTGGGGCTCATCATCAGCATCTGGCCCTACATCGTGCCCCGCGCCCTGACCTATGCAGAAGCTGCGTCTCCGCCTTCCAGCCAGCTCTTCGTGCTGGTGGGTTTCGTGATAATCGTGCCTGTGATATTGGGTTATACCGTGGTGGGTTACCGCATCTTCAGCGGTAAAGTGAAGGCCGGGGAGCATTACCATTGAACGGCAGACGCGACATCCTGGCTACGCGCCCGCGACTGCGTAGCTGGTTATGGTTCGCGGGGATCTATCTCGGTTCGCTGGCAGCCTACGCCCTGCTGACGGGCCTGGCGCACTTCTTCATCCGCGGCTGAGGGGCTCGGGGCGTTCGCGCCCGGCTGTGACGTTGGCTGCCTGACAGATCAGGTCCCAAGTAGCCTGCAAATCGTCGGCGATGCTCACGGGCCCTTTCTGCTTCGCCCGCAACAGGGGCTGGGCGAACTCTTCCAGCAGTTGTACTCCCTCAGGGCGGCCTTTCGGGAAATGTCCGCGGGAAGTGAACAGGATGCGCGGTACGGCGTCACAGCCTGGCGCCAGCTGCTTCACCGCCGTCACCCGATCATGCATGGGGCGGATGGGATTACTGAACTGGTAACGACGCCGGCGGCCCATGGCGGTCCACACATCCATCTTCTCAGAACCGAAGACCGCACCTTCCACGTCGCGTATGTCCAGTACGAAGATCTGCCGGCCGCGCAGGATCACTGCATCCACTGGCACGAAACCGCCGATGCCGTCCGGCAGCATCACGTCGCGCACCAGGCGGTCGGCGATGTTGCGTAGGGTACGGGTCACGCCGCGCTGTATGGCGGTGACACGCAGCCAGGCCCATAGGCCGAGGGCGGCCAGCAGCACCACGAGCGCACCGGCGGACACGGTCCAGAACAGCCAGTTGTCGTACCAGGCATGCGTCATGCAGATATCCCTCTTGTCTGCCGTGCCGGACCCCTCCGGCGGGCGCGTATTGTAACGGAATGTCCCTTCCGCGCCAGATAGTCTAGAAGCTGATGCGCCCCGTGAGCATGTCCCGGTACATGACCCAATCCCCCATGAAACTATAGAGGGGATGGGTGAAGGTGGCGGGGCGGTTCTTCTCGAAGAAGAAATGCCCTGCCCAAGCGAAGCCGTAACCGAAGAGCGGTATGAGTAGCAGGCCCCAGCCGTCGCCGCTTTCAAACACACCCAGTAGCGTGAGCAATACCAGGCTGGTGCCTATGAAATGCATCCGCCGACAGCTGCGGCTCTGGTGCTCCCCCAGGTAAAACGGGTAGAAATCCCTGAATGTGCCGTAGCCTCCGCCCATGAACTGCCCGCCTCTCATCCCAGTAGGCTAAATATACCCCGCGGGTCGTGGGTGAATGCAATGCTCGCGATGAAGCCGAACATGGTGAGCGCCGCGGCGAACGCCCAAGGCCGCCACCGGCCCGGCAACCTGAATGCCAGCACGCCGAGGACGATGTAGGCCACGACGCAGCCGAGCTTCACTTCCAGCCATGGGGTGCGCAAGGGATCCAGCCGCAGCATGAGCACGAGCCAGACGCCACAGGCCAGCAGCAGGGTATCCACCACATGGGGCAATATCCGCCACACACGGGTTTTGGGCCCCGGCCGTATCCACAGCATGGCCATACCCCGCATGGCGAAGAGCCCGACGCTGGTGGCGGCGAACAGGATGTGGGCGACTTTCACTTCAGCGTACATGTCTGCCTCCAGGCACAGGATGGCTTTAATACCTGACTTTATCTCCCAGGCTAATAGGACTAAAATAGTCCTATATAAGCTAAGGACGACAAGCCCTTGCTACGCCTGAGCAAATTGACCGATTACGGCACGGTGGTGCTCTCCCAGATGGCCCGGGATCCGGGCCGGCTGCACACGGCCGCTGAACTGGCCGCGGCCATCCACTTGGCCGCCCCCACCGTGAGCAAGCTCCTGAAGCACTTCGCCCGGGCCGGCATCCTTACGTCCCATCGGGGCGCCCGCGGCGGCTACAGCCTCGCCCGCCGGGCGGATGAGATTACCGCCGTGCAGATCATCGACGCCATCGAAGGGCCCGTAGCCATCACCCAGTGCAGCATGAGCCACAGCCGCTGCGGCATCGAGGCGGTCTGCGGCATCGGCCACAACTGGCAACGCATCAGCCTCGCCATCCGGGATTCCTTGAGCAACGTCACTCTGGCGCAACTTGCGCGTCCCGTGGCGCTGCCGCCCAGCCTCGATTTCCGCGCGGTGCTGGGCAATAGCCCAGCGCCACGCAAGCAGTGAGCTGAAACATATGGCCGCTGACAACAAAGACGTGGATAAGCTGCTGCGCGGTGAATACCGCCATGGCTTCATCACCGACATCGAATCCGACACCGTCGCGCCTGGCCTCAACGAAGATGTGATCCGCTTCATCTCGGCGAAGAAGCAGGAACCCGCCTTCCTGCTGGAGTGGCGCCTCAAGGCTTATCGCCATTGGCTGACCTTGCAGGAACCTAAGTGGGCGCATCTGCATCATCAGGCCATCGACTACCAGGACATCTCGTACTACTCGGCGCCGAAATCCAAGAAGGATGGGCCCAAGAGCCTGGCGGACGTGGACCCGAAGTTGCTGGAGACCTACGAGAAGCTCGGGGTGCCCTTGCATGAGCGCGCGGCCTTAGCCGGCGTGGCGGTGGATGCGGTGTTTGACTCCGTGTCCGTGGCTACCACCTTCCGAGAGAAGCTCGCGGAAGCCGGTGTCATCTTCTGCTCCTTCTCCGAAGCGGTGCAGAAGCATCCGGCCCTGGTGGAGCAGTACCTCGGCAGCGTAGTGCCTTACTCCGACAATTTCTTCGCCACCCTGAACTCCGCGGTGTTCACTGACGGCTCGTTCGTATATATCCCGAAGGGCGTGCGCTGCCCCATGGAACTCAGCACTTACTTCCGCATCAATGCCTCCAAGACTGGCCAGTTCGAACGTACCCTGATAATCGCCGATGAAGGTGCGCAGGTGAGTTATCTCGAAGGCTGCACCGCCCCCATGCGCGACGAGAACCAACTGCACGCGGCAGTAGTGGAACTGGTGGCTCTCAAAGGCGCCCAGATCAAGTACTCCACGGTGCAGAACTGGTATCCGGGTGATGCGGAAGGCAAAGGCGGCATCTATAACTTCGTGACCAAACGCGGTGAATGCCGGGGTGACGATTCCAAGATCTCCTGGACCCAGGTGGAGACGGGCTCCGCCATCACCTGGAAGTATCCGAGTTGTGTGCTCAAGGGCGACAACTCCGTGGGTGAGTTCTACTCCGTGGCGGTAGCTAACAACTACCAGCAGGCGGATACCGGCACCAAGATGCTGCACATCGGTAAGAACACCCGCAGCACCATCGTATCGAAGGGCATCTCTGCAGGCCATGGCCAGAACAGCTACCGGGGCCTCGTGAAGGTAGCCGCTGGCGCTGAAGGTGCCCGCAACCACACCCAATGCGATTCCCTGCTCATGGGCGACAAGTGCGGCGCCCATACCTTCCCTTACATGGAAGCCAAGAACCCCACGGCGCGGATCGAGCACGAAGCCACCACCTCCAAGATCAGCGACGACCAACTGTTCTATTGCCGTAGTCGGGGTATCTCCGCCGAAGACGCGGTCAACATGATCGTGAACGGTTTCTGCAAAGATGTATTCAAGGAACTGCCCATGGAGTTCGCTGTGGAGGCCCAGCGCCTCCTGGCGGTCACCTTAGAAGGCGCAGTCGGTTAAGGATCAAAGGTAACGAAATGCTCAATATCAAGAATCTGCATGCCAGGGTCGAAGGTCGCGACATCCTCAAGGGCCTCAGCCTCGAAGTGAATGCCGGCGAAGTGCACGCCATCATGGGTCCCAACGGCTCCGGCAAGAGCACTCTCGCCCACATCCTGGCGGGTCGCGACGGGTACGAAGTGACCGCTGGCAGCGTGAGCTACCAGGACAAAGACCTCCTGGCTATGACTCCGGAAGAACGGGCCCGGGAAGGCGTGTTCCTGGCCTTCCAGTACCCGGTGGAGATCCCCGGGGTCAATAACGTGTACCTGCTCAAGGCTGCCTTCAATGCCATCCGCAAGCAAAGGGGTGAGGAAGAACTGGATGCCATGGACTTCCTCGGTCTGGTGAAGGCCAAGATGCAGCTCATGGAGATGGACCTTTCTTTCCTCAACCGCGCAGTGAACGAAGGCTTCTCCGGCGGCGAGAAGAAGCGCAACGAGATACTGCAGATGCTGGTACTGGAGCCCAAACTCGCGTTGCTGGATGAGACCGATTCAGGCCTGGACATCGACGCCCTCAAGGTGGTGGCCAAGGGCGTGAACCGCCTGCGGGATCCCAAGCGTGCGATCGTCATGGTGACTCATTACCAGCGCCTGCTGGACCACGTCGTACCCGACAAGGTGCACGTGCTGGTGGATGGCCGGGTGGTGAAATCCGGTGGCAAGGAACTGGCCCTGGAACTTGAGAAGCGCGGTTACGACTGGCTGCGCGAAGGCGTGGTGGCGTGAGCGCCGCCCTTAAATCCTACGTGGATGGCTACGGTCGCCTGCCGTCGACTCCCACCTGGCTGCGGCCGGTACAAGAAGCAGCTCTGGAACGGGCGGTGACTCGCGGCTTCCCCGGGGCTCGCGACGAAGCCTGGAAATATACCTCTGTGTCGGCCCTGGAGAAGCGTGGCTTCACGCCCGCCGAGACCGCGACGCAGTTGGATATGGCGATACTGGATACCCTGCTCATCCCTGGGCTGGAATCATCCCGGTTGGTATTCGTGGATGGCCGCTATCAACCCGGACTCTCGCAACTTCCGGGTGGCGTGCGCGCATCACCTTTGGCCGCAGGTGATGCAGACCTGCGGGACGCACTCGTAGTAGCGCCGGAATGGCAGCACGATACCTTCGTCAACCTCAATACCGCCCTCTTCCGTGACGGCCTGCTGCTGGAGATCCCCACCGGACAGACTCTGGCAGCGCCCCTGGAGCTTCTGCACGTGAGCACGGCTCACACGGGGGCTGCCGCCATCAACCTGCGCTTCG
>DASYGE010000005.1:0-11173 GCA_036000105.1 Gammaproteobacteria bacterium
TCGTTGTCGAACGTAACGGATCCGAATACCGGTACCCATATTCCGGGGGTTGATACGGGGTGCCTTGGGTGCTCAGCGGGTTCGTTTGGCGGTGGAAACTTTGTCTACGGCAGTGGACACGTTGGAATTTATGGTGGAGCAGGGAAAAGTGCATCCAGCAGTGCTTCAACCGGGACAAATAATGCTTCAACAGGGACAGGTGGATCGAGCGCTAATGATGGGATTGTCTACCCACCCGGGACAGCGATCCTAGGCAAGATTGAAGTAACTTGTCCTCCGGCTTTGGAAGCCTGCATGAATGCAGTCTCGGGAGAGATGGCAGCATTGATGCAGAATTATTTCCTTACTCAACCCCAATCAAGTTATTTGGACCGGGTCGCTAAGGACTTTAAGGATTCGAACAAAGCCTTGGGCTATGCCACGCCACTAGGCGTAGCATTGCGGTTAGCCGGCGGGTATCACACCTCACAGGCTATCAGTACTGTAATCAACACGCCCGGGCCTTTGGCGGCTGTTTGGAATGCAGCCACCGGTCAAGCATCAGATGGGGCCGCATGGATGCTTGCAGATGGAGTATATGTGGGTACCCTTTCTGCGCTGTCGCTGAATGCAGTAGGTGAAGGCGGCCTATTAATCGGATCATTAATTGATCAAGTCCCCCTTGGAAATGGGGTTGTTCTACAAGACGCGTATAGCGGTAATGCTGACGGAA
Source organism: Gammaproteobacteria bacterium (assembly GCA_036000105.1). Taxonomy (GTDB): domain Bacteria; phylum Pseudomonadota; class Gammaproteobacteria; order Natronospirales; family REEB76; genus DASUBN01. The sequence goes on from DASYGE010000005.1 coordinate 713, forward strand.
TTTTTGACCCTCCGCCTCCTGGGCACTGATATGAAAGAGGAGGATTCGTGAACGCAAATAACCAACCGAAGCTGCGACCAATTGATAGGTTGCCTTTCAGAGGTATTGAAGTAGAGAGAACTTCCTTTGCGAGAATCATTGTTTTTATATATTTAGTATTTTGGGCCACACTAGTCGTCTGCCTAATTGTATTTGGCCATATTATGTCGTGGTGGTTGTTATATCCAATTGCCGTGTTGGTTACAATTTTTTGCCCCGACAATGGTTCTATTAAATTTATATTCGGTCGCAATGAGGGAAAAGGGGTCAAGTTGAGATAGCCCGGATTTGTGAGAAGGGTTTGTATGATTTGCTTGTTGGGGATTCAAAAAAGAAAAGGGGTCCAAAAAAGAAAAGGGGTCAGGTCTTGACTTAATATGTTTTGCGGGACATAGTAGTTTATGGCCCGCCCCCTGCGAATCGAATATCCCGGCGCTTGGTACCACGTCATGAACCGGGTGGCAGGCCGCGGGTTGGTGTTCAGGGAACGCTGGACGACGGAGCTTTTCCTGCATCTGCTGCAGGACCTGGACCAGCGCTTCGATGTCGAGTGTCATGCTTATTGCCTGATGGGCAATCACTATCATCTGCTGTTGCGTACGCCCGAACCCAACCTCAGCCGCGCCATGCGACATTTCAGCGGGTTATTCACTCAGCGGTTCAATCGCCACCTGCGCCGAGATGGGCCTCTGTTCCGGGGCCGCTACAAAGCCCTCCTGGTGGATGCAGACAGCTACCTGCTTGCTGTATCCCGCTATATCCACCGCAACCCGCTTGAGGCCGGCATCGTCCGGAGGCTCGATAGTTATGCTGCCTCCAGCTATCCCGCCTATGTGGGCAAGGCATCCGCTCCGGACTGGTTGAGTACCCGGGCCGTGCTGGAGATCCTGGGTTCCCGTAAAGCCCAATACCGTGCGTTCGTGGAGCAGGGTGGGGATGACGAGGTCGGTGCATTCTTCAATCGGGAATACCACGGTCCCATCCTGGGGTCTGCCGAGTTTGTGAAACGGGCATTGCGCGGCTACCGACCGAACCATGAGCAGCCGCGCCGGCGCAAACTTCAGACCAAGTCAGGGATGGCCGAGGTGCTCCAGGCCGTAGGCCGCGAGTATGGAGTGTCGACCGATGAGCTGCGCCATACTGCCCGGGGACGGGGCCAGCGCAACCTCCCGCGGGCGGTGGCCATGCACCTCTGCCAGACCCTGGGGCAGAAGAAACTCGGGGAGATTGCTGCTTACTTCAACGTAAGCCACTACGCCACGGTCTCGGTGACGATCAAGCGGCTCAAGGATGATATGGAATCAGACAGGGCGCTCGTTCAGCGTATCCATGCAATCGAAGCGCGATTGCAATAATATATTAAGTCAAGACCCCTTCCCTCTTCCGCGCCACCGGCCACCCGTATCGTCGCCTGTTGCGGCGTGCTGATGACGCGTTCAGTCTTGTAAAGACCCTACTCGCACAGTGCGGGTAGGAGTCTCTTTAATATAAGGTAGGCCCGCACTCACATATGTAAGGGAACACATCCGTGGCGCAGCAGCCTCTTTCACCCAACGAGATCCGTGATCGTGCGCTGAAGTTCGCCCGGGAATGGGAGGGCGTGGCCAGCGAGAGGGCGCGACCTTTACCAGAAATACACCACGCTCCTGCCTGCCGCCGAGAAGCCAAAGCGCAGCAAGCGCAAGACTCATTGATTGGCAAGCCCCTCCCTCAAGTCAGGGGGAGGCTAGGCACCACATTCCGGCTGTGCTGTAGTGAGCCACATCGGGAAGGGCTGTCACAAAAGATTCACATACCAGGACCCCTAAATTGTTAATCGGAGGCGAAAGAGGGCATCAGATAGTGAGCCTGCTGAGGTGCTCTAACGAGCAGCCCCTGCGCTGCGCTGACAGGATGCTGGAGTGCCGGGTGGCTAGCGCCACCTGCGCTGCTACGCGTCCTTGCTCCGCAGCCGGGACGGCCCATGCCCGCAGCGCTTCGCATCCAGCTGCGCTCGCGGCCCAGGGCATACGTCCCTGTACGCCCGCCCGAAGCTTTGCTTCGGCCCTGCATGGGCGCTCGTCGCATGCGACTCGCCTGTCACAAAAAATTCATATTTCTTTTTTTCGATTGGTTATCGGTCGAATCCAAAGTGGTGGCGATGGACGACGTCAGATTGGATAAATGGCTCTGGCCGCTTTCGGCATCCTGCCTTACGCGGCACCTGCACTTCCTTGTGCATTGGGCCGCCCGCGCCGGGCACATCCCGTATATAGAGTTCGCCAATGGCTCATAACGAGAATGTACGGTTTGATAAGTGGCTGTGGGCTCGCCGTATACGGCGAGCGGGCGTATGGGATGCGCCCTGGATGTTAGCGGCAGGGACGCCTGGAGCGACGTTCGAGGTGGCGATGATGGTATGCCGCTTGTGCGTTCAGCCGAGATGGCGCGAATGACTACGGTTGCCGTTCGCCTCGACAAATGGTTATGGGCTGCTAGATTGTATAAGACGCGGAGCCTGGCGACTGTCGCTGTCAACGGTGGCAAGGTGCATGTGAACGGCGCCCGTGTGAAACCATCCCGCGACGTACGCCTGGGAGATGTCATCTCTCTTACTCGTGGCACGGATTCCATGGAACTCACGGTACGCGGTATATCCGACAAGCGCGGCAAGGCGGCCGAAGCCCAAGCCTTATATGAAGAGTCGGCTGAGAGCATCGAAGCCCGCACCACCCGCGCGGTACTGCGTAAGAGTAGGGCGTTAGTAAATCCAGCGCCGGAGAAGCGACCCGACAAACGCTCGAGGCGCCAGATTGTCCGCTTCACTAGAAAAGGAGCTTGACGGGTGACACGTCCCATTACACCGACGCTGGCCGCCGACATCATCATCGAGTTGCTCGACGAACCCAGCCGTCCCATCGTGCTCATCGAGCGACGCAATCCGCCCCATGGCTGGGCGCTGCCCGGCGGTTTCGTGGAAGTAGGGGAGAGCCTGGAACGGGCGGCGGTGCGGGAGGCCGAGGAGGAGACCGGTCTCAAGGTGCATCTCAAGATTTTACTGGGCATGTATTCCGACCCGGGCCGGGACCCGCGGGGCCATACCGTGACCGCTGTCTATATAGGTGAGGCTCACGGCAAGCCCCAGGCTGGTGACGACGCGGGGAAGGCCCAGGCCTTCGACCCCCTGCGCCCGCCGACCCTCGTCTTCGATCACGCCCTGGTGCTGGCGGATTACCGCCGTTACCGGGAACTGGGCCAGCTCGCCCCGCTGCGGTCTTAAATGAGCGATACCTCATTCCTGGATTTCGTGTTGGAGCAACTCGCCGATGCGCGCCAGCTTAAGGTCCGGCCCATGTTCGGCGGCCATGGGCGAGCAGCACTGCTGCGAGCGCCCGTGCAAGGAAGCACGGGCGGGCCTGCCGGCGTAGCAGGGATGCGGAGCCGGGTAGGTGGCGTAGCCACCCAGCATCTTGGCCCTTGGAGAGGTTGAGACACGACCGCCATGCCTGACACCTCTTTCCTTGACTACGTTCTGGAACAGTTGGCGGAAGCTCGAGGCATAAAGGTCCGGGCCATGTTCGGCGGTCATGGGCGAGCAGCACTGCTGCGAGCGCCCGTGCAAGGAAGCACGGGCGGGCCTGCCGGCGTAGCAGGGATGCGGAGCCGGGTAGGTGGCGTAGCCACCCAGCATCTTCGCCCTTGGAGAGGTTGAGACACGACCGACATGGCCGACACCTCATTCCTGGATTTCGTGTTGGAGCAACTCGCCGATGCCCGGCAGTTGAAGGTGCGCCCTATGTTTGGTGGTCACGGGCTATATATGGGTAACAGCTTCTTCGGCATCGTGCACAAGGGCGCGCTCTATCTACGTACCGATGAGGCGAGCCGCCCGGCTTATCTCAAGAAGGGCAGCCGCCCGTTCAACCCCAAGGGGGTGAAGGAGCTGCACCGCTATTACGAAGTGCCCTCCGAGGTGCTGGAAGATGCCGAGATGCTGCTGGGATGGGCGAAGACCGCCGCCAAGACCCAGAGCTAAGTCCCGGGCCCACGGGGAAAAACTTAGGGGCCTACTATATAATTCGCAGCTTCCCCCACGTGGCGTAGCCCCTTTATGGTCATGACCCTGCGCGCGCGAATCATCCTGGCCGTGGCCCTCCTGGCCGCCGCCTGGTTCACGGGTCTCGGTCAACGCGACCTGTTCCAGACCGACGAGGGCCGTTACGCCGAGATCCCCCGGGAGATGATCGTGACCGGCGATTGGGTCACCCCACGCCTGGATGGTCTCAAGTATTTCGAGAAGCCGCCGCTCCAGTATTGGGCCACCGCCGTTACCTACCAGATCTTCGGTGCTTCCAACGGCAGCTCACGCCTGTGGACCGCGCTCACGGGCTTCCTCTGCATCCTCATCACGGTATTCGCAGGTGAGCGGCTCTTCGGCCGGCGCGTCGCCTGGTTGGGTGCGTTAACGCTGCTCGGCAGCGTGTATTTCACCATCATGGGGCACTTCAACACCCTCGACATGGGGGTGTCGTTCTTCATGTGCGGCAGCCTGTTCGCTTTCCTGCTGGCCATGGAGGCGGAGGCCCTGAAGGTCCGGCGCGGCTGGATGTACGCCGCCTGGGGTCTCGCCGCGCTCGCTACGCTAAGCAAGGGGCTGGAGGCGGTGGTGTTGCCCGGCGCGGTGTTCCTGCTCTACGTGCTCATCAAGCGTGATTGGGCGCGTTTCAAGCAGCTGCATTTCTTCGGCGGTCTCCTGATCTATCTCCTGATCGCTGCACCCTGGTTCCTGCTGGTGAGCTCGCGCAACCCGGAGTTCCTCCAGTTCTTCTTCATCCATGAGCATCTCGAACGTTTCCTCACCACTGTGCATCATCGCGTCGAGCCCTGGTGGTTCTTCATCCCCATCCTGCTGTTCGGCCTCTGGTGCTTCCTGCCGCAGTTCCTGCGTGCGCTGCTGCGGTTCGTGAACCATGAACTCGTCATGCGCTATCTGCGCAGGAGTACCGATGCCGTGACCGGAAGCGAGCCTGAGACTGAAAGGGCGACAGGGCGTTTCGACCACGTGCTCTTCCTGTGGCTCTGGTGCGGGTTCATCTTCCTGTTCTTCTCCCTGTCGGATTCGAAGCTCGGCAGCTACATCCTGCCCATCTTCCCGGCGCTTGCTCTCTTGCTAGGACGCGAACTCGCGCGCCTGAAGCGTGGCGATGCCATGTTGAGCGCCTTGCTCGCCATCGTGCTGGCCATCACGGCCTTGTGGCAGGCGCCGGAGTTGCAGCGTCACGGTGGCAAGATACCGGTGGAGCTGTACCAGGCGTTCCTGCCCTGGCTCATGATGGGTAGCGGCGCACTCCTGCTCGCTGCCATCATGGGATTCCTGCTCGCATATTTCTCGCGCGTGACTGCGGCGCTCACGCTCCTGGCCGCCGGCATGTTCCTCGCTACCCAGACGGTCTCGGCGGGCGCTCAGGTGCTCTCACCGGCGTACTCCCAGCACGATCTCGCGCTACAGATGGCACCTTACAGTGCGCCGGGCGTGCCCATCTACAGCCTGAACGATTACCCCCAGTCCCTGCCTTTCTACCTGGGGCACACCATGACCATCGTGGCTTATCAGGGCGAGCTGGAGTTCGGCATCGGCCGTGAACCTCAGAAGTGGATCCCGGACCTGGACGGTTTTGCCGCACAATGGCGCCAAGGTGGCGCGGCGCTCGCGGTGATGCCGCCGGAGACCTACACGAAACTCGCGGCTGAAGGCCTGCCCATGACCGTCATCGGCCAGGATCCGAGCCATATTGCAGTGAGGAAACCATGAATCTCATCAGTTTCTCCCTGGTGCTGACCGGCGTGCTGTTGAATGCCGCAGCCCAGCTCCTGCTCAAAGCCGGCGTCAAGGACGTGGGTGTCATCAAGCTGGATGCCGCCAATATCTTCTCGGCCAGCATGAAGCTGGCATTTGAGCCCCATATCCTGGGCGGCCTCGCCTGCTACGTCATCAGCGTGGGGATATGGATCCTCGCGCTCTCGCGGGTGCAGGTGAGCATCGCCTACCCGATGCTGTCTCTGGGTTATGTGGTCACCGCTTTCATCGCCTGGGCCTTCATGGGTGAGGCGGTGAGTGCGATGCGGATTACTGGCATCGCCGTCATCATCGTCGGCGTGTTCCTGGTCGCACGCAGCTGATACAAGGTATATCCATGAGTAGCAACTACCTGCCGTTCACCCGACCGACCCTGGACGACGAGACCATCGCCGGCGTGGTCGAGGTGCTGCGTTCCGGCTGGATCACCAGCGGTCCCATGGTGGAGAAGTTCGAGAAGGGCCTCACTGAGTATCTCGGCGGCAAGCGCTATCTGCGTACTTACCTGCATGCCACCGGGGCCATGGAAGAGGCCCTGGTGATGGCCGGCATCGGCCCCGGGGACGAGGTGATCGTGCCCGCCATGACCTTCGCCGCTACCGCCAACGTGGTGGTGCGGGTGGGGGCCAAGCCCGTGCTGGTGGATGTGGATCTCAAGAGCCGTGCGCTGCTCATGGATCAGGCCGCGGCCGCGGTCACGGGGAAGACCCGTGCGATCATGCCCGTGCACCTCAACGGTCTCGCCGTGGATCTGGATGCGGTGTATGCCCTCGCAGCCAAGCACAAGTTGCGGGTGATCGAAGATGCGGCCCAGGCCATCGGCACCGGATACAAGGGCCGCAAGATCGGCTCCTTCGGCGATATCGTGGTCTTCAGCTTCCACGCCAACAAGAACCTCACCACTATCGAAGGTGCGGCGGTCTCCGTGGCCACGCCGGAAGAGGCTAAGCGCCTGGAAGTGCTGCGCTTCCACGGCATCACCAAGCATCCCGATGGCACCATGGATGTGAGTGAAGCGGCGAGCAAGCACAACATGACCGACGTGGCCGCCCGGGTGGGCATAGGCCAGCTTGCCCGTCTGGACGAGTTCAACGAGAAGCGCCGCACCCTGGCTTACCGTTACCTGGAACTCCTGGGTGACGAGGAGCTCGGTGTGGTGCCGACCAGGGGCGATGCGGGCCATAGCTGGCATATGTTCACCCTGTTGCCGCATTACAAGAAGTACAACTTGGACCGCACCGGCCTGAAGCAGCGCATGCATGAGAAGGGCATAGGCCTCGGCATCCATTACCAGGCCCTCAACCAGTTCAGCTTCTATCGCAATATGGGGTATCGTGAGGGCCAGTTCCCCAACGCTGAGCGCATCGGCAGCGAGACCCTGACGCTGCCCCTGTTCCCGACCATGCAGATGTCCGATGTGGATCGGGTGTGTACGGCCCTGAAAGCCTGTCTCAAAGGTTCCTGAGGGAGTGGACGCATGAGCGAGAAAGCCAAGAAGAAGATCGCCGGCGCACCCGAGTTGTCCGTGGGTGAGCAGCGCAAGCTGCGAACGCCCGTGCATGGACAGCACGGGCGGGCTTGCCCGCGAAGCAGAACGCGTAGCGGGGAAGGTGGCGTCAGCCACCCAGCTTCTGCGGCTTTGATAACTTTAGGGGTTTCCCGATGAGTCCCGCCAGGCGAAACACGGCACCGGAACTGTCCGTAGTCATCCCTGTCTATAACGAACAGGATTCCCTCGGCACCCTGTTCAAGCGCATCTATCCCGCGCTGGATGCCTTGAAGCGCAAGTACGAACTCATCTTCGTGGATGACGGCAGCGCAGACCGCTCCGCCGCCATGTTGCGCGACCAGTTCGGCAAGCGCCAGGATGTCACCCGCGTAGTGCTGCTGCAGAGCAACTTCGGCCAGCACGCGGCCATACTCGCGGGCTTCCATGCTTCCCGCGGCGAGAAAGTGGTCACCCTGGATGCGGACCTGCAGAACCCGCCGGAGGAGATCGGCAAACTCCTGGTCAAGATGGACGAGGGCTACGACTACGTGGGCACCATCCGCCGCAGCCGGCATGATGTCTGGTGGCGCAAGAGCGCCTCGCGCATGATGAATCGCCTGCGCGAGCGCATCACCAAGATCAAGATGACCGACCAGGGCTGCATGCTGCGGGCCTATTCCCGTGACATCATCGACGCCATCAACAGCACCAGCGAGATCAACACCTTCATCCCTGCGCTGGCGTATCTGTATTCGCTCAAGCCCGTGGAAGTGACCGTGGAACACGACGAACGGGTAGCGGGGAAGTCCAAGTATTCGCTCTATAGCCTCATCCGGCTCAACTTCGATCTCGTCACCGGCTTCTCGGTGGCGCCACTGCAATTGTTCTCCTTCATCGGCGTGATCATCGCCAGCGGCTCGCTGCTGCTGTTCCTGTTCCTTATCGGTTACCGCATCTTCTATCCGGAAGGCACTGTACAGGGCGTGTTCACCCTGTTCGCTGCCGTGTTCTTCCTGATAGGCATCATCCTGTTCGGCATCGGCCTCCTGGGTGAATACATCGGCCGCATCTACCAGGAAGTGCAGCGCCGGCCGCGCTTCCTCATCCGCGCCGTGCTGGAGAAGGGCAAAAAGTGAAGAGCGCGGTAGTCTTCGCCTATCACGACGTAGGCGTGCGCTGCCTGTCGGCGCTGCTCGCCCATGGCGTGCGCGTGTCGTTGGTGGTCACCCATGAGGATGATCCCGGCGAGAACATCTGGTTTGGCAGCGTGAAGCGCCTGGCGGAGCTGCATGGCTTGCCGGTGGCAACCCCCGAAGACCCGAACCAGGGTGATCTCGCGGCACGGGTCGAGGCGCTCAAGCCTGATTTCCTGTTCTCCTTCTATTACCGCTTCATGCTGGGGGAGCGCTTCCTCGCGGCCCCGAAGCACGGCGCCCTCAACATGCACGGCTCGCTGTTGCCGAAGTTCCGCGGCCGCGTGCCGGTGAACTGGGCCGTCATCCACGGCGAGCGCCAGACCGGCGCCAGCCTGCACTACATGGAGAAGAAGCCCGACGCCGGCGACCTGATAGACCAGCAGGCGGTCCCCATCCTGCCGGATGACACCGCCGGGCAGGTGTTCAACAAGGTCACCGTGGCCGCCGAGTGCGTGCTGGACCGCAGCCTGCCGGGGCTCTTGCTCGGCAGCGCGCCGCGCCACAAGCTGGACCTCAAGGCCGGCAGCTATTACGGACGTCGCCGTCCCGAGGATGGGCGTATAGACTGGAGTCAGCCGGCCTGGACCGTGCACAATTTGATCCGTGCCGTGGCGCCACCTTATCCGGGGGCCTTCAGCACCGCTGCCGGCAAGCCCCTCAAGGCGCTGCGCAGCCATTACCCGGATCAGCCGGCCAAGCACGGCAAGCCTACGTTGTATGCCGAAGCCGGCCGCTGCTACGCCGACTGCGGTGACAGGAAACGCATCGAGATATTGCAACTGGAATGGGATGGTCGGGTCATGGAGGCTGCCGAGTTCGTGCAGCGCCATGCCGCCAACCCGTCCCCACTGGGAGAGTGAACGTGAAGAAGATCCTGATCCTGGGCGTGAACGGCTTCATCGGCCATCACCTGAGCAAGCGCATCATCGAGACCACGGACTGGGAAGTCCACGGCATGGACATGTTCTCGGACAAGGTCTCCGATCTCATGTCCAGTCCGCGCTTCAACTTCTTCGAAGGCGACATCACCATCAACCGCGAGTGGGTGGAATACCACGTGCGCAAGTGCGACGTGGTGTTGCCGCTCGTCGCCATCGCCACGCCCGCCACCTATGTTAAGGACCCGCTGCGGGTCTTCGAGCTCGACTTCGAGGCGAACCTGCCCATCGTGCGCCAGTGCGTGAAGTACAAGAAGCGCGTGCTGTTCCCGTCCACCTCCGAGGTCTATGGCATGTGCCGGGATCCGGGTTTCGATCCCTATACCTCGGAACTCATCCTCGGGCCCATCAACAAGCCGCGCTGGATCTATAGCTGCAGCAAGCAGCTCATGGACCGCATCATCTGGGCCTACGGCGAGCGGGAAGGCCTGGCTTACACCCTGTTCCGCCCGTTCAACTGGATCGGACCCGGCCTCGATTCCATCTATACGCCGAAGGAAGGCAGCTCCCGCGTGGTCACCCAGTTCCTGGGCCATATCGTGCGCGGCGAGACCATCAAGCTGGTGGACGGCGGCGCCCGCAAGCGTGCCTACACCTACGTGGACGACGGCATCGATGCGCTCATGTCCATCATCGACAACAAAGGCGGCGTTGCAGACAAGCGCATCTACAACATCGGCAACCCCAGGAACAGCCATTCCGTGAAGGAACTGGCGGACATGATGCTGAAGATCGCCAACTCCATGCCGGAATACAGCGCCAACGCCAAGAAAGTGAAGCTCCTGGAAGTGAGCGCCGATGACTATTACGGCAAGGGCTACCAGGACGTGGAGAACCGACTGCCCAGCGTCGAGCACACCCGCAAGGAGCTCGGCTGGGAGCCCAAGGTGGACATGCAGACCGCGCTGCAGAAGCTGTTCGAGTTCTACCGCGGCGATGTCGGCAAGGCGCGGGAACTGGCGG
>DASYGE010000006.1:0-167608 GCA_036000105.1 Gammaproteobacteria bacterium
GAGATGGTGATGCCGGGGGACAACATCAAGGTGGTGGTGACCCTGATCAACCCGATCGCCATGGAAGACGGCCTGCGCTTCGCCATCCGCGAAGGCGGCAAGACCGTCGGTGCCGGCGTCGTCGCCAAGATACTCGAGTAACAAAATATGGCTACCCAGACTATCCGCATCCGCCTCAAGGCCTTCGACCACCGGCTCATCGACAAGTCGGCGAAGGAGATTGTGGAGACCGCCAAGCGCACCGGCGCCCAGGTCCGCGGTCCCATCCCGTTGCCGGTGAAGATGGAACGCTTCACGATCCTGGTCTCGCCCCACGTCGACAAGGACGCCCGCGACCAGTACGAGCTGCGTACCCACAAGCGCCTGATGGACATCGTGGACCCCACGGACAAGACCGTGGACGCCCTCATGAAGCTGGATCTTCCGGCGGGCGTGGACGTACAGATCAAGCTCAACTGATGTCTTGAGGCCTGACGGCCCATAAAAAGGCCCTGCTAATGCAGGGCCTTTTTATTTAGGGACACAGGACGGACGCGGTGCCGGGAGCACCGCTCGCGAATCAAGCACGCATGTGCTTGATTCGGCGGAGGCGAGTCCGAGCGTGTATCGGACTCGCCGAGCCTGAAAAATCCAGGGATGGATTTTTCAGGCTACGTCTTGTTAAGCAGCCGCCGCCACGGCGGCGGGCCAGAGCCAGGCGAAGGTGCCGCCTACGATCAGGCCATAGACGAGGCCGTCCACCACGTCCTTGAACACCGCGCCCCAGGGCTGGCCGAACCAGATGCCCGAGGGGATGGATGCGAAACCGAAGGCCATGAAGCCGGCGGTGGCGACCACCCGGAACACCTGCATGCCGTCGGTGCCGGAGGCCAAAGTGGATGCACCCACGTAGCCTGAGAACAGCGCCACCAGGAGGCAGAACACGAACCACTGGATCAGGGGTTTGGCCATGTTCATGGGCTGGCCCGCGCGCAGGTAGGTGAAGGCCAGAGGGCCCTGCTTCATCTTCTCCTGGAACTCGGGCTTCTTCATGTCCTCCGGCTTGCAGTAAGGGATCATGTATATGCCCGGGGCGGGGCTGCCCTTGCTGAGGGCCTTGCGGATCTCGTCCTCGTTGCTGAAGCCGTGGTAGTCGGCGGTATGCCAGAACTTGAGGAACATGTGGATGATGGCGCTGGCCACGTGCACGAATACGGCCGCGAGCAGGATGGGGAGCCAGAGCTGAGCTAGGGAGACCATGGGAACCCTCCGTTTCTAGGGTGATAGCCAGGATTGGGCTGGCTGGGAGTCTAGCCCCAAATCCTGGGTATCAAAGCCCCCACCACGAGACGCTCCCCCAGGAAGGGCTTTAAGGGGCCCTCACGGGCTCTCTTGACCCCTCCGGGGGAGGGGAAATCGGCCCGAAACAGGCAAATCTCCCTTTCAGGTCTGTTGCAGAGCCCGAAGAGGCTGGTATAATCCCCGGCTCCCTGCGGCCCGCTGGGTATCCCGGCGGGCCGTTGATTTGTAAGGTTTTGCAAGCACCGGCCAATCGCAGTCGGCGCTGTAAACGAGGAAAACGAGATGAGTATCGGCGTAATCGGCCGCAAATGCGGCATGACGCGCGTTTTCGCTGAGGATGGTGCTTCCATCCCGGTGACCGTCATTCAGGTCGAACCCAATCGCATCACCCAGGTGAAGACCCTGGAGACGGAAGGCTATCGCTCCGTCCAGGTCACCACCGGTACCCGCCGCGCCACGCGCGTGACCAAGGCCATGGCCGGTCACTACGCGAAGGCTGCCACTGGCGCCGGCCGCCTGTCCCGCGAGTTCCGCCTCGAGAAAGACGAAGGCGCAGACCTCAAGGTCGGCGGCGAGATCAAGGCCGACATCTTCAAGCCCGGCCAGAAAGTCTTCGTGACCGGCACGAGCATCGGCAAGGGCTTCCAGGGCACCATCAAACGCCATCACTTCACCATGGGTGACGCCACCCACGGTAACTCGCTGTCCCATCGCGCGCCGGGCTCTATCGGCCAGCGCCAGACCCCGGGCCGCGTGTTCCCCGGCAAGAAGATGTCCGGTCACCTGGGCGCCAAGCAGCGCACCGCCATGAACCTGGTGGTCGTGCAGGTGGATGCCGAGAAGAACCTGTTGCTCGTGAAGGGCGCGGTCCCGGGCTCCGAGGGCGGCAACGTCATCGTCCGCCCTGCGGCGCGCGGTTAAGGAGGCGGCATGGAATTGCAGATGCACAAGACCGCCGGCAGCCAGTCCATCAGCCTTTCGGACGCGGCCTTCGGCTATGAATTCAACGAGTCCCTGGTGCACCAGGTCGTGACCGCGTTCCTCGCGGGCGGCCGTGCCGGCACCAAGGCGCAGAAGACCCGTGCCATGGTGCGCGGCGGCGGCAAGAAGCCCCGGCCCCAGAAAGGCTCGGGCCAGGCGCGCGCCGGCTCCATCCGCAGCCCTATCTGGCGCGGCGGCGGCAAGACCTTTGCGGCGGTCCCCCGTGACCACAGCCAGAAGGTCAACCGCAAGATGTACCAGGGTGCCTTGCGCGCCATCGTTTCCGAACTCGTGCGCCAGCAGCGCATCGTGGTGCTGCCGGAGTTCGGCGTGACCGCCCCCAAGACCAAAGAGCTGGCCGGCAAGCTGAAGGCGCTGGAGCTCGACAACGTGCTGATCGTCACCGAGCAGGTGGACGAGAAGCTGTACCTGGCTTCGCGCAACCTGCCCAACGTGGAAGTGCGCGATGCCACCGGCCTCGACCCGGTGAGCCTCATCGGCTTCGAGAAGGTGCTGTTCACCGTGCCGTCCATCCGCCGTCTGGAGGAGTGGCTCGCATGAACCCGAAACAAGAAAGACTCATGAGCGTACTGCTCGGGCCCCACGTGTCCGAGAAGGCCGCGCGCCTCGGCGAGAAGCACCAGCAGGTGGTGTTCCGCGTGCGCCGCGATGCCGACAAGAACGAAGTGCGCCAGGCCGTCGAGAAGATGTTCGAGGTCAAGGTCGCGGATGTCCAGATCGTGAACGTGCACGGCAAGGTGAAGCGTTTCGGCGCGGCCACCGGTCGGCGCGGTGACTGGAAGAAGGCCTATGTGCGCTTGGCGCAGGGCAGCGAGATCAACCTGGCCGGTGAGCAGGCTTAAGGCCGGCACCGGGAAAAAGAGACAGCGATATGCCACTCATCAAAGCCAGACCGACATCACCAGGGCGCCGTGCCTTCGTCAAGGTCGTCACGCCCGGCTTGCACAAGGGTAAACCGCACAGCGCGCTCGTGGAGAGCAAGCGCTCGCGCGGCGGCCGCAACAACGTGGGCCGCATCACCACGCGCCACCAGGGCGGCGGGCACAAGCAGAATTACCGTGTGATCGATTTCAAGCGCGACAAGGACGGCATCGTCGGCCGCATCGAGCGCGTGGAATACGATCCGAACCGTACCGCGCACATCGCGCTGGTGCTGTACAAGGACGGCGAGCGCCGCTACATCATCGCACCCAAAGGCGCGGAAGCGGGTCAGGAGATCGTCGCCGGCAGCCATGCCCCCATCAAGAATGGGAACTCGCTGCCGCTCAGGAACATCCCCGTGGGCACCCAGGTGCACTGCGTGGAAATGCAGCCCGGCAAGGGTGCGCAGATGGCCCGCAGCGCCGGTGCTTCGGTGCAGGTCGTGGCTCGTGAAGGCGCTTATTGCACGCTGCGTCTGCGCTCCGGCGAGATGCGCAAGGTGCACGTGGATTGCCGCGCGACCATCGGCGAAGTGGGCTTCGGTGAGCACAACCTGCGCCAGTACGGCAAGGCCGGTGCGCGCCGCTGGAAAGGCATCCGTCCCTCGGTGCGCGGTGTGGTGATGAACCCCATCGACCATCCGCACGGCGGCGGTGAAGGCAAGACCTCCGGCGGCCGGCATCCGGTCTCGCCCTGGGGCCAGCCGACCAAGGGTTACAAGACGCGCGGCAACAAGCGCACCGACGGCATGATCGTGCGCCGCCGCAACGCAAAGTGATGAGAGGGTAATAACGTGCCACGTTCGATTCGCAAGGGCCCGTTCATCGACCCGCACCTGGCCAAGAAGGTCACGGCGGCGGTGACGAGCAACAACAAGCGCCCCATCAAGACCTGGTCGCGGCGCTCGATGGTCACGCCTGAGATGGTAGGTCTCACCATCGCGGTGCATAACGGTCGCCAACATGTGCCGGTGCTCGTCAGCGAGAACATGGTCGGACACAAGCTGGGCGAATTCGCGCCCACGCGCATCTTCAAGGGCCACGGCGAACGCAAGACTGCCGAAGCCGAAGTGAAGGCCTAAGGGTATTTATATGCAGGTAGCGGCCAAACACAGATACGCACGCATCGCGGCGCAGAAAGCCCGCCTGGTGGCGGACCAGATCCGCGGCAAAGCCGTGGGTGATGCCCTAAAGGTGCTCGAGTTCAGCCCCAAGCGCGCGGCCAAGCTGCTGCGTAAGGTGCTGGAGTCGGCCATCGCCAACGCCGAGCACAACAACGGTGCCGACGTGGACGAACTGAAGGTCAAGACGATCATGGTGGACGAAGGTCCGCACATGAAGCGCTTCATGGCGCGTGCCAAGGGGCGCGGCGCACGTATTCTGAAACGTACGAGCCACATCAGCATCATCGTGGCGGACGAATAAGGACAGGCACATGGGTCAGAAAGTAAATCCGACAGGCTTCCGCCTCGGCATAGCTTCAGACTGGAACTCCAAGTGGTTCGCCAGCAAGCGGGCGTATGCCCAGAACCTGCTGAGCGACCTGCGCGTGCGCGAGTTCCTCAAGAAGAAGCTCGCCCAGGCGTCCGTGAGCCGCATCGAGATCAAGCGGCCCGCCAAGAAGGCCTACATCACTATCCATACAGCCCGTCCCGGCGTAGTGATCGGCAAGAAAGGTGAGGACATCGACGCGCTGCGCAAGCAGCTGACCAAGCTGATGCCCGGCGTGGAAGTGGACATCGGCGTGGAAGAGATCCGCAAGCCGGAACTCGACGCGTATCTGGTGGCCGAGAGCATCGCGCAGCAGCTGGAGCGCCGCATCATGTTCCGCCGCGCCATGAAGCGTGCGGTGCAGAACACCATGCGCTTGGGCGCCTTAGGGATAAAGATCCGGGTCTCGGGCCGCCTGAACGGCTCGGAGATCGCGCGCAGCGAGCAGTACCGTGAGGGCCGCGTGCCCCTGCATACGCTCCGCGCCGACATCGACTACGGTCTGGCCGAAGCCCACACCACCTACGGCGTCATCGGCGTCAAGGTGTGGATCTTCAAGGGCGAGATCCTGGACGCGAACGAACTGAACAAGACCAAGGAAGCCGAAGGCGAGAAATCCGCCGCGGCTGCCAACTGAGTCAGGAGTAGAGGCACATGTTGCAGCCCAAGCGCACCAAGTTCCGCAAGCAGCATAAAGGCCGTAACCGCGGCCTGGCGCAGAGCGGAAACAGCGTGGCATTCGGTGAGTACGGCCTGAAGGCCATCACCCGCGGCCGCCTGACTGCGCGCGAGATCGAAGCCGCGCGCCGCGCGATGACGCGCTTCGTGAAGCGCGGCGGCAAGATCTGGATCCGCGTATTCCCGGACGTGCCGGTGACCAAGAAGCCGCTGGAAGTCCGCATGGGCAACGGCAAAGGCAACGTGGAGTACTGGGTCGCCAAGGTGCAGCCCGGTTCGATGCTTTATGAGATGGAAGGCGTGGATGAAGCCACGGCGCGTGAGGCTTTCCGCCTTGCTTCCGCCAAGCTCGGCATCCTCACTGCCTTCGTAGCCCGACAGGTGATGTGATGGAAATGAACGACATCCGCAAGAAGAACGACAAGGAGCTGCGCGAAGAGATCGGCGCGCTTCGTAAGGAGCAGTTCAACATGCGCATGCAGGCGGCGGCCGGCCAGGCCCCGCGCGCCCATCAGATCCGCAACGTCCGCAAGGACGTGGCGCGTCTCAAGACCGCGCAGAACGAACGCGTGAAGGCAGGTAAGAAATGAGCGACCAGGCGAAGAACATCCGTACGTTGACCGGCAAGGTGGTCAGCAACAAGATGGACAAGACCATCACCGTGTCGGTGGAGCGGATAGTCACGCACGCCACTTACGGCAAGATCTTGCGCCGTCGTACTAAGATCAAGGCCCACGACGAGCAGAACGTGTGTCAGGAAGGCGATGTCGTGACCATCACGCAGTGCCGCCCGATCTCGCGCCACAAGTCGTGGAAGCTGGTCGAAGTGATCGAACGCGCCGCCCCGGCGGCCGCGCAGTAACCGGTTAATCCTGAGGGATAGCAGTCATGATCCAGATGCGCACAGTGCTCGAGTCCGCCGATAACAGCGGCGCACGCAGCCTAAAATGCATCAAGGTGCTGGGCGGCTCCAAGCGCCGCTATGCGCGTATCGGCGATGTCATCAAGGTGAGCATCGGTGACGCGATCCCGCGCGGCAAGGTCAAGAAAGGCGAGGTTTACAACGCGGTGGTGGTGCGTACCCGCAGCGGCGTGCGCCGCCCGGACGGTTCCATCATCCGTTTCGACAGCAATGCCGCGGTGTTGCTGACTAACAAGCTGGAGCCCATCGGCACCCGCATCTTCGGGCCGGTGACGCGCGAACTGCGCAACGAGCAGTTCATGCGCATCATCTCGCTGGCGCCGGAAGTGCTGTAAGGCACCAGGAGTAAGGCATATGCACAAGATCAGGAAAGGCGACGAAGTGGTGGTGATTGCCGGCAAGGACAAGGGCCGTCGTGGCTCTGTGCTCAAGGTGATGGAGAAGGACCGCATCCTCGTCGAGAACGTGAACGTGGCGAAGAAACATCAGCGCCCGAACCCGAACGCCGGCGTGACCGGCGGCATCATCGAGAAGGAGATGTCGATCCACATCTCCAACGTGATGCTCTACAACCCGGTCACCAAGAAGGGCGACCGCGTGGGGTTGAAGAAGCTGGAGGACGGCCGCAAGGTGCGTTTCTTCAAGTCGAATAACGAAGTAGTTGACGTCTGAGGACTGCCCAAATGGCCGCCAGATTGCATGAACATTACCGGACCGCTGTGGTGAAGAAGCTCAGCGAGCGCTTCGGCTACAAGAACGCGATGCAGGTCCCGCGCATCACCAAGATCACGCTCAACATGGGCGTGGGTGAGGCTACTGCGGACAAGAAAGTCATCGAGAACGCGGTGTCGGACATGACCAAGATCGCGGGCCAGAAGCCGGTGATCACGAAGGCCAAGAAGTCGATCTCGACCTTCAAGATCCGCGACGGCTATCCCGTGGGCTGCAAGGTGACCTTGCGTCGCAGCCAGATGTACGAGTTCCTGGACCGCTTGATCAACATCTCCCTGCCCCGCGTGCGCGACTTCCGCGGCGTGAGCGGCCGCTCCTTCGATGGGCGCGGCAACTTCAGCATGGGCGTGAAGGAACAGATTATCTTCCCGGAGATCGAGTACGACAAGATCGACGCCCTGCGTGGCATGGACATCACCATCACCACCACGGCCAAGAGCGATGCGGAAGCCCGGGCGCTGCTCGAAGCGTTCAGCTTCCCCTTCCGGAACTAAAAGGACACACACATGGCCAAGACATCCATGATCAATCGCGAGGTCAAGCGCACCAAGATGGCGGCCAAGTTCGCCACCAAGCGCGCCGAACTCAAGAAGATCATCCGCGACCTGGAGACGAGCGAAGAGGACCGCCAGGAGGCGGTCGCCAAGCTGGCCTCGCTGCCGCGCGATTCGAGCAAGGCCCGTCAGCGCAACCGTTGCGCCCTGACCGGCCGCGACCATGGGTTCTACCGCAAGTTCGGCCTGGCCCGCAACAAACTCCGCGAAGCCACCATGCGTGGCGACGTACCCGGCTTGCACAAGGCCAGCTGGTAATTCACTAGGGATATCGATATCCATGAGTATGACTGATCCCATCGCCGACATGTTCACCCGCATCCGCAATGCCCAGATGGTGGGCCATGCGGAAGTCAGCATGCCGAACTCCAAGGTCAAGACCGAGATCGCGCGCCTGCTGAAGGACGAGGGCTACATCGAGGATTTCGCCAACCGCGAGACCGAAGGGAAGCCGGTCTTAAGCATCGCGCTCAAGTACCACGAAGGCCGCCCGGTCATCGACCGCCTGGAGCGGGTGAGCCGCCCCGGCCTGCGTGTCTATAAGCGCAAGGACCAGTTGCCCAAGGTGTTGGGCGGCCTGGGTGTGGCCATCGTGTCCACCCCCCAGGGTGTGATGAGCGATCGCGCCGCGCGCGCCGCCGGCCAGGGCGGCGAAGTCATCGGCGTCGTCGCCTAAACGGATTCGAGGAAAAAGCCATGTCCAGAATCGGGAAACAACCGATCACGCTGCCGAAGGGTGTCGAAGCCAAGATCGACGCCAACAGCGTGACCATCAAGGCGCAGAAGGGCAGCTATACGCTGGTCCTGCACCCCGGCGTCGGCGTGACCAACGAGAACGGTGTGCTGCACGTGCAGCAGAAGTCGGAGCTGCAGGAGGCGAATGCCGCCACCGGCACCACCCGCGCGCTGCTCGCGAATGCGATCAAGGGCGTGACCGAAGGTTTCACCAAGAAGCTGGAACTGGTCGGCGTGGGTTACCGCGCCCAAGCCCAGGGCAAGATGCTGAATTTGACGCTCGGTTTCTCGCATCCGGTCTCCTACAAGGTCCCGGAAGGCATCACCATCGAGACACCGAGTCAGACCGAAGTGATCATCAAGGGCCTGGATCGACAGAAGGTCGGCCAGGTGGCTGCCGATATTCGCGGCTTCCGTCCGCCGGAGCCCTATAAGGGCAAGGGCGTGCGCTACTCGGACGAACGAGTGGTGCTCAAAGAAGCCAAGAAGAAGTAAGGGGTACGAGCGATGGATAAGAAACCGATGGAAAAGAAGCTCGCGCGCCTGCGCCGCGCGCGCCGCGCACGTGCCAGGATCCACGAGCAGCGCGCGTTCCGGCTCACCGTGCACCGCACGCCGAGCCACATCTACGCGCAGATCATCGCCCCTGAAGGCAACAAGGTGGTGGTGGCTGCTTCCACGCTCGAGGCTGACATCAAGAAGGGCCTGAAGCACACCGGCAATACCGCCGCGGCTCAGGCAGTGGGCAAGGCGATCGCCGACAAGGCCAAGAAAGCCGGCATCACCGCGGTCGCGTTCGACCGCTCCGGTTTCCGCTATCACGGACGGGTGAAGGCTCTGGCCGACGCCGCGCGTGAGAGTGGTCTGCAGTTTTAAAGGTGAAACATGGCTAAATTCGACAACCTTCCGGAAAGCAACGACGGCCTGCAAGAGAAGCTGGTCTCCGTCAACCGCGTGGCCAAGGTGGTGAAGGGTGGACGCCTGTTCGGCTTCACCGCCCTCACCGTGGTCGGCGACGGCAACGGCAAGGTCGGCTTCGGCTACGGCAAGGCCCGCGAAGTGCCGAACGCCGTGACCAAAGCCATGGAGCAGGCCCGCAAGAACCTGCAGAACGTGCAGTTGAAGGACGGCACGCTGTTCTACGCGATGCATGCGCGCCACGGCGCGACCCGCGTGTACATGCAGCCTGCTTCCGACGGTACCGGCATCATCGCCGGCGGCGCCATGCGCGCCGTGCTGGAAGTGGCCGGCGTGAAGAACGTGCTGGCCAAGAGCTACGGTTCGCGTAACCCGATCAACGTGGTGCGCGCGACGCTGAACGCCCTCACAGGTTACAGCTCGCCGCAGCAGATCGCCGCCAAGCGCGGCAAGTCCCTGGACGAGATCAGGGGTTAAGCCATGACGAAGAGCAACAAACAGATCAAGGTCACGCAGGTGAAGAGCTCCTTCGGGCGGCTCAAGAACCATCGTGATTGCGTGCGCGGCCTGGGGCTGCGCCGTATGCATCACAGCGTGATGGTGCAGGACACCCCTGAAGTACGCGGCATGATCGCGAAGGTGTCTTACATGGTCCGCGTCGAGGAGAAATGAACGTGACGATGCGTCTGAACACACTCTCTCCCGCCGTCGGCAGCAAGACCGGCAAGAAGCGTCTTGGCCGCGGCATCGGTTCGGGCCTGGGCAAGACCTCGGGCAAGGGCCACAAGGGCCAGTACGCCCGCAAGGGCGGCTACCACAAGGTGGGCTTCGAAGGCGGTCAGATGCCGCTGCAGCGCCGCCTGCCCAAGGTCGGGTTCCGTTCGCACATGAAGGCCAGCCGCGCCGAAGTGCGCCTGGACGCGCTCGCCCGGGTCGAGGCGGATGTCATCGACGTGCTCGCGCTCAAGGCTGCGGGCCTGGTGTCGCTGGGCACCGAGAAGGTGAAAGTGGTGCTCGCCGGCGAACTCAAGAAGAAAGTCACGCTCAAGGGCGTGCAGGCCACCAAGGGTGCCCGTGCCGCCATCGAGGCGGCCGGCGGCACGCTGGAGGACTGATCTAAGTGTCTCGTAACGGCGGCAGCATGTTCGGGTCCCTGGGCGAGATCGGTAAATTGACCGATCTGCGTCGGCGCCTGCTGTTCCTCGGGGGCGCGCTCGTGGTGTTCCGCATCGGCACCCATATCCCGGTGCCGGGCATCGATCCCGCGCAGCTCGCGCGCCTCTTCGGGCAGCATACCGGCGGCATCCTGGACATGTTCAACATGTTCTCGGGCGGCGCCTTGAAGCGCCTCTCGATCTTCGCCCTTGGCGTCATGCCCTATATATCCGCTTCTATCATCATGCAGATGCTGGCGGTGGTGGTGCCTTCACTGGAGGCCTTGCGCAAGGAAGGCCAGTCCGGCCAGCGTGTGATCACCCGTTACACCCGTTATGCCACCGTGGGCTTGGCGTTCTTCCAGGCCCTGGGTGCCGCCATCGCGCTGCAGAGCCAGGGCATCGCGATCCATGCCGGCCCGAGCTTCCTGCTCACCGCCACCATCAGTCTCGTGACCGGTACCATGTTCCTCATGTGGCTGGGCGAGCAGGTGACCGAGCGCGGCGTGGGCAACGGCATCTCGATGATCATCTTCGCCGGCATCATCTCCGGTCTGCCGGCGGCTTTCGGCGGCACCCTGGACCTGGTGCGCACCGGCCAGATGAACCCGCTCATGGCCATCGTGATCCTGGCCCTGGTGCTCGGCGTGACGGCCTTCGTGGTGTTCGTGGAGCGCGCCCAGCGGCGCATCACCGTGAACTACGCGAAGCGCCAGCAGGGCCGGCGCATGTATGCGGCCCAGACGAGCCATCTGCCGCTCAAGATGAACATGTCCGGCGTGATCCCGCCGATCTTCGCGTCTTCGATCATCCTGTTCCCGGCGACCCTGGGCAACTGGTTCGGCGCCTCCCACCCTTCCTCGGCGGTCGGCCAGATGGTGGTGGACGGCTTGCAGAAGTTCGCCGCGGTGATGTCACCGGGCCAGCTGGTCTATGACCTGGTGTATGCGTTCCTGATCATGTTCTTCTGCTTCTTCTACACCTCACTGGTGTTCAACTCGCGCGAGACCGCCGAGAACCTGAAGAAGTCCGGCGCCTTCATCCCCGGCATCCGTCCCGGCCAGCAGACCGCCGCCTACATCGATAGCGTGCTGACCAAGCTGACCCTGTGGGGCGCCCTGTACGTGACCGGCGTGTGCCTCTTGCCCGAGATATTGATCGTGTATTGGAACGTGCCCTTCTATTTCGGCGGCACGTCGCTCTTGATCGACGTGGTGGTGGTCATGGACTTCATGGCCCAGTTGCAGGCCCACATGATGTCCCACCAGTACGAGGGGCTGTTGCGCAAGGCCAACCTCAAGGGCTACGGCAGCGCGGGCCAGATCCGCTGATTTCAAGGTTTCTTAGGCGGCGGCCCATCGAGGTCTGCCGCGGGAGTTAGGTGATGAAAGTACGTGCATCGGTGAAGAAGATCTGCCGTAACTGCAAGATCGTGCGGCGTGGCGGCGTGGTGAAGGTCATCTGCAGCAGCGATGCCCGGCATAAGCAGCGCCAGGGCTAAGGGCGCGGTTACACGTTGATTTTAGTAGGAATTTCTGGCAAAATTACCCGTTTTCGCCCTGCGTTTAGCAGGGTGAGCTGAGGAAAGGCACATGGCCCGTATCGCAGGCATAAACATCCCGGCCAACAAGCATGCCGTCATCGGCTTGCAGAGCATCTTTGGCATCGGTCGAAACCGCGCCAAGTGGATCTGCACCGAGGCGGGTGTGAAGCCGGAGACCAAGGTGAAGGATCTGACCGACGCCGAAGTGGAGGCCCTGCGCATCCAGGTGGCGCGCTTCACGGTGGAGGGCGATCTGCGCCGCGAAGTCTCCATGAGCATCAAGCGCTTGATGGATCTCGGCTGCTACCGCGGCCTGCGCCATCGCCGCGGCATGCCGGTGCGCGGCCAGCGTACCCGCACCAACGCACGCACCCGTAAGGGCCGCCGCAAGCAGGCGGGCCCGATGATGAAGCCGGCCCCGTCCGCTTCCTGATCCCGATAAACCGTTAAAGACAGATAGCAGGAATTCACATGGCAGACGAGAAGACGCCGAGCCCCGCAGCCCCAGACGCTGCTGCAGCTACGCCCCCCGCCGCAGGCGCTGCGGCTCCGGCCGCTGTTGCTGCTGCCCCGCGCAAGCGCGCCAAGAAGACCGTGGTGGATGCCATCGCGCACGTGCATGCGTCGTTCAACAACACGATCATCACCATCACCGACCGCCAGGGCAACGTGCTCTGCTGGGCGACCTCCGGCGGCTCTGGCTTCCGCGGCTCGCGCAAGTCCACGCCGTTCGCGGCGCAGGTGGCCGCTGAGAAGGCCGGTATCGCGGCCCAGGAATATGGCGTCAAGAATCTGGAAGTGCAGGTGAAGGGTCCCGGTCCCGGCCGCGAGTCCGCGGTCCGTTCGCTGCACAACATCGGTTTCAAGATCGCGAACATCTCGGACGTGACGCCCATCCCGCACAACGGATGCCGTCCGCCCAAGAAGCGCCGCGTTTAAGAGGTTAGATCATGGCACGTTATCTCGGACCCAAATGCAAACTGTCCCGCCGCGAGGGCACGGATCTGTTCCTCAAGAGCAGCATCCGGCCGCTCGAGTCGAAGTGCAAACTCGAGACCCTTCCGGGGCAGCACGGCGCCAAGCGTAACCGCCTGTCGGATTACGGCATCCAACTGCGCGAGAAGCAGAAGCTGCGCCGTATGTACGGCGTGCTGGAACGGCAGTTCCGCCGCTACTACAAGGAAGCCGCGCGCCGCACCGGTGCCACCGGTCAGACGCTGCTGCAGATCCTCGAATGCCGCCTGGATAACGTGGTGTACCGCATGGGTTTCGCGGCCACCCGCGCCGAAGCCCGCCAGCTCGTCAGCCACAAGGCCATCGAGGTGAACGGCAAGGGCGTGAACATCGCGTCCTATCAGGTCAAGGCCGAGGACGTGATCTCGATCCGCGAGGTCTCCAAGAAGCAATTGCGTATCCAGTCCGCCCTGCAGATCGCCAAGCAGGTGGGTTTCCCGGAGTGGGTCGAAGTGGACGACCAGAAGATGAGCGGCAAGTTCAAGGCGGTGCCCGAGCGCGCCGAGTTCCTGCCGGACATCAACGAGAATCTGGTGGTCGAGCTCTACTCCAAGTAATCGGTTTTTAGCGAGGGTCTTTCCCCATGCAGGGTTCAGTAACGGAATTCTTGAAGCCACGCCTAGTCGGCGTGCAGGCCCAGTCAGAGCACCAGGCACGTGTGGTGCTCGAGCCGTTGGAGCGGGGCTTCGGCCATACGCTCGGCAACGCGCTGCGCCGTATCCTCCTGTCTTCCATGCCCGGCGCCGCTGCGGTGGAAGCCGAGATCGAAGGCGTGCTCCACGAGTACACCACCATCGAAGGCGTCCAGGAAGACGTGGTGGACATCCTGCTTAACCTGAAGCAGCTCGCCATCCGCATGCACACGCGCGATGAAGCCACCCTCACCCTGGCCAAGAAGGGCCCGGGCGTGGTGAAGGCCTCCGACATCCAGTTGGATCACGACGTCGAGATCGTGAACAAGGACCTCGTGATCGCGCACCTGAACAGCGCGGGCTCCCTCAACATGAAGCTCAAGGTGAAGCGCGGCCGCGGCTACCAGCCGGCCAACCAGCGCCTGCAGTTCGAGGAAGAGAGTCGTCCCATCGGCCGTCTGCAGATGGATGCCTCCTTCAGCCCCGTGCGTCGCGTGACCTATAACGTCGAGAGCGCCCGCGTCGAGCAGCGCACCGATCTGGACAAGCTGGTCATCGACATCGAGACCAACGGCACCATCGAGCCGGAGGAAGCCATCCGCCGGGCGGCGACCATCCTGTCCGAGCAGCTGGCTGCGTTCGTGGACCTGAAGGGTCGCGATCAGGGCCACGGTGTCGGCGGCGAGGCACATTTCGATCCGATCCTGCTGAAGCCGGTGGACGAGCTGGAGCTGACCGTGCGCTCTGCCAACTGTCTCAAGCAGGAGAACATCCAGTACATCGGCGACCTGGTGCAGAAGACCGAGGTCGAGCTGCTGAAGACGCCGAACCTGGGCAAGAAGTCGCTCACCGAGATCAAGGACGTGCTGGCTCAGCACAACCTGTCCCTCGGCATGAAGATCGAGAGTTGGCCGCCGGCTGGTCTCAAGAAGACCGCCTAAGGGCTGATCCTGCTGGAAATGCCGCCCGGGCATTTCCAGCCCGGAAAGCGCGAAGTGGATTCGCGCTTTCCGCTTCAAGAACGAAGTGTGAGTATTTTTAGACGACGGCGAATCCATTCGCCGTTCTTATTGGGAAAAGAAGAATGCGTCACCAGAATATCGGCAGACAACTCAGCCGCAACAGTTCCCACCGGGCGGCACTGATGCGCAACATGGCCTCGGCGCTGCTGCGCTACGAGACCATCCGCACCACCGTGCCCAAGGCCAAGGAGCTGCGTCGCGTGGTCGAGCCGCTCATCACCATGGCGAAGATCGACAGCGTGGCCAAGCGCCGCCTGGCGTTCGCCCGTCTGCGTGACGAGGCCATCGTGGCCAAGCTGTTCACGGACTTAGGGCCCCATTACAAGACCCGTCCGGGCGGGTATCTGCGCATCCTGAAGCACGGCCTGCGTCCGGGCGACAACGCCCCCATGGCGGTGGTACAGCTCGTGGATCGCGCCGAGATCGTGCAGTCCGCCGCTGGCGAGAAGCCGGCGAAGGCCGAGAAGGCCCCCAAGGCGGAGAAGCAGGCCAAGGCTGAGAAGTCTGCCAAGAAGGCCGCTCCCAAGAAAGAAGAGAAGGCGAAGGCTGAGAAGAAGCCTGCCGCCAAGAAGGCCACGAAGAAGGCTGACAAGTAATCTCCAGCGCCAAAGCTACGAAGAACAAAAAAGCCGGGCTCAAGCCCGGCTTTTTTATGATGTACAGGGATGTACTAACGTCGCGGGAGGCATGGATGCCGGGAGCGACGGTACGTTCTTTAGCGTGGCACTACCAGCGGCCAGACGTGGGGGATGATGGTGACGGTCACTGCCCACATCATGAGATTCAGCGGGATGCCGAAGCGCAGGAAGTCGGTGAAGCGGTAGCCGCCGGGGCCATAGACCATGAGGTTGGTGGCGTAGCCGATGGGCGTGGCGAAGCTCGCCGAGGCCGCCATGGTGATGGCCATCACGTAGGGGGTGAAGTCGAGACCCAAGGTCTTGGTGGTGGCGAGCGCGATGGGGAAGACGATGACCGCCGCGGCATTATGGGTCACCACTTCCGTGAGCAGCATGGTGCCGCCGTAGATGGCCGTCAGGAGCCAGAACGGGTCGTCATGGGCGAAGGCCAGCAGGCCGTGGGCGATGGTGCCTGCAGCGCCACTCAGTTCCAGGGCCTTGCCGATGCCGAAGGCGGCGCCGATGGCGATCAGCACTTCGTAGTTCACGCTGCGCCTTGCCGTCGCGATGCTGCAGCAGCCGGTGCCGATCATGAGTCCCGCCGCCAGGAAGGCCACGGTGGCCAGCGGCAGCAGGTTGAAACCTTTTATCAGGACCAGGCCGAGCAGGATGCTCCAGGCGATCCAGCTCTTGTCGTAACGCGGCACCACCGCCCCCTCGATGGAATGCAATAGCAGGAAGTCCCGGGAGTTGCGGTGGCGGGCCGGGAAATCCCGGTCGCTCTCCAGCAAGAGGCTGTCGCCGGAACGCAGTTCGATGTCGCCGATCTTGCCTTCGATGCGCTTGCCGTGGCGCGCTACGGCGATCACCACCGCTTTATACACCGTGCGGAACTGCCCTTCGCGGATGGTCTTGCCCACGATGGGGCAGTTGGGCGCCACCACCGCTTCCACGAGCATGCGCGCGGTACGCGGCGAATCCAGCTTGAACACCTGCTCCGTGGCCGGGGTGAGGCCCTTGATGCGCTGCAGGTCCACCACGGATTCCGTGACGCCGGCGAATACCAGACGGTCACCGCCCCTGAGCTTCTCCTCGGGGCCGGCTGCCGGGATCACCTCGCCGCTGCGTTCGATCTCGACCAAATACAGCCCCGGCAGGTGCCGCAGGCCGGCGGCCTGCACTGTCTTACCCTCCAAGGGGCTGTTTTGGGCCACCATCATTTCGATGGTGTATTCCCGGGCGTCCTGGGTCTGGGAGAACACCGGGATACGCTCCGGCAGCAGCCAGCGCCCGACGATCAATACATAGGTGATGCCGATGATCGCGCAGGGCACGCCTATCCAGGCCAGCTGGAAGAAACCCATGCCCGGCAGATGGGCCTGACCCGTGAGCAGGCCGTTCACCACCAGGTTGGTGCTGGTGCCGATGAGTGTGCAGGTGCCGCCGAAGATGGCGGCATAGCTCAAGGGGATCATGAGCTTGGAAGGGGAGATGCGACTCTTGCGTGCCCAGTCCGAGACATAAGGCAGGAAGGAAGCCACGAGTGGCGTGGAGTTCATGAAGGCGCCCATGAAGGCCACCGGCAGCATCATGCGCGCCTGGGCTTCGGTAGGCGAGCGCGGCCGGCTGAACAGGCGACCTACCACGAGATCCAGGGCACCGGTCTCCCGCAGCCCCGCCGCCAGCACATACAGGGCACCGATGCTGAGCAGGCTGTCGTTGGCGAAGCCGGCGAGGGCCTCCTGGGGTGTCACCACCCGCACCAGCATGAGCACCGTGAGCCCGGCCATCATCACGAGGTCGGTGCCGAACTGGGTGGTGGCGAGGGCGACGAGGCAGCCCAGGGTGACGGCGACTGAGATCCAGGCGTCGAACGACATGCAGAGTTCCCGTGTTTTCGGCGTAGTCCTCGGAGATTATCACAGGCCCGCACAAAGCCACCCCGGCTGGGCGAGGCTCACGCAGGGCTGTTCCAGGAGACAGTCGTCTGAGTCAGGCTTTAGCGTCGGGTCGCGCGCCGGCCGCGGGGTTCCGCTTGCAGGCCGAGTACCGGTTTGAGAAAACTGCCGGTATAGGAGCCGTCATGGGCCGCCACGTCTTCCGGCGTGCCGGTCACCACCACAGTGCCGCCGCCGCCGCCGCCCTCGGGTCCGAGGTCGATGATCCAGTCGGCGGTCTTGATGACGTCCAGGTTGTGCTCGATCACCACCACGGTGCTGCCGCCGTCCCTCAACTGGCGGAGCACGCCCATGAGCTGGTCGATGTCATGGAAGTGCAGGCCGGTGGTGGGTTCGTCCAATATATATAGAGTGCTGCCGGTGTCCCGCTTGGAGAGTTCCCGGGCGAGCTTCACCCGCTGGGCTTCGCCGCCCGAGAGGGTGGTGGCGTTCTGCCCCAGGCGCACGTAGGTGAGACCCACGGCGGTGAGGGTCTGGAGCTTGTGGGCCACGGTGGGTACGGGGCTGAAGAACACCAATGCGTCTTCCACCGTCATCTCCAGCACTTCGCTGATGTTCTTGCCCTTGTAGCGGATGTCCAGGGTCTCGCGGTTGTAGCGTTTGCCCTTGCAGACGTCGCAGGCCACGTAGATGTCCGGCAGGAAGTGCATCTCCACCTTGATCACGCCGTCGCCCTGGCAGGCTTCGCAGCGGCCGCCCTTCACGTTGAAACTGAAACGCCCGGGGTTGTAGCCGCGGGAGCGGGCTTCCGGGGTCTCGGCGAAGATCTCGCGGATGGGGGTGAAGAGCCCGGTATAGGTGGCCGGGTTGGAACGGGGCGTACGGCCGATGGGCGACTGGTCTATGTCGATGACCTTGTCTATCTGCTCCAGGCCGTCGATGCCATCGCAAGGGGCCGATTCGTCCGAGGCATCGTTGAGCTTGCGCGCTGCATAGCGGTACAGGGTGTCGTTGATGAGGGTGGACTTGCCCGAACCCGAGACACCCGTGACACAGGTCATGAGCCCTAAGGGTATCTCCACGTCTATGCCCTTGAGGTTGTTGCCCCGGGCCTTCTTGATACGCAACAGACGCTTCTTGTCCGGCGCGAGGCGCCGCTCCGGCACGGCGATGCTGCGCCGGCCCGAGAGGTACTGGCCGGTCAGGGAAGCGGAGTTGGCTGCGATCTCTTCCGGTGTGCCCTGGGCCACCACCTGGCCGCCGTGCACGCCGGCGCCCGGACCCATGTCCAGCACGTGGTCGGCGCTCTTGATGGCATCCTCGTCGTGTTCCACCACGATCACGGTGTTGCCGATGTCCCGTAAGCGCGTCAGGGTCTTGAGCAGGCGGTCGTTGTCCCGCTGGTGCAGGCCGATGGAGGGCTCGTCCAGGATGTACATGACACCCACTAGCCCTGAGCCGATCTGGCTCGCGAGGCGGATGCGCTGGGCTTCGCCGCCTGAGAGGGTCTCGGCGCTGCGGTCGAGCGTCAGGTAATCCAGGCCCACGTTCACCAGGAAGGAGACCCGCGCGCGGATCTCCTTGACGATCTTGGCGGCGATCTCGCCGCGCCGACCCGGCAAGTCCAGCTTGTCGAAGAACGCCAGGGTGTCGCCCACGGAGCGGTTGGTGATGGCCGGCAGGCTTTCGCCCGCCACGAACACGTTGCGGGCCTCACGCTTGAGGCGGGTGCCGCCGCAGTCGGGGCAGGGGCGGGCGCTCAGGTACTTGGAGAGTTCCTCCCGCACCATGAGCGATTCCGTCTCCCGGTAGCGCCGTTCCATGTTGGGGAGCACGCCTTCGAAGACATGGCGCCGGCTGCTGCGGCTGCCGCGTTCATTCGTGTAGGTGAAGGCGATGGTCTCATCGCCGCTGCCCTGCAGGATGAGCTTGCGCACCTTCTCCGAGAGCTCTTCGAAGGGCGTCTCGATGTCGAACTTGTAGTGCTTGGCCAGGCTCTGGATGAGCTGGAAGTAATAGGCGTTGCGCCGGTCCCAGCCGCGCACCGCGCCACCGGCGAGCGACAGATGGGGCTGGGTCACCACCCGGGCCGGGTCGAAGAACTGGCGCACGCCCAGGCCGTCGCAGCCGGGGCAGGCACCCACCGGATTGTTGAAGGAGAAGAGCCGGGGTTCCAGTTCCGCGATGCTATAGCCGCAGACGGGGCAGGCGAACTTGGCGGAGAAGGTGAGTTCCTTCTTCTTCGGTTCGTCCATGAAACCCACATGGGCGATGCCGTCCGCGAGCCGGAGCGCCGTCTCGAAGGACTCAGCCAGGCGCAAAGCCACGTCGGGTCGCACCTTGAAGCGGTCCACCACCACTTCGATGCTGTGCTTGCGCCGGAGATCGAGCTTCGGCGGCTGATCCAGCTCCACCACCGTGCCGTCGATGCGCGCGCGGACGAAACCCTGGGCCCGGAGTTCTGCCATGAGTTCCACGTGCTCGCCCTTGCGCTCATGTACGACGGGCGCCAGCAGCATGAGCTTGGTGTCCTCCGGCAGAGCCAGCACCAGGTCCACCATCTGGCTCACGGTCTGGGCGGTGAGGTCGATGTGGTGATCCGGGCAGCGCGGGATGCCGGCGCGGGCGTAAAGGAGGCGCAGGTAGTCGTAGATCTCCGTCACCGTGCCCACGGTGGAGCGCGGGTTGTGGGAGGTGGACTTCTGCTCGATGGAGATGGCCGGGGACAGGCCCTCGATATGGTCCACGTCCGGCTTCTCCATCATGGAGAGGAACTGGCGGGCGTAGGCCGAGAGGGATTCCACGTAACGCCGCTGGCCCTCGGCATAGATGGTGTCGAAGGCGAGGGAGGATTTACCGGAACCGGACAGGCCGGTGATGACGATGAGCCGGTCCCGTGGCAGGTCCACGTCTATGTTGGCGAGGTTGTGGGTGCGGGCTCCGCGGACGCGGATGGTATCCATGGCCATGGGGTGAATCGGTCCTCGAGCTTGAAAAAGCGAACATTCAAGTTTACGCCGAGGGGGTGGTCCGGTGCAAAACTCACCTGAGCCGGTCAGGCGAGGGTGCTAAAATGGCATCTTCCGCGCCTGCTGCTACACCACGTCCCCTGTCAGCGAGCTGTCATGTCCGCATCCAAACTGCTACCCGGTGAGCGCCGCGCCGCCCTGTCCCTCGCGGGCATCTTCGCCCTGCGCATGTTCGGCCTGTTCATGATCTACCCGGTATTTGCGGTCTATGCCCGCAGTCTGCCGGATGCCACGCCGGTGCGGGTGGGGCTCGCCCTCGGTATCTACGGTCTCGCCCAAGCAGTGTTCCAGATGCCTCTCGGCCTCCTCTCGGACCGGGTGGGCCGCAAGCCCATCATCGCAGCGGGGCTCCTGGTGTTCGCCCTGGGGAGCGTGGTGGCGGGTCTGGCCCACAGTCTCGACGGCATCGCCCTGGGGCGCTTCCTCCAGGGCATGGGTGCGGTGGGCTCGGCGGTGCTGGCGCTGGCGGCGGACTTGAGCCGGGAAGGGCAACGCACCAAGGTGATGGCGGTGATCGGTGTGACCATCGGTCTCGCCTTCGGTCTGGCGCTCGTGACAGGGCCCCTGCTCGAAGGCTGGTTCGGCGTGCCCGGCATGTTCTGGTTGACGGCGGTACTCGCCGGCATCGCGATCCTGGTGCTCTATGCCGCTGTGCCCCAGCCAGAGCTGAGCGAGGTGCATGCGGAGACGGAAGCCGTGCCCGCGCTGCTTCTCCGGGTGCTCAAGGATCCTGTGCTCCTCAGACTGGATTTCGGCATCCTGGCCCAGCACGCCATCCTCACGGCCACCTTCCTTAGCGTGCCTTTGGTGCTGCAGGGGGCGGGCATCGCTGCCGGCCGGGAATGGCGGCTCTATCTGCCCGTGCTCGTCATATCGGTGCTCGCCATGAGTCCGATGATCCTGCTGGCGGAACGACGGGGTCACATGCGCGGCATGATGTTGGCGGCCGTGACGGCCATGGGCCTGGCCCAACTGGGGTTCATGGCCCATGTGGGCGGCTTATGGCTACTGGCTGCGGCCCTCACGCTGTTCTTCGCTGCCTTCAATTTCCTGGAGGCGGTGCTGCCCTCGCTCATCTCACGACTTGCTCCCGGGAAGGCCCGGGGTACGGCCATGGGGATCTATTCCAGCGCCCAGTTCCTGGGCATCTTCCTCGGCGGGGTGGTGGGCGGCTGGTGCCAGGCCCGTTTCGGGCTGGCCGGCGGCTTCGGATTCAGTCTGGTCATGGCTTGCCTGTGGCTGGTCACTGCCTGGCCGGTGCAAGCGCCTGGGGGCGACGGGAGCCCCCGCTCCAAGTAAAATGAAGGACTTTCACGATAAATCAGGGTCCGGCAGCGGTCCCGACACGGAACACGGAGACAGGATATGGCACGCGGCGTAAACAAAGTTATCCTGGTGGCGACGGTGGGCAAGGACCCGGAGGTCAAGTACATGCCCTCCGGCGGCGCGGTGGTCAACCTCACAGCGGCCACGAACGAATCGTGGAAGGACAAGCAGACCGGCGAGAAGAAGGAGCGCACCGAGTGGCACAGGCTCACCTTCTATAACCGCCTCGCCGAGATCGTGGGCGAGTACGTGCGCAAGGGCTCGCAGATCTACATCGAGGGCCGCCTGCGTACCCGCGACTACGAGAAGGAAGGTCAGAAGCATTACGTCACCGAGATCATGGTGGACGAGATGCAGATGCTGGGCGGCCGCGGCGGAGCCGGCGGCGGCGAAGGCCGCGCCCCGCGTGGCGAATCCGAGCCGCGCAACGCGCCGGCGGCCAACGAACCGGCCGGCGGCGATTTCCACGACGACGATATACCGTTCTAGACGGCACCTGGACTCGGCTTAAATCCAGCTCATTCGTTGAGGGCGCAGGGAACGCCGATGTGTTCGATGCTCGTAAAACCATGCTAGTAAACGGGGAGCGCCTCTCCTTGCTCGTCGTGGGAACGCAGATTGGTTTTCGTTCCAATGCGATGGACTCAGCCTCTAGCACTTCTGGTGGTGGCAGATTCATACAAGACAAGACCACAGTCCTGATTGTTTGAGGCCAAATCGTGATGTTACCTAGGCGGCGGGGGTATCGAAAGAATGAACGGTGACCGCATCCCATTCAATTGGCCATATATGACCGGCAAGGAACTTCGCTACATGGCGGAGGCCCACACCAACGGGCGCCTGGCTGGCGACGGCCCATTTACCAAGCGTTGCCATCAATGGCTGGAAGATCACACGCATTGCAGTAAAGCTTTGTTGACCCACTCCTGCACGGCTGCTCTGGAGATGGCGGCCTTGTTGCTGGACATCGCGCCGGGCGATGAGATCATCATGCCTTCCTATACCTTCGTGTCCACTGCAAGCGCCTTTGTGCTGAGAGGAGGGGTACCCGTTTTCGTGGATATCCGGGCAGATACGCTGAACCTGGATGAACGCTTGATCGAAGCTGCCATCACGCCTCGGACCCGGGGAATTGCAGTTGTCCACTATGCCGGTGTTGCGTGCGAAATGGATGCGATCATGGCTATCGCCAGACGCCATTCCCTCAAGGTGGTGGAAGATGCAGCTCAGGGCATCATGTCCAGTTACGATGGCCGCCCTCTGGGCAGCATCGGCGATCTTGGTGCCTATAGTTTTCACGAGACCAAGAACGTGATCTCAGGCGAAGGCGGGGCTTTGTTGATCAATGACCCTGCACTAGCGTCGCGGGCCGAGATCATCCGGGAAAAAGGCACTGATCGTGGCCGGTTTTTCCGTGGCGAGGTTGACAAGTACACTTGGCAGGAAGTTGGATCTTCCTTTCTGCCGGGGGAACTTACCGCCGCTTTCCTTTGGGCCCAACTTGAGGAAGCGACGGCGATTACGGAGACTCGTCTATCGCTCTGGCGGCGTTATCACCAACTATTGGAGCCGCTGGAATCCGAGGGCATCCTGCGCCGCCCCATTCTGCCCAATGGCGCCGAACACAATGCGCACATGTACTACGTGCTGCTTGCACCTGGGGTTGATCGGCGGAAGGTGCTGGAGGAGTTGGGGCGCAAGAGCATCTTCGCGGTTTCTCATTATGTGCCTTTACACTCATCGCCTGCTGGACGACGTTACGGTAGGGCTCATGGTGCATTGGAAGTGACAAACGACCAGGCAGCGCGTTTGCTCCGATTGCCTCTCTGGATGGGCCTTGCCGAACAGCAACAAACAAGGGTGGTTGACGCGCTCAGATCCGGCATTCATCGCGCGCGATGAATGCCGTCGTTCGAGCGGGTCAGGTGGCACCGGCTCACATGGACTGTGACCCACTCACGCGAGCGCAGATCTCCGTTGAAGTTGCCAGTCATTTGGACTACCCGGAGTATCCTCAATCCTATCCGCCTTTTGGGCACACATTGAGCATTATCGACTCGGTGTTTAATGCAGGACGAGAAGCGAGGGTATTCATGAAGAACTTCCCCGAGTCGAAGAGCCCAGAACCTTTTACGATGGCACTGCCGGATTGGCAGCGCCGACAAAGTTAACAATGAAAAAATGTCTTCGTTGCGCCCATACATTCAGTGTCTCGGGGTGGACTTGCCCGGCGTGCGGATTCACTCCTGTTGCACTCGAGGGTTTGACGGCGTTTTCTCCCGAGAATGCCTTTGCAAATGAAGGGTTCGAGGAGCAGTTCTAT
This sequence comes from Gammaproteobacteria bacterium, assembly GCA_036000105.1. Classification (GTDB taxonomy): domain Bacteria; phylum Pseudomonadota; class Gammaproteobacteria; order Natronospirales; family REEB76; genus DASUBN01. Next base: position 23,792 of record DASYGE010000006.1, read on the forward strand.
GAGCACATGTTTGATCTGGAAGCATCCAATTTCTGGTTTAAGGCGCGAAGTCAGTTGGTGAATTCGATGTTGAGGAAGCACTTCCCGGGAGCAACAAATTATCTGGAGATCGGTTGCGGGAGCGGCTATATGTTGGCGAGGGTTGAACAGGAATTTCCGGATATGCAACTGAGTGGTAGCGAAGTGCTCTCAAGAGGCCTGGCTTATTCACGCAAGCGGGTCCAGCGCGCCCATTTATTTCAGATGGACGCCAGGAGGATCCCCTTCGACGAAGAATTCGATGTCATCGGAGCTTACGACGTCATCGAGCACATCGCCGAGGATGAGGCCGTCCTGTCGGAGATGCATGCTGCATTACGCGCCGATGGCGGGATCGTGATCACCGTGCCACAGCATAAATGCCTGTGGAGTCACGTGGACGAGTATTCCCATCATAAGCGCCGCTATAGCGCGAGCGAATTGCGAAAAAAGGTGGAAGCAGCGGGGTTCACTGTAGTCAGGACGACTTCGTTCGTGTCGCTATTGCTTCCGTTGATGTATCTGTCGCGCCGGCGCGATCGGCATCCGAGGCCTGACTACGATTCCACCGCTGAGCTACGCTTGAACGGGGCCGCCAATAGCCTGCTCGGTGGGATCATGAATTTAGAACGCTTGGCCATCGACACTGGCTTATCATTGCCTGTCGGGGGATCCTTGTTGCTGGTAGCAAAGAAGCAGGCGCTCCGCGTTGGGTGAGACCACGGCGCCGGTCTGGAGTAGCAGCCGTTTATCGTTTTTGGGCTCGTAAAAGCTGCCGGCCACGCAGGTTTTCAGGAGTTGGGGGCGCCTATGAATACGCGCATTGTGTAAAATGCAACGCACCGCGGATATCCGCGCCGATGCAGTATTCTTGACGCGCGACAGCGTCGGATAGGGGCAATCGAGCATCATGAAAGGCATCGTTCTCGCGGGTGGTTCGGGTACGCGCCTGTACCCTGTGACCAAGACTATCTCCAAGCAGCTGCTGCCGGTTTACGACAAGCCGTTGGTCTATTATCCATTGACAGTGCTGATGCTCGCCGACATCCGGGACATCCTGTTGATTTCCTCACCCCAGGATCTGCCCATGTTCAAGGCACTCCTGGGCGACGGCTCCCAATGGGGCATCAAGCTGAGTTACACGGAACAGCCGCGCCCCGAGGGCCTGGCCCAGGCGTTCATCCTGGGCGAGCATTTCATCGGCGGCGACCGCGTCTGCATGATCCTGGGCGACAACATCTTCTACGGCCAGGGATTCGCGGACCAGCTCAAGCGCGCCGCGCAGCGACAGAGCGGCGCAACGGTCTTTGCCTATTATGTGCAAGACCCGGAGCGCTACGGCGTGCTGCAGTTCGGTAAGGATGGCAAGGCGCTGGGTATAGAGGAGAAGCCGCGGGCGCCGAAATCCAACTATGTGGTCACCGGGCTGTACTTCTACGACAACCACATCGTAGACATCGCCAAGGGCCTGAAGCCCTCGGCCCGCGGCGAGCTGGAGATTACCGATGCCAACGTGGCCTACCTCAAGAAAGGGGCGCTGCACGTGGAGACCATCGGCCGCGGCGTCGCCTGGCTCGACACGGGGACCCATGACTCGCTGCTGGAAGCCTCCAATTTCATCGCCACCATCGAGAACCGTCAGGGCCTGAAGGTGGCCTCTCCCGAGGAGGTGGCTTACCGCCAGGGGTACATCGATGCGGCCCAGGTGGAGCGTCTGGCCCAGCCCTTGGCTAAGACCAGTTATGGCCAATATCTGCTCAAGCTGATCGCCGACGGGATATCCCGTTGATGGAGTTCCAGAAGCTCAAGATACCGGACGTGGTGCTAGTGAAGCCGAAAGTGTTCGGCGACACTCGTGGCTATTTCTTCGAGATATGGGAAGCCCGCAAGTTCGCCGCCGCGGGGATCGAGGCGAATTTCGTGCAGGACAACTACAGCCATTCGGTGCATCGCAGCTTGCGCGGACTGCATTACCAGATACGCCAGGCCCAAGGGAAGCTGGTGCGCGTCACCCGGGGAGAGGTGTTCGACGTGGCGGTGGACCTGCGCAGAAGCTCACCCAGCTTCGGCCGCTCCGTCAATGCCGTCCTATCGGCGGACAACAAGCAACAGCTCTGGATACCGCCGGGCTTCGCTCACGGTTTCTATGTGCTGAGCGAGACCGCGGAGTTTTTCTACAAGTGCACGGACTACTACGCCCCGGAGCACGAGCGCACCCTGCGCTGGGACGATCCCGCCCTTGGCATTCCCTGGCCCCTGGGGGACGAGCCTCCGATTCTCTCGCCCAAAGATCAGCAAGGCAGGCATCTCGCCGATGCGGACTATTACCCATGAAGGCGGTGATCACGGGCGGCGGTGGCCAGGTGGCGACCGCTCTGCTCAGGCTGAAGCCCCCCGGCGTCGATGCCACGATCTTCTCCCATGTTGAACTCGACATCGGTGACAGCCCTGCGGTAGAACGGGCGCTGGCGGCTCTGAAACCCGACGTGCTTATCAACGCCGCCGCTTACACCGCTGTGGATAAGGCGGAGAGCGAGCCCGGACTCGCCCAGAGGGTCAATGCCGAGGGCGCCGGGCATCTGGCGATGGCGGCACGCAAGCACGGCGTCCGCTTCCTGCACATCTCCACGGATTTCGTGTTCGACGGGGAGCAGTCGCACCCGTATGCACCGGACGCGATGCCCCGGCCGCTGTGCGTCTACGGCGTGAGCAAACTGGAAGGTGAACGGCGGGTGTTGGCGGCTCTGGAAGGCAAGGCCCTAATCCTCCGCACCGCCTGGGTCTATGCGGGGATGGGGCGCAACTTCGTGCTCACCATGCTGAGACTGATGCGGGAGAAGGGGCAGGTGCGGGTGGTAGCAGACCAGGTGGGATCACCCACTTGGTCTGTGTCTCTGGCAGAGGCTTTGTGGGCCGCAGCAGCCGTCCCGGGTCTGGCCGGCGTGCATCATTGGACCGATGCAGGAGCGGCGAGCTGGTACGATTTCGCCGTGGCCATCGCCGAGGAGGCCGGGGCATTGGACATGCTGCCACGCAACATGCAAGTGACGCCGATCTGCACTGCCGATTACCCCACGCCCGCGCGCCGACCCGCCTACAGCATGCTGGATAGGAGTTCCACCGAGCAGGCTCTCCGCATCAAGGCCGCACACTGGCGCGTGAACCTGAGGAAGATGCTGCAGGAATTGCACCATGCGTGATCTCCTGATCACCGGCGGCGCGGGCTTCATCGGCGCGAACTTCGTCAACTACTGGTTGCAACATCATCCTCAAGATCGGGTGACGGTGCTGGATGCGCTCACCTATGCGGGCAGTCTCTTGAACCTCAAGGACGCCGAGAAGAATGCCAACTATCGTTTTGTGCATGGGGATATCTGCGACGCGAAGCTTGTTAACGCCCTGATGCGGGAAACGCATATAGACACGGTGGTGCATCTCGCCGCTGAATCCCATGTGGACCGTTCCATCGACGACCCCGACATCTTCCTGCGCACCAACGTCATGGGGACTCACGTACTGCTGAATGCGGCTCGGGCCGAATGGCTGGAAAGGCGCGGTGGCAATGGGGATTTCCGCTTCCACCACGTTTCCACGGACGAGGTGTTCGGCTCCCTGGGACCCGCTGATGCAGCGTTCACCGAGCGCACGCCCTATGCCCCAAACTCGCCTTATTCGGCCAGCAAAGCCGCGTCCGACCACCTGGTGCGCGCCTATCACCATACCTATGGCCTGCCCATCACTATCACCAACTGTTCTAACAATTACGGCCCCCTTCAGTTCCCAGAAAAACTCATCCCCGTCATCATCCTGAACGCGCTGGCTGGACGGCCGATCCCCGTGTATGGCGACGGCAAGAACGTACGCGACTGGCTGTTCGTCGCGGATCACTGCAGCGCCATCGAGCGGGTGCTGGAGAAGGGCGTACCGGGCGAGACCTATAACGTGGGTGGCGGCTGTGAGCGCACCAACATCGAGATCGTGCGCACGATCTGCGGCTTGTTGGACGAACTGCGGCCGGATTCTCCTCGCCGGCTCCATGAACAACTCGTCACCTACGTGAAGGATCGCCCGGGACACGACCGGCGCTATGCCATAGACATGGGGCGTATCCAGAGCGAGCTGGGCTGGCGCCCCATGGAAGACTTGGACACCGGGCTGAGGAAGACCGTGGTCTGGTACCTGAAGAATATGGCATGGTGCGAGGAGATCGGCGCGAAAAACGCAGCCATCCGGCACCGCGACCAGGGGGGCAAGTAGGGCATGAATGGCTCGAACCAGTCACCGGGAAGTGTCGGGAAGACAGTTGCTATCGTCCAGCGGTTCACCACGGCCATGAACGAAATGTTGGGGATTCATGCGCGAATCTTATATGATTGAAGAATCTGACATACTCAGCCGAGTGATTGGCCGCCATGTTCTCGTCCAAGTTGAGTTTTAGCTGGCATTTGCAGAAAGTGTGATGAATGCTTGCATCGAAAACCGGAGGAAGACCTTGTGCATGCGGCTCCCCGAAAGTCCGGCCGACACCCTGGCGTTCTTGGTAACACATCCCAGCGCCCGGATGCCGTGCTGCCAACCTTAGGGATGTGAGCGCATGAAGCTTTCCGTTATCACAACACTTTACGAATCGGCACCCTACATCACGGAATTCCATCGAAGGGCAAGCGAATCGGCCAGGCAACTTGCGGGTGACGACTACGAAATTGTCCTGGTAAACGATGGGTCACCTGACAACAGCCTCGACCTCGCCGTGCGGCTCACGGAAACCGACAGACATGTGGTTGTGGTGGATCTGTCTCGAAACTTTGGGCATCACAAGGCCATAATGACGGGCCTATCGAAGGCTAAGGGCGAGCGAGTGTTCTTGCTCGATAGCGATCTTGAGGAAGAACCGGAATGGGTGATGTCGTTCCAGCGGCAAATGGATGCCGAGGCATGTGATGTGGTCTACGGCGTTCAGTCCGCGCGCAGAGGCGGATTGTTGGAAAAAATCACCGGCGCAGTATTTTATAGATTGTTCCGGTTTTTCACCGGAATAGAGCAGCCGGACAACATCGTCACAGCACGTATCATGTCGCGGCGATATGTAGATGCATTGTTGTCACATCGTGAGCGGGAACTGAATATCGGCGGGTTGTGGATTATCACCGGATTCAAGCAGTGCCGGCAAACTGTCAAGAAGCACTCCACCAGTCCCACGACCTATGATCTATCACGGAAGTTCAACCATTTTATCAACGCAGTGACGTCTTTCAGCAGCCTGCCGCTGGTATTCACGTTTTACTCGGGCCTTCTTATATCGGTCTCCGCCCTGATTTACATCGTGTATCTTGCGGTCAGGTATCTTTTCATCTCATCGCCTCCCACCGGATACACGTCGATCATCGCCTCAATATGGCTGTTCTCAGGGATGATCATCTTTTTCATGGGCATCCAAGGCATCTACATATCGAAGGTGTTTTCCGAGGTCAAACAGCGGCCAAACACGATAATTCGGCATGTTTACGGGCATACGGAGACGAAGGGTTTGAGCAATGACGCGGAATGATACTCCGGAGAAGTCCTACGGCGTCCTTCAGCAGCATCAGGCAGGCTCGCTTGTCGATGGCGCGGCAGAACAAGTCAGGAACCTGGGTTTCGCCATCCTGGATTCAGGCTATTCTTCATCTGAGCTCAAGGATATCTCCGACGAATTCAATCGGACGCGATCGCAGTACATTGAGGCGCATGGTGAGGCTGAACTGAGAAATGCCAACGAGCTTCACACCATCCGTGCACTGCTGACACACGGAGGTCGGGCTTTCCTCGATCTTGCCTTGAACGACAATCTGCAATCAGCCCTCAAGCGGTTAATTTCAGGAAAATTCATCCTTAACCAGCAAAATGGCGTCATCAATCCTGCCCGGGAAACCTATAACCAGGGGACGTGGCATCGTGATCTCCCCTATCAGCATTTCGTTTCCTCAAGGCCGCTCGCGATCAATGCCTTGTTCTGCGTTGACGATTTCACCCGTGAAAACGGGGCTACTTTCATCCTCCCGGCCTCTCATTTAGCCGAGGAATTTCCTTCGCCAAGTTACGTTCAAAAAAATGCGATTCAAGTCGAGGCAAAAGCGGGCTCATTCATCTTGCTGGACTGTATGGTCTTCCATGCAGGCGGGTTTAATGGGACCGAGAAACCACGACGTGCGGTGAACCATGTTTTCAATATTCCCTATTTCAAACAGCAGATCAACATACCCAAGAACATGAAAAACACTGAGTTATCAGACGAGGTGAAAGAGCTGTTGGGTTTCGGTCATCTTGAGCCGGAATCGATTGCGGACTATCTCTCGTCGCGAGTGGGTAAAAAATATTAATTCAAATATTTTGTTGATGTCGACCATGGGAGGCCGAAAAATGAAGGTTTTACCTCCTGGAACGATACTCCAGTTAATGTATTTGCGAGAACGGTTGCAACACCGAAAGCCCGGTCGTTTCATCGAAATTGGACCTGGAAGCGGGGAAATCACACGTCTTCTACTTGATCAAGGTTGGTCTGGATGGTCATACGATCTTGAGGAAAAGACTATCGATTCGCTCCAAGCACGTTTTGCGCATGAAATTGCCGAAAAGCGTTTTGTGCCGCTCAATCGCGACTACCTTTCATCCATCCCTCCCGAGAAGGTGGATTTGGTGATTTCCTGCATGGTGATGGAGCATCTTGAAGACGAAGCTCAAATTAGTTTTATGCAAAAGTCGGCTGATTGTTTGACAGAAGGCGGGGGTATGATTGGATTGGTGCCGGCGTCACCCGGACATTGGGGAATTGAGGATGATATTGCCGGGCATTACCGACGCTATACCAGGGGGGCAATCGAGGGATTAGCCGCTGCAGAGGGATGGAACTTACTGCATGTCGCTGGCTTAACATTCCCTATCTCAAATCTATTGTTGCCGATCTCTAACTTTTTGGTCGATAGGAGTGAACGTACAAAGTTGAGCTTGTCAGCTCTCGAGCGGACGAAGCACTCAGGTCGAAGACGAGTTAAATTTAAGACACATTTTCCTTCGCTATTTGGGTTATTTCTCAATGAATATACTTTACTCCCTCTTCATCTCGTTCAAAAAATATTCAAAAAATCCGAGCGTGCTTTAGTTCTCTATTTTGAATTGCAACCCAAGATACCCAGCGTGAATTCAAGAATCGATTATCCTTGATTGTGCTACTGGGACTCAGGGCATTGTGGGATTGATACTATTCTGGTCGTGATGGAGGATGAATAAAATGAGTAGCGAACGCATCTCGCCGGACGACGCTACGGCAGGGCTCATGGTGCGTTGGACGTAACAGACGACCTGGCAGGGCGTCTGCTCCGGTGGCCTCTTTGGGCGGGCCTCACCGAACAACAGCAAACCAGGGTGGTTGATGGGCTCAAGTCAGGTATATATCGCGCCCGATGAATGCAGCCATTGACGGAAGCTCCCTGCTTCTCAAAATACGCATTCATCAGCCCGTAAATAGGCCTGAGATCACTCAATCATGAGTCATGGATACACAGAAATCTGTGCACATAAAACCTAGATAAAGAGAATCGGAAGCATGAAGAAGGTGGCCATCGTTCAATCCAACTATATTCCCTGGAAGGGCTACTTCGACATGATCGCGTCCGCGGACGAGTTCATTCTCTACGACGACATGCAATACACTCGGCGTGACTGGCGCAACCGCAATCAGATCAAGACTCCGCAGGGAGTGCAATGGCTGACGGTGCCGGTCATGGTGAAGGGTAAGTACGATCAGAAGATCAGGGAGACCGAGATCGATGGTTCAGACTGGGCTTCGGTCCATTGGAAGGCTCTTCAGCAGAACTATGGCCGTGCTCCCTATTTCGAAGAAATCGCGACATGGTTGAAGCCTTTCTATGCCGACGAGGCCTACCAGCACCTGTCTCAGCTGAATCGCCGGCTTATCGAAGCGGTGTGCGCCTACCTCGATATCAAGACCGTGATCAGTAATTCTTGGGACTACACGCTGCTCGAAGGTAAGACAGAGAGGCTTGCGGACCTGTGCGCGCAGGCGGGCGGAACAGAATACATATCGGGACCCGCCGCCAAAGACTATGTCGAGGAGCGCGTCTTTACGGACCGCGGCATTAATTTGACCTGGTTCGATTACAGCGGATATCCGGAATACCCGCAGCTCTGGGGCGAATTCACCCACGGGGTCACCGTCCTCGATCTGCTGTTCAATTGCGGCAAGGACGCGCATCGCTATATGAGGTATCTGCATCCGTGAGATTCCCCGTCGTTCATCAACCCACCGCTTCCATCGTTGAATTGGCTCAATGGGCAGGCGGCGCGCTTATACGATCGTAAGGTAGGTATATGCCAAAAAGGACTGATCTATTGACCGAAGTTGCCCAGTACTATACGGGCAAACTAGTTGAGCACGGCGCGACACCGCGCGGTGTCGATTGGAATGGAGAAGAAAGCCAAACGTTGCGATTCAAGCAATTGTGCAAGATCATCGATACTCCAAATCGATTTTCGATAAATGATCTAGGCTGCGGTTATGGCGCGCTCTGTGAGTTCCTGGCGCATGAATACCCTGCGTTTTCTTATACGGGGATCGATGTGTCTGAGAGCATGATCCAGGCCGCCGAGCAACGTTTTCAGCATGACAGGCGGGCACGATTCATTCTCGCGAGTGAACCGAAAGAAGCCGCCGATTACAGCGTAGCGTCCGGGATCTTCAATGTCCGATTGGATAAAACAGATGCAGAATGGCGATCCTATCTTGAAGATACGCTCGACACCCTTAACGAGACCAGTCGTGCTGGTTTTTCCTTCAATTGTCTAACGTCCTATTCGGACGCGGACAAGATGCGAGACAACCTCTACTATGCGGATCCCTGCATGCTATTTGACCATTGCAAGCGTCGCTATTCGAGGAACGTGGCATTGCTCCACGACTACGGGCTCTATGAGTTCGTGATCCTGGTAAGGAAATAACCATGAAGAAACAACTTGTCGTTTTCGGCTCGGGCGATATAGCCCAGCTTGCGCAATATTATTTCAATACCGATTCAGAGTACTCGATAGCTGCGTTCACCGTCGATGCTGCCTATATCAAGGAAGCGACGTTCGGTGGCCTGCCAGTCGTACCTTTTGAAGAAATCACGAAACACTATCCTCCAGATAAATACGAGCTGTTTATCGCCCTTAGTTATTCCAATCTGAATTCTCTGCGCAAGGAGAAATATCTTGCGGCGAAATCCATGGGTTATAGCCTGGCCAGCTTCATCAGTTCCCATGCAACCGTATTGAACGAGGGGCGAATCGGCGATAATTGCTTCATTTTCGAAGACAACACCATCCAGCCGTTCGTTACCATCGGCAACAACGTCACGATGTGGAGCGGCAATCATATCGGCCACCATTCCACTATAGGGGATCACTGTTTTATAGCCTCACATGTGGTGATTTCGGGCGGTGTCGAGATCGGTGAGCAGTGCTTTCTCGGCGTCAACGCCACCTTGCGTGACCATATCAAGATTGGCGCAAGATGCGTGGTCGGGGCGGGCACTCTGTTGCTATCCGATGCAGAACCGGAGGGGGTTTATATCGGCACTGCCACTCAGCGTGCAGGGGTGCAAAGTACGAAACTGAAAAGGATATGAGCTTTCGCTGGCAAAAATGTGGGCTGCTTTATTGCCCGTCAGGTGATAGTCGGCACCCAAAACTCGCATCCCATGCAACGAATCCTTTGCCTGTCCATCTTGATGGAGACGTATATCGCGTATTTTTTAGCGGCAGGGATGTGGAGAACCGATCTTCTGTGGGGGCAGTTGACGTCGATATCGTCCAGCGCAAGGTCATTCGAGAGCATCGCCACCCGTTTTTTGGGCATGGTCCCGAACGCAGTTTCTATGCCGACGGCGTAAGTATCGGTAACTGTTACGAAGCGAATGGTCGGCGATACATGCTTTTCATGGGCTGGCAGAGCCCCAAAGGTGCTCACTGGCGGGGAGATATCGGACGGTTGGTGGTGAAGCCCGATCTGACTTTGGAATTGGACAGTGAGCGGCCATTTATGGGCGCGGACGTCGTCGATCCCATAAGCCTTTCATATCCCTGGGTGATGAAGAATAGCGATGACGGTTACAGCATGTGGTATGGCTCGACCATGACTTGGGACGCCGGAAACGGTGAGATGTTGCATGTCATAAACTATGCTTCATCTGCCGATGGGAATAATTGGCAGCGCAAAGGCTTATCTGTGCCTTACAAAATTGGCAGTGCCCAAGCTTTTTCACGACCTACGGTTGTGCGTGATGCATCGGCGGGCTATGAGATGTGGTTTTCGTATCGTAGCGGCAGCGGGGAAAAGTATCGTATCGGATACGCCATAAGCAAAGACGGAAAGACATGGGAATTGAAATTGGAAGACGCCGGCATAGAGGTCTCTTCGGATGGATGGGATTCGGAGATGATCGAGTATCCATTCGTCCTCGATCATCGAGGCCAGCGTTACATGTTCTACAACGGCAACGGTTATGGCAGGGCAGGGTTCGGTCTTGCGATATTGGCTCGTGGATAATTTGCTTGTGGCTAAAAAAAAGCGTAATTCGCTTTCACAGTTATTCTATTACGCTCTCGTCGGGATCGTGAGCAACTTCGTCGGTTATATGGCCTATCTATCTTTGACCTATCTCGGTACTACACCGAAGATAACCATGACTTTTCTATATGCGGTGGGTGCGGCGATAGGTTATATCGGCAACCGCAATCTGACGTTTGAGCACAAGGGAAATCATCTGGGATCCGGTATCCGTTACATCATGGCGCATCTGGTCGGATATTCCATCAACTTTACCCTCCTGTTCGTGTTTGTCGATAGATTTGGCTATGCTCATCAGCTCGTCCAGGGTGTTGCCATCTTTGTCGTAGCCGCTTTTCTCTTTGCCGCATTCAAGTTCTTTGTCTTCACCGACCTGTCTGCCCCCAAGCAGGAATAGCCGATGAAACGCTGTCTTGTCTGCGATACACGCTACGAGTTCCCGAGCGCAACTTGTCCAGGTTGCGGCAACAGTGATGCTGCGTCTGGCGCAGGAGGCCTTCCATCCGGCCAAGCTGCCGTTCCCGCTGCTGCATTTGGATGGCCGCTCTCACGAAGTTTGAAGTCAGCTATGCTTACCCTTTCACCAGTCTTGGATTTGTACTGGTACTCATGTTCGGGACACTGATGTTGGGCGAGGTGATGACCCTTGCCAAGGCATTGGGAATCATTTTGATAATCGCTGGAATTCTCGTAGGTGGCCGTTAGGGAATAAAGCTACTAAACGAATGCTAAAAGGTTTAGGAGTGTCGGGTATGTTAGGAAGAATTAGCAGCAACTCAACTTTCCGCATTCTCTGGAAGCGGTTGAATGGCGGATCGTTAGGGCTTTTTCTCGGCTTGATTTTATGTGCTTCCGCAGGCGGACTGATTGCGACGAACTATTTACAAGGGAAGGATGTTCGAACTTTCAGTATGTTGCAGGAATTGTATAGCCCCGCTGTCGGCATTGCCTGCGGTTATGGATATACCAATCTTCCGAGAATACCTGGTGATTCGCTTGAGCAGTTTCTTTACTCCAAAGCCGACACGTTCGATTGTACCAATGCGCTATCGCCAGACAAATATCCAGTCGTTAACGGGGACGTCTCGGGCTGCAGATATCTCATAGCCATTGTCGGCGAGCTGTGGCGTGTGACGGGTCCGAGTTGGCACTCCGTAAAATTTGTAATTGGTGTGTTGTACATCTTGATGGCTGTAGCGGCATTTCTTCTTGCGCGTACGGTAATCGGTAGTTTTTTTTCCACGGGAATAGTGCTGCTCTTTGTTAGTGCCCCCGCAAATATCGAGCTGATGTCCCGACTGCGTGATCTCGGTAAGGCTCCATTCATATTACTCGCATGTGCCGCCCTGTTATGGGGGTTAGGTTTCTCTTCACGAAGGCGCTTGGGACTGGCCGCTTTGACCGGTCTGATCATCGGAATCGGTTACGGCTTTCGGCCCGATATTCTAGCCTTGCTTCCTCTGAGTGTTTTGTTGATATTCTTTCTCGCACCGCGAGAAATTCTGTGGTACAAACGTTTGGCCGCAGCGGCTGTCTTGCCTTTTGCTTTTTTCTTGAGTGCCTATCCAGCTTTGTTCTCGACTAACCCGGTTGGGACGAACACTATGCCGCATGTCGTCATTCTCGGCCTCTCGCACCTATCAGACTACGATTTAGGTGTTCAGCCGGGAAATTACAGCTGGGGAATAAACCACGAAGATAATTCGGTTGCGGATGCGATGAATGCATACGCAGCTTTGAAATTCCCGCAACTGAAGCAAGTGCGCTATACATATCCGGAATACGGAGATGTAGGCAGGTCTTACTTGTGGGAAATGCTGCGGACTTTTCCGGCGGACATGGCTCTTAGGGCAGAAAGCTCGGCAGTCAGTTTGTCGGATGAGTCTGTTATCGACGTCTTTCGGCTGAAAGATTCCGAAGCCGTGAAGGGGATATGGTTACTTGGTCTTGTCTGGCTCTCGATAGCCGGTATCTTTTGTATCGGCTACAAGAATCCTCTGCGTGCACTCGGATTTGGGCTCATTTTTGCGTATCTCACCTGCATCATCGCGCTGCAGTTCGAGGAAAGGCATTACTTTTACATGGAGGTATTTGTGCTTACCTCCTTGGCTGCGGTTCTGAACTTTCTTGTGGATTCTCGCTTTCGGCCATCCCCAAAGGCGATATTGATCGCCTTGGGCGGAAGTGCGATTTTGATCGCGAGTGTGCTGGTTATTGAGATGGGTTTCCAATATGCCCAATCACTCTGGGTCGGACCCCGCCTCAATGCGTTCATCTCTAGTCCTAGGAAGCCGCTGATTCCGGTCATCCAGCACAAGGTGATGACGTATGTCGCTTTTCCGCAATTACACGGAGAGGGTACGGACAACCTGCCACTGTATCCCGAGTCGCCTTTGCCGAGCTACCCACTCGTTATGACCATCGACCAGTCACGATGTGGCTCGACTTGGCGGTACTTCACAGTTGATTACGGAGTGCTCAAGCATCTCGACTATACATTCTGGATTCAGCCATATCCAGATAGTGAGTTTGGAATTTGGAGCGAGCAGCATGTTTTGCCGAATATCGCGCAACTCGGAGACAAGATCCAGATAACTGTACCGCTCTATCGGGATGGTACCGCGCTACGCGAGATTCAGCTTTCTCCGGGGATGGCGGGCTGTGTAGTCAAATGGGAACGATTGTATTCAAATGACGCACTATTCGATCTCATGAACTGGGTGATCGATAAGCCCGAGCATCTAATTCCGTTCAGGATCGAACTCTCTAAGCCGCGTCCTTAAATGTCGGTATATTGGCGGCGCGGATATTGTGCACGCCTGACGGGGGGGCTTGAATGATTGATGAGAGCGGTGGAGCAGCAGGAGCGAACCTGGGCGGGCAGGCTCTCAGGGCAATGGAGGCTGCACTGCGCTTGTTGTTGTGCGCGATTGCGGTCGTCGGACCCGTATCTGTGCTGGTACTGCTGATTTGGGCCCGGGACCGCGGGTTCGATTTTACCGACGAGGGGATGTATCTCCTCTCGGCTCAGCACCCAGAAGAAATCCATGTCTCCGCTACATTAGCCTATGTGTACCTCGCGCCGCTTCTGCGGCTTGTGGACGGGGACGTGGCGGCGTTCCGAGTCCTGGGATACGGCCTGGTAGTTTTCGCCGCCTCGGTGCTTTGGTTTGGCGTGCGGCGAGCGGTGGGCAATAGGGATAGTGATCTCTTGGGCTCATTCGGCGGTTTCGCCGTGGTGCTCGCGGGGGCCTTGTTGTATTACGTCTGGTTCCTGCCCACGCCTTCCTACGATCTTCTGAATGCTGTGTCCGTCAGCATGTTTGGCGGCGCGCTCTTATCTGGCTTAGGCTGGTCGGTGGCGGGGAGAGCATGGCTTGCCGCGAGTGCATGGCTGGTGGCCGGCGTCGTCATCGGCTTTGATGCTTTTGTGAAACTACCCACGGCCGCCTCTCTGGCGATGCTTGCGCTTCTGGCGGTGCTCTTCTGGCCGGCCCTATCACCACGTTCGCGTCTGAGCGCGCTAATCTTAGGTTTATGCGGCAGCTTGCTCTGGTTTGCCTTACATTTCGTGGTGCTGCAACCGCCCGCCGCGGCATGGAGGATATTCCATGCAGGCGCTGACTTTGCGCGCGTCCTGGATCCCCGCTATATGGTTTTCAGCGCTCTGAGCCGGGCGTTCGAAGATTCCTGGCAGCTTGCCAAAGATGCGGCTAGTCGGTACGCAATAATCTACATTGTCACTGCGATCTTCGGCGCGATTGTGGCTTTTTCGCCGATGACACCTGAGAAAAGGGAACGGTGGCTGAACCGGACACTTGCGGTCGCGGTCGCTGCGGCGATCATCGTCGCAGTGAAGAAATACTGGTATATAGCCGGTGTGGCTTACATACAGAAGATCACTCCACTCGCCGGCGGTGCGTTGCTGTTGGCCGCAGCCTGGCGCCTGTGGCAGGAGTGGCAGTTTCCGAAGGCTTCTTCGTCGGCCTCGGTTGGTGGCAATAGGGCAGAGCTGCTCATAGTGTTGCTGCTGACAGCGTTGCCTTTCGCGGACGCGGTAGGCACCAACAATCCCCTGACCATCAATATGGCGATGAGCCTAGGTCCTTGGTTGGCGGCTGTTTGGCTTCTGACATCCCGCGCGTCTCATGATGGAGTGCGGACCTGGGGTGGCTGGGTGCTCCCGGCATTCCTGGCGGCGCTGTGTTCTGTCCAAGTCCTGTACGGGTGCCTCAACGATCCCTACCGTCTGAACGGTGGCTTACTGCGGCAGACGATACCTGTCCAGATCGGCAGCGCTGGATCCCGGCTGTATGTAGATGCGGAGGATGCTGCTTTCATCGAGGGGTTGCACCAGGCATCGGTAAGCTGCAGCCTGCGACCAGGTTCACCGGTGCTCGCCTTCTACAATCTTCCGGGCGTCGTCTATGCGTTGGGGGCGGTATCACCAGGTATCCCCTGGTTTGTGGGCGGTTATCCGGGCACGACCCAAGCTCTAGAAAGTGTATTAGCGAAAGTCCCTTTAGCGACTTTGCGGCAGGCCGCGATAGCGGTGGCCGAACCTTTGCCACCTTCGGCGCTGCCCGATTTGGCGCTGTTGGGGATCGATTTTCCGAATGGCTACCGCAACTGCGCGGTACTCGCCATGCCGGGTCGGCCGCGCGGTCATTCCCTCTCAGTTTGGGCCCCGCCGCTGTAAGGGCTTCAGTGGATCGTAATTTGACAATCGACTGGTCATGCGTCGAGCCCGGAAACGGGACCCCGGACACGGCCTTGGATTGGGCCTCCAATTGGGTTTTACAGGCGCCCCAGCAAGCCATTCTTGAACGCTCGCATCGATATTTCTGGGTGGTTGATCATCTAGATATACCCCCTTCCCCCGCCCCGTATCGGCAGACGGATTGCTGTCAAAATCGTAATCAACCCCCTCCCCCCCGTTGTGGTAGCCTGCCCGCCCACAAACGTGGGCAATAAGCATCGATCCAATAGGGTATGGGTAATCCAATGCACCAGGAAGTGGAAAGCGAAGTCCTGAACATTCTACAAGAGGCCACTAAAACCAAGATTTCCCTAGATCAACCGTTACTGGATTCGGGGCTGGTGGATTCCATAGCTGCGGTCGACATCGCGCTCGCCGTGGAAAGTGCCCTTGGCGTGACCATCCCTGCCACTGAGATCGGCGAACAACTAAAAACGGCTAGGACGCTCATCGAGTATGTTTCGTCGCATCGTTGATTCAAAGCTCGCTAGTCATCTGATTGCCGCTAGCGCTGTCGCGCTGGTTAGCGTCATCGTATATCTGATAATCATAAGTGTAGACGTCACACCTCCCGTATTCGGGCTGTTCTTCTCAAGTTTGAATCGAGACAACAGCGGCCGCGGCCCTGCGTCAACCCTAAATTATGCCCGTATCTCGAATATGGTACGGAGCGGAAAAGGTGTCGTCATCTTCGGGTCATCGGAGCTCAGTACGACTACACTAAGTTTCGCACCTTACAACTATCTTCCTACGTCTTGTCACATTCCTGTTATCGCCTATGGCCAAGCCCAGTACCAGACTCTAGGGATGTATGGCCTCCTTTCTTCGTTGCAGCGTGATCTCAGCCCCCGATCGAAAATCGTCATCTTCATCTCTCCGAGCTGGTTCGACAAAGGCGATATGCTACCGCAGGCGTTCTCCTTACATTTGACCGACCAGATTCTCTATAGGGACTACTGGAAAAGCGAAGCCAGGCAGGCTATCGGCGCTTATCTTGAAGAGCACAAAAACGACTTCGGGAACCTGACTGACGCCCAGAAGCTGTATATCTCCGGTCTGACTTATCCCAACCTGCTTCTAGATGCGTTAATCAAGCCTTTGGAGGCGGACATTTATTATGCCAGGTGGAAACTATTTACATATAGATATCCCGGTGTTTACCCCGGTGAAAGCGCCACCTATCCTGCCGATGAGAGCTATCAGTGCAACCTGCATGCGATGCATGCTTATGAGCCCGCGGCACAGGCGACTGAATTGGCACTGATGACCGATAATCATCGATATGTGAGAAATGATTATTTCGATCGGATACTGAAGGATAAGAATCTGCCCCCGAAAGGCCTAGATTATCTCCAACCTCAAATGAACAGCCGCCCCGAGTTACAAGACATGCGCCTATTACTCGATCTATTGCATAGGCACGGAGTTCAACCGTTTTTGATCACGCTGCCGCTGAATCCGTATGTCTACGATGATTCATTTCGGATGAAGCCAGTTAGCGAAGAGATAAGCAACCTTTGCAAGCAATACAAAGCCATATGTATGGACATGGGTGAATGGCCGTATACCCCGGGGCTGTTGCAGGATGCCGTACATCCGGGAGAACTTGGATTCTTGAAAATTGACGAGATGATATATGAGTACTTTAGGATAAAGACATGAAGCGCCTGATCCGGCTTATATTTCTCTACTTGGCTCTTGTCGCCGTGTTTGCCATCAACGCTGGACCCGTGGATGGAGCCATGAGCACGGCAAAAGTCGTATTCGAATACCAGCAGTTCTGAACATGCAGCTGTTTTCCGACACGCATTTCTTTGCTATCGCAGTAATCTTGCCATTACTGTTGATTCTCCATAAAGCGGTGCGCGGCAGATATTCGCCTTACGCGCTGTTCATCTTTGGGGTAACAGCACTGATATTTTTGGGAATGTACAGAAATTCTCTCGTGGCACCGCTGCTATTGTTCTGCACTTCATTCTTGATTCTGCAACTCGTACAGAAGGCCCATCTCAAAAGATCGATTGGACTAATACTGACTTTGTTGCCGCTTGTCCTGCTGAAAACAAAGGTGATGACCTTCTTTTCGATGATAGGGGTATCTTTCATCACTTTCAGGGCCATAGACACGTTGCTATTCGCCGATGAAGCTCAGAGCGTCGATGTTATCGAATACTTCACATATCTGTTTTTCCCGATGGCGCTGCTTGCAGGCCCCATGTACAGGTGGCGTAACTTCAAACTGGATTTGGCTGCAGCGTATCAGCGTCTATCTATCGAACAATTGCTTGAAGGTTGGGAAACGCTGGTGTTGGGAATTTTCCAGAAATTCGGCGTGGCCGAATTGATAAACGGAGAGATTCTTGACAAGGTCGCGCCGAATGATTATTCCCACCATGGCATGTTGATCAATGCGCTTGGCTACACAGCGTATCTGTATTTTGACTTCGCTGGGTATTCAAACATGGCATTAGGCGTTGCGGCGATGCTAGGCTTCCACCTTCCAGTAAACTTTAACAATCCAATAGCTAGCCGCAATCCGCAAGATTTCTGGAAACGTTGGCATATGAGTCTGTCCGAGTGGCTGCGCGATGTGGTATTCATGCCTATCTATAAGAGTCTTCAAAAGGTAACTTTTTTCACTAAACACAAGCTCTTTGCGCAAAACATAGGTATTTTTGCGACCCTGTTTTTTATGGGAACATGGAATGGACTCCAAAAAGACTATGTGATAAGCGGGGTGCTTTTTGGTACGTATTCGGTTGGTTATAACACGATGGTGAATATCGGCAAATCAAACGAGTCTCTTCGAGCCGTCATGGATATGAGGGTTCCTAAACTGGCTGGCAGGATTATTACGATTACCCTTGCGGTTATAGCACTCTATATATTCAGCGGCCGCAGCCCCATCTAGTTTCCACAAGCACTCTTCTAGTTATTATGAAATTTGATTTCATGCAAGCTTGCTTCGTCGATCAAACTGTTGATCGAGAGCGCGATGCCATAATAGGTTCAGATCAGATACTTACATGGGCTCAACTTGAAGAAGAATCTGATATATGGATTCGGAAGGCAAGGGAGCATGGAGCACAACGAGATGTGCCCCTAGTTATACTGGGACATAAGCAAGCTTCATTTATTGTTGCCATTACCGGTTGTCTTCGCTTGGGAATACCCTTTGTACCAATAGATACGATATATCCGTCGGAAAGAATTCAGAGGATATGCGACATATCTAAGTCCACATTGCTGTTCCGTGCGGATCAGTCAAGGTTCGAGAAACTGAATGAGATCGTGACGCCGCTTGCGGAAAAGCAACTCGCATATATGATGTTTACATCTGGGAGCACAGGCGAACCAAAAGGGGTTCAAATTGGAGTGGAGAGTGTTGTCGAGCTCGGATCCTGGATGCGGGACTCATTCGGCCTGGGTGATCACCCCGTATTCATGAATCAGGCGCCTTTTAGTTTTGATTTATCAGTATATGAAATTGTCGGCACTTTATATTTAGGTGGTACCTGCGTTCTGAATTCACGGGAGGTCATTTCGAATACTGAAAAATTCTATGTCAGAATACGTGACCACAGAGCGACTGTTTGGGTCTCAACACCATCGTTTGCGTATCAGCAATTGCTCTCAAGAGATTTCAATCAAAAGAGCCTTCCGTTTATCACCACATTTCTCTTTTGTGGCGAAGTGTTGTCTACGGGCCTCGTAAAGCACATTCGTCAACGGTTCCCGAACAGCAATATTATAAATACGTATGGACCGACTGAAGCCACTGTCGCCACAACCAGCATATTTATAGACGATGTCATATTGAACGAATACGACCCCCTTCCGGTTGGTTACCAGAAACCGGGTACAAAAATTTACTGCGATTCCCATACAGGCGAGTTATGCATCGTGGGGAACAATGTTATGCGAGGGTATATCAATCGTGAAGATCTGAATGCCACAAAGATGTTTTCTCAGGATGGGAAACGTGGCTTTCGAACCGGTGATTCCGGATTTGTCGATGAGAATGGTCTTATTTTCTGTAGTGGCCGCTTGGATGATCAGATAAAACTCCATGGATATCGAATTGAACTGTCCGAAATTGATGCTGCTTTGAGGGAACTTCCTGGCGTCTTGACTGGCGCTACTATTGCATTAAGGAAGTCTGATGGTACTGTGGTGAGGCTGATATCCTATATAGTGCCTTCGGCAGAAAATACCAAATACGATGATCTTGATCTGGAGCGGTGGAAGGAGAAATTGAGCAACGTTATTCCGAACTATATGATTCCGTCAGAGATGATTGTGTGCGAAGCGTTACCTATGTCGGCGAATGATAAGGTTGATAGAAAAGCTCTTACTGAAATATATGCGAAACACAATTTGGATATGGTCATTAGTTGAACGCGAACCCGGATGCAATTCCTTTTAGGAAACTATCAATTACGAGTCATGTGTCTCTTTATTAATTGCCGATGAAGTTGCAAAGAGACGACAGAAAAATCGCATTGTACTTAAAGATTTCAGAATAAATCGTGATACGACCGACAAGTTGCTAGTTAAGCGGAATAGCATCTAAGTTTAAGACGAATTGATGGGCGATTCTCTACGTTCGCACCGCGCTGGTGTACGATTTATTCTGTCTCCAATTTCAGCCGCTGGAAGGTCACCTCTAGATAAGGATCAATAGATATCCTGTCATGAGAGATGTGCTTTTTTGTGTCCATTACACTTTTCATCCATGCGCGTGATCTTGCACGTGCCCTTTGAAGAACTCATACACATCGAAGTTTGATGCCGAGAAAGCAAGCTACGCTCGGTTGGCAGTACCGTTTTGAACGGTCTTCGCCCTTATAAATTTAGGTATCCTTCCCCCGGGTGATGCATAGCAAGGCTTGTGTCTTGAATGGTATGCTTACGCGGCCCTTGGCAGCTTTTGGGGCCACGTTCACGTCATGATTTCCGGGTACCCTCAATTTTGGTGCCCAGTCATATGGTCTGTGGCTGTGGGCTATCGTCTTTGCCTTGGTTTCGGCATTGGCCAATATTGGAAATGCCCATGCACCCGAAGATTGGGGTGGTCTGGTCTGATAAAGAAGACCAAGAAACCGATGCCCATATATGGCTTCGTTATGGAGAATGTTGGATGAATACGAGCGATATGGAACAGAATTCGATGGCCAACGAAGTTGATCTTTTGGCCCTTATCGTCATCGCGCGACGCCATTTGCGGATATTTGTCGCTACTGCTTTGCTCGTGACAGTGATCGGCATAACCGTGTCAGCGTTCTTGTCCGGCCAGTATGGATACTCAGTCGCCGTGCAACTCGGTGGCTTACGCGACGAAAAGAATAGCCTTATTCTGATCGAAGATCCGCAGACCGTTATGGCGGAGCTTCAAACGAGCATCATCCCACAAGTCCTGGGCGACTATGGGCAGAAATATCCGGATCTAGCCAAACGCGCTCCACAAATCGAGGTGAAAGTACCACTCGGCAGCGAAGCTGTAGTGATCACCACTGAAGGCAAGGCTAATCAGGAGAAAATGATCGTCGATATACTCGATAGCATCGCTAGGGCATTCGACGATCGCCAGGGTGTCTTGTTGCACCAGCGAGTCGATACCCTGAGGTCATTACTCATCGATACTATCGCAAAATCTGAACTGGATTTAACCCAGCTCAAGAAGAGTCGGGATGCGATTGTCGCGAAAGGCGATATGACGTCAAAGTATCTGACGCTGCTCCTGATCAATGATGAAATCTCGAAGCTTCAGGATCACCTATTCATTCTCAGACAACAGCTGCAGGTCGGGCTCGTAAGCGATGTGATCTATTCCCATGCGTTTGGAACGGCGCAGCGTTCCGCACGTCCAAGTGGCCCTGGTTTGGCGGTGACGTCATTGTTATCACTGCTCGCGGGATTGTTCTGCGGTTTCTTGGCCGCGCTGGCCGTGCACCTGCTCGATCTCGCGCGGACCCGGGCCGCTGGCGGACAGGCGTGACGACGGCACACCGCTTTTAAGCACTCATATTGCGCATGATTCCCAGTCTTCAGGAATGAATGGATGTCGGCTTCGGTGAGAACGCATCTCGAAGAACTCGAGGATGAGAGTATCTACATCATCCGTGAGGTGGCGGCGGAGTTCGAGCGCCCGGTGATGCTGTATTCCATCGGCAAGGACTCGTCGGTGATGCTGCATCTGGCGCAGAAGGCCTTCCATCCGGCCAAGCTGCCGTTCCCGCTGCTGCATGTGGATACCACCTGGAAGTTCCGGGACATGATCCGCTTCCGGGACGAGACCGCGAAACGCCTTGGTTTCGAACTCATCGTGCACGTCAATCAGGAAGGCGTGAAAGCGGGCATCAACCCCTTCGACCACGGCAGCAAGAAATACACCGACATCATGAAGACGGAGTCGCTCAAGCAGGCTCTGTCCAAGCATGGCTTCGACGCCGCCTTCGGCGGCGCGCGCCGCGACGAGGAGAAGTCCCGAGCCAAGGAGCGCGTCTACTCCTTCCGCGACAGCAACCACCGCTGGGACCCGAAGAACCAGCGACCCGAACTGTGGAGCCTGTACAACGGCCGCATCAACCCCGGTGAGAGCATCCGGGTGTTCCCCCTGTCCAACTGGACCGAACTGGATGTCTGGCAGTACGTGCACCTGGAGAAGATTCCGGTGGTCCCTCTGTATTTCGCCAAGCCGAGGCCCGTGGTGGACCGAGATGGGGCGCTCATCATGGTGGACGACGAGCGCATGCGGCTGAACCCGGGTGAACAACCCCGCACGGAGACCGTGCGCTTCCGTACGCTGGGCTGCTATCCTTTGTCCGGCGCGGTGCGCTCCAGTGCCACCACGGTGCCGGAGATCATCCAGGAGATGCTGCTGACGCGCACCTCGGAACGCCAGGGCCGCATGATCGACCATGACCAGGCGGGCTCGATGGAGCAGAAGAAGCGCGAGGGGTACTTCTGATGGTCAGCCAGCAGGAACTCATCCGCAATGACATCGAAGCTTATCTGCACCTATACCAAAAGAAGGGGCTATTACGCTTCATCACCTGTGGAAGCGTGGACGATGGGAAGAGCACGCTCATAGGCCGGCTCTTGTACGACACGGACATGATCTTCGACGACCACTTGCAGGCGTTGGAGAAGGACAGCCGTAAGCATGGCACCACCGGTGAGCAGGTGGATCTGGCACTGCTTGTGGATGGCCTGCAGTCGGAGCGCGAGCAGGGCATCACCATCGACGTGGCCTACCGCTATTTCGCTACCGACCGGCGCAAGTTCATCATCGCTGATACGCCGGGGCACGAGCAGTACACGCGCAACATGGCGACCGGTGCCTCCACCGCCAACCTCGCGGTGATACTCATCGACGCACGCAAGGGCGTGCTCACCCAGACACGCCGCCATAGCTTTATCGCTTCGCTGCTGGGCATCCGTCATGCAGTGGTGGCTGTCAACAAGATGGACCTGGTCGGCTGGGACAAGACGGTGTTCGAGCGTATCACTGCCGATTACCGCGCGCTGGCGGCTTCACTGGATCTACCCGACATCCACTTCGTGCCGGTCTCAGCCCTGAAGGGCGAGAATGTGGTGCATCGCGGGGATAGCATGCCCTGGTATGCCGGTCCTACGTTGCTCGATCTCTTGGAGACGATCAACGTGACGGGCGACGTGAATTTCAAGGATCTGCGTTTGCCGGTGCAATACGTGAACCGACCGAACCTGGACTTTCGCGGCTATTGCGGCACGCTCGCAGCCGGTGTGCTGAAGAAGGGCGACGAGATTATGGTGCTGCCGTCGCGCCGCACGAGCCGGGTCACCTCGATCCTCGGTCCGCGCGGCGAGCTGGACATGGCCTATTCCCCCGCGGCATTGACGGTGACGCTTGCGGATGAGATCGATATCAGCCGCGGCGATGTGCTGGTGCACGGCGAGCGTGCGCCACATGTGAACGCGGAGCTGGACGCCTGGCTAATCTGGATGGCGGATGCTCCCATGCTGCCGGGCAAGCAATACTTATTCAAGCTCAATGCCAAGACCGTTAGCGGAGTGATCGAGAAGATCCATCACGTGGTGGACGTGAACACCCTGGAGAAGGACCTGGCCGACGAACTCAAGCTCAACCAGATCGCGCAGGTGCGCGTGAAGTTCAGCGAACCCGCGGCCTTCGATCCTTACGCAATATCGCGTTCCACCGGCTGTTTCATCGTGATAGACCGCCTGAGCAATGGCACCGTCGGTGCCGGCATGATGACCCGCGCTGTGCAGTCGATGCTACAGGACAGGCCCGAGAATGTGATGTGGCATGTTCATAAGGTGAGCCGTGAGCAGCGCGCGAACCAGAAGAGTCAGCAGTCATGCGCCATCTGGCTCACGGGGCTCAGCGGTTCGGGCAAGTCGAGCATCGCTAACATGGTGGAGCAGAGGTTGCACACTCGCGGCTACCACACTTATCTACTGGACGGTGACAACATTCGCCACGGACTCAACAGGGATCTGGACTTCTCGGATACCGGCCGCGTCGAGAACATCCGCCGCATAGGCGAGGTAGCGAAGCTGTTCGTGGATGCAGGCGTGATAGTGCTGACCGCTTTCATCTCACCTTTTCGCAGTGACCGACGGCTGGTGCGCGACTTGCTCGGTGACGGGGACTTCATCGAGATATTCGTGGACACGCCGCTGGAGGTGTGTGAGTCGCGCGACCCGAAAGGCCTCTACAAGAAGGCGAGGGAGGGTCTCATCCGGGACTTCACCGGCATCGATTCACCCTACGAAGCCCCGCAGACTCCCGAACTCGTGTTGCGCACCGTCGGCCGCACCCCGGATGATTGTGCCGACGAACTCTGTAGGTTCCTGGTGCGCAAGGGCATCCTTAAGAACTGATATATCTGGTATGGAAACAAGGCATGGATAAACAGGATACGAAGCAACGCGACCTGCTGTTGGAGAAGCTGGCCAGCCGGCAGGCGGTGATCGGCATCGTCGGGCTGGGGTACGTGGGCTTGCCGCTGCTGCTGCGCTTCACCGAAGTGAGATACCGGGTGATCGGTCTGGACATTGATCCAGATAAGATCAAAGCGCTCAATGCCGGGCAGAGCTACATCAAGCATATCGACAGTCGCCGGATCGCGGAAGCCAAGAAGCGCGGTTTCGAGGCGACCACGGATTTCGCGCGCGCCTCTGGTGCCGACGCGCTGATCATCTGCGTGCCCACCCCTCTGAACAAATACCGCGAGCCAGATCTGTCATTCGTGACGGGTACCATGGACATGCTCGTGCCGCACCTCCGGGCCGGCCAGGTCGTCTCCCTTGAGAGCACGACCTATCCCGGCACCACCGACGAGGAGTTGAAACCCCGTATCGAGAGCCGCGGATTCGCGGTCGGCCGCGATGTGTTCCTGGTGTTCTCTCCCGAGCGGGAGGATCCGGGCAACCCCAATTTCTCAACCAGCACCATCCCGAAGGTCTGCGGCGGATATACTCCGGCCTGCCGGGACGTGGGTATCGCGTTGTATAGCCAGGTTATCGATAAAGTCGTGCCCGTGAGCTCCACGCGCGCGGCGGAGATGACCAAACTCCTGGAGAACATCCACCGCGCCGTGAATATTGGCCTGGTGAATGAGATGAAGATCGTCGCCGACCGCATGGGCATAGACATTCACGAGGTCATCGATGCCGCGGCTACCAAGCCGTTCGGCTTCGTGCCCTACTATCCAGGTCCCGGTCTGGGCGGACATTGCATCCCCATCGATCCCTTCTACCTGACCTGGAAGGCGAGGGAATACGGGGTGCATACGCGGTTCATCGAGCTCGCGGGCGAGGTAAACAGCTCCATGCCCGATTGGGTGGTGAGCAAGCTCGTGGATGGGCTCAACGACCAGGGCAAGTCCCTCAAGGGTAGTCGCATCCTGGTGTTGGGCATCGCTTATAAGAAGAACGTGGACGACATGCGCGAGTCACCTTCGGTCCACATAATGGAGATACTTCGGAAGAAAGGCGCCAAAGTGGAATATTCCGATCCCTACGTGCCCATGTTCCCGAAGATGCGCGAGCACAGTTTCGACCTGAAGAGCGTGTCCCTGGATGCGAATACGCTGTCGGCTTATGACTGCGTGCTTATCGCCACGGACCACGACAGTGTAGATTATGAGATGGTCCGCCGACAGGCGAAGCTCGTGGTGGATAGCCGCGGGGTTTATCGCCAGCCGTTCAGCAACGTGGTCAAGGCCTGAAGGGTGCAGACATGGTCATGACAAGATCCATGGCAATCACAGGGCGCAAGATCAGGTTCGCGCTCGTCGGTTGCGGGCGTATCGCCGAGAAGCATTTCGAGTCGTTCCGCAGGCATGCTGACCGAGTGGAACTGGCGGCGGTGTGTGACAGGGATGCCGCTGTGCTCGATGCCGCAGTGAAAAACACCGGCGCAAAGGGTTATACGAGCCTCGATGCGCTGCTTGAAGCGGGCGCTTGCGACGCGGTCGTGCTCACCACGCCGAGCGGGATGCACGCGGACCAGGGCGTCCAGGCGGCCCGGGCCGGCGTTCATGTGATCACCGAGAAGCCGATGGCGACGCGTTGGGAAGATGGCAAGCGCTTGGTCAAGGCCTGTGACGAGGCCGGGGTCCGCCTGTTCGTGGTCAAGCAGAACCGCCTCAACACCACCTTGCAACTGCTGAAGCGCGCCGTGGACAAGCGCCGTTTCGGCCGCATCTACATGGTCAACATCAACGTGTTCTGGACCCGCCCGCAGTCGTATTACGACAGCGCCAAGTGGCGTGGCACCTGGGAGTTCGATGGTGGGGCCTTCATGAACCAGGCGAGCCACTATGTGGATCTGCTCGATTGGCTGGTGGGCCCCGTGGAGAGCGTGCAGGCTTTCACTGCCACCCTCGCGCGCAACATCGAGGTGGAGGACACGGGCGTTGTCAGTATCAAGTGGCGCTCGGGCGCGCTGGGTTCCATGAACGTGACGATGCTCACCTATCCGCAGAACCTGGAGGGTTCCATCACCATCCTGGGAGAGAAGGGTACCGCTAGGATCGGCGGCGTCGCCGTGAACGAGATAAGCCACTGGCAGTTCGCCGATGCTGACCCGGATGATGAACTCATCAAGAGCGCGAGTTACGAGACCACGTCCGTGTATGGCTTTGGACACCCGCTCTATTACGACAATGTCATCAAGACACTGCGCGGGGAAGCCGAGCCCGAGACCGACGGACGCGAGGGTTTGCGCTCCCTGGAACTGCTCATTGCGATCTATATGTCGGCACGCGATGGGCACCGCGTGTCCCTGCCGCTGGAGCATTGATGGAGACCTCAGCAGGATATCAGGCGCATGCGACGGCGATCATAGATGCCGGCGCCAGGATTGGTGCAGGGACACGGATCTGGCACTGGGTACACGTCTCCGGCGGCGCGGTCATCGGTGAGCGCTGCTCGCTCGGCCAGAATGTATACGTCGGGAATCGGGTAAGCATCGGTGACAACGTCAAGATACAGAACAACGTGTCAGTGTACGACAACGTGACCATGGAGGACGACGTCTTCTGCGGCCCCAGCATGGTGTTCACCAACGTCTACAATCCCCGTTCCGCGGTCACTCGCAAAGACGAGTACCGGGATACGTTGGTCAAGAGGGGAGCGAGCCTGGGCGCCAATTGCACGATCGTGTGCGGCGTCACCATCGGCTGCTACGCGTTCGTCGGGGCGGGGGCCGTCGTCAATGCCGACGTGCCGGATTTCGCCCTGATGGTAGGGGTTCCCGCCAGGCAGATCGGTTGGATGAGCCGCTTCGGCGAGCGGCTGAAGCTCCCGCTCACGGGCGACGGCATTGAAGAGACTTGTTCCCACACGGAAGACCGTTACCGACTGGTCAAAGACCGCTGCGTGCTTGTCTGACTCAAAGGCACTGAAAAATGGAATTCATCGATCTTAAGACTCAGTACCACCGCATCGAGCAGGACGTGAATCGCCGCATCCGCAGCGTCATGGAACACGGTCAGTACATCCTGGGACCCGAAGTGGCCGAACTTGAGGCGCTGCTCGCGGACCATGTCGGTGCGAAGCACTGCATCGGTGTCGCCAGCGGTACCGACGCGCTACTCATAGCGATGATGGCGGTTGGCGTCGGCCCGGGGGACGAGGTCATCACTCCTTCGTTCACATACGTCGCCACAGCCGAGACCGCACGCGTGCTGGGTGCGCGGCCGGTGTGCGTGGATATCGACCCCAGGACATACAACATCGATCCGACGTTGATCGAGGCCGCGATCACTCCCAGGACCAAGGCCATCGTGCCGGTCTGCCTCTACGGCCAGTGCGTGGACATGGATCCGATCAATGCGGTGGCGGCGAAGCACGGCCTGCCCGTCATCGAGGACGCCGCACAGAGTTTCGGCGCCACCTACAAGGGAAGGAAGTCATGCAACCTCTCGCTCATCGGCGCCACCAGCTTCTTTCCATCGAAGCCTCTGGGATGTTACGGGGACGGCGGTGCCTTATTCACAAACGACGATGAACTGGCGACCGTCATGCGCCAGATCAGCCGCCACGGCCAGGAACGCCGCTACCACCATGTGCGGGTTGGAGTGAATGGGCGCCTCGATACCCTACAGGCGGCGGTGCTCCTGGCGAAATGGCCGCTGTTCGAGGACGAGGTCAGCAAACGTCGCGAAGTCGCTAATCGTTATGACGAGATGCTGAAGGGGGCCGTGCGTATCCCCCATGTGGAATCCTTCAATACGAGCGTTTACGCTCAATACACGATCGCGGTGGATGCGCGGGACAGGGTTGTCACGGCGCTGAAGAGTGTCGGTATCCCGACAGCGGTGCATTATCCACTCCCGATCCACAGGCAACCCGCGTTCCTGGAGGAGCGCCGGGACCTGGTGCACTCGGAGCAGGCAGCCACGCAGGTCATGAGCCTGCCGATGCATCCTTATCTAGACCGGGAAACCCAATCCCGGATAGTCGAAGAGGTCCGTAGGACCGTGATCCAGTAAGCATGTGATCAATGCCATTGTTTCCAAGCTGACTCGGTTTTTACCCAAAAGCGGAATGGGCAGGAGCGTCATAGCTCTCGCCAGCAGTACCGCTGCCGCCCAGGCAATAACAGCGATTGCCATGCCGGTGGTCACACGTCTGTATACACCGGCCGAAATCGGCATCATATCGATATTCATCTCATTTTTCGGATTCTGGTCGGTCATGTTGTCATTGCGGTACGAATCGGCGATCCTGATTTCGCAGACGGGCGCTGAATCCCATCAGGTATTTCGGGTGGGTATGATCTGCGTTGTGAGCATGTCCGCTTTGTCGGCTCCGATATTGGGAATCCTAGTGCGAAGCGGGACCCTGGGATTTGGGTTGATGCCACTGTGGAGCGTGCTCGCCACGGCGCCGATCATGTTCGGATATGGGCTGTTCATGATGTACAGATCATGGGGGCTGCGGAGCGGCCTCGTCCGTGACATTAGCCGCGCGACCGTCATGCGAGCATTGTCAAATGGGTTGGCGCGGATTGTGTTGGGGATCGGTGGAGTGGGTGTGCCGGGATTGTTCGTGGCTGAACTCGCAGGCGCTTGGAGCGCGACAGGCGCACTTTTTAGATCGGTACGCGAACGCCATGCGGCAAGCCGACCGGCATTTAGTTGGTCTGATCTTGCGCGCGTTGCGAAGAAATATTCAAAATTTGCGGTTTATGAGACCCCTTCGGTTGCGATCGATCAGCTCGCTTTGACCATACCGGTGCCCATGATCGGCGCGCTGTATGGTGCCCAGGCGGCAGGATGGTTCGGGCTGGCGCGGATACTGGTGGCTATCCCGAATGCGCAGATTGGCCGCGCAATCGCTGATGTCTTTCAGATGGAGCTGGCTAGCAAGGTGCGTAAGGGTACTCGGGCTGAGGCTCACCAATTGTTCTATACGCTGGTCCGCAAGCTCGCTTTGTTCGGCCTGCTGCCGCTTGCCGTGATGATGGTCGTCGCGCCGTTGGTGGTCCCATGGATATTCGGAAGGCTCTGGGCGCCCATGGGAACGATGACAGCCATTATAGCGCCCTGGCTTTACGCGGCGCTTATCGTCACGACTCTCAGTCGTCTGCTATCGGTGCTTGAGCGGCAGGAGTACAAGCTCATATATGATGTTACGGCTCTGCTCCTGATCGGCGCGGTGTACGCCATAGCTCGATACCATGCCTTAGGGCTGATGGAGTCGATCATGCTCCTGAGCGGGGCTAATATTATCGGATATGTGGTCTATTTTGTTGTGATAGTACATATAGTTGAAAAAGACCTAAAGGAAGACGCGTGATATGTGCGGCCTAGTTACATTGGTGCATCGAACCGTATCCAGTGAACCCAGGATAGAACCCCTGTTGGAAAGGCTCGCGCATCGTGGGCCGGATGACCATGGCTGGCTCGCTTGGGATGGAAGTGACTGCCGTCTCGGACGGGATGAGCCAGTTGCTCCTGGCCGGGTTGTCATGGGACAGCAGCGCCTTGCAATCATCGATCTTTCTGCCGACGGACGTCAGCCGATGGCGTCAGCAGACAGGAAACTGTATATCGATTACAACGGCGAGGTCTACAACTACCGGGAGTTGCGCACAGAGCTTGAATCGCTCGGTCACAGGTTCCACACGCACACCGACACGGAAGTAGTGCTGACCGCGCTGCGCCAGTGGGGTGTGACCGCCGCGCGTCGTTTCAAGGGGATGTTCGCGTTTACTCTGCTCGATGTCGAGCGGCGGAAGCTCTATGCTGTACGCGACCACTTCGGCATCAAGCCGCTCTATTACTGCCGCTTTCGGGATGGGGTGGGCTTCGCCTCGGAGATACCCCCGCTTCTCGACCTCCCCGGGGTAGGGCGCGAGCTGAACGCGCAGGCAACGTACGATTACCTCCAGTTTGGGAATACGGCTCACAATGAAGGCACATTGTTTTCAGACGTGAAGCAGGTTCCGCCGGCCTCTATACTGGAAATCGATCTTGACACTTTGGCGATCGGCAGCGCACAGAAATACTGGCAGCTCAGCCTCGAGGAAAATGATTGCGGTAGCTACGAGCAGGCGACCCAGCGTGTCCGCGATCTCTTTCTGGAAAACGTCCGCCTGCACCTGCGCAGCGATGTGCCGCTAGGCGCTGCATTATCTGGCGGTATCGATTCTTCTGCCATCGTGTGTGCCATCCGGGCGCTGGATTCCAAAGCGGACATCAGGACGATCAGCTACATCGCGCCCGGCGCCCTCTCGGAGGAGAAGTGGATTGACATGGCCAATGCCAGTGCCGGGGCGAAGGGTGTCAAGATCAAGCCGGGCGCTGAAGACTTGGCTCGTGATCTCGACAACCTGATCGCCATGCAGGGTGAGCCCTTCGGTAGCACCAGCATCTATGCCCAGTATTGTGTGTTCCGCGCCGCTGCAGAAAACGGCATAAAGGTGATGCTCGATGGGCAGGGTGCTGATGAGATGCTCGCGGGTTACCCGGGTTATCAAGGGAGCGTCTTCGCGGAACTGGTGAAACGGAAGAGGCTCGTATCGGCGATCCGCTTCCTAAACAGGTCATCGAAATGGCCGGGCAGGAATCGGAAGCTGATCTTGCAGTTAGCCGCACGTCAACTTTTCCCGCCGGCGGTGCAGGCACTGAGCCGCAAGGCAATAGGCAAGGGTCTGAAGCCGGATTGGATGAACGTCTGCTGGTTCCAGGAGAGACATGTCGATTTCACTCCACCCGGTATGCGCAGTCTCAGTAATCACTGCTTGCGTGAGAGCCTCATCGATACGCTGGGAGCGACATCTTTGCCTGCCTTGCTACGTTATGAGGACCGCAATAGCATGCGGTTTTCGATCGAGAGTCGTGTGCCATTCCTGACGTACGATTTTGCTGAGTTGCTCGTGGGCTTGCCGACAGAGTATCTCGTCGATAATACGGGTGGCAGCAAACATATATTCAGGCAAGCGATGCGGGGGATTGTACCGGATGAGATATTAGATAGACGCGACAAGATTGGATTCGCCACATCCGAAATGGATTGGATGCAGGCGACATCCTCATGGGTTGATCGAACTTTGACAAGCGGGTTACCCGCGAAATCAATCAAGGCACATGATCTGATTGCGCGATGGGAAAGTAGCCTGAATGGGCGTATGCCGCCACCTGGTTTCCAGTTGTGGAGATGGTTGAATTTTATACGGTGGTCGCAGGTATTTTCAGTTGCAATTTAATAAATGACATTTAACGGGTCTAGTTATGGTTAAGCAAATGCGCATTTTGTCTGTGATAGGAGCAAGGCCTCAGTTCGTAAAGGCAAGCATAGTTTCATTACGAATCAAAGAACACCATGCTCTTGAGGAATATATTGTTCATACAGGACAGCATTATGATGCAAATATGTCCGACATATTTTTTGATGAACTCAGGTTGCCGAAACCCCACGTCAATCTTGGCATCGGAGGGGGAGAGCAGGGAGCGCAAACTGGAAGGATGCTGGAGGCTCTAGAGCGGACTATGAGCGAAGCGAAGCCCGATATTGTATTGGTATATGGCGATACTAATTCAACGATGGCGGGTGCGCTGGCTGCAGTGAAGTTGCATATTCCAATCGCGCATGTTGAAAGCGGCCTTCGGTCGTTTAACCGCTTAATGCCCGAGGAAATAAATAGAGTGGTGACTGACCACATTTCAGATATTTTATTCGCCCCAACTTGTTTGGCAGTAGATAATCTCACCAGAGAAGGGATAGATCACAAAAAAATCCATCTCGTGGGAGACGTCATGTACGATGTCGCGATGCTATTTAGTAAGCACGCAGATATGCACGCTAAAGTGTACGGAGATCTCGAGTTAAGCGGGAAAGATTATGTGCTTGCGACAGTTCATAGGGCGGAGAACACGGAAGACAGGGGGCGGCTTGTCGGCATTCTTGAGGGACTTCAGACTATAGGCGCACATATGGCCGTGATTATGCCGCTGCATCCCAGAACGCGCAAAAAATTATTGGAATACGGGATAGATATTAAACGGTATTCAAAGATCAAAGTAATCGATCCGATCGGCTACTTGGATATGATGGTACTTGAGAAAAACGCGAAGCTCATAGCGACTGATTCTGGTGGGATGCAGAAGGAGGCTTATTTCTATAAAGTGCCCTGCATCACTATGCGACACGAGACTGAGTGGAGTGAGTTAGTGCAATGCCACGCGAATGAATTGGTGGGAGCCGATCCGACTAGAATTGTAAATGGATTTCACAGCGCACTAGGAAAAACGGAGTCGATATTTGAAGCAAAGCTATATGGAGAGGGAGACGCCGCCGTTTCTTTGGTAAGTAGGCTAAGTGAAGTTCAAGCATCGTAATCGTTGCATTTGATATAACTATAAGAAATGTCGAAATCAATCGCAATCGTCACATCGATCCATCCCGATTTTGACAAGCGCGTCTGGCGCCATGCCAGGGGACTCGCTGAACTCGGCTGCGAAGTGCACCTTGTGTGTCCATGGGATATGGCTGAAGGTCAGATTGTTTGTGGAGTTACCTTCCATCCTTTTAAGCGTGGGCATGGCCTCACGTCGAGGGTGCTTATAATCCCCATTAAGGTGTGTTCGCGTTTATATGCGATTCGTCACCGGATTGAAATCATACATTTCCACGATATTGACCTGTTACCTTGGATGTCTCTTTGGACATTATTTAAAGATGTGGTTTATGACGTGCATGAGAATTATCCGGCGGAAGTCCTAAATCGGAAGTGGCTGAATCCGCCGCTGCGACGATTGCTTTCTTGGTTCGTGCGTCATGCGCAGAAAGGCTTTTCTCGAATTGTCCATAACGTCGTTTTGGTAACGCCGTACCAGGAACCGGACTTTAGTGGCGCGAAATTAAATAAAGTATTTGTAAGAAACTATGCATCTGTACATTTGCTGAAGGATGAACGCCCAGATTATCTCTTACGTGGGCCTTCAGTAATATTTACGGGAATGCACAATATAAATAATGGCAGCATGTTGCTTTTAGATATCGCCGAGATGACGCTGAAAAAACGGCCCGGAGTTGTGTTTATCGCCCCGGACCGGTTTACCAACGGATCATTTCGCGCTGCATTTATTGAAGCGATGCAACGGAAACTCCCTGCTGAGTCCTTCCGGATATTGCCGCCGGTTAGAGCGCATGAAATTATGCTACTGCTCAACCAGGCTACAATTGGCATTAACCCCAACTTGCGCGTCGAGCAACAGATAAAAGGTGTGCATACTAAGCTGTTCGAGTTCATGGCGGCTTCGTTACCGATCGTAACAAGTGATTTACCACATCAAAAGGCTCTTGTTGAAGAAACCGGAGCGGGGTTGCTCGCGAAGCCAGAGCAAGTTGAGTCATTCGTCGATAGCATCACTTATCTGGTTGATAACACACAAGAGGCGTACGCGATGGGGCTTAAGGGGCGCGCAGCATTTATCGAGAAATACTCATGGGAAAATGAAATGCGCACTCTTATTAATTTCTATGAGAGTATTAATAGTGGCAAAAAATGAAATTATTGTGAGATAACTAGTTCGCATATACCCCTTATTAGAATGATTGAATTGTCCAGGTGTGTTTTGTAATAGATGGCATTGGGAGAGTTCGAATGCTTTATCGTCTTAGTCGATTCTCTTCGGTTCATAAGGTACTTCGATGGATTGCGTATGCTCTTTTATGGAATCTACCAGATGCAGTAAAATGGCCCGGCATTGGTTTATTATTGCAGTTCAGATTGCCGTATAGGCTGTTAAACCCGGGTGATACCGTAGTCCAGATCGGTGCACCGTGGGATCTGTTGCGAGCCGGCCGATCGCGCGGAATTCATCTGGCACGTAGGGTTGGGGTTTCCGGCAAGGCTATCATCATTGAGCCCGATAAGGACAACGTAGCGGCGTTGCGCCGCTTCGTCGCGAAACACAAGATGGACAACGTTATCATTGTCCCCCTCGGCGCCTGGAGCCATAAGGCCCGCCTGCGCTTCCTGGTCGATCATGCCAATCCAGCGGCCAATCTCGTTGAAGAGGTAGCCGATTCTTCGAGGACCGATTTGGCGAGATTCGAGGTGACTGAGATCGATGTCGATTCTGTCGAGAATATACTTCGGGTAAATGGGTTATCAACCCCAAGGCTTGTGAGCATTACCACTAATGGTTCGGAGAATGAGATTCTGAAAGGGATGGGAGCTATAGCCGGAGAAGTCACCTATATTGCGACGATCGGCAGCGAGCAACAAATCCCGATGTTACGTGAGCTGCACTTCGAACAATTTGGGGGAGATGACCGTGGCTGGACGTATCGCAAGAAATAGCCGTAGCGCTGCCGGGGCTCGCAGATGCTGCTGAATATCGCGCTGTTCGTTCTATTCAAGGTACTTATAGACTACACGTTTGTAGCTGCGGTCAGCCCGTTATATGCATATGCTGGGTTTAGCACCGACATCAATTCTTTTAAGTTGACGTTGTCATATTTCGTGCTTGTGACCTTGGCTTTATTGCTTCCGCGACGGACCCGGAATTCATCCGATTTTGCCTTGCTCATATTGTTTGTCTTTATCGTAATTCCCATACTCAGTCTGTGGGGGTTACAAAATGAATCTTCGAGTTTCGCTCTAATTGTGGCCGCATCATTCGTGATGCTTCAGTTGCTTATGAAGTTGCATTTCACACACGCATCCGTGCGAGATCTCCGCGGCGGGAGTCGGGCATATTTAGTGGTTGCCCTGACATTTCTGGGGTTACTGTTCCTGGTTTTGATTCTTCGCGGCGGGCTGCAGTATCTCAATCTGAGTTTCATCAAGGTCTACGAGATTCGCAGCATAATTACGGATGAGGTCTTGGGGGGTGGTTTGGCTTATCTTTGGATTTGGGGTGGCAAGAGCTTTCTTGTTGTTCTGATGGTAGTCTCGCTTTGGAGACGCAAGTACTTCTCATTTTCCATCTGTGTGGCCCTTGAAGTGTTCCTGTATGCTCTCACAACACATAAAGAACTGCTTTTCTATCCACTGATCATAATTGCAGTCTATATGGTCAGCATCATGCGTGTGAACCTGATACGTGTGACCCTCCTTGGGCTGAGCGGCATTCTAATTAGCGCGGTCCTGCTTGATAGGGCGACCAGTAATCATCTGTTTCTTGGGGTCTTGGTCTTCCGTTTATTCGACGTGATTGGATTTAACCACTTCGCGTATTATCATTTTTTCCAAGATCATCCATACGTGGCGTTCAGTAACAGCTTTCTCTCGCATTTCAGCGAATATCCCTACAACGAACCGGTCCCATTGTTGATAGGCGCGGGCCGGTACGGACTAGGTAGTGACGCATTTGTGAATGCCGGGTATATTGCGTCTGGGTATATGCAATTGGGGGCAGCGGGTATTTTTCTCTATACCGCGATCTTGGCGATGATCCTGAAACTGTTTGATCTGCTAACTCATGATCGTATGCCTCTTTGGGCGGGGACGGGGATAGCGGCGGTCAGTATCTTTCAGCTGGTCAACGCGGACCTCACGACGTCTCTCCTGACGCACGGGATCGCGCTCAACTTATTGGGTGTTTGGCTGATCGGTTCGCGGCATCGTAATCAGATGGATGCACGCACGGCCAATGAAGCCCACAGCGATCCGGCTTTTGGTTGAACGGCGCACGTGATATCCGGCTCCAGGCACTCAGCGCGCATGATGACGGTGGCTGACGAGAATCAACATTGGTGGGCAATTAATGTTCGAAGATAAAGCGATACTTGTGACCGGTGGAACGGGTTCGTTTGGCCGTACAGTAGCCAAACATCTTTTAAGCAAAGGCTGCCCTGAGATTCGTATCTTCAGCCGCGATGAGGACAAGCAGAACACTATGCGGATCGAGATGAACGATCCAGCGGTAAAGTTCTATATCGGTGACGTCCGCAGCCGCAGCAGCGTCGACAAGGCGATGGAGGGCGTCCATTACGTGTTTCATGCGGCCGCTCTCAAACAGGTGCCATCCTGCGAGTTTTTCCCTATGGAGGCGGTGCAGACCAACATCGTCGGCAGCATGAACGTGCTGGACTCGGCGATTCAGCACGGCGCCAAAGGCGTAGTCTGCCTCGGCACCGACAAGGCGGTATACCCGATCAATGCTATGGGGATGACCAAGGCGCTGATGGAGAAGGTGGCTCAGGCTAGCGCCCGCGATGTGCGGGACGGTGGCACGGTGATCTCCTGTGTCCGCTACGGCAATGTGATGTATTCCCGTGGCTCGGTGATTCCATTGTTCGTAAAACAGATTAAAGAAGGCAAGCCTTTGACCGTGACGGAACCGGGCATGACACGCTTCATGCTGGCTTTGTCTGACGCCGTTGATCTCGTGGAGTTCGCTTTCATGAACGCGAAACGGGGAGATATCTTCGTGCGCAAGGCACCTGCCTGCACCATCGGGGAGCTGGTGGAATCGCTGAAGAGGCTGTTCAAGGCCGACAACCCGGTGAAGGTGATCGGCATGCGTCACGGAGAGAAGCTGTATGAGACCCTGGTGAATGCGGAGGAACGGCTGCGGGCGGAAGACATGGGGGATTATTACCGTATCCGGATGGATGACCGTGACCTCAATTATGCGAAATATTTCTCGGAAGGAGAGCCGAAGGAAGCTTCCACCGAGGATTACCATTCACACAATACGCGGCGTCTGGTCGCGCGCGAAATCGACGAGCTTATTTTGAAGCTGCCGGAGATCCGGCACGAGCTTGCGCTATGGCAGGCGCGCTGAATCGCGATTAAAATGGCGGCTGTTTCCCTGGAGCCTTGACGTGCGGACAATCGCCATTACGGGGGCGGGCGGATTCCTGGCCTGGCATCTTCGATGTCATCTGCATGGCCAGGGCTGGGCATCTCCTTTGCTCTTAGATCACGTTGCCTGGGGCGATGCCGAAGGACGCCGCGGCGTCCTGCAGCGTGCGGATGCAGTGGTGCATCTCGCGGGTATAAACCGGGCGAAACCCGGGGAGGTCGAGGAGGGCAACATCCGCATCGCGCAGCAGCTGGTCGATTCACTGGAACGCACAGGCCGTACTCCTGATCTGATCTATACATCCAGCACCCATGCCGAACACGACACGCCTTACGGTCGCGGCAAGCGCCGGGCGGGCGAGATCCTCGGCGAGTGGGCGGACCGGGTCGGTGCGAAGTTCACTACCTTCGTACTGCCACATGTCTTCGGCGAACAGTGCCGGCCCTTCTACAATTCCGTGGCGGCTACGTTTTGTTATCAGATCGCAAAAGGCGAGGCACCGCGCGTCGACGTAAACGGCCAACTGGAGCTGGTACACGCCCAGGACGTCTGCGCCGCGATCGTCGAGACGCTCTTGCAGCCTGCGGGCGGCCTGCGGCGCCTCCATGGCCGTCCCGTAACAGTCGTTGAACTCCTTGAGCAGGTCCAGGCCCTGGATGCGGATTACCGCAACGACATCGTCCCGGATCTGAGAGATGACTTCACCTTGCGGCTCTTCAATACGTATCGCGGCTACCTATACCCCGAGCACTATCCGGTCGGGCTCAAATTGAATACGGACAACCGCGGCGGCCTATTCGAGGCGGTCAAGGGGTATAGCGGCGGCCAAGCATTCCTTTCCACCACCAAGCCCGGCATCACCCGCGGAGAGCATTACCACTTCAACAAAGTGGAGCGCTTCCTGGTGATCGGAGGCAGTGCGGTGATCCGGATCCGCAAGCTGTTCAGCAGGGAGGTCAGCGAATTCAGAGTATCGGGTTCCGAACCACGGTATATAGACATGCCGACCCTGCACACCCACAATATCACCAACACAGGGTCCGATACGCTCCTGACCATGTTCTGGAGCAATGAGATCTTTGATCCGGCCCGGCCGGATACCGTTTGCGAACCCGTCAATCAGCAGGGATAAGCGATGAAGCCTCTCAAAGTGATGACCATCCTCGGTACGCGGCCGGAGATCATCCGTCTCGCCCGGGTCATGGTGACCCTGGACGCCTACACCGAGCACAAGATCGTGCACACAGGACAGAACTACGACTATGAGTTGAATGAGATTTTCTTCAAGGAATTACGGATACGTACCCCGGACATATTCCTCAACGTGGACCCGAGTAGCCTGGGAAGCGTGTTGGGCAATATCATGATCTCCATCGAGAAGGTCCTCCAGGCTGAGCGCCCGGATGCAGTGTTGATCCTCGG
Source organism: Gammaproteobacteria bacterium (assembly GCA_036000105.1). Classification (GTDB taxonomy): domain Bacteria; phylum Pseudomonadota; class Gammaproteobacteria; order Natronospirales; family REEB76; genus DASUBN01. The sequence goes on from DASYGE010000006.1 coordinate 62,376, forward strand.
CGATACCAACAGCTCCATAGCGGCGATCATGGCGAAGCGCATGAAGATCCCGGTCTATCACATGGAAGCCGGCAACCGCTGCTTCGACGCGAACGTCCCCGAGGAGATCAACCGCAGGATCGTGGACCGCATCAGCGACTTTAACCTGGTATATACGGAACACGCACGCCGCCACCTGCTTTCCGAAGGCTTGCCACACCGGAGGATTTACCTTACGGGTTCGCCGATGCGCGAGGTGCTCGACCACTATCGCCCCGGCATAGAAGCGTCCGATGCCTTGGCCCGCTTGGGCGTCGAGCGTGGGAGATTCATCCTGGTTAGCATCCATCGCGAAGAGAACGTTGATAACCGGGAGAACCTCCTCAGCCTGCTGGACGCGCTATCAGCCCTGCACGGCCGGTTCGGCCACCCGATCGTCGTCTCCACTCATCCGCGTACACGCAAGCGCATCGAGGCGCTGGATAGGTATAAACCTTCGTCGGCCATCCGTTTCCTCAAGCCCTTCGGGTTTCTGGATTACAACAAGCTGCAGATGGAATCCTTCTGTGTCGTATCCGACAGCGGCACGATCAGTGAGGAATCATCCATAATCGGCTTCCCGGCGGTGACGGTACGCAACGCCATGGAACGACCTGAGGCGCTGGATGTCGGGAGCATCATCCTGACGGGCTTGGAGGCGGATGCAATCGTGCGCGCGGTGGACGCCATTACACGACAATATTCCGCAGGCGCTCGGCCCCCGGTGCCCGCCGATTACACGATAACGAATGTTTCTCAGCGCGTGGTCAATCTAATCCTGGGGACAGCCAAGCTCAGCAATCTCTGGGACGGCGTAGTGTTTCACGACCCGAGCTGAGCATCCTGTTGAAGATACTGATCATACATCGCTATTTCTGGCCGGATTCCCCGCCGTATGCCCAGATGTTGCGGCACATGGCCGGTAAGTTGGCAGCGGATGGCCATGAAGTGACGGTACTCAGCACACAACCTTCCTATAACCCCGCCTATCCTCCACCGCGGCAGCCCTATCGGGAGAGCATGGATGGTTTCGATGTCAGGCGGGTGTGGTTGTTTCGTGAGAACCACCGGAACCTGCTGGCGCGGGGCCTGAACGCGGTGTTGTTCTCCCTGCGCGTGGCCTGTCAGGTCGCGATTCGTCGGTACGACGTAATCATGGCCGCGACCGCCCCCCCGGTGTTGATCGCAGGAGTCGCCGCGCGTCTGGCCTCGGTAAAGCGGGCGAGGTTCATCTATCATTGCCAGGACATCCACCCTGAGAGCGGCGTGCTTGGGGGCATGTTGACCAACCGGTTTGTGATCGGCGCCTTGCGCAAGCTGGATATCGGGACATGCGCACTGGCCTCGAGGATCGTGGTCCTGTCTGGCGATATGGCTGACACCCTCCGCGAACGGGGCTTGACAGATACCGCTAAGCTTCGGGTGATCAACAACTTCATGCTGGATGCAGATCTCTCCTCGCCTGGCCAGGACATGCCCATTTCGGGGGCCGAACAGCCGAAACTGTGCATCATCTTTGCTGGAAACATCGGGAGATTCCAGGGCCTGGAATCGATTATCGATGCGATGCATCTGTTGCAGGACGAGGAGCGGGTGGAATTGCTGCTCGTCGGCGGTGGCGTCGCGAAGGCATCGCTACAGATCCGAGCGGGGGACCTACTTAACCGCAGTGTACGGTTCCTGGAGCATAAATCCCAATCTGCTGTCGAGCGTCTGATCGCGGACAGCGACGTAGGATTGATCGCATTACAGGCAGGTGTATACCGGTATGCCTATCCTTCGAAGACGGCGACATATATGAAGCTCGGCTGCCCACTGCTTGTCTGCATGGATAAAGCAAGCGAACTTTCCGAGATGGTGGAGAGGGAGGGCTTGGGTGAAGTCTGTGAACCCGGTGATCCGGTGGCTATCGCGGCGGCGATCCACAAACTCCGCGAGCGGAAAGCAGACCTCGCCAGACGCCGTGCGAGGATTATCGAGCTTGGCCGGGAAATGTTCGGACGTGACCAGGCTCTGGATAAGTGGTCGCGGCTGGTCAAAGAACTGGCTGCCGCAGCTCATCCATGAACGTCGTCTTCGTCATAGGTGCGGCGCGTTCGGGCACGAAATTCCTCCGCGACGTCATAGGTGCGAGCCCGTATGCGGCAGTGGTCCCCTACGACGTGAACTACGTCTGGCGCGGTGGGAATGAGGGGTTCCCGGACGATGCGTTGCCGGCTGCCGCCTCCGCACAGGTGAGGCAGCGCATCGCCGCAGAACTCTGCCGTCAGGCGAAGTATGGGGCCGGGAAGTCGCTGTTGATTGAGAAGACCGTATCCAATTGTCTGCGCATTCCATTCCTCGAGCAAGTTTTCCCTGAAGCGAAGTACATACACCTACTGCGCGACGGACGCGATGTGGTCGAGAGCGCGTACCGGATGTGGCGGGAAAAGCCTGATTGGACCTACCTGCTGAGGAAGGCCAGGACGTTCCCGCTGGCGGACTACAGGTATGCCGCCTGGTATCTGGCGAACGTTGCATCCCGTGTGTTCCGGCGCCGCAGCGGCGTGCGCATATGGGGTCCCCGCTACCCTGGGATAGACGCGGACCTGGCCGCGAGACCCCTTATCGAAGTCTGTGCACGGCAGTGGGCTGTCTGCGTGGAAAGCGCCCGCCGCGACCTTGTCGCGCTCCCGCCCGAGAGGGTCCTGACCGTCGGATATGAGATGCTAGTCCGCGACCTGGACGTGGTCGGACGTATCGCCAGCTTCGCCGGTATCCATGACGCGGCACCTGTCCTCGCTACGTATCGGAATACCGTGAGACGGGATATCCGATCTGGTTGGGAGCTGCTGCCGGAGTCCGAGAGGCGGGCGGTCTTGGAAATCATTTCACCCCAGTTGTCCGCTCTGGGATACCCGAATCCCCGGGACTCAATTTCGGGGCTACAGCGTCCCGCCTGATTGGTCGATCATTATTGGAGTAATTATGCGGCGTGAATTCTTGCCATTTGCCCAGCCACTCATCTCGCAGGACGAGATCGACAGCGTGGTGGAGACGCTGAAATCCGACTGGATCACTACGGGCCCGAAGACCCAGGACTTCGCCCGGAAGTTCCAGGAGTTTCTGCACGCCGAGGCTGTTCTGCCTCTCAACTCCTGCACCGCGGGCTTGCACACTGCCCTGGTCACCCTCGGCATAGGTCCGGGCGATGAGGTCATCACCACTCCCATGACCTTCGCCGCGTCGGTCAACGTAATAGAGCACGTCGGGGCGAAGCCCATCCTGGTGGATGTCGAGCCGGATACATTGAATATAGATCCGCAGCGTATAGCTGGAGCCCTGACGCCGAGGACGAAAGCCATCCTCCCGGTGCACTATAGCGGACATCCTGCCGAGATGGATCAAATCAATGAGCTTGCGGCGGCCGGACACCTGCATGTGATCGAGGATGCGGCGCACGCTATCCCGGCCCGATACAAGGGCAAGCTGATCGGATCCGCCGGCAACCCAACCGCCTTCAGTTTCTATGCGACTAAGAATCTCACCACAGCCGAGGGTGGGGCGCTCACGGGCCCGCCGGATTTCATCGATCGTGCACGCATCGTCAGCCTGCACGGCATGAGCCGGGACGCCTGGAAGCGCTACGGCAAGGGCGGCAACTGGTACTACGAGATTCAGCTGCCAGGATTCAAATACAATATGACAGATATCCAGGCTGCGCTTGGCATAGGGCAATTGGCGAAGCTCGAACGGTTCCAAGCGCGTCGCTGCGAGATCGTCCAATCCTATGCGAGAGCTTTCGGCGACAGCGACGCGCTAGAAGTGCCCCGTGCGCGACCGGAAGTAGACCATGCTTGGCATCTTTATCCGCTGCGACTCAATCTGCATGTCATCTCTATCGACCGGAACCGCTTCATAGAGGAGATGGCCGCACGGAACATCGGCTGTTCGGTACATTTCATACCGATACATCTCCATCCCTATTACCGGGACAAATACGCCTACAGACCCGACGATTTTCCCATCGCCCACGGAAGCTTCCACCGATTGGTCAGCCTGCCGCTGCACCCGCGGCTGACCGACGCAGACGTGGATGACGTCATCGAGGCTGTAATGGACATTATAAAGTCGCATCGTCGATGACACTTTCGAAGCGCGCGCTCGATCTTGCCTTGGTCATCATCGCTATGCCGGTGCTCATTCTGGTCTTCCTTATTGTGTCGTTGGCGATAAAGATGGATGACGGAGGGCCCGTCTTTTTTGTGCAGGAGCGGGTGGGTCACCGCGGCACCATGTTCCAGATATTGAAATTCCGTACGATGATCGAGAACGCCGAACGCAAAGGGCCGCTCATAACTGTCGCCGGCGATGCGCGGATCACGCGAGTAGGCCGTTGGCTGAGATCAAGCAAATTCGACGAACTTCCGCAACTTATCAACGTATTGCGAGGAGAGATGAGCCTCGTAGGGCCGCGGCCCGAAGTCCCGCGCTACGTGCGGATGTACACGACGGAACAGCGAAAAATACTCGACCTCAAGCCGGGAATCACCGATCCGGCCTCGATTCACTATCTCGACGAGAGCGGAGTATTGGCCACGGAAGCGCACCCGGAGAAGGCCTACATAGAACGTATAATGGGCGACAAGATCAGGATGAACCTGGCATATGCGAAGCGCGCAAACTGCATGACGGATATCAGGGTCATACTGGATACCCTGCTGAAATTACGTAGCTAAGCTGACGGTATCCGGGTGACTTGGGTGGCTGGCGGGGTGATGGTAGAATTACACAAACCGTTACGCAAAACGACTTAGGGGCGGCCTATTATCAGTAGCCATCCGCCGGTTGACGCCGAACAATGCGGTGGTCGGACGGTGTTGGGGCATGCTGAATCAGATTTTCGATCCCGCGGATGGAATGCATCAATGGAAATGAAACCAGCAGATCGGATGTCATACAGGCGCTGGCTGGCATTCGCCCACGATGTCGCCTGGGTGCCTATTGCGATCATCGCCGCCTACTGGGTCAGATACAACCTGAGTCATATCCCACCTGGCGCATGGCATGCGATGCTCGGCCTGATCGCTGTAGCTATCCCGGTGTACGGTATGTTCTTCCGATTGTTCGGTTGCCATCGCGGTATGTGGCGGTTCGCGGCGATTCCTGACTTGCTCCGTCTGGCGAAGGCGGTCGCAGTCGGGACAATCACATCTCTAATTATCTGTTTCATGATTTCCCGCCTCAATGGCATCCCAAGATCGGTGATGGTCCTTTACCCTATCTTCATACTTGGTGCGGTGACGTCCATGCGGCTCACCTACCGCCTGGTCCGTGACCGGGATCTCGGGCAAAATGCACATGAGGGGGCGCGCGCGCTGTTGGTGGGCGCCGGACGCGGCGGCGAACTCCTGATACGCGATCTCGAAAGGAACCGTGCATTCAAGCCTGTGGCTTTCGTCGATGACGACGTGATCAAGCACGGGCACGAAGTCCGCGGTGTGCGTGTACGCGGCGCTATCGCGGATATCCCGCGTCTGATAGAGGAACTCCTGATCGAGATCGTGCTGATCACCATGCCTTCCGCTTCGCGCCATATACTCGACCAAGTGGTCGAGATGTGCGCGAAATCAGGCGTGCAGTGCCGGACGTTGCCTTCGCTCGCTGAGCTCGCCGACGGTCGGGTCGAAGTATCGCGTCTGCGACCGGTCACAGTAGAGGATCTGCTCGGCCGAGATCCCGTGCAGCTGGACGAAACATCCATCGCGGCATTCCTCAGCGGGAAGCGGATACTCGTAACCGGCGGCGGAGGCTCCATCGGTTCCGAGCTATGCCGCCAGATAGGGAAGCACGATCCAGCCCACCTCGTGGTCATGGACAGCAGCGAATATAACCTTTACCGCATTGATCAGGAATTGGCATCCTCATGCGGCGCGCAGGTCTTCAACAGTGTCTTGGGTGATGTCCGTGAAGCCGCGGTCGTGCAGGCCGTGTTCGCTCAGTTCAGACCCGAAGTGGTCTTTCATGCCGCCGCCTATAAGCACGTGCCTATGGTGGAGGACAACGTCATAGAGGGTATCCGCAATAATGTGTTCGGGACCAAGGCGATTGCCGATGCGGCGAAACAATACGGAGCCGCGACGTTCGTGCTCATCTCCACCGATAAGACGGTCAATCCCACCAATGTGATGGGCACCACCAAGCGTGTCGCGGAACTCTATTGCCAGGCGCTGAATGAACCTGGCAGTACCCATTTCATCACCACGCGTTTCGGCAACGTACTCGGTTCCGCCGGATCAGTCGTGCCCTTGTTCGAGCGCCAGATTGCCGCGGGCGGGCCGGTCACGGTGACGCATCCGGATATCACCCGTTACTTCATGACGATCCCCGAGGCAGCGAGCCTGATCTTGCAAGCCGGTGCGATTGGTAACGGCGGCGAGATTTTCGTGCTGGACATGGGCGAGCCGGTTCGCATCGGTGATTTGGCGGAAAAGATGATTCAGCTTTCCGGCCTTCAGCCTGACCGGGACATAAAGATAGAGTACGTGGGGCTGCGTCCGGGCGAGAAGCTGCACGAGGAGCTTTTTTACGAGAAGGAACTGCTCCAATGCACCGTCCACCCGAAAGTGCTGCTGGCAAGCTGCTGCATGGGGGAAAAGAGTGATATCGATACCGGCCTTGAACGGCTTGCGCGTGCGAGCCTCAGCTATGACGAGGACCAGGCCTTGTTCGAGCTCAAGTCATTGGTCCCGGAGTTTAAGCACAGCATAGCGATTGATGTCGCGTCGTCAGGAAAGGCGAAGACAGGGCTGAAGCTCGTCCGGTGATGCCGGATGGGGGATTCTGCATAGATGTCCGGCAATGCCCTAGGAGTCGGGCTGCAGGCATAAGTTTGCGCTGGGCTTCGGTTGCCCCTTGGACGGGGGCTTGGGGACGCTTAGTGCTGCGTACTGACGACCACACCGGGGCCGTGTCCATCATGAAAGGCTGCGTTGCACGCTGTGTACCGGGAGTTGTGGCTTACACTGGTGGCGATGAAGCGCGCCGCTCTTTTCACAAATATTCCGACGATTTCCAGCGATTCTCGTGTTCCTGGCCTCGCCCCGGGCAAGGGCATATGAATGGATAAAAGTCGCGTAGGCTCCTTAGCCACCACTGTCCGACGACTCGATACAGAGAGCCTCTTGGGCTGGCTGGTTTCTGCCTGCGGGCTGTTTGGCCCCAGCGTTATGCTCACTGTCAATCGGGCGGACAGCGTGATTCTGTCCGTACTTGCGCTAATAGGGATATATGCCGTAGTCCGTCACGGCTTCCGCAATTTCGCTTTGAGTACAGATGAGCGGCGTCTGATATTGGTATTTGCCATGTGGTACGCCGTGATTCTCCTGGCTTACTTCGCAGGCGACCAGACCGACACCGGTTTCAAGATGATTGGCCGCAGTCTCCGGATCCCGTTGATGATCCCCGCGTTCATAGCCTGTCGCCGGTACTTCACGCATAAGATGTGGCTCTTTGCCGGCCTGCTTTTCGCCGCCTTTGCCGCTCTCCTTATGGCGCTTATCCAGAGTATCCATACTTCTCAACTGGTGCGCGCGAGCGGGGTAGCCCAAGCGATTACGTTCGGCGATTTGTCCATTTCGATCGCGTTTATGGCAGTCAGCTTCTGGTTCGTCTGGCGGCCAAAGCGCAAGCAGCTGCGTTATTTGCTTGCTGGTGCGGCAATGTCCTGTGGTTTGATCGCGAGCATTCTCTCAGGCACACGAGGTGGATGGGTGGCGCTACCGGTATTTTTGATCATCACCGCGCTCGTGTTTTCCAGGAATTCGGGCAGACGCGGGATCAAGGTATTCGTGATGGGGAGTGTTTTCGTCATCGTGGCGTTGCTGCTCGCGCCCAGTACCATTGTGTTAGGCCGCACAATGGATGCACTGAATAATCTGCGGAGTTATTCCAGCTATCTGCACTTGATAAGCAATGGTGATCTTAACCGGCACGGATGCCTTAACGATCCATTGCTGCTGGGCATGATCCGGGATTCAACAAATTCCGTTTATAACACTAGGCTGACGGTCTCTGTAATCGACGATTCGACCGCTTTGAAAGAAGCGGGTTTTCTGCGGGGATGCCAATCTGGTCAAGTCATCCATGTAGTAAATCCAAGCAAAACCAGCACAGCGGCTTTGTATCTACCTCGCGATACGATAACCCCGTCTGGAGATCAGATCGTGGAATTTATTATGCGGGGACAAGGGGCGATTTCCATAGAACAGAGCATGGATTCGTACAAGATGGCATTCGATTATTCAGACTATAAGAGGGTCCAATACGAGCAAAGCGTTAAGCGTCTCGCTTGGCCATATTTCTGGCTTCCCCCCGGCGATGGCGTGTATTTCACTTCTGTGCAGCGGGGCAGCGGCGAATACATATTCCCGTTCGTGACCGGTTCGATCGGGAAGCGGTTCGAGATGTGGCGAGCCGCATGGCACATATTCAAACAACACCCCTTCCTGGGCGCCGGTACGGGGTCCTTCCTAAAGGAGGTAGCAGAGCTTGTCAAGGAAAGAGATATCTCTCCGTCTGTTGTCACTTTCGATCATCCGCATAACGATTATCTGAATGCACTTTCCGGGCAAGGACTCATCGGATTCGCAGTCTATCTGCTCGGCCTGATCTATCCCCTATTCCTGTTCGGGCGCGCCCTGAGGGCGGATGATCAGTACAAGAAGGCTGCCGGCTTCGCAGGTGTGATACTGATTTCTGGGTTGTTGGTGTTCGGCTTCACCGAGACGATGTTCGTACATTCGATCGTCATGAGTACCTACGGGATTTACGTGGCGATATTGGCGTCGATCATCCTGGGGAAGAACAACGATACCGGACACGATGCCCTCTTGTCCGACGACCCTGGTTGACGGCGCCCGTTGCGACGGGTGTACAACCGCGCAGCCCGGCGGTCATAATATGCATGTATCCCGGTCATCCATCATGAACGCACGCGTCTATATAAAGACCTTCGGTTGCCAGATGAACGAGTACGATTCCGCCAAGATGGCTGAAGTGCTCGCGACCTCCCATGGCTACGTGCCGGTGGAGCAACCGGAGGAGGCGGACGTGATCCTGCTCAACACCTGCTCGGTGCGTGAGAAGGCCCAGGAGAAAGTGTTCTCCCAGCTCGGCCTGTGGCGCGCGCTCAAGGACAGGCACCCGGGGCTCCTGATCGGCGTCGGCGGTTGTGTGGCAAGCCAGGAAGGCGCCGGCATCGTGAAGCGCGCACCTTATGTCGATCTGGTGTTCGGTCCCCAGACCCTGCACCGGCTTCCCGAGATGCTGGAGGAGACCCGCCGCACCCATAGACCCGTGGTGGACGTATCTTTCCCCGAGATCGAGAAGTTCGACCGACTGCCACCGCCCCGTGCCGAAGGTGCCACCGCCTTCGTCTCCATCATGGAAGGCTGCAGCAAGTACTGCAGCTTCTGCGTGGTCCCCTACACCCGCGGCGAGGAGGTCAACCGCCCATTCGATGACGTGATCGCCGAGATCGCGGAACTCTCGGAGCAGGGTGTGAAGGAAGTGACACTGCTCGGCCAGAACGTCAATGCTTACCGCGGCCCCATGCATGACGGACGCGTGGCGGATCTCGCGCTGCTCATCGAATACGCCGCGGCCCTGGATGGCATCGAGCGCATACGCTTCACCACCTCCCATCCCCTGGAGTTCTCCGGGCGTCTGATAGAGGCATATGCCTCCATACCGAAGCTCGCCAATTACCTGCACCTGCCGGTGCAGAGCGGGTCGGACCGCATCCTCGCCGCCATGAAGCGCGGACATACGGCGCTGGAGTACAAGGCCAAGATCCGTCGCCTGCGGGAAGTGCGACCGGATATCAGCCTGTCCACGGATTTCATCGTGGGTTTCCCCGGCGAGACCGAGCGGGATTTCGCGGACAGCCTGAAGCTCATTGAGGAAGTGCGTTTCGATCAGGCCTTCAGTTTCATCTACAGCCGTCGCCCCGGTACACCCGCCGCCGGTTACGCGGACGATGTGAGCCACGCGGAGAAAGTGCGTCGTCTCGGGATCCTGCAGGCTAGCATCCATGCCAATGACCAGGCCTACATGCAGGCGCGGGTCGGCCGCCGGGAGCGCGTGCTGGTGGAGAGGATCTCCGAGCGGGATGCGGGTGAGGTTGCGGGCAAGACCGAGTGCAACCGCTGGCTGAACTTCCCGGGTGATGCACGCCTCATGGGCCGCTTCGTGGACGTGACCGTAACCCAAGCCATGGCCAATTCCTACCGCGGCCGCTTGGTGCGGGGTGCGGCGCGGACAGAGGCGGCGGCGTCAGCCGCTGTGGACTGAGACGAGCTTGTCCACCCCCGACCTTCCCGCCTCCGTGGATTTTGTGCTGGAGCCGTCGGATAACGCACGCCTCGCGAATCTCTGCGGCCAGTTCGATGAGCACCTGCGTCAACTAGAACAGCGACTGGGCATAGAGATCAACAACAACGGCAACCGCTTCCGGGTCATCGGCCCGCCGGACACCGCCAAGGCCGCCGCGGGGCTCCTCAAGGAACTGTACGCGGCCACGGCCACCGAGCGCATCAGCAAGGAGACGGTGCACCTGAGCCTCCAGCAGGCGGACCTCGCGGCACGAGCGGCAAGCCCGCCTGCAGAGGATGGCAGCACCGAGGTGGCCATCGACACCAAGCAGGGGCGCATCCGCGGGCGTGGCCCGAACCAGCGCCGCTATCTGCAGAACATCATGGGCCATGACCTCAACTTCGGCATCGGTCCGGCCGGCACCGGCAAGACTTATCTCGCGGTGGCGAGCGCGGTGACGGCCCTCAACCGCGACGAGGTGCGCCGGCTGGTGCTGGTGCGCCCAGCGGTGGAGGCGGGTGAGCGCCTAGGCTTCCTGCCGGGTGATCTGGCCCAGAAGGTGGACCCTTATCTACGACCCATCTATGACGCACTCTACGAGATGCTGGGCTTCGAGCGGGTCACCCGCCTCATGGAGCGGGGCGTGATCGAGGTGGCGCCTCTCGCGTTCATGCGTGGCCGCACTCTGAACGAGTCCTTCATCATCCTGGACGAAGCCCAGAACACCACCATCGAGCAGATGAAGATGTTCCTGACCCGCATCGGCTTCGGCTCCCGCACCGTGGTGACCGGCGACATCACCCAGGTGGACCTGCCGCGGGTGCAGCGCTCAGGTCTAAGGGACGCGGTGGAACTCCTGCGCGACATGCCCGGCGTGAGTTTCACTTTCTTTACCGCCGCCGACGTGGTGCGTCACCCACTGGTACAGCGCATCGTCACCGCCTACGAGCGGCGCGATGGCGAGTGAGGGCGTGGTCCTGAGCGTGGAGAACGCGAGCCGGGAATCCGGAGTCCCCGCCGAGGCCGATCTCCGTCGCTGGGTGGATGCCGCCCTGGCGGGCCGGCGGGCGGAAGCGGAGCTTTCCATCCGCATCGTGGACGAGGTGGAAGGTGCGGCGCTCAATGCCACCTACCGACACAAGCAGGGTGCCACCAACGTGCTGTCTTTCGCGGCGGAGTTGCCGGCTGGGGTGCCGCTGCCGATGCTGGGCGATCTCGTGATCTGCGCACCGGTGGTGGTCCGGGAGGCCCGGGAGCAGGGCAAACCGGCCGAGGCCCATTGGGCCCATCTCGTGGTACACGGCTGCCTGCACCTGCTGGATTTCGACCATGAGACCGAGATACAGGCAGCGGAGATGGAGTCCCTGGAAAGAAATATCCTGGCCGGCATGGGCTATCCGGACCCTTATACGCCGCGCTGACCGGATGGCGCTTTTACTGGGGCTCTCCCAACCGGTACACTGCCTTTTCGACACCCTTCGATGGCTGTTTGATGCCCAACGATCCGCACAGTAGTCGCGGCCCCGGCCTGCGCGCCTGGTTCGAGCGACTGAGCCAGGCCTTGAGCGGCGAACCCAGGGACCGGGAAGAGCTCCTGGAGCTGCTGAACGACGCCCACGAGCGCAACCTGTTCGATGCCGACGCCCAGACCATGCTGGAAGGGGTCCTGCAGGTGGCGGACATGCAGGTGCGGGACGTGATGATCCCGCGCGCCCAGATGGTGGCCCTGGAGAAGGAGGCCACCCTTGAGGAGGCGCTCGGCGTAGTCAGCGAGTCCGGCCATTCGCGCTTCCCGGTAGTGGGCGAGAACCGTGACGAGGTCATCGGCATCGTGCTGGCCAAGGATCTGCTCAACCATTTCGTCGAGGATGGCGACGCCCCGTTCAACCTCCGCGAATACCTCAGGCCGGCGCCCTTCGTGCCGGAGAGCATGCGGCTCAACATCCTCTTGAAGAAGTTCCGCGCCAGCCGCAACCACATGGCCATCGTGGCCGACGAGTACGGCGGCGTGGCCGGGCTCGTGACCATCGAAGACGTGCTGGAGCAGATCGTCGGCGACATCGACGACGAATACGACGTGGACGACGAAGCCCGCATCCTCAAGCACACCGATACGCGCTACACCGTCAAGGCGCTCACCCCGGTGGAGGACTTCAACGAATATTTCGCCACCCGCTTCAGCGACGAAGAGTTCGAGACCGTGGGCGGTCTCGTGACCCATGCCTTCGGCCATCTGCCGAAGCGCGGGGAGAAGACCGAGTTCGGCGGCTTCCGCTTCAAGGTGCTCCGCGCCGACAGCCGCCGACTGCATCTCCTGGAAGTGCTGCGCAAGGCGCCCGGCACTTCCGGCAGTCCATCCAAATCCGCATGAACGCAGCGCTGCGGGAGATCCGCCGGGTATATACGGTGGCGGCGGCGTTGCGCACCGGTATCTACGGCGATCTCGCAGCGGCGTCGCTGGGCGGGCTCCTGGTGCTGGCCTTCGCTCCCTACGGCTGTTATCTGCTCGCGGTGCTGGCACCCGCGGGGCTCCTCTGGCTCATCGCGCCCTTGAGCTGGCGCCGGGCGGCCTTGCGGGGCTTCCTGTTCGGCGCCGCTGAGTTCCTCTGCGGTGTCCATTGGATATACATAAGCCTGCATGGCATGGGCGGCGTGTCGGCGCCCGTGGCGTCGCTCATGCTGCTCATGCTGGTGGCGGTCATGGCCTGCTACAGCGCCGCTGCCTGTGGTCTCACGGCGGCCGGGGCCCCCGCCGCCAGTTGGCGCCGCCGACTGCTGTTGTTCCCCGCCGCCTGGACCCTGATGGAATGGGTACGTGGTTGGTTCCTGACCGGTTTCCCCTGGCTGAACCTGGGTTACAGCCAGGTGGATAGCCCGCTCAGGGGCTATGCGCCGGTCTGGGGTGTGTATGGTGTGACTTTCTGCGTGGTCTTGAGCGCAGGCCTGCTGCTCTGCGCCGCGGATCCGTCAGGCGCTTTGCGCAAGCGCGCTGCTGCCTTGGGTGCGCTGCTGATCCTGTGGGTGATAGGCGCGTCGTTCGCCACGATCCATTGGACCCATGCCGTGGGGGCGCCGTTCCGCGTCAGCCTGGTGCAGGGCAACATCGCCCAGGACGACAAGTGGCAGCCGGAATATTTCGAACCTACCCTCGACATGTACCGGAATCTTACCGAGCAGCATTGGGACAGCCGGCTCGTGATCTGGCCGGAGGCGGCGGTGCCGGCCTACGAGGACGAAGTGAAACTGAGTTACCTGGATCCCCTGGAGGCGGAGGCTCAGAAGCACGGCACCGATATACTGCTCGGTATCCCCACCTACGATCCGGCCGGCGATCACTACTACAACAGCGTCATCAGCCTGGGGAAGAACGACGGGGAATACCACAAGCGGCACCTGGTGCCTTTCGGCGAGAACTTCGAGTTCCTGCCGGCCTGGATACGCTCCCTGCTGCGTTCCATGGATCTGCCCTATTCGAGTTTCACCCCTGGGGCGACGGACCAGCCTCTGCTCGAAGCCGCTGGTTACCCGGTGGGCGTGTCCATATGTTACGAGGACGCCTACGGAAATGAGATAATGCGTGCCCTCCCTCAAGCGGCTTTCCTCGTGAATGTCAGCAACGACGGCTGGTTCGGCGATTCCATCGCCCTGCCGCAGCATCTCGAGATTGCGCGCATGGGTGCGCTGGAAGCCGGCCGCTATCTGCTGCGCACCACCAACACGGGTATCACCGCCATCGTGGATGCGGGTGGCCATGTGGTCTCGACGGCGCCCGTCGGCGAGGAGAGCGTGCTGAGCGGCGACATCGAACCTAGAGGCGGTGCGACACCCGCATCCCTCTGGGGCGATGCCCCGGCGCCAGGCCTCTCATTCCTGATGCTGGCGGGCTTCGCTTGGCGGAGACGCCGGAAGGCTGACACCTGATGCGTGCCGTCCGCGAGATGACCGGAGCGATGGCGATCTGGTGCGCGCGGCAGCAGGCGGAGAGTCATGCCTACCAGGCTGAGACCCGGAAGCTCGTGGCAGCGGGAGAGGCCGCCCCAGATACCACGGATTATGACCATCCCCACAGCGATTACTTCGACGCTTTGTCGAGCCGTGGCCTCGTTGGCCTGCTGGCGCTCTTGGGCCTGCCTGGCTGTGCGCCCGGGGCATCGACAGCCTAGACGCTCATTGCATGGGCGCTGCTCTGGGCGGACTGCTGGTGGCGGTAGGTTTTGCCATCTTCACGCTTACTGAGACTATGTTCGTCCATTCTTTGACCATAGGCTGGTATGTCATCATGACCACGATTTTCCTCGTGAATGCGGATGCCGCCGGGGGGCAGGACGTGGGCAAGCGATGATGCAGGACATCTATCAGCCCACAGTGGTGGAAGCCGCAGCCCAGGCTTTGTGGGAACGCGATGGGGCTGCGCGTTCCTCGGAGCAGGCGCCGGGTCAGAAGTACTATTGCCTGTGCATGCTGCCCTATCCCAGCGGTCGCTTGCATATGGGTCACGTGCGCAACTACACCATCGGCGACGTCATCACCCGTTATCAGCGCATGAATGGGCGCAACGTGCTCCAGCCCATGGGCTGGGACGCCTTCGGCCTGCCGGCGGAGAACGCCGCCATCAAGAACCGTGTGCCGCCGGCGAAATGGACCTACGACAACATCGCTTACATGCGCATGCAGCTGAAGTCCCTCGGGTTCGCCATCGATTGGGAGCGCGAGGTGGCGACCTGCGAACCCAGGTATTACCGCTGGAACCAGTGGTTCTTCCTGCGCATGCTGGAGAAAGGCCTCGCCTACAAGCGCACCGCCACCGTGAACTGGGACCCGGTGGATCAGACGGTGCTCGCCAATGAGCAGGTGATAGACGGTCGCGGCTGGCGCACCGGCGCGCTGGTCGAGAAGCGCGAGATCCCCATGTATTACCTCAAGATCACCGCCTACGCGGATGAGCTCTTGGACGCGCTGGATCATCTGCCCGGCTGGCCGGAGCGAGTCAAGCTCATGCAGGCCAACTGGATCGGCAGGAGCGAGGGTGTCGAGATTGGGTTCCCCTATGACAGCGGCGTGCTCAAGGTGTTCACCACCCGGGCGGATACCCTCATGGGCGCTACCTATGTGGCGGTGGCTGCGGAGCATCCGCTGGCCCTGAAGGCGGCGGCCCAGGATCCGAAGATAGCCGCGTTCGTGGAGGAATGCCGCAAGGGCGGCGTGACCGAGGCGGAACTCGCCACCCAGGAGAAGAAGGGCATCGCCACTACCATGCGTGTGCAACATCCCCTCACCGGAGAGGCTTTGCCCCTGTGGGTGGCGAACTACGTGCTCATGAGTTACGGCGAGGGCGCGGTGATGGCCGTGCCGGCCCACGACGAGCGCGACTTCGAGTTCGCAAAGAAATACGGTCTGCCCCTAAAAGTGGTGGTGCGCGTTCCGGGCGGCGCTGCAGAAGATGCGCGCAGCATGGCGCAGCCCGTCATCAGCAAGGACGTGGTGTTGTGCGATTCCGGTAAATATGATGGCCTGGATTACCAGGCAGGCGTGGATGCCATCGCTACGGATCTCGCCGCCAAGAGCCTGGGGCAGAAGCGGGTCCAGTACCGGCTGCGCGACTGGGGTATATCCCGTCAGCGTTATTGGGGTTGCCCCATCCCCATCATCCACTGTCCCGATTGCGGCGATGTGCCGGTGCCGGACAAGGATCTGCCGGTGGTGTTGCCGGAGGATCTGGCGCCGGACGGCAGTGGTAATCCGCTCGCCAAGTATAAGGCGTTCGTGGACTGCGCCTGCCCGAAGTGCGGCAAGCCGGCGCGGCGTGAGACCGATACCATGGATACCTTCGTGGACTCGTCCTGGTACTACATGCGCTACGCCTGCAGTGATAACGATGCGGCCATGGTGGACGGACGCGTGGACTATTGGCTGCCGGTGGATCAGTACATCGGCGGCATCGAACACGCGATCCTGCATCTCCTGTACTCGCGCTTCTGGACCAAAGCTATGCGCGACATGCAGTTGCTCAAGTTCGACGAGCCGTTCACCAACCTTTTGACCCAGGGCATGGTGCTGAACCACATCTTCCTGCGCAAGACCGCGGCGGGCGCGCTCGATTACTACAGCCCCACCGAGGTGGAGCTGAAGCATGACGCCGATGGTCGCGTCAGCGCCGCAGTCCTCAAGGTGGATGGGAAACCGGTGCAGTACGAAGGCTTGGGCACTATGTCGAAGTCCAAGAACAACGGCGTGGATCCCCAGGCCCTGGTGGAACGCTACGGCGCCGACACCGTGCGCCTGTTCATGATGTTCGCAGCACCACCGGAGCTGACCCTGGAATGGTCCGAGGCGGGAGTGGAAGGGGCGCAGCGCTTCCTCAAGCGTCTGTGGAAAGCCATAAGCGAACATGTGAACACTGGCCCCGCGCCGGCATTGGATACGGCGGCGCTGAGCCCTGGACAGCGTGTGCTACGGCGCCAGGTGCATGAGACCATCGTGAAAGTGGGTGACGATATCGGCCGGCGTTATACCTTCAATACCGCCATCGCCGCGATCATGGAACTCCTGAATGCGGTCACCCGGACGGAGAACATCACGCCCCAAGACAGGGCGGTGAAGCAGGAGGCCTATACGGCCATCACGCTCCTGCTCAGCCCCATGGTGCCGCATGTCTGTGAGAGCCTGTGGACCGCCTTGGGGCAACCGGGCTCGCTGATCGCGGCCCGCTGGCCAGCTGCCGATGCCGGCGCTCTCAAGCGTGACAGCCTCGAACTCGTGGTGCAGGTGAACGGCAAGCTGCGCGGCAGCATCAGTGTGCCGGTGGATGCCGGCCGCGAACAGGTGGAACAGGCTGCCCTCAGTGAACCTTCCGTGCAGCCGTTTGTCCAAGGTAAGACGGTGCGCAAGATAGTCGTGGTGCCGGGCAGGCTGGTGAACGTGGTGGTGGCGTGATGCATTTGCGCTACAAGCTCATGGCCTGGGTCGCGCTCTTGGGGTTGCTCAGTGCCTGCGGCTTTCATTTGCGCCGGGCCCCGGATCTGCCCCCTCAGATGCGGACCATATACGTAAGCGGTAACAAGGGAAGCGATCTGGTCCGCTACCTGCGTCGTAACCTTGCGACCGATAGCACCAAAATCGTCGATGACCCGAGCCTTGCTTCATCGACCTTGGACATAATTGGCGTCAGTCAGAGGAGCAGCCTGTTGGCCATCAATAGCTCTGGCCAGCCGTTGGAGTACAAGGTCTTCTATCAAGTGGAGTTTTCGCTGCTGGTGGGCAATACGATGCTCATCGAACCCCAGACTCTCGTACTCACACGCACCTACAACTACAATATAACGGATGCGATAGGCAACCAGGAGCAGGAAGAAAACCTGTACGGTGCGATGGCGGTAGATATGGCGCAACTCATCGTGTTCCGCATCCAGGCGGCTGCCAGGGCGGCGACCCGACCACCGGTCACAGCTGCCGCTCCCGTCAAGGCGACGGTGCTGGCACCGGCCTCCGCCACCCGAACGTCCGGACACTGAGATATATGTCCATCAGCAAGCTACAGCGCATACGCCGCTTCAGGACGACCCGTACGGGTCGCGGCCTGTGGCTTGCGCTCGCGCTGATGTTGTTGACGGTCCAGACGGCCTTGCCTGCCCATGAGGCCAGCCATCACCTGGGGCAGGCGGACATCCTCTGCCAGTATTGCGTGCTCGGTGGGCATCTCTATAGCCTGACCAGCACGACGCCTCCGCCCTTCATCCCGCAGGTACATAGTGCCACGCCGCAGGTCGTCTTCGCTTCTTTCGTGTTCGCGCCGTTCCCGCGCACTGTCTTCAGCCGAGGTCCTCCGTCCAGCATCGACGCCTGACAGTACTGGCTCATGCTCTTCCGTAAGGAGGCATGGGTCGCGTTGATGTGTCATGACGGAGAAATACTATGCGTATGAAACCATTGTTGGGGCTGACGGCCGGCCTCATGTTTTCCCTGGCGGTGCATGCAGACCCGCAGAACAACGCCAATTCTTTCAACCCGGGCATCGGCCTCGTGCTGAACGGCACCTGGGGCTCCTATCCCACCGAGGCAGGGCATCGTGAGATACCCGGCTTCATGCTGGGAGGCAATGCGGGCTTGGCGCCCCAGGGCTTCGGCCTCGGTGAGTCGGAACTCGATCTCGCGTCCAACTTCGACAACCTGTTCGCCGGCTTCGGGGCCATCTCCTTCCATGAGAACCATGGGGTGGATTCCACTCAGGTGGAGCTGGCCTACCTGCAGACCATCGCCATGCCCGCCGGCTTCCAGGTGACGGCCGGTAAGTTCTTCTCATCCTTCGGCTACCAGAACTCACGCCACGCCCACGTCTGGGATTTCGTGGATCAGCCGCTTGTGTATGAGGCCATGCTGAATACCCAGTACAGCGATCCGGGTGTACAGCTCACCTGGCTCGCGCCTACCGACACCTACCTGTTGTTCGGTACAGAGGTATTCAGCGGGGACAGCTTCCCGGCGGGCGGCGCAGCCCACAGCGGCAACGGTGCCAATACTGTGTTCGTGAAGGCGAGCGATGACGTGAACGACAGCAACACCTGGTTCGCGGGTCTGTCCTATATGTCCGCGCGTTCCTTTGACCGTACATCCTTGGGCAGCCTGGATACGCAGTTCTCGGACCAGAGTAACCTGGATGGGCCGTTCTTCACCGGCACCAGCGACATCGCCGGCGCGGATATCATCTGGAAGTGGGCGCCTCACGGTAACTTCTACGAGAAGAACTTCATCTTCCAGTTCGAATACCTGCATCGCAACGAGTCCGGTACCGTGGCTCAGTTCGCATGCCGGAACGGCGTCAACTGCGGCGGCAGCCAATACTCAGGTTCGGCCAACGGCTGGTATGTGCAGGGTGCCTACCAGTGGAGACCACAGTGGCGCTTCGGCCTGCGTTACGACCGGATGCACAGCGACAATACAATCACCGGCTTGTATCAGCCGGCGCAACTCCTCGGCAACGGCTTCATGCCCAGCCGTGAGAGCGCCATGCTGGACTTCTCCAACTCGGAGTTCAGCCGCATCCGCCTGCAGTTCAACCGCGACCATTCCGGACTGGTCTCGGCCAACGAAGCCTTCCTGCAATACATCGTGGCTATGGGCGCCCATCCCGCCCATACCTTCTGATCCATCATAAGGACACATCCCATGAAACTCCTGAAACTGACGTTCCTGATACTGGCGGCCTGTGCCTCGGCGCCGGCCTTTGCTGACTTGAGCGTGTTCGCCTGCGAGCCCCATTGGGCGGCGCTGGTGACAGAGATCGGCGGCACCCATGT
The DNA here is from genome assembly GCA_036000105.1 of Gammaproteobacteria bacterium. Taxonomy (GTDB): domain Bacteria; phylum Pseudomonadota; class Gammaproteobacteria; order Natronospirales; family REEB76; genus DASUBN01. The sequence goes on from DASYGE010000006.1 coordinate 82,040, forward strand.
GGACGTGATCAGCGCCACCGGCGCCTATAACGATCCGCACTTCATCCAGGCGCGGCCCAGCCTGATCTCGCGCATGCGGCGCACCGATCTCGTGGTGTGCAACGGCGCCGACCTAGAGGTGGGCTGGTTGCCGGTGCTGTTGACCCAAGGCGACAACGACAAGGTGCAGCCCGGCCAGCCGGGCTACTTCGATGCCTCCCATGATGCGCATCTCCTGCAGGTGCCGACCCGCGTGGATCGCGCCATGGGCGACATCCATCCTTACGGCAATCCGCATTTCCAGACCGATCCGCGTACCATCGCGGCGGCGGCGGGCGACCTCGCCCAGCGCATGGAGACGCTCGATCCGGCCAATGCCGCGGAATACCAGAAGCGCTACGCGGATTTCAGGACCCGCTGGGACGCCGCCATGCAGAAATGGGAACAGGAAGCGGCACCCTTGAAGGGCATGAAGCTCATCGGCTACCACGACGGCTGGGTGTACATGGCCGACTGGCTGGGTCTCGACTTCGTGGGTTACCTGGAGCCGAAGCCGGGCATCCCGCCGAGCCCCAGCCATCTCGCGGACCTCCTGTCGCAGATCAAGAACGAAGGCGTGCAGGGCATCATCTACACGCCTTATGAAGACGAGCAGGCGCCGGACTGGTTGGCGGAACGCGGCGGCATCCCCAAGGCGCTCATCCCCGACACCGTGGGCGCGGATAATGACAAGGACCTGTACCAGTTCTACGACCTCATGGTCAGCCAACTGCTCAAACTCCACGGGGGTGGCAAGTGACCTTCAACCCGACCGATCTCTCCATCATCGGGCCGGCGCTGGTGGCGGGCATCCTGGTGCTCGCCACCCACGTGCCCATGGGCCGTGAGGTACTGAGCCGCGGCATCATCTTCATCGATCTGGCCATCGCCCAGGTGGCGGGCCTCGGCGTCATCGCTGCGGACATGCTGCATGTGGGCAGCGATGGAGGCTGGGAAGTGCAGGTGGCGGCGGGAGTCTCGGCCCTCTTGGGCGCGCTCTTGCTCACCTGGACCGAGAAGAAACTGCCGGAAGTGCAGGAGGCGCTCATCGGCGGGCTGTTCGTACTGGCAGCCACCGGCAGCATCCTCCTGCTCTCCAACAATCCGGAAGGCGGCGAGCACCTGAAGGATCTCCTGGTGGGTCAGATCCTCTGGGTCAGCCTCAAGAGCCTCATACCGGTGGCGCTCATGTATGCGCTGGTGCTGGCGGCCTGGTTCGGTCTCGGTAAACGTCTGGGGCGCATCGGCTTCTACGTGCTGTTCGCCCTGGCGGTGACCGCTTCAGTGCAGCTCGTGGGCGTGTACCTGGTGTTCGCGAGCCTCATTATGCCGGCCCTGGCGGCCCGCGGCATGCCGGAGAAGCGCGGCCTGGTGGCTGCATTCCTGCTCGGCGTGCTGGCCTATGCCCTGGGCCTGGCTCTCTCCACCGTGTTCGACCTGCCGAGCGGCGCGCTCATCGTGTGGTGTCTGGCCGGTTGCGCCATTATCATGGGCTGCATGCGCAGACTGTTCCGCGACAAGCCACGTGAAGCTCGCGCCTGACCGGCTCGCCGGCCAGTTGAAAGGCGCGCTCGCGCCGGTCTACCTTGTGGCCGGCGACGAGCCGCTGCAGCGGGAGGAGGGTGCGGATCTCATCCGCGCCGCCGCCCGCGCCCAGGGTTACACCGACCGCGAAGTGTTCATGGCCGAACGCGGCTTCGACTGGCAGGCCCTGCTGCTGGCAGGTGCGAGCCTCTCCCTGTTCGCCACGAAGCGCATCCTGGAAGTGCGCCTGCCTACTGGTAAGCCGGGTACCAAGGGCGCGGAGGCGCTCATGGCCTACGCTGCCGACCCGGCCGCCGACACTCTATTGCTCGTCATCTGCGACGAACGACCCGAAGGGGCCGCCAGCTGGATCAGCGCCCTGGATCGCGCCGGCGTCTATCTGCAAGTGTGGCCGGTGGAGCCCAAAGCGGTCCCTGCCTGGGTCAGCCAGCGGCTCAAGAGCAAGGGATTCCAGGCCACACCCGACGCAGTGGCGCTCATCGCCGGCCGGGTCGAAGGCAATCTCCTGGCCGCCGCCCAGGAAGTGGATAAGCTCGCTCTGCTCTATGACGGCGGCGTGCTGGATGCGGAGGCGGTGGCGGAGGCGGTCTCCGACAGCGCCCGCTTCGATGCCTTCAAATTGGTGGATGCAGCCCTGGCGGGGGATGTGCCGCGCACTGTGCGCGTGCTGGAAGGCTTGCAGGCGGAAGGCGAGGAACCGGTGTTGGTCTTGGGCGCCTTGCTGCGCCAGCTCAAGGAGTTGGCCTCTTTATCCATAGAGATCGAATCAGGCCAGGTACCCCAGCGGGTTCTGGCAGGCATCTGGGAGCGGCGTCGGCCCCTGGTGCAATCCGCCCTGCGCCGGCGCAAGGCCCGGGGTTGGCAGGAGCTGTTGCGTCGCGCCCAGGCCGCAGACCTGGTGTTGAAGGGGCGCGCCCCGGGGCGGGCCTGGGACGAACTGCTACACTTAAGCGTCCAGCTGGCACGGACATAGCCCTGCCAGCTGGACGCTTAAGTACCGAACAGGTAGTTTCTGAAAAAAGCCTTCCCTGGCTTTTTTCAGAATCGCAAATCGCGGAGTGGATCCGCGATTTGCTCCGTCCTTCGGACGGCGGTAAATCCCTTTACCGCATCTTCATTTGGAGCGCGTCAATAGCGGATGAGAAAGATCGGCATCTTCGGGGGTACCTTCGACCCCATCCACTACGGCCACCTGCGTCCGGCTCTCGAGATCCTGGACGCGCTTTCCCTGGATAGCATGCACTTCATCCCCGCGGGCCAGCCGCCCCACCGGCGTGCGCCCCGGGCGAGCGCGGCCTTGCGTCTCGCCATGGTGAAGGCGGCAGTGGTGGGCGAGCCGCGTTTCCAGGTGGACGAGCGTGAGCTGAAGCGCAGCGGGCCTTCCTACATGACGGACACCCTCGCGGAACTCAAGCGTGAGTTCAGCGATGCGGCGTTGGTGCTGGTGCTCGGCACCGATGCTTTCCTCGGTCTCACGGGCTGGGAGCGCTGGCGACAGATATTCGATTTCGCCCACGTGGCGGTGGCGCATCGCCCGGGCTGGACTCTGCAGGCGGAAGGCGAGCTGGACAGCTTGCTCGCGGAGCGCCGCGCGACCGATGCCCGCGAGGCTTTGAAGCGCCCTGCCGGCAGCGTGCTCTTGCAGCAGGTAACCCAGCTCGAGATCTCCTCTACCCGCATCCGCGAGGAAGCCGCCGCGGGACGCGAGCTGCGCTACCTCGTGCCCGATCCGGTGCGCGACCTGATCATGAATTCAGCTTGTTATCGCAAGGAGTCCTGATGGAACCGGTAAAGCTCAAGGATCTCGTGGTCGAGGCCCTCGAAGACATGAAGGGCGTGGACATACGCGTGCTCGACGTGCGCGGCATGACCGCGATCACGGATTTCATGGTGATCGCCAGCGGCACCTCCGACCGGCATGTGAAATCCCTGGCGCGCAGCGTGCTCGACAAGGTGCGTGAGCAGGGCGCTAAGCCCATGGGTGTGGAGGGCGAGCAGGGCGGTGAGTGGGTGCTGGTGGACCTGCGTGACGTGGTGCTGCATGTCATGCGTCCGCAGGTGCGCGATTTCTACAACCTAGAGAAACTCTGGGTGCCGGATCTGCCGGTCGTGGCGGAGCCGCCTGCCGCCGCGCGCAAGCGCAGCTGAACGGCCCCGAGCGCGGGCCGCCAGCGTGCGTATCCATCTCATCGCCGCCGGCACGCGCATGCCCTCCTGGGTGAGCGCGGGCTTCGATGACTATGCTGGCCGCATGCCGCCGGAATGCCGACTGCTGCTGAAAGAGATACCGCTGGGCGCCTCCCGCAGCGGAGGCGATAGTCGCAAAGCCATGCAGGAAGAGAGCGAGAAGATGCTCTCAGCGGTGCCCGAGGGTGCCAATCTCATCGCGCTGGATGTGCGCGGCAAAGCCCTCGCTACTGAGGAACTGGCGAAGCAGCTCAACCAATGGCTGCAGGAAGGCCGGGATCAGGCGCTGTTGATCGGCGGACCCGACGGTCTCGCGCCCGACTGTCTTGCCCGCGCCAGTCTGAGATTGTCTCTGTCGCCGCTCACTCTGCCCCATGGGCTGGTGCGGGTGGTGGTGGCGGAACAGTTGTATCGCGCCTGGTCCATCCTAAAAAATCATCCATACCATCGGGCCTGAGCGCCATGGCAGCGGACTTCATCTATCTAGCCTCTGCTTCCCCGCGCCGCCGGCAATTGCTGGAGCAGCTGGGCCTGCGCTTCGAAGTGATGGCAGCGGACGTGGACGAGACCCCCATCTCTGGGGAAGCGCCGGCGGACTATGTGTCGCGCCTAGCACATACCAAGGCACAGACCGTTGCCGCCCGTCTCGGTGATCCGACGGCGCCGGTCCTGGCGGCGGATACGGCGGTGGTGATGGAGGGGGTCATCCTCGGCAAGCCCCGGGACCGGGCTCATGGGCTTGCCATGCTGGCCGGGCTCTCGGGTCGTCGCCATCAAGTATTATCGGCTGTAGCCCTGTCGAGCCGGGGGGAACTCCATGCCGCCCTGAGCGAGAGCGGGGTCACTTTTCGGTGTATCAGCCCGGCGGAAGCTGCGACCTACTGGGAGACGGGGGAACCCGGGGACAAGGCCGGGGGCTATGGCATCCAGGGACTGGGGGCGGTGTTCGTGGAGCGCCTGGAGGGGAGTTACAGCGGTGTCATGGGCCTGCCCCTGTTCGAGACTGCCGGATTGCTGCGCCGGGCGGGAGTGAGTGTATTTTAGATACGTGAGAGATTTCAGTGAGGCCTGAGGAATGGGTGTCAGAAGCATCCATTCCTCATCCCTTACCTTGAAGAAGACACATGAGCGAAGAAATCTTGATCAGCGTCACGCCGCGGGAGACCCGGGTGGCGCTCATGGAAGGCGGCGTATTGCAGGAGATCTATGTCGAACGCACGCGCCGCCGCGGTCTCGTAGGCAACATTTATAAAGGTAAGGTGTCGCGGGTGCTGCCGGGTATGCAGGCAGCTTTCGTGGACATAGGCCTCGAACGCACAGCCTTCCTCCACGCCGCCGACATCCTGCACGGGACGCCTGAGTCCCCGGCGCCGGATATCCGCGAACTGCTGCACGAAGGCCAGGAAGTGCTGGTGCAGGTGCTCAAGGACCCCATGGGCACCAAGGGCGCGCGCCTCACCACCCGCATGAGCATCCCTTCCCGCTATCTCGTCTATATGCCCGAGAGTTCCGGCGTGGGGCTCTCGACCCGCATCGAGGGCGAGGCGGAGCGTGAACGCCTGAAACAGATACTGGAGTCTTTCGCGTCGGAGTTGGCCACTGGCGGCTACATCGTGCGCACCGCCGGCGAGGGCACCGCACCCGAAGCACTGCGCGCCGACATGCTGTTCCTCAACAAGCTCTGGGACAGCATCCGTGCCAAAGCCGCACAGACCAAGCCCGGGCAACGGGTGCACGAGGATCTGCCGCTCGCGGTGCGCATCCTGCGTGACCTGTCCGGTGACGCGGCTCAGCCGGTGAAAGTGGATTCCGCCGAGACCTGGGCGCGCATGGACAACTTCGCCCGCATGTTTATCCCCGCTATGACCGGCCGCATCGAACATTACGATGATCCGCGCCCAATCTTCGAGCAGCATGGCATCGAGGAGGAGATCCAGCGGGCTTTGGAACGCAAGGTACCGCTCAAGTCCGGTGGTTATCTGATCATCGACCAGACCGAAGCCATGACCACCATCGACATCAACACCGGCGGCTACGTGGGCCATCGCACCCTCGAAGACACCATCCTCAAGACCAACCTGGAAGCGGCCGCGGTCATCGCCCGCCAACTGCGTCTGCGCAACCTGGGCGGCATCATCATCATCGATTTCATCGACATGATCGAGGAGGACCACAAGCAGGCGGTGCTGGAGACCCTGCAGCAGGCGCTCGTCCCAGATCATGCCAAGACCCAGGTCACAGCGGTGTCGGCTTTAGGGCTAGTGGAGATGACGCGCAAGCGCACCCGCGAGAGCCTGGAGCATGTGCTCTGCGAACCCTGTCCCACCTGCCAGGGACGCGGTTCCCTCAAGACCCCTGAGACCGTGGGCTACGAGGTGTTCCGGGAGATCCAGCGGGTGAGCCGCCAGTCCACGGCGGGGGAACTCCGGGTGCTGGCGGCCCAGGACGTGGTGGACCTGCTGCTGGACGAGGAATCCACGGACCTGGCGGAACTCCAGGGTCAGGTGGGCAAGTCCATCAAACTCCAGGCTGAGACGTTATACAACCAGGAGCAATTCGACGTGGTTCCCATCTGATGCACAGGCCGGATAAAAGATGAGTCACTGGGGACGCAGGCTATGGCGATGGTCGGCGGCGCTGTTCGCGCTGCTCACCATCCTGCTCGCCACCCTCGTGGGACTGATCCGGCTGGCGGTGCCGCTGGTGCCGAGTTACCGCGCAGACGTGGAGCGTTGGGCCAGCACCGCCATCCATCATCCGGTGGAGATCGGCTCCATGGGGGCGGAGTGGGGCTGGCATGGCCCCGAGGTGGCTCTGGAAGGCGTGCGCATCCTGAGTCGTGACCGCTCACGGGTGGTGGTGTCCGCCCAGGAAGTGCGCCTGGGCTTGAGCATCTGGAGTCTCCTGCAGGGCAGCCTGCCGCGACCTAACCGTATCGTGCTGGTGGGACCGCAGGCGGAGATCCACCGGGACAGCCAGGGTGTGTTCAGCATCGCGGGCCTGGAGGGCACGGCGCAGCAGGCTCCCACCGATTGGCACGCGAACCTCAAAGAAATCTTCGCCCAGTCGGCAGTCTTGGTGGTTAAGAAAGGCAACGTCAGTTATGTGGAGGCGGGTGAGCCCCGCCCCATACTGTTCCAGGCCATAGACATCCAGCTGGACAATGCGGCGGAGAAGCACAGCATCGTGGGTGATCTGCAGCTGCCCGCCGAGTTCGGGCGCAGCCTCAAGTTCGGCTTCCAGGTGGAAGGCGAGGGGCTGGATCCACAGCAATGGGACTGGCAAGCCGAAGCAGATGGCACGGGGCTGCAACTGCCGCGCCTCATGCGCTACTGGAAGGCCTACAGCGATCGCATCGCCCGGGGCAGCGCCGATCTCGATGCCCTGATACGGGTGAACCATGGTGTGCTGCAGAAACTGACGCTAGGCATGAACGTCAGCAACCTGGTCCCGGCGCCCAGTACTCCGGCTGCATCCCTGGCCGGCGCTTTCCAATCCATCACTGGCAACGTGGATTGGTCGCGGGATGGCGACAATTGGAAACTCACAGGTAAAGCTGTGCAGCTCGCCCGGGGCACCTTAGTCTGGCCGAAAGCAGATTTCTCCTTGGAGTATGCCGCGGATACGAGCGGTGCGACTTGGTCCGGCGCGGCGGGCTTCCTGAGATTGCAGGATCTCACGGCGCTCACCGCTTGGTTGCCAAGCGATGTCTCCAGTGATCTGCCCAGGCTCTTCGCGTTCGCGCCGGCGGGCGACATCTCCGCCGCCGCCTTCAAGCTGCGCTTGAACGGCAAGACTCCGGGGGACTGGGCGGTGAAGGGCAAGTTCCTGGACCTGGGATTGCACAAGGCCGAGGGCTGGCCCGGGTTCGCAGGGATGGATGGCAGCTTGGACCTGACCCAGACGGGCGGCACTGCGACCTTGGCGGCCCGCGATGCCAGCGTGGATTTCACGCCGCTGTTCCGCTGGCCTATGCACGCCGATTCCCTGGACCTGACAGCGAAGGTCACCCACGATGCCGGCGGCTGGCAGGTGGCCACCCGTGACTTCAAGGTAGCGAATCCGGACGCGGCGGCCCATGGCAGCGCCAGCATGCGGTTCCCGGCGGACGGCAGCGCGCCGCGATTGGATCTGGATGTGACTGTGGACCGGGGCGATGCCAAGAACAAATCCGTGTATTTCCCCGTGGGCATCATGCCCAAGGGCGTGGTGCATTGGCTGGACACCGCCATCGTGGGCGGCAGCGTGCAGAGCGGCAGCGTCTCCATCCATGGCAAGACCTCCGACTTCCCCTATGACAACGGCAAGGGCGTGTTCGACATCCGCTTCCATCTGCTGCACGGCGAGCTGGATTACGCCGATGGCTGGCCGGCGGTGAAAGACCTGGATGCGGACGTGCGCTTCCTGGATCAGGGTCTGGAGGCTCACGCCAACGGCGGTAAGATCGCCGGTGACAGCATCAGCGATGCCACCGCGCGCTTCGCCGACCTCAGCACCGGCGTGCTGGCCATCGACGGCGGCGCCAAAGGCGATGCGTCCAATGCCCTGGATTTCCTGCGCAGCGTGGCCTTGAGGAAGTTCCTCGGCAGTTATCTGGACGGCCTGGAAGCTTCCGGTCCCACCGCCACCAGCTTGCATCTGGTGCTGCCGGTGGAGGATCTGGACAAGTTCCAGTTACATGGTGTGACGACCCTGCAGGGCACGAGTTTCGAGCCTAAAGGCGTGACGGGTATGGCTGTGGATCATCTGCAAGGCGCCTTGAGTTTCGATCGCAACGGTCTCGCCACCCGCGGAGTGGATGGACGCTTCCTGGGCGGCCCGGTGCACATCATCATCCAGCCCGGCAAAGGCCGGCAATCCGATATCACCGAGTTCACGGCCCAGGGCAGCGCCGATGGCAAGACCATCGCAGAGCTGTTCAAGCCGGTGCCCGCAGGCTGGCTGGATGGGAGCGCCGACTGGCGCATGGAGGGCCGGGTGCCTAACGCGCCCGCTGCCAGCACCACTGGTTTCAGTCTCACGCTGCATTCGGATCTCAAGGGCATGGGCGTGAGCCTGCCGGCCCCGCTCACCAAGCAGGCGGACGACAGCCTACCCTTGAGTTTCGGCATCCGTCTCGTGGATGAAAACACCCTGGCAGGTACCGCAGCTTATGGGGATGAGGTCCAGGCCAAGTTCAATCTCCTGCGCAAGGGCAGTGTCTGGAGTTTCGATCGGGGTGACCTGCATCTGGGAGACGGTGCCGCGGCCCTACCGCCCAATCCCGGCTTCATACTCACGGGCGAACTGGACGAATTCTCCTGGGACGATTGGAAACGCTACGTGCCGGCCAACGCGGCCTCTGCGCCCGCAGGTGGTTCAGCACCATCCTCTAGCGGCGCACTGTTGCCCGCCTCGGTGCAGGGCGCGGATCTCATGGTGGGCAACTTCCAGGCTTTCGGTCAGAGCATGGATGATCTGCATCTCGTGCTCACCCGCGCGGCGGACGGCTGGCAGGCACGGCTAGACAGCGCTTCCGTGGCCGGCACCCTCAGCCTGCCTTCCACGGTGGATGCGGCCCACCCGCTGAAGCTCGACATGGACCGCCTGCTGCTCACGAAGCCGCCCCAAGCCTCGCCTGCGGCGGGCAGCACCCCCGCGGCGGTGGCTGCGAACCCATCTCCGCGCTATGACCCGCGACGCATCCCGGCCCTGCAGTTCACCGGCAAGCGCTTGGAATACGGCGAGCTCAAGCTCGGCAGCGCCAGCTTGAGCTTAAAACCCCTGCAGGACGGTGTGGCCCTGGAAGACCTCAAGGTGGATGCGGACAGCTTCGGCATCACCGGCGACGGTACCTGGACCACGACACCGGCGGGCACGCAACGCTCGGCGCTCAATATGGATGTGAAGAGCCGGGATGTGGGCAAGTCGCTCCAGGCCTTGGGTTATGCGCCGGCCATCACCGGTTCCAAGGGCGAGGTGAACGCCGCTCTCAATTGGCAGGACAGCCCTTTCGGCGATCTGGTGCATACGCTCGACGGCACCATCTATGTGAAACTGCAGGACGGCCAGATAGTCGATGTGCAGCCGGGTGCGGGTCGGGTGTTCGGTCTCTTGAGCCTCAACGCGCTGCCGCGCCGCATCCTGCTTAACTTCAGCGACGTGTTCTCCAAGGGTTTCGGCTACGACACCATCGAGGGCGACTTCACCCTGCAGAACGGTGATGCCTATACCAAGGACATGCAGGTGAAGGGCCCGGCAGCGAAGATCAGCCTCGTGGGGCGCACCGGTCTCGCCAAGCGCGATTTCGACGAGGCCTTGATCGTGGATGCCAACGTGGGCTCGACCCTGCCGGTGGTGGGGGCGTTGGCCGCCGGTGTCGGCGTGGGCGCCGTGGTGTTCCTGCTCACGGAGATATTCAAGAAGCCCCTCACCGCCGCCGGCCAAAGCCAATATCACCTGACCGGGACGTGGGATAATCCGGTGCTCACCAAACAGGGTGCGGTACCCGCTACGCCCAGCAAGAACTCCGGCAACCCATGAAACGATTGTTCCTGCTGATCGCCTTGTGTCTCCCGATCATCGCTTGGGGCGACTCCGATAGTTTCAGCATCGGCGCTGACCAGTGGGCCATCCCGCGCAGCGGCAGCGCATTACTGCATCTCGCGCCCTTCAACGCGGCGGTGCAGGACTGGGTGGCCCATCCGGGTGCGCGCATCGTCGTCGTGCATGCCGGCAGCGACCAGGGCAGCCTCTGGGCCGGCGAACTCTCGGATTGGCTGGTGGCTCTCGGCGTACCTTCGAACCAGATAGACAAGCGCGTCAGCGCCGATCAGGGCGAGGACAGCATCACCCTCCTGGTGGAGCGTTGAGCATGCACCAGGTAGCTGCCATCCAGATGACATCCGGTACGGACGTCACCGTGAACCTGCGGGAAGCAGGCAAGCTCATGGCCAAGGCCGCCGCGGGCGGTGCTGAACTCCTGGTGCTGCCGGAGAACTTCGCGCTCATGGCGGAGAACGACGCGGCCCGGGTGGCGGCCGGCGAGCTGGATGGCAGCGGCCAGATACAGGATTTCCTGGCGGAGAAGGCTCAGACCCTCAGGGTGTGGATAGTGGGCGGCACTCTGCCGGTGTTCGCCTCCCGCGAGCGGGTGTATGCCCGCTGCCCGGTGTACAACCCGGAGGGCCGGCGGGTCGCCCATTACGACAAGATCCATCTCTTTGACGTACAGGTGAACGCCGCCGGCGAGTCTTATCACGAATCGGCGCGCACCGAACCAGGTACGAAACCGGTGGTGGTGAGTACGCCGCTCGGCAAGCTGGGCTTGGCCGTGTGCTACGACCTGAGGTTTCCCGAGCTCTTCCGCGCGCTGCTGGCCCAGGGGGCGAGCCTCTTCGCCGTGCCCTCGGCTTTCACCCGTACCACCGGCGAGCGCCACTGGGAGCTGTTCAACCGCGCCCGGGCCGTGGAGAACCTGAGCTTCCTGATCGCCGCCGCCCAGACCGGCCGCCACGCCAACGGCCGCGAGACCTGGGGTCACAGCATGATCGTGGATCCCTGGGGCGAGGTGCTCACCCAACGCAAGACCGACGATCCCGGCGTGGTCAATGCCACTTTGGACGGCGCCCAACAGCTGCGCCTGCGCTCCCGCTTCCCGGCCCTCAGCCATAAGCGCATAGGTTAAAATCGGTCCATTCGCCCCCATATCAGTCCCCTGCGGCCCCAAGTTGCCGCGCTGCCCAGGAACTCCATGCAAAACGCGCTCAAGATCGCCGAACAGAGCCTGCTCACCCCCACCGGGCTCGATGAACAGGCGGTAGCCAAGCTGCTCGACCGGCTGCTGGCCTATCAGGTGGACAGCGCCGATCTCTATTTCCAGCTCTCCCGCCATGAGTCCTGGTCGCTCGAGGACGGCATCGTCAAGGACGGCGCTCACAGCATCGAGCAGGGCGTGGGCGTGCGCGCCATCTCCGGCGAGAAGACGGGCTTCGCATATTCCGACGAGATCGTATTGCCGGCCCTCACCCGCGCTTCCGACATGGCCCGGGCCATCGCCAAACAAGGCGGCAAGAACGGTCTCAAGGCCTGGACACCCAATGCGCCCCAGCGTCTGTATCAGCCCATAGACCCGCTGCCCACGCTCCAAGACGCCGACAAGGTGAAGCTTCTGGAGCTGGCAGATGCAGAGGCGCGCCGCCTGGATCCGCGGGTGAAGCAAGTGATGGTGAGCCTCGCCGCTACCCAGGATACGGTGCTGGTGGCTTGCAGCGACGGTACCCTCGCGGCGGACGTGCGTCCCCTGGTGCGCTTCAACGTGAGCGTCATCGTGGAACAGGACGGGCGCCGGGAGCAGGGCTACGCTGGCGGCGGCGGGCGCTTCGGCTACGGCTATTTCCAGGAATCGGACCGGGCCCTGGAGATCACCCGGGAAGCGGTGCGCCAGGCTCTCGTCAATCTCGAAGCCTCACCGGCTCCGGCGGGCACCATGACCGTGGTACTGGGTCCCGGCTGGCCCGGCATCCTGCTGCACGAAGCCATCGGCCACGGTCTCGAAGGGGACTTCAACCGCAAGGGCACGTCCGCATTCTCGGGACGCATGGGCCAGAAGGTGGCGAGCGAACTCTGCACCGTGGTGGACGACGGTACCCTCATGAACCGCCGCGGCTCCCTCAACGTGGATGACGAGGGCACGCCCAGCCAATGCACCACGCTGATAGAGAAGGGCGTACTCAAGGGCTATATGCAGGACAAGCTCAACGCCAAGCTCATGGGCGTGGCGCCCACGGGCAACGGCCGGCGCGAATCTTTCGCCCACCTCACCATGCCGCGCATGACCAACACCTATATGCTCCCCGGCCCCCACGACCCGCAGGAAATCATCCGTTCCGTGAAGAACGGCCTCTATGCCGCGAACTTCGGCGGCGGCCAGGTGGACATCACCAACGGCAAGTTCGTTTTCTCCGCGAGCGAGGCCTATCTGATCGAAGACGGCAAGGTGACGCGGCCGGTACGCGGCGCTTCGCTGATAGGCAATGGCCCGGACGTGCTCACCCGCGTCAGCATGGTGGGCAACGATCTGAAACTGGACGAGGGCGTAGGCACCTGCGGCAAGGAAGGCCAGAGCGTGCCGGTGGGCGTCGGCCAGCCTACGCTGCGCATCGATGGGATCACGGTCGGCGGAACTGGCTGAAAGCTATCTTAAAAGCTACTACGCTTGGCATAACTTCGTTGCGGTCCGGCTCGCCGTCCTCACGTACCGAAGAGTACGCTCCGGGGGCTCGCCTCCCGCGCCTCGTTCTGCCTGTGCTCGCTACGCTTTTAAGATAGCTTTTTATTTATTCGAGGCCGGGGAATTTCTTCAAGCGGTTGAGCAGCTCCTTGCGTGTCTTGCACACCAGCGTCGCATGGCCGAGCTTGCGGCCCGGTCGCGCCTCTTTCCCATAATCGTGGTAATGGGCGCCGGGGATGGCCAGCACCTCGTCCAGCGTCGGCATGCTCCCGATGAAGTTCACCATGGCGGAATAGCCGATGGCCCAGGTGTCCCCCAGGGGCAGCCCCAGGATCGCGCGCATGTGGTTCTCGAACTGGCCGGTGACAGCCCCCTCGATGGTCCAGTGGCCGGAGTTGTGCACCCGGGGCGCCGTCTCGTTGGCGATGAGTTTGCCCTTGCGGACGAAGAACTCGATGGTGAGCACGCCCGCATAGTCGAAACGATCCAGTAGGCGCTTCATGTATTTCTGGGCCTGAGCCTGCAGCTGCTTGTCGGGATAGGGGGCTACCGAGAGGCGCAGGATGCCGTCCCGATGGTGATTCTCCGCCAGGGGATAGAACGCGGTCTCACCCTGCAGATTGCGCACGCCGATGAGGGACACTTCCCGCTCGAAGGGGATGAACTCTTCCAGGATCAGCGGCACACCGGTCAAAGCGTTGAAGGAGCTGCCCAGCTCCGCCGGGCTGCGGATCACCCGCTGGCCGCGCCCGTCGTAGCCCATGCGTCTTGTCTTGAGCATGGCCGGATAGCCGATGTCGTGGATGGCTTCTTCCAGATCCGGCATGGTCTCGATGGCGCAGAACTTGGTGGTCGGTATCTTGAGTTCCTTGAAGAGGTTCTTCTCCGCGAGCCGGTCCTGGCCCGCAGCGAGCGCCGTCTTGGGCGGCAGGAAGGGCTTGTCCGCGGGGATGCCCGCGAGCGCCTCCACCGGCACGTTCTCCACATCGTAGGTGAGGAGATCGACCTTGGAGGCCAGTTCCGCCACTTTGGCCGGATCGCTGAATTCACCCAGGATGATGTCGCCCACCTGCCCGCCGGGGGCGTCGGCACTCTTGTCCAGGAAGATGAACTTGAGGCCCAGGCGGTAACCGGCCAGCGCCAGCATGCGGCCCAGTTGACCGGCGCCGACTACGCCGATGGTCTTGATCTTGTTCCCGGTGACGTCCATCGGCGGAACTACTTGCGGGACGGATCGCGATGCTTGAGGACGTTCTCGGTCTGCTGGCGGCGGTATTTCTCCAGCCGCTTGCGGATGGGTGCGGAATGGATGCCGAGGATGGCGGCGGCGAGCAGCGCCGCGTTCACCGAGCCGGCCTTGCCGATGGCCAGCGTGCCCACGGGAATGCCGGCGGGCATCTGGGCGATCGACAAGAGCGAGTCGATGCCCTGTAGGGTCTTGGATTCCACCGGCACACCGAGCACCGGGAGGCAGGTCTTGGCGGCGGTCATGCCCGGCAGGTGGGCGGCCCCGCCGGCCCCGGCGATGATCACCTGGATGCCGCGCTTGGCAGCGCCTGAGGCGTACTTGAAGAGCAGGTCGGGGGTGCGGTGAGCCGAGACCACCTGTGTCTCATAGGGGATATCCAGGAGGGCTAGGGTGTTGGCCGCGTACTCCAGGGTGTCCCAATCGGACTTGGAGCCCATGATGACGCCGACCAGCGGTTTTTTGGATGCCTTCATCGACGTATTTTACATGTCCCGCCGTGACGTATAAATGGCAGCCTCAGACCAGTCCCTGGATATAGCGGAACAGCTCCCGGGCATGGCGGGGCGGGCGGCCCGCAGCGGCTTCCTGGGCCGCCTCCCTCACCAGGCGCCGCAGATGCTGGCGGTCCGCCGTCGGGCGGCGTTCCAGGAACTCCGCCAGGGCCGTGTCGCCCTCGGCGATCAGCCGGTCGCGCCAGCGCTCGGTCTCCTGGAAGCGGGCCTTGGAGACCCGGTCAGAGCCCCGCAGCTGTTCCAGCAGGGCGCGTATGGGTTCGGCGTCCACGTCGTGCATCAGGCGCCCGATATACTGGCGCTGGCGTTTCTGGGCCCCGTGGCTGGTGATACGCCGCGCCAGCTCGATGGCGTCACGCAGTCTCTCCGGCAGGTCCAGCGCCGCGAGCTGGCTTTCCGGCAACTTCACCAGTTCCGCGCCCAGATCCTGCAAGGCGAGACTCTCGCGCTTCAGCTGCGATTTGCTGGGGCCTTCCGGAATGTCGTCATCGTGGTCTTGCATACGGGTAAAATACTGTTTTTACGTCGCGGGATCGAATACAGGATGCACGCCAAGACCGAGCATGATACACCGGCAGTGACGCAGCCTGACCTGGAACAACTGGTGCGGGACGCGCTCAAGGAAGCCCGCGCTCAGGGCGCGAGCCAGGCGGAGGCGGGCGTGAGCGTGGACTCGGGGCTCAACCTGACCGTGCGCCTGGGCGAGGTGGAGACGCTGGAATACCAGCGCGACCGGGGCCTGGGGCTCACGGTGTATTTCGGTCAGCGCAAGGGTTCGGCCAGCACCGCCGACCTCTCGCCTGCTGCGCTGCAAGATACTGTGCGCGCCGCTTGCAGCATCGCCCGTTATACCGCCGAGGACGACTGCGGCGGTCTCGCGGATGCGGAACTCATGGCCACGGAATTCCCGGATCTGGACTTGAGCTACCCCTGGGAACCGGAGCCGGATACCGTCATCGAGATGGCGCGGAGTTGCGAAGACGCAGCCCGCAGTCACGATAAGCGCATCGAGAACTCCGAAGGCGCCAGCGTCACCACCCATCGTGGTATGCGGGTGTACGCCAACAGCCACGGTTTCAGTGCCGGACATGAGAGCACCAGTCACAGCATCACTTGCTCGGTCATCGGCAAGGCCGGCGAGAGCATGCAGCGGGATTACTGGTATAGCTACGGCCGCGATGTACGGGATCTGGAGTCGCCGGAAGCGGTAGGCCGCAAGGCGGCCGAGCGTACCGTGGCGCGCCTGGGCGCGCGGCGCCTCGGCACGCGCAAGGCGCCGGTGCTGTTCGTGCCGGAACTGGCCCGGGGCATCGTGGGTTCGTTCCTGGGGGCTATGCGCGGCGGTGCCCAGTACCGGGAAGCTTCCTTCCTGCTGAAGTCCGAGGGCCAGCAGATATTCCCGACCTTCATGCAAGTCTCCGAGCGGCCCTTCCTGAAGAAGGCGCTGGCCAGCGCCGCTTACGACGGCGAAGGCGTCGCCACCCGTGACCGTGAGATCGTGGACGGGGGCGTGGCCACCACCTATCTGCTGGACAGCTACTCGGCGCGCAAGCTCAAGCGCAAGACCACCGGCCACGCGGGCGGCGTGCGCAACCTGCTGGTGAAATCGGGGGCGATGGATTATGCAGGCCTCCTCGAGCACATGGGCCGGGGCCTCGTGGTCACGGAATTGCTGGGCCAAGGTGTGAACGGTGTCACCGGCGATTACTCCCGGGGCGCCGCCGGCTTCTGGGTGGAAGACGGCGTAGCCGCCTATCCGGTGGAGGAGATCACCATCGCCGGCAACCTCAAGGATATGTACCGCAACATCGCGGCGGTGGGCAGCGACGTGGATCTGCGCGGCGCCACCCGTACGGGCTCCATACTCATCTCTGAGATGACCATTGCAGGCGAGTAATCTTCGGCGATCCGGGACTAAGGAGGTTTGAGATGCGTTACCTGTTATGCTTTTTCATCCTGATCATGCCGGTCGCAGTCATGAGCGCCGAACCTGCTACCTCATCGGCCCATCCCATCGCCATCGTCATCCACGGCGGTGCCGGCACCATCACCCGCAAGGACATGACGCCGGCGATGGAAGCCGAGTACCGCGCCGGCTTGAAACAGGCGCTGGATGCGGGCTATGCCGTGCTGAAGAGCGGCGGCGCCAGCCTGGATGCGGTACAGGCCGCTATCCGCGTGATGGAAGACAATCCCCTGTTCAACGCCGGCAAGGGCGCGGTGTTCGCCCACAACGGCAAGAACGAGATGGATGCCGCCATCATGGATGGTGCGAGCTTGAAGGCCGGTGCAGTGGCGGCGGTGGAACACATCAAAAACCCTATCGATCTCGCCCGCCTCGTGATGGACAAGACTCCCCACGTGTTGCTCATGGGCGAGGGCGCCGAGGAATTCGCCCGCTCCCAGGGCATGGCCATGATGCCCGCCAGCTACTTCTTCACCCAGCACCGCTGGGATGAGTTGCAGAAGGCGCTCAAGGCTGAGAAGACGGGTGGTCCCAGCGCCTCCGCCGAGCGGTATCCCGGCACCACGGCCCATGGTTTCGGCACGGTAGGTGCGGTGGCTCTCGACCAGCACGGCGATCTCGCTGCGGGCACCTCCACCGGCGGGCTCACCAACAAGTATTACGGCCGGGTGGGGGATTCCCCCATCATCGGCGCTGGCACCTATGCCAACGACGCCACCTGTGGTGTGTCCGGCACCGGCACCGGAGAATATTTCATGCGCCTCGATCTTTCCAAGACCATCTCCGATCTCATGCTCTACAAGGGCATGCCCTTGCAGCAGGCCGCCGATCAACTGGTGATGCACGATCTGGTGCAACTCGGCGGCAAGGATACGGGCGGTGCCATCGCCATGGACAGGCAGGGCAACATCGCCATGCCCTTCAACACCGAGGGCATGTACCGCGCTTACATAGACACCGCCGGACATGAAGTGGTGAAGATCTATCAGGACGAATGATTTCCAGACTCTATGTTCATCGATCACAACGAGGGATAACAACATGCATTTCCTGAACGACATCAATTTCCTGGCGGTGCTGGTCGCCGCAGTGGTCGCCTTTGCCCTGGGATCTGGATGCTTTACGACGGTACGGTATACGAGCCGTACTTTTCGTCAATGATGGTCGCATGGTGCATATGGAGGATCTCGCTAAGCGCAACATCGCTTATGCGTGCATCCCGCTTTCCGAAAATGCCCCACCGCGGGAAGGCGATGCCGAAGTCTGTCGGGTTGCTTTACCCCGCGCCTACCGCTTCGTCACCGGCCAGATGGACCGGGGGCAAGCGGTGTTGGTGCATTGCTCTTCCGGCAAGGATCGGACAGGGTTGTTCCTCTGCTATTTCCTCATGCGTCACTTCGGCTGGTCCCTGGAGAAAGCGCTGTGTAGAGTCCATGAGGTCCGGCCTATCGCCCTCAGCGCCGAAGGCTGGCGGGAGTTTTCTGTAGAGTTACTGAGTCACGGTATCTGAAGCTATTCGGTCGATTACTGGACATAAGCCCTTTCTGCCATAAGCCGATTTAACGCTTTCCCGGGGCCAGCTACGCTCTGGGTCCGGGCTGCCATAATTCACCCTTCGGATGGGGTCTTCAAGTGCAGACGAGCATCAGCATATTGTCATTCACACTGAACGTGCTCAGCGGCGCCGTGTTCGCCGCGGCTCTCGCCTGGGCGCTCCTGTGGGCGGTGAGCCGGCTGGCGCCCTATCTGCGCTTCAAGGGCGCGTTCCCTGATCTCACCTCGAACGCCGCCGGCGAGCGGGCGCGCGCTGCGCTACGCGCTGCAGAACGGGACCTCCTGCTGTTCGCCGCCGCCGCCTCTGCGGCCCTCACCGCTACTGCTGCGCTCTGGATATACGGCAGCGCGCGCCTCACAGGCCTCTGGATGTGGCTGTCGTTCGCTCTCGCCTGTGTGCTGTTCGCGGCCTGGTGGGTGTTCCTGGTGCGCGGCTTCATCATTTGGCGACGGTGCCGCTATGCCGCCCGCGCCCATGTGGCGCTGGGGGCGACCCTGGCGCGCCTCGCCATGCATAGCCACCGGACATTCCACGACGTGCCCCTGGGCGAGTTGACGCTGGATCACGTGGTGGTAGGCAAGTTGGGAGCTTATGCCATCACCCTGGTGGCGCGCAGGCCCGGCAAACAGGGCAACGTGGTGCGCATCAACGGCCGCTCCATCGAGTTCCAGGATGGTTTCGCCCTGCTGGACACTCTCGCCCTGGCGGAGCGGGGTGCTCGCGCCCTGGCGGATGCTTCAGCGAAGGGCTTGAGCCATCGCCCCCACGTGCTGCCGGTGGTGGCGGTGCCGGGCTGGGAGATAGCCCCGCCCCAGGGTCAGGCGGGAGAAGTGTTCCTGATCAATGAGAAGAGCGCCGTCCTGCTGTTGCGCGCCAGCAAGCCGCCGGACCAGTTGATGGATCAGGACGCGGCGGCCTTGCAGGAGCAGCTCACGCATCTTTGCGTGAACAAAGCGCTTTAAGTCAGTTGCACTTCCAGAAAATCCACTGCATCACGCCAAGCAAGGGCCGCTGCGGTAGGCGCGTAATTGGCGCGTTCCTCGCACAGGAAAGCATGACCGGCTCCCGGATAGACGTTGAGCGCATAGCGCTTCTTGGCGCCGGATAGCGCGGCGACAACCCGTGCGTGTTCGGCAGGCGGGATGCCGCCATCTTCCGCGCCGTACCCCAGGAACAGGGGTGCCTGCATCTTCGCGGTCTCGCCCAGGGGTGGGATGCGGCCGAAGCGATCGGGTCCCACGGCTTCCGGCGCGATGGCCGCGCCGTAGAAACTCACCGCCGCCTTCAGGCGCGTGGAGAAGCGGCAGTTCGAGAGATAGGCGAGACGGCCGCCCATGCAGAAGCCGATGACCCCAAGCGCATCGTCTCGCACCCTGTCTTGGGCGAGGAGCCAGTCCAGTCCTGCGCCCACTTCCTGCAATAGCACTTCATCCTTGAGGGTGGCGATCTTCGCCATGGCCGCCTGCATGTCGTCGTAGGCGATGAGTTCACCGTGGAAGAAATCCGGTGCCAGGCCGACGAAGCCCGCCTGGGCGAGGCGGTCGCAGACACCGCGTACGTGGCCCGTGACGCCGTAGGCTTCCATGAACACCAGTACGCCCGGGAAGGGGCCAGCACCCTTGGGAAAAGCCGCGTAGCCTTCGAGTCCGGGCGTGATTTCCACTTTGTTCTGCTTATTCATGCTTGACCCCTTGCAGCACAGAACCGTCCCTGGTGCAGTGACCAGCCAGGCCATCCTGGCCTGTCGCTCGCCGCTCTCGCGGCTCGTCCATGAACACCAGTACGCCTGGAAAGGGGCCCGCCCCCTTGGGGAAAGCTGCGTAGCCATCGATGCCGGGGCCTATCTGCACATTGTTCTGCTTGTTCATGGGCGCTCCGCCATCGGTAGTGTCTTTGGTCTATTTATCTAGCACGGGTTCCGATGCATGGGCTTCGGGTTCGCCGCGGTGCCGGCGCAGACGCTCGGACAGGTGTTCCATGGCCACGTAGAAGGCCGGCGTCAGGAACAGGGTGAGCATCTGCGAGAAGATGAGTCCGCCCACGGTGGCGATGCCGAGCGGCCGGCGCGCCTCCGCGCCCATACCCACGCCGAGCGCGATGGGTAGGGTGCCCAGGATGGCCGCTAAGGTGGTCATCATGATGGGGCGGAAACGCACCACGCAGGCCTCGATGATGGCATCCCGTGCCGAGAGGCCCTGCTCGCGGCGCAGCTGCAGGGCGAAGTCCACCATGATGATGCCGTTCTTCTTGACTAGGCCCACCAGCATGATGAGACCCACGAAGCTGAAGATGTTCAGTTCCTGGCCGAACAGGAGCAGCGACAGCAGTGCGCCCACCATGGCGAGCGGCAGGGCTGTCAGGATGGTGATGGGGTGGATGAAGTGCTCGTAGAGGATGGCCAGCACCATGTAGATCACCAGGATGGTGATGAGCAGTAGGATGGGCAGGTCCACCATGGACTGCTTGAAGGTCTGGGCATTACCGGCGAAGCTGCCGGTGATCTCGCCTGGGAGGGTGCTCTGGGCCAGGGATTCGATGCGCGAGGTCACCGTGCCGAGGGAGATGTCCGGTGCCAGGTTGAATGACATGGTCACCGACGGCAACTGGGCGTAATGGCTGACCTGCAAGGGTCCGACGCTGGGCGTGATGTTCGCTACGGCGCGCAGCGGTACCAGGTTGTTGTTGCTGCCGCGCACGTACAGGGCATTGAGGGCGCTGATGTCGGACTGGTACTGGGGCGCGAGCTGCATCATCACCCAGTATTCATTGGTGGCGCCGAAGATGGTGCTCACCTGTTGGCCGCCGTAGGCGTTGTAGAGGACCGTCTGTATCTCCTGGGGAGTGACTCCCAGGGTCGAGGCGGCTTCACGCAGGATGTTTACATTGATCTGCGGATTGTCGAGCTGTAGGTCGCTGCTCACGTCCTCTATGCCTGGCACCGTATTGAGCGCTTTCTCGAACTTGGGTGCCGCGGAATTCAGGCTGTCGATGTCAGGGCCCTGCAACACGTACTGGTATTCGGCGTTGCTGCCGATGGAGCCCACGTTGACCGCCGGCGGGTTCTGGAAATACACCTGCATGTCGTGGATCGGCGCCACGGCTTTGCGCAGCTCCTGCAGGATGTCGTCGGCCTTCTTGCGGTCGCCCAGGGGCTTCAGTCCGATGAACAGGCGGCCGACGTTGGTACCGGCGGAGCCACCGAAACCCTGGCCAGCGCTGGACATCATCGCTTGCACCCCGGGATTCTCTTGGGTGACCTTGGCCACCGCCTGCTCCATCCCGTTGAGCTGGTCGAAGGTGATGCCCTCGGGAGCCTGGGTGTTGGCCAGCACCTGGCCGGTATCCTCGCTGGGGATGAAGCCCTTGGGCACCAGGGCGAAGAGCACGAAGGTGGCGACCAGCAGCAGCCCGGCGACGCCCAGCATGTAACGCCAGTGATCCACTGCCCAGGTGAGCCCCACGCGGTAGGTGTCGCGGGCCCGGTCGAAGCCTTTCTCGAGTTTGGTGTAGAGCGCGCCATGGCGCTCGCTGTCCTTCAGGAAACGGCTGCAGAGCATGGGCGTGAGGGTCAGGGATACGAAGCCCGAGATCAGGATGGCGATGCCCACCGTCATGGCGAACTCACTGAACAGGCGCCCGACGATGCCGCCCATGAACAGGATGGGGATGAACACGGCGACCAACGATAGCGTCATGGACACGACGGTGAAGCCGATCTCTTGGCTGCCGAGCAGGGCTGCCCGCATGCTGGGTTCGCCGTGCTCCCGGTAGCGCACGATGTTCTCCAGCACCACGATGGCGTCGTCCACCACGAAACCCACCGCTAGCGTCAGGGCCATGAGCGACAGGTTGTCCAGGCTGAAGCCCGCCAACTGCATGATGGCGAAGGTGCCGACGACGGAGGTGGGCAGGGCCAAGGCGCTGATGAGGGTGGCGCGCAGGTTGCGCAGGAACAGGAAGATGACGCCCACCACCAGCACGATGGCCAGGAGCAGGGTGCTGCGCACCTCACTGATGGAACCCTGGATGAAATCCGCGCGGTTGTAGAGCACGTGGATGACGGTGTCGCCCGGCGCCTGGCGGGTGAGCTCCGGCAGCAGTGCCTTCACGGCGTTGGTGACCGCCACCGTGTTAGCGCCCGGCTGGCGTTTGACCGCGAGCACCACCGCAGGGCGGAGCTGGCCGTTGTCGTCATCGGCGTTCGAATAGGTGGTGAGTTGCTTGTCCTGCTGTATGCCGTCCAGCGCGTAACCGATGTCCGAGAGGTGCACCGGCGCACCGTTCTGGTAGGCCACGATCATGTGGTCGTAGCCGGCGGCATCGGTGAGCTGACCGTCGCTCTGCACCGTGTAGGTATGGTTGCTGCCGTAGAGGGTGCCGGAGGGCAGGTTGGTGTTGTTGCTCTGGATGGCGCTCGACACCGTATCCAGCGACAGGTTGCGCGCGGAGAGCGCGTAGGGGTTGATGTAGATGCGCGCCGCATACTGATATGACCCGAATACCAGCACCTGGGCCACGCCGTTGATCTGCGATAGTTCCTCGGCCACCCGTGTCTCGGCGTACTCGTCGAGCTTCGTGAGCGGGATGCTCTTGCCCGTCAGGGCCAGGTAGATGATGCCGTAGTCCGCTGGGTTCACCTTGCGCAAGGTCGGCGGTGTCGGCATGTTGAGCGGCAGCTGGCGGATGCTCTGGGAGATGGCCGTCTGCACATCCTGGGCCGCAGCATCGATGTTGCGCGACAGGTCGAACTGCAGGGTGATGTTGGTTCTGCCGGTGGTATTGGTCGAGTTCATCGACGTGACGCCGGCGATGGTGCTGAACTGGCGCTCCAGGGGCGTGGCTACCGAAGAGGCCATGTTCTCCGGGTTGGCGCCGGGTAGGCTCGCCGACACGTCGATGGTGGGGAAGTCCACGCTCGGCAGTTCGCTCACCGGCAGGGCGGCGTAGGCGAACATGCCGAACACCAGCAAGGCCGCCATGATCACGGTGGTCATGACCGGGCGGTGGATGAAGGGCGCGGAGATGTTCATTGGGAGCCGGGCAAGGAGACGATGGGGGCCGGTGCCGCCGCGTCTTGGCCAGGTATCACGTTCATGCCGGGCCGTAGGTTACGCGGGACCCGCGTCACGACCTCCTCACCGCCCTTGAGCCCTGCGGACACCACCGCGAAGTCGCCGATCTGGCGGTCGACTTTTATGTTCTGTTGCTCGGCCTTGCCGTCCTCGACCACGTATACGTAATTGCCGTCCTGGCCGGTGAGCACTGCACTCTGGGGCACGACGATCGCATTCGCCTGCAAGGCGAGCTGCATGGTGACCCCCACGTACTGTCCAGGCCATAGTTGCTCGTGCTGGTTCGGCAGGCTTGCCTTGAACATCACCGTGCCGGTGCTGGTGTTGACGGAGTTGTCGATGAACACCAGGTCGCCCTGATCCAGCTTACCCGTGCCATCTTCGCGGGTGATGAGCACCTTGAGCGCGTGTTTGGCTTCGTAATCGCGCACCTGCGGCAGGAACTGCTGGGCTAGGTTGAACTGCACCTGGATCGGCTGCATCTGGTTGATCACCACCAGGGGGTTGGTGTCGGTGAGGGCGAGGATGTTGCCGGACTTCACCGCCAGGCTGCCGGTGCGCCCCGCGATGGGTGCGCGGATATCGGTATAGGAGAGGTTGATCTCCGCCTGCTGGTAGGTGGCCTGGTCCTGGTCGGCGGTGGCCTGGGCGTCGTCCAGTTCCTGCTGGGTGGCGTAGTCCTGCTTGGCCAGCGGCGCCAGCCGCTCGGCATTGGCTTTGGCGTTCTCCGCCGCGGCCTTGGCGGAAGCCAGGGCGGCTTGATAGGGGGCCGGGTCGATCAGGAACAGGCGTTGGCCCTGGCTCACGAACTGGCCTTCGGTGAAGTAGACTTCCTTCAGCATGCCGGACACTTGCGGCCGGACCTGCACTGTGTGCAGCGGCAGCACTTGGCCCACGGCCGTCAGCGTCAAAGGCATGGGCTGCACCAACGCCTTGCTGATGGACACCGTCAGGTTGTCCACCTCTTCGTGCTGGCGGCTGGCGCGGGCGTTGCTCACCACCCGCAGGATCACGAGCAGCACCAGCATGGCGCTCACGCCGCCGATTATCCAGAAGGTCTTTTTCTTGGCCGTCACGGCAACTCCATAGTGTCTTTGGGGGCGTCGAGGCCGCCCACTGCATGTCCCATCGCCGACAGTGCGGCGAACCAGTTGAGCCGCGCCTGCACTTCCTGCACGCGGGCGTTGGCGAGGGTCGCCTGGGCGCTCAGCACGTCGAGGATGCTGTCCAGGCCGTTCTTGTAGCGGGCGTTGGCCACATCTTCCGCCTGCTGCGCGTTCTTGAGCTGTATCTCGGCCGTGTTCAGGGTCGAGACGGCGGTGTGCATGTTCTGATAAGCCTGCCACACTTCCAGCTGTACCTGCTGCAGGAGCTGCTGGGTGCTGGCCTCGGCCACGTCCACCGCCGCCTGGGCCCTGCGGTTGGAGGCTTGGTTGGAGAAGCCGGTGAACAGCGGGAAGCTCAAGCTGAGGCCAGCGCCATAGGTGTTGGCGGTGGTCTTCTGCCCCGCGATCTCGGTGGTGGTGCGGCCGGCGGTCCCGTCCAGGATGAGGCTGGGGAGTCCCTGGCCCTGGGTCGCTTCCAGGCTCGCGACGGCCGATTGCTCTTGTGCTTTGGCGGCCAGGAGTTCGGGGCGCGCCTGCTGGGCCTTTTTCAGCAGGTCGCTGACGGTCTCGGCCGGCATCACCGCAGAGATCTCTTTCTCCAGGGTCGCGAGGGGCAAGTCGCTGTCGGCGTCATAACCCACGGCCACGGCCAATTGGCCGCGGGCCACTGCCAGCTGGCCTTCGGCGGTCTGCAGGGCGAGGTTGGCGCCCGCCAGAGCGGCTTCCGCCTGATAGACGTCGCCGATGGTGGCGAGGCCGGAGTTCTTGCGCTGGTTGGCGGCATCGAGGCTTGCGCTCGCATCATGCACGCTTTGGGTATCAGCATCCTGCAGCGCCTGCAAGCCGAGCACCTGGTAGTAATCCTGTTCCACCAAGAGGATCAGGTCCTGCGCGGTCTGGTTAGCGTCCAACTGGGCGGCGGTGAGGGAGAACTTGGCCGCATCCACTGTGCCGGAGCGCGCACCGAAATCCCATAAGAGATAGTTCAGGGACAGACTCGGGCCGTAATCGGTCTTGGCCGGAGTGAAGCTGCCGTTGGCGGTGGTGGTCTTGTCGCGTTGTATGCCGTAGGCCACCGATATCTGCGGCCAGTAGCCGGCGCGCGCCAGCTCCACGCCGGCTTCGCTGCTGCGGATCTCCGCCCAAGCGATCCGGGTGGACGGGTTGTTGCTGAGGGCGAGGTCTGTGAGCCGTACCAGGGTGAGCGGCTGGTCGAAATGCGGCGCCGGATCCGCCAAGGCTGAGCCAGCCAGCAGGCAGGCGACGATGGCGGGGGCGAGTCTGCTCAGTGGCATGGGGACGAGATCCAGGATGGCTGCTGCATGTTCATGGCGTGATGCTCTGAGATGCGCGAATCGCAGGTAAGTTCAATCGATAGCCGCGCAAGCAAACACCAAGTTCCTGTGCGGGGCTATTTTCCCACTGCGGGGTGTGCTCCGCGGGACTGTTACACTTTGATACAAAACCGGCTGTGCGACGTGCGCGCGGACCCAGCATGGCGGATAGAATCTCCACCGGACGTAACATCCGGACACAGACAGCGAGCATGACCGTAGCCGACAACATACTGGTGGTGGATGACGACGCAGAGATCCGTGCCTTGCTCTCGGAATACCTCACGCGAGAGGGCTTCCGCGTCACCACCGTGGCAGACGGCCATGGCATGGACGAGGCGCTGGAGGACCAGCAGTTCGATCTGGTGGTGTTGGACCTGATGCTGCCGGGCGAAGACGGCATCGCTCTCTGCCGGCGTTTGCGTGCCGGTTCCATCATGCCGGTCATCATGCTGACAGCTCGCGGCGAAGAGACCGATCGCATCGCCGGCCTCGAGACCGGCGCCGACGACTACCTGCCGAAGCCGTTCAATCCGCGGGAACTCCTGGCCCGCATCCACAGCGTGCTGCGCCGTGCGCGCACCCTGCCGGAGAACCTGGCCCCTGAGCAGGTGCGGCGCTTCAACTTCGCGGGCTGGAAACTGGATACGGCGACGCGCCAGCTGCTCTCACCGGCCACGGTAGTGGTGCCGCTGTCCGGCGCCGAATACCGCCTGCTGCTGACCTTCCTACACCATGCCGGCCAAGTGTTGAGCCGCGACCGGCTGACGGAGATCATCCGCGGGCGCGGCAGCCACATGCCCTTCGATCGCAGCATAGACGTGCAGGTGAGCCGCCTGCGTCAGCGGCTAGGCGACGACGGCCGGGTGCCGGCGCTCATCCGCACGGTGCGCGGCGAAGGCTATGTGTTCGCGCTGCCGGTAGAAGTGGAGGCTTGATGCGCCTCTGGCCGCGCTCCCTGTTCGGCCGCCTGACGCTGGTGTTGTTCACCGGCCTCATCGCGGCGCAGATGATCAGCGCCGCCATCAGTCTCTCGGAACGGGACGACGTGCTGTTCCACTTCAGCGACGCGCAATGGGCGCAGCGCGTGGCCCAGGCGGTGCGGCTCATGGATTCCCTGGATGTGGGCGAACGCCAGCGTATCGCCGGAATCATCACCACGCCGCGCCTCCTGGTGAGCTTGAGCAAGGGACCGCCGGTGAGCGGTCATCCTGATCCCCAGTCCGAGGATTACCTGGCGAGCCTGCAGGAGATCCTGGGCGCCAGTCACGACGTGCGGGTGGTGGTGGCGGAGCGCACGCCCCAGGAAGCCATGGCCGGCGTGCCGGCTACCGTGGATGCGCCCAGCATCCAGCGCAGCGAACACGTCATCACCCAGGTGCAGCTCAAGGACGGCAGCTGGGTCAACTTCGACCACCCGCGCCCCTGGAGCGTGATCGACAGGCCCAACCGGCTGCTCCTCAGCCTCGCGGTGTTGTTGTGTTCGGTACTACTCCTGTCTTTCCTGGCGGTGCGCCGCCTGACACGACCCCTCTCGCTCCTGGCCCGGGCCGCCGATGCTCTGGGCCGGGACCTGGATCGGCCGCCGCTGCCGGAGCAAGGTCCCCTGGAAGTACGCGCCGCCATCGCCGCCTTCAACACCATGCAGGCCAGGTTGCGCGACTATATATATGAGCGCACCCGCATCCTCACTGCCGTGTCCCACGACCTGCGCACCCCTATCACCCGTCTGCGGCTGCGCGCTGAACTCCTGGGCGACGAGGCCCTGAAAGCCAAGTTCGTGCATGACCTGCAGGAGATGGAGAGCATGACCAGCGCTACCCTCGCGTTCCTGCGCGGCTTCGAGGAGCGGGAGGCGGTGCAGAGTGTGGACCTGATGGCTCTGCTGGAGAGCCTGCAGACCGATTCCCTGGACATGGGTTATGACGTGCAACTGGAAGGCCGGGTGGATCATCCCGTGATGCTCCGGCCCCGGGCGCTGCGCCGCTGCCTGGATAATCTGGTCACCAACGCCGTGCGTTACGGCGGCGGGCGGGTCACCGTGTCGCTGGCGGAGCAGGGCTCGGACAGGCTGATTCGGGTGCGGGACACGGGCCCCGGCATCCCGGAGGCGGAACTGGAGAAGGTGTTCGAGCCTTATTACCGCCTGGAAGGTGCGCGCAGCCGGGAAGGCGGCGGCACGGGACTCGGCTTGAGTATCGCCCGCAACATCGCCGAACTCCACGGTGGCACTCTGCAGCTGCGCAACCATCCGAAGGGCGGTCTCGAGGCTGTGCTGACCCTGCCTGAAGTTCAGGCTTCCTGAACCAGTCTTTCACCGCGGGCTTTCGCGGCCATCAGCTCGTCCAATTTACCGGCCACGTCCGCCACGCTGATGCAGTCCATGGCGGCAGCATCCCGTACGCGCGTACCCCAGGGAGCCTGCTCCGGCGTCTGGCCATCATTGAATTTCGCCAGGGCATCCGGATAACGGTTCACCAGCCAGCGCTGGCTCAGGTAGGGACCTGTCCGGCCCGGGTTGGCGGTGGCGTAGAGACCGATCACCGGTGTGCCGATGGCTGTGGCCATGTGCACAGGCCCTGAGTCCGGCGACACCAGCACCGTGGCATGCTTGAGGAGCGCCAACAGCTCCTTCAGGGAAGTCTTACCCACGAGATCCGTCACCGATGTCTTGGCGAGGGCAGTGATGCGCTCACCGTAATCGCGTTCGATGTCGCTGCGCCCACCGGTCACCAGAACCTGCATGCCATACCCGGTCGCAGCGTATTCTGCCAGCGCCGCGTAATGCTCCGGCTGCCAGTTGCGCCAGTTGCGGAAGCGTGGCTTGGTGCAGGGGCTGATGATGAGGGTAGGTTTGCCGCCGATGCATTGCACCGCCGCGGCGTCCGCTGGCGCGGGGATAGGGATGTCCCAGCGCAGCACATGCTCAGCTAGACCCAAAGCCTCCGAGAAGCCGAACAGGCCGTCCATCACATGCTGGCGATCGCGATGGACAATGCGCCGGTTAGTGAACAGCCACTGGAAATCGTGGGCGCGTTCCTTGTCGAAGCCGAGGCGCACAGGTGCCTTGACGGCGAGGCTCGCCAGGCTGGCCCGCAGCGAAATCTGCATATGCAGCAGCATGTCGAAGCGCCGGCTCTTGAGCGTGCGGCGTAGCGCGGTATAGGCGCCCAGGCCTTTGGATTTATCGAAGGTGATAAACTCGATGTCGGGGATGTCCCCCACGAGGCTCGCTTCCAGTCTGCCGACGATCCAGGTGATGCGCGTGGTGGGCCAAGCGGCCTGCAGCGTGCGTACCACAGGCAGCGTGTGGCATACGTCGCCCACGGCCGACAGGCGCAATATGCAGAGCGATTCAGGTGCGGGAGTGGCTATATTGACCATGCCGGGACCGGTGGGATGACGGCGCGAACTCTGTCGGCGGGACGGGCGACCATCCTATACGATGACACGTTCCTAAGCCACGCGGACGAGGCTTTGTTCTCGCCGCCTGCAGGCGCGGCTGTGGTCGGTGGCCGCGGTGCCGCCTGGATCATGCCCGGCGGCGACGGCGAGTGGGTGCTACGCCATTACCGGCGCGGCGGCCTGCCAGCGAAGGTGGTTGCAGATATCTATCTCTGGCCGGGACTGGAACGCACGCGACCCTGGTGCGAGTGGCGGCTGCTCGCCGAACTGCACACCCTGGGGCTACCGGTACCACGGCCCGTAGCGGCGCAGGTGGTACGTAGCGGCCTGGCATATCGGGGCGATCTCATCACCCGGCGCATACCTGACACGCGTACTCTCGCGGAGCTCGTGACGAGGGCCGTGGATACCGTCCCTTGGAAGACGGTGGGTACCTGCCTACGCCGCTTCCACGCCGCGGGCGTGTGGCATGCAGATCTGAACGCCCATAACATCCTGGTGGATGAGGCGGCGGTGGTCTGGCTCATCGATTTCGACCAGGGCGAGCGCCGCACCAGGCAGGACGGATGGGAGCAGGGGAACCTTGCACGTCTGCAACGTTCCCTGCGCAAACTGGGTGTCGCCGATGCGTCACTGCGCCAGGGCTGGGCTGCGTTATTGGATGGTTACAGGGCTTAAGGGTTAGCATGGAGATGCTTGGGTCCTAAGAATGCGGGGGCTTTTGCATGCGTATCTTGCCGTTGATGGTCTTGTCTGTGCTGTCCCTGCTCGCGGCCTGCGGGCAATCCAATCCTCCACCCGCTGCCGCACCCACGGCCCAGACGGCGCCTGCGCCTGCCACCGCGATTCCACCGGCCGTGACCCATCCCGCTCCGGTGGCGTCCACGGTGCCTCCGGCCACGACTGTGGCCGCTGCCGTGAGCAGCGCGGCTCCTGCAGCCGCGACGGTGGCTGGGCCCGAGAGCGCCGGCAACGTGGCGCTGGCCCAGGGCAGCGTGACGGACACGGCGACGGACGGTACGAATCGGCAACTCAAGGACGGTGACACGGTCTATCCGGGCGATGCTTTCGCCCTCGGCGACGACAGTTATCTCGACCTCGACCTGGAAGACGGCGGCCGCATACTCCTGCGGCCGGATACCACTTTCCAGATCCAGGAATACCATTTCGATCCGGATGCCCATCCTGCCGCGGGCGAGGAACCTCTCCTCACCACGTCGCAGCAGAACCCCGAGAGCGCGTTCTTCAAGCTGGTGAAGGGCGGCCTGCGTGCCGTGGACGGCCTCATCGGCCACACGACTCCCAAAAACTATGCTGTCGAGACCCCGGTGGCGACCATCGGCGTGCGCGGCACGGCCTTCGACGTGCGTTACTGCGGCGATGACTGCGCGGATGAGGCGGACACGAGCGGCGCACCCCAGAACGGCCTCTACACCGCGGTCAGCGAGGGCTCCATCGGCGTCAAGAACGACGGCGGCGAGACCGTCACCAAGGCCGGTGAGTACAGCTACGTGAAGGACAAGAAATCGGTGGTGCAACGCCGCACCACGCCGCCCCGCGCCCTGCGGCACATGGCCCTGCCCGCCAAGTTCAAGGTCCGCGCCGAAAAGAACCGCGCACAGATCCAAACCAATCGCCAGCAGCGCCGACAGCAGGTGCTGGAACGCCGCCGCCAGCAGGCCGCGGAGAAGGCGAAGTCTCCGGCGGGCAAGATAGAGAGGTTTAAGGCTACCGCCGGTAAAGGCGAAGGGACGACGCCCGCCGAACACCGCCAGGAACGCCTGCAGGAGCGGCGTGAGAAGAAACAGGGGTTAAGGGAGCAGCGCAAGCAGGGTAGGGCCCAGCGCGAGGGCAAGGAACGGCAAGGCCGTCAGCCTGAAGCGGTTGGGGTGCCGGCAAACCGCGCGGAGCGCAGGCAGGAGCGACTCAAGCAGCGCGAGGAACGCGAGGCCAAGAAGCTGCAACCGGCTCCGGCCGCGAGCCGGACGCGACCTGAGCAGAAGGGTCAGGGCGCGAAAGCAAGATGCAAGGATAAAAACAAGAAACGCAAGAATAAAGACAAGGATAAGTGCGGGGGCGACTGAAACGTCCTGCCCTTGGCCGAGTTAGTCCCTCGGCACCACCTTGAAACGGTCGTGTATCCAGAGGTACTGCTCCGGTACCTGGCGTATGCAAGCTTCCAGCCATCTATTGATGCGTAGCGCATCGGCTTCCGGATTATCCGAGGGAAAATCTTTCAGCGCCGGCCCGAGGGTGAGATGGTAGCCCTGGGTGCCGGGCAGGCGCTTAGCGAAGAAGGGCACCACCGGTGCGCCGCTGGTACGGGCGAGGCGCGACAACACGATGTTGGTGGGCGCGGGGACGCCGAAGAAGGGCACCATGCGGCTGTCTTTGCCGCGATAACCCTGGTCGGTGGCATACCACACGGGTCGGCCTTCCTTCAGGCTCTTCAAGAGCTGGCGCACTTCGTTGCGCGGGATGGCCCGGTCGAAATGCCGCTCGCGGCTCACGCGCATCACCTCCTCGATCACCGGGTTCTGGATCGGCCGGTACATGAGGTGCATATCGGTGTGCAGGCCGAGCAGTCGGCCGCTGATCTCAAGGGTGGTGAAGTGCGCACTTAACAGAATCACGCCGCGACCCTGGTCCCGGGCTGCCGTGAGATGCTCCAGGCCCTCTATCGTGCCCCAGCTCTGGAGGCGCTTGGCGCTGGCCCACCAGCACAGGCCGATCTCCATGAAAGCCATGCCTAAGGAATCGAAGTGCCGTAGCGCCAGCTGCCGGCGTGCCGATGCATCCAACTCAGGGAAGCAGCGTTCCAGGTTCACGAGGGCGATGCGCGAGCGGCGCCGGGCCAGCAGCCGCAGCGTCTGCCCCATGGCGCGGCCGATGAGGAGCTGCGCCCCGAGCGGCAGCAACATCGCCACGCGCATGAAACCCAGCAGCAGCCAGGTGGGCCAATAACGGGGTTTGAGCAGAGCACGTTTCATATGTAACGTGAAGTATAAATGGAATGGCCCGCTAATCCATTCGATTCGGTGGATGGCGGCACATGGATGTGCCGCCATCCACCGGCCATTCTGCCGGGGGGATTGAGAAGACCGTGGATTTACTCCACGGTCTTCGATTCCAAGAAAGCCACGATGGCTTTTTCAGAGGTCGAAATGGAGCGTTAGCGCCTGCATGTTATGATGCCCAGCGGCTTTCCACGGTGTTTCCGGGGTTTACATGCAGGTCAGTGTCCCGCAATTCGACCTAGTACGCGTGCTGGTGGCGGGCGACGTGATGCTGGATCGCTACTGGTCCGGCGCCACCCAGCGCATCTCCCCCGAGGCGCCGGTGCCTGTGGTGCACGTGCGCGACACCGAGGAACGTCCCGGCGGCGCCGGCAACGTGGCGGTGAACCTGGCGAGCCTGGGCGTGCATTGCAGCGTGCTCGGCATCACCGGCGACGACGCCATCGCCGACAGCCTGGCCGCCGCCATGGAGAAGCGCGGCGTACGCTGCCGTTTCACGCGCTTGAAGTACGCGGCCACCATCACCAAGCTTCGGGTCCTGTCGCGCCATCAGCAACTCATCCGCCTGGATTTCGAGGACACCTTCGGCACCTTCGACGGTGCGCCGCTCCTGCCTTCGTTCGAGGCGGAGCTGAAGGATACCCAGGTGGTGGTGCTCTCGGACTACGGTAAGGGCAGTCTCTCGGCGGTGCACGAACTCATCAGCGCGGCTCGCGCCGCCGGCAAACCCGTATTGGTCGATCCCAAGGGCCGCGACTTCAGCAAGTACCAGGGCGCCACCGTCATCACACCCAACATGGCTGAGCTTGAAGCGGTGGTGGGCGAATGCCCCGACGAAGCCGCCATCATCGAGAAGGGCGGCAAGCTCATGACCGAGCTGGGCCTGAAAGCTCTGCTCGTGACCCGCAGCGAACAGGGCATGACTCTGCTCGAGAGCGGCAAGCCGCCGCTGCACCTACCCACCCAGGCGCTGGAAGTCTCGGACGTCACCGGCGCGGGCGACACCGTCATCGCGGCGCTGGCGGCGGGTCTGGGTGCCGGCCTCGATTTCGCCGCCGCCGCGGCGCTCGCCAACCTCGCGGCCGGCATCGTGGTGGGCAAGCTCGGCGCCGCCACCGTGACTACCACCGAACTCAGGCTCGCGGCCCATAGCCGTAGCGGCAGCGGTGTGCTCACCGAAGCCACCGCGGCGGATGCGGTGGTGCATGCCAAGAGCCAGGGCGAACGTATCATCATGACCAACGGGGTGTTCGACATCCTGCACGCCGGGCACGTCACTTATCTCGAAGCCGCGCGCCGGTTGGGCGACCGGCTGATCGTGGCGGTCAACGACGATGCCTCGGTGAAACGCCTCAAGGGCGAGAGCCGGCCGGTGAACAGCCTGGAGAACCGCATGAAAGTGCTCTCGGCCTTGTCCTGCGTGGACTGGGTGACAGCGTTCTCGGAAGACACCCCGGAGCGGCTCATCTGCAAGCTGCTGCCGGACGTGCTGGTGAAGGGTGGCGACTACAAGGCCGAAGACGTGGCGGGTCATGGCTGCGTCACCAAGAACGGCGGCCAGGTGCGCATCCTGCCTTTCGTCGAAGGGCTCTCCACCACCAACCTCATCGATGCGATCAAGAAGAAGTCCTGAGTCTCCGTGCGATTTCTCTACACGCTAGCCCTGTTGTTCCTCGCGCCCTTCGCCTTCATATGGTTCGGCTGGCGCAGCCTGCGCCAGACCGGCCGGATGGACAGCCTGGGCGAGCGTCTCGGCAGCTCGCCTTTCATGCAGCCTGGGGTGGCCATCTGGGTGCATGGCGCCTCGGTGGGGGAGATCCGCGCTGCCGCGCCCCTGGTGCAGGCCCTGCACCGCAGCCATCCGGACCGGCCCATCCTAGTCACCACCTTCACCGCCACCGGCCGTCGCCATGCGCGGCAGCTGTTCGGGGACAAGGTGATGGTCTCGCTCATTCCCTACGACCTGCCGTTCTTCGTCAGCCGCTGGCTCAATTGCACCAAGCCGGCGGTGGCCATCATCATGGAGACGGAGATCTGGCCCAACCTGTACGCGGCGTGCGCGAAGCGCCGCATCCCGCTCCTGCTCGTGAGCGCGCGCATGTCGGATCGGGCCTTCCAGCGCTACGGCCGGTATGCGTCGCTCACCCGCGGGGCCTTGCGTAATGCCACCGCCATCGCTGCCCAGACTCCCGCCGATGTGGAGCGCTTCCGGGCCCTGGGTGCGGATGAAGCGCGGCTCTCGGTCATGGGCAACCTCAAGTTCGACATCAGCGTCAGCGAGGACTTGCTCAGTACTGGCAAGGCCCTGCGTGAAAAACTGTTCGGCCCGGCCACGGTGCTGGTGGCGGGCAGCACCCGGGACGGGGAGGAGCCGCTGCTGCTGGCTGCTTTCCGCAAGCTCCTGGAAAGCCAACCCAACAGCGTGTTGGTGCTGGCACCGCGCCATCCGGAGCGGGCCAACGCAGTGGCCGCTGCCATCAGCGCCGCGGGCTTCAGTTTCCGGCGGCGCAGCGCCGGCGACATGCCCCTCAAGGCCGGCGAGGTGCTGCTCGTGGATCTCCTGGGTCAGCTCATGAAGTTCTTCGCGGCGGGCGACGTGGCATTCGTGGGTGGCACCCTGGTGCCCGTGGGCGGCCATAACCTGCTGGAGCCGGCGGCCTTAGGGCTACCGGTGCTGGTGGGCCCGTATCTGGACAACGTCAAGGACGTGGCGGAGATGATGCGTGAAGCCGGGGCGCTCACCCTGGTGCAGGATCCGGATGCCCTGGCTGCTGCTGCAGCCTGGCTCTTGGGCAATCCGGCCACACGCCAGAGCATCGGCGGCGTGGCACGGGAGAAGGTGCGCGAGAACCGCGGCGCCCTGGACAAGGCCCTCGCCTTGGCGAAGCAATACTTGCCGCGACGCTGAGCTAAGGGATCCATCCATAAAAAAGCCCGGCTCGAAGCCGGGCTTTTCGCTTCCATCTCGATCCGTCTTAGCCCTTGGGCGGAGTGCTCGCCGGAGGCGTGGCGCTGCCCGTCGCCGGTGCCGCTACGGCGGGAGCCGCGGCCGTGCCCGCCGCCGGGGCCCCGGTCTCACCACCGGTCTCCGGGATGCTCATGTCGGCGCCAGGCACCTTCACCTGCATCAGGCCATTGATCTGCTTGATGTCGGTCTCGTTGAGGATACCGGCCGCCTGCTTCAGCTGCATCACGCTCTCCAGGTAGGTATAGCGGGCGTTGGAGAAGCTGGTCTGGGCGGTGAGCAGGTTCTGGCGCGCGGTCAGCACATCCACGATGGTGCGGGTGCCCACCTGCATCCCGGTCTCGGTGGCGTCCATGGAGGTCTGGTTGGACTTCACCGACTGCTTCAGGGCCTGCACCTGGGAGATGCCCGTGAGCACGCCGAGGTAAGCGGTACGCGCCTGCTGCTCGGTCTGGCGGGTGACGAACTTGGCATTGTCCACGGCCGCGTCGTACTGGCGCTGGGCCTGGGTCACCTGGGCCCAGGTACCACCGCCGGAGAAGATCGGCATGGAGAACTGCAGGCCGATGAAGTTGCCGTTGGTGTTGCTGAGATCGAAGATGTTGTTGCCGGTGTTCTGCACCTTGGTGTGCTGCGCGACGACTCCCAGGGTCGGGAGGTCGCCGGAACGCTTGATGCCGATGTTGGCATCCGCTGCGTCCACACCCGACTGCGCCGCCAGCAGGTTCGGGTTCTGCTTGAGGGCCTGGTCCACCCACTGCTGGGCGTTGGCGGGATCCGGGCTGTGCAGCGGCATGTCCACGCTGGGTTCCATCAGCTCGGTCACCGGCTGGCCGATGATGGCGCGCAGCTGCTCTTCGGTGGTGATCACCTGTTGCTGGGCGGAGATCTGGTTGGCGGCGGACTGGTCATAGGCCGCCTGGGCGTTCTCCACGTCCGTGATAGCGCTCATGCCCACGTCGTACTTCTCCTTGGCCTGTTCCAGCTGCTTGCTGTTGGCTTCGGTGGCGGCGCGGTCCGCGGTGAGGGTGTCACGGGCGTTCAACACGTTGAAGTAAGCGGTCGCGGTGCGCAGGATCAGGTTTTCCTGGGCGGCGGTGTATTGGGCGTCGGCCTGGGCGGCCTGGGCGTCTGCCTGGTCGATGGCCTGCCAGGCGGCCCAGTTGAAGATCGGCTGGGTCAGCTGGAACTGGTACTGGGTCTGATAAGTGGTCGAGGTGAAGTTCTGCTGGCCGATGACCGGGGGCGTGGTGTTGCTCACGCCGATCTGGCTGCCGTTGGTCTCATTCCGGTTGCGGGCCGCCGTGAACGTGATGTTCGGCAGGTAACCGGCCCGGGCGATGGGCTTGTTCTCGATGGCAGCCTCGTAGTTGGCCTGGGCCTCGAGGAACGTGGGGTCATTGTTGACCGCCAGCTGGTAGATGTCCCACAGGTCGGTAGCCTGGGCCTGGGCGGCAGTGCCCAGGGCGGCAGCGATGGTCACAGCGAGTAGCGTCTTACGCATAAGGTCCCTTCCATATCCAAGAGTTTGGGGTTTGGGTCGGTGTTATGGTTGAATATAACACCATATCTCTAGTCTGACAAGGCCTGGTATCAGGGGCTTTAGCCCTCAATAGCGGGGCAAATGGGGTTCCAGGTCGGTGGCCCAGGCGTCTATCCCGCCGGCCAGATTGGCTACTGCCGGGAAACCCCGGGAGCCCAAATAGCTAGCCACCTGCTGACTACGCGAACCGTGATGACACATGACCACATAAGTATGGGCAGAGTTCAATTCCCCAAGCCTGTTCGCTATCTGTCCCATGGGGATATGCAGAGAGCCTTCCACATGCACCTGGGTGTATTCCCAGGGCTCCCGCACGTCCAGGAGCACCCCGGCGCTGCCGCGCTCATCGAGGAGTGCTCGGGCGGCGGCGGGATCCAGTTGGGGGATGGGGGCGTCGGTCACGGCCCTGGGCATCTTCAGAATCTGAAGACCCGCGGCGCCACCGCGTTCTTCAGCGCCGGCAGATCCGTCTCGAACAGGCTGTCCCGGGTCCAGGCATCCTCGGCGGTGCGGGTCACGAGCAGCGCTTCCATCACCGGAGACTTGCCCACCACCACGCAGAGGCGGCCACCCACGTTGAGCTGCTGCTCGTAGGCCGGCTCGTAGGCCGGTAGGGAGCCGGTCACGGCGATGAGATCGTAACGGCCGTTGAGCCACTCCAGGCGGCTGCCGTCGCGGGTCTCGGCCTGCACGTTCTTGAGGCCTAGGCCCTTGAGGGTCTTGGCCGCGGTCTCGACGAAATCCGGGTGGATGTCCACCGTGAGCACGTCCCGCGCGAGCCTCGCGAGGCAGGCGGCGAAGTAGCCGCTGCCGGTGCCGATCTCCAGGGCGCGCTCGCCGGCTTGCGGGTTGAGCGCCTGCAGCAGGCGGCCCTCCACCTTGGGCGTCAGCATCACCTCGCCATGGGGCAGGGGGATCTGCATGTCGCCATAGGCGGCGTTGCGATAAGCCTCCGGCACGAACTTGTCCCGCGGCAGCGTCTCGAACACCGAGAGGATACGCAGGTCCAGCACCTCCCAGGTGCGGATCTGTTGCTGGACCATCTGGCTGCGGGCGGCTTGCATATCCATGGGGATTTCACGGGGAAAATAGCGGAAGAGGCGCAAAGGTTAAGCGCTTCGCGCCCCCTTGGCAAGGCGATGTGTCATTCGACGCGGCTTACAAATGTCAGGGAAAGCTGTCAGGAGGCGGCGGTATATAATGCGCGGGCGCGCTTTCGAGCGCGCGGAAGCTGGGGGTGCCCTTCAGTGGGCTGAGAACACACCCTTGGAACCTGGCCCGAGAACGCGGGTGGTCACCGGACAGTGAACCGGACACCACCCGGACAGCATCGGCGAGGGAATGCTTCGCGGCCACTCCATGACCGCCTTAGCGTTCCCACACCGGAAGTGAGGAATGACATGAGCGCCGTCCCCGAAGAGTTCGTCCGCCGTACCGATGCCCTGGCCGAAGAGGCCACCCGGCCTTTCGCCCGCTCGCGCAAGATACATGTAGAGGGCAGCCGGTCCGATATCCGGGTGCCCATGCGGGAGATCGCCCTCACGGATACGCCCGCCATGTTCGGCGCGGAGAAGAATCCTGCCCACCATGTCTATGACACCTCTGGGCCCTACACTGATCCCACAGCCCATATCGATCTCTTGAAAGGCCTGCCGGCCCTGCGCGCCCGCTGGATAGAAGAGCGGGGTGATAGCGAGATACTGGCCGCCCCCAGTTCCGAATTCATGCGCCGTCGGGAAGTGGATCCGGCACTCGCCTCCATGCGCTTCGACCGCACCCGGGCCGTGCGCCGCGCCAAGGCCGGTGCCAACGTGAGCCAGATGCACTATGCCCGCCGCGGCATCGTGACGCCCGAGATGGAATTTATAGCCATACGCGAGAACCAGCGACTCGAAGCAGTGAAGGATGCAGGCTTACTCAAGCGTCATCCCGGTGAATCCTACGGCGCCAAGTTACCGGCGCTCATCACGCCGGAGTTCGTGCGGGACGAGGTGGCCTTAGGCCGCGCCATCATCCCCAATAACATCAACCACCCGGAAAGCGAGCCCATGATCATCGGGCGCAACTTCCTGGTGAAGATCAACGCCAACATAGGCAACTCTGCGGTCACCTCCAGCATCGCCGAGGAAGTGGAGAAGCTGGTGTGGGCCACCCGTTGGGGCGCCGATACCTTGATGGATCTCTCCACCGGCAAGCACATCCACGAGACCCGCGAGTGGATCATCCGCAATGCGCCCATCCCCGTCGGCACCGTGCCCATCTACCAGGCCTTGGAGAAGGTGGACGGCAAGGCCGAGGAACTGACCTGGGAGATCTTCCGGGACACCCTCATCGAGCAGGCGGAGCAGGGGGTGGATTACTTCACCATCCATGCCGGCGTGAGGCTCGCCTATGTGCCCCTCACGGCCAAGCGCGTTACGGGTATCGTATCGCGCGGCGGCTCCATCCTCGCCAAGTGGTGCTTATCGCACCATAAA
Source organism: Gammaproteobacteria bacterium (assembly GCA_036000105.1). Lineage (GTDB taxonomy): Bacteria > Pseudomonadota > Gammaproteobacteria > Natronospirales > REEB76 > DASUBN01. Next base: position 121,202 of record DASYGE010000006.1, read on the forward strand.
GAGAACTTCCTCTACACCCACTTCGAGGACATCTGCGACATCATGCAGGCCTACGACGTGGCCTTCTCCCTGGGCGATGGCCTGCGTCCGGGCTGCATCGCCGACGCCAACGATGAGGCCCAGTTCGCGGAGCTGGATACGCTTGGTGAGCTGACGAAGATCGCCTGGAAGCACGATGTGCAGACCATGATCGAGGGGCCGGGCCATGTGCCCATGCAGCTCATCAAGGAGAACATGGACCGGCAGCTCAAGGTCTGCCATGAGGCGCCGTTCTACACCCTGGGCCCGCTGACGACTGACATCGCCCCCGGCTACGACCACATCACCAGCGCCATCGGCGCCGCCATGATCGGCTGGTTCGGCACCGCCATGCTCTGCTACGTGACACCCAAGGAACACCTGGGGCTGCCGGATCGGCAGGACGTGCGGGACGGCATCATCGCTTACAAGATCGCGGCCCATGCGGCGGATCTCGCCAAGGGCCATCCCGGCGCCCAGGTGCGGGACAACGCGCTCTCCAAGGCGCGCTTCGAGTTCCGCTGGGAGGATCAGTTCAACCTGGGGCTGGATCCTGAGAAAGCCAAGGAATTCCACGACGAGACGCTGCCTAAGGAAGCCGCCAAGCTCGCTCACTTCTGCTCCATGTGCGGCCCGCATTTCTGCTCCATGAAGATCACCCAGGACGTGCGGGAGTACGCGGAGAAGGGTATGCAGGAGAAATCCAAGGAGTTCATGGAACAAGGCGGAGATATCTACCGGCAAAGCTAGATGTGGGGAGATGAAGGTGCAGCTGAGGAAGCTTATAGATCTGAGTCACACCCTCGAGCACGGCATGATCACCTATAGGGGTCTGCCGGCACCCATCATCTGCGATTTCCTCAGCCGGGAAGCTTCCAAGGCCAAGTACGCCGCGGACACCACCTTCCAGATGGGCAAGATCGAGATGATCTCCAACACCGGCACCTATATAGATGCGCCGTTTCATCGCTACGAGCATGGCAAGGATCTCTCGGAGTTGCCGCTGGAATCCCTGGTGAATCTGGAAGGCCTGGTGTTTCGCGCCAAACCCGATCAGCGGGCCAACGGACCGGAGCTTTTCGGTAAAACCGATGTCCGCGGCAAGGCCGTGCTGGTGCACACCGGCTGGAGCCGGCACTGGCGTACGGATCGGTATTTTGAAAGCCATCCCTATCTCACGGAAGCGGCGGCTCTCTGGCTCAAGGCGCAGGGCGCGGCCCTGGTGGGCATAGATTCCCTCAATATAGATGGCACCGGGACCGGCGAGCGACCGGTGCACACTGTGCTCCTGGGTGCCGACATCCCCATCTGCGAGCACATGTGCAATCTGGAACAGTTGCCGGACTCCGGTTTCCGCTTCCACGCGGCGCCGGTGAAGGTGAAGGGCTTCGGCACCTTCCCGGTGCGGGCCTACGCGGTGCTGCATACCTGAAGAACCGTCCCCGGCGGGGCAGGGAGCGGGACGGCCGTCACAGTTTGTGCATGGTTCGCATGCTAAATGCCGAGCGGCAGACTACACTCATCTAAAGGTCATGTAGGGTAGCCGCATGCAGCCGGAAGCCATATTCGCGCCCGTGATCGCCTTGGTGCTGCTCACCCTCACGGTGCTGGGCTACACCGGCTACAAGCGCTTCGGCGCGGGTTTCGCCGGGCGCGTCCGGGCCGGTGATTTCCGCTACGGTGAGACAGCCAACGTGCCGCCGGACGTGGCGGTAGCCAACCGCAACTTCATGAATCTGCTGGAAGCTCCGGTGCTTTTTTATACATTCTGTATCGCGGCCTACGTGACCCACCAGGCGGCGGTATGGGCGATAGCCCTCGCCTGGTTGTATGTGGCGCTGCGCATCGTTCATACTTTCATCCATCTGACCTATAACAAGATTCTGCATCGTTTCTCGAGTTACGCGGCCAGCAACCTGGTGTTGTTGGTGATGTGGATCGGGTTCGCGGTGGGCCTGGCCGGACGGCCGGCTTGATGGAAGCATAAAGGCGGGAACGGCGTGGCAGCGGACAAGAAACCCATCATCGTGGCCGGCAGGGCCTACAACAGCGTCGAGGAGATGCCCTCGGAAGTGCGCCGTGTCTATGATCTGGCGGTGGCAGCGCAGAACGAGGCGGATGCGGTCAGCATCAAGATCGTATTCAACGGCAAGGAATACCCGAGCCTGGAGAGCATGCCGGAAGACGTGCGCAAGCTCTATGTGAACCAGCAGGCGTCCATGGAGACTTACCGGGATTTCAGTGTGGATGCCACCACGCCGCGCGCCGCCAAGATAACCGCGCCGGCCGCCAAGCGCATGGCCCAGGGTCAGCCGTCATTCCTTAAGCACTACAAGTGGCAGCTCCTGGCGGTCGCCGCGGCGCTGCTCATCATCATCTTCCTGTTCATCAAGAAATAAGCAAAAGTCCCTTTAAAAGCCTCGCGGCCGTTCTCGGGCATCCATTAAAGTGACTTTCAGCGTCGGCTGATCTCGCTTACTGAGATACGTGCTTTCACTTCCGGTTCCGGCTGCAGGGTGATGTGTTCGATGCTGTAGGCGTAGTGCAGATGCGCCTTCAATCCCTGATACACCGCCTCCCATTGACCCAGGTCCTGGATCACCACATGGGCCGACAGCGCCACTTCGTCTGAAGATACGCACCACACGTGCAGGTCGTGGATGGAATCGACCCCTTCCACGGCGGCCATGCCGCGGCCGATGCCGGCGAGATCGAGGCCGCGGGGCACGCCTTCCAGGAGCACGTGGGAGGCATCGCCGAGCAGCCGCAAGCTGGAGAACAGGATCAGGGCGGCGATGAACAGCGAGAGCAGAGGATCCACCGGCAGCCAGCCGCTCCACCAGATCACGAGTCCGGCGAGGAAAGCCGCCCCCGAGCCCAGGAGATCCCCCAATACATGCAGCAGGGAGGCGCGCGTGTTCATGGAAGCGTGCCCGTGCTGCAGTACCCGGTAGATGCCTAAGTTCACCGCCATGCCGAGAGCGCCCACCAACATCACCAGCGGCGCCCGCACCTCGGGTGGATGCTTGAGGCGGGCGAAGGCTTCGATGCCGATGCCGACTACGATCGCCAGCATCAAGAGGGTGTTCACCAGGGCGGCCATGACCTCCACGCGGCCGAGGCCGTAGGAATGCCGTTCCGATGCGGGCTGACCCGCCACCCAACCGGCGAGACCCGCCAGCACCAGCGCTGCGCTGTCGGTGGCCATATGGCCCGCGTCGCCCAGGAGTGCCAGTGAGTGGCTGAACACGCCTGCCACCGCTTCCAGGCCTGCGAAGCCGAGGGTGACCAGGAACGCCAGCCAGAAGTGCCGCTGGCTGTGGTGGTGGGAATGATCGTGATCGGGCGCGTGGGCGTGCATCAGGTCTCGACTGGCAGTCCCGCGGCCTTCCAGGCGGCGAAGCCTCCGGCCAGGTTCACCACATCCTTGTAACCCAGTTCCTGCATGACTGCCGTGGCCAGGGCCGAGCGTCCGCCGCTCTGGCATTGCATGATGATGCTGCGGCCTCGATCGCAGAGTATGGGGTGGGCATCCACCCGGAACTCCAGCAGTCCGCGGGGTATGTTGATGGCCCCCGGGATGTGGCCCGCCAGGTATTCCTCCGGTTCGCGCACGTCTACGATGGTGACGGTGCCCTGTTGCCGGGACGCTTCTTCGGTGGATATCTCGCGGATATTGGTCTTGGCTTTGGCGACGAGGTCGGCACCTGTGGTCATGACGGCGACTCCTTTGGTGTATGTCATGGGCTGAAGACCCATAGTGGATAGACTATGCTCATCCGTCTGCCGGGAAAAGCCACATGAACCCCGAGATCACCCCGTTCTTCCACAAATCCACCTCCACCTATAGCTATCTGGTGGCGGATACGGCCGCGCGCCGCGCCGCGGTCATCGATCCGGTGCTGGATTACGACGCTGCTTCGGGCCGCACCGGCACCGCTTCCGCGCAGAAGATCGTGGAGCGGGTGCGGGAGAAGGGTCACGGCCTCGACTGGATCCTGGAGACCCATGCCCATGCGGATCATCTGTCTGCCGCTCAATACATACAGCGCGAGCTGGGCGGCAAGATCGCCATAGGCGAGGGCATACGTGCGGTGCAAGCGGCCTTCGCGCCCCTCTACGGTCTCGGCAAGGATTTCAGCGCCGACGGCAGGCAATTCGACCGGCTGCTGCGGGACGGGGAGACCTTCCGCATCGGCGGCCTGGAGGTGGAAGTCATGGCCACCCCGGGCCACACCAGTGACAGCCTGGCCTATCGCATCGGTGACGCGGTGTTCACCGGCGACACCCTGTTCATGCCCGACTCCGGCACCGCGCGCTGCGATTTCCCCGGCGGCGATGCGGGCCAGCTCTACGATTCCATCCGGCGCATCCTGGCCCTGCCGGAAACCACTCGTCTCTATATGTGCCATGACTACGGCGCCGGCGGGCGGGAGCATTGGAACGAGACCACGGTGGGGGAGGAGCGGCAGGCGAACATCCACGTCAAGGAAGGCATCTCACGAGACGCTTACATCAAGTTGCGCCAGGAGCGCGACGCCACGTTGCCGGTGCCCGCACTGCTCTTACCAGCCATCCAGGTGAACATCCGCGCTGGTCGTCTGCCGGAACCGGAAGCCGACGGCGTGGTCTATCTCAAGATACCGCTGGACAAGTTCTAGCCGGTTGAGCGATCGAAGCATCCAAAAGAGGGTTCCATGCAAAGTTATCTCATACAGGTGGGATTAGGTGCGGGCATAAACCTGGCCCTGCGTGCTACTGCATAACTTCGTCAATACCTTCAACGATCTGTTCGTTTAATGTTTTTTGCAGGCACAAAAAAAGACGCCACCGTAAAGGTGGCGTCTTCATCTTCAGGTTACCCGACTTACTGTGCCGAGTGAGCGAGTAGCGGAATGATCAGCAAAGCCACGATGTTGATAATTTTAATCAACGGGTTGATGGCCGGGCCCGCGGTGTCCTTGTAGGGGTCGCCCACGGTGTCGCCGGTGACCGCCGCCTTATGGGCGTCGGAACCCTTGCCGCCGAAGTTGCCATCCTCGATGTACTTCTTGGCATTGTCCCAGGCGCCGCCGCCCGTGGTCATCGAGATAGCCACGAAGAGGCCCGTGACGATTGTGCCGATGAGCACCCCACCGAGGGCCTTCGGTCCCAGGATCACACCCACCAGTACCGGCACCAGGATCGGCAGCAGTGAGGGGATGAGCATCTCCTTGATGGCGGCCTTGGTGAGCATGTCCACTGCGCGGGAGTAATCCGGCTTGGCCTTGCCCGTCATGATGCCGGGGATCTCCTTGAATTGGCGACGCACTTCGTTCACCACCGCGCCCGCGGCGCGGCCCACGGCTTCCATGGCCATGGCGCCGAAGAGGTAAGGCACCATCCCGCCGATGAACAGGCCGATGATGACCATGTGGTCCGACAGGTCGAAGGTCATCACATCGCCATGGTTCTGGGCGCTCAAGGTGTGGGTGTAGTCGGCGAACAGCACCAGCGCCGCGAGGCCAGCGGAACCGATGGCGTAGCCCTTGGTCACCGCCTTGGTGGTGTTGCCCACCGCATCCAGCGGATCGGTGACGTTGCGCACTTCCTTGGGCAGGCCGGCCATCTCGGCGATGCCGCCGGCGTTGTCGGTGATGGGGCCGTAGGCGTCCAGCGCCACGATCACGCCCGTCATGGAGAGCATGGCGGTGGCGGCGATGGCGATGCCGTACAGGCCCGCCAGGTTGAAGGCCCCGTAGATGCTGGCGCACACCGCCAGCACCGGCAGCGCGGTGGACTTCATGGAGATGCCGAGTCCCGCGATGATGTTGGTGGCATGCCCCGTCTGGGAAGCCGCCGCCACATGCCGCACCGGCCCGAACTGGGTGCCGGTGTAGTACTCGGTGATCCACACGATCACGCCTGTGAGCAGGAGCCCGATGAGCGCGCAACCGTACAGGTCCATGGCGTTGGCGCCCATGAGCTGCTTGGTGATGGGGTAGAAAGCGGCCGCCGCCAGCACGCCCGCCACGATCACGCCCATGTACAGCGCGTTCATGATCTTGCCGCCTTCCTTCGTCTTCACGAAGAAAGTGCCGACGATGGAGGCGATGATGGAAGCGCCACCCAGGGCCAGCGGGTAGAGCACAGCGTATTCGCCGAACTGCGCGGCCAGGAGGCCGCCCAACACCATGGTGGCCACTACGGTCACAGCATAGGTCTCGAACAAGTCCGCGGCCATGCCGGCGCAGTCGCCCACGTTGTCGCCCACGTTGTCGGCGATCACCGCCGGGTTGCGCGGGTCATCCTCGGGGATGCCGGCTTCCACCTTGCCAACGAGGTCCGCGCCCACATCGGCGCCCTTGGTGAAGATGCCGCCGCCCAAGCGCGCGAAGATGGAGATCAGCGAGCCGCCGAAGGCCAGGCCCACGAGAGCGTGCAGCGCCACATCCTGGCTGCCGCTCAGGTGCGAGGCTACCAGGTAGTAACCGGCGACTCCCATGAGACCCAGACCCACCACCAGCATGCCGGTGATCGCGCCGCCGCGGAACGCCACCGCGAGGGCGGCGTTCATGCCCTTGCGGGCGGCCTCGGCGGTACGCACGTTGGCGCGCACCGAGATGTTCATGCCGATGTAGCCGGTGGCGCCCGACAGCACCGCGCCGATGGCGAAGCCCACGGCGGTGTACCAGTTGAGGGCGAAGCCGATGGCCACGAACAGCACCGCGCCGACCACGGCGATGGTGGTGTACTGCCGGTTCAGGTAGGCGCGCGCACCCACCTGGATGGCGGCAGCGATCTCCTGCATGCGCTCGTTGCCGGCCGGTTGGGCCAGGATCCAGCGCACCGAGACGGCGCCGTAGATGATCGCGAGGACCGCACAGCCCAGCGCGAACAGTATGTATTGATGGAACATCTAGACCTCCCTAAAGGCTCATGAGGAAACGGCCGCGAGGGCCGGGGATCACAGCTTGAAATCGTTCTTGAGCTTCCGCTTCACCGCCAGGTTCTTGAGCTTGGCGTAGTCGGGTATGCCGTCTTTGTAGGGCGGATAATCCTCTCCCTGGATGAGCGGCGCAAGGTAGCGGCGGCAGGCGGCAGTGATACCGAAGCCATCTTCGGTGATGAACTCCCGCGGCATGAACTTCTCGTTGTTGGCCACGTCCACGAGCTTGGCCACACCGATGCCCCACTTATAAGGTTTGTTCGCCTTGCGCACGATGGTGGGCATCACGGCGTTGTGGCCCTTGAGCGCCATCTCCACCGCGGCCTTGCCCACGGCATAGGATTGTTCCACATCCACCTTGCTCGCCACATGGCGCGCGGCGCGCTGCAGGTAGTCGGCGAGCGCCCAGTGATATTTGTACTTGAGTTCCGACTTCACCATGGCGGCCAGGGCCGGCGCCACGCCGCCCAGCTGTGCATGGCCGAAGGCATCGCGGGTGCCGGCTTCCGCCAGGAAGCCGCCGTCGGGGTTGCGCACCCCTTCGGAAGCCACCACCACGCAGTAACCGTATTTCTCCACAGACTCTTTGGTGCGCGCCAGGAATGCCTGGGCGTCGAACTTGATCTCCGGGAACAGGATGATGTGGGGCGCGTCGCCGGCTTTCTGGGCCGCGAGCCCGCCGGCGGCGGCGATCCAGCCCGCATGCCGGCCCATGACTTCCAGGATGAACACCTTGGTGGAGGTCTTGGCCATGGAGGCCACATCCAGGGCGCACTCCTTGGTGGAGACCGCCACGTATTTCGCTACCGAGCCGAAACCGGGGCAGCAGTCGGTCACCGGCAGGTCGTTGTCCACGGTCTTGGGCACGTGGATGGCCTGCAGGGGGTAGCCGAGCTTGTCACAGAGCTGCGATACCTTGAGACAGGTGTCGGCGGAGTCGCCGCCGCCGTTATAGAAGAAGTAGCCGATGTCGTGGGCCTTGAACACCTCGATCAGGCGCTCGTACTGGGCGCGGTTCTCTTCCAATCCTTTGAGTTTGAAACGACAGGAGCCGAAGGCGCCGCCGGGGGTGTGACGCAGGGCCCGGATGGCCGCCGGGGTCTCGCGACCGGTGTCGATGAGGTCTTCCGTGAGGGCGCCGATGATGCCGTTCCTGCCCGCATAGACCTTGCCGATGCGGCGCTTGTGCTTGCGGGCGGTCTCGATCACCCCGCAGGCCGAGGCATTGATCACGGCGGTCACGCCGCCGGACTGGGCATAGAAGGCATTTCTTCTGGAAATCATTGTCTTATACGCTCTTTTGTATGAAGAACACGAGCTGTGCCCCAACGAGGAGTGTGGATTCTAACCGGGCCTGCGCATCCATATAAACAGCTAGCCCCACTGCGACGGGGTTGACGGTGTCGGGGCAGTCCTACGTACTAAAAAGTATCCTGTAACCGACGTTTTCCAGTAGAGTAAGGACGAACCGCGACCTGGGGCCTAGGCAAGTGGTTTCCGGCACTAAATATAGGGGTTCCGGAGCGTGGGGCAGGGCTCTGGATCAGCAAAAACTGCGGGAGGGGTCTCGTGTACGGAAGTGCAGCGCGCATCGCGTGGGTATTCGCTACAGCGTCTCTCATATCCACCGTGGCCCAGGCCGCGCCGCCCCCCGCAGGTGCAGCGCCCACGCCGGGACAGGTGCAATCCACCCTGCCTACCCAACAGCCTCCGCCGGGCAAGACCTCACCGGCGGCCATCAGTCAGCCGGCCGCCACCCCGTCGGGGGTTGCGCCGGGCGGACCCGCCGTCAAGGTGCAGGGCTTCGCCATCCAGGGCAATGCGGTCATCTCCAGCGACGAATTGCAGGCCCAGATCTCGAACTATATCGGTCAGACCCTCACCCTGGCGCAACTCTACGACGTGGCCGACCTGCTCACGCGTTACTACCGCGCCCAAGGCTATGGTCTCGCTGATGTCTCGCTGCCGGCCCAGACCCTGAAGGGCGGCACCGTCAAGTTGCAGGTGATCGAGGGTCGGATCGGCAAGATCGCCATCCAGGGCAACACGCGAACCCGCGATGCGGTGCTGCAGAAACGCGTCACGGGCCTGAACAGCGGCGATGTGTACACCGATGCAGCCGCCGAACGAGCCGTATTGTTGCTGAACGATCTGCCGGGAGTGCAAGCCCACGCGGTCCTGAGCCCGGGTACCGACTACGGCACCTCCGACATGCTCTTCAACGTGGACGAGACCCGCGCCAGCGGCGATACCTCCATAGACGACTACGGCCGCAGCGTCATCGGTCGCTGGCGCATCAGCGCTGACCTCAGCATCAACAGCTTCACCGGGAGCGGCGACCAGCTCACCGCTGGCATCACCCATTCCGACGGCAATCGCCTCAATTTCGGCAAGCTCGCTTACGCGCTGCCGGTGGGTCCCGCGGGCGGCACGCTCACCAGCTCCTACAACCGCGCCGAATACCACGGGATATTCTTCACCCCCGGCGGCACGGTGGGATTGCCCTTCAGCGGCAGCACCCAGAACGCGGTGGTGAGCTGGCAATACCCCGCGGAGCGCAGCACCAGTCGCAGCCTGTTCTGGAGCGCGGGCTTGAGCTATGACAACAGCCGCAGCCTGTCGAGCGGCCTCAATTCGCTCACCACCAATATCCTCCTGCTGCAGATCGGCACCTTCTACGCGCGACAATTCGCGGACCAGAGCGGCATGACCCTGGCCTGGAACCTCTGGACCAACGGCAAGCATTTCGACCACAAGTCGCTCAACAACGTCAACAATGAACGCGCTCGCTCCGAGTTGGATGCCACTTACCAGCATCCGTTCGCGTCCAACTGGACCATGGTCAACCAGCTGAACCTCTCGTATTCCGTGGACACGCTCACCGACGCCGACAAGTTCAACCTGGGCGGTCCGGGCAGCGTGCTCGGTTACCAGTCGGCCGAACAGCGCGGTGACAGCGGCTACTTCCTGTCCACCGAATTGGATCGCTCGTTCTCCGTCGCTTCCAGGTCCCTGGCCTGGGGCGTATTCCTCGATACAGGCAAGGTCTGGGACAAGAAGGGCACCCTCGGGGTGACCGGCGACAGCTCGCGCGGCATATCCAGCGGAGGCTTAGACCTGCAGCTGTTGCCATCCGCGGTTAACAAACTCAACGCCCGCCTGCAGTGGGCTTATGGCATCGGCCGGCGCCCCAGCGACGGCAACGGCGGCGGACATATATGGTTCACGTTGGGGACGACGTTCTGAGTGAGATAGCGGCCGCGCATGGATATGCGCGGTCCCGAATTAAGGCATACAGTGTTGAGGGTAACGCCATGTCACATCGGGAACGTATGGCCACGCTACTGAGCATACGGTTGCGGGAGACGTGGGAGCACGCGCGGCAGGGCCGGCGCCTCGCCCAGGCGGCCACCGGCTTCGGCGCCCTGGCGCCCCTCATGGCGCTCGCGAACCCCACGGGCGGCCAGGTGGTCGGCGGTCAGGCGACCATCAGCAACCCCTCCGCCAACGGCACCGTCATCAAACAGGCGAGCCAGAACGCCGCCATCAACTGGCAGCAGTTCTCCGTGGGCGCGAACCAGTACGTCCAGTTCATCCAGCCGGACAGCTCCGCCGTGGTCTTGAACCGGGTCATCGGCGGGAATGTCTCCAGCATCTTCGGCAGCATCAAGGCCAACGGCCAGGTGTTCCTGGTCAACCCCAACGGCATCCTGTTCGGGCCGGGCGCGAGCCTGGACGTGAGCGGCCTCGTGGCCAGCACCCAGGACATCGGCATCGCCGACTTCATGGCGGGGCATTACGCCTTCACCAAGGGCACGGGTGCCCCGGATGCCTCGGTCATCAACCAGGGTGTCATCAATGCCAACGGCGGCTACGTGGTCCTGGCGGGCGACTACGTGGAGAACGACGGGGTCATCAATGCCCAGAGCGGCCGTGTGCTGCTCGCTGCGGGCGGCGGAACTACCCTGACCCTGGACAAGAGCCAGGGCCTCATCAGCTATTCCATAGACAGCGCGACGCTGGCGCGGCTCGCGGGCGTGGACAACGCCGGTAGCATCACCGCCGACGGCGGCACCGTAGTGATGACTGCGGACGTCGCGAACGCTCTGACGGCGACCGCCGTGAACAACACAGGTTTCGTGGCGGCGCATTCGATAACCAGCCGCGACGGCGTGATCATCCTGCGGGCCCTGGGTGGCGATATCGACAACAGCGGGACGCTGGACGCCAGCGCCACCGATTCCGGTGTGGCCGGCGGCGTCATCACCATTCGCGGCGATGGCCACACCCAGATCGAACCCACTTCGGTCATCACTACTGAAGGTGACGGTGCCAAGGGTGGGTTCGTAGAACTCTCGGGGCACACGTTGCATGTAGCTGGTTTAGTCGATCCCGGCAAGGGCGGCAGCCTGCTCATCGATCCGGCCATAATCAACATTACTAGCACCTCGACTACACCGGCTGTTGTGGCCGCCACCACTACGGTAGGCGCAGGCTACATCGCCAACGTGATACAAGGCGGCGTGACTGTAGCGTTGGTCGCCAGCACCGCAATTTCCTATTCGGGCGCTGCACGCTCACTCAGCGATGTCAATCCCGCTGGCGGCAACCTCTCGATGAGGATCGGCACTTTGACCGCGGTCAGCGGCTCGCTGGGTGGGGCACATTGCGTCAGCGCCGGTGTGTGTTCAGGCGGTGCAGGCACAAACAGATTCACTCCGTCAGGTTTCGGCACCATCAATCTCACCGGCTTGACTATCAACATAACGGGTGCGTTCACGGCGAGCGCATCCCACGGCGTGGTCACGCTCGACACAGTACAGGCCGGCGCAGTCACTATCTCGGGTCGCGGGATCACTCTCAACGGCAACGTCACAGCCGCCGGTAGGCTGTCCATCACGGCCCATAATGCGCCGGTGACACCGCCAGCCGCCACCATCACCGTCGCCATAGGCAAAGTGCTCTCTGCCAAATCCATGAGCCTCACCGCCAGCGGCTCCTACGGCGGCGTAATCACGCTGGGTGCTGTCAATGCCAACGGCGGCAGCATGTTCATCCGCGCTGCGGATACCGGGTCCGTCTCGGGATCGGGCGCGATCAAAGCTGGAAATCTCACCGGCAAGGATGTAACCCTGTCGGTATCAGCCGTAGGAACCCCCGCCGCGAAACTCAATGTCGGCAGCGTCACCGCAGAGCACCTGCTCATGAGCCTGTCCGGCAAGACCAAGACCGTGGTCACCGGCCCGCTCACCGCCAACAACCCCAGCGGCGCCGCCTTCATAACCATCACCGAGAACGCCCCGCCGGTCGGTGGCACCGGCACCATCACCGTCAACGGCAATATCACGGTATCCGGCACGCCCCCGGCGACTAATGCCAGCCTCAAGCCCTTCGATGGGCCGCTGGCAGCGGGTCTGGCCATCAACGACGCGGGCAGCGGTAGCGCCACCCGCACGGTGAAGGTGAACGGCACCATCAAGGTGACTGCCGTCGGCGCGGCTTTTGCCGCCAGCAGCGGCAACGAAGGCGGCGTGATACACCGGCGCAAGCAGAGCGGCACCGGCGGCGTCGCCGGCACGTTCATCCTCGCGGGCGGCAGCCATGGCGCCGCTTCGGTGACCGGTAGCATCAGTGCCAGGGGCCCGGACGCCCACGTGGGCGTGGAGGCCCATGGCGTCACTGTGGGGAATATCACGGTCACCGGCAGCGGCCACACCATAAGCCGAACTATCGTAGCCAACACCACTATCAGCGGCGCCCACGGAGGAACGTATAGTTCCCACAATTCCGCCGGCCAGGCCACGGTGGGCCTGGGCAACCTCAGCGGCGCCACGGTCAGCGGGGTCACGGTCAAGGCAGGCAACATCACCGTGTCCGGCAAGGGCGTGGCGGAAGCAGGCCTGTTCGCGTCCAACGTCTCGGCCGGCAACATCAGCGTGACGGCGACTGCCGCGAAAGGCACCCTCAAGCAATCGGGCCTCGTGTTCAGCACCGCCGTCCCCTGCGTCGGCAGCAACTGCAATTCCGCCGCTTTCTACCGCGGCATCGGCCACGTGGCCCTGCATTCCGGCAGCATCACCGGCGGCCGCGCGGTCATCGGCATCCAAGCCAACCACAACGGCGTCGGTTCCTCCGGCGCTCCTGCCGTCAGTATCAAGGTCGGCAGCCTCGGCGCCACGGGCGTGGGCCTGGCGGCCATCCGGCTCGACGCCACCACCATCCAGACCCAGGCTCTCAGTGCCGTCGCCACCAAGGGCACCATGGTCGGCAAGGGCTCGAGCACCATCGGGCTTACCGCCCCTACCCGCTTTGCCCACAGCTTCAACCTCAACGGTGGGGCAGCGGACATCAAGCTGCACAGCGGCAACAGCAGCGGCAGCAAGCACAGCTTCCTCACCCAGGGTGGCGGGCCGGTGACAGTAGGCGGCAGCATCACTGCATCCGGACCCGTCGTCGGCGTGGAGATCAAGGGCAAGACCCTCAAGGTCAGCGGCAACATCGCGGTGACCGGCAGTGGCGGCGCGCTCACTTCAGACACAGTGGTCACGCCCCCCACCGGCACCGGTTACCACACGCATTTCGTCGGCCCCGGCGAGCCCACCCATGTGCAATTGGCGGGCGGTTCCGGCGGGTCCGTGAGCGTGGCCGGCAATATCGGTATCAAGGCCCCCGGTCTCGTGGGCCTGTTGGTCACCGGCGCGAACCTGAAACTGCACGGTCTGACCGGTTCCGCGTCCGCCGCAGGGAACTACAGCATCCTGGATACCCGTGTCTCCACGCTCACCACCAGCTTCGCCGACGGCAGTCTCGCGGTGTTCGTGGACGATGTGGCCAAAGGGCCGGTGTTCACGTCCGCCTCGGTGAACGGCGGCGTGACACTCGCCGCCAAAGGTAATGTGGACCTGGCATCGCGCATCAAGGTGAGTGGCGGCTTGAGCGTGCAGGCCGGCGGCAACATCGTCGGGAATGCCGGTAGCGCGGTCACGCACATCAACTCCATCATCCAGGCCATGCCGCGAGCCGGCAATAATTCGACCGGTGGACCGCTTGCTTCCAGCTTGCCGAATTTCGCTCTGCAAGCCAGTTCCGCCAAGTTCGTGGCCGGCGGTAGCATTGACCTCGCGCCAGCAGTGCTCACTATCGGCAACGGCAAGGTGGCGGGCGTCACAAGCGATGCCGGCTTGTTGGCGGCCCTCGCGGCCATCAAGGCCGCACCTGGCAGCGTGGTGCCCAGCGGCTATTTCAAGGCGGGCACGAGCCTGTCCCTGGGCGCCATCACCATGACCGGCGACTACCTGTATCTGCAAGGCGACGCCGTGTCCATCGCGGGTCCGGTCAGCCTGCCGGCGAAGTCCGTGATCCAGGTCTCGCCGTCTTCGGCGACCCTGCCCATCGATATCGAAGACACGACCATCGCCGCATCCGCGCTCCGCACCTTCGCGGTCACACCCACGCTCTTCGGTCTCACCAACCTGACGTTCCTGAGCCTGTTCCCGGGCGATACGATCGTGGTGGGCAACAGCGGTGAACTCGGCAACGTGGAGATGGGTGTGAACGGCAAGATCACGCTCGCCGCCGGTACCAACCTCGTCATCGACACCCTCGGTAGCGTCAAAGGCCTCTCGACCGTGATCACCACGGGCACGGTGCTCTCGCTCGCGCCACTCATAGGCTTGCCGCCGGTGACGGCGGGCGAGATAGACCCGAGTTCAGGCACGGGCCTCGGTGACCAGACCGACAAGAAGAAGCTCGCTCAGACCGGCGGCGACACCAGCGGCGGTCAACAGGGCGGGACCATCTCGAGTGACAGCAATCCCTCCGACGTATGCCATTGAGGAGCCTGAGACCCATGAAGATACGCGGAACACCGTTGCTGATGATGTCTGCGGTGGCGCTGCTCGTCAGCGCACCGGCCTGGGCTGATCCTTCTGCGGGGACGGCGACCCTGGTGACGGGGCATGTGAGCGCCGCGGCGCCTTCGGGCGAGATCCGCGACATCGTCAAGGGTGGGCAGGTGTATCAGGGGGAGGTGATCAGCACCTCGGCAGGAAGCTACGTGAACATCGCGTTCACGGACGGCGGCCGGGTGCTCTTGCGGCCCGAGACGCGGTTCTCCATCGAGCGTTACCAGTATGCCGGGGCCCAGGCACCGGCCAGCGGCCAGAGCGCGGCCCAGCCGGTACGGCAGGAGAGCGCGTTCTTTAGGCTCCTGAAGGGCGGGTTCCGGGCGGTGAGCGGACTCATCGGCCATACCCGGCGCGAGGATTACGGGGTGCAGACCCCGGTGGCGACCATCGGTATCCGCGGGACGGACTACGAAGTGCGGTACTGCAACGGGGATTGTGCGGACATCAGCCCGACGCCGAAGGACGGGCTGTATGCGGGCGTGCAGTCCGGAGGCATCGCCCTGACCAACGGCTTCGGGCAGACCGTGACCGGCCAGGGGCAGTACACCTTCATCGGCGGCAACAACGTGGGCGGACAGAACCTGGGTAACCGCCCCCCGGCCTTGGGCCACCAGCCCCTGCCGGACCCCAAGACCTGTAACTGAGCCGATTGTGGCGGGAAAAGAGCTCTACGGAGCTCTTTTCCTTTCATGGCTGTCACGTGGAGCGGTCACGGGGCCTGTAGAAATACCCCGGCTTGCGTTGACGGCCCGAAGGCCAACCTGTACTTTACGCCTGCCCTGCAGGCCCTTGAGGGCCGCGGGGGACGGCCTTGAAAGGCCTATATCCGGCCCATATAACCAGCGATCCCAAGACGAGAACACGCCATGAGAATCGTGCTACTCGGCGCACCCGGCTCCGGCAAAGGGACCCAGGCCAAGCTGCTGGCGGAGAAATACCGCATACCGCATATCTCCACCGGGGATCTGCTGCGCGCCAACCTGGCCGCCGGCACCCCCCTGGGGCTCAAGGCGAAGGCCGCCATGGACGCGGGCCAGCTGGTCTCCGATGACCTGGTGCTGGACATCATCCGTGAGCGGCTGCGCAACCCGGATGCCCGCAAGGGTTTCATCCTGGACGGTTTCCCGCGCAACATCCCCCAGGCCCTGGCCCTGGACGGCATGCTGCGCAACATCAATCAGCCCCTGGACGCGGCCGTGCTCATGGAGGTGGATTTCGACATCCTCATGCAGCGTCTGACGGGCCGGCGCACCTGCGTGAACTGCGGCGCCGCCTATAACGTCTATACCAACCCCCCGCGCCTGGAAGACCAGTGCGACCGCTGCGGCGGGCACCTGCACCACCGGGCGGATGACAACGAAGAGACCATCGGCAACCGTCTGCGGGTCTATGAGACCCAGACCAAGCCGCTCATCGGCTATTACCGTGACCAGGGCCGTTACGAGACCATGGACGCCGTGGGCGAAGTGAAAGACATCATGAAGCGCATGGTGGGCGTGCTGGACCCGATCGCCAAAGGCTTACGCAAGGTGGTGGTGCCGGTGAAACCGGTGCCCCTGTCCAAGGCCGCCAAGGCCGCTGCGGCGAAAGCCCAGGCCGCCGCCAAGCTGTCCGCGGCCAAGCCCGCCGGCAAGTTGCCGCCCGCCAAGGCAGCGGTGGCCGCCAAGAAGCCCGTGCCCAAGGCTGCCGCCAAGCCGGCGGCGAAGAAGCCTGCACCCAGGAAAGCCGCGCCCAAGAAGGCTGCCAGGAAGAAAGACAAGAAGGACAAGCACAAGAAAAAAGACAAGAAGAAAGACAAGAAGAAGCACAAGAAAAAGTAGTCCAGGCGTCCTTCACTTCACGGGCGTGACCTTGAGCGCGCCGCCAGCGGCACTCAGCACGTGGCGGCCTTCGAGGAATTCCAGCAGCTGGCGCCCGGCCATCTCCAGGCGCCAATCCTTCAGCAGCGGCAGCTCCCGCTCGCCGCGTACCAATTTTTCCAATTCAGCACGGTTCGCGAGGCTCGCGGCGCTCACATCGCCCTTGGCCGCATTGATGCGCAGGAGCGCGTTGAGCGCGTCCACCAGGGCTTCCTGCTCGGGCTTGAGCGGCGTCTCCCGCGGATGCCGTTCCTCGGCGGAAGCCTCGCCGTCCGCCTTGAGCATCTTCAAGAGTTCCGTGCCGTGGCGCTTGGCCAGGCTGTCGCCCACGCCGCGTACGGCGGCGAGCGACTCCAGGTCTGACGGCAGTTGGCGCGCCAGGTCCATCATGGATTCATCTTTCAATATCCACTGCCGCGGCCGGTTCTCGCTCATGGCGGTGCGCTCGCGCCAGGCGGCCAGCGACTTCATCAGCGTGAGGGTCTTGGGCTTCAGGCGCTGCACGCCGCGCACCCGGTGCCAGGCATTGTCTGGGTCCGGCCGGTAAAGCTTCTCGTCCACCAGCGCCTTGAGTTCCGGTTCCACCCAGCTGGCGCGATCCCGCGCCGCGAGGTCAGCGAGGATCTTGTGATACAGGTTGCGCAGATGGCGCACGTCGTCGGCCGCATAGTCGAGGGCCGCGGCGGAGAGCGGCCGGCGGGCCCAGTCGGTGCGGGCGTGGCTCTTGTCCAGCGTGATGCCGAGCATGGATTGCACCACCGCGCCGTAACCCGCCTGGTCCGGCAGGCCGAGGAAGCGCGCCGCCACCTGGGTGTCGAACACCGGGGCCGGCACTCGGCCCGCCATGTGGAAGAATATCTCTAGGTCCTGGCGCGCGGCGTGCAGCACCTTAACGGTACGCGCATCCAGGAACACCGCGAGCAGCGGCTCCAGGGAGGGCAGGGCCAAGGGGTCGATGCAGGCCACCAGATCGTCGGTCGCCACCTGCACCAGGCAGAGTTCTGGGTAATAGGTGCGTTCCCGCATGAACTCCGTGTCCACGGCGATCCAGGCTTGGCCCTGTAGGCGGCTGCATAGCTCTGCGAGGGCCGCAGGGGTGTCTATATATTGGTATTCGCCGGACATGGATGCTCGGGGCAGGGGCTTGGACGCACGGTATGATGGACGACACCATAGCAAGGTTACCCATCCAGTGAAAGCCATCGCACGCGCCTGCTGGGGGATATTCCTGCTGCGCAGCGGACCGCAAGCCTTCCCCCGCTCCTGGATACTCCTGGCCTTGATCAGCATCGCCTATCTGCTCACGGATGGCCTGCTGTTCGTGGCCCAAGGCGTGACCGGCGCGGGCATCGTGATCCAGACCGCCTTCGACTTCGGGCTGCAAGTGCTGTTCTTCGCCGCGGTGCTGGCGGCCAAGTTCGTCCTGCCGCGCCTCAACCAGACTCTCTCGGCCTGGCTGGGGGCCGGGGTGATCCTGAACCTCTTGTCGCTGCCGCCGGCCTTCGCCCTGTTGTTCGTCACCGCCCATTGGGCACAGGACCTCCTGCTCATCCCGGTGTTCCTCAGCATCGGCTGGAGCATGGCGGTGATGACCCAGGTGCTGCGCCATGCCCTGAGTATCGGTCCGATATTCGGCCTCGTCATCGCCGCCGTGTACACTTTTGCCAGCATCGTCATATTCCAGGGCCTTTTTCCCACTTAATCATGCGCATCCATATACTCGGCATCTGCGGGACTTTCATGGGCGGTATCGCGGCCCTCGCCAAGGCCTTGGGCCATGAGGTGAGCGGCTCCGACACGGGCGTCTATCCGCCCATGAGCACCCAACTGCAGGCTTTAGGCATACATCTGCACGAGGGCTATAAACCCGAGCATCTGCGCCCAGCGCCGGACATGGTGGTGGTGGGCAACGCCCTCTCCCGCGGCAATCCGGCGGTGGAAGCCATGCTCTTGGAAGGCCTGGCTTATCAGTCCGGCCCCCAGTGGTTGTACGAGAACCTGCTCAAGGACCGCCATGTGATCGCCATCGCCGGTACCCATGGCAAGACCACCACCACATCCATGACCGCCTGGATACTGGAGCATGCAGGTTTGAAGCCCGGTTTCCTCATCGGTGGCGTGGCGCGGGATTTCGGCGTCTCCGCGCGACTGGGTGAGGGTACGCACTTCGTGGTGGAGGCGGACGAGTACGACACGGCGTTCTTCGACAAAGGCTCCAAGTTCCTCCACTACCGGCCGCGCACCACGGTGTTCAACAACCTGGAGTACGACCACGCGGACATCTTCCCGGATCTCGCCAGCATCGAGACGCAATTCCATTACCTGGTGCGTACCTTGCCGGGGAACGGCCTCCTGGTGGTGAACGGCGCCGACTCGAATCTGGCGCGGGTGCTGGAGCGGGGCTGCTGGACGCCGCGCGAGACCTTCGGTCCCATCGGGGCCGACTGGCATGCAGTGGAGGTGGCGGCCGACGGCAGCAGCTTCGATGTGCTGCACGGTGGGCAGAAGCTCGCGCGGGTGCGCTGGGGGATGCTCGGCATGCATAACGTGCAGAACGGCCTCGCGGCCCTGGCTGCTGCCGCCCACGCGGGTGTAGCTCCTGAGCAAGGTGCCGCGGCGCTCTCGGTGTTCCAGGGCGTGAAGCGCCGCCTCGAAGTGCGCGCGCAAGTGGATGGGGTCACGGTATATGACGATTTTGCCCACCACCCCACCGCCGTGGCAGCGACCCTCGGGGCACTGCGCGCACGCATAGGCAAGGCTCGGCTCATCGCGATCATCGAGCCGCGCTCCGCCACCATGAAGATGGGCGTGCATAAGGACAGCCTCGCGGATTCCCTGGCCGGCGCCGACCGGGTGTTCGTGTATCAGGCGCCGAACGTCTCCTGGGATGTGCCGGGCGCTGTGCGCTCCCTGGGTAGCCGCGCCCGCGTGCTCAAGGACCTGGATGGACTCGTGGATGCGGTGATGGGTGAGCTGCAACGGGGTGATCACATACTCATCATGAGCAATGGCGGTTTCGGTGGCTTCCACGAGAAGCTGATAGACAGATTGGAGCGCAACGCCGCTCCTCGTTGCTAAGCACCTGAGATGGAAGAGATACCGTTATTCCCGTTGCAGACGGTGCTCTATCCCGGCGGACCTCTGTCGCTGCGCATCTTCGAGACCCGCTATCTCGACATGGTGAGCCGCTGCCTGAAGCAGGAGCAGGGTTTCGGTGTGTGCCTGATACGGGAGGGCAAAGAGGCGGGCCCTGCCAAGGTGCACCCCACGGGGACCCTGGCCCGCATCCGCGATTGGAGCAGGGGTGAGGACGGTTTGCTCAACATCCTCGCCCGGGGGGAACGGCGCTTCCACATCCAGTCCCATCGCAACCAGGCGGATGGACTCAATCTAGGGGAGGTGGAGTGGCTGCCCGATGAACCAGCCGCAAACCTGCCGGATGGACGGGCCGACCTCGTGGATCTGCTGCGCCAGATCATCCAGCAGGTGGGGGCACCCTATACAGACGAGGAAGGTGCCTACGGCGACGCCGGTTGGGTGGGTTGCCGCCTCTCGGAACTCCTGCCTCTGGGGCTCGCCCAACGCCAGTACCTGCTGGAACTCAATGATCCCCTGAAGCGGCTGGAGATACTCTCGACTCTGGTCCAGTCTTTAGCAGCCAAATAAGATTTGGTAGTCGTTCCAAAGCGTCGCGAGCGAAGGCAGAGCGAGGCGCACGAGGCGAGAAACCCGGAGCGTACTTTTCAGTACGTGAGGATTTCAAGCCGAAGTGGGACGAAGCTATGCCGAGCGCAGCAGCTTTGGGGCGACTACTCGGGATTGCCCCAGACTGTGGCTGCGTCTTTCTGGACGAGACCTGTGGTCTCGCGCAGGCGGCGGGACAGGATCTCCGCCAGGGACTGATAGAAGCGGGCGGCGAAGGCCGGGTTCTGGCCCATGAGGCTCGCGATATGTGCGTGGGTGATGACGAAAGCCAGCACTTCCTCGTCGCCTGCCACCACGCTGGCGCTCGCGGCCTGCCCCTCGATGAAGGACATGTCGCCGAAGATCTCGCCGGGACCGGCCCGGGAGAGTTCGATGGTGAAACCCTCGTGTTCCCGCTGCACCTTCACTTCGCCCTTGACGATGATGTAGAGGGCCGTCTGTTTCTGGCCCTCCTGGATCAAGGCGTCGCCGGTCTTGTAGGCCTTGCGTTCGGAGGCCTGCAACAGCTGCTGATGCTCTTCATCCCGCAGGAATCTGAATACTTTCGGCAGAGCCATCGTATGGATACCTCGTGGGTAATCCGCGCCTCTATCCCTCAGGTCAAATAGTGCCGTAAATCCTTGAGACTGTCACGCATCCGCTACCTCGGTCATGACCCGCCGCGCCGCATCCACAGTGGTGGATAGATCCTGGGCGCTATGCGCACTGGACATAAACCCCGCCTCGAAGGCCGAGGGGGCGAGATACACCCCCTCCCTCAGCATGCCGTGGAAGAAGCGCCGGAAGGCTTCCACGTCCGAGGACATTACCTGGGGGTAATCCCCGACCTTTGTTTCGCGTGTGAAGAACAGGCCGAACATGCCGCAGACGTGGTTGGTGGTGAAGGAGATGTCCGCCGCCTTGGCTGCATCTTGCAGCCCGGCGGTCAGTTCCCCGGTCTTCTGTTCCAGGCGGGCATGGAAGCCCGGTTCCTCCAGGATGTCCAGCATGGCGAGGCCGGCGGCCATGGCCACCGGATTGCCCGACAGGGTGCCCGCCTGATAGACCGGCCCCAAGGGAGCGATCATCTGCATCACTTCGCGACGGCCGCCGAAGGCGCCCACCGGCATGCCGCCGCCGATGACCTTGCCCAAGGTGGTGAGGTCCGGACGGATGCCGTAGAGCGCCTGGGCGCCGCCTTTGGCCACGCGGAAGCCGGTCATCACTTCGTCGAAGATCAAGAGGCTGCCGTGGCGGGTGCAGAGTTCGCGCAGCGCCGCCAGGAAACCCGGCGCCGGAAGCACACAGTTCATGTTGCCCGCCACGGGTTCGACGATCACGCAGGCGATGTCAGTACCGTGCTGCTTGAAGCAAGTCTCCACCGCCGCCGCGTCGTTATACGGCAGCGTGAGGGTGAGAGCCGCGAGGGCAGCAGGTACGCCCGGGGAAGTGGGCACACCGAGGGTGAGCGCACCGGAGCCGGCCTTCACCAGTAATGAATCGCTATGGCCGTGATAGCAACCTTCGAATTTCACGATCTTGTCACGTGCGGTGAATCCGCGCGCCAGCCGGATCGCGCTCATGGTGGCTTCGGTGCCGGAGTTCACCATGCGCACCATTTCGATGGAGGGCATGAGGCGACAGATGCGCTCCGCGAGGCGCGTCTCGATCTCCGTGGGCGCGCCGAATGACAGACCGTCACCTATCGCTCTGCGCACCGCTTCCAGCACCCTCGGATGGGCGTGGCCCGCCAGCATCGGACCCCAGGAGCCTACGTAATCGATGTAGCGGCGTCCCTCGCTGTCATACAGGTAGGCACCCTCGGCGCGACTGATGAACAGGGGGTCGCCGCCCACGCCCCGGAAGGCGCGTACCGGTGAATTCACGCCCCCCGGGATATAGCGCTGGGCTTCTTCGAACAGGCGATTCGACAAGGCTGGCACCTCAGGGCTTGGGCGACGCTTATGTCATAGACGGGGCGGCGGACCGCGACCGGGATATAATGACATAATACCCAGGTCACCCTCCTGCGCCGCTCATGCGGTGGCCGGCAGGTATTGCACCGGGGGCGACTCAAGTCTTCGCGAGGAATGCATTTTGTCGACACATGCCAACGCACTGCCTGTCGGCTACAAGCTTGATGAGTACCTGATCGGCCGCCTGCTCGGACACGGCGGCTTCGGGCTCACCTATCTCGCGCAGGACACCAACCTCAACGCGCTAGTGGCCATCAAGGAATTCCTGCCGCAGGAGTTCGCGCTGCGCAATGCGAATTCCGAGGTGATCGCGAAATCCGAGTTCGACGCGGAATCCTACCGCTGGGGTCTCGACCGTTTCAAGGAAGAGGCGCGCGCGCTGGCGCGCTTCAAGCACCCCAACATCGTGCGCGTCTCGCGCCTCATCGAGTCCAATGGCACTGCCTACATGGTGATGGACTTCGAGCCGGGCATGACGCTCAGCCAATATCTGAAGCGCTACGGCGCGACCTTGGATGAGGATCTGGTGCTCGGCATGTTCCTGCCGGTGTTGGATGGGCTGGAGGCGTTGCACCGTCTGTTGCTGGTGCATCGCGACATCAAGCCGAGCAACATCTACGTGCGCGCCTACGGCGGGCCCATGCTCATCGACTTCGGCGCGGTGCGCCAGGCGATCGGCGCCCAGAGCCGCAACCTCACCTCATTGGTGACACCCGGCTACGCGCCCATCGAGCAATACACCACCGATGGCCGGCAGGGCGCCTGGAGCGACCTGTACGCCACGGGTGCGACCATCTATTACTGCATGTTCGGTCACGCACCGGCGGACGCTGCCCGCCGCAGCGCAGCCTTGAGCGATGCGGGAGACGATCCTTATACGAATGCTGTGACTCGCGGCCAGGATCGCTATTCGAAACCGCTCCTGGAATGCGTGGACTGGGCTTTGCAGTTCCGCATGCGCGACCGGCCGCAGAATGCCCACGAATTCCGTGAACGGTTGCAGTCATCGCCGATACGCCCGCGCCCCATCGAGTTGCCCGAGAGCCTGAACGAAGTGCCGGAGTTGCAGCACGGCGTGCTGTCGGCGCCCACCCAACCCGCGCTCACCGGCCGGCCGCAGCCCACGGCGCTCCTCTCCGGCGGCGTATCCCTGCCTGTGCCCGGCGAAGCCACGGTGGTCTCGCTGCCCGTGGCCCGCGGTCCGGACAGCCTTAACCCTTTCATCGAAGGCACGCGCAACGAGGATGCCACCGAGGTGCTGCGCCGCGGCCCGTCTCTCGGCACCCGGCTGCGGGTGCTGTTCCAGCGTCTGCGAGGCACCGTGTCCAAGGCTCTGGCGGCGGTGGAAGCTCCGCCTGCCCGGGACCCCAACACCCAGAGCCCCAACACGCTCACCTCGCGCCTCACCCAGCATCTGCGCGAGCCGCGTAGCGTGCGCATCCTGGTGACGCTGATAGTGGTGCTGGCACTCACCGCCACCATCCTCGCCTACAATCGCCGCACCAGCACCGACAAGCAGCTCTACGATGCGGCCGTGGCCGCGGATACCCTCGCGGCCTACCAGCATTACCTGCAGAGCTGCCGCACCTGCGCACAACGCAGCACGGCAGAGGCCGCGGTGACCCGCCTGCAGAAGACGGCCCTGGTGGCGGATCTGCAGGACCATTTCAAGGGACT
The DNA here is from genome assembly GCA_036000105.1 of Gammaproteobacteria bacterium. Lineage (GTDB taxonomy): Bacteria > Pseudomonadota > Gammaproteobacteria > Natronospirales > REEB76 > DASUBN01. Next base: position 145,251 of record DASYGE010000006.1, read on the forward strand.
CCTGGACCACGGGCAGCTCAAGGCTCCGGCTGACCCGAATGCGGGTTCGGTGCTGCATGCCCTCGAGGTTGCGGCGCCGGATGACCCGAATATCGCCGGCGACCGCAGCTCCCTGGAGGCGGCCCTCGAGGCCGAGGAGCAGCGGGTCGCCGCGAGGAAGGCGGAGCAGCAGGCGGCCGAACGGCGCGTAGCCAAGGCTTCCCAGAGACCCAAGCCGGGTAAGACCGCGCATGTCGCGCCGCCGCAGACCGCCGTAGCATCGGCCGATGAGCAGATGCCGAAGCCGGTGTTTGCGCTACAGCCCAAATACCCGTCGGATGCGAAGGGCGTGAGCGGCTGGGTGGACGTGGAATTCAATGTGAACGTGGACGGCAGCACCTCCAGCGCCGAGGTGGTGGGCTCGCAGCCCAAGGGCGTGTTCGATGATGCAGCCCTGCACGCGATCCACAGCTGGGTGTTCAGCCCCTATACCCAGAACGGCGTGCGTGCGCGCAAGCGCATCCGCATGCGTATCCAGTTCAAGCCGTGAACACCACCGCGCCGCCGGATCCTTCCGGGCGCATACCCTCGAGCTTCCCGACTCTGGACCTGGGGCCCGCGCTGGCCTTGAGTGCCGCCATGAGCTTCCAGGGTGCGCGCCCTTATAACGAAGATCGCCTCGGGCACGCGGCCACCGTGGACGGCGCCTGCTGGGCGCTGGCCGATGGGCTCGGCGGCCACAAGGGCGGTGCCCGGGCCGCGGAGCTGGCGGTGCAGGGTGCGCTCCAGTCGGTGGGGCGCAGTTCCGCGTCGCGCCTGGAGGATCGCCTCAAGCAGGCGGCGAGCGATGCTCATGCCGGCATCCGCGCCGAACAGAGGATCCATACGGAATTCACCGACATGCGTAGCACGCTGGTGCTGCTCGGCCTGTCACACACGGACATGGCCTGGTCCCATTGCGGCGACTCACGCCTCTATCATTTCCGCACTGGGCGCATGCTCACCCGTACCCGCGACCACAGCGCGGTGCAGATGCTGGTGGCGGCGGGGGAAGTGGCGGAAGAGGACATCCCGAGGCATCCCGGCCGCTCGCGCCTCGTCAGCTGTCTCGGCGGCAGCAATTCATTGCTCATCAGCGCGCGCAGCGGCGGCAGCGCTCCACTTGCAGGCGATGCGTTCCTGCTCTGCAGCGACGGTTTGTGGGAACACCTGGATACGGCCGGGCTCGAGGCCCTGGTGGCTGCGGCCGCGGGGCCGGAAGCCTTGCTCACGGCGCTGAACGCCCGGATCATCGCCGCAGCTCATCCGGAACAGGATAATTACACGGCAATAGCGGTATTCATCACCGCAGTTTGATGTTCATCGCGAAAATAATCTCGCGTAGCTCTGCGCTGTAGCTGTCACGTCTTCGGCAGCGAACACGCCGCGTATCACCGCCAACATATCTGCTCCCGCCGCCACGAGCGCCGCACCGTTCTCCGGCGTGATGCCACCGATGGCGCAGAGGGGGATGCTGAGATGCCGGCGCGCCTCCGTGAGCAGCGCCAGGGGCGCGCGCACTGCACCCGGTTTGCTGTCGGAGGCGTAGAAGCTGCCGAAGGCCACGTAGTCCGCGCCGGCGTGAGCGGCGGCCACCGCCCGTTCCAGGGAGTCGTAACAGGACACGCCGATGAGCGCGCGGGGACCCAAGCGCACTCGGGCCGCGGTGATGTCCGTATCGTCATGTCCAAGATGCACGCCGTCGGCACCGGTCTCCAAGGCGAGTTCCACATCGTCGTTGACGATGAAGCTTGCGCCGTGATCCCGGCAGAGATCCGCGAGAGCCCGAGCCTCCCGGCTGCGGCGTGACGCGTCGGTGGATTTATCCCGGTACTGCACCAGGCGGGCGCCGCCCCGGATCGCTGCTTCTACCGCGGTCGCCAAGCCGGTACCCGGCGTGAGGCTGCCATCGGTGATGGCATACAGACCCTGGAGAGAGGACGATCCATTCATCCGCGTGGGATCTGCCGGTCGGGGATGAGTTGACCCCGGCCCAAGCGCCAACCGCGCTTGAGGGTTTCCCAGGTATAGCGCTGGGCTTCGCGCACCGCTGCCTGCGGTGTCTCGCCCTGGGCCAGCAATGCCGCGATGGCGGAGGCGAGGGTGCAACCGGAGCCGTGATAGACGCCCGCAAGCCGCGGCCAGGTGGATTCCGCGTGGCTGCCATCGGCGCTGAACAGCAGGTTATGTACGTCAGCTGTGGCTTCGTCGGCGCCCTTTATGAGCACGTGGGCAGCGCCCAGCTTGAGCAGTGCCTGTGCGCCGCTCCTGGCATCGCTCGCTCCGGGAGCGAGGCGGCGCATCTCGGCCATGTTGGGCGTCACCAGGACGGCGAGAGGGAAGATCTCCTCCCGATAGACTTGCAGCAACGCGTCTTCCGCGAGGCCTGTGCCGCCAGAAGCCCTGAGCACCGGGTCCACCACCAGGGGCAGGCCCGGATGCGTGCGCAGCAGCTTAGCCACGGCCCGACCCACGTCCGCGCTGGCCAGCAGGCCGAGCTTCACTGCCGCCACCGGCATATCCGCCAATACGCAACGCGCCTGTTCGGACACGAACTCCGGGTCCAATGCCTGCACGCGGCTCACGTCGCGTGTGTCTTGCGCCGTGAGCGCCGCAGCCACGGGCGCGGGATGTGCGCCCAGGGCACTCACCGCCTGGATATCGGCGGCCAGGCCTGCACCGCCGGAGGGATCGTTGCCGCCGATGATGAGGACGACCGGCGGGTTGGAGGCGCTCTGCATTGGGAAATTTTACCTCCGACCGGTTTCGCTTATGTCGTATCCATGCGAAAATATGCGTCATTCAGACAGAGCCAAAATCCTTCCAAGCGGATATCAACCCCCCCCTCCATGAAAGCTTATATGTGCGTCATCTGCGGATTCGTCTATGAGGAGGCCAAGGGCCATCCTGAGAGCGGTGTAGTCCCCGGTACCAAGTGGGAAGATGTGCCTCTGACCTGGCGCTGCCCCGATTGTGGCGCCGGCAAAGAAGACTTTGAGATGATAGAAATCTGAGGTCTGACCTCAGTTTTTAGAGCTGTTCCACCGTATAACCGTCTTTTTTGAAGCGCGCCAGGAGGCCGTCCGGGCCCACCAGGTGCAGTGCCCCCACGATCACGAAATATTGCTTGCCACTGGCGAGCAATGCCTCCAGCTTAGGCGCCCAGGCCTGGTTGCGGGTCACCAGCACAGCCTTATAGATGTCGGGATAGCCGCCGAAGTCCTGGTTAAGGGTCTTCTCCAGGACGGCGGTGTCGCCGGTATGCCAGGCGGAGATCATCTGCTGCATCTCCGTATCGAAATCCGTGCTCTCATCCACCGCTTGCAGCAATAGAGCCTGTTGAGCCTGGTCCGGCAGCCCGGCCAGGAGACCGAGTTGGTATTCCATCTGTTCCAGGCCCGTCACCGGCTTGTTCTGTGCCTTGGCTTCGTTGGCGAAATGTATGTCCGCGCCATCGTCCGCGGCGTAGCCGGACTTCGCCAGCTGTGCCTCCAGGAGCGTGATGCTCACGAGCCAGGGCTTGAGGTTGTCCAGCACCGCCATATCGATGCCCAAGTCGCCGGCCTGCTTGGCCACCTTCTTATACACATCCGGCGGCAGCGCGCTCTGCAGCGTCTGGCCAGCCGGGTAGTTGCCGAGTCTGAGCACGTCGAGCTGTGTGCTTTCAGGGTCCACGCTCGCGAGGTCGATCTCTTCCACCAGGCCCGCGGATCCGCTGAACGCCTGTTCCATGACCGGGGGGAGGGGGTAGTCGCTGGGCTTGAGCACATGCACCGAGCCCGCGAGATAGAGGGCATCACCGCCCTTGCTCACGCGCCACAGGAAATGCTTGCCGTCCGCATGGGCCGGGGTGGCGACGAAGAGCAGCAGGGCGGCGAGGATGGATAGGCGCGTCACGCTCGGCTCCGGCAGTCGCGGTAGAATCTGCGTTCACCGGTAGCCCGGAAGGAGGCAGACATGTCCAATCGTACCATTGTCATGAATGATCCCCTCTACGAGTACCTGCTGGGTGCGTCGTTACGCGACCTGCCGCTGCTGAAGCGCTTGCGGGAGGAGACCGCGAAACATCCCCGTGCGCAGATGCAGATATCCCCGGAGCAGGGGCAGTTCATGCAGCTTCTGACGAAGCTCATGGGTGCGCGCCGCTGCATCGAGGTGGGGGTGTTCACTGGCTATAGCAGCCTTTGTGTGGCGCTGGCCCTGCCGGCGGACGGTCGTATCCTGGCCTGCGACGTGAGTGAGGAGTTCACCAGCGTGGCGCGGCGCTATTGGAAGGAAGCGGCTGTGGAGCAGAAGATCGAGCTTAAGTTGGCGCCGGCCCTGGAGACCCTGGATGGGCGACTCAAGGCCGGCGAGGCTGGCTCCTATGACCTCGCTTTCATAGACGCGGATAAGAGCAACTATTCAGGCTATTACGAGCGCATCCTGAAATTATTGCGTCCCGGCGGCCTCGTGCTGGTGGACAACGTGCTGTGGGACGGTGCGGTGATAGATAAGGCCGACAAGAGCGCAGACACCGTCGCCATACGCGCCTTCAATGAAGCTCTACTGCGCGATGAACGCGTGGATATCAGTCTCTTGCCCGTAGGCGACGGCCTGACGCTTGCCCGGAAACGCTAGTTACTGTTTGGCCAGCCATTCGTCGTCCGAGCCCTCGATGACATTCTCGAAGAGGATGGTCGAGAGATAGCGTTCCGCCGTGTCCGGCAGCATCACGAGCAGCACCGAGCCTGCCTTCGCTTGCTCCGCCACCTTGAGAGCTGCCGCGAGGGTGGCGCCGGCGGAGATGCCCACCAGCAAGCCTTCTTCTTTCGCCAGCCGCTGGGCCGTGTCCCGCGCCAGCATGTCGTCCACCGGGACGACCTCGTCGACCACGGATTTGTTCAATACCGCCGGCACGAAGTCCGGCGTCCAGCCCTGGATCTTGTGGGGTTGCCAGGGTTTGCCTGAAAGCAGGGAAGCGCCCGCGGGTTCTGCGGCGATGACCTTGATGCCGGGACGTGCAAGCTTGAGCACTTCCCCCACCCCCGTGAGGGTGCCGCCGGTGCCCCAGCCGGTGACGAAGTAGTCGAGTCTCCGGCCGGCGAAGTCCTGCAGGATCTCCGGGCCGGTGGTGTTGCGGTGATAGGCCGGGTTGGCCGGGTTCTCGAACTGCCGAGCGAGGAACCAGCCGTGTTTCTTCGCCAGTTCCTCCGCCTTCTTCACCATGCCGCTGCCGCGCTCCGCGGCGGGGCTGAGGATCACCCGGGCCCCGAAAGCGCGCATCAGCTTGCGGCGCTCGATGGAGAATGAATCGCTCATGACCGCCACGAAGGGATAGCCCTTGGCGGCGCAGACCATGGCGAGTGCGATGCCGGTGTTGCCGGAGGTAGCTTCGATCACCGTCTGGCCGGGTTTGAGGGTGCCGCGCTGTTCCGCATCCAGGATGATGGCCAGCGCCAGCCGGTCCTTGACCGAGGAGGCAGGGTTGAACGCTTCGATCTTGGCGTAGATCTCCACGTTCTTGGGTGGGATGCGGTTCAGGCGCACCACGGGTGTACGGCCGATGGTGCCGAGGATGTTCTCGTAGATCATGGCGTGCCTCGCTATGGATGCTAGCGGCGCGGGTTGCGCTGTCAGCTTATGGATGACTCGCGGACTGAAGGTTTTATTTCAGGATCGACAACGACGGCGAGGGAGGCTGACCATGACAGGTCGGGGTACATCAGCCCACCAGCTCCAGCCAGCCGTGCTTGTCCGGAGTGGTGCCTTTGAACAGGCCGAAGAACAGCTCCTGCATGCGGTGGGTCACGGGGCCGGGCTTGCCGTCGCCTACGGGCTTCGCGTCCACGCTGCGGATCGGGGTGATCTCGGCGGCGGTGCCGCACATGAAGATCTCGTCGGCGAAGTAGAGGTACTCCCGCGGCATATCCCGTTCCACCACCGTCATGCCGGCGTCGCGCGCGAGGGTCATGATGGTGTGACGAGTGATGCCGTGGAGGATGGCGGCGCTGGCCGGTGTGGTGTGCAACACGCCGTCGAACACCATGAACAGGTTCTCACCCGCGCCTTCGGAGATGAGGCCCGTGCTGGCCAGGGCGATGCCTTCGCCATAACCCAAGCGGCGCGCTTCCCGGGCGATGAGCTGGCCCGAGAGATAGTTGCCGCCGGCCTTGGCACCGGCGGGGATGGTGTTGGGTGCGAAGCGCTGCCAGGTGGAGACGCCTGCGTCTATGCCCTGCTCCAGCACGCCGGCGCCGAGGTAGGCGCCCATCTCCCAAGCGGCTACCGCCACTTCCGTGGGGGTCACGGCGCTCAAGGCCGCGCCTTGCGTCGCCACGCCACGGAACGCGATGGGACGTATATAAGCCTTAGGTAACTTGTTGGTCTTGATCACATCACGGCAGGCAGCAGCCAGCGCTTCCTGCGGATAAGGCATCTCGATGTCATAGACCTTGGCGGACATATATAGCCGCTTCAGGTGATCCGAGAGCCGGAAGATCGCCTGGCCCTTGGAAGTCTCGTAGCTGCGGATGCCCTCGAAGACCGAGGAGCCGTAGTGCAGCGCATGGGCCATGACATGGGTGGTGGCCTCGGCCCAGGGCTTTATCTTGCCGTTGTGCCAGATGTGGGTGGGATAGGCCATGGCGCGTCTCCGCTTTGAGTCACAAGAGGATAAAGGAAACCGGGGCGGCTTGCGCCGCCCCGGTCATGGGCCCTGTAGGCCGCTGTTTCAGCTCAGTAACGGTAATGGTCCGGCTTGTAAGGGCCGTCGGCGCTGACGCTGATGTACTTCGCCTGCTCCGAGGTGAGCTTGGTGAGATGCACTCCGATGCGCTCCAGGTGCAGCCGTGCCACTTTCTCGTCCAGGTGTTTCGGCAGCACATAGACCTTCTTCTCATACTTGCTGCCGTGGGCATAGAGTTCGATCTGCGCCAGCACCTGGTTGGTGAAGGAGTTGGACATCACGAACGAGGGATGACCGGTGGCGCAGCCCAGGTTCACCAGCCGGCCTTCGGCCAGCACGATGATGCGCTTGCCGTCCGGGAAGATCACGTGGTCCACCTGGGGCTTGATGTTCTCCCAGGTGTATTTGCGCAGGCTGGCGATATCGATCTCGGAATCGAAGTGGCCGATGTTGCACACGATGGCGTTGTGCTTCATGCGCTTCATGTGGTCGTGGGTGAGCACGTGCAGGTTGCCGGTGGCGGTCACGAAGATATCCGCCTTGTCGGCAGCTTCTTCCATGGTCACCACCCGGTAGCCTTCCATCGCCGCCTGCAGCGCGCAGATGGGGTCTATCTCCGTGATCCACACGCTGGCGCCGAGCCCACGCAGGGACTGGGCGCAGCCCTTGCCCACGTCGCCGTAGCCCGCGATCAGCGCGATCTTGCCCGCCACCATCACGTCGGTGGCGCGCTTGAGGCCGTCCACCAGGGACTCGCGGCAGCCGTACAGGTTGTCGAACTTGGACTTGGTCACCGAGTCGTTGACGTTGATGGCCGGGAAGGGCAGGGCGCCCTGCTTCTGCATCTCATAGAGCCGGTGCACGCCGGTGGTGGTCTCTTCGGTCACGCCCTTTATGTTGGCGAGGATCTTCGAATAGAAGCCGGGCCGGGTCTCGAGGCGCTTCTTGATGGATTTGAACAGCGCCGCCTCTTCCTCGTTGGTGGGTTTGGCGATGACCGAGGGGTCCTTCTCGGCCTTGGCGCCCAGGATCACCAGGAGGGTGGCGTCACCGCCGTCGTCCAGGATCATGTTGGGCGTGCCGCCGTCATGCCATTCCATGATGCGATGGCTGAATTCCCAGTACTCGTCGAGCGTCTCGCCTTTGTAGGCGAACACCGGGATACCGGCAGCGGCGATGGCCGCGGCGGCGTGGTCCTGGGTGGAATAGATGTTACAGGAGGCCCAGCGGATCTCGGCCCCCAGGGCCTTGAGGGACTCGATCAGCATGGCCGTCTGGATGGTCATGTGCAGGGAGCCGGCGATACGGGCGCCCTTCAACGGCTGCTGGGCCTTGTACTCGGCCCGCACCGCCATGAGACCAGGCATCTCGGTCTCGGCGATGTTGAGTTCCTTGCGGCCCCAGTCGGCGAGGTTTATGTCTTTGACGTGATAATCGTGTTGCTTCTTGTCTGCGACAGCGTTCATCTTGGTTTCTCCAAAGTTGAACGAGCGCCGTTGGACGTGTCCCTCTCCCAAGCCTGGCCGAAAGTGCGTGCTAAAAATGGATCTTTTGCCCTCTGGCGGCGTTGCGAACCGGCTCGGAAGCCTCATGTACTCTTTCGTACACTCCGGCTCCTCGCCGCTTCGCGCCTTGCCAGCGGCCAAAATCTCTCATTTTTATCAACGCACTTTACGGTTGCAGCGCTCCTCGGGGTCGGGTCTTGGCGTCGCGTCAGCCTTTGAGGCCAGCCGCGTCGCGCAGTAACTCTGCCTTGTCGGTCTTCTCCCAGCTGAAGGCGGTGAAGCTCTCACCGTTGGCGAGCTTCACCTGTTTCGGGGCGCGGCCGAAGTGGCCGTAGGCCGCCGTGTCCCGGTACATGGGGTGCACCAGGTCCAGCATCTTGATGATGCCGTAAGGGCGCAGGTCGAAGTGCTTGCGGATCAGCTTCTCGATCTTGTCGTCGCTGATCTTGCCGGTGCCGAAGGTGGTGACCGAGATGGAGGTGGGTTGGGCCACGCCGATGGCGTAGCTCACCTGGATCTCGCAGCGGTCCGCGAGGCCCGCGGCCACGATGTTCTTGGCCACGTAGCGCGCTGCGTAAGCCGCGGAACGATCCACCTTGGAGGGATCCTTGCCGGAGAAGGCGCCACCACCGTGACGCGCCCAGCCGCCGTAGGTATCCACGATGATCTTGCGGCCCGTGAGGCCGCAGTCACCCACCGGCCCGCCGATGACGAACTTGCCCGTGGGGTTGATGTGGAACTTGGTGCCCTTGTGCACCAGCTTCGCCGGCAGCACCGGCTTGATGATCTCCTCCATCACGCCTTCCTTGAGATCGGCGAGCTTCACTTCAGGGGAGTGCTGGGTGGAGAGCACCACAGCCTCGATGCCGACCACTTTGCCGTCTTCATAACGCAGGGTCACCTGACTCTTGGCGTCGGGTCTGAGCCACGGCAGGGGGTTCTTCTTGCTCTTGCGCACCTTGGACTGCTGCTCCACCAGACGGTGGGAATAATGGATGGCCGCGGGCATGTAGCCGCTGGTCTCCTTGGTGGCGTAACCGAACATCAGGCCCTGGTCGCCGGCGCCCTGGTTCTCCGGGTTGCCGCGGTCCACGCCCTGGTTGATGTCCGGGGACTGCTTGCCGATGATGTTGAGGATGCCGCAGGTCTTGCCGTCGAAGCCCACTTCGGAGGAGGTGTAGCCGATGTCGCAGATCACCCGGCGCACCAGCTCCTCGAGATCGACCCAGGCGGTGGTGGTCACTTCACCGGCCACGATGGCTACGCCGGTCTTCACCATGGTCTCGCAGGCCACGCGGGCGCGCTTGTCCTGGGCGAGGATGGCATCCAGTACCGCGTCCGATATCTGGTCCGCGACCTTGTCCGGATGGCCTTCCGAGACGGATTCCGAAGTGAAGAGAGTGCTCTGGGACATGGGGTCCTGTTCCTTTGGATAGAAGCGTGGGCGCATTCAGGGGGGCGATAGTGTACCGATTTAGTACGGCTTTTTCGACTTATGGAAAAGATGCCGACGACAGGCGGTATGGCGGGTGCAGGAACCCCCTATTTTACCCTCTCTGGGAGGCCGATTTTGGTCTACTGGGTCTCAGTCGGGCGCCACAGCCTTGCCTATAGTCGGAGGCAAAAGCAGCCCCGTGCACACTCATATGAACCTGTCATATATCGATGTGCACCCAACCCCAAGCTGACGCGTTTTAAACCATAAGAAGCCCGCGTCGCAAAGAATAAGGAGGGCCTATGCAAACGCCTGCCAATCCAGACGTCAACAACATCCTCAATCCGCCGGATCTCTCGCTGACCCAGCTCGTGCTGCACGCGGATCCCATCGTGCAGTTCGCCCTGGTGCTGCTCCTACTCCTCTCCATCTGGAGTTGGGCCATCATGGTGGAGAAGGGCTTCGAGGTCTTACGCGCCAAGCACGCGTTGAAGAAGCTCGAGTCGGCGGTCAAGGAGGGCGAAGCGCCGGAGAGTGTGGCCGCACAGATCAAGCATCCGGCCGGAGCGGTGTTGCGCGCCGGAGTGGATGAATGGCGCGCGCCACCGGCAGGAGCCAAAGAGGCCTTGGGCGAACAGCGCGAGCGCATAGAACGTGCCATGCGCAACGAGCTGGCCGGCGAGATGCGGCGCATGGAAATGCGCCTGCCGTTCCTCGCCACCGTGGGTTCGGCGGCGCCCTTCATCGGCCTGTTCGGTACCGTGTGGGGCATCATGAACAGCTTCACCGCCATCGCCCAGTCCCACGACACCAGCCTCGCGGTGGTGGCGCCGGGCATCGCCCAGGCTCTCATCGGTACCGCCGCGGGCCTGGCCGCCGCCATCCCGGCGGTGATGGCTTACAACAAGTTCGCCACCGAGTTCGGCCTGTACGCGGGGCGCATGCAGACCCTCATCAGCACTTGCGGTGGACGCATGGTGAAACAGACCCGCGGGGAGGGCCGCTGACATGAGCATGAGCACACCCCGTAGCGCGCCGGGAGGCGACGAGCTGTCGGGCTATCGGCCCATGGCGGAGATCAACGTCACGCCTCTCGTGGACGTGATGCTGGTGCTCCTCATCATCTTCATGATCACGGCACCCTTGATGATGGCGCAGTTGCCCATCGAATTGCCCAAGACCAGCGCCCAGGATCTCGGCAAGCCGCCGGAACCCCTGATCGTGGCGGTGGACGCCAAGGGCCAGCTCTATATCGGCAGCGACGTGGTGAGTCAGAACGATCTGGTGGGGCGCCTGAAGGCTCTCGCGGACAAGAACCCGGATCAGGTGGTGTACGTGCGGGCCGACAAGACCATCCCCTACGGCCAGGTCATGGCATTGCTCGGAGAGGTGGGGCAGGCGGGGTTCTACAAGATCTCGCTCATGAGCGATCAACCGACGGGCTGAAGCCATGGGCCGCTTCCCCCAAAGTGTCGGCGTCTCCATCGGGCTGCATGCACTCGTGGTGCTGCTGGTGATCGGCCTTGTGAACTACCATCCGACGGGCATGCACCTGCCGGCGCCGGACAGCGCCTTCGCCCACGCCATCGCCGTGACGCTCGCGCCGTTGCATAAACCCCATCCGCCCCGGCCCAAGCAGCCACCCCAGCCGCCGAAGCCGGTGCAGCAGCCGCCTACCATACAGAGCGAGGCCACGGAGGCTGAGATCCAGACGCCGCCGCCGGATACCAAGCCCATCCAGCCGCAACCGCCGCCGGAAAACACCGAGGTGGATGAGCAGCAGGCGAGCTACGCGCAGGTGGTGAGCGGCATCCTGGAAGCCAACAAGCGCTATCCGCGTCAGGCCATGTTGGCGGGGCAGGAGGGCACAGTGGTGCTGTCCTTCATCATCAATAATCAGGGTACGGTGCTGGCCTTCACCATAGACCAGACCTCCGGCCAGCCGCTGCTGGATGACGAGGTGCGGCGTCTCATCCAGAACGTGCGTTTCCCGCCGTTCCCGGCCGGCGACAGGGAGGAGCGCAAGAGCTTCCAGGTGCCTATCGTCTTCAACATCGGCGGGAGCGTGAGCCCCGGCTAGGCGCGGCTCCCGGCACCCCGCCAGGGCCGTGCTATTCTTTAAGCGGATGCCTGCAAGGGAGATTGCATGGCCGCAGAAGACACTCCACTCTGCGATTTCGGCGCCAAGGCGCACGGATTCCATTTGCCCGGAGTGGACGGTCACGAGTGGGCGCTGCAGGACTGTCGTGGCGACAAAGCCACCCTCATCATGTTCATCTGCAACCACTGTCCCTATGTCATAGGTTCGATAGACCGCATCGTGGCGGCCTGCAGTGAGCTTGCCCACCACGGTGTCAAGGCCGTGGCCATCTGCTCCAACGATGCCGTGACCTATCCGGACGATTCCTTCGAGAACATGCGGCATTTCGCCAAGGCCCACCGATTCCCTTTCCCTTACCTGCATGACGAGAGCCAGGAAGTGGCGCGGGCCTATGGCGCCGTCTGCACCCCGGATTTCTTCGGCTACAACGGCCACCTGGAACTGCAATACCGTGGCCGGCTGGACGCGGGGCGTAACGCACCGCCGCCGACGGGTGCGAGACGTGAGCTGCATGACGCCATGCTGGAGATCGCCCGGGCCGGGCATGGGCCGAAGGAACAGATGGCGAGTGTGGGCTGCTCTATAAAGTGGAAGGCATGAAGGACCCTGGCTGCAGGGTCACCGTAGGCTTTTTGCGGGATTTCTCCCGCCGTGGACGCGAAATCTCCCGGTGGTTTCCCCGTTTTAGGTGTATTTCGGCCTAAAACAGCGCCTCATCTCCATACTTCCTTGTTTTTGCTGTCTTTATCTTTCGCAGGATGGGATAATTCGCCGGTTGTTCTCAGCCTGCGATAGTGTGATGTCACCGACTGTAGTAATAACGAAGTGTTGAATTTCATCAATCTTTAGAGAGAGTGTGTGCAAATGGATCAGAAGAAACTATACGTCGGTAACTTCCCTTACTCCGTGGATGAGTCGCAGTTGCGTGGCATCTTCGCCCAGTACGGCGAGATCTCCGAGCTCGCCATGATCATGGACCGTGACACCGGCCGCCCCAAGGGCTTCGGTTTCATCACCTTCGCCACCCAGGCGGCGGCTGAGAAGGCCCTCGAGCAGAACGGCAAGGATCTGGGCGGACGTCCGCTCAAGGTCAACATGGCTACCGAGAAGCCGCGCACTGGCGGCGGTGGTCCCCGCGGCGGTGGCGGCGGTCGTTGGTAAGCTTGAACTGAGTCTGGACTGATTCAGATTCGTGGAAAGCCCCGCCGTAAGGCGGGGCTTTTTCATTTCCGGTATCGGTCTATATGATGGGAGCGTGTGCAGAAACCCGGTGAGCCTATGAGCAAGCCCATCCATTGCCGCTGGTATTTCGACCTCATCTCGCCTTTCTCCTACCTGCATCTCAAGCGGTTCCATAGGCTCCCGGCGCACCTGGAGATCGAGTATGTACCGGTGCTGTTCGCCGGCCTATTGAAGCACTGGGAGAACAAGGGCCCGGCAGAAGTACCGCCGAAGCGGGCCTATATGTACCGGTATCTCACCTGGCTGGGGCCGCATCTCGGCATCCCCTTCAAGATGCCGCCGACTCATCCATTCAATCCTCTCCATGCGCTACGCCTGTTGATTGCCGCAGAGCCCACACGGGAACATGTGGAGACGGCCTTCGACATGATCTGGCGGGAGGGCAGGGATCTCATGGCTCCCGAGAGCCTGGCGGAATTGGCCGGGCGATTGGGTGTGAAGGATATGCAGGCGGCCCTGGCGGACGAGGCGGTGAAGGGTAGGCTCAAAGCCAATACCGAGGAAGCCATCTCGAAAGAGGTATTCGGCGTGCCCAGCTTCCTCTTGGGTGACGCGCTCTTCTGGGGCCAGGATTCCCTGGATATGCTGCTCGATTACCTTAAAGATACGGCCCTCTTCGACACGCCTGAGATGCGCCGCGTGCATGCGCTGCCGGTGGCTGCCATGCGCCGCGAAATCTCCAAGCCCTGAATGCGTCTGCGTCGCCTGCGTCGTAAAGAACTGCCGACTGCCACACTGGCGCTGGCCCGTTTCCTGATAGGCAAGACGCTGGTGCGCGACCTGCCGCGGGGCCGCATCATGGGGCGCATCGTGGAGACCGAAGCCTATCTGCCCTATGATGCCGCCTGCCATGCTTTCAAGGGAGCGACTCCGCGCAACGGTTCGCTGTTCCTGGAGCACGGTCACGCCTATGTGTATTTCATATACGGCAGCCATTTCATGCTGAACATCTGCAGTGAGAAGGCGGGCGTCGGGGCGGGGGTGTTGTTGCGCGCGGTGGAACCGCTGCAGGGGATCGAGCTCATGTACCGGCATCGCGGCCGCATGCCGCTGCGGGATCTGGCGCGCGGGCCCGGACGGCTGGCGGCCGCCTTCAAGGTCGATATGCACCTGGATGGCATGGATGTCACCGCCAGCGGCCCGCTGTGGCTAGGCACGGCCGTGCAACCGGTGGCAGCTGTCGGCCGCAGTGTGCGCATAGGCATCAGCCGCGACGCGCACCGACCGTGGCGGTTCTATGAGCGCGGCAACCCATATGTCAGCGGTCCGGGGATATTGCGCGCTTAGAGTATTCCAGCAACCAAATGGATTTGCTAAAGTCTCCCCATGAACAGCCAAGAGATGCTCCACGAAGCTGATTACCAGTTCCATCCCGGCGAGGAGATCTGGAACACACTGCTGCATCTGATGGGCCTAGTGCTGGTCCTGGGTGCATTACCGGTGCTCCTCACCCTCGCCGCGGAACATGGCACAGTGCGTGAGGTGGTGACCTTCAGCATCTACGGCGCGACTCTCGCGGCCCTGTATCTCGTCTCCACCCTCTATCATTACACCAAGCCCGGTGCCCTGAAGCGCGCGCTACGGCGTGCGGACCACATCACCATCTATTACCTGATCGCCGGCACCTATACGCCTTTCCTGCTGGTGGCCTTGGGTGGTGTGCTGGGATGGACCTTGTTCATCACTCTTTGGGCGCTCGCTATCACCGGCACCGTGTTCAAACTCAAGTTTGCTCACCGTTTCGAACTCTTCTCCACCCTCCTATATATAGCCAAGGGCTGGGTGGGTCTGGCGGTCATCGTGCCGCTCTATCACGCGTTGCCTCTGGCTTCCTTCGTGCTAGTGCTGGTGGGCGGGGTCTGTTACACCGTGGGCGTGCTGTTCTACACCTGGGAGAAACTGCGCTACAACCACGCCATCTGGCATTTCTTCTGCCTGGCGGGCAGCGTGACCCAGTTCATCGCGGTTTTCTTCCTGCTGGACCTGCCTCTGCCGATTTGACCCCAAAGGCCCTGCTGCCGCGGAACCAAACCGGGGCCGGCCGCTCCAATCACCTGTGCCTCACGGCTCTAGCAGGTGAGTACGTGGAAACCATCCTGAAAGCACTGCGGTCGCCGCTCTGGCTGCTGCTGGGACTCTGCGTCCAGGCCGGCGCTGCATCGGCCACCGGCCAAGAAGCCTCCATCGCGATCGGGCATTCGGTGGTGGCGCTCGATGGTCCCTGGAAGTTCCACACTGGCGACGATCCGCGCTGGGCCGAGCCGACCTTCGACGATTCCGCCTGGGAGAGCGTGGACCTCAGCGCGCCGCCCGACGCGAACGACGGCGACGTGGGCATCACGCCCTATACCTCCGGTTGGAGCTCCAAGGGGCATCCCGGTTACCAAGGCTACGCCTGGTATCGCCTGCGCTTTGCAGTGACCCCGCCCTCCGGTGAAACCCTGGCGCTACTCGGTCCCTGGGCGGTGGATAGCAGCTACCAGGTCTACGTCGGCGGCATACTGCTCGGTGGCGTGGGGGATTTCTCCGGCGCGACTCCTACTGCATACGGTTACCACTACCCGCGGTTCTTTGCGTTGCCGCCCGGATCCGCGGGCGGCGGAACCATGGCGATAGCTATCCGGGTGTGGATGGGTCCCTGGGGTGTGGCTGCTCCGGGCGCCGGGGGCATCCATATCGCTCCGGCGATCGGCGAGCGGGAAGCCATCACCGGCCAATACCGTCTGCAGTGGCTGAAGATCTTCGAAGGTTATGCAGTGGATGTGGTGCCGGCGCTGATGTTCTTCCTGGCGGTGATGATGGTCCTCAGCCTATGGCCCTTGGATCGCGCCGACCGGACCTATCCCTGGCTTGCGGCAGCGCTGCTATTCAGCGGGATCCAGCGGGGCAACCAGGCATTCTTCTTCTGGTGGCAGATCGAGACGGTCCAGGGCTTCGTGATCTTCATCCTCGCGCTCACCAGCTCCTTGTGCCTGGGTACCTGGGTGATGGCCTGGCGTAGCTGGTTCAAGCTAGACACGCCCGTCTGGCTGCCGAGACTGGTGGCCGCGTTGATGGTGGTCTATGGGATCGCCCAGTTGCTGGCTCGCCCGTGGATGTTCCATGCCGCATTCCCCCATCCCGTGTCCACGGCGCTGCGTTACCTCATCAGCTGCGTGCATCTCGCTTTCCTGCTGATCTACCTGCTGACGGCGTTCCAGGGCATACGCCGCCAGGGGCGCGAGGGCTGGTATGCGCTGCCGGCGATGCTCGCCATCGGCGTGGTGCTCTTCATCACGGAACTCGTGTTCCTGCACGTGCCCGGTATCTGGTTCCCCTTCGGCGTCGGCCTCTCCATCACCGAATGCGCGTCCGCGATCTTCGTGGTGCTGCTGTCCGGCTTGCTGCTACGCCGCCTCTGGTCCCGTGCTTCCCGTAGTCCCCTCAACCCTTTGGAGTCCCGAGCATGAAAGCTGCCGTCCCCTTGTTTCCCATCATCGTCTTGTCTTCCGCCATCTATGGCGGCACCGCTTACGCCGGGCAGCCGGACTGCGCAGCCCTGCAGGCACCGAAGCAGAAGCTCGATGAAGACAGCGTGAGGCGCGCCGAGCGCACCTGGCTCGTCGCCGAGTTTCGCGGAGACACGGATACCGTCGCTTGCCTGTTGGAGCCGAACTACACCGAGATCAGCTTCGATGGCAGCATCCATGGCAAAGCACACATCCTCGAAGGTGCAGCCAAGGCCAAGGGCAGCACTAGGCCTATCCCTACGGTGGTGTGGACAGGCATCGTGGTGAACGGCAATTCAGCCACGGCGTACAGCGTGCAGGACAAGCACGACATGAGCGGCAAGCCCGTGAAGCTGTTCTTCACGGACACCTTCATCTTCCACGACGGTGCCTGGCATCCCTATTTCTCGGTGAATGCCAGCGCCGTGGCTGAACTGAAGATCAAGGACTAGATGGGAGTCAAGGGAAATCCACTTCGGTGAAGAAACCGGTCGAGAGAGTCACGGTCTGGGGTTCCGCGAAGGTGAGGCTGTCGGCCTTCGCAGGATCATCACCTGCGGCGCAGACCAGTGCCACGGTATAGGTCCCTGGGGTCAGGAAATCCGCGGCGTACTTGTAGCTGCCCGTGAAACTGTCCAGGTACACGGCGGCCGTGGCCACCGGTTGCACTTTCGAGGTGGGATTGATGTCCACCGGGGTGATATTGCTTCCAGCATAGATATACGCCGCGGGATCGCAGGTGGGGGCGGTGACGGCGGTGGCGCCGATGAGGAAGGTGTTGCTGACGAAGCCTTCCATCGATACGACCTGGGAGTTATCCACGAGCCGCATGGCGGGCGTGAAATCGTAGGTGCCGGACGCCAGGGTGATGGACTTCCTGAGGTCGAAATCCACTGTGAGACTGACTTCCTGGCCGGAACCGACATCGAAGCCGCTAACCAGCTTGAGCCCGGTCTGGTCGCCGCTGAGGATCACGAGCGGGTGCTGGCTGCCGTCGGCGAGCGTGATGCTGGATTTGCTCATGTCCACCATCAAGCGTATCCACTGATAGTGGCCGTGGGCGATGCCTTGCTGGTCCAGCAGTATGTTGAAATCATCGTCCTCATGCTGCAGGACGTCGATGCTCATGGGAGTGGGGAAGTCGTATTCCACCGGCGCCCCGGTGGCACCCTGGATCTGCACACCGGTGAAGTCGATGACCACACTATCGGCGCCGTCCACGGGCGTATCGGCTACGAAGAGATCGATGACGGTGGGATTGCTGGATGAGTCCCAGCCGCAGCCGTTGAGTGACAAGAGAGCCGCGGCGGTGAGCACGAGCAGGATAGCCCTATGGCGTGTTTTCATGGCATGCCTCCTTGGACGTCGGCCAAAGTACCGGCGCGGAAGGCCCGCGCCGGTATGCAGAACATGTTTTCAAGTATAGACGCGCCTTCAGTCTCTCTTTGTAAGGGATTGTTTCACCGGATTACAGACCTGCAAGGTCAGGGGAAGTCCACTATCGCAGTGGCATCCGACGTGACTGTCGCGTTCTTCGGCACCGTGAACGTCAACACATCTGCCGTGGCCGGGTTATCAGCCGCCGCGCAGACGAGGGCTACCGTATAGCTGCCGGGCGCCAGGAACCCGGCGCTATATACATAGTCACCGGACTCATCATCCAGCTTGACTGTGGCCGTGGCGGCCGGCTGTACCGTCGCTGTGGGGTTGATGTCCACCGGCACCACGTCGGCTCCCGCGTAGATATACGCTGCCGGCATGCAGGTGGGGTCCGTTATGGCGGTGGCACCGATCATGAAGGTGTTCGCCACGCTGCCGCTGATGTGGCCCACATCCAGGTTGTTCATCAGCCTTAGCACCGGCTTCAGGATGTACTGGCCGTTGGCGAGGATCACGGATCTCCTCAGATCGAAGTCTATGGTGAAGTTCACCACGCCACCCTCCGCCACTGTGAAGCCATGCACCAGCTTGAGCCCGGTCTCGTCATCGCTGGGGATGGTGAGCGTATGGAGGCTGCCGTCGGAGAGGGTGATGGTATTGCCGGTGGGAGCCACCATGAGGCGTATCCAGGCGTATCTGCCCGCAGGCAGGCTGATGCTGTTCAGCAGCGATGCGCTGTTGCCGCCCTGCTGCTGCATCAGGTCGATCTGCCGCGGCGTCGGGAAGGTGAAGCTGAGAGGATGGGGGCCGTTGCCGCCATCGTCAGCATCTCCATCGCTTGCGGAGGTGGCCGCAGATGGCGCGCTGCTGGTGCCGGAGGAAGGGGCACCATCGTTGTCCTCGTCGCCCTGCTCCATGCCACCCGGATCGGCATCGTCGCCAGACTCCCGGCTCGAGTCCTCAGCGCCCGTCGGCTGTATCTCCACGCCGGTAAAGGTCACCACTACGCTGCTGGCGCCATCCACCGGTGTGTCGGTGATCGAGAGACTGAACATGCCGGATGGCGGACTCGAACTGGAGCCGTTGCATCCGGCGAACGTCATGGCGGTGACAGCGATGGAAAGAAGGAAACACCTGCTGATATAGGTACGCATGATTCGCACCTCCCGATTTGCCAAACCTAGGGTCATGATTGCCCTTGATGGGGGTCAGGGATGTGAGGTGGGTCACGATAAGCAGCTCGTCAACAAGCCATATGTCCAAGAGAAGGGATTGGACATAATTTTTGTGCGCGCTTAATGTAGGGGAAATCTCAGCAACTCACCACGGTTGGGCTAAGTGAAGATCAAGATCTGCCTCGCCGGCGCCGCCGGTCACGTAGGCCGGGAACTGGTGAAAGCTATCCTGGATGCAGATGATTTGCAGCTCGTGTCCGCCGTGGGCAAGACCAGCGCCGGAAAGAGACTTTCGGAGATCACGGGCGATGCCCGCGCAGGGATCGTGGTACACAAGAGTGTCGCGGAGGCACTGGCTGCCATGCCGGCGGACGTGTTCATCGATTACACGAAGTCGGATGCCGTGAAGGCCAACGTGCAGGCGGCCATCGCGGAAGGTTGTCACGCGGTGATCGGTACCTCCGGCCTCACGGATGCGGACTATAAAGAGATAGATGCTTGGGCGGCGCAGAAGGATGTGGGTGCGTTCGCCGCCGGTAACTTCTCCATCACTGCCGCGCTCATGCAGCATTTCGCCGCCGAGGCGGCAGCCCATATGCCCCATTGGGAGATACTGGATTACGCCTCCGATGCCAAGCCCGATGCGCCCAGCGGCACGGCGCGGGAACTGGCCTATCAGCTGGCGGAGGTCGCTGAGCCTCGATGGACGGTGCCGGTAGCGGCTACCCAGGGGTTGAAGGAGAGCCGCGGTGCGACGCTGAACGGTTCCCAGATGCACTCCATCCGGGTGCCGGGTTTCTATTCCGCCATCCAGGCCATCTTTGGTGATGCAGGAGAGCGCATGGAACTGCGCCACGAGTCTACGAGTTACGCGCCTTACGTGGCGGGTACCTTATTGGCTGCGCGCAAGATCTGGGGGTTCAAGGGTCTCAAGCGCGGGATGGCCACGCTCCTGGAGTTATGAGCTTCAACCCTCTTTCTGAGGTGTGAACTCCGCGTAGTCGTTCGCTTTGGGCATCTTGCCGAAAGTCGCTTCCAGCTCCGCCGGCGCCGGGATCACTTTGCGGTTGACGAGGTCGAACCAGGCGCCCTGGCAATCGATGATGCAGGCCAGCTCCCCGTCCTGGCGGAAGACCCGGTGGCGGATGCGCCAGTGCTTGCGGTTGGGGGAGATGCCCACGGCCTCACAACTCACCCGAATGGTCTCATTGGCGCGGATCTCGCGCACATACTTCAGGTCTTCCCGGAACAGGACGGGCCCCATCCTGAGCTTCATGAACTGCCCCAGGCCGAAGCCGTGCTCAGCCAGGAAGGCCACGCGGGCCTGGGCGCCGTAGTCGGCGTAGGCGCTGTGGCGTACGTGGCCGTTGGGGTCCAGGTCTGCCCAGCGGACCTCGAAGATCTTGGCGTAAGTGCTGCTCATAGAGCGTGTTCCCGGCGTGTTTTGGGGAGCGGCGCCGAGGAGCCCCGGGCCGGCGCATATTTTAACCCGTCAGAGCCCGAGTCTGGCCCTGCAGCTGTTGTCCCTGGGGGCTGTATCGGCGAAAATACGCGCCCTTTCCCGGGAGCCCCCATGCCCTCAAGACGCGAACTCGCCAACGGCATCCGCGCGCTCGCCATGGACGCGGTGCAGAAGGCTAACTCCGGTCATCCGGGTATGCCCATGGGCATGGCGGATATCGCCGAAGTCCTGTGGAACGATTACCTGAAGCACGATCCGGCTCAGCCCAAGTGGCCGGATCGTGATCGCTTCGTGTTGTCCAACGGCCACGGCTCCATGCTGCTCTATGCGCTCTTGCATCTCACCGGCTATGACTTGCCGATGGATGAGCTGAAGCGCTTCCGTCAGCTGCACTCCAAGACCCCGGGGCATCCCGAACACGGCCTGACGCCGGGCGTGGAAACCACTACCGGCCCCCTGGGCCAGGGTCTCGCCAACGCCGTGGGCATGGCCATCGCCGAGAAAGCGCTTACCGCGCGTTTCAACCGTCCGGGCTTCAAGGTGGTGGATCACCACACTTATGTGTTCCTGGGTGACGGCTGCCTCATGGAAGGCATCTCCCACGAAGCTTGTTCCCTGGCAGGCGCTCTGGGGCTCGGCAAGCTCATCGGGTTCTACGACGACAACGGCATCTCCATCGACGGCGAGGTGCGCGGCTGGTTCACCGACGACACCGCGAAGCGCTTCGAGGCGTATGGCTGGAACGTGATCCGCGACGTCGACGGCCACGATGCCGATGCAGTCAAGCGCGCACTGACCCAAGCCACGGCGCAGCACGAAAAGCCCACCCTGATCTGCTGCAAGACCATCATCGGCTTCGGCGCGCCGAACAAGCAGGGCAAGGAAGAGAGCCATGGCGCGGCGCTGGGCAAGGCCGAGATCGCCGCTGCCCGCGAACAGCTGGGCTGGAACCATGCGCCGTTCGAGATTCCCGACGAGATCTACGCCGGTTGGGATCACAAGCAATCCGGTCGCGAGGCCGAGCAGGGCTGGAACGACGCGTTCGCCAAGTACGCTGCGGCGCATCCGGAACTGGCCGCCGAATTCAATCGTCGCCTGGCCGGCGAGCTGCCGCCCGACTGGGCGGAGAAATCACAGGCATATATCGCGAAACTGCAGGCCGAAGGCCCGGATGTGGCTTCGCGCAAAGCCTCGCAAATGGCGCTGGATGCGTTCGGCCCGCTGTTGCCGGAACTGATCGGCGGCTCGGCGGATCTTGCCGGTTCCAACCTCACCAAGTGGAAGGGCAGCCTCGATGCCGCTACGGGCAACAGTGCCGAGGGCAAGGGCAACTACGTCTACTACGGCGTGCGCGAGTTCGGCATGACCGCGATCGCCAACGGCCTGGCGCTGCATGGCGGCTTCATTCCGTACGACGCGACTTTCCTGGTGTTCTCCGATTACGCGCGCAACGCGGTGCGCATGAGCGCGCTGATCCCGGCCCACGCGATCCACGTCTACACGCACGACTCGATTGGACTGGGCGAGGACGGCCCGACCCATCAGCCGGTCGAGCACATGGCCAGCCTGCGCTACATCCCCAACAACCAGCTGTGGCGCCCGTGCGACGCGGTGGAGTCGGCGGTGTCGTGGAAGGCGGCGATCGAGCGCAAGGGCGCGCCCTCGTGCCTGGTGTTCTCGCGCCAGACCCTGAAACACCAGCAGCGCACGGATCAGCAGGTGGCGGACATCCAGCGCGGCGGTTACGTGCTGTCCGATCCGCTGGACACGAAGTTCCAGGCGATCCTGATCGCCACCGGTTCGGAAGTGGAGCTGGCGATGGAAGCCTCGCGTGCGCTGGCCCAGCAGGGCGTAGCGGTGCGCGTGGTGTCGATGCCATGCACCG
>DASYGE010000007.1:0-171170 GCA_036000105.1 Gammaproteobacteria bacterium
AGGGCGACGTGATCAAGGTGGAACTGCTGGATGCCGAGGCCGGCAGCAGCGTGGAATTCGACCGCGTGCTCATGCTGGGCAAGGACGGCGAGAAACCCGTGCTGGGCGCGCCCTTCATATCCGGCGGCAAGGTCACCGGTACCATCAAGGGCAACGGCCGCCACGAGCGCCTGTTCACCTTCAAACTGCGCCGCCGCAAGAACTACCGCCGCCGCGCCGGCCACCGCCAGCATTTCACCGAAGTCGAGATCACCGGCATCTCCGGTTGATCTATATATTATTGAGGATAGAGAGCCATGGCACATAAAAAAGCAGGCGGCAGCACCCGTAACGGCCGCGACTCCGAATCGAAACGCCTGGGCGTAAAGCGCTACGGCGGCGAGGCGGTGGTGGCAGGCAACATCATCATCCGCCAGCGCGGCACCGAGTACCGGGCCGGCGAGAACGTGGGCATGGGCCGGGATCACACCCTGTTCGCCAAGGCCGAGGGCCACATCAAGTTCGAGGAGAAGGGCAAGCCGATGCGCCGCTACGTCAACGTGATAGCCGTGCCGGCCAAATAAGCCGCATAAAAGACAGAGACGGGATATCGTCAGGAAAGGCCCCGGGATACGGGGCCTTTTCCTTTAGGGCAGGGGCGTAAGCTAAGACCATGAAATTCGTAGATGAAGCCATCATCAAGGTGATCGCCGGCAACGGCGGCAACGGTGCCGTGAGCTTCCGTCGCGAGAAATTCATCCCCATGGGCGGGCCGGATGGCGGCGACGGCGGGGATGGCGGCAGCATCTTCCTGGAGGCCACTGAGGGGCTGAACACCCTGGCGGATTTCCGCAACACCCGAACCTACGAGGCCAAGCACGGCGAGCGCGGCATGAGCCGTGACATGACCGGGCGGGGTGGCCCCGACATGGTGGTGCCGGTGCCCGTGGGCACGCTCATCTATGACGCCGACACCCAGGAACTCCTGGGCGATCTCGTGAAGCTGGGCGAGCGCCTGAAGGTGGTCCAGGGCGGGTTCCATGGTCTCGGCAATGCGCGCTTCAAGAGCAGCGTGAACCGGGCGCCGCGCCAGTCGAGCCCCGGCTCCCCCGGCGAGCGGCGCATCCTGAAGCTGGAACTCAAGGTGCTGGCGGATGTGGGGCTGCTCGGCCTGCCCAACGCGGGTAAATCCACTCTCATCCGCGCCGTGTCCGGCGCGCGACCCAAGGTGGCCGATTACCCCTTCACCACCCTGCACCCGAACCTCGGAGTGGTGTCCGTGGGCCAGCATCGCAGCTTCGTGATGGCGGACATCCCCGGTCTCATCGAGGGCGCAGCCGAAGGCGCGGGGCTCGGCATCCGCTTCCTGAAACATCTGCAACGCACCCGGCTCCTCTTGCATCTCGTGGACGTCGCGCCTTATGAAGGCAGCGGCGATCCCGTGAAAGATGCGAAGTCCATCGTAAACGAACTCAAGAAATTCAGCCCCGAACTCGTGGAGCGGGAGCGTTGGCTGGTGCTGAACAAGCTGGATCTCCTGCCGGAGGATGAGCGCGAGGCCCGCTGCAAGGCCATCGTGAAAGGCCTCAAATGGAAGGGGCCAGTGTTCCGTATCTCGGCCATCAGCGGCGACGGCACCCGGGAGCTTTGCCAGAAGATCATGGAACAGCTGGAACAGATGGGGGTGGCGGCGCCGGCCTTCGCCGATGAAGCCCAGGCGGGCGGTCCAGACCAGGAATAGCCAGTACAGACGGGGAGTAAAAAAGCCGGCGTTGAGCCGGTTTTTTCGTTTTAGCAGCCTGTCCGAGCGCGCCTGCCACACCTTATGTAAGGCTCTCGTGTGGAATTAGCGCGCGGACCCCCTCAGGAAATCACGTGACAACGTAAATAAGCCGACAGATAAGCAGCCCCGTTGACAGTGCCGCCCTACGACGAGTAAACAAAGTCCGGACCGCTGATTAAGGGAATACCTTTCGGGGTATGGCGGTCGGGGTTATTGGGCACAATCAGAAGAGGGTTAAACATATGTTTATGTTACGTAAGCAGGCTTTGGCGTTCGCCTTGGCCTCGACACTCATCGCACCGACGGTACTGGCAGGGGCTCCGTATCCGACACGGGATACCCCTAAGGCTATCGACCTCGGCGCCCAGAGCAACACGCGCGCCGCTGCGATCACCGTCACGGTGGCGCTCAAGCTGCGCAACGCCGATGAGATGACGAACCTGATGCAAGGGCTCTATACCAAGGGCAGCTCGCAGTATCACCATTTCCTCAGCACCGCGCAGTTCCAGTCGCGCTTCGCGCCCACGGCGGAGACCGTGAACAATGTGACGCGGCAGTTCCAGGCACAAGGCCTCACGGTCACACGTCTGAGCAGCAACCTGTTGAGCATCAGCGGCAGCCAGGCGGCGATCGAGAAGGCCTTCAGCGTGAGCCTGCATACCTTCGAGGTCCCGGCCTATGGACAGAACGCCGGCTACCGGTTCCGCGCTCCGACCACGGCGCCACAGATGGCTCCGGCCCTGGCCGCCAATGTGGAAGGGGTATTGGGCCTGGACAACCGCCCGCACTACCGTCCGCACCTGCAGCGCATGCCTGATGGCCTTAGGCAACACCTCGTGCCCAAAGGCATCTCGCCGGCCGCCGGCGCCCCCGCGACGCCGGATCAGCCCGGTCTCTGGACGGTGACGGATTTCGCCGATTACTACGATGTGAACCCCTTGTACAGCAAGGGCATCACCGGCAAGCATGTGACGATCGGCATCGTGACCCTGGCTTCCTTCACTCCTAGCGACGCGTTCACGTATTGGAATGAACTCGGTCTTGCCGTGGACCCGAACCGCATCAGCGTGGTGAACGTGGACGGCGGGCCGGGTGCGCCCAGCGACGCCTCTGGCTCAGATGAAACCACCCTGGACGTGGAGCAATCGGGCGGCGTGGCGCCGGGTGCGAAGATCATCGTCTACCAGTCGCCCAACACCGACCAGGGCTTCGTGGATGCCTTCGCCCAGGCCATCGACGGCAACCGTGCAGACTCCATCTCCTGCAGCTGGGGCGAGTGGGAGATATTCCCGGACCAGAACTCCGTGACCGATCCCAACAATAACCGCATGCAGACTTCGCTCGCCGCGTTCAACGACCTGTTCATCCAGGCGGCGCTGCAGGGCCAGAGCCTGTTCTCCTCCGCGGGCGATTCCGGTGCCTATGATGCCAGCCGGATCTTCCCGCAGCCGCAGTTCACCGCCTTGCTGTCGGTGGATAACCCGGCGGACGAGGCGTTCATGACTGCGGCCGGTGGGACCACCCTGCCGGGACCGCAAGTGTTCTTATTGCCTGGAGGCAGCACGTTCACCGTCAACGTCAACCAGGAACAGGCCTGGGGCTGGGATTACCTCACGAATCTGTGCGCAACCCTGGGCTTCGACCCGGTGAGCTGCGGGATCTTCCCCGGCGGCGGCGGCGGCGGGGTCAGTTCCTTCGTGCGCACGCCGTTCTATCAGTTCTTCGTGCCCGGGATACAGAAGACCCAGCCGAACCAGGCGCTGGTGGACACCTCGCAGAGTCCGCCCCAGACGCTGGCGACGCTGCCGGGCAACTTCGCCGGGCGCAACGTGCCGGATGTGTCGTTCAACGCCGACCCGGATACGGGCTACATCATCCCCTACACATCGAACCGTTTCGGATTCGAGGTGGAGATTTTCATCGGTGGCACCAGCTTCGTGGCGCCGCAGTTGAACGGGGTGACGGCGCTGCTGGACCAGTCGGCCCATGGGCGCATGGGCCTGCTCAACTTCACGCTCTACGGGCTGGTGTTCTTCAACCAGGCCTATGGCGGCAAGCATCCACCGTTGCGTGACATCACCACGGGGGATAACTGGTTCTATAACGCCCATCACGGCTATGACCAGGCCACCGGCGTGGGCGTGCCGGACGTGGCCAACCTGGCCAGGGCCATAAACGGCAACGAGCAGTAAGCAGACGATCGTGTTTGATGCTGACGGGCGGCTTCGGCCGCCCGTCTTTTTTGTGTCCCAAAATGAAAAAAGCCGGCTCGAAGCCGGCTTTTTTCATCCAAGGAACAGAAGGCTTACGCCTTCATGGCCTTGATGTGCGCGTTGAGGCGGCTCTTATGGCGGGCGGCCTTATTGCGGTGGATCAGGCCCTTGTTGGTCATGCGGTCGATGACCGGCACGGCTTCCTTGTACGCGGCCTCGGCTTCGGTCTTCTTGCCCTCGCCGATCAGCTTCACAACCTTGCGGATGTAGCTGCGCGCCATGGAACGCATGGCGGCGTTATGGTCGCGGTGCACGATCGCCTGGCGGGCGCGCTTCTTAGCTTGCTTCGTATTAGCCAAAGTCGACTCCTGGACGGTACGCTGTTCGGTCGGGGCTAGGGCCCCGAAAGGGTGCGTACTATACGGATTCCGGGGCCGTTTCGCAACGGAAACGGCTTTAAGCCACTGGCTGGCCTGCCTTTTCGGGCCTTCGGCATGGCTCGGGGCCCGGAAGGCCGGTATCATGACGGGCCGTGTAAACGCCTTGTTTCCCAGGACCTAAAAGCTCCATGTCCCGCGTGCTCTTCAAGGCCACCTCGCTCGTAGGGGGCATGACCCTCATATCCCGCATCCTGGGCTTCGCCCGGGACATGGTGCTGGCCCGCTATTTCGGCGCCGGCATGGTCATGGATGCCTTCACCATGGCCTTCAAGATACCCAATTTCGGCCGGCGTACCTTCGGCGAGGGGGCCTTCTCGCTCGCCTTCGTGCCGGTGCTCTCGGAGTACAAGACCACCCGCAGCCACGATGAGGTGAAACAGCTGACAGACCGGGTGGCGGGGAGCCTCGGGCTGGCGCTCTTCGTGGTCACTGCCATCGGCGTGCTGGGCGCGCCGGTGGTGATGTGGGTATTCGCCCCCGGCTTCAGCAACTTCCCGGACAAATACGCCTTGTCCGTGCAGATGTTGCGGGTGACCTTCCCGTATCTCATGTTCATCTCCCTCACGGCCATGGCCGGGGGCATCCTCAATACCTACAGCCGCTTCTGGGTGCCGGCCTTCACGCCGGTGCTGCTCAACGTGTGCATGATCCTGGCGACCATCTATGTCTCGCCGCACCTGGCTCAGCCCGGCATGGCGTTGGCCTGGGGCGTGTTCGTGGCCGGTCTGTTGCAGCTGGGTTTCCAGCTGCCGTTCCTGGCACGGCTTAAGCTCCTGCCGAGGCCCCGTTGGGGCGAGAGCCACGAGGCAGTGACGCGCATCATGAAGCTGATGTTGCCCACGGTGTTCAGCTCGTCGGTGGCGCAGGTGAACCTCTTGGTGGATTCCCTCATCGCTTCATTCCTGGCCACGGGCAGCGTGAGTTGGCTGTATTACGCGGACCGCATGATGGAGTTCCCTCTGGGGATATTCTCCATCGCTCTCGGCACGGTGCTGCTCACGACCTTGGCGCAGCACCACGCCCTGAAGAACACCACCGGCTTCTCTGCGACACTCGATTGGGCGTTCCGCATCACGGCGGTGGTGGTGCTACCGGCGGCCATGGGCCTGCTGGTGTTCTCCGGGCCGCTCATCGCCACGCTGTTCAACTACGGCAAGTTCGACCAGAATGACACCCTGATGGTGACCTGGGCACTCACCACCTATTCCATGGGACTCGTGAGTTTCACCATGGTGAAGGTGCTGTTGCCCGCCTACTATGCGCGCCATGACAGCCGGACGCCGTTCCGCACGGCAGTCGTGGCTGTCACTGCGAACCTGATCTTCAACATCCTGATCACCATCCCCTGGGCCCGGGCCGGCTGGATCGCGCCCCATGCGGGCCTGGCGCTGTCCACTTCCCTGGCGTCGTTCGTGAATGCCTGGCAGCTATATAGAGGCTTGCGTAAAGCGGGCGTGTACACGCCCACTCACGGTTGGCGCATGTTGTTGCTCCGGGTCATGGTGGCGAACCTGGTGATGGGTTGCGTACTGGTCTTCTTCGCCGGCGGCCTGGATAAATGGATGGCCCGGGGCGCGCTGCACCGGGTGGAATGGCTGTGCATCTGGATGCTGGCAGCCTTCGCCCTGTATTTCGGCACGCTGTTCCTCACGGGCTTCCGCCTCAATGACCTCCGGGTCAAAGGCACGCAGCTGCCCAGCGGCGCGACGTCGGTCTGAGGTGCCTAGAGTGATGGGTCTCTCCACATGGAATTGATCCGGGGGCTCGAGAGCCTCAAGCCGCGGCACCGGGGCTCGGTGGCGAGCATCGGCAACTTCGACGGCGTACATCTCGGGCATCTCGCGGTGCTGAAGGAACTCGGGGCCAAATCCCGGGAACTCCAGCTGCCGGCCACGCTCGTGGTGTTCGAGCCCATGCCCCAGGAGTATTTCGCGCCGGAGCGGGCGCCGGCCCGGCTCACGCGCTTCGCTGAGAAATGGCCGCTGCTCAAGGCCGCGGGAGTGGAGCGGGTGTTGTGCCTGCGTTTCGGCCGCAAGTTGGCAGAGATGGCGCCAGAGGTTTTCATAGAGCAGGTGCTGGTGCAGGGTTTGGGGGTGAAGCACCTGACGGTGGGGGATGACTTCCGTTTCGGTCGTGATAGGCGCGGCGATTTCGCCATGCTGAAGCAGGCGGGTGCGGCCAATGATTTTGAGGTACGAGATACCGCGAGCCTCAACCTGGAAGGCGAACGGGTGAGCAGCAGCCGTATCCGGGCACTGCTTATAGAAGGAGATGTCCAGAGCGCAGCGAGGCTTTTGGGCAGGCCATACACCTTAAGCGGACGGGTGATCTACGGCGAGCAATTGGGCCGGAAGCTGGGATTCCCCACGGCCAATATGGCACTGCGGCGCAGACAGCCGCCGGTGAGCGGTATCTTCGCGGCCCGGGTCCATGGTCTTGGCGGCAAGCCGCGGGATGGAGTGACTTACGTCGGGATGCGCCCGGCGCTGGGCGGAACGAAGCCCGTGCTGGAGACGTATCTGCCGGGGTTTTCCGGCGAGATCTACGGCCGGAGACTGCAGGTGGAACTGCTGCAGCGCCTGCGCGAGGACCGGCACTTTGATAGTCTGGACGCCCTGACCGAGCAGATGAACGAAGACGTGCAAGCCGCCACGGCGTGGCTTGCGGCACACAAGCACTGAAGAAAGAGCGAATGGACAAGCAATCAGACAAGACCACCGATTACAAAAGCACCCTGAACCTGCCGCGTACGGATTTCCCCATGAAGGCGAACCTGCCGGGGCGGGAGCCGGAGTGGCTGAAGCGCTGGGCCGACGAGGACCTGTATGGCCGCATCCGCAAGGCCCGGGCCGGCAAGCCCCGCTTCATCCTGCAGGACGGCCCGCCCTACGCCAACGGCGATATCCACATCGGCCACGCGGTCAATAAGGTGCTCAAGGACATAGTGGTGAAGTCCCGTTCCCTGGACGGGCTGGATGCGCCCTATGTGCCGGGCTGGGATTGCCACGGCCTCCCCATCGAGCTGATGGTGGAGAAGAAGGTGGGCAAGGCGGGCCAGAAGGTGGACGCCAAGGCGTTCCGCGCCGCCTGCCGGGAGTATGCCAAGGAGCAGGTATCCCGCCAGCGGGAAGATTTCAAACGCCTCGGTATCCTGGGTGAATGGGCCCAGCCCTACGTGACCATGGATTTCGCCTATGAGGCGAACCAGCTCCGGGCCCTGTCGGAAGTGATCCGTCGCGGACACCTATATAAAGGTCTGAAGCCTGTGCACTGGTGCCTGGACTGCGGTTCGGCCCTGGCCGAAGCGGAAGTGGAATACGAGGACAAGACTTCGCCGGCGGTGTACGTGCGGTTCCCGGCGGCGGACGAGGCTGATTTCCTGAAGCGCATCCCGGGCGCCACGGGCAAGGGCCCCGTATCCATCGCCATCTGGACCACCACACCCTGGACGCTACCGGCGAACCAGGCGGTGGCGCTCAATGCCGAGATCGAATATGCCCTGGTGGAATTCGATGCAGGCAAAGGCAGCGAACGGGTGCTGATGGCGAAGCCCATGGTAGAGGGTCTGATGCAGCGCTTCGGCATAGGCGCGCATCGCCTGGTGGGCGAGGTCCCCGGCAAGGCACTGGAAGGGGCGAAGCTCAAGCATCCGTTCTACGAGCGGGTGGTGCCGGTGGTGCTGGGCGAGCACGTGACCCTGGATGCGGGTACAGGCGCAGTGCATACGGCGCCGGGTCATGGTCACGAGGACTTCGCCTTGGGCTTGCAATACGGCCTGCCCATCGATAATCCGGTGGACGCCAACGGTGTCTATCTGCCCAAGACGCCGATCTTCGGCGGTGAGCACATATATAAGGCCAACGATCACATCCAGCAGGTGCTCAAGGATGGCGGCATGCTCTTGCACCACGAGGCCTACCGGCACAGCTATCCCCATTGCTGGCGCCACAAGACGCCGGTGATCTTCCGGGCCACCCCCCAGTGGTTCATCGGCATGGACCAGAACGACCTGCGTAAGCATTCACTGGAAGAGATACGCAAAGTCCAGTGGCTACCCGAGTGGGGCGAGAGCCGCATCGAGGCCATGGTGGCGAACCGGCCGGACTGGTGCATCTCGCGCCAGCGCACCTGGGGCGTGCCCATCGCGCTCTTCATCCACAAGGAGACGGGCGAACCGCATCCGCGCACCGCGGAGTTATTGGAGCAAGTGGCACAGCGGGTGGAACAGCACGGCGTGGATGCCTGGTTCGACCTGGATGCCAAGGAACTCCTGGGCGCCGATGCCGCGCAGTACGACAAGGTGCGGGACATCCTGGACGTGTGGTTCGACTCCGGCGTGGTGCATTACTGCGTGGGCGAGAAGCGCTTAGGCATAGGCGAGAAAGACCGGGCCGACCTCTATCTCGAAGGCTCCGATCAGCATCGTGGCTGGTTCCAGTCTTCGCTGCTCACCTCGGTCGCCATCCGCGACAAGGCGCCTTACAAAGCAGTGCTGACCCACGGGTTCACGGTGGACGAGCAGGGCCGCAAGATGTCCAAGTCCGTGGGCAACGTGGTGGTGCCCCAGAAGGTGATCGGTGCGCTGGGTGCAGACGTGCTGCGCTTATGGGTGTCGGCGACGGATTACAGCGGCGAGCTCGCCATCTCCGACAACATCCTGAAGCACACGGCGGAAGCCTACCGTAAGATGCGCAACACCACGCGCTATCTGCTGGCGAACCTCTACGATTTCGATCCCGCCCAGCACGAGCTGCCGGCGGATTCGCTGCTGGAGCTGGATCGCTGGCTCATGGCCCGGGCGGAGAAGTTGCAGGAGGAAGTGCTGGAGGCTTACCGGGACTATCAGTTCCATCTCATCTATCAGAAGGTCTATAGCTTCTGCGTGGTGGATCTGTCGAGTTTCTACCTGGACGTGGTGAAGGACCGGGAGTACACCACCCAGGCCAATAGCCTGGCGCGACGCTCCTGCCAGACGGCCATGTACCACGTGGCGGAAGCCATGGTGCGCTGGCTCGCGCCTATCTTGAGTTTCACGGCGGAAGAGGTCTGGCATCACCTGCCCGGCAAGCGGGATGACTCGGTGTTCCTCGCCATCTGGCACGCTTTCCCACCTCAGGCCAAGGTGGACATGCGCCTGTGGCAACGGGTGTTGAGCGTGCGCGAAGCGGTGCGCAAGGAACTGGAGAAGCTGCGCGTCGCGGGCGACATCGGCTCATCCCTGGATGCGGAGGTGGATCTTTATTGCGAGCCTGAGCTGGCCCACGCGCTCGGGAGTTTAGGAGAGGAGCTGCGCTTCGCGCTCATCACATCCTATGCACGGGTCCACGGCGACGAGCAGCAGCCGAAAGGCGCGGTGGCGAGCGATGAAGTGCCGGGGCTATGGGTGCTGGCCAGGGCTTCGCTGCACACGAAGTGCGTGCGTTGCTGGCATCACCGGGAGGACGTGGGTGTGGACAAGGCGCATCCCGAACTCTGCGCCCGCTGCGTGAGTAATGTGGCTGGTTCCGGCGAAAGCCGGCGCTTTGCCTAAAAATGGATCTTTTGTCCTCTGGCGTTGTTGCGGCTGACCTCGAAATCCTTACGTACTAGCATGTACGCTCCGGTTTCTCGACCATCCGCGCCTTGCCATAGGACAAAATCTCTCATTTTTATCAATGGGAAATTGAACCAAACTTGTTGAGAGCGTAAAAGAAATAGATGAACACCTATCCCGGTAAATCCCGCTGGTTGTGGCTGTCGCTCGCGGTCATCGTGCTGGATCAGCTCAGCAAGCTGTTCGTGTCCATGCATCTGCACCTCTACGAGTTCATCTACGTGCTGCCGGTGTTCAATGTCGCGCTGCTGCACAACACCGGTGCCGCCTTCAGTTTCCTGGCCGGGGCGGCAGGGTGGGTGCGCTGGCTGTTCATCCTGCTGGCGCTCACGATCTCGACAGTCATCGTGACCTGGCTCGCGCGTATGCCTGCGGCCGGCAGCCGCTGGCTGGCGACCGGACTCGCGCTGGTCGCGGGTGGTGCCTTGGGAAACGCCATGGACAGGTTGAGCCACGGCTACGTGATCGATTTCCTGCAGTTCCACTACCAGGGCTGGTTCTTCCCCGCCTTCAACGTGGCGGATTCCTGCATCACCCTCGGCGCGGCGCTGCTGATCCTGGACGGCGTGTTCCTGCAGAAGCGTCACGAAAGCGTAAAATAAGCGATATGGGTGAGGTCGGTGATTTAACGCGAGCATTGCTCGCGTCAGGCCGAACGCCACGACAGGATGTCGGGGCCGTGGATGGAATACACTGAAATCTCCCGCCAGGGAAGGCAACGCATAGCCATTTCGAAGAGTAGAATATCTTGTATGCAAATTCTTCTCGCCAACCCACGTGGCTTTTGTGCAGGTGTCGACCGCGCCATCGAAATAGTCGAGCGCGCCATCGAGATCTATGGCGCCCCCATCTACGTGCGTCACGAGGTGGTGCATAACAGGTATGTGGTCGAGCGCCTGCGCAACATGGGCGCGGTGTTCGTGGATGAACTGGATCAGGTGCCGGATGGCGCCATCGTAATCTTCAGTGCCCACGGTGTGGCCAAGGCGGTGGTCGCCGAGGCGGAACGCCGGGGCTTGAGGGTCTTCGATGCCACCTGCCCGCTGGTGACGAAGGTGCACATGGAGGTGAGCCGCTACGGTCGCGATGGGTTGGATGTGGTGCTCATCGGCCACGCTGGACATCCGGAAGTGGAAGGCACCATGGGGCAGTTCGACAGCCGCTTCGGCGGTGCCATCCATCTGGTGGAGACGCCGGCGGATGTGGAGAAGCTCGCGATACGCGATGCAGACAAACTCGCTTTCGTGACCCAGACGACGCTCTCCATGGACGATACGGCCCGGGTGATAGATGCACTCAGGGCGCGCTTCCCCAAGGTGCAGGGACCGCGCAAAGACGATATCTGCTATGCCACCCAGAACCGCCAGGACGCCATCAAGAAACTGGCGCGCCAATGCCAGGTGATGCTCGTGGTGGGTTCGCGCAACAGTTCCAATTCCAACCGCCTGCGGGAGATAGCGGAAGGAGAGGGGGCCGTGGCGTATCTCATCGATGGCCCCGAGGATCTCAAACGGGAATGGTTCGCGGGCAAACAGGCGGTGGGCGTGACTGCGGGAGCTTCCGCGCCAGAAGTGCTGGTGCAGCGGGTGGTGGCGCAGCTCAAGGATTGGGGCGGTACCGCCGCAAACGAGACCCAGGGCATCCCCGAGAACGTGGAGTTCGCCCTGCCCAAGGTGCTTAGGCCCGCCGCCCGGCGAGCCTGAATATGCGCAGCCCATGCAGGGGAGGCCAGCTGGCCGCCCCCTAAGGCCTATCTAAGGGTGCGGGGCCGGGCTCAGGACATGCTCCGGGCGGCCTTTTCCCCAAGATTACGTCGCTTTTTCTATATACTTTCGTCCAGACCAAGAACAATACACGGGATGCGGATGGGCGCGACGCGCAAGCAAGACGTCATCGTGGTGGGGGCGGGGGTCGTAGGTCTCCTGTCTGCGCACGAACTCGCGCGCGCCGGATTCTCCGTGACCTTGCTGGAGCGCGGGCTGACGGGTCGTGAGGCTTCGCGCGCGGCTGCCGGCATCCTCTCCACGCTCTACCCCTGGCGCTCGCCCCGGCCGCTGGCGCTGCTCTCGCGCTGGAGCCAATCTTCTTACGCCATGCTCGCGGACGATGTGCGGCGCGCGAGCGGCATAGACCCGGAATGGACCCCGAGCGGACTGCTTTGCTTCGACCTCGGCGAACGGGAGGCGGCGCAGCAGTGGGCCTCCAGCACCGGTCGCGCCATCGATTTCCTGGAGGCCCCCGAAGTGCGGCGCCAGGAACCGGCGCTCGCAGAGGGTGCGCGGCCGGCGATTTTCCTACCGGGCATCGCACATCTGCATGTCTCACGCTTCCTGCGGGCGCTCCGGGAAGCGCTGCTAAACGAAGGTGTCCCCATCAAGGAGGAGACCACGGTCACAGGGGTGCTGGAGAGCGGCGGCAAGGTGAAGGGCGTGCGCACCGAAGCGGGCGAGATGCATGCCGATCACGTGGTGATCGCGGCCGGTGCCTGGAGCAGCGGCCTCGCGAAGATGCTGAACTTCGATCTTAAGGTGGAGCCGGTACGCGGCCAGATCATCCAGTTCCGTGGCCCGCCGGGATTGCTCGGCCGGGTGTTATGCGACGGTGAGCATTACCTGTTGGCGCGGCGCAGTGGCGACATCGTGGTGGGCAGCACCCGCGAGCACGTGGGTTTCGACAAGGACATCACGGCCGCGGCGCGGGAAGAACTGACGCAGGTGGCCTGCAAGTTGCTGCCGGTACTGAAGGGTGCAGCGCCGGTACGGCAATGGAGCGGTTTGCGGCCTGGCTCACCGGAGGGCATCCCTTTCATCGGTGAGTACCAGCGGATCAAGGGTCTCTGGTTCAACACGGGCCACTACGCCAACGGCGTGACCCTGGCACCGGGCTCGGCGCGGCTGCTTGCAGATCTGATGGCGGGACGTGCGCCCATCCTGGACCCGGAACCTTACCGTCCCCGCTGAATCCGCGGCTGACGTGGACAGTGGTGGTTTTTTGAGCATATAATTTTAACTTAATGTATTCCGGATACCTGAACCTGTGAGCATGCACCGTCATACCCCGCTGAGCGGCCCGGCCCTCGCGGCACATCTGGAGAAGCACGGCGTGATCGCCACCGCCCAGCGGCTGGAGATCGCGGAAGTGCTGTTCCGCCGTCCGCAGCACCTGTCGGCGGAGCAGATCATGTCCACGGTGAACCGCGGCGACAAGGCGAAGGTCTCCAAGGCCACGGTCTATAACACCCTCAAGCTCTTCTCCGCCAAGGGGCTGGTGAAGGAAGTGATCGTGGACCCGGAACGGGTGTTCTACGATTCCACCACCGGTTCCCACCACCATATATACAACGTGGACAGTGGCGAGCTGCAGGACATCCCGGCCCAGGAAGTGGAGTTCGCCCGTCTGCCGGAGCTGCCGGAAGGCATGCAGGCGGATGGGGTCGAGGTCATCATGCGGGTGCGCCGGCGCCAGAGCTGAGTGGCAGCCTCCAGGCGCCTTCCTTTATACTGCGCGCCTTTGTTTCTAGCCTGAAAATGCCGGCGTAGCTCAGTTGGGCTCGCGGCGCAGCCGCGAGCGGCATGACAGGATGTCATGCCCGGGACTCGCAAGAGCACAATGTGTCGGCAGGGATGCCAGAGTGACGATCAAAAACGTGCCGACGTAGCTCAGTTGGTAGAGCAACGCATTCGTAATGCGTGGGTCGGGGGTTCGATTCCCTCTGTCGGCACCATATTTAATCTTAATATTCAGTCTAGCGCCCTCCCTGGCGTAGGCCTGCGTCTTTCTACCTCACCGCCTGACCGTCGTGGTCAGGCCTTCGCCGAGCATGCTCGGCGAAGCTGTCGGCACCATCTTCCAGTTTTTCTCGTTAGCCGATAAATACCCATCCCTGGTGGCGCGACCAGCCTCCACATCTGTGTGGAAGCGTTCGACCGGGCGCGAGACATGCTCGCGCGAAAACACCGGTCTCACCCTCTGCCGCCACCATAAATCTTGATTAGATAACACAGCTCCATCAATAGTGCGGTCTAACTCAGTGCCCTATGAGCTGCTGACGCAGCGCGCTCAACTGCGAGATGGGGTCGTTTGTCTGGGGGATCACGACAGGTCGAAGTCTCTGGACGACCGGGGGTGCGGTGTTAGCGGGCATTGAGCCGGGGAAAGCGTCCTGCTGGGCATAGAGATCCGGCATGCCCTCGAGCGCGATGCCAGCGCTGGCATTGCCGAAGCTCTGCTCCATCTCCACCACCCGGAGCGCGGGGCCATTGGCGATCTGTATTGCGTTCATTCCGATGGCGGCGAGTTTCTCTCCATCCGGGAGCGTATCGCCGGTCTTGAACACATCGCTTTTGCCGTTCACTTCCAGGATGGCTCGCGCCACATCCTTGTCGGGTGAAAAGAACAAGCCCTGAACATGGATCGTCGCCGCAGCCACGGTCGGCCCGGCAGCCACAGCATCTGCAGCTCTGTGGCCGAAGAGATGCGCTGCGGCGATTTTTTCAACAGAGGAACCTATGTCCATGCGCGTATGCGGTGTGACAGCTTGCGTCATGACCGGAGTCGCTTTTTCTGCGTGCGGCAGCATGGACCACATGATCAGACCTGCGCATACGGCTAGGAGTGCAGCTAGGCCATGGCGCAGGAGCTTTGATTGAAGAAAATCAACGAGATAATCGTTGATGTTTATGTGAAGACTTTTCACAAATGTAGTCTCAGTACTCGATTTGCAGGTTGTAGTGGCAAATAAACAACGTGCGATTAATGTTCCCCACGCATTGAATATCTCCGGAGCCTTGCCTATAGTCTTCGCAGGATTCTAAATACAAAACTCCAGGGACTTCAAGTAGGGGAAGGGATCATGCATTCTAAGCCCGTAGCAACGGACCTGCGCGGTAGGTCTTCCGTGGTTCTGTCCTCCCATGAGTCCAGCGCAGCTCGGCCTTTCAAGCCGTTCATGGCTTGCGCCGTATTCGTAGCCACACTGGCAGGCGTCTTCGCCGCCACCGCGGCCCAGGCGACCACCACCGCGGTCGGCGCCATCGCGGGTGCCTCGGGTGTCGGCGCTACCGGCGCTGCTACTTATTCCATCCCCATCAGCCTGCCCCCCGGCACCAACGGCATGCAGCCCTCCGTGGCGCTCGTCTACAACAGTCAGAGCGGCGACGGTCTCGCGGGCTACGGCTGGACCTTGTCCGGCCTGTCGACCATCAGCCGTTGCCCGTGGGCCATCGATGAGGTCGGCCAGACACGCGCCGTGCAATTCGCAGGTCCCGGATCTCAGTCCGACGTGTTCTGTCTGGATGGGCAATATCTCGCCCTCAAGAGCGGTTCAACCTATGGAGCGGACGGTGCCGTATACAGCACTCAGGTTGAGGGTTTTTCCAAGATCGTCTCCCATGGCAGCAGCAATAACGGGCCCGGCTGGTTCACGGTACAGTCCAAGGATGGGCGGCTTTACGAGTATGGCAACACCGCCGATTCCCAGATTGGTGCTCAAGGGACGAATCCCGCCATCATCCGCGTCTGGGCCTTGGACAGGGTCACTGATCTCAACGGCAACTATTACACGATCACCTACCAGAACAACAGCAGTACCACGGGCGAGTATTGGCCCCTCTCCATAAATTACACGGGCAATGGGAGCACCACACCGGATCACCAAGTGGTTTTCGGATATACACCGCGCCCTGCCGGCACTGTTCAAACCAGTTTCGTGCACGGTAGTCTGATTACGAATTCCCAGCTTCTGAGCGTCATCAAAGTCGTATACGTCCCTAACCCCAATCCCGCGACATTTACTTTTAATCTTGCCTATAGTCAGGATCCAGCCAACGGGCGCAATCAACTCACCTCCGTGCAGGAATGCGGGCGGGATGGTAGTTGCCTGCTCAGCACCAATATCGGCTGGGAAAGCGCCCAAGCAGGTTGGCAAGGAGACACCGGGACTGGGGTGTTTTTTTCGACCGATGCCTACTTTGGTGCCGCTCATCTTATCGACGTAGACGGCGATGGTATTGATGACTTGGTTTATCCGAACGCGGTCAACGGTGGGTCTACCATAGACTGGTTCGTCATGTTCGGTAAGCCTGGTGGCGGCTTCATCGCGCCTGTGGACACAGGAATCTCTACTAGCTGGGACTATTACGACTATGCGGTTCCTTTCAACTACGATGGTAGCGGGAAGACAGCACTGCTGGTGCCGTTGTCACGTGGAAGCTGGGGCATACTCGCTCCCACCGGCAGCCGTACTCCCGGCCTGGGTGGCATTTTCACCACGCCGGGTAACAACTTGTCCATGGCAGGCAGCACACCAGGCAACACCCAGGCTTATCAGGGTTTTGTCTGGACCATGGACTACTATGGACGTGGTCTCGATGACATCGCATATACACCAGATGGCGTGAACCTGTACGTCGTGAAGAACCTGGGTCCGGGTAGCGGCGTGAATCATTTTGCCGCGCCGCAATTCGTTTTCGGATTCCAAAATTCTGTTATAAATTACACTTTTTTCGTTTCCGGCCTCACCTCTGCGGGTACGCAGGTGGATTTCGACGGTTCGGGGAAAGGCGGAGTCGCAGTTCAGATTGTTGCGCCGTCAGGCTCGGGTTACGAGTGGCCTACCTATATCCCTGGTTTTGCGTCTCCTGGGCAAGTACCGCCAGCGCTTAGTCTGATGGGTACAGCTGGGGGTTTGACCGGATTAGGCACCGCGATCCCAATGGACGCCAACGGAGACGGGATGACCGATTTGCTCTGGACCTGTATGAGCGCATCTACTGCGCCGTATGCATGCCAGAACCCACCCGTGAGCGATCAAGCCTGGTGGATATCCGTGAGTACGGGGGCAGGTTTCGTCCAGATGCCTGTCGGCACCGCTTTTGGTAGTGGTCCTCAGCCACGCGTGATCATGGTGGACTATTACGCTAGTGGCCACCAGGAAGCCATGGTTCAACCGTCTTCTGGCAATTCGCAACTCATCCAGGTGAACTACACGCAGGGTAGCGGCTTCTCCGCCTCGTCTGCGAACCTATCATCGACGCCTAATCCCGGAGGTTTTGCGCCCGTCTTGGTCGGGAGTATCGAGGCAAACGGGCTTAGCGATCTCGTCTATCCCTCTTACAACGCTTCGCTAGGCAACTATGAGTGGCATTACAACCTGCATGCCACTGGCGTGGACTTGGTGACCAGCATCACAGGTGGGCTTGGCAATGTCAGCCAGTTCCAATATACCTCCCTTGCATGGGGCAGTCCGATCTATACAAATGGCAGCAGCGCCCAATATCCCATTAAGGATATCCAATCCACGATGCAAGTTGTATCAAAACTTATCGAGAGTGATGGCACTGGCGGCAACGACATGCTCAATTATACTTACTCCGGTGCAAAGTTCGACTCCTGGGGACGCGGGTTTCTGGGTTTTGCTAGCCGTACGATCAATGACAATTTTCGCAATACTACCGAAACGATTTCTTACAGTCAGACATTCCCGTGGACTGACATGGTGACGTCAGACGCATTCTCCACCAATGCGGGAGTGAAGATCAGCGATATCGAGAACACGGGCGCTGATGAGCTGAGTGTGCCGCCAACAACTTACAACGCCACGTATTTCCCGTTCTTCGACACCAGTACGACCACCACATACAATTACAATGGGACGACGAACCAGGCCGTACGAACCGTGACGACCACGCTCAATCAGAGCGATTTCGATGCATATGGCAATATCACGAGCCAACAAACTACCACCGTGGATGGGGCTACCGGCGCATCGTTCATTGCAAACCAGACTACTATCTATGCTTCACCCAATACATCCACCTATTGCGCGGACCTGACTCAGCAGCTCACGTTACAACGGACGTCTCCGGCCGGCTCCATGGGCCGGATCGCGAGTACTCCGACCAGCGACCTGGATACCTCCAATTGCCGACTCAATTCACAGACCACGGCTTCGGGTCAAACTGGAGATGGCTCATCTCCGCTTACCAAGCAATATCAGTTTGATGCCTTTGGCAATATCCGCGAGACCGATATATCGGGTTCAGGCGTAAGCCCTAGTCCCCGTACCACCAAATTCGACTTCACAGGCGGGAACAACGAGTTCCCGACAACCACAACATACGTCGTGTCACCAATCTTGAGTCTTGTGACCCACGCGAGCTGGAACTACGACCTGGGCCTCAAGGCGTCAGATACCGATGCCAATACCAACAAGACCTCATATGTCTATGATGGTTTCGGTCGAATCATATCAGTCACACGGCCCGATAAGACTACGATTCTATATACCTATGCTTGGTGCACCGCTCCCACCAGAGGGGTAGCTTGTCCTACCGGCAACGGGTATGAAGTGACGACCACCCAGATTGCCAATGATGGCATTACTGCCATCACCACCGGATACACGGTGTACGACATGAAAGGCAGGCCTGTGCGGCAGGGCACCGTGCTGTTGGGCGGGGTAACGTCCCTGGTTGACACAACCTATGACAGCGTGGGGCATGTGCTCAGTGTGGCGCGCCCCTATCTCAGCGGGCAGACGCCAGGATTCAAGGCCGTATATACCTATGATGATGCCTTCGATCGTGTGACTGGAGTTACCGAGCCCGCAGATTCCAACGATCCTAGCGGCGATGTTACCTCTCTTGGTTATAACCTCTTATCGGGCACCGGTTACGCGCTGACTGCGTCCCGACAAATCACGATAATAGGGGCGCAGACCACTACGCAGACCACCACCAAATACACAGATGCCTTGGGCGAAGTAGTGGAGATAGTGGATGCCAACAATGGCAGGACGCTTTATACATTCGATGCCTTTGGCGATCTAACCAAGACTACAGATGCGGATGGGAATGCAACTAATCTAGTCTACGACGGTCTAGGTCATAAGACGGCCATGACCGATCCGGATATGGGGCATTGGACCTATCAGCTGGATGCCCTAGGTGAGATTCTCTGCCAGACCGATGCCAATAACCAATCCATCATCGAGACCTATGACGGCATGGGCCGTATTACGAGCAAACGCGCGACCGCCCCCGGCGGAGGCTGCAATGCAACCGCTGGCACCAGCAGTTCCTTGACGTACGACCAAGCGGGGGCCTTGGGTCTGCTGGCATCGGTCAGTGATACCAATGGCTTCCAGCGGGCTTACGCCTATGACACTCTGGAACGACCCATCGACGTGACCACCACGGTGGGTGGAACGCCGTACGACGTGTCCACCGCCTATGACAATTTCGGCCGGATACAGACGGTGACGTATCCTGTCTCCGTTACACCGTCCGCACTTTCAAGCCTCACGATCACTGGTGTTACGGCGAGCCCCGCGAGCCTCACTATGGGTGGGATGGTGACCCTGAGCGGCAGCGCTACCGACTCGAGCGGCCTGCTGATGACGTACGACTGGACCCAATCCGGTCCCGCCACCATGAGCTTGGCGGATCCGGACAAGCCTCAGACCACGTTTATCGCCACCGCGCCTGGCAATTTCACTTTTAGCCTGACCGCGAGCGATGAGAACGCCGCGAGCACACCGGCCTCCACAGCCATCGTGACAGTAGCGCCGCCAGCTCCGGACGTACCCACCGTACCTGCAACAGACAGCCACCAAGTCGGCATCACCGTCAACTGGGCGGCTGCAAACCTGGGATCTGCAGCGGGACCTATCAGTTATGTCGTCCAGGAGACCTTGCCTAACGGCTCGACCACGCAGACCCCCGTCAGCAGCAACTCGGCATCGTTCACCTTGTCGAGCGACGGGACCTATGCTTTTGCGGTCAGTACTTGCGCCAACAATGTGTGTTCCGCCTTGAGTGCCACGAGCAGTTACACCACCTATCTCGCGCCCAGCGTTCCGCAGAGCCTGTCAGCGCCTTCCAGCGTAACGTCCAATGTGTCGCCCGCTACCTATACAGTAGGATGGACCAAGCCGTCGTTCGCGCCTAGCAGCGGCGTCGTCTACACGCTGCAGGAAAAGAACACGCTGAATTCCGGGGATACTTTTGCGACTGACTATACGGGTGCTGGTACGAGCTATAACCCGAGCGAGACCCAGGACGGCAATTACGTCTATCAGCTACAGGCATGCAATGCGAATCCGGCCAGCAACAACGTCTGTAGTCCATCAGTGCAGAGTGGCACGGTGGCGGTCACTCTGCCCCCCACTCCACCCGGCACCATTAGTTTCACGCCCGCAACGGACGACCACAGCGGGAACTGGGAGGTAATGTGGGGTGCCTCATCGGTCAACATCAACTGCGCGAGCTGCATCACCTATTACATGCAAGAGAAACTCGGCACCAACGGCAGCTTCAAACCACCGACTTCGTATACCGCCAACAATGCAGGGCTTCCGAGCAATAGCGGATATCTTCTGGGACATACGGCCAATGGCACCTATTATTACCAGGTCAAGGCCTGCGCCTTTGATAAGGACACCGGCGGCACAGCCTGCACGCCCTACGGCGCGGTGAGCGCCGGTTACTCGGTGATTATCGCGCCGCCATCACCGACAAACCTGGCGCATACCACGGTGAACTGGGACGGTTCCTTCAGCGTCACGATGTCTGAGAACGCCGGGAGTATCGCCGTCACCTACTATGAAGTGCAGCTGGGCGAGCACGACGGGGAGACCAATACCGATATCTGGGGGGATGCAGATTGCACCTCCGCGACTACCTCGTGTGCTTTCAGTTCCCTGACGCCGATGAAATATATCTACGAGACCAGGGCCTGCGATACCTCGGTCGCGTGCAGTAACTGGACTCCATTGATTGCTCCGTATCCTTCTGTCAACGTAACCGTGCTGTCTCCGCCCGCAGCACCCACCGGGTTAGGTGTCAGCCCGAGCCCCAGCACCAACGGCAGTTACACCCTGAGCTGGATTGCACCCACCACTGGCACGGTCACCTATTACGCGGTTTATGGATCTACCGGTGGCGCATATAGCCAAATCGCCACGCCCGGCGGGACCAGTTATGCGCTCAGTGGCAAGGGCAGCGGCAGCTACTGGTATTACATCCTCGCCTGCAATCAGGCTGGTTGCAGCGGCGGTAGCAATACCGTAGGCGAGACCGTGTATCTGCCTCCGGCGACGCCCGACCTCAGCGCCAGCTCGTACTCCATCAACGTAGGGCAGAGCGTCACTCTCAGTTGGTCCACGCCGCCGGGTCCGGTTACTAACTACGTGCTACAGCGCGAGTACACCGCCGGCTGGATTGGTGTATACAGCGGCACCGCGACATCCTTCACCCAGACACTGAATGGCATCCCCGATTACTACTACCAGGTCAAGGCGTGCAACGGCCCGGCATGCAGCGGCTGGAGTGCAACCGTGGACATCTTTGTCCAAAGCCTCGGCGGCTGCGGCAAGAACTGCTACGCGCCCGTCAACCCCGCAACCGCACCGACGCCCAGCAAAACGGCACCGCCCGCCAGCCCGCCGCCCCCGGCCGCGGGTCCCATGGCAGTGAACGATCCGATGTTACGGGCTAAACCGGCGGATTCCGCGCCGCAGGCGACGATGCTTGCCCATGCCGACGGAAGCGCGCAGCCATGGGTAGAAAAGGGTGCCCTCTCGGGCATCGATCATGCTTTCCACGACGGCACCACCCTGACTACCAGGGCTGGAACTGAAGACAACATGGACGGTCTCAGCCGCACCACAGCACGGGCTGACAGCAGAGTGCGGCAAGCACAGGTCGACGCGAGTGGCGCGCAACCTCGGGCGCTAACTGCGATGGTAGGAGGCTCAGCGCCGCGAGCGATGCCGACCGGTGCTGCAATTGCATCCTTGGCTGAGGGACGGCAGACGCTCTTGGGGAAGAGACTCCGGCAGCCGTCTGAAGCCGTCATGCAAGCCCTGGCGGATCGGCGTAGCGAAGAAACCTTGCCGTCCATCCTGCCGCCAGCCACAGCGAGCGATCTTGCCGCCTGGAATGCCTCAAGCAAGCAGCAAGACTCCGCTGGTCCGGACTATGCGCCGCCGGTGTATATAGCCTATGGCGAGGCTCGGATGGCGCCCGTAACAAGCTCGCCGTACCGTTTTGCAGTGACCTACGCATACGACCCCGCCAGTGGGGCCCTTATGGCGGTCCAGAATGCGCAGACAGGGTTCGACTACTGGCAGGCGAGCATGGGCAATGGCGGAAACGCACCGGTGGATGCTTTCGGCCATGTCCTGGCTTATACAGACGGCAACAACGTGAGCACCGTGCTCGCCTACGATCAGGCCACGGGTCTCATAACCGGCATCAGCTCCGGAGTCGGACAGTCGAGCAGCGTGCAGCAGCTCGCCTATACCTGGGGT
This sequence comes from Gammaproteobacteria bacterium, assembly GCA_036000105.1. Classification (GTDB taxonomy): domain Bacteria; phylum Pseudomonadota; class Gammaproteobacteria; order Natronospirales; family REEB76; genus DASUBN01. Next base: position 22,319 of record DASYGE010000007.1, read on the forward strand.
GCTCTCGGAAACCTGCAACAGCGCTGCGACGCCAATAGGGGGCTGACAGAAAATTTCACCTATGACAGCGTGAATCGACTCAAGACCTCCAATGTCAGTACCGGCGGTTCACCGGGTTCATGCACCGCCGCGACGGCTGGTGCAAGCATCAGTGTCAGCTACGATGCAATCGGCAACATCCAGACCCTGAGTAACAGCGGAGTCACAAACCTCGGCGGGACTTATAGTTACGACCCGAACCATCCCCATGGGGTGAGTACTGTGGGTAATATCCCTGGTACCTATACCTACGATGCCAATGGCAATATGCTCTCGGGCAACGGCCGCACCATCACCTGGAATGCGGACAACCTGCCGGTGAGCATCAGCGGCACAAGCGCCGTGAACGGGGAGGGCACGGTCACGGGCAGCAGTACCTTCAGCTACGGCCCGGACTTCCAGAGGTATCTCCAGACCGCCACGGTCTCGGGGAACACGACCACTACCACATACGTGGGCAAGCTGTTCGAGGTGGTTTCGACGAGTTCAGGAACGCAGTACCGGCATAACATCATTGCGCCCGGAGGTGTGGTAGCGGTTCATACCCTTGACCAGAGTGGCAATGCCACTACGAATTATCTGCATTCGGATCACTTGGGGAGTGTAGATACGATAACCAGCAACCAAGGTGTCGTGACCCAGCAGATGAGCTTCGATGCTCTAGGTATCAGGCGCGACCCGGCCAACTGGGCTTATGACCTGAGTCCATCTCAGATATCACTCTTTAGTGGCGCCGTCGAATTTGGCTACACAAAACAGGAAAACCTGGATAACGTGGGGCTCGTACACATGAACGGCCGGGTGTATGACCCGACGATAGGCAGGTTCTTATCCGCAGACCCGAGGATACAGGATCCGTACAATGGCCAGTCATTTAACCGTTATACCTATGTCTACAATAATCCGCTGACAATGACTGATCCAAGTGGGTTTGATGGAGCAAACCCGACACCAGGTCAGTCGCCTGATGATGGATCCTTGGCCTGTGCGTATGACGGCCCCTGCAACAGTGGGCTGGACTCGGTGTCTAACGGGAATGATTCCAGTGCCACCGGTTGCGGTAATAATTGTCCGATCAAGTTTGCTGGACCTGATGGTGGGCAATATACTTGCGCAAACTGTGCCCAGGGTATTGATCTACCTAAGACCGCACAGTTAGGGTCCATTGAAGTTACCGCAGCGGACATGGATATAGGGACAACATTGACGCCGATCGTTGCAACCTCTAACGTCCCGCAATCCACCCTTCAGCCGATCCCTGATCCTAGCTCATCCTCAGGGCCAACGGCCAATGTCGGCACCGTCATTGTTAGCCTTAGCAATAACGTAACCATTGGGGGTATCGGTAACGCGAATTCCCAGCTTGGGACAGATTTAACATTCACAGATAAGTATCTGGTTGGGAGTGGGGCCTGGAGAGGTGCAAATGGCAATCTATACAAAATTGGCATGTATTACGGGAATCAGCATGGATGGACGGCTGCACAGGCAATGCGAGCATCCCAATATGCAGCTAGAGCAGGGAAATTTTCTGTTGCCAGTGGCTTGCTTGTGAGCGGGATTCAGTACTATGGCGATATGCAGCAAGGCAACACTCTTCGTGCCATACGTGATTCAGTCGATGTAGGGATGTCGGGAGCTGCATATTATTTCCCCGAGGGTACAATAGCCGCTGGAGTTTGGTTTGGTAATGAGATGCTTTATGATGCCGGAGCATTTGATAACTATGACAATCTAAATCCGCAGGTCACGGAATCTATGAGTTTTCCGCCATAGACATTAGTGGGAATTGAACACGGAAGAAAGCACGCAGTAATGATTCGCTGGTATAGATATCTTTTTTATCGCGTATATATGTGGTGTTGTTCGCGCCCACAAACGCCTATAAGCGAACCGGATTTCGACGCCGCTTTGTTCATCGCGATTGTGAATATGTTATACCTAATGGGGACTCTCGCGGTTGTTACTGCATTTTCGAAGTCAATGCCGCGTACTTTCTTCGAAAATATAGGAAGAATAAAGCTTTTTGGACTCATTTTTGCTATTGGTGCTTTTTCACTTCATGAATATTTTTATGTATGGAGTGGGAACGCCAAAAAGATTGTCAAAGAATTTAAAAATACAAATGTAACGATGCTTGGTACGGCGGCCGTGCTGGTCTATATGGTATTTGCTTTTATATTCTTCATCGCTGCGGGCATACTACTTTCTCCGTCGGTACGCGAGCAGTTACCAAAATTCTAGTCCGCTATGCTATCCGTTGTCCTGTCCACGCGTCCGGTCTGAAGATTCTGTGTCTCAAAGCCACGACTTTTAATCGAAATCGCTCCTTTTTTATTTTATTCGCTGATTGTCAAAGAACGAGGAGTTAGGGTCAGGTCTTGTATTGAAGCATCATGGCTGATAGATTCGCCAGATGGCTCGTCCCTTGCGAATCGAGTTTGGCGGCGCGTTCCACCACGTTATGGCGCGCGGCAATGCACGCCAGAATGTCTTTCGAGATATCCCCGACCGTGAAGTTTTCCTGAATGTCCTGAAACGGGTCTGCGAACGCTTTGAATGGCGGTTGTGGGCCTATTGCCTCATGGACAACCACTACCACCTGCTGGTGGAAACCCTGCAACCCACGCTTTCCCGGGGGATGCGTGAGATCAACGGCATCTATACGCAGGCGTTCAACCGCCGCCATTCCAGGACCGGCCACGTCTTCCAGGGTCGGTACAAGTCCCTGCTCATCGACGAGGATGCCTATTTGCTCGAGGTCTCCCGCTATATCGTCCTCAACCCCGTCAAGGCGGGCATCAGCCGGGGAGCCGCCGACTACCGCTGGAGCAGCTATCGGCAGACGATTGGACAGGCTGCCGCACCCGGCTGGCTAATGGTCGATGAGGTATTGAAGCTCTTTTCACAGGACCGTAGCCGCGGCCGGCAAGCCTATCGGAAGTTCGTGATGGAAGGTGCTGGAATCACGGATCCCTTCGCCCAGGCGGGGGGAGGTATCCTAGGAGATGAAGCCTTCGTCACCAAGGTAACTCGCAATCTCAAACACCCCTCCCGCGAGATTCCCCGTAAACAGCGCGTGTGGAAGAGCCTAGTCAGCTATGAGCGAGATGCGAAGACCCGGAACCAGGCTATCCGAATGGCGTATGACAGCGGAGACTTCACCCTGGCCCAGATCGGAGACCATTTCGGCCTGCACTATGCTTCCGTGAGCCGGATCGCCAGGAATGCGTGAAGTTTATGATGTTTAAATACAAGACCTGACCCCATATTCCTATTCCCATATTCCCATATTCCCATATTCCCATATTCCCTCTTTTTCTTTCTTAGCGAGTGGAGCCCCAGATGAGCTTGGTGCCGAACCCGAGTAGCAATATCACTCCAACCCACAGCATATACTGACCGGATCGCTGCTGGTCTCCCAGGAGATAGGCATTGCAAAGTCTTATCGGAGTCGCGGTGTAAAGCCAGCCTAAGCGGAAGAGCGTCGCGACCAGTTCGAGTAGCACGAAGCCGCGGAGCACGAAGCCCATACGTGGCCAGCTTAGCCCCATCGCTACGCCGATGAGCAGGGGTATCGAGACGAATTTGGCCGCGATCATAAGTGGATCGGTGGTTGCCGCGTCGAGCGAGCGCGGCAGCATCCAGAACGCCGCGGTGGACACGGCGAGTATCAGCCCACTGAAGCCACCCCGGTTCCAGGGATCCACCGCGATCGCGATCCGTGGCGGGAAAGATACAGCCGCCAGCCATCCGATGGCGGCCAGCAACGGTATCTGAACCAACGTCTGCAGAGCCATGCTCGCCGTCAGCGCGTGTTGGACAGGCGGCATGAGCAGCACGATGTAGCCGATAAGAATTGCCGGGATCAAATGAACTTGCGCATGCGAAGTCATCGCATATCCCGCAAAAGGACCTGGGAGAGGTGCGCAGGATCCCCCATGTCCTCGATATCCATCAGGTAGCCTTGCGGGTCGACGATCTCGATGGCTGCGTTATGGATGTAGCCACCCTGGGTATCTGGGATCACGGTCACACCGAAGATATGCTCGAGATCGTTGAGCCCAGCGGTATCCATGGGGCGCACGGCAAACCAGCCGTCCCTCTGGTCACCGAAGCGGCGTAAATAATCAGAAAGCTGTTCGGGAGCATCGTGATCCCGATCGAAGCTGATGCTGAGCAGCACGACGCGGCCTTGAGCGAGCGGCCGGGCGAGCGCCGTCTGGAGCTGTGCGAATTCACCGCCCAGTATCGAGCAGTAACCGGGGCATCGGGTATAGATGAAATCCACGAGCAGCCACTTGCCGCGGAAATCAGCGAGGTTGACCTCTGATCCGGATTGGGTCTCGAGTGGCGTGGGCGGGACCGGTCGAGGGTGCCGGCGGACGTCGAGGCGGCGCGCCGTCTCGCTGGTGAAGGCCTGGAAGCTATCCGTGGCCGCGGCGAGCGCTACGCCGCCGGCTACCAAGAGGATGAGGCTAGCCAGTAGTGTGCGCAGCACGCCCATCGGTCTGCACCTTCAGCAAGCCAGCCGTGATGCGGACAGCGATGACCAGCATAGCCAGGACGATCAAGATGGCGCCGATGGAGCCGGCCTGATCATACGGTAGCCATTCCGGTATGTGCACGGCATATCGCCGTGGGACGCTGGCACTTCCGGCGCTCAGGAATGCCTGTGTGAAGATAAGCACGCCCAGGATATAAATAGGAAATACCAGCTTGTCGGTGAACGCATCCTTCGCCGGTTGTGTCCGGCTGCCGATGACGTGATAAAGCAAAGCCAGGATCATCGGCAGCACGCCCAATATCAGATAGAAATGGAAATGGCCCGGCACCCACTGGGTGTTGTGCATGACCTCGTTGATGCTGATCGTGCCATCGGCGATCGCCGGGATAATGCCTGTAGCCCAGCCATACACGGCCAAGATGGCGAATCGGGACGGCATCCTCCAACGGATGTTAGAGCGGTAGATGTTCATCAACGCGCCGTACGCGGTCACCAAGAAGACCGGGAACCCGGCGCCGTAAGAGACAATCTGGCCGACGATCGTCATCCAGCGGGGCTCGGCGTAATCCATGAGGAGGTGATGAGGGAAGACGATGATGACGAAGACGCAGCTCACAGCCCATGCCCACAGGAACACCCGTGAGATCGGGTACGGCCGCCCGCTGTACCGGGGCAAGAGTTCGTATACTGCGATCACGGCCATGTAGATGGTCGCATTGATGTACATATGGCCGAACCAGTAGATCAGGTTCTTGGCCATGAGCGCGTCGAGGGCCGCCGAGGGAAAGTAGGCGTTGATGAGACTCATAACCAGGATCACTGCACCCGCCAGTATCCCCAAGGTGTTTGCGATGATCACCATGGTGCTCGCGATCACGGTCTTCGGATGGTTGGGGTCTATCTTTCCGCTGAAAAGCCATTGCAATCCCAAAGCACGTCCAAGGTTGCCGAAGACGCGCATGATGGCGGCAGCGGCGTCCAGGTAGAACAGCAGCATGCCGACACCGATGAGGAGATAGCCCACCATGAACAGCGCCGCCGCATTCACGCCCCACAGTCCCATGGAGTGCACCGGCAACGGGTAGAGGAACGTCCAGAGCCCGGCGAAGCCGCCGATGAATACCGCGGCCAAGATCGACAGCGCACCCAACATGAACAGGACGTAGTTCGCAAGGAACGCCCAGAGGTGCAGGCGCACATACTTACGCAGGAAGAACCACATCACCGCGGTCGTCGCCAGACCCATGGTCCCCACCATCCCGGAGCCGTGCATGGTCAATATCTGGTAAAACAGCGGCGTGCTCACCCCGATCCATTGGGCCTGTGTCATGCGCATGGTCAGGCCCAACAGCATGAGGAACACGAACAGGCCCAGGGCCGTGATCATGTACAGGTTGAATACGATGTTCTCGTTACGAGACAGCTTTTCGTCATCAGGATAAAGCGTGAGTGCGGTCATGGTGAATGGCCTCCCGCGGCAGCGGCAATGACATTCAGTGTTGCCGCCATTGAATGGTGCGCGAGCCCACAATATTCGAGGCACCGGATGGTGTACGTGCCGGGCTCGTCGAAGGTATAGAGCAGTTTGTTGGTGTATCCGGGCATCGCCTGGGTCTGGATGGCGATGCGGCCATCAGGCGCATAGATAGCGAAACCATGATTAACGTCGGCACTCGTCACACGGAACTCAACGGTGCTACCGGCCTGGATCTGCGTGGCACTCATCTCCCAATACCATTGATGCCCGACTACGTCGATGACCTGTGACGCTTCGAGAGGGTCATGCTGCAGGGGTATGGGGAATCGGTGCAACGTCGCATAGCTGACGCCGACGAAGACAACGAGCAGTACCAGGAACAGCCATCGCCGCAGACTGTAGGGCTTCTTTTGCGATTCTCGCGTCTCGGCGGGCTTGCTCGCTTGACTGATCACATATATGAAAACCAGCGTGCAGAGCAACATGCCTGCAACTGCGATGTACCAGATTTCGTCTTGGAAAATCATGGCCTCACCCTTCGCATGAGTGGCATGCGCGTTAAACTCCCCCAGAAAGCTTGCCATGTCAAGAATGACCACGCTGCAGACTGAAGCCTGAAGGTCATGATAAACGTCGCTGCTTCAGAAAAAGACGCGTGGTGAATCTCGCTTAAGTATCCTGAATTGCTATAGTTTTTTCCTGCGTATATCAGCGATAACTGCCTGAGATTGATTAGGCAGGCCACTTCATCGTGGGCTTCCGATGGAGAATCCAGCTGCCCAAAAGGGAGGGAGGCTGCTTCCGGAGAGAGCTGCATACAAGCGATGGCTCACCGATCGAAAGGCGTGCCCCAATGGAAGAGATCGGTGCGTAGCTATACGAGGCAGCGGTCGTCTATCCAAGGACAACTACTAAATAAACCGTAGTATCACACCGCACCTGGGTCGCCGATGAGGGTTGGGCTCGGAGGCGATTCGGGCGAAATATCCAGTGAGATTAGCGCAGATACGGGGTCGGTAAGACGCCCACGAAGCTGTAGTATCCTTAAACAGCTGGGCAGCCCCCCGCCACACGATTCAAGCGGCAGGCTTGGCTCCGGCCGCTGTTCGAGGCGCTTATGGATGTTGAGGAGGGTCATGCCTAAGCTCGATCCCATCAGAGTGCTCACCGATCAGCACAGGGTGCTCACACAATTATTCGCTCGTCACCAAGAGGCACTGCTCGCCCGTGCCTGGGCACGTGCTGCGCGTCTGCTCGATCAATACGAGAAACACCTTCGCAGTCGGATACTAGTGGAGGAGCAATACCTGTTGCCTTATTGCCTTGAGGGAAGGGTACCTGGCCAGTGGAGCGTCTATGTGGCCGAGCATCGCCGCCTTGAGAAAATGTTGCATGATGCGGGCGAGCGTCTCCGGGCTGTGCGTCGGCGCGGCATGTCGCCCGCGATCATCATTGGATTGCTCGATGACGAAAAAACCATGAAATATGTCCTGGAGCATCATCTTGACAGCGAAGACAGTGAATTTTCGACGTCTCTGCAGCGAATGCTTCCGGAAGGGGCGCGGAACAACCTCTTGCGCGCACTGATAGACATGGCAAGGGTCACACACTAACCGAAAGTGATGTCAAGAAGCGCGTGACAAGACTGACGCCCGCAAAGAAGGTTTCCGGACATAGGTCCTCGGGAACATATGCTACCAAGTGCGGAGTTGCGAGCGGAGAGAGCTGTTCCCCCGGGGGCACCATCGCTAGAGGTGGCGTTTGCGAACGGTGCCCGCACCAAGAGCGGTCTTACCCCTGGCGGCGCGAGCAGGCTATACATCAATGTATAGCCGCTCGGACGGACGCGAGCGGTGCTCGTGTCAACGAGCCTGTCTGTCGGCGCGCTCTCATGGCTCATTCTCATAGTTGACTGGTACCCATCCCTGGGAGCAGAAGCTCAGGTCGTCGCAGGACGTTGGCGTAGCGTGGGGATCGTCTGATCTGTTGTCGCTCGATCCTTGCGGGTGTGACTTGGATCGAGCTGTGGCAAGGCAACCTTAGGTTTGACAGTGACAGCCTCTGCCGCCTGCTTACGGGCGATGAGGGCTTTCATCTCAGCTTCGATACCTGCCAGACACATGCGGATGATCCCCTCATACCATGGTGCACTCGCAGCGAGTATATCTACGCCTCTCCCAGCAGGTAATCCGCGACCTCGTTCACGATTCCATCAGGCAGCAGGGCCTCGATATCCTCGCCGTTAGCCTCCAGGCGCATGTCTTCCATGACAGGGCGGCCGGTGAGGTCGCTTAAGCCCGGGCGCCCGTAGACGTCCAGGGTGAGCCAGCCTTGGATAGCCTGGGCGCAGGTCTCGGCAGGGACATGGGGGCTGCTGCAGCCCTGCAGGACTGGATGGAAGAGGAGCAATAGTTCCACCTGGGCCAGAGGCGTGGGCCGCAGCCGCTTGGTAGGTGGTGGTGCGTTAGGTATGACGGCATGCATCGGGATCCCCTTGCGTCTCCTTAAAACAGGGGCGCCATGGTCAAGCAGGCTGAACCTTGAGGCAACCCTCCCCCCGAGTTGTATGAGTTCAAGTGGCTTAACCGAGAAGCCTGGATTCCCCCTGACGCAGGATCCAGAAGTCTTCAGACCCAAGATCGCTCTCGGCCATGGCTTTCTGCAGGAGTTCTACGGGCTCATCCAGGCTGTCATCCGCGAGCTCAAAGGTGCCCCAGTGGATGGCCATGGAGTGGCGCACGGCGAGTTCCCGATGCAGTCTCACGGCTTCCGGCGGATCCACATGCTGGGGATGCATGAACCAGCGGGGTGCATAGGCGCCGATGGGCAGCGCCGCGAGATCCGGAGGCCCTAAACGACTCGCGATCTCGGCGAGGCGCGGGGTATAGCCCGTATCCCCTGAGAAATAGAAGTTGAAACCCTGGTGCTTCACCACCCAACCGCACCAGTGGCTCTTGTTGGTATCCCAGAGGGTACGCCGGCTCCAGTGCTGGGCCGGGACGCAGTGGATATCCAGGCTTTTGTGGCCGTGGTTCTGCCACCAGTCGAGTTCGTGGACGTGCTTGACGTCGCGGCGCTTAAGCCAATCACCCAAGCCCTTGGGTGCATAGCAGACGAGTTCCGGATTGCGATGGAGCAGGGCGCGGATGCTGCCGGCGTCCAGGTGGTCGTAGTGGTTGTGGGAGATGAGGGCCACATCGATGGGTGGCAGCACATCGGCACCCGCCGGCGCGGGCACGAAGCGCCTGGGGCCCGCGAAGGAGAAGGGCGAGGCGCGCTCGGTGAGATGGGGATCGGTGATGACGTGCAGGCCGCCGATGCGCAGGAGCACGGTGGCATGACCCAGCCACCAGGCGCGGGGTGGGCCGGGTGTGAAATCGGGCGTGACGAGCCAGCGCTCCTTGAAAGCCGCATAACCTTCCTTGGGCGGCTTGGGCAGGCCCGCGGCAAGGCGCTGGCGCTGCCAGCGCCAGACACCTTTGGTCATGACGATATCGGGATCGAGGTTGCTGTAACGCGTCACATGCCGTAACCGCGGGCCATGAGCACAGCGAAGATAGGCGCGATGGCGAAGAGCGCTATCTCCAACACGAGGTGGCCCTGCACATGGCGCAGGGCTTTCGGAGGCGGCGTGTAGCCCGGCTGGTTGCGCTCGGCCTTGGCCCACTTCATGAAGGAGAGGGTGGGGATGATGGAAGCGAGCCCGATGAACAGGAAGGTGACCCAGAGGGCATGGAAATACGGGTTGTGCCAGTAGTAGAGAGCGGGTTTCAAGCCGTAGAACACCCGGGAGAGGCCCGTGGCCAGGATACCGATGGCGGCGAGGAAATATCCCAGGTCGAGCAGGCTCAAGCTGCGCCAGCGGCCCGGCTGGTGGGGCAGACGCAACACAGCGAGTTCCGCCACGAGCAGGGAGAAGGCTGCTAGCAGGGTGAGGTAATGGAGATAAGCGAGCAGGGCATCGTGCATGCAAGGCACCTCTCAAAGGTTGCTTGAATCTAGCGTATTTCCAGTCACGGAGATACCAAACTGCATCGGCCGGGGCGATTCTGGAACTGGATCCCGGCTTTCGCCGGGATGACGATCGTCGAAAAAGCCCGCGTCAATCTTCATCTATGACAGTTTGAACGACTACTCCGCAGAAGGTGGCATGGGCGCCGACCTTCATGATGGGATAACGAGGGTTCAGAGGTTTGAGGTAACGCACGCCGCCTTCGATGATGAGCTGTTTGAAGGTGGCTTCCTTGGAATCGTCCAGCCGCACGATGACGGCGTTGCCGTGCATGGCTTCCCGGTCTGGGTCCACGATGATGATGGAGCCTTGCGGATAGGTGGGGCGGCCGTTGGGGTTCTCCATGCTATCCCCCACCACGCGCAGGGCGTAAGCGCGGGGACCGACTTTCCTTGTGGTGTACACGGGCTTCTCTCCTTCGCCGGGTGGATAGACATCCACCACTTCATTCCATTGACCGGCCCGCACCCAGGAGACCAGGGGCAGGGAGGAGACAGGCAGCTCGGTGCGGGAGGCAGAGGCTTTCTTGCCCTTGGTGCGCGCAGCACCGGCGCCGGTCGCGATCCACTCGGCGGAATAGCCGGTGAAGTTCTGGATGGCGAAGAGGTTGGCGGGGCGCAGGTTCTTGATGTCGCCGTTCTCCCACTGGGAGACCGCGGCTTTGGACACGCTCATGTGCCGGCCGAACGCTTCCTGGGACAGCTCGAGCTCTTCGCGGATGTGACGGATGCGGTCGCCGGAGGTCTTCATGGTTAAGACTACTTTACCATGCGATAAGCATGCTTGACAAGCCTTGTTCAGCATGCTTTACTCTCGTCATGTCCAGACGTCTCAGCAAAAAAGAGGCCATCGCGCTGTTTTCCTCAGCCAAGGAGCTGGCCAAAGCCCTCGGCATATCGAAATCGGCGGTGTCCCAGTGGTCAGACGGGCCCATACCCGACAACCACGACCTGAGGATCCGCTACGTGCTGAAACCGGAGCAGTTCCGGCTTGCGCCAGCGGAGGACGCCGGGACTGAGGCGGCGGGCCATCCGTGCCCGCCTTCGGCAACGGGTGATAGCAGGCAGCAGAGGGACCTATGAGCGGATTTGTGGAAGTGGTGGGCAAGAAAGAGCTGGCGGTGAAGATCCATTACTGGGCCCAGGACATCCTGAAGGCCAACAGCACCTGCGGCCTCGGCAAGACGCCGCAGGGCAAATACCAGGTGGTCTGGCCGGGGCTGATAAACCAGTGGATCTATTGCCCTGATGATCACGGGCAGTATCTCGGCACCTTGAGCCGGGGCAGCACCACCGAGGATGTGGTGCATATGCTGGAGGGGGAGGAATGAGGCGCTATGGGACACGCTTTGCGCGGGAACGGCACGCTTTCGAGCGCTGGGCGGCATGGTCCGCGCGGCAATGGGACGAATCCCTGGGGTTGCCGCGGGTGACCTGGCTTGCGAAGCTGGTGCAGTACGGCGAGCGGCTGGGGGTGATGCACGCGGCCGCAGAGATGCTGCCCCCGGACCATTCAGATGCCGAGGCGGTGAATGGTTTCATGGAGTGGTTACGCGGTGCCTGCCCGCCCATCCACGCGGCGCTCATGGCGCGGCACCGGGGTATCTGCCTGGAACGCAAAACGGTGGGTGGGCCGCGACCACGGCACGGGGTGGAGCGGTATTACGCGGAATGCCTGCTGGATGACGGATCCCCCGCCGGGGTGCAGCGATTCAGGCGGCTGTGCGAGCAGGGTTACCGGCTGTACCGGGACGGAGCGGGGAGAACGAAAGCGGCCTAGAAGCCAAAAGGCCTAAGAAGCTATTTGGAACTGGATTCCAGCTTTCGCTGGAATGACGCTGCTGGACAGCAGCGTCACTTGAAGATGCGGCGCATCTCGGGGCGGATGTCGTTCAGCGCATCGCGGTGGGCTTCCACGAGTTCGCGCAGTTTGACTTCGCCGGCGGGGGTGAGGCGCAGGTGAGCCACACGCCGGTCCCGGTCGGAACGCAGGCGCTGCACCAAGCCCTGGGCTTCCAGGCGGTTCACCAGGCCCACGGCGCTGTTGTGGCGCACGCCGAGATAGGCAGCCAGGCCGTTCATGTTGAGGCCTTCCGGGTCTTCGCAGGTGCGGATGGCCACCAGCGACTGGTATTGCATGGAGGTGATGCCGTGGTGCTTCAGGATGCGCTTGCTGGAGGCGAGGAATTCACGCAGGGCGGAGCGCCAAGAGGCGATGAGGCGGTAATCTTCGGGCACCGATGGGAGATCGGGTATATGCGGAGCTTCGCTGATCGCTTGGGTCTTGATCATATCCATGTTCATGTTTCGGCTCTCCCACCGCAGGCGAGACAATGGTAAATCGCCGGGGGATGCTAATAACGTCTGTTACAAAACGTAAAGAACGTGCCGGCGGTACCTCTGGTTGACGCCGGCGGGGCATGCTATGAGGTTTTTGATACCGGCTGACCCTGGCATGGAATTCGCTTAAACTGGATTTTCCCTCGAAAATCATGTCGTTAACTGAACAATGTCCAATCGCCTGTTAGGTTATCTGTCGGTCCGGGATTGGAAGACCCGGCTCGTGTTTTGGTCCGGGGCTTTAGGGGTGGGCTGCCTCGCGGCGCTCTTCACCCTGGGCAGCAATTGGGTGATGGGGCTGCATGACCGCATCCTGATGCATTCGACCTGGTGGACCTTCCTGCTCTCACCCCTCGTGATGGTGATGGTGGCTTTCCTCACCCGCTACGTGTTCCCGGGCACCCAGGGCAGCGGCATACCCCAGGCGATCGCGGCCTTGCGCACCGGCGACGACAAGCTGCGGAAGCGCCTGCTGTCGTTGCGCAGCGCCACGGGCAAGATCCTGATGACGCTCTTGGGGCTCCTGGGCGGCGCTTCCATCGGTCGCGAAGGACCCACCATCCATGTGGGCGCTTCGGTGATGTATTCCATGGGGCGCTTCACGCGTTTCCCGCCGCATTACGTGCGCCACGGCCTGATCATGGCGGGCGGCGCCGCGGGTATCGCGGCGGCGTTCAATACGCCCATCGCCGGGATCATCTTCGCCATCGAGGAGATGGCGCGTTTCTACGAGGAGCGTGCCACGGGCATGCTGTTGATCGCGGTGATCATCGCCGGCATCGTAGCCCTGGCCTTCATGGGCAATTACAGTTACTTCGGCGAGAGCAGTGCACATTTCAGCCAGCTCAGGGACTGGGTGGCAGTACCCATGTGCGGCGCCATCGGCGGACTCGTGGGCGGCACTTTCAGCTATCTGCTGGTGGCGGGTGTGCGCCGGTTGCGCCCGCTCACAGGCAAATATTGGCTGCTGATCGCTGTGAGCTGCGGTCTCGGCATCGCAGCGATCGGCTTCGTCTCCCACGGGGGTTCCTACGGCACCGGCTACGAACAGGCGCGGCATGTGCTCACAGGCGACAAGGAGATGGGCATCGGCTTCCCGTTCTACAAGATGCTGGCGACGCTCACTTCCTATTTCAGCGGCATACCCGGCGGTATCTTCTCGCCTTCATTGTCTACGGGCGCGGGACTCGGTGCCGATCTTGCGCCGCTCATGCCCTATGTGCCGGTAGGCACGGTGGTGCTGCTCGGCATGGTGGGATATTTCACCGGGGTGGTGCAGACGCCGCTCACGGCGTCGGTGATCGTGATGGAGATGGTGAACGACCAGAGCATGGTGTTCCCCATCATGGCGTCGGCGTTCATCGCCCTCGGCGCCTCGAAACTCATCTGCCGCACGCCGATCTACTGGTCCCTGGCGGAGGAGTTCCTGACGGAGGACAAGCCTGCCAAGAAAGAGTGAGCTACTGACCTCTCAGTCGCTTTCCGGCACGGGCGGCGACTGGTTGAGCAGCAGCCAGTACAGGCCCAGCTGGCGTACGGCTTCCAGGAACTCTTCGAAACTGACGGGTTTCCTGACATAGCTGTTGGCGCCCAGGCTATAGCTCTCCACCATGTCTTTCTCCTCCTTGGAGGAGGTGAGCACCACCACGGGCAAGAGGGTGGTGCGCTTGTGGGTGCGTACTGCTTTCAGCACTTCCATGCCGTCCACCTTGGGGAGCTTGAGGTCGAGCAGCACCACCTGGGGCAGGGGGTTGGTGTAGTGGGCGCCGTCCTGACTGCGTCTGTGCAGGTAATCCAGGGCCACGGCGCCATCCGGGCAGACGACGATGCGGTTGGAGATGTTGTTCTTCTCCAGGGCCCGCAGGGTGAGATCCACGTCGTCGGGGCTGTCTTCCACGAGCAGGATCGTCTGATCAGCCATCTGCTTTTCCTTCATCCAGGGTGAAACGGAATATGGCGCCGCGGCCTGTCTCGCCCTCGGCCCATACCCGGCCATGGTGCAGGCTCACGATGCGCTGCACGGTGGCGAGGCCTATGCCGGTGCCGGTGAAGTCGGATTCGGCATGCAGGCGCTGGAAGGCGCCGAACAGTTTGTTGGCGTATTGCATCTCGAAACCGGCGCCGTTGTCCCGCACATGGAACACGTGGGTGCCTTCCAGTCTTTCACCACCCACTTCGATGCGTGCAGCCGGGGTCTTGGAGGTGAACTTCCAGGCGTTGCCGATGAGGTTATCCAGGGCGATCTTGACGAGGCCGCGGTCGGCGGCGGCCCGCAGGCCGGGCTGGATGCGGATATCGAGCACGCGGCCGGGCTCTTTCTCATGGAGCTCCCGCACGACATCAGCAGCGAGGGCGCTGATATCCACGCTGTGGCGCTTGACGCTGCGCCGGGATATACGGGCGAGGGTGAGCAGATCGTCTATGAGTATGCCCATGCGCTGGGTGGTGGCACGGATGCGGGTGAGGTATTTGCTGCCGTTGCCCTCCAGCAGCTTGGCGTAATCCTCCATCAGGGCCTGGCTGAAGCCGTCTATCACCCTTAAGGGGGCGCGCAGGTCGTGGGATACGGAGTAAGAGAAGGCCTCCAATTCCTGGTTGAGCGTTTCCAGCTGCTGGGTGCGTTCGCGCACCAGGGCTTCCAGGTTGGCGTTCATCTCCCGTATCAGCAGCTCGGCCTTGAGCCGCTCGGTGACGTCGTTGACCGAGACGAGGCGGGCCTTGCGGCCCTGCCACAGGAGTTCGTGGGAGACGATCTCCACGTCTATGACGGTGCCGTCTTTCTTGTGGTGCTTCCAGATGCCGGCATGCTTGAGGGCAGGGCGGTGAGAAGACAGGTAATGCTCGAGTTCTTCGGCGTCCTCTGCGCTGCGGATGTTCTTGATGGTCATGCAGAGGAATTCGGCTTCGGTGTAGCCGTAATGGGCCAGGGCCGCATCGTTCACCGCCAGGATGCCGAGGTTCTCCAGGTCGAAGATCCACATGGGCATGGGGTTGTTGCGGAAGATGTCGGCATAGACGGAACCGCTTTCCGCGAACGCGACGGCTGCAGGCACAGACCCGCTCCGTTCTGCATGCCCTGCACCGGGATGGCGGCCCTTAGTGGCCACTTTGCTGCCGCATGAACCAACGGGCAGTGGCGTCGCGCTCCATGGGCCGACTGATGTGGTAACCCTGGGCCAGATGGCAGCCCATGTTGCGCAGCGTGCCGAGTGCCTCGCCGCTCTCGACCCCTTCGGCCACGAGCCGCTTGCCCATGCCGTTGGCGAACCCCAGCACGGCATTGACGATGGCGAGATCCTGCTGGTTCTCGCAGATGTCAGTGACGAAGTTGCGGTCCACCTTTATGTCGTCCACCGGCAGCTGCTGCAGGTAGGAGAGGGACGAATGACCGGTACCGAAATCATCTATGGCGATCCGGAAGCCGATGTCGTGCAGGCGGGTGAGTGCTTCGTTCGCTGCGTTGTAATCGGTCATGATGCTGCTCTCGGTCACTTCCAGCACGAAGTTGCCGGGGGTGATGCCGAGTTCTTCGGCGCGCCGGGAGATGTGGGCCACGAAGCCCGCATCCTGGATGTTGCGCACAGAGAGGTTGATGCACATATCTATGTCGAGACCGGCATCGTGCCATTGGCGCCACTGACTGAAGGCGGCATCCACCACCCAGGCGGTCAAGGGGACGATGAGGTTGGAACTTTCGGCGAGCCCCAGGAACCGGTCGGGCACCAGCAGGCCGAGTTCTGGATGATCCCAGCGGACCAGGGCCTCGACGGACGTGGCGCGGTTGCTGCGCAGGTCCATGATGGGTTGATAGTGGAGCACCAGCTGGTTGTTGCGGATCGCATCCCGCAGCTGGCCCACCAGGCTCAGGTTATCGGGGCTGGAGATGTCGTCCGATATCGAATAGAGGGCATAGGGCTGGTGGCGCTCCCGGGCCTGGCTGCCCGCGACCATGGCGTTCCTGAGGAGGCCGCCGCCGGTGGCGGCATGCAGGCCGTAGATGGCCATGCCGATGTTGGCATCCAGGTGCAGCATGAAGGGATCGAGTTCGAAAGGCTCCTCGAAGGCCGCGAGCAGGTTCTTGGCCACGGTATGGTGGTCCAGGCCTTTCTCCGCGGGGAACAGCGTGGCGAAGGTGTATTCATCTATCCGCGCCAGACTCACGAGGGTCTTGCAGCGCAACCAGATGCGCTCCGATATCTTCTTCATCAGGACGTCGTAATCCGCCTGGCTGACGGTGGTGCGGATCTCCTTGAACTTGGAGATCTCAGGCACAGCGACGATGAGGAGCGTGTCCGGCAGCAGGGAGTAGGTCTTGATGGCCTTCTCCACTTCATCCAGGAACAGCCGCTGGTTCGGCAGTCGGGTCACGGGATCGTGATAGGCGATGAACTCTATGTGCTCGAGGAAGGCCTTGCGTTCACGCCGGGTGAGCGCTTCGCGCAGCTCGCGCTGGATGGCGGGGACCAGGCGCACGATGCGATCCTTCATGATGTAGTCGTGGGCGCCGCCCTTCATGGCTTCGACGGCGATCTCTTCGCCCACGGTGCCGGACATGAGGATGAAGGGGGTATCCAGGCCGAACTCACGGTATATCTGCAGGCAGCGCTTGCCGTCGAAGCCCGGCAGCGAGTAATCGGAGATGATCAGGTCCCAGGAGCCGACCTGGAGAGCATGGCGCACTTCGGCCTCGGTGGTGACACGTTCATAGCTCACAGCGTAGCCGCCGCGCTTCAGTTCCACCAACAGGAGTTCGGCGTCCTCGAGGGAATCCTCGACGATGAGCACGCGCAGTGGCGTAGCCATGGTGCTGGCTAGGAGGGACGGGCCGGAGAACGGCTCAGCAGAGCCGCGCGCGCTCGTCTCTGATACTTGCCGGTGATACACGCTGACCGGCGCTCAATTCGAAATATGGAACCCTTCGCTGCATGACACAAACTCCTTGTGCTGCTTGAGAATCTCCCTCTCCCCTATGCGAATTTAAGAACTTTCCCCCACAAAAAGAATAACCTTTCCATACGGAAAGGCAAGAAGACCCCGCCCAGGCCCCACTTATATAGGGTCCGGGCGGGAAATAGCTTGCGTGCTAACGGTTTTAGAGCTGTAGGGCGGCGCTCAGCTCGATGAAGCGGGCGGGCAGGATGTAGGACTCGCTGTTGCCCAGTTCGCTGTTGGAGACCACGTTGCGGGCGTCGTTGAGGTTGCGGCCCTGCAGGTCCAGGCTCCATCTGTCGAAGCGGTAGCCGATGCCGGCATCCCAGGTGACGAAGGCTGGGGTGGAGACGGTGTTCTCCGGATCGAAGAAACGCTGACCGGTGTAACGCACGAGCACGTTACCGGTGAAGCCGCGTGCCGGCATGTAGAAGACACCGGTGGCGAACAGATGATGAGGAGAGACTTCCAGGCGGTTACCCGCGTCCTGCACCAAGCCGCCGGGCGTGATGTCGATGAAAAACCGGTAATGTGCGTCGTGGTAGCTATAGGCGGTCTGCCAGCGCCAGTCTTCGGCGAAGCGCCAATCGGCATCGAGTTCCGCACCCTGGAAGCGGTTCTGGCCGCCATTAGCCGTGCCGGGCAGGCCGCCGACGTCGGTGGAGATCACCGTGTTGTTCATGTTGGCGAGGAACAGGCTCGCCTCCCAGTCGAATCCGCCCTGCAACAGGGTGCCTTTGGAACCGATCTCATAGGCCTGTGCGGTCTCGGGT
This sequence comes from Gammaproteobacteria bacterium, assembly GCA_036000105.1. Classification (GTDB taxonomy): domain Bacteria; phylum Pseudomonadota; class Gammaproteobacteria; order Natronospirales; family REEB76; genus DASUBN01. Next base: position 40,395 of record DASYGE010000007.1, read on the forward strand.
TGGAGGATGGTCGGTTTGTATTCCGGGCCGAAATCGTTGGCCGCAGGCTTGAAGGTGTTGCGGTAGTTGCCGTAGATGACCGTGTCGTCGGCGCCGTCCTGCCAGGCGGTATAACCCAGGGAGACCATGCCCGAGGAGCGCGTGTCGTCCCGGTTGTCACCGCGGGATTGGGCTGTCAGGGTCGGGTCGGTGGGGAACAGGGTCGTGCTGCGCGAGTCCAGGTCGTGGTTGAGTTGCAATCCCACATTGAAATCCCAACGCGGAGCGAAGATCCAGTCAGTCTGCGCGTATAAGCCGAAAAACTTGCGCGTGTCCTGCATGGCGGTGCGTTCGTCGACGGGGCGGGAAGCGCTGGAGGGCGGGTTGACGCCGCTCGGAGCTATGAAATAGGCGAAATTGGCGCTCTGCTCCTGACCAGAACCGTAGAGGTAACTGAAGCCTGTGACCATCTTCAGATCATCCTCCGGTTCAAAGGTCAGGTGGCTGTCGAAGTAGATATCGACGCGATCCTGGCTCTGATCGAAGCCGTCGGAGTTGGGCGTGCCGTCGTTCGTGATGTTGTTGCCGATAAAGCCGCGGATGTTGTGGTTGTGGGTGAAGGTATCCGCGAGGGTGGTGCTCCACTCGCCCCAGCCGAGGTTCGTGTCCTTGCCAAGCGTCAAGCTGACCCGGTCTTCGTCCATCCTGGCGTCACTCGGGTTGTCGTTGGTGTCGGCGGGGACGAGTGGCGAGAGTTCGGTGCCGACATCCGGCAGCGGCCGGGGGCTCGCCGGCTTCTGGTGCAGCAAGAGGCCGTCCAGGTCCAGGCGGAGCTCGCCGGTATCGGTATCCGTGGCACTGCGATACAGGATATGGGAACGGTCCCAACCGGTGCGCGGATCGGAGTAGCCCTTCTGGGTGTAATCGGCGACGACGGATTGCTTGACCGGGCCGTCGCCGCTCAGGGGCATCGCGACGCCGACGCTGGAGCTGCCATAGGAGCCGAAAGAGGCGCCGACGGTGCCGCTGTGGGCGCCGGCCTTCACGTGGATGACGTTGATGACGCCGACGAAGGAGGTGGCGCCGTATTTCACCGGCGCCGAGCCGCGGATGATTTCGATGCGGTCCACGCCGTTCAAGTCGATGCTCGCCAGGTCCGGGTTGAAGGCGCCGCCCACCGGCACGCCGTCCACCAGCAGCAGGAAGGCATCGAACTCGCGCAGGCCCTGGAACTCGGGGACGGCGCTGGCGGGCCCGCCGTCGCCGCCCGGAGCGATGTCCACTCCGGCGGAGAGTTCGAGGGCGCTGCGTAGGTCCGTGACGCCCTGGGCCACGAGCTGGTCGTGGCTTATGACGTCCACGCTCTGGGGCACGGTATCCAGGTGCTCGGGCATGGGGGTGGCGGTGACTTCCACGGTGCCGAGCTGGGTGGCCACCTGGGGCTGGTCATCGGACCAGGCCAGGGGGCTGAATGCGACGCCAGCCATGAGGCAGGCGAACAGGGTGCGGAGAGAGCCGAAGCGCATGATTCTTTTCCTTATATTTCAGGCTGGGATACGCTCGTGTTCGACGAGGCCCGGGAGAGTTAAGTTCCCGCCGGGGCCCACACTTATATTGATTTGGATAGGAGCCTGCAATAGGCATAGCCAGGGCAGGATGCTCACTGGCGCCGCCGGGCGCGGTCGGCTATAAATAGCCATGGGGTCAAATCAAACCAGGGGTTCATCATGAAAAATCATGCTTGGTCTTCCGCTATCGCGGCTTTCGGGCTCGCCAGTCTGGCGCTCCTGCCTTGCGCGGCGCAAGCGGATGCGACCATCCAGACGCTGACGCATTTCGACGAGCTGACCGGCATCGCCTCCCACGATTCCACCACCACGGATTACATACAAGGCAACAAGAAGCGCGAGGAGAACTTGAGGAAGTTCACCGGTTCGGTGCTCGGGGCCTGGCAGAAGTTCAGGAACGAGGACAACGGCGCGCTCGACGTGGACATCTATCGCGTGGGCGATAACAAGCACTATGACCTGGATCCGAAGAAGAAGACCTACAACGAAGATGCGATATATGACCCGCAGCAGGCGCCCAAACAGCAGAACTCGAAGGAAGCCGCCCAGCAGCAGCAAGAGCAGGATAAAGAGAACGACACCAAGGTCACCAAGAACGAGTTCACGGTGAAGGCCACGGGCCGGACGAAGGACATCAATGGCTTCGACACCACCGAGTACGTGGTGACCTGGGACGTGGAGACGGAGAACACCAAGACCGGCGAGAAGGGTAAGAGCCTGATGACCACGGATACCTGGAACTCCACGGACGCGCGTCTCGCCAAGGCTCATGCCGAGGAAGCGGCCTATGCCCATGCCTACCTCAAGCTGATGCAGATACCCTCCAACCCGGACGATCTGAAGCTGTACGGTTTCGGGCAGGGAAGCGTCTCCATCAACGGCGAGGATCAGAAGAAGTTCTTCGACAAGCTACACACCATCAAGGGCTATCCCGTGTCCATGGACGTGCGCTGGGAGTCGGCGGGCAGCGGCGACAAGGAGTCAGACAAGGACTCAAGCTCGAACGACGACGCACAGCAAGCTCATCCCCAGACCCTGGACAGCGCGCTCGGCAGCATCTTCGGCGGCAAGAGCAAGAGCGATGACAGTGACAAGAAGGTCAGCACGGGCACGCCGGGCATGAACACGATCTTCCATTCGAACATCGAAGTGAAGTCGGTGGATACCAGCGCCATCGCTGCGTCGCAGTTCGAGGTGCCAGGGGATTACAAGAAAGGCGATTGAGGGTGCTTAAAGGCACGCTTCGCACTGGGGAGGGTTGACGCCCTGGCGTAACAACTGGAGAATTCCCGGCAGGCTGGGTGTGCGCGTCCAGCAAATGCGAAGGCCGCTGTGAAACCACAGCGGCCTTTCCTTTTTTACGGGGGCGGTTAAGCGGTCTTGACCGCTAGGGGTGCTTCGGCACCGGCGCGGCGGGTCTCGCGAGCATGGGGTGATCCACCGACATGGGTTGATGCACCTCAGGCCGATGGGGGAGATACAGGTTACGGCGGAATGACCGGGGGATGGACGGGGAATTCGCGTAGAGCGCATACACCGGCGCGGGTTCCGCCGATGCCGCATAGGATTGCTGCAGTGCGGCCCGGGACGCCTGGAGTTGCGCCCGCTCGAGAGCGAGCTCCTGCTCGCGCTGTTGCAGCGCTTCCTCGGCCTGCCGCTGCTGGATCAGGGCTGCGGTGTTGGCGGCGAGCGCCGCCTGGTCAGCGGCTATCTTCGCCGGGTCCTGGGGAGGGAATGCCGGCAGGTCCATGGTCTGGAGATCAGTCGCAGCTTCTTTGGGAGGCTTGTCGCTGTAATGCACGGTGCCTTGGGCATCGGTCCACTTGTAGATGGGCTGAGCATCAGCGAACACGGCCGCTGAAGACATGACGGCGAACAGGAAAGCACACAGAAGCAGAAGTGACTTATTCATGGTTGCCACCCTCCTGAGAGTAGGGGCGCAACCAAAGTATAGGCCTGTGGCCATCCTGTGCCGCAACATGGAGAAGAGTTAATCCGCGGGAAGAGGCGGCGATACAGTTCGCAACAACGGGAAAGAGCCGGGCATACAGGGTGTTACGGAATCTTGCGGCGATCGTCCCTCAAGACCGGGGGGAGGGTTGACGCTCCGCGTCATGTTCCTGAAAATAGCGCCACGCTGGATGTGCGCGTCCAGGGAATGCAAAAAAGCCGCTGCGGTCTTCCGCAGCGGCTTTTGCCTCTCTCATGCAGTGCCAACCATCAAACAGCGTCAAGCCAAGCGCTGAGGCTGCTTCTCCCGTCAATGCAATACCCGGGGCTTGCGCCCCGTGCGGTTCGTAGTGTCCTGGGCGACATCCATCAGGAAAGCGCCGATGAAGTTGCGCATGACCGTCGGGGCGTAGTCGAGGGCGGTCTGGCCGCTCACGGATTTGAGATCCGCATCCGCGCCGGCGGCCAGGAGCAGCGAGACCAAGGTGCGGTTCTCGGCGCCTGAGTTGTTCGCCACCTGCATGAGGGCGGTGCGCATGGAGCCCGGGAGGGCGAGGTTCGGGTCCCAGCCCGCATCCAGGAGGTTCTTGACCCGCTTGATGCCGAGGTGGCTGCGGTCGGCGACGAGGTCGTATAGGAGGTTTTCCTTGTTGCCGAAGGGTAGCCAAAGGCGGGCGCCACGGTCGACGGCTTTGGCCGTCGCCTTGTGGTGCTCAAGGATGCCGAGGACGACGGCTTTCGCATGGGGGCCGGTCAGGAGCATCTCGAGCTCAGCATCGGCGTCCCGGTCCGCCTGTTCACAGGCACCCAAGGCCCGTGAAACGACCTTCATCAGGTTCGCTGAGCGCATGCGGCTTATCTCTACGTCGTCCATGTGATAGCCCCGGGTGGTGATTCGGACCTTGCCAGGGCACCTTGTTCCACAAGGCTTCTTGGCAGGCGATATAACATATAGCATGTTACATAATATTGTCAATAGGGCACCCCCTGATATCAGGGGGGGGGTAAGCCCCGATTTCCTCAGCCAGCACAGGTTTCCAGCCAGCCCCGCCCAGCTCGGGGCTGGCCTTTTCTACAGGAGAGGACAGCCATGAAGATGGGAAAGAAAGACCCGCGTAGCTCCATGAGCAAATCCGTGAAGGGCAAATCGCCCAGCAACAAGGGCGGAAAGAACCCGTTCAAATCGGCGAGCCCCTATGAGACGCCGGGAGTGGGGGAATGCAATCCGCCCAAGGGGCCGAGCCTGAAAGACGCGCCGGAAGAGGATCCGGTAGCGGACAGTTCGCTCGATACGGAGGAGTAGTGCGCCGCTAAAAAGCAGGGATTTTGCACTTTGGCTAGGCGCGGATGACCGAGGAGCCGGAGTGTACATGCCAGTACATGAGGGTTCGCCGCATGCGGCGAACGAGGGTGAGCGCTCGTCGCTCTCGGGCGTCCTGCCCTCCGCGACATAAGGCCATCCTGGCCATAACAACGCCAAAGGGCAAAAGACCAATTTTTAGAGGTGCACTATGAGGTTCGGTTGGGAGACTTATCGGAGAGTGCTGCAAGAGGGTTTCGACGCCTACAAGCTGGCCGGACCTTTCGCGCACTGTCCTTATGGAGCAGACGAACGCAACGGCATCTGGGTGTTCGGTAAGCAGAAAGCGAAGCAGGGCTTGAGCTTCAAGCAGACCTGCCGGGAGTTCAGGCGCATGGAAGGCACCGCTTGAAACAGCCGACGGTCATGTCGGTTCATTGACAAACCTGCCATGGCCGAGTACGTCTATGTGACGTGAGGTAGCTTGGGAGGGGAACATGAAAGCACGCATCAACCGCCTATCCATTGCGATGCTGTGGGCAGGTACGCTGCTGATGGCATCCCTGCTGTTATCAGGTTGCAGCAGCTATGGCGGAGTCGCACCTGCCGACGATCAGGATCAGCCGATCGCTTCGGCGCCGGGCGATACGGCGGAGGTGATACAGGCACGCGGGGTGCTGAAGGAGGAGGTGGAGAAGACTCCGCTGGTGCGGCACATGGATTTCGACGTGAAGCCGGGGGATCTGCGCGTCATCACGTACACGGACCCCTCTACGAATACCCAGGATCTGGTGGAACTCGTGCTGGTGCTGCCCAATTCCATCAGCATCAGTTACATCCCGGGCGGGGCCTTCGAGTACCCGGGCTGGAAACTGACATACACCGAATACCAGGACATGAAGCAGTACTACTGGCTCTCGTCCAGCTGGTCAGAGACCGATGCACAAGCGGCCGCCGATGCCTTGAGGATACTGGTGCTGGATGCGCGCCAGGATTATGCGCGGGGGAATGCGCTGCACTTCGAGAAGTTCAGGCTGGACTGCCAGAGCTTCAACGCACTCAAGGACAAACCGCCCATGTCCGACGAAGCGCAGCAACATCAGGCCACGGCGGAGAGCGATTACGCCAAGGGTGACCTGGACGATGCGGGCGATGAATACCAGGCGGCTTTGAAGCTCTATCCCTGCTGGCCCGAGGGGCTGCTCAAGCGGGCGAACATCCTGGGTGCGACGGGGTGGTATGCGCCGGCGGTGGATAGCATGCAGCGGTATCTGGAACTGGTGCCGGATGCGGCGGATGCCCAGGCCCTCAGAAACCAGATCGCGGTCTGGCAGAGCAAGATGGGCGGCTAGAAGGCGCTCGCGCTCTTCATTGCACTTTGAACTCGGCGACGAAACCGCCCGCGGCGTTTGAGACGCAGAGGTAGTAGTAGGTGCCCATAGCACCCCCGAAGAAATTGAAAGTGTCATAGGCGCTCTCGTGGGCGAGGCCGGTCAGGCTGCCGCCACAGGTGGGTGATGCGCCGGTGCTTTGGATGGAGACCGAGAACAGGCTCCCGCGATCGCCGAGTTGCGACAGCCGCCCCTGCAGATGGCAACCGTAGGCATCGTCTCCTGAAAAAGAGCCATCAGGCTGGACGGTGAGGTCCAGGGATGCGGGCGTGGGGGAAAGGTAAGCGCCCATCCATTGCCCTTCGGCCACCGAGGGCTTCCCGTAATAGGTCTCCAGGGGCAGCAGGCTTGCCTGCCCTGAACGCGCTTGCTCGGAGCCGGCGTCGCCGTCCAGGCTGACGGCGATCTGGTCATCCGATGCGGTGCCGGTCATGTCGAGATGCTTCGACGAGGTGCCGTCAGCGAACCTGTAACCCATGGACGGGAAAGCGGTGACGGAGCCGGATAGCTTCTCGCTGCCGGTGAAGCGGGGCAGGACGTAGATGACGCCCGTGCTGTCGTAGAGATATGCGGATCCGTCTTTCTGGACGAGAGCGGTCACCGGTATGGAGTCATGGGCGTCGGTAGCGGTGTAAGTGCCGCTCCAATTGCCTTGTACAGACACGTCGGTGCTGTCGCTTTGTCCCGCATTGCAGGCAGCCAAGGTGCCGCTCAGGGACAGAGCGAAGCATAAAGACCATGCGCGTATGCACCTATCCATGGTTACGCATCCTTGCAATAACCCGATGACCGCTGACTAAAGTCTAAGTGCTATCCAGGCCTAGATAAACCGATTTGAACATATGAACCCCGACGTTATGTCACCAATCGAACAGCACCTTTTTAAGAGAATTCTAACGATGACAGTCATAAAGAAGCCGGCGAAATCTCGCCGGAATGGCGAAGCCGTGCCCAGCTTGATGGACCTAGTGCCGCCGAGCGCCAAAGCAAACCCTGAGAAGCCAGCGCCTTCCGCGGCCTCCAAAGCGCTCACCGCAGCACACCGGGGTGTGCGTGGCAGGCCCTGGACCAACATCCGGGCGCTCGCGAAAGAGCATTCGGTACAAGCCCTGGAAAAACTGATCGAGCTCACCGCGTGCGACAACCCCTGCGTGGCGCTCGGGGCTGGCCGAACGGTGTTGCAGCTCGGTCATGGAAGAGTGCCCATCATCATTGAGCATGTCAGATCGGGCGGCGCGCATTCCGGCAAAGACAAGCCTACCGAGGAACTCAAGATACAGATCAAGCATTTCAAAGAGGAGGGAAAGGGTGGAACCGCAACACGATATCGAAAGCTGCCCCTGGTGCCGGGGTGATGGGAAGGATCACGGCACGCTCGGCATGGCACAGGTAAGGGACTGCGCACGCTGCGAGGGCAGCGGCCGGGTATATGTGACGAGCCGGGGATCGGCCACGGGTCGGCGTCGGGTGTACAAGGGGCCGGCTCCGGCCCATCGGCTCAAGGCAGCCGTGCTGGCATCAACACAAGAACAAGAACTGACGAAAGCGTTGCAGAAGACCAGACACCCTCACAAACGTAAGAAACATGCCCGCAGTCACGCTGCCTAACGCTTGGCAGCCGCGGCCACATCAACGACGGCTTTGGGATTACCTGGATGGCGGCGGCAAGCGCGCGGTGGCGGTGTGGCACCGGCGTGCGGGCAAGGATTCGACGGCCATCAACTGGACAGCGGTGGCGGCGCATCAGCGCATCGGCACTTACTGGCACATGCTGCCGACGGCGAACCAGGGCCGGCTCGTGGTCTGGGATGGGCGGGACGGTGCGGGCCGGCGGCTCATAGATCAGGCCTTCCCCAAGGAAGTACGCGGCGCGGTGCGCAATGACCGCATGACCATGGAGTTGAAGTGTGGCTCAGTCTGGCAAGTGGTGGGATCGGACAATTACGACCGACTGGTGGGAGCCAACCCCGTCGGGGTGGTGTTTAGCGAATGGTCGCTCACCGATCCGCGTGCTTGGGATTATGTGCGACCGATACTCGCTGAGAACGGTGGATGGGCGGCATTTATCTATACCCCGCGGGGCAAGAACCACGGCCACGACCTCTTCGACATCGCCCGTCATCGTGGAGACTGGTTCTGCGAGCAACTGACGGTGGCGGATACGGGCGTATTGAGCGCGGAAGCCATCGGCGAGGAACGGGCCAGCGGCATGAGCGAGGCGCTCATCCAGCAGGAATACTACTGCTCCTTCGAATCGGCCAACGAGGGGAGCTACTACGGGAAGCTCCTGGAACAGGCGGAACGAGAAGGGCGGGTGACCAAGGTCCCTCATCAGCCGGAGCTGGCGGTGGATACCTGGTGGGACTTGGGGATAGGCGACAGCACCGCCATCTGGTTTACCCAGCGGGCCGGCTTGGAACAGCACTGCATCGATTACTACGAGTGCAACGGCGAGGGGCTAGCCCATTACGCGAAGGTGCTGCAAGACCGCGGCTATGTGTATGGAACTCACTGGGCGCCCCATGACATCACGGCGCGGGAGCTGGGGACGGGGAAATCGCGCCTGGAAGTATCGCGGGGCTTAGGCATCCATTTCAAAGTGGCGCCGCGGCTCGCGGTGGAAGACGGCATCGAGGCGGTGCGGAACCTCCTGCCACGCTGCTGGTTCGATGCAGAGAAGTGCCGGCAGGGATTGCGGGCACTCAAATCCTATCACCGGGATTACAACGACCGGCGACAGGCTTATCTGCCGCATCCAGTGCATGACTGGGCGAGCCACGGAGCAGATGCGTTCAGGACGGGGTCGGTGACGGTGAAAGGCTCACATCAAGCACCACAAGACCCGTCAAACCCCAGATCGAGAAGGTTCGGGTCGTTCATGAGCCGATGACATGTTATCTGGACTGGATACCGGCTTTCGCTGGTATGACGAATCAATACGCAATCAGCGGGGCGGATCGTTCATGAGCCGATGACATGTTATCTGGACTGGATACTGGCTTTCGCTGGTATGACGAATCAATACGCAATCAGCGGGACGGATCGTCCATGAGCCGATGACACGTTATCTGGACTGGATACCGGCTTTCGCTGGTATGACGAATCAATACGCAATCAGCGGGGCGGATCGTTCATGAGCAGATGAACATAGTCGCAAGATGAAACTACGGCCGATCGCTGACGTGCAGCCTGTCCATACGACGGGAATAAATCATGTCGCCTACATATCGATCATATCGTCGTCCAGACACACTTCTTTTGTGTGACGGACCCGTCCCTATATAATGCAATGACGATCCGTGAATCACTCATCCCGGAATGGGTCTCCGCTCCGCTCCGTCTGCGTGCGCACGAGCTGCATCGACTGGAGGCGCTTCGCCCGATGCAAAAACAACAAAGGACTTCGCCTGTATGTTGCTGCAAAACTGGTGGTATACGACGCTGCTCGGCACGGAGAACCCGATCCGACCGCCCTTGGCGGCCGATATAAAGACAGACGTGGCCGTGGTGGGGGCCGGCATGGCCGGTCTCACGGCGGCCATGCGCCTGGCGGATTCGGGCTGCAAGGTCGTGCTCATCGACAGGAACATCTGCGGCGGCAGCACCACAGGGAAAAGCGCGGGCTTCCTCACGCCCGACAGCGAACTCGAACTGTCGCAGATCCTGCGCCGCTTCGGGCGCGAAGGCGCGCATCACCTCTGGCAGGTGCCGGAGAAGGGGATAGAGACCATCGTAGCGACCGTCAAGGCCCACGGGATCGAATGCGACCTGCGGCCCCAGGACAGCCTATTCCTGGCGAACGATCGCAGCGGAGCCAAGGACGTGCACGAGGAGGCCGAAGCGAGGCGGCTGCTCGGCTATCCACTGACCGAATACACGGCGGCGGAGGTCCCCAAGGTGCTGGGCTCCTCCGGGTACCAGGCAGGAGTCCGCTACGGCGGCACTTACGGCATCGACGCACTGAGATACAGCCAGGGTGTGAAGAAGATCCTGCTGGAACGCGGCGTGCAGATCTATGAGAGCACCGAGGCCTATGCGATCGAAGGGCACACCGTGCGGACGCACGGTGGCAGCATAACGGCCAACAGCATCATCGTCTGCTCGGACAAGCTGAAGCCTGTGTTCACTCCCTATGCCAACAATGCGTTCCACGCGCAGACCTTCCTGACCATCAGCGCGCCGCTCACCGACCGCGAGGCGAGCGAGTTGTTCCCGGGCGATCCCCTGCAATGCTGGGATTCCGACCTGGTCTATAGTTACTGGCGGCTCACGGGCCAACAGCGCGTCCTCCTCGGGGGCGGTAGTGCCCTGACGACGTACACGAACCGCGCGGTGACATCGCCGCGGGTGGCGGAGCGGGTGGTCGGGGATTTCCGCAAGAAGTTCCCGGCGCTCAAGCACGTCGGATTCCTGCAATACTGGCCGGGTCTCATCGATATGACCCGCGATCTGTTCCCCACCGTGCTTCGGGACGAACAGGCGCCGTGGGTGCATTTCGTGCTGGGTTGCGTGGGCCTGCCGTGGGCGGCGTTCTGCGGCGACTTCGCGGCCCGGCACACGCTGGACAGCGCAGTGCAAAAAGACGCTATCTACTACCAGTACTTCCGCCCGGACCGACCGTTCCTCATGCCGCTGTGGAGCGAACGCCTGCTCGGCAAACCGATCGTGTTCTCACTGAACAATATCTGGGCCAAGTATTACCAGTAGAGATGTGTTGCCATCGATCTACTTCTCAGGCATCGCCTGCAGGGTCTTGTCCACCTGTTCCAGCAGACTTCCCTCGAAATCAGACAGGTTGTAATAGGTGCCCTGGAGGGTACGCAGCATGGTGATGGTCTGGCTGCGGTCATAGGGCGCGGGGGACCCATACACCTCACTGCTCTGTTGGATGCAGCTCACCAAACCTGAGTCCTGAAACGTGTAGTAATCGGTCAAAGCCTTCACGAGATCCGGGGCCATGAACGGCAGGTCGCCGTTGGCGACGGCGGTCTTCCAGGCGGTGTCGGAGAGGCTTGATGGCGTCACATTGGGGTGCCAGATGCCGTGCCACTTGAGTTCCTGCCTGTTGGCACGGATCACTTCGAACATGTCCTTGCCACGCACCAGCTTATCCAGATCGGGCCGTCCCAGGAATTGCCTGAAAGTCTCCACTTCCTGCTCATCGTAGGGTTGAGCATCCGCGATGATGGCGCGGTCCTGTTGCAGCTCAACGCGGACGGCAGCGAGGTCCCGGTCAACCCGCTGGTGGGCTGCGCGCTCTTGGCGCCAATTGTTGGTGTAGAGGGCCAAGAGGATGCTGAAGATGATGAGTGCAGCTTCGGCCAGGACGTTGAGCAGCCGCACCTTACCCATGTTGATCATCTTGTACACGCGATCCTCCTGCCAGCCTGTATATCCCCGATCCTTATATTGGCCAAACGGCCCCTGTAATACCAGACCAGGGGAGCGCTGTGGAATCTACCTATTCTTGACTGGATACCGGCTTCCGCCGGCAGATTTTCGCTCCTGCAAAATCTGCATTTCCGCCATCCTTGGCGGTCGTATGACGGAGACTAAATGGATATAGAAGAAGCACAGAAGCTGCTGGCCCGCTCGGTGGCGAGGCGCCGCCAGTGGCGTGCGGACGCGCGGGAGGACTTCGCGTTCGTCGCCGGGCATCAGTGGAGCGAGGAAGACGCGGCGCAGATGGACGATTCGCTGCGGCCCCGTACCACCTTCAATACCATCGCGCCGGTGGCCGATGCCATCGCCGGGCACGAGGTGAGCAACCGCCAGGAGGTGAGTTATCTGCCCAGGCAAGTGGGCAGCTCGGCGGTGAGCGAGATCCTGACCGCCGCGGCGGAATGGGTGCGGGAGGAGTGCGACGTGGAGCACGAGGAATCGGAAGCCTTCTATGACGCGACGGTGTGCGGCGAGGGCTGGACGGATACGGAGCTGGACTACGACCTGGATCTGGACGGACGCATCGAGATCACCCGGGTGGACCCCCTGGAGATGGACGTGGACCCGGCGGCGACCCGCAAGAACCACGCGGATGCGAAATGGGTCTGCCGCTCGAAGGTGTATGGGCGGAAAGATGCGCTGGAGCTCTGGCCCGAGGGGGAGTTCGAGGCGCCGGATGGCTCGCGGGAGGCAGACAGCCCGGTGGATGTGATCGCGGCGGCGTTCTACCGCGCTGATTCCGGGGCGGGCGGGCGCAAGGGCGGTGAGGGGGACAAAGTGATCATCCATGACTTCCAGTGGTGGGAGCATGAGCCCATATATAGAGTGCCGGTGCAGCAGCTGGGGCCGGAACGGACTTTCCTGATGCTGAATACCCCAGACGAGAACCAGACGAGTGGTGGCGACATGTCGCGACCGCTGCTGCCAGCCCATCGGTTGCAGCCGGATGCCCAGGGCTTGATCACCCTGGACGGGGATGAATACGGACGGGTGAAAGCGCTGCTGGAAGGCGTGCCGGTGTTGAAGCAGAAACGGCGCCGCTATCAGCGTATGTATTTCTCCGGAGATGAGCTGCTGGAGACGAAGCCGACCCCTACGGGTGACAGCTTCACTTACAAGGCGATCACGGCGAAGCGGGACCGGAAGCTGAAGTGCTGGTACGGCATCGTGCGGGCCATGAAGGACCCGCAGCGCTGGACCAACAAGTTCATGTCTTCGATGCTGGAGATCGTGGGCACCTCCGGCAAGGGCGGGCTGCTATACGAGCCGGATGCCTTCGTGAACCTGCGGCAAGCGGAAGAGGATTGGGCGGACCCCTCGCGGAACGTGGCCATGACGGACGGGGCCATCGCGGCCAACAAGATCATGCCGCGACCGGTGAGCCAGATGCCGCCGCAGATGATGAGCCTGATGCAGTACTGCAGCCAATCCATCCAGGCGGTGGCCGGCGTGAACCCGGAGGTGATGGGGCTCTCGAAGGCGCTGGATCCCTCCGGGGTTATGGAGGAGGGGCGCCGGCAGTCGGGCTTGAACATGCTCGCTTATCTATTCGATGGGCTGAGGCGCTACCGCAAGGAGCAGGGCCGGTTGATCCTCACGATGATCCGGAAATACATCCCGCAAGGACGGCTGATACGGCTCGTGGGGGATGCGGGGGTGCAATATGTGCCGCTGGTGTATGACGACACGGCGGTGGAATACGACGTGATCGTGGATGAGGCGCCCACAGCGCCGAACGTGAAGCAGCGGACCTGGGAAGCTTTTACGCTCCTGGCGGGGCAGCTGCCGCAGCTCATCACGCCGCAGGCGGCCTTGATCGCTCTCGATTACTCACCCTTCCCGGCGGCGATGGTGCAGAAGCTCAAAGCACAAGCTCAACCGCCGGCAGGGGCGGCGCCGCCCGATCCCGTGACTCAGGCGGAGGTGGCGAACCTGAATGCTTCAGCGTCGCTCAAGGCGGCGCAGACAGAGAAGACGCGGGCGCAGACGCAAGGACAGATATGAGATGAGGCGGGGCCATAGGCTGCCGCCCGTGGCCCCGAGTAATCATCGACGACCCTACTTAACCGGGATCATCAGGTGCTCGTACAGCGTGCCGCTCCACATGACGTAGGGTTTCGAGGTATCTGGGTCTGGTCCCTTGACGTAGCCCGTCATGAGCTTCACCGAAGGCCCGAGCACCATGATGTGGGGGCCGGTGTCTATCCAATGTCCACCGGCCGCAGGAGCATCCGCGTACGGATCGGTGTTGCTCGGATCATGAGCGCCTTTGAGCATATACATGAAGCCGACCTTGTCGGCAGGCGGCTTGTGGGCCATGTACGCCAGCATCCAGTCCCAGCCGTTCGGATCGGTGCACATGGGATAGTCGCCGGGCATGCAGGTCCAGCCATTGGTGCCCTGCTTCAGGGTGCGCATCTTCCCGGCCGCATCCATCGAGACGATGGTCGCATCATGTGAGATGGATGCGGGTGCTGCCGATTGCGCTTCGGCGATCTGCTGCTGGTCCGATTTCGCCGCCGGCGCGGCGGCTTGGGCGATACCTGTGAGCATCGCGAGGCCGATGAAGAACCCGAGTTTGAAGTTACGCATTGGGACCCCTCCCTAATCTATTAGAGAGGTCATTCTGGTGCCTACCGCGCAACTGCGTCAAACCCCAGATGGGAGTAAGCACGCAGAGCAAAGGTGTCAACTCAGTCGCTGGGCTTGAAATACACCACTACGGGTGGGCGCTTGGGGTCGAAGTTCGGATTGCCGGCGCGGTGGTCCAACAGGATCTGCACTGTCAGGTCGTTATCATCCGCGATCTTCGTGGCTTCCTCGTCGGTGATCATCTTCAGGTCGAGAGTGATCTGGCGGGCGGTGGAGCGGAACAGCTTGACGGCGGTCACCTGGACATCACGTTCGCGAGTCTTGCGGCCAAAGACGGTCTTCTCGTCATAGATCTTGATGCGATCCCCAACTGCGAGTCCGCTGCCAAAGGCGCAGAAGGCGCAGGTGGCACTGTCTATGTCGCTCACGAAGAGCGAACCGTCAGTCGCGGCGGTGCTGAGTTTATCTGTGCCCACGGCGGTCCCTCAGTTTCGTGTACGAAGCATACGCCGGAGCGAAACCCCGACGGGCCCTGTCTGCGCGGGCGTAGCCTAAGCTACGCACGGCACGACCCCCTTCGTGCGACTACGCAGGCCGGGGGAGAGTGCCACGGAATGAGAGGAAATGGAACCCGGGACAGCTTGGGTCAAGAGTCCCATATAGGTAGATGCCTAAAGAGGAGATAAAAATGGCTGGAACGATGCCGCAATTGAACGAAGCCGAATCGAAGTTCTTTGAAAGCAGGGGCCAGGACATGGCCCCTGCGCTTTCTGAGGGTCTGCCAGAGAGCGCGGAACCTTCAAATGAGGTGGAGACCGCAAGCGAAGCCGCGGCGCTGACCGAGAAGGGCGGCGAGGCGCTGGCTGCCAGTGCGCCGGAGAAGGAGGGCCGGCAGGAGAAGTTCGTGCCGCTGCAGGCTTTGCAGCAGGAGCGGGCGGAGAAGAAGCAGCTCCGAGAAGAGATCCGGCAATACCGGGAATGGCAGGCGCAGCTGGCGCAACGACTGCAACAGTTTCCCCATCAGCCGGCGCAGCCGATGCCCGATCCCCAGACGAAGCCGCTGGAGTACATCAACCACGTGTTGGGGAACGTACAGGCTACGACGGCCGAGCTGCAGCAATGGCGGCAACAGCAGGAGCAGACGGCGCAGCAGCGAGCTGCGGCACAGCAGGTCTCGGATTGGGCGGCAGGGCAGGAACAGGAATTCGCCAAGAGCCAGCCGGAATACCACGAGGCTTATCGCTATGCGGCGGATGCACGGGACAAGGAGTTGCAGGCCTTGGGGTATGCGGACCCCGGCGCACGGGCGGCCATCGTGCGGCAGAACACGGCGGAGATCATCAACAACGCCATCCAGCAAGAACGCAATCCGGCGGAACTGGTGTGGGAGTACGCCCAGGCACGCGGTTTCACGTCCAAGGGCAAGCGGGCGAGTACTACTCTGAATACAGGCGGCAACGAAGAAGCCCAAGCCAAGATCACGGCGGGTCTCCAGGCGGCGGGGGCGAAGCTGAATCAGGGCGGGGCGACGGGGGAAGGAGAAGTGGCAGCCAAAGATCTCGCTTCCATCACCGACCCTGATGAGTTCGAAAAGGCATGGAAGCGAGTCTTTGGTAAAAAACGGTAACCAAAAATCAGAGATTTTCCGGCAACTGCTCCCTGCGTTGCTCTACCTCCTGCATCCATGCAGTCGCGTTCCTGGCTAGGCGCAGACGACCGAGAAGCCCGGGCTCGCCGTATATGGCGAGCGGGCGGACAGGAGTCCGCACTGGGCCACAAGCCGTACAGGGATGTATGGCGTGGTGCTCCTTTAAACTGTACGTGAAGATTCTTAAAGGAGGCTGCACTGTCGCTATCGGCTTCCTGCCTTTCGCGACATGAGGCCATCCTGGCCTCAACACCGCCAGGGGTGAAAAGATCGGTTTTTGGGGCGGGGGTCACGGACCCGGAGGTATTCGAGAAGGCTTGGAAGAAGGTCTTTGGGAGGCACAAATAGCATGTGTCACTGCAAGACCTCACCACATCTGATGCCACAGTCGAGGCGTAGAATGCCACTCTGTGCCCACCCTAGCGTACGCGACGCTCTACGCTTAACGAGGAGAAAAGGACCATGACGAAGCAAAGAAACATGCTCGTGTCGGTGTTTGGTGCCTGCCTCACGGCCGCATTTCTAATCGGCGCCAACCCGGTTGCCGCCGCCGATCAAAATCTATGGCCTGCGACAAAAGTTAACGAACCCGTCCCGAAGATCGATGGCATCCCAGCCGCACTTGCGAAGAACCTGGCTAACTTCGACGACCTCGACTTCCGCGTCTATACCAACCAGCAGTGGCAGGATCTCCACAAGAGCCACGCGCAGGACATCGTCGTGCACTATCCGGATGGCCACATAACCAAGGGCATCCAAAAGCACATCGAGGAGCTGAAGTACATGTGGACGTTTGCACCTGATAACCGAATCACGGAGCACGCCGTCCGGTTCGGCACCTCAGATGCCGAATGGACAGCGGTGATGGGATGGCTTGACGGCACATTCACGAAGTCCATGGTCCTAGCCGACGGCACAATCATCCAGCCTACCGGCAAGGCGTACCATCTCCCAATGGCAACCCTCGGGCATTGGAACAAGCAGGGCACCATGTTCGAGGAGTATCTATTCTGGGATAACGCCACGCTCATGAAGCAAATCGGAATCGGCAAATAGTCCCAGGCAATCTCGCCTCATGATTTGGTCCTGAGGCGAGCCGCTGTTTCTTCGTGCGATGTGCCCCGTCCATAGAACGTCAGGTTTCGGCTAGAAGCAGACATCCGCCTAATGGCGAAACGTGGTAATTTTCCTACCGCAACAGCCTGCGGTCTTGATAGACAGGAGAAGAAGTCATGGCGAGATATATCGATGGATATGTCGTACCGGTCCCGAAGAGGAACCTGAAAGCCTACCGTCGGATGGCGACGAAGTTCGGCAAGATATGCCGTGAGCATGGAGCGCTGGAATACAACGAGTGCATCGCCGACGATGTGAAGCCGGGAAAGGTCACGTCGTTCCCGCAGAGCGTGAAACTCAAACCGGGCGAGACCGTGATATTCGCCTGGGTCGTATTCAAATCGCGCGCGCAACGCGATCGCATCAACGCCAAGGTCATGAAGGACCCACGGCTCGCCGAGATGATGGACCCCAAGACGATGCCATTCGACGGTAAGCGCTTGTTCTGGGGCGGGTTCAAACCATTCATCACTCTTTGAGAGACGATGAAGTCCAGGATCACGGCTCTGCTCGTCATGACCGCCTCGCTCGCAGCCTGGGCGGTGACGGTCGCGGCCGCAACCGGCGTATACAAAGGTGAGACCCGGGGCAGCGCGGGGATGATCTGCCACTACGACGTCAACGGGACCGACCGGACCGTGGACATACCTAACTATGCCATGTGTCCCCGGACCCGCGAGTTCAGCGTGCCCGCACCGAACGGCAGCACAGATATCGCGGTACCACCGGCAGTGAGCAATGCGGGAAACATGCAGGCGGAATAACGCTATGCCCCAGGGCGCGCGCGCTTAGGCGGCAATGAAGCAGCCCAAGCCAAGATCGCGGCAGGTCTCCAGGCGGCAGGGGCGAAGCTGAATCAGGGGGTGACGGGAGAGGGAGAGCTTTCAGCCGCTGATTCGGCTGGTATCACTGACCCGGATGAATTCGAGAAGGCCTGGAAGCAGGTATTCGGAAAGCGAAGATTACAAACTCTAACGGAAGTACTTCTGGGCCTGGTCCAGGGCGGCTGACAGGGCGTCATGTTCGGTGGTGAACTCGCCTAAGATCGTCACACGCTTTTCCTCGCTGGTGCGATTGCTATGGCCATCATGCAGGTGGATGCCAAAGGACGTGTGGAACAGCGCCGTTTTCTTATCTTCCACGATCTCGACCACGCCCTGATAGTGCAGCTTCCCGGTACGGAACCGCTTGTTCTCCAGGCTGCCGTTGAACGGATGTCTTGTCATGAAACACCTCCCCTAGGTGCCATGACTTAAGCATAGGCCACTTTTCCCCAAAGCGGGTCGGTGAGCTGATCGTCGGGTGCTGAAGAAGCCCAGGCCAAGATTACTGCGGGCCCCCAGGCAGGGGGCGAAGCTGAACCAAGGCAGGGCGACGTTAGAGAGGGATCTTTCAGCCCAGGATTTGGCTGGAATCACAGGCCCGGAGGAGTTCGAGAAGGCATGGAAGAAGGTGTTTGGGAGGTACAAATAGCATGTGTCAATGCAAGACTTGCAAAATCCGTAGCATCGCTTATCTTTTGGATGCTGCGAGAGCTAGAAGAATAGATGCTGATTATGATTTAGCAATCAACTTCGTTCCCGAGTTTTCAGCCGAAATGATAGGGATAGTTGATGAAATAAGAAGTAAAATCGAACAGTTAAGTCGTATGTAGTTGATGCGCGCAAACCTACTGCATTTGTGGGCTAGGTCTAGCGAAGCTGAACTGGGGCCGCGCGATGGGGCTTATGTAGGGTAAGCAATAAGGGAGATCGCTATGAAGGTGCTATCAATTATTGGAATCGTTTGGTTCACACTATGCTTGTTCTGCATAGTTGCGTTTATGCACTCTGATACTACTGCTTCTCAGGGTTGGGGAATGCTCGCGGTGTTGTATGCAATACCTTATGCAATTACTGGCTTGGTATTCAGTGTCAAGAATACTGCACGCGTTAAAATTCAAGCCGATGAATTGATGAAATTGCATGAGCTAAAGGAGAAGGGAGTGATAACTGAATCCGAATTTAATAAGAAGAAGAACGATTTTCTGTCATAAATAAAATGTTTATATGAGTTGCCAGTTCTATATCTCTGGCCGCCACCTAATAATGCTTCCGGCGCGCACCCGAAGACGCATTGTGCGGTCTTAAGAAAAATTAGAGATTTTGCTTACTGGTTAGGCGCGGGCGGCCGAGCAGCCGGGCAAGCCGTATACGGCGAGCGGGCGGGCAGGATGTCCGCCCCGGGGCCGCAAGCAGTACAGGGACGTACTGTGCAGCGCTCCTTACGTGAGCACCACCAGGAAGCGTCGTCGCTCTCGGATTCCCGTCCTCCGCGACATAAGGCCGTCCTCGGCAACTGCTCCCTGCGTTGCTCTACCGCTTACATCCATGTAAGCGTGACCTTAAAGATCAATTTTTAGCTCGGGTCGAGGTCTAGTTCGTTGTGGAAGGTGTGATATCCCCGCTGTATAAACATCCAAAAATGCCCCGACACCGTGACCTGCTCACCTTCGGTGCGCTTGTCTGCCCCTAGGGCGTACACATCCAGGCAGGCTCCATCGTCGCAGAGCCGGAAGGTCTCGTAGGGCTTGCCGTCAGTGGTGGTGTTCAGCTTGAACTTGGTGATGAACCCGGTGACGCTTATCTCCTGCTGGTTGTATTGATTGGCGCTGTAGAGGACTGCGCTCGGGGTCAGGTTGGCGGCATAGGCTGCGAAGGGCGGCAAGGCGGCCAAGACGATCAGCAGGTTCGGCAGGTGACGGCGCATCGTATCCATCCTTCTTGAAAGGCCTGGCAAGTATAAGCGTGAAAGCGGTGGAATGCCGCTGAACAGGGGGAGGGGCTAGACAGGCAGCGTGATTTTCTGAAAAATACGCCTACGCTGGATGTGCGCGTCCAGAGTTAACAAGGCTGCTGTGGCAACACAGCGGCCTTTTCATTTGCGCCGGTGCGGCGTCAAAGCACCTTCGGCTTGCCTGCCGATACAGGCTATTCGGGTGCTCTCTCCGTCAATGAGCAGTCGCGGCATAGCCGCATCTACTCACTACACAGGAGACAGCCGACATGGCTAATACGAATTTCACGGTGAACGATCCGCTTGCAGTAAAACTCTGGGCGAAGAAGCTCGCGGTCCAGGCTATCCAGCAGACCTGGTTTCGCAATTTCATCTCGGACGATGGAAATAATGTGATAACCATGCTGGACGACGCGGAGAAATCCGCCGGCGATACGGTGAACGTGGGACTGCGCACGCAGCTCGCGGGCGCCGGTGTGCAGGGGGACGGGACGCTGGAGGGCCAGGAAGAGGCGCTCACGACCTACGCAGACAAGCTGCTCATAGATCAGCTACGCCACGCGGTGAACGTGGGTGGGCGCATGACCCAGCAGCGGGTGCCTTTCGAGCTTCGGGAAGAGGCGCGCATGGGCCTGCAGGACTGGTGGGCGGCGAGGTTCGACCTGGCCTTCTTCAACCAGCTCTGCGGCAACACGGTGCAGTCGGATACCCGCTACACGGGCAACAATGTCCCGACGGCGCCGACCCGCACGATCCTGCCCACGGGTGTGGCCAACGAAGCGGTCTTGGGTTCACCCAACACTTTCACGCTCTCCCTCATCGACACGGCGGTGGAGCGGGCTTACTTGAACAATCCCTATCTGATCCGGCCGATCCGCATCAAGGGCGAGGATAAGTACGTGTGCTTCATCCACCCCTCGCAGGTGACAGATCTACGCACTTCCACGAGCGCCGGCCAGTGGCTGGACATCGAGAAGGCGGCGATGACGGGCGGCGAGGTCTCGGACAACCCGATATTTACCGGAAGTCTCGGTGACTACAACGGTGTGATCCTGCACAAGGCTTATCGGGTGAGCCAGTGCGTGAACGCGGGCGCGGCGCTGCCCAACACCTACCGGGCGGTGTTCGCGGGCGCCCAGGCGGGTGCCTTGGCGTTCGGCCGAGAAGAGGGCAAGGACCAGTTCACGTGGAGCGAGGAGCTCTTCGACTACGGAAATATGCTCGGCGTGAGTGCGGGTTCGATATACGGGATCAAAAAACTGGTCTTCAACAGCACTGATTTTGGGGCGCAAGTCATTAGCACTTATGCCGCCGCACATTAATAAGGGGTGAATCATGGCTACATATATCAGTTCTCAGGTTTCGAGCGGGCAGATACCCATCAACGAGCGGGGGGCGAGCTTCCTGGTGTTCGGGAGCATCGCGCTCACCACAGCCTTGGCGGCCAACGACATCGTGCAGCTGGTGCAGGTGCCGAACGGCTATAAGGTGCTGAACGTGACGCTGGACTGCGATCCGTTGGATAGCAATGCCACGCCGACGCTCACAGGCACGGTGGGCGATGGGACGACGGCGAATCGTTACGTCACGCTCACGGCGGCACAGCTCAAGAGCGGCATCGTGCAACCCAATAACGTGACCGGTTCCACCGGTTTCGTGTACGCACCGGCCAGCAGCGGCGGGAATGCGGGGGGCAGCATCATCCAGTTCAAGGCCACCGCCAATCCGGCGACGTGGGTGAATGGGACGATGCGTTTAGCGGCGGAGTTGCAGGTCGATCTGCCGAGTTTTGCTTAGACGGCCTGCAGAAGTTTAAGGCCCGGCCGTAATTCGGCCGG
The DNA here is from genome assembly GCA_036000105.1 of Gammaproteobacteria bacterium. Lineage (GTDB taxonomy): Bacteria > Pseudomonadota > Gammaproteobacteria > Natronospirales > REEB76 > DASUBN01. The sequence continues at coordinate 61,994 of DASYGE010000007.1, forward strand.
GCCTCGTTTTGAGAAGGAGGTTATATCGATGAGTTTTATACAGCGCGAATTAGAAAAAATCGAGATTGCAATGCGCGGCCCTGTTTCGCCTTCTGCCTATAGTCAGCTGTACGCGCAGAGCCAGGCTCTCTCTTGGGCGTTAGAACCAAATGGATACGCGACTCCTTCTGAAGTTGTGCTTAATAGCAGAATTCAAACTATTAAGGGCATTCCGGCAAACTCAATAAATTGTCAGGAGTGATTCCGTCAGGTTCAGTCTTAAGGTATTTATGTCCAGCAGCACTCTTGGCTATTACTACCCAAACTGAATTTCCACCAACACTGACGTAGAACTGCCACTTGCCGTTTTCAATCCCAGCGATGGCATCATTTTCACTGAGTATCCAACGACCGCCGTTTGGATTTATTCCACCGACGTTGCGTATCCTTTCGTGCGGATTGAAGCGATCAGATTTATTTATGCACTGAATTTGAACTGATTCGGCCATGACGACCCTCCTTGGTTAGTTATGCCGCGCCAGTCTAAACCCAAGTAGATTGGGTTTCTTATCCCATATCTTGGCGATATTTAATTCCAGGTAATTAATATGGCATTCAGTGACATGCAGGCCGCAATCGCAGACGAGTTGGCGCGCTCGGATCTCTCGACTGAGATCAAGCGGGAGATCAATAACGCCATCACGTTCTATGGGAACAAGGCCTTCTGGTTCAACGAGGCTTCTATGGCCTCCATTACGACGGTGCAGGGGCAGCGGTATTACCCCTTACCCACGAACTTCGCTTCGGTGCTGGATGTGCTCTCGACCATCGGGAACTACACCTATCGGTTGGAAGCGAGGACCGAGCAATACCTCGATCAGATCGATTGGGGTAACAGTTTCTGGTCTGGTTACCCCACGGACTATTCCTTCTGGAATGGGCAGATCCGGCTCTTCCCGCCGCCCCAGGGGGGCTTGCCGGTGCAGGTGAAGGGGACGGCGATACTCTCGCCTTCGCCTCTCGTGAACGATGCGGACACGAACGCCTGGTTGACCTCGGCGGAGGAGCTGATACGCACGCGAGCGACACGACAACTCTACGGGCGCTATGTAAGAGACCCGGAACAGTACGCCTTGTATACGCAGTTGGAGAAAGAGGCACTCTCGAACCTGCAGGAGAAGAACGTCGGTCAGACGGCGCTAGGCGGCATCAGACCGCACTTCTAAGACAGGGCACTGGGGCCGGAGAAGCAGATTGTTTTCGCCATGCCCGTCCGCGGACGTCTTGAGATAGAGATCACCCCCTGGACTGGATTCCACCACGAGTTTGGCATTCCGCCCACCGATGACGACCACGAATTCATGGATGCCGTCCTCGACACAGGCGATGGCTTCCTCTTGCGACAAGTACCAGCGGCGGCCGGTGTCGGTGCGAAGGCCGCCGATACCCTGGATGCATGGATATATATCTGACGAATCTCGCTTATTTACACAAGAAACTATGAACGTCCCCAATGCCTTTACTCCCTCGGCGTTTATCTCCCTCTCGCGGCGCAGCATAGCGCAGAGATGCACGGATACGACGGATTGAAATCGGAATCGGTTACGACACAAACAAAGACGAAATGGCGAAACTACTTTCAACACTAAGGGCCGAAAAATTGGAATCGGAGAGGCCGCATTTGGATCTGGATCCCCGCTTCTGCGGGAATGACGGGATGGGGATATAGGCGATGGCGAAATTACTTGCGAGCCTGAAGTTCGGCGAATGGCTGCCGGACTTGCCGGAGCTGGATAACCCGGGGAGCCCCAACGTCTCCAATGCGCTGTGGGTGAACGGCGGGTATATCCCGGCGCCGGGCTTTTCCGCCCTGGGGGCTGCTTTGAACGCCCGTTGCCAGGGCGCTTACGCGGCGACGGATTCCAACGGCGACACGCACATCTATGCGGGCACGGCCTCGCAGCTCATGGAATACACGGGCACGGGGTTCACGAACCGCTCGGCGGGCAGTTACACGACCCAGGACGGGCAGTACTGGAAGTTCGCGGAGTTCTCGAGCCCGGGGTTCCCGGCCTTGCTCGTGGCCACCAACCTGAACGATCCGGTGCAGGGGATGCAGGTAGGGGACGCGGCTTTCGCGGCGCTTGCCGGCACGCCACCCCGTGCTTCGGCGGTAGGCGTGGTAGGGCAATTCGTGATGCTGGGCAACACGGAGGACGCGCTGAACGGCGCGGTGCCGAACCGGGTGCAGTGGTGCGGGATCGCGAATCCGACGAACTGGAGCTATGGGACGCTCTCGGCACAGCAGGCCCAGGCGGGCGAGCAATATCTGAACGCGGTGTATGGGCCGGTGACGCATATCGCGGACGGCACGCAGTTCGGGCTCATCTTCCAGCAGCGGGGCATCACGCGGGCCTATTACACGGGCGATGACGCGATCTTCGCCTTCGACACCTACGAGCGGCAGCGCGGGGCCTATTACCCCAACTCGCCGGTGCAGCTCGGGAACCTGGTGTATTTCGCGGCGGAAGACGGCTTCTGCATGACGGACGGCGCCCAGGTGGTGCAGATCGGACATGGGAAGGTGGACAACACGTTCCTCTCGAACGTGTCGCAGGCCTATTCGGACCGGGTGTGCGGGGCTTATGACCCGGTGAACAAGCTCATCTATTGGAGCTATTGCAGCGCCGGGAACAGCACCGGGATACCGGACAGGGTGATCGCCTATAACTACGCGGACCAACGGTTCATGCCGGTCGCCCAAGATCTCTCGCGCATCTTCGCGAGCAAGAGCCCCGGCTACACGATGGATACGCTGGATAACGTGAATGTGGACCTGGACCTGATCACGCCCTCTCTGGACGATACCTTCTGGCAGGGCGGCAACCTGCAGATCCAGGCCTTCGATGGCGGGAACCACTACGGGCAACTGGGTGGCAGTGTGCTGGACGCGGTGCTGGATACGACGGAAGCCTGCCCGAATGCGGGTGGTATGAGTTATCTGGACGGGGCGCGGCCGGTGGTGACGAACCCCAGCGGTGGCGCGGCAGTGCCGACAGTGCGATTCCTGACCCGCACTCTGGAGAACAGCGGCTACACGACTTCGATTGCCGCGAACCAGAATCCCAGCACCGGAATCTGCAACGTCCGCGCCGTGGGGCGGTATGTGCGAGCGAGGGTGAATCTGCCGGGTGGGTCGGATGGCTTTGGAAAAGCTACGGCTGTGGATATCTACGGCACGGCCGGTGGTCAACGGTGAGTCACTTACAACAATTACGCACCACGCCGCCTTATGACGAGCCCTGGAAGGTGGCGACGCTGGTCAACAGGATATTAGGTGGAAGCCTGAACAGCGTGGGCAGCGTGACGCTCACGAACAACGGCACGAGCACGGTCCTGAGCGATAACAAGCTGAGGCAGGGGCGGCGGGTGTTCCTCTTTCCGACCACAGCACATGCGGCGACGGTAACAGGTCTCTGGGCGGACCCCACGAGCGTGCCGGCACAAGGCGGCTCCATCACGCTGACCCATGGAGCGGTGGCCGCGGCGGACCTCAACTTCGACTATCTCATCGTCGGATGATCTTCCAGGTTCCGTATTGGGACGTGGCCCAGGTATGGCCGCGGGTGGCCGGCTGTGTGCAGAAAGCCCTGGACCGGCAGAGCGAATGGCGGCTCACGGATATCCATGAGCAGCTCGTGACCCAGCGGATGCAGCTCTGGGTGGTGCCCTGGAGGCTCGCGGTGGTGACGCAGATACAGACTTATCCCGGTACGCGCATCTGCATGCTGGTGCTGTGCGGCGGCGAGGGGCTGGACGAGAACAAAGCCCTGCTCACGGAGATCGAGCAGTGGGCGAGATCGCTCGGATGCGATGAGATGCGGATACAGGGGCGCGCCGGCTGGCGACGCGTCTATCCGGAATATGAACCGATAGCGACAGTGATGAGGAGAAAACTATGAGCATGGGCGGAACTTCGGCACAGCCCCAGTCTTTCTGGAACCTGGGCGATCCGGCGAACCTCTTCGGACATTCATCGTCGTCCAGCCTCTCCAGCAATATCCTGGATCCCGGCGACGTGCTGGGGCTGAACCCCGCGGCGAGCGGAGTACCGCAGGCGCCGGGCGTGCCCAAGGTATTGCCCAACCTGGGCGCGGCTTCGATGATGCCAAGGCTGCCGCAGGGGGCTTTCGTCGCGCCTTCCACGGGTGGGGGCGCGTTCAACAGCATGGCGCAGGCGCTGGCCGGGCCACTGTTCAATCCCTCCATCCCGGTGAAGGCGGCGCCACAGGCGCGGGCGAATCTCACTCCGCTGCTCGCTTATCTCCAGGGCGCCGGCATGGCAAGGGGGAAATGACATGAGCATGGGCGGCACACAACAGACAGGCAGTACGACGACTACGCAGGCTCCGCCTGCCTATATGTATCCCTATATCGGCAGCGCCCTGGGGCAGGCGGGCAATCTCTTGCAGACAGGGGGGCCGAGTTATTACCCGGGCACACAGGTGGCTGGCTTCTCCGACCCGCAGCAGAGCGCCATGGGTGCGATAGACAATCTGGCCACGAACGGGACCAACGCCGGCAATGCGGCGATGGGCTATGACACGAACCTGCTCAAGGGGAACTTCTCGGGGCCGCAGGCGCAACTGGCCGAGATGGGGCAGGGCGGGGCGACGAACCCGCTGCTCAATGACATGTTCCAGAAGGCCGCGGGGCAGGTGCAGAACCAACTGCAGAGCGAATACGGGCAAGCCGGCAGGAACGTCTCGGCTTCAGCGCCGATGATGGGGCAGACGCTGGATAAGCTGGCGACGAACATCTATGGCGGCGCCTACGCACAAGACCAGGCGAACGCGCTGGCGGCGAACCAGGCGCTCGGCAACGAGCAGCAGGATGCACTCGGCATGGCGCCGGGCCTCAACAACATGCAGTTCGGCAACCTGGGGCAGGAGATGAACGTGGGGGGCATGGTGCAGAACCAGGCCCAGAACCTGATCAATGCAAGCCAGGGCGCCTACAACTACAACCAGCAGCAGCCCTGGTCGAACCTCACGAACTACGAATCGCTGTTGAGCGGCTTGCAACCGGGGTCTTCACAGACAAACCCCCTCTTGACGAACCCATCGGCTAATACAGCGAACATGGCGACAGCTCTCGCGGCGCTCATGAAAGCCTACGGCGCCTACGCGGCTGCCTGACGAGACGATCTTTCTGGAGAGAGCATGTCCATAGACCAATACAGCACGACACCTTCAAGCAATGACCTGACGAACTATTTCAAGACGGGTATGAAGCCTTCCCAAGTGAAGGACGCGGGCTGGGACATCATGGCCGATCTCGCGAGTTACAGCGTGAGCCTGCCGGCGGCGGGAGGCAGTGCGAATGCTTTGACAGCAGCCAACGGGCGACCCTACGGCACGCTGGTGGCGGGTCTATTGCAGATAGTGAATCCGGCATCGGCTAATACGGGGCCGGCGACGTTCGCTCCGGATGGACTCACGGGAGCGAGCATCTTCGCCAACGGCGCGGCGCTCGCGGGCGGGGAGATGCAGCCCAACGTGCCGGCTTTCCTCAAGTATGACGGGACGCAGTGGAACCTGCTGAACCCAGCGCAAGCCGGGAAGAACTTCATGGTGGACCCCTGTTGCCGGGTGGCGCAGGGCCTCGCGGCGACGCTCTCGACTACGCGTCAGTATGGTGCAGTGGATCTGGTGCAGTGCTGGGCATCCGGCACGGCGGTGAGCGCCGGAAGCATCACACAGGATGCGGCCTATACCAATTCCGGTGCGGCGACGGCCTATTCCTGCAAGCTCTCGGGTTGCACCCTCACCGGGACGGGCAAGGTGTTCTTCCGGCGCTGGATCGAGAGCCGGGACGCGGTGGCACTCAAGAACAAGAGGGCGCTCTTCGCCGTGCTGGGTTTCCAGGACACGGGCAGCAATATCAACGCTTTTTTGACCGTCAACACGCCGACGGTCCAGGACAACTTCGCGTCTGTGACCAATATCGGTACGGGGGCAACGGTGAGCGTGCCTCCCAATGGGACGACTGCGATCACGGCAGCCATCTCCATGGGGAACTGCAGCAACGGGGTGGAGATCATCCTGGAGATGGATTGCGGGGCGGTGACGACCAAAGATTTCTACGCTACGGATTGGCAGGTGTGTATCAATACCTTGCCGCAGATATGCGGGGCGCCGAGGTTCGAAGAGGACTATCAGGCAGCGCTCAGATATTTCGAGAAGTCCTGGGATTATGGGACAGCGGTAGCATCTACTGTATTTCCAGGAATGTCGTCATGTAATTTGGTTGTATCTACTCCAAGTGGTAACGGTATTCCTCAGCTTACTGTGCAATTTAGAATCCCTAAAATTGCGGTGCCGGTTACTACAATTTATTCAGAAGCAACCGGGGCATCTGGAAAATTCAGAGATGTCACAACTGGAGCTGATATCGCCGCATCAGTAACTGTGGCAGCCGCTGGTCAGTTCTCACCTGGCAACGCTTCTGGCGGGACTCTTGCCGCCAACGATTTGCTGAGGATGCACTGGGCAGCGGATGCGCGTCTTTGATTTAATAAATTCTGCTTGAACATTTAATTTAGAAGCGATTCTAAGGGGCTCCCATGTCCACACAAAACGAACGTCTCGCCACAGTTGAGGCGAGGCTGGATGCGCTCGTGCCTACGGTCAATGAGATCCGGGGTGATGTGAAGACGCTGTTGGCCGCTCATAACAGCCAACGCGGGGCGGTGAGGCTCCTGGCCCTGATCTGGGCAGGGCTTTTGGCTCTGGGTGGCATAATCGGGGGCATGCTCATGGGGAGGGCGCATTGATGTCATCGCCATCCATAGCCACGGCCCTGAAATTCACCCTCAAGGAAGAGGGCGGCTTCGTGGATAATCCCCATGACCACGGGGGCGCCACCAACCATGGCATCACCCAAGCCACCTACGACACCTGGCGGGACCGCCATACTCTGCCCCGGCGGAGCGTGGAATCCATCGCCGATGCAGAGGTGCGAGGCATCTACGATGAGATGTATTGGACGCCGGGACATTGCGCGACATTAAGCGCGGCGCTGGCAGTCGCCCATTTCGACTGGTGCGTGAACCATGGCTGCACAGGCGCGGTGATGACGCTGCAGCAGGTCCTCGGTATCAAGGCTGACGGCAGCTTCGGACCTCTGACGCGCGGCACGCTGGCGGCGAAGGACCACGGCGAACTTTGGCAGAGCTATAACGATCTGCGCCGTGGATGGTACCGGGCCCGTGTGGTCGCGCACCCGGACCAGGCGGTATTCCTCAAGGGCTGGCTGGCACGGGTGGGGCGCCTGGACAGCTATCTGGCGGCGCTCGCATGAACATCCTGGCGACGGTAGCGAACTTCATCCTGCCCGGCATATTCAAGGAAGTAGACAAGGCGATCCCCGACCAGGACCTGGGAGCCCGGTTGAAGGCGAGCATACAGACGGCGGTGCTCTCGGCGAACGCAGAGGAGCTGCAGGCCCAGGCGGGCATCGTGGCGGACGAGGCGAGGGGCGAGAGCTGGCTGCAACGGAACTGGCGGCCCATGACGATGCTGGTATTCGTGTTCATCGTGGCGAACAACTACATCATCGCGCCCTATCTGCAGGCGATGTTCGGCTGGTCGGTCCCGCTGCAGACGCCGCCGGACCTCTGGGCGCTCATCAAGATCGGCCTCGGGGGCTACGTGGTGGGCAGGTCAGCCGAAAAATGTGTCGCCGCGTGGAAGGGTTGATGGGGCTGGAGCATCTCAAGATCGGCCGGGCCCGGTATCGGGTGGAATATAAGGATCTGCCGACACTCTATGGGCAGATATTCTTCGATTCGAGATGCATCCAACTCGCCGATGACTTGGCGGACGAAGAGGCGGCCTATGGGGTGCTGCATGAGATGCTGCATGGTATCTGGGAACAGGGGGCGATCCCGCCGCGCGCCAGGGAGGAACGGGTGGTGACGACGCTCGCCTGGGGACTGACGGCTGTATTCCGGGATAACCCGGGGCTATTAGGTCATCTGGACAAGCTACTCACGGAATCCCGCTGAATTACGGGCACCTCTAAAAAAGGCTCTTTTGCCCTCTGGCGTTGTTGCGAGCACCCTCGCAATGCTCATGGACTATCGTGTCCACTACGCTTGCTCGGGCACTCGCGCCTAGCCAGAGTCCAAAATCCCTCATTTTTTAGAGATACCCTTAACCCGGGATACCGAAATGGGGTAGCTTATCTGTCCCGCACCGGTGCGATCCGGGCGGCTATATAAGCAGTAAAGGGAACGGGGCGTGGATTATTCAGCCATCCTGGATAAGTTTAAGCAGGTCATGGTGTTTTTGCGCATGACCAATGACTATGGGGTCTGGAGCATCGCGCAGTTCGTGATCCTGGCCGTCTCGTTCATCATCGGCCTCAAGTTCATCTATTTCCCACGCCGGCGCATCCGCAACCTCAACTTCAATATCCGTTTCGTGCGCAACAACAGCCGGCACGCCAACCCTTCCTATCTGCACCTGGAATTCCGCAATTACACGGGGCGTTCGGTAGTGCTCTCTTCGCCTTTCTTCCGCTATCGCCGTCTCCAACCGCCGCCGGAAGCCCACGGTGACACGCTCTCAGGGGAATACGAGATCAAATTCCCGGGCGCTTCGGGCAAGGAGCGCACTGAGGTGGAATACCTGCTGCGCAACAAGGAATCGGTGGATACGATGATCCCCATCGACCCAGCTCACACGGATGAGGAAGTGAACCTGATGCATGCCAAGCGGCGCATCGGGACACTCACGGTCATGCTGACGTGGCTGCAGGATCGTCCGAAGGTCGATAAGCTGATCCGGAAGATTTGAGAAGATTAAGGATGCTCGCTACGCATCCCGCTCCGCTTGCGATCCAGGGCGTGCATCCCTGCATGCCCGCTTGCCGTATACGGCAAGCCCAGCTTCCGCCGGAATGACGGGTGAGACGGAGAACGACCGAATGCGGTTATTCCGCGTCCACTAATCAGGTTGGTCAATAGGCTTGAGGTTCGCCATCTGGACTTTGGCCGTATCCGCATCCATGGGGGTGAGGGCGGCATCTCCCTTCGATTGCTCGCCGAGAAAATACGCGAGGAAGTAATAAGTGTGCCCGCCATCCAGGGTGGTGGCATAGGGAATGCTGCGGGAATCACCGGCGACGACTTTGAATGCGCGCGGGCCGGGGTCGGCCATGAAATCCAGGTAGCTGCCGTTGGTGAGGACGCCCTTGTCCTGCTGGCCGTCATAGACGTGCATCTCGGCTGGGCCGAAGGGGATGGCGCGCCGATAGACATACACCAAAGCTTTGCCCGCAGGCACGGTGGTGGGAGCCTGGTGCAGGGTGGCGCAGGCGCTCACGAGCAGGAACAGGATGGGCCAAAATCTTCGCACCATACTCTCCAATGCTTCGGGGAGCTTCAGTCTGCTGCGGGCGATTTATGGATGGTAGGACATGGGTCACAAGAAGGGACCCGACATAACGCTGGGCAAAAACGGGTGGCGCGGATGCGCCGCCCGTTCGCTTAAGGGCTCAGCCGGCTTTCACCAGCAGGTTCTTGGCGAGGTGGCCATGCAGATAGCCTATGCCACGTGCCATGTGCATGAAGCCGGTGAGCAGGAACACGCCGATGAGGGTGAAGAGCGGCGTGAATATCCAGGGCAGGACGTACTGCTGATCATCGCCCCAGCTGATCCAGAGATAATTCGGCAAGAAGAATTCTATAGGCGACACGATTAGCCCTAAGGATGCGCTGACGAAGGTGACGACGAGGGTGAAATAGATGACGCCCAGGGGCAGTTTGAGCAGCATGTAAAGCATCGTGCTCCAGGTGCGCGGATCGGTGAGGACATCCCCGATGCGCTGCATGATGGGGCGCGGGTCACTGCTGCTGGGGTGCACGGGCCGGCGGGGCATGCGCACGCCGAGCAGTGCTTCCACGATGCGGCCTTCCACCAGGGATAACAGGCGGATGCTTCCCAGATATAAAAGGAAGAAGGGTATGCCGATGATGAGCACCATGAAGCCGATGGACATGGAAAGGCCGGTCACGGTCCAGGTGAAGTAGAAGATGCCGGTGATCAAGGCCAGGAGCATGTAGAGCATGGCGGTGTAAGTGCGCGGGTCCGAATACACGCTGAAGAACTTGCCGAGGGCAGATTCGCGTCTCTTGGGCCGCGGGGTACGCAAGGCGAACTGCACTTTCACTTCGGTGGCGCGGTAGGCCTCGGCTACTTCTTCCGGCGCGCCGTAGGTGGTGGCGATGGCCGCCAGGACCTGTTCCTCGGTCTTCTCTGGATGCTGGTGCAGCTCGCCGCGCAGGTATTCCTCCGCGTCGTAGAGGGCATCCTGGATGAGGGCTGGATCGGCGCCGGCGAGTTCGGCACGGAGCTGATCCAGGTACTCCTGGACGGAGCGGGGCACTGGCTTTGTCATGACGGCGATCCTTCAAGGATGGAGTCAACGAAATCCCGGGTACTCACCCAGGCGGCTTTCCACTGTGCGAGCACTTGGCGGCCCGCGTCGGTGATGCGGTAATAGCGGCGCGGGGGGCCGGAGACGGAGGGCTCGACCTGGCTTTCCAGGAAGCCGCCGGCACTCAAGGCGCGCAGTACGGGGTAGAGGGTGCCCTGCTTCATGATGGCGGTGCTGTCCCCGTCCCGTTCCAACTGTTTGGCTATCTGGTAGCCATAGAGGGGTTCCCGGGCAGCGCCCAGGATGGACAGGAGCACCAGGGAGACGATGCCAGCGTTCAGTTCCTTCTGGAACTTGCGCGCCTGGGCGAGCTGGATATCGTCTTCGGCCGTGGCCACTGTGGACTACCCAATACTGTGTATTTGATAGTACTATAGACTACACAATAGTTAATTACAAGCCCTCTACAGCCCGCCGCCTTAGAAGGCTTAAGAGGTGGGCCAGCCGTAGGTCTTGAGGTTGATGCGCCCCTTTAGGTTGAACTGCACGCCTTCGGCTTCCAGAAGCCTGCGCTGGCGCATCTGCCCGTCTCCCCCCTTACGCAGGCTGATCTCCCCCTTGTGGTTCACGACTCGTTGCCAGGGGACGTTGGAACCGGCGGGCAGGGCGGCCATGGCATACCCCACCACCCGGGGGCCGGGAGCCCGCACCAGGCGGGCGATGCGGCCATAGGTGCTGACCCGCCCCTTGGGGATCTTGCGGACGGCAGCGTAGATACGGGTGTAGAGAGGAGTCTCGGGATCAGGGCTTTTCGGCTTTTTCATCTTCGGCACACAGGACGTAATCGCGTCTATCTTCGGTGGTGAGCTGGCAGTCGAAATAATCCCGGTTCAGGGGCCGGTATATCTCATGGCCGGTGTAGGGGGGCGGGATGATATTGGGCTGGTTGGCGGTCTGATGCATCAGCTGCATGTTGAGCCAGGCCTGGTGCAGGCGGCCATCCTGCAGCCGCATGCGGCAGGTCACATAAGCGGGGTCTGGGTATCTCATGCCTTGTTTGATGCAGGCTTGATCATCCTGCATGGCGGTGCGCAGCATGTCAGCGTGCTCGTTGAAGCCTAAGCTGGCGCAGCCTGCGAGAGCCGCCGAGCCCGCGAGCAGGCAGATGAGTAACCTTTCCATGGGAACAGGATAACCCCGCGCGGCATGGGGCGACAGTGGCGCTGTGCACCCATGCGCAACTTGCGCGTTCGTTACATTTTGAAACGCCTCGTTGACGGGGGTTTGCCCCGCGCGGGGTGCCATGGAGGCTCAGGTGACGTAGCATATACAGGCTGAATTCAGGCCCGGGCTCCGCCTGGGCACATAACGGAATGGAGATTCTTATGAAACTCAGGAAATTCGCCTATCTAGGAATGGTGCTATTGGCTCTCGGCATGCTCACAGCCTGCTCCAGCCGCACTGTGGTGGAGAGCGACCTCGGCATCAAGGGCGCTCCGGACTGGGTGAACAAGGGCAGCCAGGCCCTGAATGACAAAGACGGACGGTTGATACACGGCATCGGTTCTGCGCCGAGCATGAACGATCAATCCTTGCAGCGTTCCACCGCAGATGACCGTGCCCGCGCCGAGGTGGCGCGTGTGCTGTCTTCTTTCATGAAGGTGGCGACCCAGGATTATTCCGCATCATCGGGCAGCGGACAGGATCAGCAGAATGACCAGTCGGTCTCGCGCCAGATCCAGAACATCACCGACCAGAACGTGAGCGGGTCGCGCATCATCGCTCAATGGGCCGATCCCAAGACCGGTACGGTCTGGAGCCTGGCGGAACTCGACATGAAGCAGGTGAAAGACATGGTGGCGAACGCCAAGGACATGAACGCGGGTTTCCGCGACTATTTCACCGCACACGCCGATAACTTATTCGACGGTATGACCAAGGGAGACCAGAAATGAAGAATTCAGGAACTATCCTCTCGGCGGCCTGCATCGCCCTCCTGCTCACGGGCTGCTCGAGCATGCCGCAGGTGCAGCGTGTCTCCTCTGACCAGGTGACGGACATCAGCGGTTACTGGAACGACACGGACGCCAACCTGACCGCCCAGACCCTGATCGGACAGGTCTTGGGCGACCCCTGGCTGGGCCAGTTCGAGGGCGCGAACGGCGGCAAGCAACCCACGGTGATCGTGGGTGACATCCGCAACCTGAGTTCGGAACACATCAGCACGTCGACCTTCGTGGACGATATGCAGCGTGAGCTGATCAACTCCGGCAAGGTGCAGTTCGTGGCGTCTTCGGCACAGCGCGGTGACGTGCGCAGCGAGCGCCAGGATCAGGACGTGAATGCCACCAGTGCCACGCAGAGCGCCATGGGCCAGGAGATCGGTGCCGATTTCATGATGCAGGGCACGATCAACACCATCATCGACGCGGCGGGCACCACGTCGGCCAAGTACTATCAGGTGGATCTGCGCCTCATCAACATGCACAACAACGTGATCGCATGGGTGGGACAGCAGAAGATCAAGAAGCTGGTGAAGAACGGCAGCGTGCGCCCCTAACAGGACGCTGATCGATGTCGGGATTCCACCGCGCCGTCGCCCGCGGCGCGGCAGTGGCGCGCCGCCACGGCTACAGGCTATGCGTGTCTGGCGCGGTGCTGCTGCTCGCCGGTTGCGCGCTCGGCTACATGGATGTGATGCAGAAGGTCGATCAGGATCTGGCTGCACAACAGCCGGAAGCGGCCTTGAAGGCGTTGGATAGCCTCCAGGGCGGCAAGGATCAGGTGTTGTATCTGCTCAACAAGGCGATGGTGCAGCGCATGGCAGGGGACTACGCCGGCAGCGTGCTGACCTTCGAACAGGCCAAGCCGCTGATGCTTTATCTGGAAGCCACCAGCGTGACCGAGATGGCGGCGGCGCTGACTCTCAGTGAGAACCTGCGCGCGTATCAGGGGCCGCTCTACGAGCGATTGCTGCTGCATGTCTATCAGGGCCTGAACTTCCTGCAGATGGGTCAGCCGGACGGGGCACGCGTGGAAGCGGTGCAGATCGACGATCTGCTGAAGCGCCTCTACCCCAACGGCGATGCGGCACCGGACGGAGGCGATGCCTTCCCGCGCTATTTCTCGGGCCTGGTGTACGAGAGCCTGGGAGAGTACAGCGATGCGATGATCGCCTATCGGCAGGCCTACCAGGCTTACAAGGCCGAGGGTTATGCGGATGCGGTTATCCCCGCTGATCTCAAGCTCAGCCTGTGCCGTTTCTCTGATTATCTCGGACTCAACGACGAGCGCGACAAATACAAGGCGGCGTTCGGTATCGATACCTGGCCGCCGGTGATGAAGCCAGCCACACAGGGACAGCTGGTGTTCCTATTCAGTGATGGCTTAGGCCCCCAGAAGGTGGCCGAGACTTTGCTCCTGCCGAACCCCGTCAACGGGCACTATTACAGCGTCTCGTTACCGTCGCTGCGTCGGCGCCCACCGGCCGTGTCCGATGCCCTGATCACGGTCGCGGGTGCTGATGCACGTACTGAGCAGGTCGCGGATATCTCCGCGGACGCTGCGAAACAACTCGATGCAGACAGACCCAAGCTCCTCGCCGCCGAGTTCTCACGCAACGTTGCCCGTGAGCTGGCCGCTGAGAAGATGGACCGTAATTCTCCCGGGCTAGGCAGCGTGGTGAGTTTGCTCGCTTCGGTCGCAGATCAGGCCGATACACGCATCTGGGGCACTTTGCCGGACAACATCCAGTTGGCGCGTTTCATACTCCCCCCAGGCACCTATGACGTGAAAGTGCAGCTGCAGGGGGCCTATGGCAGGCCTGGCGCGACACGGGTATTCAAGGACATCTCCGTCCAGGCAGGGCAGATCAGCTTCGCTTCCCTGCAATGGGCTTCATTTAACTGAGAGGGTACGACCGTGAAGACACTCATCCGGATCTCTTTGTTGGCTATCCCGCTCCTCTTGGCGGCCTGCAGCAACGCCAAGCCCCTGGACGCTCGCCCTGACTGGGTGACGGGCAACAGCGCTGCTTACCCTTCCAGTGCCTACCTGACGGGGCGCGGTGATGCGGACATCCTGGCGGTGGCGCAGGACCGGGCGCGGGCTGATCTCGCCAAGACCTTCTCGGTGAACGTCAGCGAGCAATCCAGCGATGTCTCTGCCTTCTCCCAGAACAGTTCCGGCGCGGCATCGGGAGCCAAGAACTCGCTGGACGTGAGCCGCAACATCAGCACGCGCACGGATGCGGTGTTGCAGGGCGTCGTGATCTCCGACACCTGGCTGGACCCGCAAAGCCATGTGTATCACGTGCTCGCGACGCTCTCCCGGAGCAAAGCGAGCGCGGCCTTGCGTCAGCAGATAAGCAATCTGGATGCCGGCACGAGCGCTTCACTCAATGCCGCCCAAGGCAGTACCGATCTCTTCGACAAGATCGCGGCGGCGAGCCAGGCGGTGGATGCGCAGCAGACGCGCACCGGCCTGCAGCGCGCCTTGCAGGTGGTGGATATCACGGGGCAGGGGATACCGCCGCAGTGGCCGCTGGCCAAGCTGCAGGCGGATCGCACGGCGCTGCTCAAGCAGCTGCAGATCTCGGCGGCGGCGGATGGGCGTAATGCGGACGGCACGAAGAAGATACTCGCCGGCTCGTTGGCGGACGCGGGGTTCACTGTCGCCGATGTCTCGCCTTACACCATGACCGCGAGTCTGGATTACTCCGAGCTCAAACCACAAAACGGCTGGTACTGGATCACCGGTACCTTGCAGGTGAGCCTCACGGGCACCGATACCCGTGCGCACGGGGTGCGTCGCTGGGACCTCAAGGTCTCGGGCACCGATCCGCAACTGGCTGAACAGCGGGTCATGGACCAGGTGGCGCAATACCTGCAAAGCGACATCCAGGCGACGGTCTTGGATTTCGCCAGCGGCAAAGGCAGCGCTCAGCAGCCTTAACCCCCTCTGAATTGGTGAGTTTTTGCCCAGCGCCCGCCTATCAGGCGGGCGCTGCATTTTTGCGCATGACTATTTCGTAGACGAACAACTGTCTATACTCCTGCGTGGGTTTTAAAACCCACAATTCACATGGTTCACAAAGAGGTGCCCTGAAATGGACCAGGGCACCGGTAGGTGCGGACCGTTGCCCAAGAAAAAGACTTCGAACAGGCGCATGGCACCGCCATTAGGCGGGGCGAAGCTGGTGTTCGTCTGCGATCCGGCGGGCACCACGGGCTTCTGGCAGCATCCGATCAACGGTGCACGCACCCGTTGCGGTGGGGCGCTCACCCAGCGCTTCTCCAGCGAAGATAAGCAGAAGATACGTGAGGCTCTCGCATCCGCCGACCGTTCTGGCCGGGGCAGTTTCGTGGCGGCGCTGGAGGGCGGCAGCCATGCGGGTACGCTGGTCGATATCCATGTCGAGCGCATGCAGATGGGCCCGCGACATCTGTTGTTGGGGTTCATGCAGATACAGCCTGCGGCTGCCGCCGCCGACAAGGCACTCGAAGAAAAGCTCGACCTGGCATCACAGGCGCTCGAGCACATCGCAGAAGGCATCCTGATATTGGATGGCGATCTGCATGTGATCTCGGTGAACCGGGCTTATACGAACATCACTGGCTACACACAGGCAGATATGGCCGGCAAAACGCCTTTCTGTATGCAGGAAGAGGTGATGCCTCCAGCGCTACGCAAGGAGATACTGCAGGCGGTGGCCAGTAGCGGTCATTGGCGAGGAGAGCTGCAGGACAAGCGTGCGAACGGCGGCACCTTCCCCGAACTCGCTAGTTTAAGTGTGGTGCGTGACAAGCGCGGCCACCCTATCCAGTATGTGGCCGTGGTCACGGACATGACGCAGTTGCACAAATACGAAGACCGCATGGCGTTCCTGGCCAGCCATGATTCCCTGACCGGACTGCCGAACCGGTTCATGCTGATGCGCCGCCTCACCCAGGCGGTGGAACACGCGGTGCGCTCCCATACCCCCATGGCGCTCCTTTATCTGGATATCGACAACTTCGCCCTGGTCAACAGTTCCTTCGGTACCGCGGTAGGTGACGAGGTACTGCGCAAGCTGGCGCATAGGCTGCAAGAGACGGCGGCGGGTTGGGGCGAAGCATTCCATCTCGGCAGCGACGGGTTCGGTGTGCTGCTCTCCAATATCGAATCGAAGAAAGATGCCCTGGAGATGGCCCAGAGCATACTCGCGGGACTGGAAGCGCCGTTGCAGGCAGCCGGACAAAACCTGTACCTCTCGGCCAGCATCGGCATCGCTATGGCACCGCCTGACCAGGATGCACAACTGGTCTTCAGGCATGCAGGGCATGCCATGCATGCGGCCATGCGCCGCGGCGCGGGCAGCATCGAGTGTTTCGCCGGTACGGAGAGTGATGCCAGCGAATCACTGCGTCTCGCCACGGGCCTCCGGCAGGCCATGGAGCATGGCGAGCTATTCTTGCACTATCAGCCGTATTTCGACCTCTACAGCGGGAGCATCAGCGGTGCCGAGGCGCTCTTGCGCTGGCAGCACCCGGAACTGGGGCTGATCCCGCCGGCGCGATTCATACCGGTGGCGGAAGAGACCGGCCATATCGTGCGACTGGGCGAGTGGGTGCTGAAGAGCGCCTGTCTGCAGATGCGTGCATGGCAGGATGCGGGCCTGCAAGATATGCACATGGCGGTGAACATCTCGGCGCGACAGATGCGACAACCGGACTTCCTCGATCGACTGGTGTCCATCCTCGACGAGACCGGTCTCCTGCCGGGGAGCCTCGTGCTTGAACTCACCGAGAGCAGCATGATGGAGGATCCGGAGCGGACACGGGCGGTATTCGATCAGCTCCATGCACTGGGAGTGGGCATCGCCATAGACGATTTCGGTACCGGGTATTCGTCGTTGAATTACCTGCGTCAGTACCGGGTCGATTACCTGAAAGTCGATCGGGCTTTCGTAAGTAACCTACCCCATGACGAGCATCAGCAGGCGATCATGCGCGCCATCATCGCCATGGCAAAGAGTCTAGATATATTGGTGATTGCCGAGGGCGTCGAGACAGCGGCTCAATGGGAATTCCTGAAGACTCTGGAGTGCGAGCAGGGCCAGGGCTTCTTGTTCGCCCATCCGCAGCCGGCAGCGAGTATCGAAGAACTGATGCGCACGGGAGCGATGTTCTTCAGGCCAGAATGAAAGAAGCGGCCCACTCATGCGGGCTACCTGATCGATGTCTTTCACACCCTACTGGACTATGACGGCGATCTCATTCGCCTTGAATGGCTGCACGATGATGGTGGAATTGTTGAGATTGACCACATTCGATGCGTCCCGATCGAAGTCAACCTGATAGACCTGGGGCATGCCGGCGCCAACGTCACGGCGGCCTGGTTATCCAGGTCGATGGCGAGGGTGACGGTGGTGACAGGCTTGCCGCTTGCGTACACAGGCATAACTTGTGCGGCGTTGCCATTGGCGTCGGTAACTTCGATATCGGCGTTGGTATAGTCGAGTGTGATGCTGCCATGCCGGTATAGGCGCCTACCGGCATGGCAGCGAGAGTGAGGAATTCGCTCGGATCGCTGTATCAGGCAAATCGTGGCGTTGACCGCAGGTTTTGCGGGCGGAATCAAGCAATCATTTTATGACGAGAAGTGCATAAACCGGCCGCTGGCATACTTATTTTAAGTTAACTAGTATCTTCGTCTTGAGGGGATCAGATTCGAGGGCCGATGAAGGCCGGTTTCCAGGGCAGGCCCGCATACGGGCCTGGATTCCATAACGCATGCAGAGAGATCCTAAAGCGTGCCTATAACAACAGCGGTCTGCCCGGAAATACATAATGAGGAAGTCGCGCGGCAGGTCAGGGCCGAGCAGACCAATCTGTTGTATCGCTTCGGCTGGGGCGCGGACTGGCCTAGCTTCATTGCAGCCGGTTTACTGGCCTGGATCGCTCATGGGACGGAAAACCAGGCTCTTCTGACGGTATCAGCGGCCTTTTTGGGGGGTGGGGGCCTGTTCCGTGCGGCGCTGGGCTACGCCTTCAGGCAGCAGATGATCCAGGTGGAGAAATCGATCCCCTGGCAGCGGGCCATCCTCGCTGCAACATCCCTCTTGGGTCTGGGCTGGGGCCTCTGCGGCCTGCTGCTGGTGCATACGGATGGTTGGGCCGGCACGCTCCTGCCCGCGATGCTGCTGACTACTGTGGCCGCCGCCGCCATCCCGCTGTTGAGCGCCAGCATGCTGCATTACCTGTCTTTTCTCGTCCTGGCGTTCGTGCCGGCATTGTTACGTCTCAGCATCTACGGCGGTGACCCTGGATTCGCGTCTGCCTTCCTGCTGCTGTTCACCGGCGGGCTTTTCTCCGCTGTGGCGCGGCTCGCGAATGGGCGGGTCCTGGAAGGGCTGAACCTGCGGTTCTCGTATGCCTCCATCGTGGAGGAACTGACCGGCCAGGTCTCGGAGCGCACCAAGGTCGAGACCAAGCTGCGTGAGGGTGAGGAGCGCATGCGCCGGCAGAGCCAGTCGTTGCTGGACCTGGCACGCGAGTCGAGCGTCTCGGGCGGCGATATCAAAGGCGCGCTCACCGTCATCGCCGACAAGGCGGCTCTCGCCATGCATTGTAAGCGGGTCGCCGTATGGTTCCTGGACGATACCGGGTCTACCTTGCGCTGCGCCCATGTCTTCCAGAACGGACAGCACGCGAACGGCGGCGGGGTGATGCTCGAACGGCGCCGCAGCCCCGCGCTCTTCGAGGCCATCCATGAGACGCGCACCTATGCCATCAGCGATGTGGCCGGGGATGAGCGGATAGGTGAGTTGCGTTCTGACTACCTGAAAGCGAACGGTGTCACCGCGGTGTTGGTGGCGCCTTTCCGCCAGGGCAACAAAGTGCGCGGCGTGATCACCCACGAATACCAGGGTGGCTCCCGGGAGTGGACACGTGATGAGGCGAGTTTCGCCAGTTCCCTGGCGGATTTCGTGGCCCTGGCCATCACGGCCAATGACCGGCGGGAGGCGGAAGACAAGCTCCGGGAGATGGCGAATTACGATCGCCTCACGGGCCTGCCCAACCGCTCGCTGTTCATGGACCGGCTTGCCCAGGCGCTCGCCAAGGCGCGCCGTTCACGCCAGCGGGTGGCGCTCTTGTTCATCGATGTGGACCGGTTCAAGAGCATAAACGACTCCCTGGGGCACCATGCAGGCGATCTGGTATTGCGCGCTATCGGTAAGCGGCTCTTGGCCTGCGTACGCGCCTCCGACACGGTGGCGCGTCTCGGCGGCGATGAGTTCACGGTGATCCTCGAGAACTGCCAGGACGCTGAATTCGTCACCCTGGCTTGCGAGCGCATCCTGAAAGCGACCGTCGAACCCATCTCCCTGGGGCAGACCGATGTGAACCTCACCTGCAGCATCGGCATCAGCCTGTTCCCCAACGATGGTGCGGATGGCGACCTGCTGCTGCAGAACGCCGACAGCGCCATGTACAAGGCCAAGGAGCGGGGCCGTAACAACTATCAGTTCTTCACCCAGGACATGCATGTGCGGGCCATGCTGCACTTGTCCCGGGAGAACGCCTTGCGCAAGGCATTGCAGCGTACCGAGATGGTGCTGCACTACCAGCCTCAGTTCGATGTGAAGAGCGGCGGCATCATCGGGTTGGAAGCGTTGGTACGCTGGCAGGACCCCGAGCTCGGCATGATCTGGCCCAATGAATTCATCCCGCTGGCCGAGGAGACCGGACTCATCGTGCCCCTGGGTCAATGGGTTCTGGAGGAGGCATGCCGTCGGGCCAAGCCCTGGTACGAAGCGGTGGGCGGCCATCCCTTCCACATCGCCGTGAACCTGTCGGTCCGCCAGTTCGGCATGAAGAATCTGGTGGATGTGGTGCGGGCAGCCTTGCAGGATTCCGGTCTGCCGCCATCCGCCCTGCAACTGGAGATCACCGAGAGTCTCATCATGCAGGAGGTGGAGACCAACATCAGCGTGCTGGAACAGCTCAAGCTCCTGGGGGTGCGCATCGCGCTCGATGACTTCGGCACGGGGCATTCTTCGTTGCTATATCTGAAACGGCTGCCGGTGGACGTGCTCAAGATCGATCGCGAGTTCGTGGACGTGATACATCGGAGCCAATACGACGCAGCCATCGCCCATTCCATCATCGCGCTGGGTGAGAGCCTGAAGCTCGAAGTCATCGCCGAGGGGGTGGAGACCGTGGGCCAGATGGAGACCCTGCGCGCCCAGGGCTGCCATATCATGCAGGGCTACTTGTTCAGCCCACCCTTGGCCGAGGAAGAGTGCGACCGGCTGCTCCGGGGGATCCCTGATCTGGCTATTTAGAACACGAAACTATTCATCCCTAAATGGTTCCTATTGTGATATAACATAATGCAAATGCGTTATGTGCCTAAACCCGTCTATTGTAGGGGGGGAGAGCATCTAGCAAGCTTCAGGGGTGGAGCAGCTCGGGATGGTCGCTGAAAATCCGATAAAGAAGGTGATTTCCTTCGACCAGCATGTGCAGCTGGCGCGGGTCAATGCCTTGCGTAAATTCGGGCGCTGGACCGACCTCGCGGTGATCTGCGCGGCTGGCCTCGCAGCCGCTGCGTTCTGGCCTGAGATCAACCATCTGGCCATGGGCGCTTGGCTAGGCTGCATGGCGCTCGTGAGCGGGGTGCGCATCTGGCTCAGCTGGCGCTCATCGGAAGGCGAGATCGTCTCGCTCACCACCGCGAGCCGCTGGCAAAAAGTCTTCTTGATCCTTACAGGGTTGCTTGGCGTGGTGTGGGGCACCGCCGGTTGGTTCATGTTCCATCCGGGATCCATGGAGAACCAGGTGACGCTCCTGGTGTTGCTCGTCGCCATGGGCGCGCTGCCATCCATGATGCTCGCGGGCAATGTCTTCTTCTATATCTCCTACCTCGTCGTGTTGTTTGTGCCGATCGACCTCAGGCTCGCGTTGGAGCCGGGTATCTCCGGTCTGCTGGTGGCGCTGGTGAGCGCGGTGGTCGCGGTGACCCTGTGTCTGATCGCCCGGACTCGACAGGAGGATATCGCCGACAGGCTCAGGCTCAAGCTCTCATACGAGGGCATGGCCGAGGAGCTGGACAACGAAGCCAACCAGCGCACCCGCCTCGAGACGCGCCTCAAGCGCGAAGAGGAGCGGACCCGGCACAAGGATTCGCAGCTCTATGAGCTGACCCGCGATCCCAGCATCTCGACGGGCGACCTGCGCGCCGCTTTCGAGGTCATCAGCGCCCGTTCCACCCAGGCCACCCAGTGCGGACGCATCAGCATCTGGCTGATGAACTCCATCGGCACGGCCATGCGCTGTGTGCACACCTTCGATCATGGCGAGCATTCCACCCAATCCCGCGCCAACATCGAAAAGGATGAATGCCCTGAACTCTTCGAGGAACTGCAGCAGAGCCGCGCGGTGCCTATCTCGGACATCCGCCGCGATGTGCGCCTGGCGAAAGTCTGGCATTACTACTTCAAGCAGCGCGACGTGAATGCAGCGTTGGTGGTGCCTTTCCGCCACGGTTACAAGGTGCGTGGCGTGGTGTTCCATGAGTGGGCCGGGAACACCAGGCACTGGACCGCAGAAGAGATCAACTACGCGAGCGCGCTGGCGGATTTCATGGCTTTGGCGCTCTCGGCTGCGGATCGCAAGCAGGCCGAGGAAGAGATGCGCCGGCTGGCGAACTACGATCACTTGACCGGCCTGCCGAACCGGACTCTGTTCATGGACCGTATGGAACAGTCGCTCGCCCGCGCGCGTCGCTCGCGCCATCCCCTAGCGCTCTTGTTCATCGACGTGGATCGGTTCAAGAGCGTGAACGATTCTCTGGGCCATAACGTCGGCGACCAGTTGTTGTACCAGATAGGCCAGCGGCTACTGGAATGTGTGCGCACCTCGGACACGGTAGCGCGCCTCGGTGGCGATGAATTCACCGTGATCGTGGAAGACTGCACCGAACAGCAGGCGGTGCCGCTCACCTGCGAGCGCATATTGTCGTCCTTGGCCGAACCTATCCTCTTGGAAGGCACCGAGGTGAACCTCGGATGCAGTATCGGTGTCAGCATGTATCCCGCCGACGGTTCCACGGTACAGGCGCTCTTGCAGAACGCGGACAGCGCCATGTACAAGGCCAAGGAGCGTGGCCGCAACAATTACCAGTTCTTCACCCAGGATATGCACACCAAGGCGATGAAGCGCCTGTCCAGTGAGAACGCCCTGCGCCGGGCCCTCAGGAACAACGAGATGGTGCTGCATTACCAGCCGCAGTTCGATACGCGTGAAGGCGGCATCGTCGGCGTGGAAGCCTTGGTGCGCTGGCAGGATCCGCAGATCGGCCTGGTGCCACCGGGGGAATTCATCCATCTGGCGGAAGAGACCGGCCTGATCGTGCCCCTGGGTCAATGGGTGCTGGAAGAAGCCTGCCGCCAGGTTGGTATCTGGTACAAGAGTTCCCGTGGCCGCCGACTGCATGTGGCGGTCAACCTCTCGGTACGCCAGTTCACCATGCAGAACCTGAGACGGGTGGTGGAAGACGCGCTCATGGCCTCGGGCCTCCCACCCTCGGCACTGCAGTTCGAGATCACCGAGAGCCTGATCATGCAGGACGTGAAGGCGAGCATCCGTATCCTGGAAGATCTAAAATCCCTGGGCGTGCGTATCGCGCTGGATGATTTCGGTACCGGCCACTCATCCCTGATGTACATCAAGCATCTGCCGGTGGACGTGATCAAGATCGATCGGGCATTCGTGCAGGGCATCGCCACCAGCGAGCACGACGCGGCCATCGCGCGAGTGATCCTGACGCTGGCGGACCGGCTCAAGTTCAGAGTGATCGCGGAAGGCGTGGAGACCATAGGCCAGATGCAGCAACTCATGGCTGAAGGCTGCCATCTGATGCAGGGTTTCCTGTTCAGTCAGCCCTTGCCCGCGGATGAATGCGACCGCCTGTTGCGCGGCAAGCCCGATCTGGAGATATAAAAAAGCCCCGGATGACCGGGGCTTTTGCCTCAGACCTTCGAAGCCTGCTCAGGCGCTTCTCAAGTCCCCGAACTCGTCCACGTCGATGGCATCCCGCACCACGGCATAGGTCTCCTTGAGGAAGGCTGCCTCCCGCGCGTCCAGCACGCCTTTCGCATTGCCTTCGTCCACCAGCTGCAGATAATTTGCCGGTGTCAGGCGCTTCTTGAGGCCCTGCTGCAGCTTGTCTTCCACGGGTTCCGAGGCCAAGGTCTGCTTGAGGGCGTTTTCCATGCGGCCCACCGGATCCGTCGGATCGGCGGAGGTGAAGGCATGTCGCGTCAGGCGATCCCGGGCGTCGGAAGGTTCCAGCAGCAACTTGGCGACCTGGTGACCCAGCCTGTCGCCGGCGGGAGCGTAGGGCCTGCCGAGAGGCAACACCAGGAGACGCATCAGCCGGCTGAAGGGCCGGGACGGGAAGTTATGCAGGATGCCTTCCAAGCCCTGCTGTATGGCATAGAGCGAGTCTTGGCAGGCCCATTCCACCAGCGGCAGATCCGCCTGAGGCCGGCCCTGATCCTCGAACTGCTTGAGAGCCGCTGATGCCAGGTACAGGTGGCTCAGGATGTCACCGTAGCGTGCGGAGAGCTTCTCACGACGTTTCATCTCGCCGCCTAGCATCAGGAGGCCCACGTCAGCGGTGAAGGTGAAGGCCGCGCTCATGCGCGATAGCTGCCGGTAATAGCACCGGGTGGGTCCGCCGGGTGCAGGCGAGAACAGCGCGCCCGTGAGTCCCAGGAACAGGGAGCGGGCCGCATTGCTGATGGTGAAGCCTATGTGGGCGAAGAGGGCGCGGTCGAACTCCACCGCGGCCTTCGCGTGATCTTCGCTGGAAGCGGCCTCCATCTCTTTCAGCAGGTAGGGATGGGCGCGGATCGCCCCCTGACCGAAGATGATCATGCTGCGGGTGAGAATGTTGGCGCCTTCCACGGTGATGCTCACCGGTACCGCCTGATAGCCCCGTGCCAGATAGTTGCGCGGCCCCATCATCACGCCGCGTCCGCCGTGCACGTCCATGGCATCACCTAGCACCAGACGCATGCCTTCGGTGCAGTGATATTTGAGGATGGCGGAGAGCACCGAGGGCTTCTCGCCCCGATCCAGCGCACCGGCCGTGAGGCGTCGCGCCGCATCCATGCGGTAGGTGTAACCGGCGATGCGGGTGAGGGCTTCTTCGACACCTTCGAATTTACCGATGGGCACGCGGAACTGCTTGCGCACCCGGGCATAGGCGCCCGTGACTCGGCTCGCGTGTTTACCGGCACCGGTGCCGAGGGCCGGCAGGGAGATGGCACGACCTACCGACAGGCAGTTCATGAGCATGCGCCAGCCTTGGCCGATGTATTGCGTTCCGCCGATGAGGTAATCGAAGGGGATGAACACGTCCTTGCCGCGGGTCGGCCCGTTCATGAAGGCCGAGTTCAGCGGGTTGTGGCGTCTGCCGATCTCGACTCCCGGCAGGTTCGTGGGGATGAGGGCAAGGGTGATGCCTAGATCTTCCTTGTCGCCTAGCAGGTGATCCGGGTCATAAGCTTTGAAGGCGACGCCCAACACCGTGGCGATGGGCGCCAGGGTGATATAACGCTTGTCCCAGTTGACACGGAATCCCAAGGTCTCCTTGCCCTGATACATGTCTTTGCACACGATGCCATTGTCCGGCAGCGCGCCCGCATCCGAGCCCACATAGGGCCCCGTGAGGGCGAAACAGGGGATCTCTTCGGCGCGCGCGAGCCGAGGCAGGTAATGGCCCTTCTGTTCGTCGGTGCCGTAGTGCAACAGCAGCTCGCCGGGTCCGAGGGAGTTCGGCACCATCACCGTCACCGCCGCACTGGTGCTGCGGGTACCGATCTTCATCACTACCGTGGAGTGGGCGAGGGCGGAGAAACCGTGGCCGCCATACTGCTTGGGGATGATCATGCCGAAGAAACGGTGTTTGCGGATGAGGTCCCAGGCGCCGGGTGTGAGATCGTTGAGTTCGTGGGTGATCTTCCAGTCATCCAGGGATTTGCAGAACTCTTCCACCGGGCCATCCAGGAACGCCTGTTCTTCTTCGCTCAAGG
The DNA here is from genome assembly GCA_036000105.1 of Gammaproteobacteria bacterium. Taxonomy (GTDB): domain Bacteria; phylum Pseudomonadota; class Gammaproteobacteria; order Natronospirales; family REEB76; genus DASUBN01. Next base: position 87,501 of record DASYGE010000007.1, read on the forward strand.
CCGGAGCGGGCGTGCCTAAAAGTTTCTTCCAGTCAGGCCTGCCGGTGAAAAGGTCCGCATCCCACCAGGTATTGCCGGCGTCTATGGCGATGCGCTCGGTCTCGGATATGGGCGGCAGCACCTTGCGGAACCAACCGAGCAGATGGTCGGTGACGAGCATGCGGCGCAGGGGCCGGACGTTGAGCGCCACCGCCAGCACCAGGAACACCACCCAAGCCACCGCGGGTGCGCTATGGGTACGCCAGCCTTCAGCCACCAGACCCAGGGCGCCGGTCACGGTCCACAGCCACATGGGTGCAGCGAAATAAGCCAGGGCCCAGAGAGCCGCGATCACGATGAGAGTGAAGATCAGTCCTGACATGCCGTTTCCTCGTTTCCGCCGGCCATGCCGGCCGGGTCTTTGTGATTATCTTAAACCTGGCTCAACTCGAAGCGCATGGAGAGGTCCACTGCGCGGACGTTCTTGGTGAGGGCGCCGACCGATATGTAGTCCACACCGGTCTCGGCCACCGTCTTGATCGAATCCACGCCTATGCCACCCGACGCTTCCAGCTTGGCGCGCCCGGCGGTCATCTTCACTGCTTCGCGCATCTGTGCGTGGCTGAAATTGTCCAGCAGCAGGATATCCGCGCCGGCCTTGATGGCTTCTTGCAGCTGATCCAGGGTCTCCACTTCCACCTCCACCGGTACACTCGCGCCCTTGCTCCGGGCCGCTTGCACTGCGGGTCCGATGCCGCCGGCCGCCATGATGTGGTTCTCCTTGATCAGGATGCCATCGTATAGGCCCATGCGGTGATTATTGGCACCCCCGCAGCGCACCGCGTATTTCTGCGCGTTGCGCAGTCCCGGCAGAGTCTTGCGCGTGTCCAGTATGGTGGTGTGGGTACCTTTGGCAGCCTCCGCATAGTGCCGTGCCAGCGTAGCGGTACCAGACAGGGTCTGCAGGAAATTGAGCGCGCTGCGCTCCCCGGTCAAGAGGCCCCGCGCCGGGCCTTCCAGCCGGCACAGGAGCTGGTCCCGTTGCACCGTCTCACCGTCGCCGGCTTCCCAGTGGATGGCGATGGCGTCGTCCACTTGCCGGAACACTTCGTCGAACCAGGCGGTGCCACAGAGCACCGCCTCTTCCCGGGAGATCACCCGGCCATGGGCGCGGGCGGCAGCCGGGACCAATGCGGCCGTCAGGTCGCCATCGCCGATGTCCTCGGCGAGCGCACGTTGCACCGTGGCGGAGATATCTGTGGGCAGGGAAGCGGGCATGGACGGCCGGTGGTGGGTACCGGTGGCTATTATACCGGCCTATAAACATGAAGCCCGGCCTCATGGCCGGGCTTCAGCCTTCAAGGTCAGGCAGGCTTCAGCCGTGTATCAACGGCAGGCCGTGGCTCGCGGAAGCCATGCACAGGATCATAGGGATGGAGAGCATGGTGTTGGCGCGGGAAGCCAGGCCGGCGATCTTGCGGGCCTTGGCCTTCTGCTCGTCGCTGGCCGGCACGATGCCCAGGATCTTCTTCTGGTTCGGCCAGATCAGCACCCAGACGTTGAACAGCATGATGGTGCCGAGCCAGGCGCCCACGCCGATGGTGAGCTCGTAGCTGTCCACCGGGGATTTCTCGAAGCCGAGGGCGAAAGCCCCGAGGCTGCTTCTATAGCCGAGGTAAGCGACGCCCATGATCCAGGTGAGGGCCGCAGACCAGCGGAACCAGGCGAGTGCGGGCGGCACGATGTATTTGGAAACACCGGCACCACCGGGCCCACCCTTGTCGGCGGCGGCCACGGCCATGGCAGGCGTCTGCACGAAGTTGAAATAGTAGAGCAGGCCGATCCAGGTGATGCCCGCGAGGATATGTATCCAGCGTATCAGCGTCAGCCAGTTGACCGTGCCCAGGCCCATGTTGAGTGCGAGCGCGACGATGACGGCGAGCACGAAACCCGCGATCAGGGTGCCTTTGATGCTATTCAGGGGATTCATCGCATACTCCTCTTGCCATTCTTAATGTGAAGATAGAGCGTTATGCCCGACAAGTGTCAAATCGGGAGCCGGGATCAAGCGTATCGTTAGTATAATCCTTCCTGAAATCCGTGCCATCACCCCGCCTTGCTGTGCCGCTTATCATGAACCCACCGGACTCGCCCTGCATAGGCATATGTACGCTGGATGACGAGGAATACTGCCTCGGTTGCCGTCGCCACATCGGCGAGATCGCAAGCTGGTCGCGGATGCCCGAAGCCGAGCGACGCCGCATACTCGACGAGCTGCCGCAGCGAGGCGGCAAGCTGCCGGACGAAACACGCTAACGGAAGGAGAGAAGACCATGCGCATCAAAACCAATATCCTCATCGCCCTGTTGCTCGCTGCCGGGCTCGTCTGTGCCGTCGGCGGGTGCGCTTCCGACAAGCCCATGCCCGGCGCCACCGCTGGGAGCTTCATGGATGATTCCTATCTGACGACCACGATCAAGACCAAGCTCCTGGCTGACACTTGGCTAAAATCCTTCGATATCCATGTCAAGACCGTGAGCCAGGTGGTCACCCTAAGCGGCACCGTACCCACCACTGCCCTACGAGACCAGGCCGTCACCGTGGCCAAGGGCGTCGGCGGGGTCAAAGACGTGGTATCCGAAATTGAAGTAAAATCGCCGTAACAGGGCCGCCAGGCCCATGACGCCGATAGAGAACGAGCATGGATATAGCAGAGCGCATCAAGCACGAGATCGAGAGCCGGCCGGTGATGCTCTTCATGAAGGGCACGCCGGATTTCCCGCAATGCGGTTTCTCGGCCCGCACTTCCCAGGTGCTCAAGTCCCTGGGAGTGGAGTTCGGTCACGTCAACGTGCTGGCGGAGCCCGAAGTGCGTGCCAACCTGCCGAAATATTCCAACTGGCCCACCTTCCCACAGTTGTTCGTCAAGGGCGAACTGGTGGGCGGGTGCGACATCGTCGTGGAGATGTTCGAGTCGGGTGAGCTCAAGAAGCTGCTCGAGGAAAAGAGCATCAAGCATTCCTGAAATAAGAACGCTTTCCTGGGAGGGTCGGATCCAAACGGGGCGCAAGCCCCGTTTTTTTATCCGTGGTCAGCGGTCAGGGCAGCCATATACAGGGGCTGGAAGCGATTCACGATCTCACAGAAGAGGTCGGCGGTCTTCTCCGCGTCGTAGGCGGCGGAATGGGCTGCGGAGCTGTCCCAGGCGAGGCCAACTGCTTCCACCGCCCGGGCCAATACAGTCTGGCCCACGGCCACGCCACCTAAGGTCGCGGTGTCGAAGCTCGAGAAGGGATGGAAGGGGTTGCGCTTCACGCCGCTGCGGCCCACGGCGGCGTTCAGGAAATTGAGGTCGAAGAAGGCGTTGTGGCCCACCAGCACTGCGCGGGTGCAGCCGTATTTGTCGAGTTCCGTGCGTACTTCGCGGAACAGGCGTCTGAGGACTTCCCGTTCCGGCAGAGCCGGGCGCAAGGGGTGGTGCGGATCTATGCCGGTGATGGCCAGCGCCGCCGGCTCGATGTTCGCGCCCTCGAAGGGCTGCACGTGGTAGGTATGGGTCTCGCCGCGGCTGATGTGCCCATCCTCGTCCATCTCCAGCATCACCCCGGCGATCTCCAGGAGCGCGTCGGTCTGATGGTTGAAGCCGCCGGTCTCCACGTCCACCACCACGGGCAGGAAGCCGCGGAAGCGCGTCGAGAAGGGGTGAGGGGCTCTGGTTTCGTCCATGCATGCAGGATAAAGGATGGAGCGGGTGGAAGATATGCTTAAGCGAGACTCCAGGGGATTTCTTCCGCTGCGCGGAAGGGTACGAGCTCGGCATCGCCGAAGCGGTAGGTCGCCGGCGGTGTCCAGGATCTCTTCACCAGAGTTAGCTTGTCGGTGTTGCGCGGTAGGCCGTAGAAGTCCGCGCCGTGGAAACTCGCGAAGCTTTCGAGCTTGGGCAAGGCGCCCGCCTGCTCGAATACCTCTGCATAAAGCTCGATGCCGGCGTGAGCGCTGAAGATGCCGGCGCAACCGCAGGCATGTTCTTTCAGATGGCGGGCATGGGGCGCGCTGTCGGTGCCCAGGAAGAACTTGGGGTTGCCGCTGACCGCGGCCCGTACCAGGGCTTTCCGGTCGCCCTCGCGTTTCAGCACCGGCAGGCAGTAGTAATGGGGCCGGATGCCGCCCTTGAACATGGCATTGCGGTTGTGCAGCAGATGTTGGGGGGTGAGGGTGGCGGCCACATTAGCCGGGGCCGAGAGCACGAAGTCCACCGCCTTCTTGGTGGTGATGTGCTCGAACACCACTTTCAGCTTCGGCAGCCGTGCGATGAGCGGCGCCAATACCTTGTCTATGAACACGCTCTCCCGGTCGAACACGTCCACTTCCGGATCCGTGACTTCGCCGTGCACCAGGAGTGGGAGCCTCGCTTCCACCGTGGCTTCCAGGACCGCCTGACAACGCAGGATATCCGTGACTCCCGCATCTGCATTGGTGGTGGCGCCTGCTGGGTAATACTTGACCGCATATACATGGCCGCTGGCCTTGGCCCGGCGTATCTCATCCGGCGAGGTCTTCTCCGTGAGATAGAGAGTCATGAGCGGGGTGAAAGCGGCGCCTGCCGGTAGCGCTGCCAGGATCCGTTCGCGGTATTCCAGTGCCTGCTGCGTCGTGGTCACTGGCGGCTTCAGGTTGGGCATCGCGATGGCGCGGCCGAAACGCCTGGCCGTGTACGGCAGGATGTCTTTCAATACCGCGCCGTCCCTGAGATGCAGGTGCCAGTCGTCGGGCCGGGCGAGGGTGAGGGTGTCGCTCATCGGGGTGCGAGCCCCTGGTCCAGGAGCAAGTTCAGGGTGAAGCGCACGCCGAAGCCTGTCACCTCCGTGGACACATGGGCGAGGCCGCCCTTGTGGTCGGAAGCGGCCAGGTCCACGTGGATCCAGGGTGCGTCCTTGTCCACGAAACGGGAGAGGAAGCGCGACGCCAGGATGTGGTCCGCCCGGCTGTTCTCCAGCACGCATTGCTTCACATCAGCCACTTCGCTCTCGATGGCTTCGTCGTAATCCGCATCCATAGGGAAGGGCCAGACCCGTTCGCCGCTGGCGATGCCGGCGGCGATCACGGACTTGGCGAGCGTCGCGCTCTGGGTGAATGCACCGCTGTAACGGGTGCCGAGCGCCATCACGCAGGCGCCGGTCAGGGTGGCGTAGTCCAGGGTCAGGCCGGGCTTCTCGCGGGTGGCGAGGGCGAGGGTATCCGCCAGCACCATGCGGCCCTCGGCGTCGGTATGCATGATCTCGATGTTGACGCCGTTCATGGCCTTGATCACGTCGTTCTGCGTATAGGCTTTGGGGCCGATCTGGTTGCGCGCGATGGCGAGCCAGGCGTCCACCCGGAAAGGCACCTTGAGCCGGGTGAGGGCGAGCAGGGTGCCGAGCGCTACCGCCGAGCCCTGCATGTCACCGTGCATACCGAACATGGATTTGTCGGACTTGAGGTTCACGCCGCCGGTGTCGTAGCAGATGCCCTTGCCCACGAGCGCCAGATGCTTGGCGTTGCGCGCCACCTTCGCCGGTTTGTAGGTGAGATGCACGATACCCGCGTCGCGGGTGTCGCTGCCTTGGGATACCGCCAGGAAAGCCCCGGCGCCCATGGACTTCAGTTTCTTTTCATCCAGGAATTCGGACTTCCAGCCCTCCCTCCGCGCCATGTCTTTCACATAGCCCCGATATTCGGTGGGCGTCAGATGGTTGGCGGGCAGCATGGTCAGCCAACGGGCCAGGCGGTTGCCTTCCGCTTCTGCCAGGGTGCGTTTGAAATCCAGGGCCTGTTTGCCGTCGAAGAGCGTGAGGCTCGCGATGGGGCGCGGGTTCTCGGGTTTCTTCTTGAACTGGGGCGGCTCGAAATCGGCAGCCGCCACGGCCGCCACAAGCGCCTCCGCGATTACCGGCCACAGGTATTCATCGCTGTCCGGCAACAAGAGTCCCAGGTTTGCGGGTTCGGATTCGCAGGCTTTGGTCAGGCATTTGCGTGCCAGGGTCAGGAATTCGAAGGTGGAAGCATCGGCCTTGTAGGAGGCCACGATCGCGACCGTACCCCGCGGGTTCGGCAGGTCGGCGCGCATGGGGGTCAAGCTCGTCTTGCCTTCCGGTACGCGTTTCTTCAGGCGTTCGGCGTGGGGAAAATCCGGCCAGCGCTTTTGGAGAGAGCTTTCCGGGAGCAGTATAATGACGGCGTCCAGGGTATCCACCCGGGCCGTATCCGCCGCCGCGAGAGGCTGCCTGATCTCGAGTTTATGTGCCTGCGGCGGTTTGCTTGTCATGGGTGCCCGATATTCTTAAGGGAATCCGGACAGTGATGATATAGGGCTTGGAGCCCCGCCGGAAGGCGCGTGAGCGCGCCGGCACGATGCTGAGACCGCATGAACCCCGCGGCGGAGGGCTATTTATTCCCGCCGCTCCCCGCGATGCCTCGAAAGACGAACCACAAGGTTTTGCCATGGCGAATGACATGACGAACGACGCCGATCCGGTCGAGACCCACGAGTGGCTGGATGCGCTGGCCTCGGTGCTGGAAGTGGAGGGCCCCGAGCGCGCCCACTATCTCATCGAGCACCTCATCGACAAGGCGCGTCGCTCCGGCGCCTACCTGCCGTATAGCCCCAACACTGCGTACGTCAATACCATCGCTCCCAACCAGGAGCCGGCTTACCCCGGCGATCGCGCCATCGAGAAGCGCATCGAGGCCTATCTGCGCTGGAACGCCATGGCCATGGTGGTGCATGCCAACAAGGAGAACAGCGGCATCGGCGGCCACATCGCCACCTATGCCTCCTCCGGCACGCTCTATGAAGTCGGCTTCAACCATTTCTGGCGCGCTCCGAGCAAGGAGCAGGGCGGCGACATGGTCTATATCCAGGGCCATTCCTCCCCGGGCATCTATGCGCGCTCCTTCCTGGAAGGGCGCTTCACCGAACAGCAGCTGCTGAACTTCCGCCGCGAAGTGGAGCGGGACGGACTCTCTTCCTACCCACATCCCTGGCTGATGCCGGACTACTGGCAGTTCCCCACGGTGTCCATGGGCTTAGGTCCCCTACAGGCCATCTACCAGGCGCGTTTCACGCGCTACATGGAGCATCGCGGCTTCATCCCCGAGAGCGACCGCAAGGTATGGGCTTTCCTGGGCGACGGCGAGATGGATGAACCGGAGTCCCTGGGTGCCATCTCGCTGGCCTCCCGCGAGAAGCTGGATAACCTCATCTTCGTGGTGAACTGCAACCTGCAACGCCTGGATGGGCCGGTGCGCGGCAACGGCAAGATCATCCAGGAGCTGGAAGCCAACTTCCGCGGCAGCGGCTGGAACGTGATCAAGGTGCTGTGGGGTTCCCGTTGGGACACGCTCCTGGCCCAGGACAAGGACGACCTCCTGAAGCGACTCATGATGGAGTGCGTGGACGGCGAGTACCAGAACTTCAAGTCCAAGGACGGCAAGTTCGTCCGGGAGAAGTTCTTCGGCAAGTATCCGGAACTCCTGGAGATGGTCGCCAACATGAGCGACGAGGAGATCTGGAACCTGAACCGCGGCGGCCACGACGCACGCAAGGTGCATGCGGCCTACAAGGCCGCGGTGGAGCACAAAGGCCAGCCCACGGTGATCCTGGCCAAGACCGTCAAGGGTTTCGGCATGGGCAAGGCTGGCCAGGGCCAGATGGGCGCGCACCAGCAGAAGAAACTGGACGAGGACGCCCTCAAGGAATTCCGTGACCGCTTCAACATCCCGGTCTCCAACGAGGAGATCGGCAAGGTGCCGTTCCGGCGTTTCGCCGAGGACAGCGAGGAGATCAAGTACCTGAAGGCGCGCCGCAAGGATCTGGGCGGCTATCTGCCCCAGCGGCGCCATGAAGCGGCGGCACTGCCGGTGCCGGGACTGGATTTCTTCAAGACTTTTCTGGAGGGCACCGGCGATCGCGAGATCTCCACCACCATGGCCATCGTCCGGATCATCACCGCGCTGGTGAAGGACAAGGGCTTGGGCAAGCATGTGGTGCCCATCGTGCCGGACGAGGCGCGCACCTTCGGCATGGAAGGCCTGTTCCGCCAGATCGGCATCTATTCCTCCGTGGGCCAGCTCTATGAGCCGGCGGATGCCGATCAGCTCATGTTCTATAAGGAAGACAAGTCGGGCCAGATCCTGGAAGAGGGTATCACCGAGCCCGGCTCCATGGCCTCTTGGATCGCCGCGGCCACCTCCTACAGCAACCACGGCATCCAGATGGTGCCGTTCTATATCTACTACTCCATGTTCGGCTTCCAGCGTATCGGCGATCTCGCCTGGGCGGCGGGCGACATCCAGGCGCGGGGCTTCATGATTGGCGGCACCGCCGGACGCACCACCCTCGAGGGCGAGGGCCTGCAGCACGAGGACGGCCACAGCCACATCCTGTTCTCCACCATCCCCAACTGCGTGTCCTACGACCCCACCTATATGTACGAAGTGGCGGTGATCGTGCAGGACGGCATGCGCCGCATGTTCAAGGAGCAGGAGAGCGTCTTCTATTACATCACCTGCATGAACGAGAACTACGTGCAGCCAACCATGCCGAAAGGCGCCGAGGTGGGCATCCTTAAGGGCATGTATCTCCTTAAGGAGGGCGGCAAGCAGAAGCTTAGAGTGCAACTCTTGGGGAGTGGCACCATCCTGCGAGAAGTGGAAGCCGCGGCCGAGATGCTGGAGCAGGACTGGGGCGTGTCGGCGGATGTGTGGAGCGCCACCAGCTTCACGGAACTGCGCCGCGAAGGACAGGATTGCGCCCGTTGGAACCTCTACCACGCGGACCAGAAGCCACGGGTGCCCCATGTGACCCAAGCCCTGGCCAAGACCGCGGGCCCCGTGATCGTGGCTACCGATTACATGAAGCTCTTCGCGGACCAGATACGCGAGTTCGTACCGCGCCGTTACACGGTGCTGGGCACCGACGGTTTCGGCCGTAGCGACACCCGCGTAGGCCTGCGCCACTTCTTCGAGGTGGACAAGCGTTACGTGGTGGTGGCCGCGCTGAAATCCCTGGTGGATGAAGGCCAGCTAGATGCCAAGAAGGTGGCTGAAGCCATCAAGAAGTACGGTATCAACCCCGAAAAACCCAATCCGGTGACGGTCTGAAAATGGCCCTTTTGCTCCCTGGCGGTGTTGAAAACGCCCTCGCAGTGCTCACGTACTATCAAGTACGCTCCGCCTGCTCGGTCATTTTCGCCTTGCCAGTGACCAAAATTGCCTATTTTCAGACTCAGTTCATTTCTGAGTTCAGCGGTGTAGGAGCTTAGTGCCGTGGCAGAAAAAGAAATCAAAGTCCCGGACATCGGCAACTTCAAGGATGTGGAAGTCATCGAAGTGATGGTCAAGCCTGGTGACGTGGTCACCAAGGAGCAGGGACTCATCACCATCGAGACCGACAAGGCCGCCATGGATGTGCCTGCGCCCTATGCCGGTACCGTGAAGGCCCTCAAGGTCAAGAAAGGTGACAAGGTCTCAGAAGGCTCCCTCGTCCTTGTCATGGATGCAGTGGGGGAGACCGCTGTTGTGAAACCAGCTGCGGCGCCGAAAGCGGCCGCGCCTGCACCCACCCCAAGCGGCCCCAAGGCAGTCGCCGTATCACCGGCGCCCATATCAGCACAGCCCGCATCCTTGCCACCCATCAACGAAGCGGGATTCAGCAAGGCTCACGCGGGTCCCTCGGTGCGTAAATTTGCCCGGGAACTGGGGGTGGATCTCTCCCGCGTCACCGGCAGCGGCCGCAAGAGCCGCATCACAGCAGAGGATATCAAGGCTTTCGTCAAAGCCGTCATGCAAGGCGGTCTCGCGACTGGCGGCGGCTTGCCCAAGGTCCATGAGGTGGATTTTGCCCGCTTCGGCGAAGTGGAGATCAAACCTCTCTCGCGCATCAAGCGCATCTCGGGTCCGCGCCTGCAGGCCGCCTGGGTCAACGTACCCCATGTCACCCAGCACGATGAAGCCGACATCACCGGCCTCGAGCAGTTACGCCAGGAACTCAAGGCCGACGCCGAGAAGATCGGTGCCAAGCTCACGCCCCTGGCCTTCCTGGTGAAGGCCTGCGTGGCCGGGCTCAAGGAATATCCGGATTTCAATTCTTCCCTGGACCCCACTGGCCAGAACCAGGTGATGAAGAAGTATTTCCATGTGGGCTTCGCGGCGGATACGCCCAACGGCCTCGTGGTGCCGGTCATCAAGGACGCCGACAAGAAGAACGTGTTCGAGATAGCCAAGGAACTGGGGGACCTTGCGGCCAAGGCCCGTGATGGGAAACTCAAAGCCGACGACATGCAGGGCGGCTGTTTCAGCATCTCGAGCCTGGGCGGCATCGGTGGCACGGCTTTCACACCCATCGTGAATGCACCGGAAGTGGCGATACTCGGCGTCTCCAAGTCCTCCATGAAGCCGGTGTGGGATGGTAAGGCATTCCAGCCGCGGCTGATGTTGCCCCTGTCTCTGTCCTATGACCACCGGGTCATAGACGGCGCGGCGGCGGCTCGATTCACCACGTTCTTGAGCAAGATATTGTCGGAAGCCAGAGGGCTCGTGCTCTGACATCCGCATGTGAGGGTTGAGCGATGCATCACTCCCGACTCTGTGCTGTCCTGATCGATTGCAAGGGTGGCGATGTGGACGAAGCGGCTAAATTCTGGGGCGCGGCCCTGGGACGGCCTGTGGATCTCGCCCATCCCGGTAGCCGCGACCATTACCGTATGCTGGAGACGCCGCCTGACGAGGCGATCGTGCAGGTCCAGAAGGTGGAGCACGAGAGTCGCGTGCATATCGACATCGAGACCGACGACATCCCCGCCGAGGTGACGCGTCTCACCAAGCTAGGCGCGAAGGTGTTCAAGGAGCTGCCTCGCTGGGTGGTGATGGAAGCCCCCACGGGCCAGCGCTTCTGTGTGGTGCGCGTGCAGCGTCCCGGTTTCCCAAAAAATGCAAATCGTTGGGACTGAAGTCCGGTCCCGAATTCGAACCCGAGAGCAAAACCATGGCCAAGATAATCGAAGTGAAAGTCCCGGACATCGGCGGCTTCAAGGACGTGGACGTCATCGAAGTGATGGTGAAACCCGGTGACAAGATCGACAAGGAACAGGGTCTCGTGACCCTGGAGACCGACAAGGCCGCCATGGACGTGCCATCGCCTTATGCGGGTACCGTGAAGGAGATGAAACTCAAGAAGGGCGACAAGGCTTCCGAGGGCACACTGGTATTGATCCTCGAAGTGAGCGAAGCAGCCGCCGCCGCTGCTCCCAAGAAAGAAACAGCCAAACCCGCCGCTGCTTCTGCTTCGCAAATCGCTAAGGCTGAAACCCCGAAAACCGTACCTGCAGCGGCGGCAAACGTACCTGAATACAAAGGTGTTAACGACATCGAATGCCAGATGTTGGTGCTGGGCTCCGGCCCCGGCGGCTATGCGGCCGCCTTCCGTGCCGCCGATCTCGGCTTGCAGACGGTGCTGGTGGAGAAGTATCCGGTCCTGGGCGGCGTCTGCCTCAACGTGGGCTGCATCCCCTCCAAGGCGCTGCTACACGCCGCCAAGGTCATCGAAGATGCGGAAGCCATGGCCGAGAACGGTCTGGTGTTCGCCAAACCCAGGATCGAGTTGGACAAGCTCAGGGGCTTCAAGGACAAGGTGGTGAAGAAATCCGTGGATGGGCTGGCCATGCTGGCCAAGCAGCGCAAGGTGCAGGTAGTGCAGGGCTACGGCAAGTTCCTAGGGCCGCACCATCTGGCCACAGAACTGGATGGCAAGCAGACCGTCATCAAGTTCGAACAGTGCATCATCGCCGCCGGGAGTTCCGTCACCCGTATCCCGGGTCTGCCAGACGACCCCCGCATCATGGATTCTACCGGCGCGCTTGAGCTCGCCGAATTGCCGGGACGCATGTTGGTCATCGGCGGCGGCATCATCGGTCTCGAGATGGCCTGCGTGTATGACGCGTTGGGCGTCAAGGTCACGGTGGTGGAACTGACCGAGACTCTCATCCCCGGCGCGGACCGGGACGTGGTGCGCCCCCTGGAGCAGCGCGTCAAGAAGCGTTACGAACAGATATTGCTGGGCGTTAAGGTGGCGAAGCTGGAAGCGACGAAACAGGGTATCAAGGCTGCGTTCGAGGGTGCCAATGCTCCTGAACCCCAAACCTACGGCCGAGTGCTGGTAGCGGTGGGGCGCCGGCCTAATGGCAAGCTCCTTGATGCAGAGAAAGCGGGCGTCAGTGTGGATGAACGGGGCTTCATCCCCGTGGACCGCCAGATGCGTACCAGCGCGGGGAACATCTTCGCCATCGGGGACGTCATCGGCAATCCCATGCTGGCCCACAAGGCCAGCCACGAAGGCCACATCGCTGCAGAAGTGGCGGCGGGGCATAAACGCTTCTTCGATGCACGCGTCATCCCCTCGGTGGCTTACACCGATCCGGAAGTGGCCTGGGTAGGCCTCACGGAACTGGAAGCCAACGCCCAGGGCATCAAGTACAGCAAGGGCGTGTTCCCCTGGGTGGCTTCAGGCCGGGCCCGTTCAATAGATCGCACCGATGGCATGACCAAGCTCCTGTTCGAGGAAGGCACAGACAGGCTCATCGGTGCCGCCACCGTCGGCGTGAATGCCGGTGAACTGATCGGTGAATTGGCCCTCGCCATTGAGATGGGCGCCAATGCGGAAGACATCGCCCTCACCATCCACCCCCATCCGACCCTGAACGAGAGCGTGATGCTGGCGGCGGAGGTGTTTGAGGGGACTGTGACAGACCTCTATGCACCCAAACGCCCAAAGTGAGTGAATGATGCCGATCGCTGTTCGCAGAGCCTTCCTCTTAGGGGCCATCGCTTGCGCAGGATGCAGCACCCTCACGGGTCCGGTCTCGGCCTTGAACTCGGATACCTGGGACGCTTCCTGCAAGGGAGCCATGCGGGAGATCGTCCAGCCGCTGACCGGCGAATCCACCGTGGACTGTGGATTCCTTGCTCTGAGCGCCTCCGACAGGGATTTCTACGACATCATGGTCTGTGCGCGATCCGCGATCGCGAGCGGCAAGGCATACAGGTTCGGTTACCAGAATGCCGACAATTTCTTCGGCTATTGCAAGGTAGCGGCCCGCTCGCCGGACGGGAAGCTATGGTCTTTGGAGTTCTACGCCCCCATCGATAAGGTGATGGACAAGGTGGAACCCCTGCAATACAGCTTCAATGCAAAGCGATGCTCGAACATAACGATACAGAACAATAGACGCGGGTTCTTCTATCTGCAAAGCTGCACCGAGGCCACCGATTCCCTCATGCAGTCATTGCATGAGGGCACCGGTGGCTGAGACAAGATATCCGATCATATTTTTCCGGCCAATTCTGAGCAAGCGCAAATGTGGGCTGCACGTTAGAATAAGCCTGTGAAAACCCTGCAGCCTCATCTCATCACTCGGCTATTCGCGTTCTGCGGCCTTGTGCTATTGCTCGTGGGTTGCGTCTCCCGGGATGTGAATCAGTACGTGGGGAAAGATCCCCATATCGTCTTCCCCGCGGCCCAGTTGGTAGACCAGTCTCTCATCCAGGTTGACTCGGCCCATCCCAACGCCGATTGGGGTTTTTCCCTGGTGTGGGAGGGAGATCACTATCTCCTCACTGCCGATCAAAACATCACCCCGGGTGGGACGACCCAATCCTGGCGGGTGCAGGCGGTGCAGCGCATCCCATTGCTCTTGTACGATCAGATGCTGGTGATGGGAATCTGCAAGGAGGGCGGCGGGCTCATGTCCCGGGTGGTGGCGGTGGTCAACTACGATCACACAAAGGAATGGTTCGATAATATCCAGGCCGCCTGGGCTTACGATGCTGCCCATAACACCTTCGTGGAATACCCGACCCAGGGCATGCGCTGCCTGAACCGGCTCTACGGCACCGACCTCACGCCACCCGCACCCGTGTTCCTGGCGCCGGTATCGACCACCGTGCCGGCCGCGGTCACCGCCCAGCCCCCGGCAGCGGCCAAGCCTCCATCCCCTTGAAGTGCGAAGGATAGGCATGCTCGAGATGCGACCCAACTGTGAGTGCTGCGACCGGGACCTGCCGCCGGATTCCTCTGCGGCCATGATCTGCAGCTTTGAATGTACTTTTTGTGAGGACTGCGCGCGCGCGCGTCTGGCCGGCGTCTGCCCCAACTGCGGCGGCGAGCTGACACGCCGCCCGACCCGCACCGGCGCAGCGCTCCAGAGACACCCTGCTTCCGTGAAGCGGGTGCATAACCCTAAGTGCGCAGGTGAGCCTGCTTGAGCAAGGTCACTGTCAGCTTGCTTTGTATGGCGTTGCTCGCGGCTTGTGCCGAGGCCCCGCAATCCACTGGACCGGCAGTCATCTCCGGCGCTTTGCAGGGCAGCATCGCCGCGGGCACATTCCACGATAGACGCGACTGGTTCTCGGTCGGCATCCCGTTCCGGCGGGCGACCGGCGGGTATCGCTACACGCAGTTGCAGGAGTCCTATCCGCCCAACATCTCCTTCGTGGCTTTCATGTCACCCATCAGCCCCGGCGAGTACTACCGGGCTTACACCGAAGATTTTTTCGCCTCCAATCACAAGGTGCCGGATCTGGACCAGGTGGCCGACTCGGTGCTGCAGGTATATGGCCGGCAACTGGTGGCGGCGCGGACAGCTCCCATGGAATTGCAACAGGAGAAACCCTGGCAGTTGGGCGGGACCCGGGGTTTATTGCGACTCTATACCCAGAAGGTTCCCACCGAACTCCTATCCCTGGATATCATGCGGGGTCCGGGGCTGGCGGAGGACTACATCGCCTATATACTCATGTACGTCACGGTGAAGAACGGCAAGGTGGCCATGCTGTGGGCGGAATGGCCGCAGGATTGCGCGGTATGCGTGCCGATACCGACGGGAGCCGTTCCCACGGCCGGAGCAGATGCCATAGACAGGGCACTGGCCACGGATGCCCGCGCAGGTGCTTTCCTGGACTCTTTCAGTTACGCCGCTGGTGCCGCGGCCTACCAATGAGCTACGCGACCGCCGCACGGGGATAAACATGCAAAAGCTCCCGGAACTCTTCTCCAACAATCGCGCCTGGGCCGAGGGCATCAACAAGCAGCAACCCGGTTTCTTCAAGCGCCTGGCCGAGCAGCAATCGCCGCGCTATCTGTGGATAGGCTGCGCCGACAGCCGCGTACCGGCCAACGAGATCGTCGGCCTCATGCCCGGCGAAGTGTTCGTGCACCGCAACGTGGCCAACGTGGTGGTGCATACCGACCTCAACTGTCTGTCGGTGCTGCAATACGCCGTGGATGTGCTCAAGGTGGAGCATGTCATCGTCTGCGGACATTATGGCTGCGGCGGCGTGCAGGCCGCCTGGCGAGGTGCTTCCCTCGGCCTCATAGACAATTGGCTCCGGCACGTGAAGGACGTGGCGGAGAAATACTCTGAGGATATTGCCGCGCGCCCCGACGATGACACCCGGATGGACCGCCTGTGCGAACTCAATGTGATAGAGCAGGTGTTGCACGTGGCCCGCACCACCATCGTGCTGGACGCCTGGCAGCGCGGGCAGCCCCTCACCCTGCATGGCTGGGTCTATCGTCTGCAGAGCGGCCTCCTGAAGGAGATCAGCATCTGCTTGAGCAGCGAGAAGGAACTCATGGATTTCATCTCCCAAAAGGTGATGCCCGGCGGGCTTTTCTGATTCTGATTACGGGCTGGATATCCGCCTGAGAGGAATGGCCGAGAAATAAAAAGCCGGCTCGAAAGCCGGCTTTCTACATCTTGAGATTTCAGGCCCTGGACTTAGCGATTCCCGCTACCGCTGCTGCGCTGCCGCCCGTTGCCGCGGCCCTGGCTGCGGGAACCCGAACGGTTATGCCAATGGTTGCCGCCGCCCTGGCTGCGCCGGGGAGCATGTCCATGAGCTTGGCGCGGTTCCGCTTCCGGTGCGGGACCCGAGCCCGGCTCGAAGCCCGGCACGATGGTCTGCGGTATCTCCTGGCGGAGCAGGCGTTCGATGTCTCGGAGCAGGCTGCGTTCGCTGCCGGCCACGAGGGAGACCGCTTCACCTGAGCTGCCGGCGCGGCCGGTGCGGCCGATGCGGTGCACGTAATCTTCCGGCACGTTCGGCAGCTCGTAGTTCACCACATGGGGCAACTGGTCGATGTCCAGGCCGCGCGCGGCGATGTCCGTCGCCACCAACACACGTACACGGTTGTCTTTGAAATCCGCCAATGCGCGGGTGCGGGCACCCTGGCTCTTGTTGCCATGGATGGCAGCCGACTGGATGCCTTCCTTTGAGAGCTGTTCGCAGAGGCGGTTGGCGCCGTGCTTGGTGCGGGTGAAGACCAGTACCTGCTTCCAGTCGCCTTCCTTGATGAGCTGTGCCAGCAGCGCGCGTTTGCGATGCTGATCCACGGGGTACACGCGCTGGCTGACGCGTTCGGCGGTGGAGTTGCGCGGCGCCACGTCGATGGTGGCCGGATCCCGCAAGATGCCGCCCGCGAGCTTGCGGATGTCATCGGAGAAGGTGGCGGAGAACATCAGGTTCTGCCGGCCCGAGGGCAGGAGCGTGAGGATGCGGCGGATGTCGCGGATGAAGCCCATGTCCAGCATGCGATCGGCCTCGTCCAGTACCAGGATCTCGACCCTGGAGAGGTCGATGGTGCGCTGTTCCACGTGGTCCAAGAGGCGACCGGGGGTGGCGATGACGATGTCCACGCCGCGGCGCAGCTTGTCTATCTGCGGGTTGATGTTCACCCCGCCGAAGATGGTCACGCACTGGAAGCGCAGATACTTGCCGTAGGTCTGCACGCTCTCGCCCACCTGGGCGGCGAGTTCGCGGGTGGGGGTGAGGATCAGTACGCGTACCGGGCGCTTATGCGCCTGGGGGACGGGGGCGGCCTGCAAGCGCTGCAACAGCGGCAGGGTGAAGCCGGCGGTCTTGCCGGTGCCCGTCTGGGCGGCGGCTTGCAGATCGCGACCGGTGAGGATCACGGGGATGGCTTGCGTCTGCACGGGGGTGGGCTCGGTATAGCCCTGTTCGGTGACAGCACGCAGCAATTCGGCCGAAAGGCCGAGGGACGAAAATGACATGTTTACTCCTGGATCCGCCTGCTCGCGCTCACACTCAGTGAGCGTCGTGCCGGTCCAGGCAGTGATTTTTTTCTAAGGGGAATCGGGAAGTACGAGGTACGCCGAGACAGGTTTGCGGGACTTGAGACCGGGTCGCGTCGCGTCAAACTGGGGCGCATTATAACGAGTCTGGGGGGATTTGCCAGTGAAATCAGCGCCCAAGCCATCCAAGGCGGTAATAATCCTGCCCAAACCAGGGTCTTTGAGGTATCGGGATGGGCTGTTCAGTGCGCCTCTGGATCGGCTCATTTCGAGTACCCTGATAGGTGAATCCCGCGGTTTTCAAACCCTTTTGGAGGATAGGTTCATGGATAAAGACATCAAATTCGCCATCGGCGCCGCCATCGCCGCCACCCTGATCACCGCATCTGCCCTGGCGGCCGACAAGCCCACCGCCCAAGAGAAGTGCTACGGGGTCTCCGCGGCCGGCAAGAACGACTGCCAGACTGCCAGCAATTCCTGCGCCGGCACCTCCGAGAAAGATCGTCAGCCGGATGCCTTCGTCAACCTGCCCAAGGGCCTGTGCAGCAAGATCGCCGGCAGCTCCCTGACCGCGGGCGCTCCTGCGAAGAAGAAGGGCTGAGTAACGCATTTCTGTTCCCAGCCGGTCCCTGCGCCTGCGGGGACCGGCTTTCGGGATCCATTGGTAATAAACCCGCCTGTATCCTGGTCTCTGCTGGAGCTTCGCGGCCTCGAAGACTGCCTGGCCACACCCTGCGCAAACAGCCCGCTGCGAACAGCTAGACTTTAGGTCTTATGGATACGACCCCACACGCGACACAGCTTGCTCCCGCCCGCGCGGGGATAGGTCTTCGTGCACCGCATGTACAGGCGCTCTTGGACAGCCGCCCGCCGATGGCCTGGCTCGAGGTGCATAGCGAGAACTATTTCGCCGAAGGCGGCCGCGCCGTGACCGAACTCGATCAGGTGCGCCAGGATTATCCCTTGAGCCTGCACGGTGTGGGCCTCTCCCTGGGTTCGACGGATCCGCTCAACCGCGAGCATCTCGCGAAGCTCAAGGCCGCGGTGGAACGCTTCTCACCCATGCTGGTCTCCGAGCATCTCTGCTGGGTGTCCGCAGGCAACAGCTATTTCCACGATCTCTTGCCCTTGCCCTATACCGACGAAGCTCTGGAACATGTGGTGGCGCGCATCGCCGAAGTGCAGGATCATCTCGGCCGGCAGATTCTCATCGAGAACGTATCCAGCTATCTCGAATTCGAGCACTCGGCCATCCCCGAATGGGAATTCCTGCGGGAGACGGCGGCGCGCTCTGGCTGTGGCATCCTCCTGGATGTGAACAACATCCATGTGAACGCAGTGAACCATGGCTTCGATGCGCGTCATTACATAGATTCCATCCCAGCCCGGGAGGTGCAGGAGATCCACCTGGCCGGGCACGCAGAGAAACGGGTGGAGGGAGTGGAACTCCTCATAGACACCCATGACCGGCCGGTGAAGGATGCCGTCTGGGAGCTATATGCTCACGCGCTGCAGGCCCTCGGTCCCAAGCCCACCCTCATCGAATGGGACAGTGAGCTTCCGGAGCTTCCGGTGCTGCTGGCGGAAGCCATCAAGGCGGATAGATTGTTGGTGCATAGTCATGCTGCCGCTTCCTGAGCTGGAAAGCCGTTTCGGCCAGGCCTTATCCGGCAACCCTGTAGGTGAGTTGTCTATATGCAGCAACGGACTCACCGGCGCCCAGCGCTTGCAGGTGTATCGCAATAACATGCAGAGCGCGCTCATGGGCGCCCTCAGGAGTGTCTATCCCACCACGGAACGGCTAGTGGGAGAGGAGTTCTTCGCCGCCACCGCCCATGCCTATGCGAAAGCCAATCCGTCCCATTCCGGGAACATCCAGGATTACGGCGGCACATTCCCCCGGTTCATCCACAGCTTTGAGCCGGCCGCAGCCCTGCCTTATCTGGCTGAGGTGGCGGCAGTGGAATGGCTCCGCCTGGAGACCGCGCAGGCGCCCGGTCACACACCCATGGATCTCGCGGCTCTCGCTGCCGTGCCCCGGGAGTCGCAGCCGGGGCTGCATTTCCGGCGACAGCCGGCGGTGCGCATCTTCTCCTCCCGCTTCCCGGTGCTCACCATCTGGGAGTATTGCCAGTCCGTGGCACCGAAGACGCAGCTCGATATAGACTTACCCGGGGAATGCGTGCTGTTCGCGCGGCCCGCGCTGGATGTCTATATGCGTCGCCTGACAGCGGGGGAATATACGCTCCTGCATCGGCTGGCTCAGGATAAGACCTTCGAAGCGGCTTGCCTTGAGGCGCTCGAGGTGGAGCCTGGGTTCGACGTGGAGCAGACGTTCGCCGCACTCGTGCGGGAAGAGATACTCACCGGTTTCGATCATTAAGACCTACACGGGGAGAATGCGATGAACATGTTCACCAAGATCCAGGGTCTGTACGGCAAGCTCGTCGGCTGGCTGGACTACGGCAAGCCGGTGGTGGATCTCGGCCTGCGCCTCTGGGTCGCGGACGCTTTCTTCCGCTCAGGCCTGGTCAAGATCTCCAACATGGATTCCACCATCGATCTCTTCACCAACACCTACCATGTGCAGTTCCTGCCCCCGGTGTTCGCTGCTTACCTCGGTACCGGGGTGGAACTCGTGGTGCCGGTGCTCCTGGCTTTCGGCATCTTCGGGCGCCTGACCGCCGGGTTCATGTTCGTCTATAACCTCATCTGCGTCATATCTTTCCCCGACCTGTGGCCGGATGGCTTCTGGACCGGCTTGTTCGGCACCGCTTTCAAGGATCACAAGATATGGGGGCTGATGCTGCTGGTCACCTTCATCTATGGCCCCGGTAAGCTCTCAGTGGATTACCTGGTCATGAAGTTCTTTCCGCGCCTGAAACCCTCGGCCTGAACCCGGATGAAAAAAACGGCAGGGCTCTTGAAGAGCCCTGCCGTCTCTATGGCCTATCCTGTTATTGAGTGTCGGGGGCCGTGATGGCCTTGCGGATGGCCGCATCCGGCGCGCTGTCGTCGTACACCACTTTGCCGTTCACCAAGGCGACTCCGAGCTTCTTCCAGAGGGCCGGCAGGTTCGGGTCCACCGGCTTGTCCTTCATCCCGGCGTAGAGATCTTCTAGCACGGTCACACCCACCGCCTTGTCTGCCACAGCCAGGGCCTTGGTGAGCGGCCAGGCGCTGTTGATGTTGCCTCCGGCGGCCAGGATGCCCCGCAGGGCGTCCTGCAGGCCGTAGCGGTTGCGGGTCCGCTCGCGTATCTGCACATCCGCCAGCAGGCAGAACATGGCACCGCCCCAATAAGTGCGACCCCAGGTGGCGGTGTTATCCAGCCCCTGATCGCCCACATCCGGCAGACCCTTCGGCATGCCTTTGATAGTCTCCTGCCAGAGATAATCCACGCTGAGATCGCCTATCTCGGCCCTCGCCACGGGTTCCACGTAGGTAGCGATGCCTTCCTCTATCCAGTGTTGGTTCTCCGCCACCCGCGGGAAAGCGAGATGCACCATCTCGTGGGTCATGACCCAGTCCGCTTGCATCTCGTCGTTGGTCACGGCGCCGCCTATGCCCATGCGGATGAACGCGCCATCTTCGCTGCCATAAGT
This sequence comes from Gammaproteobacteria bacterium, assembly GCA_036000105.1. GTDB lineage: Bacteria > Pseudomonadota > Gammaproteobacteria > Natronospirales > REEB76 > DASUBN01. The sequence goes on from DASYGE010000007.1 coordinate 108,211, forward strand.
GGTGCCGGAGGCATTGCCGCGCCGGCCGGGACGTGCGTCCACCCGGATCTTCACCATCGGCACCGGATAGCGACCGTAGTAATGCGTCACGGCCTTCTGGGCGGTATGTATCCATTGCAAGACCTGAGCATGGCTCACGCTGAGGTCGCCGGGTGAGAAGGCCACCTGCACGGGGTCTGGTGCGGCAACCGGTGTATCCGCCAAAACAGTGGATGCCATGGTGGGGAGCAGGAAGAGCAAGGCAGCAGAATATGGCTTCACTCTGTATGTACCTCGGTGATGAGCCCATCTATGAGCCAGCGCTTCAGGAAACTAGCGGCCTGCATGGCCACGTCCGAGGCTTCATGCCACTGGCAGAGGCCTTCGCAGAGTTCGCCGAAGTTCCGATCGTCAGCCGCGGCACTGAGGGCCCAGGCTTCGTCTTCATTGAGAGAGCGCCAGTGGGTAAGAAGTTCCGCACGCCATAGGAGCCAGGAGGAGGGTGCCTCGCCCTTCAACAGTTCCGGGGTCTCACCTGCTTCTAGGGTCTGCCACACCTGGGGTACGTTCCAACCGAGAGTGAGCCGTTGCACGGCAGCGTGCAGGTTGAAGTGGAGCCCGGCCCAGGCTTCCGGCGGTACCGTGGCCAAGGCTTCGAGGCCGGCGATGGGTTCGTCCGCCGCGTCAAACACCAAGCCTTGAGCCCATTCAAAAGCAGCCATCTCCGCGAGATAGGGATGCTCGACGTAAGGTTCGGTGCGGCGCAGGAAATCTTCCAGGTGGCGGCTGAACCAGCGCACCGAGGGATGGGTGGAAGGATGGGCATCTATGTAAGCGCGGCCCAGGCGATCGAATTCCTCATCCCCCAGGAGACCGTGCAGGCCCGTGTAGTTGTCCTGCAACACTTCCAGCAGCCGCAGCCGGTAAGCCTCCACATAGATGCGTACCCGTTCGGCCGCGCTTGCCTGGGGGGTGCTCACCACCTGGCCCTGCATGTCCAGGTCGTTCTTGAGCATGCAGTGCTGGAAGTCCTGTTCCAGTCCGCTGAGCGCGCTCATGCGGCTCGCTCTTTCAGTATCGGGTTCGCGATGGCCCGTGCCTGATTCAGTTCCGCCAGCACCTCTGCCAGCGGTGGGATGTTGGCGTCCCGTTCGATCATGGTGGACACCGGACCGAAGTGCCGTACTGCCTCGGCGTAGAGGTCCCATACGTCGCGGATGATGGGCTGATCGTGGGTATCCACGATGATATTGCCGTTGTAGGTGTGGCCGGCCAAGTGGAATTGACGCACCCTCGCCGCCGGCACGCCCCGCAGGTATTCCCGCGGATCGAACTCGTGGTTATGGCTGCTCACATAGATGTTGTTGATGTCGAGCAGGATGTGGCAGTCTGCCGCCTCGCAGATGGCACTCAGGAACTCCCACTCGCTCATGGCCGACTGGGTGTAGGTGACATAGCTGGAGACGTTCTCCAACAGGATCTGCCTGCCCAGATAGTCCTGCACCTGCCGCACGCGTGTCGCCACGTGCTGCACCGCTTCCTCGGTATAGGGCAGGGGCATGAGGTCGTGCAGGTTCTTGCCCGCGATGCCGGTCCAGCACAGGTGATCGGATATCCAGCGGGGTTCCACTCGTGCCGCCAGCGCCTTGAGGCGCTTCAGGTAATTCATGTCCAGCGGATCGCCGCCGCCGATGGAGAGCGACACGCCGTGCATCACCAGCGGATAGAGGGCGCGGAAGCGCTCCAGGTAGTGGAGCGGCTTGCCGCCGTCCACCATGTAGTTCTCCGAGAGGATCTCGAGCCAGTCCACCGCCGGCTTCTCCGCGAGGATGGCTTCATAGTGTTCGGTGCGCAGGCCGAGGCCGAAACCGAGATAGGGCCGCGCGGTGTCGGATGTCTTGTTGCTCACGGTCGAATTCTACTCGTGTGTGTATCGCAGCAGACCGCACAAAAGGAAAGACCCGGCCACCTGTTAGGGCGACCGGGTCTTTCTCTCAAGCCAATGACGTAAGGCTATTAGGCCTTGCCGCCTTCGAACTTGCCGCCGGCCTTGTCGCAGTCAGCCTTCGTGGTCACCACGAAGCCCTTGCCCTTGCAGGAGTTCTGGCCTTTGCAGCCATGGTCGAAACTCTTGCAGGAGCTCTGGCCCTTGCAGGAGTTGCCACCCAGACACTTGCCCGTGGCAGCGCTGTCAGCAGCAGTGGCGAGGGGAGCCAGCACGAACAGGCTGGCGGCGATGGCGGCGATGGCGATACCGGAAACTTTAGTCGTATTCATGATAGACGTCCTCTAATAGAGTTGGTTGTTAACACCCGAAACAACATGTTGATACGGATCACTCCACGGTCCGCCAGGGGATCCGGAATCCCCTGGGGGCCCGGTTCACCGTGCGGGGTCACCCGCATCTCAGATTGAACCCATATCGTCCAGGTTCATCCTAAGATACGGACTGTCGGGACTCCGGGATGCGGCCTTTGACCCGCAACCTAGTGCATCCACAGGTATATGGAAGACCCGGCAGGGCAGTATTTATTACACAATTGTTAGTCTGGCGCCAACATGACATTAACGCCCTGCTATGTTGGCCGCTATTATGTAAGTGGGGTGGCGGCAAGGAGTTGCCACATGGGTACTTAACCTGAGTAATTAACTCAGGATTTGCCAGCCGGGGAGTCACCACCATGCAAAAGCCAGCCGACGAGGCCCCTGACCGCTCACGTTATTGGCTGTATGGGGGCATCGCGCTCCTCATCATAGCCATCGTCTATACCGGTATCCTGCTCATCCGCGCCCGGGCCGGCGCGGCGGATCAGAGCGCCGCGGTGGAAGCCGCCGCCGCCAACGCGCCCCAGGTACAGTTCGTGCCATCCGAGGATGCGGTGGGCGTGAGCATGGGCCAGGCAGACGCGCCCGTGGTGGTGCGCGAGTTCGCTGATTACCAGTGTCCCGCCTGCGGCACCTTCGAGCCCGCGCTGGAGAAGATGCGCAAGGAATACGTGGACACCGGCATGGTGCGGTTCGTGTTCTTCGATTACCCGCTGGATATCCACAAGAACGCCATGTTCGCTTCCCTTGCAGCGCGCTGCGCCGGCTCCCAGGGGCATTTCTGGCCCATGCACGATCTGCTCTATGCACGGCAGCAAGACTGGGCCGAGGCGGCGGAGCCCATCGCCAAGTTCCAGTCTTACGCCCAGGAACTCGGTCTGGATCCCGGCGCGCTGCTCGGTTGCATACGCTCAGGCACTACCCGCCAGGACGTGATGCGCAGCCAGGCCTATGGCGATGCGCTGGGGATCAATGCCACGCCGAGTTACGGCGTGAACGGCGCCGGTCGGGCGGGTGCCATGCCCTACGATGAACTCAAGGAGCTCATCGAGCAGCAGTACGCCCTGGCGCACGGCCCCAAGCCCATCACCCAGAAACCCTGAGGCCGGTCATGGCGGAATACCGTATGCAAGGGAGCGATCTCTACGATCGTAACCGGAACCGCCTGGGATATCTCCGGGACAGCACCGTGTTCGATGCGGTCAACAGCCGCATGGGTTACGTACGCAACAACGACATCTACGATTCCCTCAACCGGCGTATGGCCTTCGTGCGGGACACGGATGTCTATAGCGCCAGCAACAACCGCATGGACAGCCTGGAAAACTTCCGCAAGCGCATCCAGGGCGCGCCGGAGGGACCCATGGCGGTGGCGCTTTTGATGTTGCTGGTGAGGACCCCGGGCGGGGAATAGTTTCAGCTAGCGCGCGCGCGCCTTGATGCAGGCGAGATAGGCCTGTTCGTCAGGAAGGCGATTCTCCCGTTGCGCACGCCACAGGGCTTCTCCCAGGCATTCCAGCATCGTGTGTTCCGCAGCGTGGGCATCGCCGGTGTGGATCAGCAGTGCACTGTGGGCCGCCTTGATGCCGGCCGGCCGGTCTATGGAGAGTTGCTCGCGGATGGCGATGTGCATGCCCATATGCAGGAAGGGATTGGTCTCGCCGCCTTCCGGCAGCCAATCCTTGTCCAGGGTCTCGCCGCCGTCTTCCAGCAGCGGATGGTATTCCGGATGCAGGCGGATCACCTCGGCGATGATGGTCTCCAGCGCCGTCATGGGCAGACCGTCCTGCATCTTCTTCCAGGCGTCGAAGAACGGTTGGCGCGTGTCGCTGCGGTTAGTGGAGTACATGGAAGAAGATTCTAACGCTTGCGCGCTTCGACGGGTTTCTTCTTCCCCAGGTTCAGGGGCACTTTCGGTTCCGGCTTGGTCTTCTGCCGGTACTCACATAGGTCGGCGATGATGCAGCGAGGGCATTCGGGCTTGCGGGCTTTACATACATAGCGCCCGTGCAGGATCAGCCAGTGATGGGCGTCCTGCTTGTACTCATCCGGCGTGAACTTCACCAGACGGTCTTCCACTTCCCGTTCATCCTTACCCGGCGCGAGTCCCGTGCGGTTACCTACCCGGAAGATATGGGTGTCCACGGCGATGGTGGGTTCGCCGAAGGCGGTGTTCAGTACCACGTTGGCGGTCTTGCGACCGACTCCCGGCAATGCTTCCAGGGCCACCCGGTCCCGGGGCACTTCACCGCCGTGCTGCTCCAGCAGCATCTGGGCCGCGGCGATGATGTTCTTGGCCTTGGTGTTATAGAGGCCGATAGTCTTGATATAAGGTTTGAGTCCGGCTTCACCAAGCTTGAGCATGGCAGCGGGGGTATTGGCCACGGGATAGAGCTTCAGCGTGGCTGCATTCACGCTCTTGTCCGTGGCCTGGGCTGAGAGGGTCACGGATACCAGGAGTTCGTAAGGCGTCTGGTATTCCAGTTCCGTGGTGGGTTTGGGGTTCGCCGCTTTGAGCCGGCGATAGATCTCCGCGCGTTTCCCGGGGTTCATATCAATGTTTCCCCGGTGCAGATTGCGCACGTTTTGCCCTGACTCGGGCCACCGCTGCCGCGATCTCTGCTTTTCGGTCTGCCACGGCGCTGCGTTGTGCCGCCCGCTCGCGACGCGCTTCCCGTTCCATGCTTAGCCGTTCGCCATGCTGGTGATAGCGTCCACGTAATGCATCGGCGCGATCGGGTCCACCCTGGGGGAACTGCCAGCCTTCATAGCCTTCGGTCACACCCTGGACAGGGGTGAGGCGTATGCAATCCACGGGGCAGGGGGGCAGGCAGAGTTCGCAACCCGTGCAGAGGGCCTCCACCACCGTGTGCATGAGTTTGGGCCCGCCCAAGATGGCATCTACCGGGCAGGCACTGATGCATTTGGTGCAGCCTAAGCAGAGGGGTTCGTCGATGAAGGCCACGGTGCCGCTGATGAAGACGCCCACTTCCGGATCCAGTTCGCGGACCGTGCGCCGCAGCAAAGCTGAGAGCGCCTGCAGGGTCTCATGTCCGCCCGGCGGGCAGCGGTCTATAGCGGTCTGATCAGCGGCTATGGCTTCTGCATAAGCACGGCAATCGGGGTAGCCGCAGCGGGTGCATTGGGTCTGCGGAAGCAGGGCGTCGATTTCGTCTACCGTGGCCACGGCAGGGGAAGCTTACTTGACCTTCATCCCGGGTTGCGCGCCGGCGTGGGGTTCGAGTATCCAGAGGTCCTTGCCGCCCGGCCCCGCCGCCAACACCATGCCTTCGGACATGCCGAACTTCATCTTGCGCGGCGCCAGGTTCGCCACCATCACTGTGAGCTTGCCTTCCAGTTGCTCCGGCGCATAGGCACTCTTGATGCCGGCGAACACGTTGCGCGTGCCGTCGCCGAGGTCCAGCGTCAGTCGCAGGAGCTTGTCGGCCCCCTCCACGTGTTCCGCCTTGGCGATGCGCGCGATGCGCAGATCGATCTTGGCGAAATCCTCGTAGCTGATCTCGGCGGTGATGGGATCCATGTTCGATGCCTTCTGGGTGGTTTTCGCCAAGTCTTCCTTTGAAGCTTCGACCATAATTTGAATTGCTTTAGGGTCAACTCGAATCATTAATGGTTCGTATGGGCGTATTTTCTCAGATGGATATTCATTTAAATGCGCAAAATCTAGCTTGCCTTCTAGATTTAAGAACCGCGCGACATTATCGGCAAATTTCGGCATCACTGGCTTTAGATAGATAGTCAAAATGCGAAATGCATTGATTGCAAGACTGCAAATTTCATGCAATGCCTCTTTGGCATCCGGACGTTTCGCAAGTTCCCAGGGCTTATGTTTATCTATTGTCTGATTAATGTAGTCAGCAAGCCGCATCACCTCACGAATTACGACAGCGTATTCACGGTCCTCATAAGCACGAGATATTTCTTCTTCAGCAACTAGCAAGACTCCTGCAATTACATCGATACTCACATCTGATTTTCCAACGTCATCTTTTGGCTTGGCCAACTTCCCATCAAAGTTTTTAGTTATGAAGCCCGCGCAGCGGCTCGCGATGTTCACCAGCTTGCCCACCAGGTCCGAGTTAACCCGCTGCAAGAAATCTTCCAGGTTGAGATCGATGTCGTCTATGCCCGGGCCGAACTTGGCGGCGAAGTAATAGCGCAGGTATTCGGGCTCGAGGCCAGCATCCAGATAGGTCCGGCCCTTGATGAAGGTGCCCCGGGACTTGGACATCTTCTGTCCGTTCACCGTCAGGAAGCCGTGGGCGTATACCGCAGTAGGCGTGCGGAACCCTGCGCCCTCCAGCATGGCCGGCCAGAACAACGAATGGAAATAGATGATGTCCTTGCCGATGAAGTGGTACACCTCTTTGGTGCTGCCCTTCTTCCAGTAGGAATCGAAGTCCAGGTCCTTGCGCCGGGCGCAGAGGTTCTTGAAACTCGCCATGTAGCCGATGGGCGCATCCAGCCACACATAGAAATACTTGCCCGGCGCATCGGGTATCTCGAAGCCGAAGTAGGGCGCGTCGCGGGAGATGTCCCAGTCCTGCAGGCCGGCGGCGAACCACTCATCCAGCTTGCGCGTCACCGCCTCGTGCAGGTGCCCAGCACGGGTCCATTCGTGCAGCATCTTGTCGAAGTCGCCCAGCTTGAAGAAGTAATGCTCGGATTCCCGTTCCACCGGACGGGTGCCGGAGATCACCGACACCGGGTTCTTGAGGTCCGCGGGGCTATAGGTGGCGCCGCAGTTCTCGCAGGAATCGCCGTACTGGTCCGGCGTGGCGCAGCGCGGGCAGGTGCCCTTGATGAAACGGTCCGGCAGGAACATCTTCGCCTGCTCGTCATAGAACTGGCGGATGGTACGCACCGCGATGTGGCTCGGCTTCGCGTCCCGCAGGTTCTTGTATATCAGCGTCGCCAGCTCCCGGTTCTCCGGGGTGTGGGTGCTGTGGTAGTTATCGAAACTGATCAGGAAATCCTTGAAGTCCCGCTCGTGCTCCACCTTGACCCCGGCGATCAGTTCCTCCGGGGTGATGCCGAGTTCCCGCGCCTTCAGCATGATGGGTGTGCCATGGGCATCGTCGGCGCACACATAGATGCAGTCCCGCCCGGCCATCTTCTGGTAGCGCACCCAGATGTCCGTGGAGATATAGCCCACCAGATGGCCCAGATGGATGGAGCCGTTGGCGTAGGGCAGGGCGTAGGTGACTAGGATGTCGCGGTCTTTCTGCGGCATGGGCGGGTTCGATCTGCTTCTTATGCTGCCGGTAGGCGGGCGTGGAATTATGCCATAGCCCCGCTGCCGGTCCTTGGGGTCGGAGCCGGGATGCTAGAATGCGCCGCCATCCCATCCGAACCCGCGACCATCGCATGACAGCTGTTTCCCGGGACCGCGTCGAGGCGGCCCTCAAAGCCTGGACCGAACCCCACCTGGGCACGGATCTCGTGACCGCGGGGGCGGTGCGTGGCATCGAAGTGGACGGCGGCAAGGTCAGCGTCGATGTGGATCCAGGTTTCCCCCTGGGGGCCTACCGCGAAGCCTTGGCGACCGAGCTGCGCAAGCTGCTGCAGGCCGTGCCCGGTGTCGAGCGGGCCGAAGTGCGGGTCGGCAACGCCATCCTGTCCCACGCGGTGCAGCGCAACCTCACGCCGCTCCCCGGCATCAAGAACGTCATCGCCGTGGCTTCCGGCAAGGGCGGCGTGGGTAAGTCCACCGTCGCCGTGAACTTGGCGCTCGCTCTCGCCACCGATGGCGCCACTGTCGGTATCTTGGATGCAGACATCTACGGCCCGAGCCAGCCGCGCATGCTGGGACTCACAGGCCGGCCCAACAGCAAGGACGGCAAGCACATCGAGCCCATGCAGGCTTACGGCGTGAAATGCATGTCCATCGGCTTCCTCATCGATGCCGAGACGCCCATGGTCTGGCGCGGTCCCATGGTCACCCAGGCCTTGGTGCAGCTCATCCGCGAGACCCTCTGGGGTGATCTCGATTACCTCATCGTGGACATGCCGCCGGGCACCGGCGACATCCAACTCACGCTCTCCCAGCAGGTGCCGGTCTCCGGCGCCGTGATCGTCACCACGCCCCAGGAGATCGCACTGCTGGATGCCCGCAAGGGCCTCAAGATGTTCCAGAAGGTGGAAGTGAACGTCCTCGGGGTGGTGGAGAACATGAGTACCCATGTGTGCAGCCACTGCGGCCACGAGGAACACATCTTCGGTACCGGCGGCGGCCAGAGCCTCGCCGCCCAATACCAGGTGCCCTTCCTCGGCAGCCTGCCTCTCGAACTCAGGATCCGTGAGCAGACCGATGCCGGTCGCCCCACGGTGGTATCGGAACCCGAGAGCAGCGTCGCGGCGCGCTACCGGGACATCGCACGGCGCGCCACGGCGCGCTTGGCGCTCGCCGGCAAGGATTACGCGGGGGCATTCCCCAAGATCGTCATAGAAGATTGAAGGCACCTCTAAAAATGGATCTTTTGTCCCCCCCGGCTGCGTTAAAAATGTCCTCGGAGTCCTCATGTACTGGCATGTACACTCCGGCTCCTCGGACATTTTTGCCTTGCCGTAGGAGCAAAATCTCCGATTTTTAGAGGCACCTTCCAATCGTTTAGTGCGGATTGCCTGGAATTCACGACAGCCATTAAACAAGAGAAGCATCCATGAGCATCAAAGCAGACAAGTGGATCCGGCGTATGGCCGAGAAGCACGGGATGATCGAGCCTTTCGAGCCCGGCCAGGTGCGGCAGAACGCCGGCGGCAAGATCGTATCCTACGGCACCTCGAGCTACGGCTACGACGTACGCTGCGCCGATGAGTTCAAGATCTTCACCAACATCAACAGCACCATCGTGGATCCCAAGAAGTTCGACGAGCGCAGCTTCGTGGATTTCAAGGGCGATTGCTGCGTGATCCCACCCAACTCCTTCGCCCTGGCGCGTACCGTGGAGTTCTTCCGCATCCCGCGCAGCGTGCTCACGGTGTGCCTGGGCAAATCCACCTATGCCCGCTGCGGCATCATCGTGAACGTGACCCCGCTGGAACCGGAGTGGGAAGGTCATGTGACGCTGGAGTTCTCCAACACCACGCCGCTGCCCGCCAAGATCTACGCCAACGAAGGCGTGGCCCAGATGCTGTTCCTGGAGTCCGACGAGATCTGCGAGACGTCTTATAAGGACAGGGGCGGCAAGTACCAGGGCCAGAAAGGCGTCACGCTACCAAAGACGTGACGACCGTCATTTCTTTGTCGTGGCGGCTGCCGGTGCAGGGCTGCCGAAGGCGATGTCGTCCAGCGACAGGGTGATGGTGGCCTTGCCCGGTTCTGTCTGCTGTATCTGCAGCAGCAGGTAATGGAACGTCGGCGCGAGCCACACGGTGATAGTCCGTCCCTTCGTCGGCTCTTTCAGTTCCAGCACCGTGGCATCCACCTGTACCTTGCCCACCTTCATCTTCTGGTCCGGCAGTTTGTGCGGCGTGTAGCTGGTGATGGAGCCATGATCCAGGAGCTTGTAGCCATCCGCCAGCTTCCCGGAGGCGACATCCGCCGCCAGGATCAGCTGGATCAGGAACACGTCGCTCACCTCGGGAGTGAGCGGGTTCTTGCGCTTATGGCCGTCATCCTCGCCCTGAGCGACGGGCTTGCTCCAATCGAACTGGATGGAATCGGATTTCTTGTCTTTGCCGGTCTGGACGTAGCTGTATCCCAGCGAGCGCGGCCGCCCGTCCTTGAGTTCGAACTGGCTTCTCTGTGTGACCGTGACGTCGCCGGCGAACAGCGCAGCGAGGCCGGTAGTCTCGGAGTTGGAGGTGTAGGTATAGCGGCCCCCACCATCCTGCACCAGGCTAAAGTGGGATACACCCAGGGTCAGGCTGTTGCGCGCCAGGGTGTAATCGGCGTGATAGGGCGCGAGCACGTCGCTGCCTGCCCGCGCGTCCACCGCGAGCAATAGTCCGCAGGCCAGAGCGATCGTCCCTGCTTTCAGGTTCTTCATGCTGAGTCCCTTTCTTTCCATGGAAATATTCTTGGCATGGTGAGGGGTGCGCCGTCAAACATGACATGCCCGCCCTCGAATCCCAGGCGGCCTTCTGCGTACCAGCCGATCACCCGGGGGTAGAGTTCGTGTTCGCGCCGCTGCACCCGGGTCCGGAGCGCGGCCTCGTCGTCACCGTCCAGCACCGGTACCTCCGCCTGGGCGATCACCGCGCCACTGTCCAGTTCTTCGGTGACGAAGTGCACGCTGCAACCGTGCAGCCTGTCGCCCGCTTCCAGCGCGCGGCGGTGGGTGTGCAGGCCGCGGTATTTCGGCAGCAGCGAGGGATGGATGTTGAGCATATGTCCCAGGTGACGGCGCACGAAGCCGGGACCGAGGATGCGCATGAATCCGGCCAACGCCACGAGCTCCGGCGCATGCCGATCCACGGCACGGATGAGGGCCGTATCGTAAGCATCCTTGTCAGGGAATTCCGCCGGCGTCACGATCTCTATTGGCACATCTGCTTTACGGGCCCGCTTCAGAGCTTCCGCTTCAGGCCGGTCGCTCACCACGGCGCGCACCTGCACGGGCAGGGTGCCCGCAGCGGCATGCTCGAGTATCGCCTGGAGATTGCTGCCGAACCCCGAGACCAGCACCACCACCGGTGCCTTGGCGGCTGACATCAGCGGATGACGACGCCGTTGACGCCGCTCTCCACCCGACCCACGCGCCAGGCCTGTTCGCCAGAGGCCTTGAGCAGTTCCAACACGCGCGGAGCATCCGCCTCGGCAACGCAGGCCACCATGCCTATGCCCATATTGAAGGTGCGGTACATCTCCGCTTCCGGGATGCTGCCTTCCTGCATCAGCCACTGGAATATCGCCGGTCGTGGCCAGGATTTCGCATCCAGCGTGACACCTAGGTCTTCCGGCACCACCCGCGGGATATTCTCCGTGAGACCGCCGCCTGTGATGTGGGCGAAGGCGTGTACCGGCACCTGCTCCAGGAGTTTTAGCAGGGACTTCACGTAGATGCGCGTGGGCTCCATGAGCTGCTCGATGAGCGCGCGCCCATCGAGTCGCTGCTCGAACTGTGCACCGGAGACCGCCAGCACCTTGCGGATCAGCGAGTAACCGTTGGAATGGGGACCGGAGGAAGCGAGGCCGATGATCACGTCACCTGCCTTGACCTTGCTGCCGTCGATGATCTTGTCTTTCTCCACCACGCCGACGGAGAAGCCGGCGAGGTCGTAATCCTGGCCCTGGTACATGCCCGGCAGTTCGGCGGTCTCGCCACCCACCAGCGCACAGCCGGCGAGTTCGCAACCGCGGGCGATGCCCTCGATGACTTCGGCAGCCATGTCCACGTCCAGCTTGCCGGTGGCGTAGTAGTCCAGGAAGAACAGGGGCTCGGCGCCTTGCACCACCACGTCGTTGACGCACATGGCCACGAGGTCGGTGCCGATGCCGCCGTGGCGGCCGCTCTCGATGGCGAGCTTGAGCTTGGTGCCCACGCCGTCGGTGCCGGAGACCAGCACCGGATGACGGTAGCGTGACGGCAACTCCACCAGCGCGCCGAAGCCGCCGAGTCCGCCCAGCACCTCGGGACGCAGCGTGCGCTTCGCGGCCGGCTTGATGCGCTCCACGAGCGCATCACCCGCGTCGATATCCACGCCGGCATCGCGGTAAGTGAGGGGTTTTTTGGCGGTCATTTAGGGATGTTTCCCAGGCAAGCAGGCCTTGAAACCGCTCGCCGGGCGGCGGTTTGAGACTGTATATTCTACACGACGCCTGATTTCCGCCGCTGGATGCGGGAGAATATGCCTGTGAAGACACCCCATCACCCATTCATATGCTTGCTGGCCGCCATCTTCTGGATGGTCGCCGCCGTGCCTGCACGTGCCGCCACGGTCACGGGACTCTATGAGGCGCGTGTACCGGTGGTGGACCAGTCCTCCAGCGCCCGCACTGCGGCGCTGCAACAGGCGCTCGCGGTAGTGCTGGTGAAGGTCACGGGCGCGCGTTCGGTGCCCGGTCCCTTGAGTGCCGCTTTGGGTGATGCCGCCCACTACATGCAGCAATACCGTTACGAACAGGCACCGCCCGATCCCAACGCCCAGTCCGGCGCCGCGCCCGCGCTGCTCCTGTGGGCGCGCTTCGATCCCCGGGTGGTGAACGAGGCCGTCAGCGCCGCTCACGCCCCCCTATGGGGTGCCGAGCGTCCCCGCACTCTCGTGTGGCTCGCCCTGCAGGACAGCACCGGTGCGCGGATCTTGCCCGCCACCGATAGTTCCTTCCTGATGCAGGCCCTGACCGCCGCCGCCGATCAACGTGGCATCGTGCTCCTGTTCCCCCAGATGGACCCGGTGGACCGGGCCGCTATCGGCGTGCCGGACGTGGCGGGCTTCTCCGCCGATCGCATCCGCCAGGCGTCCCAGCGTTACAAACCGGATGCCGTGTTGATGGGCAGCATCACGCCTTTTGGCGCCGGCCAGTACGCGGCCCATTGGCAGCTCATCACCGGAACCCAGCAGGAGACGTGGGTGACGCCGCCCGGGGATGAAGTGGTGACGGTGGTGGACGGCGTGCAGGTCTCGGCCGATCGCTATGCCGCGCGCTATGCCATCGCTACCGATGCGGGCGATATCGCCGGTGTTTCCCTGGTGGTGCAGGGCGTCACCAGTCTCGATATCTATGCCAAGGTCTTGAGCTATCTCAGCGGCCTCACGCCGGTGCGCGCGGTGCATGTGCAACGCATGGCAGAGGGCAGCGCGTATTTCAGCGTTGATGCCCACGGCAGCCTGGATAACCTGCAAGCCGCACTGACCTTGGGCGGCTTGCTGGCGCCGGCGGATACCGCCATCGCGACTGCGACCAGCGCTCCTGCCGGCACCACCTCGATCCCGGCGCAGACTTTGCTCTATCGCTACGTGCCTGGCCCATGAGCCGCGAGACCAAGATCTGGTTGATCGCAGGCGGGCTCGGCATCTGTGCGCTGCTGTATCTCCTCGGCCCCATCCTCACCCCGTTCCTCATCAGTGCGCTCTTGGCCTGGTTGGGCGATCCCATGGCCGATCGGCTGGAAGCCTGGAAGTTCCCCCGCAGCCTCGCCGTGGTCGTGGTGTTCATCGGCACTTTCTTGGTCCTGGGGATGCTGCTGCTGCTCATCGTGCCCATGGTGGGGCGCGAGTTTGCCGCCCTGTCGGCTCGCACGCCCGAGGCGACAACCTGGTTCCAGAACATCGCCGCACCCTGGCTCGCAGAGCATCTGCATCTGGACGCTTCGCGCCTGAAGATAGAGAACCTCTCGGGTTTCCTGACCGAGAACATCCAGAGCGCCAGCCAGCTCGCCGGTAACACGCTCGCTACCGTCACCCATTCCGGCCGCATGGTGTTCGTGATCCTCATGAACCTGCTGTTGGTGCCGGTAGTCACCTTCTACTGGCTGCGGGACTGGGATATCTTCAAGGCACGTGTCGCGGAGTTGTTGCCCCGTGATCAGGCTGGCTATATTGAGCGGCTGGTGCGGGAGTGCGAAGGGGTGCTGGCAGCATTCTTCCGCGGACAGCTGCTCGTCATGATCTGCCTCTCGGCCATCTACTCCGTGGGTCTCGCCATCGTGGGCCTGGAGAACGCCGTGGCCATCGGCGTGATCGCCGGCCTGCTGGGCTTCGTGCCCTATCTCGGTATCACCACTGGCGTGATCCTGGCACTCCTGTCCGCCGTGCTGCAGGGCGGGGACTGGTTGCCGCTGTGGGTACTGGTGGTATTCGCCGTGGGCATGGGCCTAGAGGGCATGGTGCTCACCCCGCGCTTGGTGGGCGGGCGTATCGGCCTGCACCCGGTCATGGTCATCTTCGCCATCCTGGCCGGTGGGCGGCTGTTCGGTTTCGTGGGTGTACTCATGGCGTTGCCGGTGGCCGCGGCCTGCATGGTGTTCGCACGCCATCTGCGTGACCGTTATCTCGAGAGCGAGTTCTATCGCGGCGACGGTGCTCCATGAGTGCCGAGCGCGTGCTCGAGGGACAGTTACCCCTGCCCATCACCCTCGACGAAGGCGCCACCTTCGATAGCTTCCACGCCGGGCCGAATGCCGCGGCGGTGGATGCGCTGCAGACCCTGGCGAAACAGGGCGGCACGTCGGTGATGTTCTTGCACGGCGCCGATGGCACCGGCAAGTCCCATCTCCTGCAAGCCGCCTGTCGCGCGGCCACCGCTGTCGAACGGCGTGCCATGTATCTGCCCATGAGCCAGGCGGTGCTGCTGGACCCGTCCGCGGTGGAGAATTTCGACCGCTACGCCCTCGTGTGCCTGGACGACGTGCAGCGGGTGGCGGGCACCGAGCCCTGGCAGCGGGCACTGCTGACCCTCATCGATTCCTTGAAGCAGAACGGCGGCGGTTTCGTGGCCAGCGCCCGCGGCGCGCCTGGCAGCATCAAGCGCCTCCTGCCGGATCTGGTGTCGCGTCTGTCCTGGGGGCCGGTGTTCCAGCTCGAAGTGATGGGCGACACGGACAAGATCGCTGCTATGCAGCAGCGGGCCCATCGTCGCGGTTTCGAACTCCCCGATGACACTGCCAAGTTCCTGCTCAACCGCCTGCAGCGGGACATGAGTACGCTCTGCGCCACCCTGGATACGTTGGACACGGCTTCACTAGTGGCCCAGCGCAAGCTCACGGTGCCGTTTGTCAAATCGGTAATCGAGAAGCGCTAGTTCTTGGCGCGCGCTTCGCGCAGAGCTGCGGTAGCACCGAAGAAGAGCAGGATAGCCAGGAAGATCTCCACCGCACCGTACACGCTGCGGCTGCCGAGGGTCACGGTGATGCCCTGAGCGAAGTAAGCGAGAGACAGGAAGCCACCCCAGGTGTAACCCGCCTTCGTGCCCCGGAACAGGAATGGCGCGAGCAGCGCCAGCGGCAAGAGACTCACTCCCGCCCATATCAACCGTATGTCGGCTGGTGCCACCGCCAATACACCCAGCCACAACGCGAGCCAGACGGCCAGCGCCATGAATGCACTGCGCGCCAGGAGCCTTCCGGAGAAATGCAGGTTCATTTCGTGGCGAGTCGCCGCGCCGTATCCGCCACGCGCGCGCCCAGTGTCTGGCATAGGCGCTTCTCCAGCTCGCTCACCGGGCGGTCGCTGTTGGCGCCGGACACATGGCTGGGTCCATAGGGGGTGCCACCGGTGGTGGTCTCCATCAGTTCCCGTTCCGTGTAGGGCACGCCCACCATCAGCATGCCGTGATGCATCAATGGCAGCATCATAGAGAGGAGCGTGCTCTCCTGTCCGCCATGCAGCGAAGCGGTGGAGGTGAACACGCCGGCGGGTTTGCCCGCGAGTTCGCCCGAGAGCCACAGGCCCGCGGTGCCATCCAGGAAATACTTGAGGGAAGCCGCCATGTTGCCGAAGCGGGTGGGGCTGCCGAGCACGAGACCGGCGCATTCCTTGAGGTCTTCGAGAGTGGCGTAGGGCGGGCCGTCGGCGGGGATGGCGTCTTCCGTGGCTTCGCTCACCGCCGATACGACCGGCACCGTGCGCAGGCGCGCGCGGGCGCCTGCCACGCTTTCGATACCGCGGCATACCTGCCGGGCCATCTCCGCAGTGGCGCCGTGACGGCTGTAATAGAGCACCAATATGTCCATGCTCAGAGTATCTCCAGCACCGCTTCCGGCGGGCGGCCTATGCGTGCCTTGCCGCCGGCGAACACCACCGGCCGTTCGATGAGGATGGGGTGCGCGTGCATGAGTGCCACCAGGGCGGTGCGGCTGAGTTTCGGGTCGTCGGCACGGGCCGCGCGGTATTCATCTTCGCCGCTGCGCATCAGCTGGCGGGGTTCGAGGCCGAGGAGTTGCAACGCGGCTTCGATCTCGGCCGGTTTCGGTGGTGCCTTGAGGTAATCCAGGATCTCGATTTCGATGTCGCGCTCCTGCAACAGGGCGAGGGTAGCCCTGGATTTCGAGCAGCGGGGATTGTGCCAGATTGTCACTTTTTTCATACGTGGGCACGCATGCCGGCAAACCCGGACGAGGTCATCACTATAGCGCAGCCGGCTCGCTTGACGGCCATCGGCGGGCGCTGCTAGCGTGGCCCCCGGTTAAGGCCTACGCATCATGGTGTTTCCCCTGGATACAGTTCCACATATCGCGGCCCGCGCCTTGCGTCTGCTTGCGGTAGCAAGCGCCGCCGTCGTGCTATTCGCCTGTGCCGGTGCCCCGGTGCAGGAGATGAGCAACGCGCGCCAGAGCCTGGCCGCGGCCCAACAGGCCCAGGCCGACAAGAGCGCGCCTGTGGATATGGAAAGCGCACGACATTATCTGGATGCCGCCCAGGCAGCCCTGGATGCGGGGGACTATTCCACCGCCCGGGAAGACGCGCTGAAGGCCCAACAGGCTGCGTTGAAAGCCCTCGGGATCAGTCAGAGACAAGACGTATCCGGCCACTCTCCGCCGTAAAACTCCCGTATTTTCCTTATGTTAAGGCTCACTGCTTCCTTGACACCGGAGTTGCTGGAGGGCTAACCTTGCCGCTCAATAATGAATCGATGGGGCCTCGTCTGGCGTGGTCCCCATTCCCTTCCTGCAGAAAAAACAATTTGAGGTTGGAGACATAACCATGAAGAATTTACTCAAGCAGTCCGCAGTGCTGTTGCTCGCCGCCGGCCTCATGGCCGGTTGCGCCACCAAGCCGGCGCCTGCTCCGGCCGCTGCTGCTCCGCAGCCTGCGGCAGCTGCCACCACCCAGGCCATCAGTGATGCGCAGGCCGTGGTCGCGAGCGCCCAGGCGCCCTGCACCGACACCGGCAATGCCGCTGACCTGATCTCCCAGGCCCAGGCTGCCGCCACGGCCGGCGACAACGCCAAGGCCCAACAGCTCGCCGCCCAGGCGAAGCAGGTGGCGACCGATGCGATCAATGCTTGCTACTGCGCCAAGGTGAAGGATCTCCTCGCCCAGGCCCAGGGTTACCACGGCCTCACCGCCGACCAGCAGGCCCGCCTGACCCAGGCCCAGACGGATGAGACCAACGGCAACTGCAAGGCTGCCTACGACACCCTCTCGGCCTTGGTCGCCGAACTGCAGGCCGCCAAGATGACCTACAGCGTGGTCAAGGGCGACAGCCTGTGGCGCATCGCTGGCAAGTCTGACGTCTATGGCAACCCCTACGAGTGGCCGCTGATCTACAAGAACAACACCGACAAGATCAAGCACGCCGACCTCATCTATCCGAAGCAGGATCTGGACGTGGTCCGGAACCCGCTGCAGGCTGATGCGGACGCGGCGACCGCCTATGCCAAGCATCGCGGTGCCTGGCGCGGTCACAAGGCCGACAGGAAGGATAAGAAGTACGCCGCCGGCGGAAACTGATCGCCTAAATAGAAGGTCGATACCAGAGAGGGCTTCGCAAGGAGCCCTCTCTTTTTGTCTCCGCTACAATCACGCTATGCTGATCTGCAAGCGTTGTCTGGTCTCCGGTCGGGTGCAGGGCGTGTTCTACCGTGCCAGCACCGCTGAACGCGCCAAGGCGCTCGGCGTCACCGGTCATGCGAAGAACCTGCTGGATGGGCGGGTCGAGGTGCTGGCCTGCGGCGAGGAGGTAGCAGTGCAGGAGCTATGCAATTGGCTCTGGGAAGGACCGCCGGCGGCGCGAGTGGAACGGGTGGATATCAGTGAGGCGGATACCGACGAGCCACCCGCTGACTTCAAGACCCGTTAGGGTCCACGGCTTCCGCTTTCAGTTCCAGGCCCATTTCCTGCTCAAGGCCTTGAGCACGCTGTCGGAATAATCGATGCCTACCGTGGCGCCGTTGTAGCGTTGCAGCGCCTCGCGGATGTCGCCGTGGGATTTCCCCAGGTAGTACTTCAGGATGGTGCAACCCATGCGCAGGTTGGTCTTGGCGTGCACTAGGCTGTCGTCGGCCCGCCCGATGAGCTTCAGCCAGAAGGGCATGATCTGCATGAGCCCCACGGCCCCGGAATGGGAGACTGCGTAGGGATCGAACTTGCTCTCCACCTGGATGAGGGCCAGCACCAGCTGCGGCGGCAGTTGGGCGCGGTTCGCCTCTGAGTGGATCATCTTGAGGAGCTTGAGGCGTTCGTCCGGGTCCGGCACGATGTCCGCGAGGCGCAGGGACATGTCCGTGAGCCACACTTGCTGAGTGTATTTGTCCGCGAAATCGCTCTTGTCGTCTTCCGCCTGCTGCACCAGGGCGATGAGTTCGGGATCAGGCTTGGTGAACTTCTGGGCGTGGGCCGGGCCGGCGGTTATCAGGCCCACCGCCAGGAGACCCCAGCCCAGGGCGCCACGCATCAGGTGCCGGCCGCCATCCGCTGTTTCAGGAAGCCCATGATCTCGCCTGCGGGGATGTTCTGGTTCTCCGCATCGCGCCGGCCCTTGTATTCCACGGTGCCGGCATCGAGCCCACGCTCTGACAGCACCAGGCGATGGGGGATGCCGATGAGTTCCGCATCGGCGAACATGGGGCCGGGCCGGAGGTCCCGGTCGTCCAGGAGCACGTCGTAGCCTGCCTCCTGTAACTCCTTGTAGAGCTTCTCGGCCGCGGTCTTGAGCTTCTCGGACTTCGCCATGTTGAGGGGTAGGAGCGCGATGTCGAAGGGGGCGAGGGGTGCCGGCCAGATGATGCCGCGCTCATCGTGGTTCTGCTCGATGGCGGCTGCCACCACCCGGCTCACGCCGAGGCCGTAGCAGCCCATCTGCAGGGCCACGGCCTTGCCCTGGTGATCAAGCACCGTGGCCTTCATGGCGTCCGCGTACTTGGTGCCGAGCGAGAACACATGGCCCACTTCGATACCCCGTGCGATGCTTAAATGTCCCTTGCCGTCGGGAGAAGGATCGCCTTCCTTCACCTTGCGCAGGTCTTCTACGCGGGTGATGTGCGCATCCCGTTCCCAGTTGGCGCCGCGATAATGTTTGCCCGCCTCGTTGGCGCCGCAGACGAAGTCCGCGAGGGCCGCTGCCGCCCTATCCACGATGATCGGCAGGTCCTTGGGCAGATGCACTGGGCCGATGAAGCCGGGTTTGCACTTGATGGCCTTCCAGATCTCGCCCTCATCCGCCAGCACCGATTCACCGGGCAGTTCCGGGAGTTTCGCTGCCTTGGCTTCGTTGATCTCATGGTCACCCCGCAGGCAGAGGGCCACCAGGCCCTTCTCGCCGCGCACGATGATGGTCTTGACGCATTGTTTCGGATCCACCTTCAAGAAGGCCGTCAGGTCTTCGATGGTCTTCTGGCTGGGGGTGTTCACCGCTTCCAGGGACGCGGCAGGTGCAGGGCGCGAGCCGGCGGGCGCGAGGGCTTCCGCCAACTCTACGTTCGCCGCGTAGTCGGATCCGGAGGAGAAGACGATGGCGTCCTCGCCGGAATCGGCGAGCACGTGGAACTCATGGGAGGCGTTACCGCCGATGGCGCCGGTATCGGCTTTCACGGCGCGGAACTTGAGCCCCAGGCGCGTGAAGATGCGCGCATAGGTGTCGTACATGTTCTGGTATTCCCGCGCGAGGCCTTCCGGGCTCACGTCGAAGGAGTAGGCATCCTTCATGATGAATTCCCGGGCACGCATCACCCCGAAGCGCGGGCGAATCTCGTCGCGGAACTTGGTCTGGATCTGGTACACGTTGAGCGGCAACTGTTTGTAGCTCTTCAGTTCCGCCCGCGCCCAATCCGTCACCACTTCCTCGTGGGTGGGGCCGTAGCAGTATTCCTGCTCTTTGCGATCCTTGATCTTGAGTAACTGCCCGCCGAACTTCTCCCAGCGACCGGTCTCTTCCCACAGTTCCCTCGGTTGCACCGAGGGCATGAGCATCTCCAGGGCGCCGGCGCGGTTCATCTCCTCCCGCACGATGCCCTCGACTTTAGCCAGCACCCGCAGGCCCAGCGGCGTCCAGGTATAGATACCGGCGGCGAGCTTGCGCAGCATGCCGGAGCGCAGCATGAGCTTGTGGCTCATGGTCTCCGCATCAGCGGGGGTTTCCTTGACGGTGTTGAGCGGGAAGCGGGAGGCGCGCATGGGTGTACTTATAGGTTTTGGAGCGGAAAGACCGTATTCTAACGGCCTGTGCTCCCCGGAGCCTAGCGGCAGCGGACCCCATGCGGCTTTTTTATGATGTGGATACCGATCCGGCTCTGATCCGCGGCCGTCGCGTGGCGGTGCTGGGCTTCGGCGCGCAGGGCCGGGCCCAGGCAGCGAACCTCAAAGATTCGGCGGTCAAGGTCAGTGTTGGCTTGCGGGCGGCATCGGCCTCACGCGCCGCAGCGGTTGCCGCCGGCCTCCCGGTGGCGGAACCGGCAGAGGCTGTGGCTGCTGCCGATGTGGTGGTGATGCTCGTGCCGGACGAAGTCCAGTCCCAGGTCTATCGGGAGGTGGTGGAACCCCGTCTCCGCAAGGGCGGCGCGCTGGTCTTCGCCCATGGCTACAACATCCATTACGGCCGCATCAAACCCCGGGCCGATCTCGACGTCATCATGGTGGCGCCCAACGGCATAGGCGAGCAGGTGCGCGCCCAGTATGCCGCCGGCCACGGCGTGCCGGGCATTATCGCGGTGCACCAGGACGCTTCCGGCCAGGCCCGCGCGCTCACGCTCTCCTATGCCTGGGCCCAGGGCCATGGGCGGGCCGGCATCATCGAATCCAGTTTCGCGGAGGAGACCGAGACGGATCTCTTCGCCGAGCAGGCGGTGCTCTGCGGCGGGCTCACCCATCTCATCAGCGCCGGCTTCGAGACCCTGGTGGAAGCGGGTTATGCGCCGGAGATCGCCTACTTCTGCTGCCTGCACGAGATAAAGCTCATCGCCGACATGGTCTATGCTCGCGGCATCGCCGGCATGCGCGAGTCCATCTCCGCCACCGCGGAGTTTGGCGATTACACCCGCGGGCCGCGGGTCATCGGTGCCGAGACCCGCGCCGCCATGCGCGCGCTCCTGGGCGAGATCAGGAGCGGCGCTTTCGCCGCGGAACTGGATAGCGAGATGCAGGCCGGCAAACCCGTCATCCAGGCGGGCCGCGCGAAGGCCCGCGCGGCGCTCATCGAGCGCATCGGCGGGGAATTGCGCGCGCATATGGGGGCGGCTAAACGCTGAGCTGGGTGCCGAACCGCGGCGCAGACAGCGCCGGCCGTTCATGGCATCATGTTGCCATCATCGGATCGAGGCCTTGAGGGCATGCAGAAGATAGTCATCCCCGACGAGGATGTGGAGACCGAAGTCGGCCTCGACGAAGAGGAACCGGGCTCGGCCGCCGTCGATGCGGAAGGTCCGCGCCGCCGCGGCATCTATCTCCTGCCCAACCTGTTCACCACCGCAGGCTTGTTCGCGGGGTTCTACGCCATCGTCGCCGCCATGGCCGGCAAGTTCGAGCCGGCCGCCATCGCCATATTCGTGGCCATGGTCTTCGACAGCCTGGACGGACGGGTGGCGCGCTGGACTCACACCGAGAGCGCTTTCGGCAAGGAATACGACAGCCTCGCGGACATGGTGTCTTTCGGTCTCGCGCCTGCCCTCGTCATGTACGAGTGGTCTCTGCATTCCCTGGTGGATTACGGCAACGTCCTCGGAAAGCTAGGCTGGATGGGCGCCTTCACCTATGCAGCCTGCGCCGCCATGCGTCTCGCCCGCTTCAATGTAAACGCTGGAGTGATAGACAAGCGTTACTTCCAGGGGCTGCCGAGTCCTGCCGCTGCCGGCATCTTGGCTGGCGCCGTCTGGTGCGCCGATAGTTTCGACGTGCCCGGCTCCGCCCTCATCATCCCGGCCTTCATCCTTACCGTGGGCGCGGGCTCGCTCATGGTGAGCAGTATCGGTTTCTACAGTTTCAAGGACCTGAAGCTCCAGGGCCGCGTGCCTTTCGCCGCGCTCCTCCTGGTGCCGGTGCTCATCGTGGTCATCGTGCTGTCGCCGCCCAACATCCTGTTCCTGAGCTTCCTGCTCTACGCTTGTTCAGGTCTGAGTATGGCCTTCTGGCGTCTGCACAAGCGCCTGAACAAGAAGGCTGCCTGAGACCGCTTCCCATGGATGCGAAGCGCCTCGGCCGGCTCCACGACCTCGGCATCACGCCCTGGGTCACTAAGCGCGCTGCGCCCGCCCAGCCCCTGAGATCCGCCAGATCCGCTCCGCCTCCCGCAGCATCCGTGAGCGTGCAACTCAGCGTCGCACCCGATGAGCGGGCCGCCGCCATCGCCGCCATGGACTGGACCACCCTCAAGACTGCCGTCCGGGAATGCACTGCCTGCGGACTGCGGGCCGGCTGCACCCAGACCGTGTTCGGCGTGGGCGACGAGAGCGCCCGCTGGCTCGTCATCGGCGAGGCACCGGGTGCCGACGAAGACAAGCAGGGTGAACCCTTCGTGGGTCGCGCCGGCCAGCTCCTGAATTCCATGCTCATGGCCATCGGACTGAAGCGCGAGCAGGTGTACATCGCCAACGTGCTTAAATGCCGGCCCCCCGGCAACCGCGATCCGAAGCCGGAGGAAGCGGAACTCTGTCGTCCCTTCCTGGAGCGGCAGATCGCCCTCATCCAGCCCAGCATCATCCTGGCGGTGGGGCGCATCGCGGCCCAGAACCTGCTGCACACCGACACCACCATCGGCCGCCTGCGAGGCACCGTGCACCGGCTGGGAAGCATACCTGTGGTGGTCACCTATCATCCGGCGTATCTCCTGCGTTCGCCCACCGAGAAGCGCAAGTCCTGGACCGACCTCCAGCTGGCGGTGCAGACCCTCAAGGAGTCGGCGCCATGAGCGCGGTGGTCAAGCACGAACTGCCGGTCTGCCGTCCCATGCATGAGGGCGACGTGCGCGTGGTCATGGAGATCGAGCGCCGCGCTTACCGTTTCCACTGGACCGACGGCATCTTCCGGGACTGCCTGCGGGTGGGCTACTGCTGCTGGGTGCTGGAACTCTCAGGCCAGGTGGCCGGCTATGGCGTCATGTCCCTGGTGGTGGGCGAAGCCCACCTGCTCAACATCTGCGTCTCGCCGGACTGGCAGCGCCAGGGCTATGGCCGGCTGCTGCTGGACCATTTCATGGAGCTGGCCCAGGAGCGGGGCGCGGGCCAGATGTTCCTGGAAGTGCGCCTGTCCAACGACGCGGCCATCGCCCTGTACCGGCGGCAGGGCTTCAACGAAGTGGGCATGCGCAAGAACTACTACCCCGGCGAGAAGGGCCGGGAAGATGCCCTGATCCTCGCCAAGGATCTCTCCATAAGCTGAGCCTTGGTATCAGGTAAAATAGTCGGCTTTGGCTGCACCCAGAGCGCAAGGCATGTTGGACCAGGAAATCCGTCGGCGGCGAACCTTCGCCATCATCTCCCATCCGGACGCCGGCAAGACCACCTTGACGGAGAAGCTCCTGTTGTTCGGCGGCGCCATCCAGATGGCCGGCGCCGTGAAGGGCCGCAAGGCCGCGCGCCATGCCACCTCCGATTGGATGAAGCTGGAGCAGCAGCGCGGCATCTCCGTGACTTCCTCGGTCATGCAGTTCCCTTATCGCGACTGCATCGTGAATCTCTTGGACACCCCCGGCCACGAGGATTTCTCCGAAGATACCTACCGTACCCTGACGGCGGTGGATTCGGCGCTCATGGTCATAGACTGTGCCAAAGGCGTGGAAGAACGCACCATCAAGCTCATGGAAGTGTGCCGCTTGCGGGACACGCCCATCATGACCTTCATCAACAAGCTGGACCGGGACGCACGGGACCCCATGATCTTGTTGGACGAAGTGGAATCGGTGCTCAAGATCCGCTGCGCGCCGGTCACTTGGCCCATCGGCATGGGTCGGGCGCTCAAGGGCATCTACCATCTCGCCACAGACCGCATCCATATCTATGAAGGCGAGAAGAGCGGACGCCTGGGTGAGACCCGGGTCATCCAGGGGCTCATGAGCGAGGCAGCCAGCGAGCTCCTGGGTTACGACGCCGATGCCTATCGGGCGGAGGTGGAGCTGGTGCGTGGCGCCTCCCACGGTTTCGATCTCGCGGAATACCTGGCCGGGCGCCTGACGCCGGTGTTCTTTGGCTCGGCCATCAACAACTTCGGTGTGCGTGAGCTCCTGGACGAGTTCGTGGCCCACGCCCCCGCACCGCGCCCGCGTGCCACGTCCAGCCGTGAAGTACAGCCTGATGAAGAGAAGCTCACGGGTTTCGTGTTCAAGATCCAGGCCAACATGGACCCGCAGCACCACGACCGCATCGCCTTCGTGCGTCTGTGCTCCGGGCGCTATGTGCCCGGCATACGCGTCAAGCACGTACGCATCGGCCGCGAGGTTAAGATCGCGGATGCCATGACGTTCATGGCGGCGGATCGCGAGCGGGTGGAAGAGGCGTTCGCCGGCGACATCATCGGCGTGCATAACCACGGCACCGTAGCCATCGGCGATACCTTCACTCAGGGTGAGATCCTGACTTTCACCGGCATCCCCAATTTCGCGCCGGAGATCTTCCGCCGTGCCATCCTCAAGGATCCCCTGAAGGCCAAGGCGCTCAACAAGGGCCTGGCCCAGCTCTGCGAGGAGGGTGCCACCCAGTTGTTCAAGCCCCTGCGCAGCAACGAGTTGATCCTGGGTGCTGTTGGCTTGTTGCAGTTCGACGTGGTGGCCTTCCGCCTGAAGGAGGAGTACGGCGTGGAATGCATCTTCGAAGGCATCTCTGTGGCCACAGCCCGCTGGGTGGAGTGCGATGACACCAAGCGCCTGGAAGAGTTCAGGGACAAGGCTTTCGACAATCTGGCCCTGGACCACGCGGGTAGCCTGGTCTATGTGGCGCCCACCCAGGTGAACCTGCAGCTCACCCAGGAACGCTGGCCGGACGTGCGCTTCCGCAAAACTCGTGAGCACGGTATAGAAACCGCATTAGCGGCATAGACCTCGTGCTAGGCTAATCCCCACAGTGAAGCCGGGGATAGCCAGATGCTGAAACTGAGCCGCAAGGTGAAGGGTTGGGCCCTCTATTACTGGGGCAACCACGCGTTCACTACCGCCATCATCACGGTCTTCTTCCCTATCTTCTTCAAGGATTATTGGAACCACGGGGTCGATCCCAGCGTCAGCACCTTCCGCTTGGGCCTCGCCAACTCCGGCGCCAGCCTGATCGTGGCCCTGTCAGCGCCCATCCTGGGTGCCATCGCCGACAAGGGCGGCCATAAGAAACGCTTCCTCGTGGGTTCCGCTTTCCTCGGCGCCGTGATGGTGTTCGCCCTGCACTTCGTGGATATCGGTCAGTGGCAGTGGGCCATGTTCTTCTTCATGGCCGCGTCCATCGGCTACTGGTGGGGCAACGTGTTCGGCGATTCCATGCTGGTGAGCGTGGCGGAACCCGGCAAGTTCGACATGACTTCCGCCATCGGCTATTTCTCGGGTTACCTGGGGGGCGGGCTGTTCCTGGTGCTCGGCCTCGCCATGAGCCAGAAACCCCAGTGGTTCGGGCTCACGGACGCGGTCTCGGCGGTGAAAGTCATCCTCATGCTCACCGCCGTCTGGTGGCTCTTGTTCTCCATCCCCCTGTGGTTCTGGGTACCCGAACCCACGGCGCCGGTGAAAGGCCAAAGCCTCGGTAACGCGATCATGCAGGGCTTGCGCCAGCTGAGCGACACCTTCCGCCACGTGCGCTCTTACAAGCCCGTGTTCATGTTCCTCATCGCCTATTGGGTCTATATAGACGGAGTCAACACCATCATCCAGATGGCGGTGGACTACGGCAAAGCCATCGGTTTCGGCACCAGCGACCTCATCGCCGCAGTGGTGCTGGTGCAGTTCGTGGGGATCCCGGCGGCTCTGATATTCGGCCGCATAGGCGAGCGCATCGGGCCGAAGCGCGGCATCTTCATCGGCCTCTCGGTGTACGTGTTCGTCTCGGTGTTCGCCTCGTTCATGCACGCCGCCTGGCAGTTCTACCTGCTGGCGGCCATGATCGGTCTGGTGCAGGGCGGGGTACAGCTCTTGAGTCGTTCCTATTACGCGCGCCTGGTACCGGCGGAGCGCGCTGGGGAGTTCTTCGGCTTCTACAACATGCTGGGGGAGTTCGCCGCCATCATCGGCCCGGTGCTCATCGGCACTGTGAGCCTCATGACCGGCAGCCCGCGGATGTCGATCCTCTCGGTGATCGTACTGTTCGCAGTGGGTGCGTTCCTGCTTGCGCGAGTGGACGGCGGCAAACGTTCAGCGGGCTGATCTAGCCGGTTCGAAACCCCGCACCAGCTTGCTGAAGTGTCGGCGATCGCCTTCGTCCAGATAGCGTAGTTCGATGTAGCGGTCGGTGATGTCCAGCACCTGGCGTTCCAGGTCCGGACGCACCCGCGCTACCCGCATCCCGTAGTCCAACGGCCCCTCATGGGCATGCCGCCTGAAGCCGATGCGCGCCAGGCGCGCGCAGAAACGTGCGTAGTCCCGCACCACCGGAGCGGCGCCAGGCTGGCGCCGCTCCCACAGGAGATAGAGCCAGAAGAAGCCGAGGGTGAGGACGATGCAGAGCCCCAGCACCAGGGCGAGCTGCAGCCAGTCGCCGTAGTCGAGGCCCACCTTCTTGTAGAACTTCTCCTGCAGTTCCGGCCCGTAGGCCAACACCCATTCGTTCCATCCGGTGTTGACCGCGTCCCAGCTGTTGCGCACGTCGCCGAACCAGGGGTGGGCGATATAGAACGAATCCGCCACCTCGTCATCCGGCAGCGAAGCCTCGAGACCCTTCTCCACCCGCGCCGGATCCACCGCCCCGGTGGGGTCCACACGGGTCCAGCCCTTGCCTGGCAGCCAGACCTCGGCCCAGGCATGAGCTTCCTGCTGGCGCACCACGTAATAACCATCCACCGGGTTCAGTTCGCCGCCCTGATAGCCGATGACCACGTGGGCCGGGATGCCGGCAGCCCGCATCAGGTACACGAAGGCACCCGCGTAATGCTCGCAGAAGCCGCGCCGCGTATCGAACAGGAACTGATCCACCCGATCGTCGCCGCTGAGCACGCCGGGCTGCAGCGTATAGGAGAACTTCTCCTGGTGGAACATGGTGAGCGCGTCCTGCACCACCTGCTCCGGCGATTGGGCGGTGCTCTGCCATTGCGCCGCCAGAGCATGGGCGCGTGGATCGTCCCGCGGCAGCTGCAGGTCGCGCCGCAGCATCCAGTTGGGCATGTTCGCGCCGTAGCTGTAATCGGTGTAGGAGGTGGCGCTGTAGAGCTTGCGCTCGGTGACGGGCGTGTGGGTGGTGATCTCGTAACTGGCGGAGAGTCCCGTGTCCTCCGGTATCTTCGAAGGCAGGTCGAGGGCGTAGAGGATGGACAGGTTGGTGGGTTCCAGGGTCACCTGGTAGTTCACTGCCTGGCCATGGGTGCTGAGTTCCAGTTGCCGGCGCCAGGGCAGGTTACCGCTGCTCCAGGTCTTGCCATCGTAGTCGTGCAGCACTATGGCCCGCCAATAGAGCGCGCTCTGGGGCGGTGGCGTGCCATCGAACTTCACCCGGAACGCCACCTCATCCGACTGGGCGAGTTCGCTTAAGTCCCCTGGTGTCATGCTGGAGGAGAGCCCCGTGACTCCCGCATGCTTCTGGGAGGCGAAGCCCCACAGGGGACCCGAGATGCGCGGGAACAGCAGGAACAGCACCGCTGCCAGGGGCAGGGCCGGTAGCAGCAGGCGCCCGGTGGCGCGCACAGAGACCCTGAGACTGCGTTCGCTGTCCGGGTGGCCCACGTTCAGGAGCGCCACGGTGGTGATCCACACTGCGGGGATCATGTAGAGGGCCAGCGGCACCGTCTGGTCGTAGAGGAAGTTGGCGAGGCCGATGAAATAGGCCGTGATCATCACTAGGAAGTAATCCCGCAGTCCCTTGGATTCCATGAGCTTGAGGGTGGCGAGCAGCAGCAGCAGGGCTGCACCCGGCTCAGGGCCATTGATGGTACGGTAGGTGAGCAGCACGCATACGAGTTCACCGATGGCCAGTGCCATGAGGAGCTTGCGGGAGGGTAGCGCCCAGCCCCGCCAGGTGCAGGCCACGCGCCAGAGGGCGAGCAGCACGGCCACTGCCGTGATCCAGGGCGCGATGTTGAACACGTGCGGTGCTGCCATGGCGGTGAGTGCCAAGAGCGTCCAACCGAGCCGTTGGCGATCCATGCGTCGTGCGTAGTCCAGGGGCTGTAGTTCCGGCGTCACGCGGCTGCTTCCATCGCTGTATCCACACCGTGTAACGCCAGGGCTTTGAGGCAGCGATCCCGCTGTTCTTCGCCAGCAGCGG
This sequence comes from Gammaproteobacteria bacterium, assembly GCA_036000105.1. Taxonomy (GTDB): domain Bacteria; phylum Pseudomonadota; class Gammaproteobacteria; order Natronospirales; family REEB76; genus DASUBN01. The sequence goes on from DASYGE010000007.1 coordinate 136,734, forward strand.
GTGCGATCAGCATGCTGGGTAACCTGAGGCCATAGGCCAGGTCTTCAGCGTGGGCTTCCAGCACCCAGCGGCACAGGATCGAGAGGCGCGCTTCGTCGCCCAGACTCGGCAACTGGGTCCAATCGAACCAGCGGGCTTCCTCGCCGGTGCCGGAGAAGCGTTTGGTGAGCAGTTCACGTTCCTTGGCCGAGGCTTTCCAGGCGATGCGGCGCGGTGAATCGCCGGGCTGATAATTCCGCAGGCCGCTGAAGTCATCTTCGCCCTGGTCGTTGGGTCGGCCCAATCCGCGACCGCCCAAGGGCTCGGGCATGGGTGGCGCCTGTTCTGCTGGCGCCGGATACACCAGCACCCGCCAATCCATGTATGCCCAGCTCCAGGCATGGAACAGCGCCAAGGGGTAGGTGGTCTCCACCGACAACCTGCCGATGGGTTGCCAGCCGCGCCGCGTGGTGACGAGCGGTACCGGGGCGAGGCTGTCCGCCGCCGCCGGGATGTCGTTGGTGATGGTGCGCTCATCCGATTCCGCGCTGAGCGTCACGCCGGTGCGCGGCTGCCGCCCGGCGTTGGAGACCTTCACATGGAAGCGCGCCGTCTCGCCGGCGAACACCGGCGCCACGCTCACGGCATCGATCTGCAGTCCCAGCAGGTTCGCATGGGTGGCGTTCATGGCCACCATGCCGAGGGACGCCAGCAGGAACACCAGCATGAAACCCATGCTGTTGGCGTAGTTCATGGAGGCCAGCATCATCACGAACACCGAGACGCCGTAGAGCAGTCCCTGGCCGGTGGGCAGGATGTAGAGACGGCGTTGCACGATGCTCACGCGTCGGCCGTCGGGACCCTGGCGGCTGCGGGCCCATTCCCGGATGCGGCGCCGGAACCGTGCGCGCAGGGCGGTGAACATGTTCTAGGGGATCGGGACGGCTTCGAGCAGCTGGCGGGCGAGCTGGGCTGCGGGCGGCGCGTCCTGGCCGCCGCGCGGGCGCAGACGGTGGCCCACCACGCCTGACAATACCGCCTGCAGGTCTTCCGGCAATACGCCGGGCCGGCCGGCGAGCAGTGCCCAAGCCTGGGCGGCGTGCTTCAGGCCTAAGGCCGCACGCGGAGACAGGCCGTTCTCGTACGCCGCGCTGTCGCGGGTATGGCGTACCAGGGATTGCAGGTAATCCAGCAGTGCGCCCGACACGTGGATCTTCGCGGCTGCTTCCCGCAAAGCGGCCAGGTCGCGCATATCCATTGCCGGTTGCAGGGCCGCGAGGATCTCCCGGCGGTCACGGCCCTGTAGCAGCTCGCGTTCCGCATCCTGCCCCGGATAGCCGAGTTCGATGCGCATCAGGAAGCGGTCCAATTGAGATTCCGGCAGCGGGAAGGTGCCCACCTGATGCAGGGGGTTCTGGGTGGCGATCACGAAGAAGGGTTGCGGCAGGGGGCGGGTCTCGCCGTCCACCGTCACCTGCCGCTCCTCCATGGCTTCCAGGAGCGCGCTCTGGGTCTTGGGGGTGGCGCGGTTCACTTCGTCCGCCAGGATGAGCTGCGCGAAGATGGGGCCCGGATGGAAACGGAAGGTCTCGGTCTGGCGCTCGAAGATGGACGCGCCGATGATATCCGCCGGCAGGAGGTCGCTGGTGAACTGGATGCGCTGATAGGAGAGGCCCAGCACCCGCGCGAGGGTGTGGGCGAGGGTGGTCTTGCCCACGCCGGGGATGTCTTCGATGAGCAGGTGGCCGCCCGCCAGGAGGCAGGCGAGGCAGAGACGTATCTGCGCGTCCTTGCCGAGCACCACGCGGTTGGCTTCCGCGAGGGCCTGCTCGAGTTTCCTCATATGGGGATGGACCAGGCTCTCCTGAGCCATAGCCCGTTTATCCGCGACCATGTATACCTCCGCGGTTCACCTTATGCCAAGGACCACACACCGTCCACGCGCGGCTCGAGAGCCGTTGCGTACGGTCACTTATCCGCGGGTTTGCGGCGGCCTGCGGAGCGTACGAAGGGTTCGATGCCGGCGGCGCGCAACAGTTCCCTGTGGATGCGCGAGACGCGCTCCACCTGGCCCTTGGCCGGGAAGCGTTCGTAGAAACCTTCCGCCCGGAACTGCCGCTTCTGCTCGCCCCAGGGCGCGAGGCGCTTGGCCCAGCGCTCCGGCCGACCGTTCTCCGGGGTGGCATCCTGGGGGGCCAGATCCGCACAGACGCGGATCAAGGCCTTCAGGGTCACCGAGGTGGTGATCATGTAGGAGTTGTGGTTCCAGGTCTCGCCCCAGACGCCTTCGGCGGCCTTGAGGAAGTCACGCACGATCCGGTAGAAGCGATCCACTTCCTTCTCGTCGGCGCCGCGCCGCTCGATGGCCTTCCAGTCGTTGCTGATCCAGCGGTTGAGTTCGTTGAACAGCTCTGCCTGAAGGATCCATTTCTGGCGCTGGGCACGGCCGCCCAGGCGGTTGATGCGGTAGCGGAGCGGGCTGTCGCCCTGGGAATAGAGTTTCTCCACCACATGGGCCGCGAACTTCTTCTCCGGCGCCGCCCAGGAGACCTTCTCATACAGGTCGATCAGGTGGCTCTTGTTGATGCGGGTGGGGGTGGAGTTGATGATGACGAACATCTCCGTGGCGAAGTCTTCGCTCCGCCCATCGAAGATGATGCAGGGCACGTTGATGGTGCGGGCCTCGCCCGGCCGGTCCTTGCTATAGAAATTGAGGGCCGCGAGCCGGTGCTGGCCGTCGATGATGAGGTACTTACCCTTGGGCTCCTGCAGGTGACCCACGCTCTCGAAACCCTGCATGGGTTCGAAGTTCAGGCGCTCGTTGGTGAAGAGCAGCACCGTGCCGGGGATGGGCGGCTGGCTGGCGGCGGTCTCATAGAAGTTCTTCAAGGCCGCCACCTTGGCGCGGCCCAGCTGGCGCTGGAAGGCCTTGTCGGAGTGCTCGATATGGCCGATGAAATCGGCGATCTCGTCACCCTCGGCAGGCTTCTCCGGGGCGATCTGCTCACCCTCGCCATAGAAGCGGCTGATGAACCTGACCTTGGCCAGCAGGTCCTCCACGGGGTAGGCCGCGAAGTAGAACACGCCGTCTTTCTGTCTGACCTGGGTGGCAAGCATGGGTGGCTCCCTAAAGGGGTGGTAATCATAAACTGCGGCGCCCGCCGGGTACACCGGGCGGGCGCTGGGGCTTTATTATCGATTCTTACAGCGCTGCGAGGCGGGTGGATTGCTCGCGCAGGCCCTGCAGGGTGGTCTCGAACTCCTTCACCCGCTGACGTTCCTTGTCCACCACCGCGGCCGGTGCGTTCTGCACGAAGTCCGGCTTGTCGAGCTTGGCCCCGGCCCGGGTGATCTCGCCTTCGATGCGGGCGATCTCCTTCGCGAGCCTCTCTCTCTCTGCGGCCATATCTATCAGTCCGGCCATGGGGATGAGCAGGCGGGCCTGATCCAGCACTGCGGCCGCCGAGGGGGGCGGTTGCTCGCTGGGGGCGAGGATACGGATGGACTCCAGCCGCGCCAGGAACTTGAGGTAAGGCTCGGTGCCGGTGAGAGGGATCTTGTGTCCGGCGGGCAGCTCGATCAGGAGCGGCACGGCCCGGGAGGGGGCGACCCCCATCTGGCTGCGGATGCTGCGGATCTGCAGCACCGCCTGGCACAGCCATTCCACCTCAGCGTTGCGGCTGCGATCCGGCTGGATCAGGTCCTTGGACTGGGGGTAGGTCTGACGGGACACACTCTCGCCCTTCACCCCCAGTTTAGGTGCCACCTGCTGCCACAGCTCTTCGGTGATGAAGGGGATGATGGGGTGCAGGGCCCGGAGCAGGGCCGCCAGGGTATAGAGGAGGGTGTGGCGAGTAGAATCGGCTGCCGTCTGATCTTCGCCGTTCAGCGCCGGCTTCGAGAGTTCCACGAACCAATCGCAGAAATCGTTCCAGGTGAACTCGTAGAGGGCTTGGGCCGCGAGATCGAAGCGGTAATCCCGGTAGTGCCGGTCCAGTTCGTCACTGAGGTCGTAGAGCTTGGAGACTATCCAGTGCTCCACTGGTGTCTTGAGCGGCGGGCGCACCGTCGTGGGTTTGAAGTCCTCGCAGTTCATCAATACGAAGCGCGTGGCGTTCCACAGCTTGTTGCAGAAGTTGCGGTAACCCTCGCAGCGTTTCAGGTCGAAGTTGATGGTGCGACTGTGGGTGGCGAGCGCTGCGAAGGTGAAGCGCAGGGCATCGGCGCCCACCGCCGGGATGCCTTCCGGGTAATCCCGGCGCACCCGTTTCTCCACCTTCTCCTTGTCTTTCGGCAGCAGCAGGGAAGCCACCGATTTCTGCACCAGAGGTTCCAGCTCGATGCCGTCGATGAGGTCCAGGGGATCGATGGTGTTGCCCTTGGACTTGGACATCTTCTGGCCTTCCGCGTCCCGCACGATGGCGTTGATGTACACCTCTTTGAAGGGTACCCGCTTGGTGAAGTACTGGGTCGCCATGACCATGCGCGCCACCCAGAAGAAGATGATGTCGAAACCCGTGATCAACACCGAGGAGGGCAGGAAGGCGTTGAAGTCCTGCCACTCTTTTGCACGCTCTGGCGTATCGCCGGGCCAGCCCAGGGTGGAGAAGGGCCAGAGAGCCGAGCTGAACCAGGTGTCCAGCACGTCCTCGTCCTGGCGCAGCTTGCCCACGGGCGGGGTCTTGGCGTGCTTCAAGGCATCCGCCTCGTCCTCACCTACGAAGATGTTGCCCGCCTCGTCGAACCAGGCGGGTATCTGGTGGCCCCACCAGAGCTGGCGGCTCACGCACCAGTCCTGGATGTTCTCCAGCCACTGTATATAGGTGGTGTTCCAGTTCTCCGGCACGAACTTGATCTTGCCGGAACGGACTGCATCCAGTGCGGGCTCCGTGATGGCCTTGCGGCCCTTGTCGCTGGTGAGATCCAGGAACCACTGGTCCGTGAGCATGGGTTCGATGACCGCGTTCGAACGCTGGCTGATGGGCACCATGAGCTTGTGCTTCTTGGTCTCCACGAGGAGACCGGCAGCCTCCAGGTCCGCGATCACTTTCTTGCGGGCGGCGAAACGGTCCAGGCCGCGGTAAGCGGCCGGCGCGTTCTCGTTCACCTTGGCGTCCAGGGTGAAGATGTTGATGACGGGTAGGTTGTGGCGCTTACTCAGCACCTGATCGTTGAAATCATGGGCCGGGGTGATCTTCACCGCACCGGTGCCGAATTCCTTGTCCACGTACTCGTCGGCGATGACCGGGATCTCCCGGTCCGAGAGAGGTAATTTCAGTTTCTTGCCGACGATCTTCCGGTAGCGCTCATCCTCTGGATGCACCACCACCGCCACGTCGCCCAGCATGGTCTCGGGCCGGGTGGTGGCTACCGTGAGGCCTTCACCGCCATCGGCGGCGGGATAGCGGATCAGCCAGAGGCTGCCGTCCCGCTCTTCGTTATCCACCTCGAGATCGGAGACCGCCGTCTGCAGCACCGGGTCCCAATGCACCAGGCGCTTGCCGCGGTAGAGCAGGCCGTCGCGGTACCACTGCACGAACACACGCTTGACCGCCGCCGACAGGCCCGGGTCCATGGTGAAGCGTTCCCGCGACCAGTCCACAGAAGCGCCCAGGCGGCGCATCTGGCGGGTGATGGTGGAACCGGATTCCTCCTTCCATTCCCACACCCGTTCCACGAACTTCTGCCGGCCGAGGTCGTGACGCGTCTTGCCGGCAGCCGCCAGCTGGTTCTCCACGATCTTCTGGGTGGCGATCCCGGCGTGGTCCGTGCCGCCTTGCCACAGCACGCGCTCGCCGCGCATGCGGTGGTAGCGGCTCAAGGTATCCATCAGGGTCTGCTGGAAGGCATGCCCCATGTGCAGGGTGCCGGTGACGTTGGGAGGCGGCAGCAGGATGCAGTAGGGCGTGCCCGTGCCTTCGGGCTTGAACCAGCCGCGGCTTTCCCAAGTCTCGTACCAGCGGTTCTCTATGCCGCGGGGTTCGTAGGCTTTCTCCATGATTCCAGCAGGATTTTCGCTTGCGCCGGCGTCGCGCGGCGGAGGAATTATATCAGCCGGGGTGTCCCGATAAGGACGGCGGGAGGGAAACGGTCAATCTTTGCCGTTTTCCTTGAGTGCTGCTTCGACGATGGCGGGGATCTCTTCCCGGAGCTTCTCCCACACCTTGTTCACCAGGGTGGCGTGGATCTCGGCCGAGGCATCCCTGAGCAGACGGTCCGTGAGCGCGGCGATGCGTTCCGTGAGCATCTCCGAGAGCAGGTCCTGGGGGATGGTGATGATCTGGGGTTGGGGTGCCGCAGCCTGTTCCATCGGCCGGGTCACCGGCGAGGTCACCTCCTCATGCTCTTCCACTACCTCCGTGAGCAGGGGGATGTCGAAGCTGGGCGCAATGCGTCCCGGGGGTTTGTGGGTCGGGCTCATAGCTTGTGGGTCTCTAAGGGATAGCCCCGGTCTTTGTAGAAACGGAAGCGCTCCCTGCCCCGGGCCTTCTGGTTCTCGTCTCCATCCACCACTTCCGCCACCCGCTCGAAGCGGCTGAAGAAGTTCGGCACCTCGGCCCCCAGATTGACCAGCAGGTGGAAGCCCTCCGCAGGCTCGATACCGTAGCCGATATGCACCGGTGCATCCTCGCCGTCCCCGGCGAGGCAGTGTGGCAGGAAGCTCCCATCCCGGAATGTCCACATGAGGTCATCCAGTTCCCGGGCTGCGCCCTCGGAGCCTGCGTGCAGATACACCCGGTGGCCCAGGCTGAAGGCTTTCTCTGTCAGCCGGCAGGCGAACAACGCGCGGCTGCGGGGTGCTTTCTCATCCAGAATGTAAAAATCGACCTGGGTCATGGCATTACCGAAAAATGCGTCTTTTGTTCCCTGGCGGCGTTGAAAACCGGCTCGCAATGCTCATTGACCGAAAAGTCAACTGCGCTTGCTCGCTGATTTTTGCCTTGCCAGTGAACAAAATCCACTATTTTTCGTCACTCCGTCTTTCCAAAAATCTATTTTCAGACCTGATCAAGAAGGTACTGCACCAGGAGCGGCACCGGCCGGCCCGTGGCGCCTTTCTCACCGCCGCCTTTCCAGGCGGTGCCGGCGATATCCAGATGCGCCCACTGCATGTTCTTGGTGAAGCGGGCCAGGAAGCAGGCCGCGGTGATGGTGCCGCCTTCGCGCCCCGCGATGTTGGCGAAGTCCGCGAAGTTGCTCTTCAAGCCTTCCTGGTATTCGTCGTAGAGCGGCAGCTGCCAGGCGCGATCGTCGGCTTTCTCGCCTGCCTGCTTCAGGGATTGCACCAGACGGTCGTTGTTGCCGAGGAGACCCGACACCACGTTGCCGAGCGCGATCACGCAGGCGCCCGTTAGGGTCGCCATATCGACGATGGTCTCGGGCTTGAAGCGTTCCGCGTAGGTGAGGGCATCGCACAGGATCAGGCGGCCCTCCGCGTCGGTGTTGAGTATCTCCACCGTCTGGCCCGACATGGTGGTGACGATGTCGCCGGGGCGGCTGGCATCGCCACCGGGCATGTTCTCGCAGGTGGGCACCACGCCCACCACGTTCATCTTGAGGCCGAGAGCCATCACCGCCTTGAGGGTGCCGAACACGCTGGCGGCGCCGCACATATCGAACTTCATCTCGTCCATGGCTGCCGCCGGCTTGATGGAGATGCCGCCGGTGTCGAAGGTGATGCCTTTGCCGACGAATACCCGGGGCTTCTGGCCTTTGGGGCCGCCGTGATATTCCATCACGATGAGTTTCGGGGGCTGACGGCTGCCGCGCGCGACGGCGAGCAGGGCACCCATGCCGAGCTTCTTCATCTGTGCCTGTTCCAGCACCGTGACTTTCAGCTTGCTGCCCTTGGCGAGCTTGCGGGCTTCATCCGCGAGATAGCTCGGGGTGCAGATGTTGGGCGGCAAGTTGCCCAGGGTGCGGGCCAGGGAGACGCCGCCGGCGATGGCCGCGCCAACCCGCAGGCCTTCTTCCGCCTGCTTGCCCTGTTCGCGGCTGCTGGTCAGCAGCGCGAGCTTCTGCAGCGTCGCCTTGTTCTTGTCTTTGCCGGTGCCCTTGCACTGGTCGAAGCGATAGGAGACTTCCTCAGCGGCTTCTACCGCGTGGCGCGCGAGCCAGAAGGGGTCCGCGCCCTTGATGGTGAGCAGGGTGAGGGTACTCACGGCTTCCTTCACGCCCGCCTCGTTCAGCGCGCGCACCGCTTTCTGCATCGCCTTGCGGTAGCCGCGCAGGCTGAGGTCGCCCTCGGCACCGAGACCCACCAGCAGCACGCGCTCCGCCTGGAGTTTGGGCACATCGAACAGCAGCAGGGTTTGGCCGGCGCGCCCCTCGATGGCGCCGCTCTTGGCCAGCTTGCTGAGATAGCCGTGGCTCGCCTGGTCCAGCGCATGGGACGCAGCGGGCAGCTTGCCGCCTTCGAACAGCCCCACGATCAGGCAGGGCGTAGCCAGGGATTCGGCGGCGGCGGTCTTCACGGAAAATTGCATGCAGGTCTCCCGGTGGAGTATGTCGGTAACCCGCCCGGCCATGGCGTATCATGCCTGCGGGATGCGCCCCTCCTTAAGCGGAGGTGGCCGCCCGGCATTCTAACCCATCGCTATACCGGTACCGAAGCGGGGTCCCTTGCTTGATACGCATCGTGGATCGCTATATCGCCAAGGAAGCGGCCCTCACCGTGGGCGCCGTCACCGGCGTGCTCATGCTCATCCTGCTCAGCAACCGCTTCGCGGTGCTGCTGGGTGATGCCGCCGCCGGCCGCCTGCCGCGCGACACCGTGTTCACCCTGCTCGGCCTCGCGTCCATCAACTACTTCATCGTGGTGCTGCCGGTGGCCTTGTTCCTGGCTGTGATGCTGGCCTTGGGCAGGCTCTATCGGGACAGTGAGATGACCACCCTCATGGCCTGCGGTGTCGGCCCGGCTCAGATATATCGCCCGCTCATGGCCATCGCCCTGGTGCTGGCAGCCGGTCTCGCGGTGCTCTCGCTGCAGGTGGCGCCCTGGGCCCAGCGCATGAGCCACATCATTAACAACGCCGCCCAGCACAACGCCCAGGTGGGCAGTTTCGAATCCGGCAGCTTCAAAGTGGATGAGGACGGCAAGGGCGCGCTGTATGCCCAGAAAGTAAGTCAGGACGGTCGCACCTTGCAGGACGTGTTCATGCAGGGCCCCAGCGACACCCGCATGGCGGTGGTCACCGCCGCCACCGGCGAGCGCCAGGGCACCGAGCAGGATCCGGGCGGCGGCATGCTCATCCTGCATGACGGCTGGCGTTACGAAGGTGTCCCCGGCAAGGCGGATTACCGCATCGTGCGCTTTGCCGTGCATGGCATCGTCATCCAGCCCGCCAAGGCCACCTCCAGCGCGGATTACTTCGACGAATACCCCACCCGCGATCTCATGGCTGTGGGTGACCTGCGTGCCGTCTCGGAATTCCAGTGGCGCCTGTCGGTGCCTTTATCGGCGCTCGTGCTGGTGCTGCTGGCGGTGCCTCTCGCGCGCACCTCGCCGCGCCAGGGGCGTTACGGCAAGCTGCTCGCCGCCATCCTGGTCTATGTCATCTATTACAACCTGGGCGTGTTGGCTCGTGCCTGGTTGGAGAAAGGTGTTGCGCCCACGCAGGTCGGCATCTGGTGGGTGGATGTGGTGTTCGTGGTGGCTGTGGTGGTGTTGCTGGTGCAGCAGTATGGCTTCGAAGGCCTGTTCGGCGCGCGGATGGTGCGGCGCACATGAAGCGCATGGACCTCTATCTCGCGCGTACCGTGGTGGTCAACGTCCTCCTGGTGTTGCTGGTACTCACCATGCTGGCCGCCATCATCAACTTCGTGAGCGAGATACACACCACTTATAACCATGAGCATTACACCCTCTGGGATGCGGCGCTCTATACCCTGATGAAGATACCGGGGGGCATCTACGAGATGTTCACCGTGGCGGTGCTCCTGGGCGCGCTCTTAGGGTTAGGCGAACTCGCAAGCCACAATGAGCTCACGGTGCTGCGGGCGGCGGGCGTGTCTGCCGCGCGGCTCGGTGGTGCGGCGCTCTGCGGCGGCCTCTTGTTAGCCGTCGCCTGCGTGCTCATCGGCGAGTTCGTGGTGCCGGTCTCCGAGCAGCGCGCCGAAGACCGACGCGCGGAGCTGGTGGAAGCGCGGGCCAACCCCCTGGGTGCGGGGGGTGTATGGGCCAAGGACGGGAGCACCTATATCAACGTGCATTCCATGACGGCACGGGATACGGTGCATGGCGTCTATATATATGATGTGAACCCCCAGCGTGAACTGACCATGGCCACCTTCGCCGGCATGGGCAAGTTCGACATGAAGGGCTCGCATCTCAACAACGTGCACGGCACGTCCTTGCAGCCGGATGCCCAGGGGGCGTCGGTGTTCAACCAGCGACAGATACCCTGGAACACGCTCCTGAGCCCCGAGCTGATCAGCCTGTTCGCAGTGGACACCGATAGTCTCTCTGCCCGTGGGCTCTACCGCTACATCGATTACACCCACGCCAACCACCTGGATGATCACCGCTATGTGGCGGCATTCTGGGCACGCTTCGCCAAGCCCGTGGCCTTGCTCGCCATGCTGCTACTGGCCATGCCTTTCGTGTTCGGACCCCTGCGTTCCTCCAGCGCCGGTCAGCGCCTGCTCATCGGCATGCTGATAGGTATAGGTTTCTACGTGTTCAACAGCATCTTCATGCAGGCGGGGATAGTCTTTGGCCTCAATCCGCTCATCAGCGCCTGGCTGCCGACACTATTGTTGGTCGCTACGGGCATCATCGCGGTACGCAGGATCAAGTAAGCCATCTCAAAAGCTGCTGCGCTTGGCATGACTTTGTTGCGGTCCGGCTCGCACTCCTCACGTACGTAAGAGTACGCTCCGGGTGCTCGCCTCCCGCGCCTCGTCCTGCCTTCGCTCGCGACGCTTTTGAGGTAGTTCTTCATTTTTTAAGACTGCTTTAATCGGATTGAACATGAGCTATTCCAGGAAGGAGCAACTCAATGATGCACGACATTTTTACATTGGATGAATTGAAAACACCTAACTTAGAACATTTGATTCCTGCTGCTCTTGGTGGACGCAAATCAAGTAAAAAATTGATAAATAAAATTACTAATAATCAATTAGGTTCAGCCATTGATGCTCAAATCACTGACGCTTTTATAATGGTAATTAATGGACTAGGTATTGAGAGCCGAAGAGGCAAGAAAGCGGGTTATGCCATCAAACCAAAAGATGGCAGCAAATATAACTTGGGCTCTGGTTTCAAACCTGAATTGCGCAAACCTGGGTTCCGTGACGAAATTCAAAATGAGAAGAGAACTCTTTCAATTGAAGCCAGAACGCCTGATGAGGCAAAAAGATTATTGGAAGCGGCAAGAGTCAAATACAAAGGAATGCTCGATGAAAAAACCCTTAGTATTCAAGAGAAACAAGAGTTTATAAAAGATGCGTTTCCCATTTCTTTATCTCTTGGTGGCGCTCTACAACTCCGCGCTGTTGGGAAAATTCTTTTTGAAATGTCGGCTCTAGCGCTCGGTAATGAGATTGCTTGTTCATCTGCTTTTGATCAGATTCGAAATTGGATTCTAGAAGGGGTTACTTATAGGGATGAGTTTGTATCTGGTGCTCGCAAAGATTTAAACCCGATGGCAAACCATGATTATAGAGTATCAGTATGGGAGGGGTTACCTGTTTTAGAGAAAGCTCCATTTCAACACCGTGTTTTTGTGTTCGGTGGAAAATCACTTGGTGGCGCTTGGGGCTGCATTGAGTTTTTTGGACATATACGATTTTCGTCACTATTAAGTACCGATAGTTCGTTAATCGATTATTCTTATTGCTATCTTGTTGATTCTCTATCAGATAATAAATTAGAACGCTCCGATTTAATTACCGCAGTAACTACTCGGCACGTTATGCAGCATGCAGTGTCTTTAAGTGATGGAAGGAAAGCGTTAGGTAATTTAATGAATGAAATGTATAAGAAGCATATGAGTGATCTTCATAGCCAAATGATAGATTCAGCTATGCGAGATTGCATGCCCAAGTCAGGTGAGATAATTACGCAGGAGCACGTTGATAAATTTTCACGTCACTTAGCGGGGGACTTTGTAAAGCATCGTTTTCAGATTAACACTGAAAAAACCCTAACTACTGCTGATCTCGAAGCAATGATCAAGAAGCAAGATAAAGATAAATCTTAAGTTTTTGAAAACTAAGAAAGGGGTTTCGCAAGTTGGAGTTCTGTGCCCGACAGCCGATCATGCCAGGTCTTGTGCTCTGCATCGAATAGCGACCACCAGAATCCCGCCCCCAAGGCTGCCCAGGAGAGGATCGCCGCGAGATAGCGGATGAGCGCCTGCTTCCAGGTCACGCTCCGGCTGTTTCCCGATTGCACGAGCTTCACCCGCCAGGCGAGCATGCCTAAGGTCTGACCGTCCCGCATCCAGAAGCCGGCGAAGAAAGCGTAACCGATGGCGAGGAGATACAGGCGGTAGAGGAGTTCGGCGAAAGGGTGATCCGGCGAGACTGCCGCGTGACTCAAGGGCATCACGAGCGCAGTGCTGATGAACCACAGAGCCAGCACGATGAGACCGTCGTAGAGCGCGGCCGCCAGCCGGCGCCACAAGTTCACGCCCGGAAGGGGATCGGAACGCTCAGGATGGTGCACGCTCTGCATCTCGGCGGCAGGCTTCAAAATGGCGCTCCCTGCGGGATTCGAACCCGCGTTTAAGCCTTGAGAGGGCTCCGTCCTAGGCCTCTAGACGAAGGGAGCGAGGGCAAGGGGGTGGTATTATACGGACGCGCCGGATTTGCTCAAGTTTGGCGCCAGGAAGCCCTCCGGGAAGCGATAAAACGTGAGCACACAGGAACCGGCCCTTATTCAACCCGTCACCATCCCCCGCGCCGAACATAATATTTCGCGGGCTAACATCTCCGAAAACGCCCTCAAGGTGCTCTACCGGCTGAAGAACGCCGGCTACGAGGCATACCTCGTGGGCGGCGGGGTGCGCGACCTGCTCCTGGGCCGTGAACCCAAGGATTTCGACGTGGCCACCAGCGCCCGCCCTGAGCAGGTGGAAGAGCAGTTCCGCAACTGCCGGCTCATAGGCCGGCGTTTCCGCCTCGCCCATGTGCGTTTCGGCGACGAGATCATCGAGGTGGCCACTTTCCGCGCCAGTGGCGCCCCGGACAACTCCGAGGAAGCGCTGCTCGCTCACGGCGAGACCGGCCGCATCCTGCGCGACAACATCTACGGCAGCGTGGCGGAAGACGCGGAGCGCCGCGACTTCAGCGTCAACGCACTGTATTACGACATCCGCGACTTCTCGGTGCAGGACTTCGTGGGCGGCCTGCCGGACCTCAAGGACGGCGTGTTGCGGCTCATCGGCGATCCCAAACTCCGCTACCGCGAGGACCCGGTGCGCATGCTGCGCGCGGTGCGCTTCGCCGTGAAGCTCGGCTTCAAGCTGCACCCGGCCACCGAGGCGCCCATCGTCCGGCTCGGACCGCTCTTGGCGGATATACCGCCGGCGCGCATGTTCGAGGAGATACTCAAGCTATTCATGTATGGCTTCGGCGAGCAGGCTTTCGAAGCCTTGCGTCATCATGGTCTCTTCGCCCAGCTCTTCCCGCGCACCGAAGCGGCGTTGGCCGTCGAGGAACAGGGCTTCCCCCAGACTTTCATCGCCAAGGCGCTCGCCAACACCGACAGCCGTGTGCAGCAGGACCTGCCGGTGACCCCGGCATTCCTCTTCGCCGCATTGCTCTGGGAGCCGGTGCGCAGGATGGCTCGTGAACTGGAAGCTCAGGGCGTGCACCCCAGCGATGCTCTGCGTCGCGCCTCCGACGAGATCGTGAGCGAGCAAGTGCAGCGTGTCGCCTTGCCGCGCCGCTTCTCCACGCCCATGACCGAGATCTTCCAGATGCAGCCGCGCTTCGGCCAACGCAACGGCAAGCGCCCGCAGCGCCTGCTTACCCATCCGCGTTTCCGTGCGGCTTACGATTTCCTGGTGCTGCGCGCCCAGGCGGGTGAAGCTGAGCAGGAGCTGGCGGACTGGTGGACGGAGTTGCAGGCCGGCAATCCCGACGCGCCCCAACCGAGTTCGAGCGCACCGAGACGCCGCCGCCGGCGTCGGCGCGGCGGGGGCGGGGGCGGGGGCGGTTCCGGAGCGGGGCAGGAGCCCGCCTGAAGTGCCGCAGCCGGTCACGACCTATGTGGGTCTCGGCTCCAACCTGGACGGACCTGCCGCACAGGTCACCCGCGCTTTCGACGAACTCGCCGCGTTGCCGGATACGCGTCTCATGGCACGCTCACCTCTATATATGAGTCCGCCCATGGGTCCGCAGGACCAGCCGGATTTCGTCAACGCGGTGGCCGCTCTCGAGACCGGTCTCGCACCTCAAGTCTTGTTGCAGATGCTCCTCGCCATCGAAGTGCGCCATGGCCGCCACCGTGATGGCAGCCATTGGGGGCCGCGCAGCCTGGATCTCGACATCCTTTTATATGGTGACCTGTTACTGGACACCCCGGCCCTGAAGCTGCCCCATCCCGGCCTGCACGAGCGCGCCTTCGTCCTGTATCCTCTCGCGGATATAGCGCCCGAGCTCAGCGTGCCCGGTCTCGGTCCGGTGCATGCCTTGCTCGCAGCTTGCGTTGATGCGCGCATCCGGCGCCTGGAGGTTGAAGCCCGTGAGTGAATCAGCGTCACGCTACCTCGTGGTCGAGGGGCCCATAGGCGTGGGCAAGACCAGTCTCGCCGTGCGGCTCGCCAAGACCTTCGGCGCTGAGCTCATGCTGGAGCGCGCCGAGGACAATCCGTTCCTGGAGCGTTTCTACCGGGACCCGAAGAATGCGGCCTTGCCCACCCAGCTGTCCTTCCTCTTCCAGCGCGCGCGCCAGTTGCAGCAGCTGCGCCAGGGCGACATCTTCCAGCCCATGCGGGTGGCGGATTTCCTCCTGGAGAAAGACCCGCTGTTCGCGCGCCTCAACCTGGACGACGAGGAGCTCAAGCTCTACGAGCAGGTCTATCAGCACCTGACCCTGGATGCGCCGCGACCGGATCTGGTGATCTACCTGCAGGCACCGGTGGACGTGCTCGCGCGGCGCATCGTGAGCCGCGGCATCGGTTATGAGCGGCTCATCCAGCAGGATTATCTGGAGAAGGTCACCGACGCCTACTCGCGGTTCTTCCACAATTATGGTTCCTCGCCCTTGCTCATCGTCAACGCCACGGACATCAACCCGGTAGAGAACGAAGAGGATTACGCGCTCCTGGTGCGGGAGGTCCAGCGCGTAAAGAGCGGCCGGCATTACTTCAATCCGACCCCGGCGTCTCTGCGTTAGACTATAGCCCCGGGTCCTGCAGGCGGTCTTGATGTACACCCAGCCCAAGAACACGTCGGAGACGAAACCGGTCACCCTCGCCACCCTCGCCAAGATGAAGGCGGAGGGGAAGAGGATCGCGAGCCTCACCGCCTATGACGCGAGCTTCGCCGCGCTCCTGGATGAAGCGGGCGTGGATTTCGTGCTGGTGGGGGATTCTCTCGGCAACGTCGTCCAGGGGCATGCCACTACCGTGCCCGTCACGGTGGATGACATCATCTATCACACCCAGAACGTCGCCCGCGGCCTGAAGCGCGCCTTCCTCATGGCCGACATGCCGTTCATGAGCTATCCCACGCCGGAGGAGGCGCTCTTCAACGCTGCGCGCCTCATGCAGGAGGGCGGCGCCAAGATGGTGAAACTGGAAGGCAGCGGACGCCAGGAAGACATCGTCCGCTATCTCACCGACAATGGCATTCCGGTGTGCGCCCATCTGGGGCTGCGTCCCCAGTTCGTGCACAAGCTGGGTGGTTTCATGGTGCAGGGCCGCTCAGCCTCCGACGCGAAGCAGATGATCAAGGACGCACAACTCCTGGAGAAGGCCGGCGCCGACATGATTCTCCTCGAACTCGTGCCCAGCAGCCTGGCGGCCAAGATCACCGCCAAAGTGCATGTGCCGGTCATCGGCATAGGCGCCGGGCCGAAAGTGGACGGCCAGATCCTCGTGCTCTACGACATGCTGGATATCACCCCGGGTCGCCGGCCGAAGTTCTCTCGCAACTTCATGGCCGATGGAGGCAGTCCCGCCAAAGCGGTGGCCGCCTTCGTGGAAGCGGTGCGCGACGGTAGCTATCCCGCGGCCGAACACAGCTTCGACTGATCGTCATGCTTACGGAACACAGCATCGCGGAACTCCGCCTGCGCATACAGCGCTGGCGCAACATCCGTCAGCGGGTGGCGCTGGTGCCCACCATGGGCAACCTGCACGCCGGGCATCTCGCGCTGGTCAAACGCGCCCGCGAACTGGCGGACCGGGTGGTGGTCAGCATCTTCGTGAACCCCATGCAGTTCGGGCCGAAGGAGGATTTCGGCGCCTACCCCCGCACCCCGGATGCAGATCGCCTGCAGCTCGCCGTGAACGGCGTGGACCTGCTGTTCGCACCTGAAGTGGACGAGGTGTATCCCGGCGGCATGGAGGGTGTCACCAAGGTGGAAGTACCGTCTCTCTCCGGCATCCTGGACGGCGCTTCGCGTCCCGGGCATTTCACCGGCGTCGCCACCGTGGTGGCGAAGCTCTTCAACATGGTGCAGCCGGATGTGGCGCTGTTCGGCGAGAAGGACTACCAGCAGCTCCTGGTGATCCGCCGCATGGCCGCCGACCTCTGCCTGCCGGTGGAGATCGTGGGTCACGCCACGGTGCGCGAGCCGGACGGGCTCGCCATGAGTTCACGCAACCAGTACCTCACCAAATCCGAACGCGCCCAGGCACCGCTGTTGCAACGGGTGCTGCGCGAGACCGTCTTCGCCCTGCGGGAAGGCGCGCGGGATTTCCTCGCCTTGCAGCAGCAGGCCATGCAGCAGCTGAATGAAGCCGGATTCCGCCCTGATTATGTCGAAGTGCGCCAGGCGGACACGCTGGCCACGCCCGGGGCTGCGGACCTGCGTTTCGTGGTGCTGGGTGCCGCCTGGCTCGGCAAGGCGCGGCTCATAGACAATATGACCCTGGACCTCAACATCCCGGCGGACCGTACCGTCGTCTTGAGCCGGGCCGAGAGCGTCGGGTAAAATAAGCCCTTCGCGTTCGAACCAATCCCCCGGATATCCCCATGCAGGTAACCTTGCTCAAGGCCAAACTCCATCGTGCCCGCGTGACCCACGCGGAGCTGGACTATGAGGGCTCCTGCGCCATAGACGGCCGCCTGCTGGATGTCGCCGGCATGCACGACTATGAGCAGATCCAGATCTACAACGTCACCAACGGCGAGCGCTTCACCACCTACGCCATGCGCGCCGAGGCCGGTTCCGGCATCATCTCCATCAACGGTGCCGCCGCCCATCGCGCCAAGCCGGGGGACCGCATCATCATCTGCGCCTACTGCCAGATGAGTTCTGCCGAGGCGGCCCACCACAAGCCCCGGCTCATCTATCTCGACGAACACAACCAGATCACCCGCACGTCCAACGCCATCCCCGTCCAAGCCGCCTGAAAACGGATCTTTTGGTCGATAACGGCGGCGCGGCTCTCGGGCATCCTGCCCTCCGCGGCATAAGGTCGTCCTGACCAAATGCGGCATGCCCTCGGTGCTCATCATCGGATGAGTACCTCGCTACGCATCCTGCTCCGCTAGTCAGCCAGGGTGGACATCCTGTCCACCCGCTCGCCGCATGCGGCGAGCCCGCGCCTCGGGCAGCACCGCGCCTTGTTCTCGGCCAAAATCTCTCGTTTTCAGTCCTTAATGTATCTCCGGTGACAAATAGCATCACCGCGGGTTAAGTTAAGGCATGTCATCCATCACCCAGTCCGCCGCCTGGAAGGCACTCGTTGCCCATCAGGCCGGTTTCGACCGTGCCCGCTTCAGGCAGGGGTTTACGGAAGATACCCGGCGGCTGGAAGACTTCGCCATCAGCGTGGGCGGTCTGCATGCGGATTATTCTCGCAGCCTCGCCAGCCGGGAGACACTCGCTCTGCTCCTGAAGCTCGCCGAAGCCGCCCAAGTACCGGATCTGCGCCGTCAGTTGTTCGATGGCGCCCTCGTGAACAATACCGAACGCCGTGCCGCCCTGCATACCCTGCTGCGCACCGATCCCAAGGATGTGCCCCGGGAACTTTCCAATCAGGCCGGCCAGATAGCCGAGACCTTCGCGCGCATGCGCGCCTACACAGAAGCGGTGCACGGCGATTCGCGTTTCACCGACGTCGTGGCCATCGGCATCGGCGGTTCGCACCTGGGTCCCGAACTCGTGGTGGAAGCGCTCACGCCCCTCAAAGGCCCGAGGTTACGCACTCATTTCATCTCCAACGTGGATCCCATGCATGCGGCTCGCGTGCTGGGCTCCCTGGATCCAGCCCACACCCTGGTGGTGGTCATCTCCAAGACTTTCACCACCCAGGAAACCCTGGCCAACGCCCAGACGGCCCGTGCCTGGCTCGTGGCTGCATTAGGAGAGAGTGCGGTCGCGGAGCATTTCGCCGCCGTGTCTGCTGCACCGCGCAAGGCCGCCGAGTTCGGCATCTCAAGTGAACGGGTGTTCGGTTTCTGGGATTGGGTGGGCGGTCGTTATTCCTTGTGGTCCGCCGTGGGCCTGCCTATCACCCTCGCACACGGCTACGACTGTTTCGGTTCCCTGCTCAGGGGTGCCGCGTCCATGGATCGGCATTTCGAGGCGGCGCCGCTCGAGCGCAACCTGCCGGTGATGCTGGGGCTGCTCGGTATCTGGTACGCGAACTTCTGGCGGGCCCATACCCGTGCCGTCATCCCTTACCGCCAGGACCTGCACCTGCTGGTGCCCTATCTGCAACAGCTGGAGATGGAGAGCGATGGCAAGCGCGTGCGCCGTGACGGCACGCCGGTGGATTACGCCACCGCACCCGTGACCTGGGGCGACGTGGGCACCAACGGCCAGCATGCGTTTTTCCAGTTGCTGCACCAGGGTACGGAACTCGTGCCGGTGGATTTCATCGCCGTGCTGGCGGACGAGAGCGGTAACCCGCACCAGCGGAACATGCTGCTCGCCAACTGTTACGCTCAGGCGGAGGCGCTGTTCCAGGGCCGCAGCCAGGAGGAGGCGCGCAAGGCCTCAGACAAGGCACTCGCGCCCCACAAGACCTTCGCCGGCGGCCGGCCGAGCAGCCTCATCACCCTGGAACGCCTGGATGCAGAGAGCCTTGGCATGTTGCTGGCCCTCTACGAGCACCGCACCTTCGTACAGGCCTGCATCTGGGATATCAACCCCTTCGACCAGATGGGTGTCGAACTCGGCAAACAGGTCGCGGAAGGCGTGTTGCACGCTTTGGAATCAGGCGATGTGGATGGCCTGAAGGATCCCGCCACACGCGACGCTGTGCAGCGTTCTCTCGGAAAATGACCGGATGAGCGGGATCGCAGACCAATTCAGACAGAGCGGTTATACGCTGTTGCGCCAGGTGGTGAGCCCCCAGAGCGCGCAACTCATGACCACCTATGCGCTCATGCAGCAGCAATGGGCCGGCTATTACCAGCCGGAGGACATGTTCCGCGCCGCCATGGGCCGTTACGCCGACGCCATGAGCGAGACCCTGTTATTGGAGCTGACGCCTTCCATGGAGCAGGCCACAGGCCTGAGACTCCTGCCCTGTTATTCCTATCTGCGCATCTACGGTCCCGGCGCGGTGCTGCCGAAGCATCTGGATCGTCCGTCCTGCGAGATCAGCGCCTCCCTGGCCTTGGGTTTCCGCGCAGCGTCCCTCTGGCCTTTGTGCGTGCATGCCGATGGACAAGACAAGGCCCTGGGACTCGCGCCCGGCGACATGCTGGTGTATCGCGGCGCCGATGTGCCGCATTGGCGGGAACCCTTCACCGGTGACTGGTGCGTGCAGACTTTCCTGCATTACGTGGCCGCCGACGGCCAATACACGGATTTCAAGTTCGACGGTCGCGAGCGCATCGGTCCCTTCGACAAGACCACCATGCAGCGCCGCTTCCAGCGAGAGGCGAGTTATGGGCGTGAAGACAAGTTCGCGGCCCCGCCGCCGGACGCGCCTTGTCCCTGCGGCAGCGGCGTGCTATTCAAGAATTGCCATGGTTCCAAAACCTGAGCCCATCTGAAGGTGTGACTATGTTGCTCGAAGGTTCCTGCCACTGCGGCGCCGTCACGTTCAGCGTGGAATCCCAGACACCCTATCCCTACATGCGTTGCTATTGCAGCATCTGTCGCAAGACCGCCGGCGGCGGCGGTTACGCCATCAACATCATGGGTGATGCCCCGACCCTGAAGATCGTGGGTGAGAAGCACATCAAGGTCTATCGCGCGATCATGCCGGACGAGGAGGGCGTGGAGAAGCCCAGCGAAGCACAACGTAACTTCTGCAAGGAATGCGGCTCGGCCTTGTGGCTCTTCGATCCGCGTTGGGCTGAGTGGGTCTATCCCTTCGCTTCAGCGATAGACACGCCGCTACCCAAGCCGCCGGAGACCGTGAACATCATGCTGGATTTCTCGGCGCCCTGGGTCGGGGTGCCCCGTGGTCCCCGTGACACCCATTATCCGGGGTACCCCGAGGAAGCCATCCTGGATTGGCATAATCGCCACACCCTGCTGGGATCCTGAAGCGTGGTTCATGGTGCGCCGGGCGCTGTCACATCACTGCAATGACTGCATTCAATACTGCAGCTACTTCTCGGACTGCCAACAGAGGATAGCTGCATGCCCGCCACCAATCTGTTCATCAATGAGACCGATCCGAAGCATTTCAAGGCTGGAGAGCGGATCTTCAACGAAGGTGAGGCAGGCGACTTCATGTACGGGGTTATCGAAGGTGAAGTGGAGATCCGCAAGAACGGCAAGGTGGTGGATACCGTCAGTCCGGGCGGGATCTTCGGTGAGATGGCTCTCATAGATCACACAGCGCGCAGCGCCACGGCGGTGGCCAAGACCGACTGCAAGGCCGCGCAGATCAGTGAGAAGCGTTTCTATTTCCTGGTGCAGCAGACCCCGAATTTCGCTCTGCACCTGATGCGGGTGCTGACGGACCGGGTCAGGCACCAGACTAACGCTTAGGTCTGTACCGCTGGAACACGGTGCTGGGTCAGGGCCCACTGCACATGCTCCCGCACCAGCGCGGAAGGGTGCGACTCCTGTTTCTTGAGAGCGCCGACCACCTCATCTGAAGTCGCCGCATTGCCGAGGCCCACGGCGATGTTCCGCAACCATGACTCGTAGCCCACTCGTCTGAGCGCGCTGCCCTCGGTGCGTTTCAGGAATTCTTCCTCGCTCCAGCCGAAGAGCGCCGCGAGTTTCGGCCCATCCAGTCCCTGGCGCGGTGCGAAATCCTTCTCCGCCGCCACCACGGCGAACTTGTTCCAGGGGCAGAAGAGCTGGCAGTCGTCGCAGCCGAACACCCGGTTGCCCATGGGTTTGCGGAACTCCTCCGGGATCGAGCCTTTGTATTCGATGGTGAGATAGGCGATGCAGCGGCGCGCGTCCAGCTGATAGGGGGCGACGATGGCGGCCGTGGGGCACACGTCCATGCAGGCGCTGCAACTGCCGCAATGATCCGCAGCGGGCGCATCTTTCGGCAGCGGCAGATCGGTGAACAGTTCCCCCAGGAAGAACCAGGAACCGGCGTCCTTGTTGATGAGGTTGGTGTGCTTGCCGATCCAGCCCAAGCCCGCGTCCCGGGCGAGGGGTTTCTCCAGCACCGGCGCGCTGTCGGTGAAGGCCCGGTAACCGAAGGGGCCGGTCTCCTCCTGGATGCGGTCCGCGAGCTTCTGGAGTTTGCCGCGCAATACCTTGTGGTAATCGCGGCCTAAGGCGTAGCGGGCGAGATAGGCCCGGTCCGATTCCTCCAGCAGCTGCTTCGTCGTGTCTGTTTCCCCCTGCCAGTAATCCATGCGTGCCGAGATCACCCGCAAGGTGCCAGGCAGGAGTTCGTCTGGCCGGCTGCGGCGGGTGCCGTGGCGCTGCATGTAGTCCATCTCGCCGTGGTGGCCGGCTTCCAGCCAGGCCAGGAGTCGCAGTTCATCTTCCGGCAATTCCACCCCGGCGATGCCCACCTGCTGGAAGCCGAGTTCGTTCCCCCAGCGTTTTATGCGGGCGGCGAGGGCATCGAAATCAGCTATGGCAGGGGGCGGCATAAGGCTATATATAATGCCTGTATGCCTGCGTTACCCGAAACACTTTTCACCGCCGCACAAGTGCGCGAGCTGGATCTGCGCGCCATGGAGAAGGGCGGCATCCCGGCCCAGGACCTCATGCAACAGGCTGGCGTAGCCGCTTGGCAGCTCCTTAGCCTGCAATGGCCCGCTGCCACGCGCATCCTGGTGCTCTGCGGCGCCGGCAACAACGCCGGCGATGGTTATGTGGTGGCGGAGCAGGCCCTCAGCCAAGGGCGGGCCGTCAGGCTCGTGACTCTGGGAGATAGCGATCATCTGCCTGCAACCGCTGCCGGGATGCGCGGCCGCTATCTGAAGGCGGGCGGCAAAGAAGAGAAGTTCGCCGGCAGCTTGCCGGAAGCGGACGTGGTGGTGGACGCCTTGCTCGGCACCGGACTCGATCGACCCTTGAGCGGCGATTGGCTGAAGGCGGTGCAGATGCTGAATGCTTCAGGCCGGCCGGTGCTGTCTCTGGATATCCCCAGCGGCCTCAATGCCGACACCGGCGCGGAGCTGGGTGTGGCCGTGCGTGCCCAGGTGACCCTCACCTTCATCGCCCTCAAAGCCGGTATGTTCACCGGCGCGGGCCCCGAATGCTGCGGGCTTCTGCGCTTCGACGATCTCAAGGTGCCGGAGACACTGTCTGCCGATATGGCGCCGCGGGCTTTGCGCCTGCGCAGCAGCGGCATGCGCGGAGCGAAATTACCCCGCCGTCCGCGGGATTCCCACAAGGGGGATTTCGGTCACGTGCTCGTGGTAGGCGGCGATCACGGCATGGGCGGGGCCGTGCGTCTCACGGCGGAAGCCGCCTTGCGTTGCGGAGCCGGTCTCGTGAGCGTCGCCACCCGTGCTGCCCATGTGGATGCGCTGCTGGCCGGCCTGCCGGAAGCCATGGTGCGGGGTGTAGAGAGACCGGAAGATCTGAGCCCCATGCTGGCGCGCGCCGGCATCGTCGCCATCGGCCCGGGTCTGGGTCAGGACGTATGGGGCCAGAGCCTGTTGAAACAGGTACTGACCAGCTCTTTACCCTTGGTAGTGGACGCCGATGCGCTCAATCTTCTCGCCCAAGCGCCCCAGAAGCGCGGCAACTGGATACTCACACCCCATCCCGGTGAAGCCGGGCGTCTCTGGGGCACCGATACCGCTGCGGTGCAGCACGACCGCTACGCTGCCGCGGAAAACCTGGCGCGGCGTTTCGGCGCCGTCACGGTATTGAAGGGCGCCGGCAGCCTGATCGCCGTCGCCGGCGAGACTACCGCCGTCTGCACCGCGGGCAATCCCGGCATGGCGGCGCCGGGCATGGGCGATGTGCTGACGGGTGTCATCGCCGCCCTCGCGGCCCAGGGTCTTTCGCTCGCGGATGCCGCGCGCATGGGTGTCTATGTACACGCCTCTGCCGGAGACCTCGCGGCGCGCCAGGGCGAACGCGGGCTCATGGCCCGGGATCTCATGGAGCCCCTGAAGCGCCTGGTGAACGTCTGATGCGGCTCGCCCTGGCGGACAGTATCGCCACGGAAGCGGCGGGTGCGCACTTGGGCCCCTTGCTGCCTGCGGGCGAGATGGTGATCTATCTGCAAGGCGATCTGGGTGCCGGCAAGACCACCCTGGTGCGAGGTCTGTTGCAGGCCCTGGGTCACGTGGGGCGGGTGCCCAGCCCCACCTATACTCTGGTGGAGCCTTATAGCCTCGGCAAGCTCGAACTCAAACACCTGGACCTCTACCGCATCGCCGATCCGGAGGAGCTGGCATACCTTGGTATCCGTGACATGGGCGGCATCCTGCTCGTCGAATGGCCGGAGAAGGGTGTGCACTTCCTGCCGCCGCCAGACCTGGTCTGCCGGCTGGATACCGCCCCCCCAGGGCGGGTGCTGGAAGCCGAGGGTAAGACCGAAGCGGGGAGGGCCTTGTGTCGGGCCTGGGGTTCCGCGGCAGGCCTGAAATCATGAGGTCTGACTCTAAGATAAGCATGTATCTCTTTAAATCTAATAATAAAAACAGTTGAAAACCTTCTTGGATGGTGTATAACTTATAAACACCGGCGGTTCCGGGAGGGTGTTCTGCGTGCGGGGATCGAAACTCTTGATGGCAGCTCTGCTGCTAGCCCCCCCTTTCGCTCTGGGCGCTTCGGCTCCCGTGGAGCTTGATGCCCTGCGGCTGGACGCGACTCCTGCCCGTACCGAACTCGTCCTGTCTCTCTCCGCGGTCACCGAACACAGCCTCTTCACCTTGGTCCACCCGGACCGCATCGTCATAGACGTGGATAACGCCGCTCTCAAAGCTGCTTTGCCTGCGGGGCAAGGCATCGTGAGTGCGCTGCGCAGCGGCATGCACGACAACAATTTGCGCCTGGTGCTGGATCTCAGCGGCCACGCCACGCCCCGCAGCATCCTGCGTCAGGGTGCCAGCGGACCGGAACTGGTCATCGATCTCTATCCCGCCGGGGCGCCGGTGCTTGAGCCAGTCACGCTCGCCGCCGCTGC
This sequence comes from Gammaproteobacteria bacterium, assembly GCA_036000105.1. Lineage (GTDB taxonomy): Bacteria > Pseudomonadota > Gammaproteobacteria > Natronospirales > REEB76 > DASUBN01. Next base: position 161,369 of record DASYGE010000007.1, read on the forward strand.
CCCCGCCGCCGATACCGCGAGCCTCACGCCCCCGCCGCCGGCCCACAGCCGCGACATCGTGGTGGCCATCGATGCCGGCCACGGCGGCAAGGATCCGGGTGCCCACGGTCCCCACGGCGCTATGGAGAAGAACGTCACGCTCGCGGTGGCCCGCCGGCTCGCGGAGCTGGTGGATCAGCAACCGGGTATGAAGGCCGTGCTGACCCGTGACAGCGATGTATACGTGGACCTCAAGGAACGTTTCATGCGGGCCCGTCGCGCCAATGCGGACCTCTTTGTGTCCATCCATTGCGACGCCTCCCGCGACCATAGCGCCGACGGGGCCACCGTGTACGTGGTCTCCGAGCATGGCGCCACCACCGAACATGCCAAGTTCCTCGAGCGTCAGGAGAACGACGCCCTGGTGGGCGGAGTGGATCTCAAAGGCCTTCCACCCGAGGTGAAATCCGTGGTGGTGGACATGTCCCAATCGGCGGTCATGGGCATGAGTTTCGAGGTAGGTGATAGCGTGGCGAAGCAGCTCGCCGCCATCGGCGCCATGCACCGCAACAGCGTGCAACAGGCGGGCTTCTTGGTGCTGAAAGCCCCGGACGTGCCCTCCATGCTCATCGAGACCAACTACATCACCAATCCCCGCACCGCCAAGCTGCTCCAGTCGCCGGATTATCAGCAGCAGCTGGCCAAGGCCATCCTCACCGGCGTGGCCGCGTACTTCGACCGTTATCCGCCGCCCGGTACCGCGCTTGCTCTGCAGAAACAGCGGGCCGGTCAGCCCCAGGATACGGCGGTGGACCGTATCGGCTACGCGGCGGACTCCGGCCGCAGATGATCCAGTGCGGGTTTCCCGCGCCCGTCTGCTTGGTTGATCCGCGCTTGAAATAGCGGACCTAAGGCCCAAACTCCCATGTTGTAAGCTAGGCCTCTTTTTTAAGGCCTGCCGGACCTGCATGCCCATCCGCGAACTCCCGCCCCAGCTCGTGAACCAGATCGCCGCCGGCGAAGTGGTGGAGCGGCCCGCATCCGTCATGAAGGAACTGCTGGAGAACGCCCTGGACGCCGGTGCCACCCGTGTGGAGCTGGACGTGGAGGCGGGGGGCGTGAAACTCATCCGCGTGCGCGACAACGGTGGCGGCATCCCCCAGGATGACCTGCCCCTCGCGGTGGCGCGCCATGCCACCAGCAAGATCGGCAGCCTCGAGGACCTGGAGCGGGTCGCGACCCTGGGGTTCCGCGGTGAGGCTCTGCCCAGCATCGGTTCCGTGGCGCGCTTACAACTCACCTCCCGTACGGCGGCATCCGAACACGGCTGGCGCATCGAAGGGGACGGCCACGGGAACTATGCGGCACCGGCGCCCGCCGCCCATGCCCCCGGCACCAGCGTGGAAGTGCGGGATCTGTTCTTCAACACCCCTGCGCGGCGCAAATTCTTGAAGAGCGAACAGACCGAGTTCGGTCATCTGGATACGGTGGTGCGGCGCATCGCCCTCGCACGTCATGGCCTGGATCTTGAGCTGCGCCATAATGGCCGGCCCATGCTGGCGCTGCGGGGTTCCGCGGACGAGGCGGGCATCGCCCGGCGGCTGCAGGAATTAGTGGGTCCGGAATTCATCGAACACGCATTCCATATACGCCAGATATCCGCGGGTCTAAGCCTCTCCGGCTGGCTCGCGCGCCCCACCTTCTCCCGCAGCCAGGCGGATCTCCAGTATTTCTACGTCAACGGTAGGGTGGTACGGGACAAGCTCCTGGCTCATGCCGTGCGCTTAGGCTTCCACGACGTGTTGTTCCACGGCCGGCATCCTGCTTACGTGCTGTATCTCGAACTCGATCCGGCGCGAGTCGATGTGAACGCTCACCCGGCGAAACACGAAGTGCGATTCCGGGACAGCCGCCTGGTGCACGACTTCGTGTTCCGCACAGTGGAGGAAGCGCTGGCCGGCACCACGCCTCAGGTCGCGGGCGGCGCCATGCCCACGGTCGGACCTACCTCACAGTCTGCTCACCAGCATCCCTATAGTGATGGCCAGCGTCAGGGTTCCATGCAAGTGGGCGACATGCTCGCCGCCTACGGCGCGCTACATGGATCAGCTACCGAGATATCTCCTCCTGGATTTTCCGCGCCTAACCTAGTGTCACCCGAATCCGGTGTACCGCCTTTAGGTTATGCCTTGGCGCAGCTGCACGGCATCTACATCCTGGCGGCCTCGCCAGAGGGTCTCGTGCTGGTGGACATGCACGCGGCCCATGAGCGCATCACCTATGAACGCATGAAAGCCGCCTTGCATCAGGGCAGCGTGGTGACCCAGCCCTTGCTCGTGCCGACACCGGTACCTGTGAGCCGCCGTGAGGCGGATCTGGCGGAAGCCGAGGGCGAAGCGCTCGCCGCCAACGGTTTCGTGGTGGAGCGGCGCGGACCGGAGTCCCTCGCCATCCGCGAAGTGCCCGCGCTCCTGGTACGGGAAGACACGGTCAAGCTCCTGCGTGATCTCCTGGCGGACCTCGCGGAACACGGCGAGAGCCGGCGGGTGGGCGAATCCCTGGAGCGGGTGCTCGCCACCTCCGCCTGCCATACTTCCGTACGCGCACACCGGGAACTGACCCTCGCCGAGATGAACGCCTTGCTGCGCGACATGGAGCGCACGCCCCGGGCGGATCAGTGCAACCACGGCCGCCCCACCTGGACACGACTCAGTCTTCCCGAACTCGATCGGCTGTTCCTACGCGGCCGCTGACTTTGAAGAAGCCAGTAGCGATACTGTTGATGGGTCCGACCGCGTCGGGCAAGACCGCTCTCGCGGTGGAACTCGTGAGACATCTCGGCTGCGAGATCGTGAGCGTGGATTCCGCCATGGTCTATCGCGGCATGGACGTGGGCACCGCCAAGCCTGGGCCGGAGACCTTGGCCGTAGCGCCGCACCGGCTCATCGACATCCTTGACCCCACCGAAAGTTATTCCGCCGCGCACTTCCGCGCCGATGCGCTCGCCGCCATGGGCGAGATCAGCGCCGCGGGGCGCATACCGCTGCTCGTCGGCGGCACCATGCTGTATTTCGACGCTTTGCAACACGGCCTGTCGGAGCTGCCTTCGGCCGATCCGCAGATCCGCGCCGCGCTGGACGCACGCGCCGCAGGCGAAGGCTGGCCGGCGTTGCACGCCGAGCTCGCGCATCTCGATCCCGTGGCTGCTGCGCGCATCCATCCCAACGATCCACAGCGCATCCAGCGTGCGCTCGAAGTTTGTTACATTTCAGGGCGTCCACTTTCGGAACTCCAGGGCCGTAGTGCGGTCGAATCGGGCGAGTACCGGTACGTCAAACTAGCGCTCGCACCAGTTGAACGTGTGGTGTTGCACGGAATAATCGAGCAGCGCTTCGGGTCCATGATGACCAAGGGGTTCCTCGAAGAAGTCGTGCACCTCAGGGGGCGCGGCGACCTGCATCCGGGACTGCCTTCCATGCGTGCGGTGGGTTACCGCCAGCTGTGGCAGCACCTGGATGGAGAGTGCGATCTCGAGGAAGCAGTGCGGCGCGGCGTGGTAGCGACACGGCGTTATGCCAAACGCCAGCTTACCTGGCTGCGTTCCGAACCAGACGTAACATGGTTTGACAGCGGCGCAGCGGAACTCGCGGAACAAGTGCGTGCCCGTGCCGCGCAGCAGGCCACGGGAACAGGTGTGTAATATTGCTGTGATATAATTGGAGCTATCATGTACAGAAACATTGGCCTGCCAAACCAGTCCAAGTCAGTTATAACGACAACAAGGAGAAGCACCATGGCCAAAGGTCAATCCCTGCAGGAGCCGTTCCTGAACGCGCTCCGGCGGGATAAAGTGCCCGTCTCGATCTATCTTGTGAACGGCATCAAACTCCAGGGACAGATCGAATCTTTCGATCAGTTCGTGATCCTGTTGAAGAACAGCGTGAGCCAGATGGTCTATAAGCACGCGATCTCCACCGTGGTTCCCGGCCGGCACGTGAACGTGGGCACGGCGTCTGACCAGGAAGGCGATGCTCCTACAGAAGGCGGCGAACATCATTGAAGACGCCGAGTTGAGGTACGGGTTTGTTTGAACGCCCGAAGAGCGGTGAACGCGCCGTTCTGGTTCACCTCAACCTGGACCCCGCCACCGGTGAAGCTCTGCTTGCGGAGTTCACCGAGTTGGCGCGGGCCGCCGGCGCCGAAGTCCTCGAGACCATCAGCGGCAACCGCCACATCCCCGAGCCGCGTTACTTCATAGGCGCAGGCAAGGCCGGTGAAGTAGCCGAGCGGGTCAAGGCGCTCAAAGCCGATCTCGTACTGGTCAACCATGCCTTGAGCCCCAGCCAGGAACGCAACCTGGAGAAGCTCCTGAGCTGCCGGGTGCTGGACCGCACCGGCCTCATCCTGGATATCTTCGCGCAACGCGCCCGCACCTTCGAAGGCAAACTGCAGGTGGAGTTGGCCCAGCACCGGCACATCGCTACGCGCCTGGTGCGCGGCTGGACCCATTTGGAGCGGCAACGCGGCGGCAGCATCGGCCTGCGCGGTCCCGGTGAGACGCAGCTGGAGATAGACCGTCGCCTCATCGACAAACGCATCCAGCAACTGGAGAAACGCCTCGATCGCGTCGGCGAACAACGCGAGCAGGGCCGGCGCACCCGCCAGCGGCACGACGTGCCCACGGTGTCGGTGGTGGGTTACACCAATGCCGGCAAATCCACCTTGTTCAACGCGCTGACCGGTTCCGGCGTGTTCGTGGCCGATCAGCTGTTCGCCACACTGGATGCCACCTTGCGCCGATTGGATCTCGGCGACGCCAACCACGCGGTATTGGCCGACACGGTGGGTTTCATCCGCGAACTGCCCCATGACCTCGTGGCTGCCTTCCGTTCCACCTTGCAGGAGACCGGCGAGGCCGCGCTGCTCCTGCACGTGGTGGATGCGGGCGATCCCGAGCGCGATACCTACATCGAGACCGTGAACGGCGTGCTGAAGGAGATCGGCGCCGAGAACGTGCCGCAGATCGAGGTGTTCAACAAGATAGACCTGACCGGTCAGCCGGCGGGGGTGGAGAAGGGCCCTGACGGCGAAGTGCGCCGCCTGTGGCTCTCTGCCCAGACCGGTGAGGGCCTGGATCTCCTGCGTGCCGCCATCTCCTCGCGCTTGCGCGGCGATACGGTGCATGGCTGGCTCAAGCTCGGACCCATGCAGGCGCGTGCCCGCGCAGCGTTCTTCGACCTCGGCGCAGTACGCGACGAGAAGGGTGACGATGACGGCGGCTACCTCCTGAAAGTGGAACTGCCGCGTCGCGAATACCAGCGGCTCTGCCGGCGCGAGGGGCTGGAACCCTCGGCGCTCACGGCCTAGGACAGGGTCTCGCGATGGTCTGGAAAGAACCCGGCAAGCACAAGGATCCCTGGGAGGAGGGCGGGCAGGATTCGCCGGACCTGGAGAAACTGGTCGGCGACCTGCATAAACGCATCTCCTCCATCTTCGGCCGACGGCGCCGCGGACGCGGCCGTCAGCGCGCGATCTTGTGGCTCGTCCCGCTGGCTCTTCTCGCCTGGTTGTTGTCCGGTTGCTATGTGGTGAATGCCGGCGACAGAGGAGTGGAATTCCTGCTGGGCCGCTTCCAGTCCGTGAGCGCTCCCGGTCTGCATTGGCGCGCGCCCTGGCCCTTGGGCAGCGACGAGCTGGTGAGCGGCGTAGACCAGGGGACCGACTATCTGCGCAGTTACGCGACGCTGCTCACTTCCGACGGCAACGCCGTGAGCGCCGAGGTCTCCGTGCATTACCGCATCACCGACCTGTCCCGGTATCTCTTCGGCAACACCAGTCCCATGGGCGGCGGTGCGGCGGATATCGTCGGTAACTTCACGGATGCAGCGGTGAGTGCCGCCGTGGCCCATGCGGCTCTGCCCGACATCATGGGCCCGGGAGTGGATGCGGCGGAGAACACGGTGCGCAGCCAGCTGCTCATGGAACTCAAGCGCTATCCCGTCGGCATCGAGGTGAGCCGCGTGAGCCTCACCAAAGTCTCGGCGCCGGCGCCTGTGGCTTCTGCCCATGCGGCCGTGCAGCAGGCAGAAGCCGCCGCCCAGCAGCAATCCGATGCGGCAGATGCCTATGCGGCAGGTATCCTGCCCCGCGCACGGGGCGAAGCGGATAGTCGCGTGGATGCAGCGAAAGCTTACGCGGGCGAACTGGTGAAACGTGCCGAAGGGGACGCCGCCGCCTTCGCAGATGTGCTGGTGGCATATCGCCGTGCCCCGGCCGTGACTCGCGAATCCCTGTACCTCTCCACCTACGAACAGATACTCGCGCAGGTGGACCGGGTGGTGGTGATGGGCAAGGATGGCCATGTCACCCTGTCTCTGGATAAGCCCGCCCAGGCGGGCAAGACCGAACTGCCGCCCGTAAAGCCCGTGGCCCAGCCTGCGGCCAAGCCGCCCGTGCAAGCGGCTGCCGGCAGCGGAGGGCATGCATGACTTACCGCACGCCCTTGAGCCTCCTGTCTGCCATCCTCTTGCTGGTGCTGCTCTCCCAGTGTCTGTTCATCGTGCCCCAAGGCAGCACAGGCGTGACCTTACGGTTTGCGGTGCCCATGGCCTTCGATCTCAAGCCGGGGCTCCATCTGAAATTGCCTTTCCTGGATCAGGCTTTGGAACTCGACGCTGGCGGCATCACGCTGGATAGCGACAACCTGAACGGCGGTTATCTCAAGTTCACCACCGCCGATGGCGAGACCCTGGAGGCCAGTTATTTCGGCGTCTGGCACATCCGGGATGCAGCGGCATTCTGCGCGACGAGCGGCTGCGATGAGAGTGTCGCTGCCCGGGACCTGAACCGTCTCATCATCTCCGCTCTGCGGGATACCTTCGCAGGCCGCACCCTAGCTGCGGCTCTCGCGGGCCAGCAGGATCTCACCGCAGGACTGACCCAGAAGCTTGACCCTGCGGCTCAGCGCTTCGGCATCGCGCTCGATGCTGTGCAGCTCACAGCCGTCGGGTTACCGCCCACGACGCTGGAAAATGTCTATACGCGCATGCGCTCCGCCGAGGAGGCCCACGCTGCCCAGGTGGCATCCGAGGGCGCGGCCCGGGTAGCCCGCAAACGGGCCGAGACCGACGCCGAGCGTGGTCAGATCCTGGCCGGAGCCGATGCCGCCGCCGCCCGCATCCGTGCCGAGGGCGAAGCGCAGGCCGCTGCCATCTATGCCCAGGCAGCTCGCCCGGACCCTGGCTTCTTCAGCTTCTACCAGAGCCTGGCCGCCTATCGTCGCAGCCTGGCGGGTAAGACGATCCTGGTACTCGACGCCGACAGCCCCTTCCTCAAGTACTTGAAAACCCCGCCGAAGTAGCCGTTTTAAAGGCGTATAATCTGACCACGGGCCCTCTTGAAAAAGGAAGGCCCGTTTTTTGTGCCCGCAGGGGCGGGCCTGTTTACTCACATTGGGCGTAATGATGCTGGTGCCGTTCCTGAGTGCCATAGGGCTCATGCTGGTCATGGAAGGCATCATGCCTTTCTTAAGCCCGCGGGCTTTCCGCCGTACCCTGGCCGCGGTAGTGCAGGCAGACGACCGGGTGATGCGGATCGTGGGCTTGCTCAGCATGCTGGCCGGTGTCGCGCTTATCTATTTCGTACGGGGTGGGTGATGGGCAAGAACGTGATCGTCATCGGCGCCCAATGGGGCGATGAAGGCAAGGGCAAGGTCGTCGACTGGCTCACGGACCGTGCCGCGGCGGTCGTGCGTTTCCAGGGCGGGCATAACGCCGGCCATACCCTCGTCATCGGCGGCGAGAAGACCGTGCTCAAGCTCATCCCCTCGGGGATACTGCGGGACAACGTGCAGTGCCTCATCGGTAACGGCGTGGTGGTCTCGCCCACGGCGCTGTTCGAGGAACTGGCCATGCTGGAGGGCAAGGGCGTGCCTGCCCGCCGGCGCCTCAAGATCTCGCCGGCCTGCCCGCTGATCCTTCCCTCCCACGTGGCGCTGGACAAGGCCCGCGAGCATGCCAAGGGTGCCGCCAAGATCGGCACTACCGGCCGTGGCATCGGTCCGGCTTATGAAGACAAGATCGCACGCCGCGCCGTGCGCGTGGCGGACCTGTTCCATCGGGAGCGTTTCGCCGCCAAGCTGGGCGAGGTGCTGGATTATCACAACTTCGTGCTCAAGAACTATTTCCGTGCCGAACCCGTGGCTTTCCAGGCGACCCTGGAACAGTGCCTGGATCTGGTGCCGCAGCTTGAACCCATGGTGGCGGACATCACTGTCATCCTCCACGAGCTCAGGGAGCGGGGCGAGAACGTACTGTTCGAGGGTGCCCAGGGGGCGCTCCTGGATGTGGACCACGGCACGTATCCCTACGTGACTTCGTCCAACACCACTGCTGGCGGCGCCGCCACGGGCACCGGCCTTGGCCCCCACTATTTCGACAAGGTGCTGGGCATCGTCAAGGCTTACACCACCCGGGTGGGCGAGGGGCCCATGCCCACCGAGCTCTTCGATGCCATGGGCGAGCACCTGGCCCGCCGCGGTCATGAGTTTGGCTCGGTCACCGGCCGGCCGCGCCGTTGCGGCTGGTTCGACGTGGTGGCCATGCGCCGCTCCATCATCAACAACAGCCTCACCAGCGTGTGCATCACCAAGCTGGACGTGCTGGACGGTCTCGACACCATCCGCATCTGCGTGGCCTACAAGACCCCCCAGGGGGAGATGCACATCGCCTCCATGGGCGCCGAGAGCTTTGCGGAATCTGAGCCGGTGTATGTCGATATGCCCGGCTGGAAGACTTCCACCGTGGGTCTGACCAAGTACGAGGAGTTGCCGGAGAACGCCCGGGCCTACCTCAAGAAGGTCGAGGAACTCATGGGCGTGCCCCTGGACCTCATCTCCACGGGGCCAGATCGGTCCCAGACCATCGTGCTGCGGCATCCATTCGATTGAGCCGGGGCTTTCGGACTGCTAGTTACGCAGATCCCACTGCACCTTCAGGATGACTTCGTTGCCTGAAGCCACCACCGGCTGACCGAGGCCGGTGGTCTCGGTCACCAGCCCATGATTCCAGACCAGGAAGATGTTGCTGGCGTCTTCCACGATCCAGCGCAGCTGGGTGTTGCTGCTCACGCCCGGGATGCCGTTGTTGTACTGCAGCTGGGTGGTGATGTAGAGCGAAGGGGTGAAGGCATAGGTGCCCGTCAGGGTGCTCAAGCGGGTCACGCCATGACCCTGGGGCGCGTAATAGAAGAACCATTCCTGTTGGGCACTCAATACCAGCCTGCCTGACGGGGTATTCCAGTTCACCTGTACGAGCGGATGGAAAGCTGTCCCAGCGTAGTAGGTGCCGATGGAGCCGATAAATTCCCACCACAACGGTTGCGAGGAGGGTGAGTTGAATACCAGGCGGGTGCGGTTCCAGGTATAGGGGCTTGCGGGGACTGGTACGCCTGGCACCAGGTCGAAGACCGAGGTCGGACGATCGAAGTCGCGATAGACATCCCATTCCCAGTACCAGCCGCTCTGAGTCAACATCTCTGGTGCGAAGAACCACTCCGTACTCTGCTTGCCATGCTGGTCTTGCGGCTCGCCGCCGAAGCCATCGTATTCCCAGTAGTGACCGTAGAACCAGAAACGATGCACCCAGTTGAACCAGCTATCCGCGGCCGGACGGGGCTGGTAGTTCAGCTCGCTGATGTAATAACGGGTGCCGGCGCGTGGCAGGAATCCCAGCGCTGGATCCAGGCCGTTGCCGTATTGGCTGTACTGCTCGTGGATGTACCAGAGGTCGTTGGGGTATTCGATGTCCAGGCCGTATCCATTGGG
>DASYGE010000008.1:0-20230 GCA_036000105.1 Gammaproteobacteria bacterium
TCCGGCACAGGTCCTGACTCGCCTCCAGGTGCTGAACGATACAGGAAAGGCCTTGTTTCTTCAAGGTTTTAGCGGGAAAACGCGTCAGGCTCAGCTTCCTGTCTTTGCTTCCGGCAGCCCCATGTCTATCTCCCGTACGCGGCGGATGTCGTCCCGCAGACGTGCCGCTTCCTCGAACTCCAGGTCGCGAGCCGCCTTGTGCATCTGCTGCTCCAGTTGTCGGATGAGCTTCAAGCGCTTCTCCGGCGTCATGGCCTCGTAACGGCCGCGTTCCTCCGCGGCCTTGGCCAGGGAGCCGCGGTTGGTGCTCTGGTATGCCCGGGCGCCCTCCATCACATCGGCCACCGCTTTCCGGATGCCCTGGGGCGAGATGCCGTGCTCCAGGTTGTAAGCGATCTGCTTGTTGCGGCGCCGTTCGGTCTCATCCAGGGCCCGCTGCATGGAGCCGGTGATCTTCTCGGCGTAGAGGATGGCCTTGCCGTTCACGTTGCGCGCCGCCCGGCCCATGGTCTGGATGAGCGAGCCTTCGGAACGCAAGAAGCCCTCCTTGTCCGCGTCCAGGATGGCCACCAGGGACACTTCCGGCAGGTCCAGGCCTTCCCTGAGGAGGTTGATGCCCACCAGCACGTCGAACACCCCGAGGCGCAGGTCCCGGATGATCTCGGTGCGCTCCACGGTCTCGATGTCGGAATGCAGGTAACGCACCTTCACCCCGTGCTCGGCGAAATACTCCGTGAGATCCTCCGCCATGCGCTTGGTGAGGGTGGTGACCAGCACCCGCTCCTTGCGCTCGGCCCTTAAGCCCACTTCCGAGAGGAGATCGTCCACCTGGGTGCGAGCGGGACGTACTTCCACGATAGGATCGATGAGGCCTGTGGGTCTCACCACCTGCTCCAGGGTCTGGTCCGAAAGACGCTTCTCATAAGGCCCCGGCGTTGCCGAGACGAAGATCACCTGGGGCTCACGCTTCTCGAACTCCTCGAAGCGCAGGGGCCGGTTGTCCAGAGCCGAGGGCAGGCGGAAGCCGTATTCCACCAGGGTCTCCTTGCGGGAGCGGTCGCCCTTGTACATGCCGCCCAGCTGCGGGACGGTCACGTGGCTCTCATCTATCACCAGCAGGGCATTCTTGGGCAGGTAATCGAACAGGGTGGGCGGCGGCTCGCCGGCCTTGCGGTCGGACAGGTGCCGCGAGTAATTCTCGATGCCGCTGCAGTAGCCGATCTCCGCCATCATCTCGATGTCGAAGAGCGTGCGTTGCTCCAGACGCTGGGCTTCGACGAGCTTGTTGGCCTTGCGCAGCTCGTCCAGCCGTGGCTTGAGCTCCACCTTGATCTTCTCGATGGCCTCCAAGAGCTTGTGGCGCGGCGTGACGTAATGGCTGGTGGGATAGACCGTGTAACGCGGCACTGACTTGATGACCGCGCCCGTAAGCGGATCGAAGATGCTCAAGGCCTCGATCTGGTCGTCGAATAGCTCGATGCGGATGGCCTCCCGGTCGGATTCCGCCGGGAAGATGTCGATGACCTCGCCCCGCACCCGGTAGGTGCCGGAGGAGAAATCCAGCTCGTTGCGGATGTACTGGATCTCGGCCAGGCGCCTCAGGATGCTGCGCTGGTCTATCTTGTCGCCCCGGGATACGTGCAACACCATGCTGAGGTACGAGGTGGGGTCGCCTAGGCCGTAGATGGCCGAGACCGTGGCCACGATGATGGTGTCCGGCCGTTCCAGGATGGCCTTGGTGGCGGACAGGCGCATCTGCTCGATGTGCTCGTTGATGGAGGCGTCTTTCTCTATATAGGTGTCGGAGGACGGGACATAGGCCTCCGGCTGGTAATAGTCGTAATAGGAGACGAAGTATTCCACTGCGTTCTCGGGGAAGTAGGCCTTGAACTCGCCGTAGAGCTGCGCCGCCAGGGTCTTGTTGGGCGCCAGCACCAGGGTCGGGCGCTGCAGGTTCTGGATGACGTTGGCGATGGAGTAGGTCTTGCCGGAGCCGGTGACGCCTAAGAGCGTCTGGCGGGCGAGACCGTTCCTGAGGCCGTCGGTGAGCCCCGCGATGGCCTGGGGCTGATCGCCGGCAGGCTTATAGTCAGCAGTGAGTTGGAATTCGTCGCTCATTAGTAATTTCTGGAAGGTTTCCTTATCATGATACCGCCCCTGCCGCCTGGATGGAGCGTCCCTTGAATATCGTCCTCTCTGAACGCGCCGCGCGACTTCAGCCCTCGCCTACGCTCGCTGTCACCGCACGCGCCGCCACCCTCAAAGCCGAGGGCAAGGACATCATCGGCCTCGGCGCCGGCGAACCGGACTTCGATACTCCGGAACACATCAAGGAAGCTGCCATCCGCGCCATCAAGGCCGGCCAGACCAAGTACACGGCGGTCGAGGGCACCCTGTCTTTGAGACGCGCGGTGGTGGATAAGTTCAAACGCGATAACGGCCTCAGCTACACGACTTCCCAGGTACTGGTCTCATCTGGGGGCAAACAGAGTTTCTTCAACCTCTGCCAGGCGGTCATCAATCCCGGCGACGAGGTGGTGGTGCCGGCGCCTTACTGGGTGTCTTACCCCGAGATCGTGGCCATCGCCGGCGGCATACCGGTCATGCCTTACGCCGGTGCCGATCAGGCCTACCGCCTCACGCCCGCGCAGCTCGAGAAGTCCATCAGCAAGCGCACGCGGCTCGTGGTCATCAACAGCCCATCGAACCCGACCGGTATGGCCTATCGCCGCGCCGAACTCCTGGCCTTCGGTGAGGTGCTGCGCAAACACCCGCAGGTCTTGATCGCCACCGACGACATGTACGAGCCTTTCATCTGGCACGGCGAGCCCTTCTGCAACATCCTCATGGCTTGCCCGGATCTCTACGACCGCACCCTGGTGCTGAACGGCTGCTCAAAAGCCTATTCCATGACCGGCTGGCGCATCGGTTATGCCGGCGGCCCCGAGGCCATCATCAAGGCCATGGGCAACATGCAGTCCCAGAGCACGTCGAACCCCTGCTCCATCTCCCAGGCAGCCGCCGAGGCGGCCCTCACGGGCGACCAGGAATGCGTGCGCATCATGTGCCGCGCGTTCCGCGAGCGCCATGAATACGTGCACAAGACCCTCAAGGCCATGCCCGATGTGGCCGTGCTGCCGGCGGATGGCACCTTCTACGCTTTCCCGGATTTCTCGGCGGCCATCCGGCGCCTCAAGCTCAAGGACGACATCGAACTCTGCGAGCGGCTCCTGGTGGATGCGGGTGTAGCGGTGGTGGCAGGGCTCGCCTTCGGCGCGCCGGGACATGTGCGGCTGTCCTTCGCCACCAGCATGGACAATCTCAAGGGAGCGCTGGGCCGGATCCAGGCCTTCCTGGAGAAGCGCTGAAAAGCCCGGTTTCATTGACCCCTGCCGGGGGCTTCTTTACACTATGCGCCCTTCGCGAGCGTTTCCCCGGTAGCTCAGTGGTAGAGCAGTCGACTGTTAATCGACTGGTCGCTGGTTCGAATCCGGCCCGGGGAGCCATATCCTGCCTTACGCCCCTTACTGCCTTAGACTATTGAGCAGCAAAGCCGGGTCTCCCGGCCGGGGCAAGCCATGACGCAGCAAGCCAAGACCGCGGTCGTCATCCTCAACTACAACTCCGCCGACCACACCCTGCGCTGCCTGGCCGCCCTGCGCGCCCACAGCCGGGTTCTGCCGGATATCGTGGTGGTGGATAACGCTTCGGCTCCCGCCGACCGGGAGAAGCTCAGCCCCCTGGCCGCGAGCGGCGTGCATCTCATCCATTCCAAGAAGAACCTGGGATTCTCCGGCGGCATGATGCTGGGCGCCCGGCACACCGATGCCGACTACGTGCTGCTGCTCAACAGCGACTGTGAGTTCCAGAACGACGTGCTCGGCATCCTGCAGGCCTTCATGCAGGCCCATCCGGACGCGGCCCTCTGCGGCGCGGCCATGCAGGACGAATCCGGCAAACCTCGCTCCAGCTTCAATTACTTCCCTTCCCTCGTCCACAGCCTCTTCGGCTACGGCCTGTCGCGACTCTTCAACCCGCGCCGTTATCCCGACCGCCGCGCCCAGCATAGCGAGCCCCTGCCGGTGGATGTGGTGAGCGGTGCGGCCATGTTCATGCGCTGCACAGTCCTGAAAGAGCTGGGTGGTCTGGACACGGGCTATTTCCTCTATTGTGAGGAAGAGGATTACGCCCTTAGGGTGCGCCGGGCGGGCTTGCAGACCTGGCTAGTGCCGACGGCGAGGATCATGCACGTGGGCGGCGCCAGCTCCCAAGGCGTGGAACTCAAGCCCCGCTTGCAGCAGGAGTTCTACATCAGCTTCTGCCGCTATCTGAGGCTGCATTACGGACCGGCCTACGGACTGGCGTTCCGCCTGGTGACCGCATTGAAGCTATTGAAACGCGCCCTGACGGGTCGCGTGCCTTTCGGCCTGGTGGGCTTCGTGTTGCGCGGCGCGCCCGAGCCGGCGAGCCTGCGTCATCAGACTTGAGAGCTGAACTTCAGTCCCAGGACGCCGACGATAATGAGCGTGAGGCAAGCAAGACGTAGCGCGCTCGCGGATTCACCGAACAGCCAGATGCCCAGGAACGCGGTGCCCACGGCACCTATGCCGGTCCAGACTGCGTAAGCGCTGCCGATAGGCAGCTGCCGCGCGACAAATCCGAGCAGACCCATGCTGATGATCATGGCGGCCACTGTGACGACGGTGGGCCAGGGACGCGTGAAACCTTCCGTGTATTTGAGACCGACGGCCCAGCCCGTCTCGAAGAGACCCGCCAGCACCAATAAGGTCCAGGCGAGTCCGCCGCTCATCGTTTATCCTGCTTGAGCTTGGCGCCGATCTCGATGAGGTAGTCCCGGAAGGTGTCGCCGAGTTCCGTGTGCTTCAGGCCGTATTCGACGGTGGCACGCAGATAGCCATCCTTGCTGCCGCAGTCGTAGCGCACGCCTTCGAACTCATAGCCGAACACCTTCTCGTGCTTGAGCAGGGCCGCGATGGCGTCCGTGAGCTGGATCTCGCCACCGGTGCCGCTACGGGTCTCCTTCAGCAGGCCGAAGATGCGCGGCGTCAGGATGTAACGGCCGACGACGCCCAGGTTCGACGGCGCGACCTTGGGATCCGGCTTCTCCACGATGTCCTGCACCTGATGCAGGCGCGGACCCGCGGCGGTGGGCTTGATGATGCCGTAGCGGTTGGTCTCGCTCGGCTTCACTTTCTCGATACCCACCATGCTGGAATGGCGTTCGGCGAAGACTTCCGCCATCTGCTGCAAAGCGGAACGGGCGCCGCCGTCGATCAGATCATCGGCCAGGATCACGAAGAAAGGTTCGTTGCCGACAGCCGGCTCGGCGCACAGCACCGCATGGCCCAGGCCTAAGGCTTCCGCCTGGCGGATATACACGCAGGACACGTGCTTCGGCACGATGCTCTGGACCAGTTCCAGCTGTTCCTTCTTGCCGCGCAGGGACAGCTCGGTCTCCAGTTCGTAGGCGCTGTCGAAATGATCCTCGATGGAGCGTTTGGTACGGCTCGTGACGAACACCAGCACTTCCACACCCGCCTGCACCGCCTCCTCCACCGCGTACTGGATGAGCGGCTTGTCCACCACCGGCAGCATCTCCTTAGGCGAAGCCTTGGTGGCCGGCAGGAAGCGTGTGCCGAGGCCTGCCACCGGGAATACCGCTTTGCGGATGCGTGTCATGGGCATGGCTGGATCTCTTTTAATAGTCATAGCGGAAGACCGTCAGACCGGCGCCTTGGGATGCACGTTCTGGGCCGGCGGTCCGGACAGGAGCACCTCGTAGAACGGCTTGTTGCTGTCCCAGGTCTTGCAGCTGGGGCACTGCCAATAGAGGGTGCGGCCGCGGAAACCGCATTCCTCGCAACGGTAGCGCGGCCCGTTCTTCATGAGGTCCCGCACTGCGACGCGCAGCGGCTCCACATCGTTCGCCGCCTGTCCGCCGTGGCGGCTCGCCAGCGCCATATGCATCTGGTAGAGGCTCTTGAGGGTCGGCTCGGTACGCAGGTATTCCACCACGCATTCGCGCGACACGGGATCGTTGAGGCCGTCGTCGAAGATCGCGGCCAGGCCGATGTAACGTCCCGCCTTGGGGTTGTCGGTCAGCAGTCTCTGCATCATGGCGTTGAATGCACTCTGCCCGTCCAGACGCAGGGTGATGCGCGCCAGCGGCGGCAGCACTTCCGTCGCATAGCGGATCTCGTGCTGTAGCACCAGTTCGTAATCGCGGCGGCTCTCTTCCCAATCCGACGCGCTCTCGGCCATCTGCGCCAGCATGAGGTAGGCACGCACGCAATCCGCGTCCTGGGACTGGGCGCGGCGCAGGTGCTTCTGGGCGAGCGCGGGGTCCTGGGCCAGGAGCGCCGACTGGGCCAGCTCGCAGTAATACTGGGCGATGGTATGGCGTTCCGGCACCGTGGTCAGGGATTCCAGGCGCCGGCGCATGGCGATGGCCTGCTCCCAATCGCGCTGCAATTCATACAGCGACACCAGGCTGTGCAATACCTGTTCCGTGTAGGCCGGTGCGTCCAGGAGTTCCAGGAGGATGGTCTCGGCCCGATCCAGCAAGCCGGCCCGCAGGTAGTCCTGGGCCAGTTCGTAGAGGGCCTCGGCGCGGTGTGCGCGGCTCAGGTTAGGCCGCGCGATGAGGTTCTGGTGGATGCGGATGGCCCGGTCCCCCTCGCCGCGGCGGCGGAACAGGCTGCCCAGGGCGAAATGGGTCTCCACGGTGTCGGAGTCCACTTCCGCCATGCGGATGAAGACCTCGATGGCCTTGTCCGGCTCTTCGTTGAGCAGGAAGTTGAGGCCCTTGAAATACTCGGCGCTGGCGAAGCGGGCCGGCAGATGCCGGAGGCCGCTGCGGCTCCAGCGCGCCAGGAACCAGCCGGCGAGCCCGGCGGCCACCACCAAGAGGAAGACGATGGCGCCTGAATCAACGGTCATTTTTGAACGGCATGCTGCGCAGGTTGCGGATCTCGGTCTCCGACTCGCGGATCGAGTTCTGCAGCCTGCGGTTCTCGCGGCGCAGGCGGAACACCACGGTGAAGGCGCTGGCCAGCCCCAGGAACCAGCCGAGCACGGCGGCGCCCAGGAGCGCAGACGACAGGTGCACCTGCTCGCTGCCCACCAGGTAATCGAGACGCACGATGGCACCGTTGGCGTAGGCCAATATGAGCGCCAGCGCGAACACGCACAGCAGCGAGATGAGGGTTATCCAGCGGATCATGGGGTATCACCCGGCTGCCACAGCAGGGTCTGGAAAGTGACGGACTCAGGCCTGCGCGTCATGGATCTCGTGATTGACGCGATCCCGCAAGTCCTTGCCCGGTTTGAAATGCGGCACGTATTTGCCCGGCAGCGCCACCGCATCGCCGGTCTTGGGGTTGCGCCCCATGCGCGGCGGACGGAAGTGCAGCGAGAAGCTGCCGAAGCCGCGGATCTCGATGCGCCTGCCCGTGGACAAGGCAGTGCTCATCCGCTCGAGGACCATCTTCACGGCCAATTCGATGTCCTTGGCAGCGAGATGACTCTGCTTCCGGGATATGAGTTCGATCAGCTCAGACTTGGTCATTGTTGCCTTCCGTCTCGAACGCCGAACGATGGTGCCGCAAACCTAAAACCAGCTCTCTGAATTCAGGAGCCGTACCCGCAGCCTCACGGCCGCGGGTACGCACCCAGATCAGTCTTCCTTGGAACCGGCGATGTGCTCCTTGAGGAGATCGCCGAGGGCGGTGGTACCGCCCGAGCCGCCGCGGCCGTAGTCTTCCACGGCCTGGGCCTCTTCCTGCATCTCTTTCGCCTTGACCGAGAGGCTCAGGGTGCGGTTCTTGCGGTCCACACCGGTGAAGCGGGCCTCGATCTCGTCGCCTACATTGAGCACCGTGCGCGCATCTTCGATGCGGTCGCGCGACAGCTCACCGGCACGCAGGTAGCCTTCGATCCCGTTGCCGAGGTCGATGGTGGCGCCCTTGGCGTCCACGGTGGTGACCTTGCCCTTCACGATGCTGCCCTTCGGGTGATCGGCGAGGAAGTTGGAGAACGGATCCTTCTCCATCTGCTTGACGCCGAGCGAGATACGCTCGCGCTCCGCATCCACCGCGAGCACCACGGCCTCGACCTCATCGCCCTTCTTGTAGTTGTGCACAGCCTCTTCGCCCGGCATGTCCCAGGAGATGTCGGAGAGGTGCACCAGGCCATCGATGCCGCCGTCCAGGCCGACGAAGATGCCGAAGTCGGTGATCGACTTGATCTTGCCCTTGATGCGGTCGCCCTTGTTGTGGCCGGCAGCGAAGTCATCCCACGGATTGGGGGTGCACTGCTTCATGCCGAGCGAGATGCGACGGCGCTCTTCGTCGATGTCGAGCACCATCACTTCCGTCTCGTCGCCCACCTGCACGACCTTGGCCGGGTTGATGTTCTTGTTGGTCCAATCCATCTCGGAGACGTGCACCAGGCCTTCGACGCCCGGCTCGATCTCGACGAAGCAGCCGTAGTCGGCCAGGTTCGTGACCTTGCCGAACAGACGGGTGCCGTTCGGATAGCGGCGCGCGATGTCGACCCACGGATCCTCGCCCAGCTGCTTCAGGCCGAGCGACACGCGGTTGCGCTCGCGATCGAACTTGAGCACCTTGACGTCGATCTCCTGACCGACCGCCACCACTTCCGACGGATGCTTGACGCGCTTCCATGCCATGTCGGTGATGTGCAAGAGGCCGTCGATGCCGCCGAGGTCCACGAACGCACCGTACTCGGTGAGGTTCTTGACCACGCCCTTGACGGTGGCGCCTTCCTGCAGCTTGGTGAGCAGCTCTTCACGCTCGGCGCTGTATTCCTGTTCCACCACCGCGCGGCGGGAGACCACCACGTTGTTGCGGCGCTGGTCGAGCTTGATGACTTTGAATTCCAGTTCCTTGCCTTCCAGATAGACCGGGTCGCGCACGGGGCGCACGTCCACCAGCGAACCAGGCAGGAAGGCGCGCACGCCGTCGATCTCGACGGTGAAGCCGCCCTTCACCTTGCCGGTGATGAAGCCCTTGACGATCTCGGCCTTGGTGAAGGAATCCTCGAGACGGGTCCAGGAGCGGGCACGCTTGGCTTTCTCGCGCGACAGGCGCGTCTCGCCGAAACCGTCCTCGAATGCATCGAGTGCGACTTCGACTTCGTCGCCGACGGCGACTTCCAGCTGACCCTGCTCGTTGTAAAACTGTTCGGCGGGGATCACCCCTTCCGATTTGAGGCCGGCGTTGACGATGACGACGTCGGGCCGGATCTCGACTACCAGGGCCTTGAGGATGGACCCCGATTGCATCTGCTTCTTGCTGATGCTTTCTTCGAAGAGTTGTGCGAATGATTCAGTCATGTTGAGTTGCCTAAAACCCCGTGAGGGGCACCTGTGGTGATATACCGCCGCCCGATCCTTCGGGACAGTCGGGTTGTTACAAAACGGGCCAAGGCCTCCTGCCTCGCCCGGACTCTCTCTTACTTAGCCCCCGGGGTTGCGCCGAAGCGTTCCCGGGCCAGTTCCATGACGCGCCCCACCACCTGCTCTATGCCCATGCCGGTGGTATCCAGTACCACCGCGTCGGCCGCAGGCCGCAAAGGGGATACAGAGCGGGTCTGATCACGCTCGTCCCGGGCGCTTATGTCATGAAAAAGGCCGTCAAGGTTAGCAGCTAATCCTTTCTGTTTCAACTGGTTATAGCGCCTTTGGGCCCTTTCCCCGACACTCGCTGTAAGGAAGACCTTCAAAGGGGCCTCGGGGAAAATCACGGTTCCCATGTCCCGGCCATCGGCCACGAGCCCCGGGGCACGCCGGAAACTGCGCTGCAGATCCCTCAAGCCCATGCGGACTTCGGGGATGACCGCAAGCTTTGAGGCCCGCTCACCGCAGTCCTCGGCCCGTATGGCGAGGCTCACGTCCCGGCCGTCCAGCAGGACCTGTTCTTCAGCGGCCAGATCCCGGCCGAACTCGACCTTGAGGTTCCGGGCCATGGCTTCGAGACGCACCGGGGCATCGCTGCTCACCCCCGCCTCGCCCGCCGCCAGGGCCAAGACCCGGTAGAGGGCGCCGCTATCCAGAAGATGCCAACTGAGCTGCAAGGCCGCATGACGGCTCACGGTGCCCTTGCCGGAGCCGCTGGGACCGTCGATGGCCAGCACCGGCGGGAGCGCGCTCATGCCGTCCGCTCCTGGGTGGTGATGCCGAGGCCCGCTTGGCTGGCCAGGGCCGCGAAACCCGGAAATGATGTATCCACATTGCGGCAATCGAGGATGCTGAGGGGCGCATCGGCCCTCAGCGCCGCCATAGCGAAAGCCATGGCGATGCGGTGATCGCTGAAGCTCTGGAGGGTGGCGCCGCGGAAGCGCTCCACGCCGGTGACGCTGATGTCGTCCCCTTCCACGCTCACGGGCACGCCGAGGGCCTGCAGCCCCGTCTGCATGGCTTGCAGCCGGTCGCTCTCCTTCACCCGCAGCTCGCCTGCGCCCCGCACCCGGGTCACGCCGCGGGCAGCGGCGGCGGCGATGAGCAAGGCCGGGATCTCGTCGATGGCCAGCACCACCTGCTCCGGGCCGATATCTATGCCGCGCAGCACGCTGCCGCGTACCCGGATGTCCGCCACCGGTTCACCGCCGAAGGTGCGCGGGTTCAGGAGTTCGATGTTCGCACCCATCTCCTGCAACAGGCGGACGACGCCGTCACGGGTGGGATTCACGCCCACGTCCTCCAGCAGCAGCTCGCTGCCGGGCGTCATCGCTGCCGCCACCAGGAAGAACGCCGCCGAGGAAAGATCCCCCGGCACCTGGATCTGGGTGGCGTGCAGGGTGCCGCCGCCGTGGATGCCGAGCCAGCCGTTCTCTTTCAGACAGCTGTGACCGAAGGCGCTCAACATGCGCTCCGTGTGGTCGCGGCTCACGCGCGGCTCTTTGATCCAGCTGTAACCACCCGCATACAGGCTCGCCAACAGGAGCGCCGATTTCACCTGAGCGCTCGCCACCGGCAGCATGTAGCGCAGAGGTCTCAGGGGGTGCAGGCCACGGATCGTAAGAGGTGCACAACCTTCGCGGCTTTCGATCTGGGCGCCCATGGCGCTCAAGGGGGCGATGACCCGCTGCATGGGGCGTTTGCGCAGCGACTCGTCACCCGTGAGGCGCGCCGCGAATTCCTGGCCCGCCAGGAGACCCAGGAGGATGCGCATGGCAGTGCCGGAATTGCCCAGATCCAGCTCTGCTTTCGGTTCATGCAGGCCCATGAGGCCCTTGCCATGCACCTTGACGCGATCAGGCACCGATGTATCCACCTGTATGCCGAGCGCACGGATGGCGGCGAGAGTCGCGAGGCAATCGGCGCCTGCCAGGAAGCCGCTGATGCGGGTCTCGCCTTCGGCGATGGCGCCCATGAGGAGCGCGCGATGGGAGATGGATTTGTCCCCGGGTACGCTGAACTTGCCGCTCATCACACCGCCGGGGCTGACGGTGAAATCCATCTGTGGGTGGGTGTGGCTGGCCGTCTGCTGCATGAGCTTCAGGCCTTGAGCACCTTAGCGAGGGCGCGCAGCAAGCGCACGTTCTGTTCCGGCAGGCCCGCGGTGATGCGCAGGTGGTTAGTTAGACCGTAGGCATCGAGCGGCCGCACGATCACGCCTTCCTTGAGCAGCGCCTGGAACACCTGGCGCCCGGGTCGGCCCATGTCGGCGGTGACGAAGTTGCAGATGGACGGGATGGTCTTCAGACCCAAAGCCTTGAGGCCCGCGTCCAGCTTCTTCAATTCCACACGGTTGAGTTCGAGAGTCCGCTGGATGTGTTCCCGATCGAGGATGGCGGCAGCGGCTCCCGCCTGCCCCAGGCTGCCGGGGTTGAAAGCGAGCCGCGCCCGGTTCAGGAGATCGATGAGTTTGGGATGGGCGAGCGCATAGCCCACTCGCGCGCCTGCGAGGCCATAGGCCTTGGAGAAAGTGCGCATCACGATCAGGTTGGGGAACTCGGGCAGGAGCTTGGTCATGTCCGGATAACCGGGCTCAAGATCCGTGGCATATTCGCAATAAGCTTCGTCCACCAGTACCAAGGTATCTTGCGGCACGCGCTTCAGGAAGGCTTTGAGTTCCACACCGCCCAGCCATGTGCCGGTGGGGTTGTTGGGGTTGGCGATGAACACCACCCGGGTATCGGCGCGCAGCAGCGCTGCCATGTTGTCCAGGTTGTGGCCGTAGGCTTGCGTCGGATGATCCGGCGGGTTGGCCGCGGCGATGAGCTGCTCCGCGCCCACTGCCTGGCTGACGATGTTGTACACCGAGAAGCCATAACGGGAGATCACCGCAGAGCGCCCCGGGCAGAGGAACACCCGCGCCAAGAGTTCGAGGATATGGTCGGAGCCCGTGCCCACCAGGATGTGGGGGATATCCGTGTGGTGATGATCCGCCAGGGCGCGCTTCAAGGCGAACGCATTGCCATCCGGATAGAGGGCCGTCTCTTCCAGGGACCGGCGCATGGCAGCCAGCGCCAGAGGGCTCGTGCCCAGGGGATTCTCGTTGGACGCGAGCTTGATGATGCCGGTGATACCCAGTTCCCGCTCCAGCTCGGAGATGGGTTTGCCGGGCTCATACGGACGCAGCCCCGGTATGCCGGGCGCGCAGAACCCGAGCGGATCGAACTCAGCCATGCCGGCGCTCGAAGTCGTCCATAAAATCCACCAGGGCCTGCACGCCCTCTTCCGGCATGGCGTTGTAGAGACTGGCGCGCATGCCGCCGGCGAAGCGATGGCCCTTGAGGTTGATCAGATCCGCCGCCCCGGCTTCTTCCAGGAACATGGGTTCCAGGGCCTTGTCCTTGATGTTGAAGGGTACGTTCATGATGGAGCGCACGGACTTGGAGATCTTGTTGACGTAGAAGCCGCCACGGTCCACACGCTTGTACAGGAGATCCGCCTTGCGCTTGTTGCGCAGGGCCATGGCCTCGGCGCCGCCCTGGCGCTTGATCCATTGCAGCATCTTGCCGCAGACATACCAGGCGTACACCGAAGGCGTGTTGAGCATGGAATGCTGTTCGGCGTGGGCCCGGTAATCGAGCATGGTGGGGATGCCGGCGAGCGGCGCCTTGAGGGCATCGCGTCGCGCGATCACGATGGTGAGACCCGCTATGCCTAGGTTCTTCTGGGCGGCGGCATAGATCAGCGCGAAGCGGTTCACATCCACCGGGCGCGACAGGATCATGGAGGTCATGTCGGCGGCCAAGGGCATATCGCCCACATCCGGCAGCGACTGGAACTCCACGCCGCCGATGGTCTCGTTGACGGTGTAGTGCAGGTAAGCACCCTGCTCGTCGATCTTCCAGGAGGACACGGCCGGGATGTCGGTGTAGCCGGAGTCCTTGGCATCCATGGCCAGGTTCGCGCGGCAGAGCTTCTGGCCTTCTTGCCAGGCGCGATTTGACCAATGGCCGGTCACCACGTAGTTGGCGGCGCCGTTGGGCGCCAGGTTCACCGGCAGCATGCCGAACTGGGTGGCGGCGCCGCCCTGCAGGAACAGCACCAGGTAGTCTGCGGGGATACCCATCAGGGAGCGCAGGTCGGCTTCGGTGTGGGTGGCGATAGGTTCGAACACGGGGGTGCGGTGGCCCATCTCCATCACCGACTGGCGCGTGCCGCGGTAATCGAGCAACTCCTCCCGGAGTTCGAGCATCACTTCCGCCGGCAGCATGGCGGGACCGGCGCCGAAGTTGTAGGCCGGACGGCCCGCCGGATCAGCCTTTAAGTTGCGCTCAGCCACCGCCGTTCTCTACCCCTTCTTCGCTCTCGATGCGGTCTATGCCCACGAGCTTCTCGCCGTCGGCGAGGCGTATGAGCCGCACGCCCTGGGTGTTGCGGCCCACCATGGAGATATCCTTGGACGGCGTACGCACCAGGGTGCCCGCATCGCTGATGAGCATGACTTCGGAATCGGCTGCCACCTGGATGGCGCCCACCACCTTGCCGTTGCGTTCGGTGGTCTGGATGGAGATCACGCCCTGGCCGCCGCGGCCCTGCACCGGGTAATCGTCTGCCGGGGTGCGCTTGCCGTAGCCGTGTGCCGTCGCCGTGAGCACGTCGCCCTCGGCCACGATGATGAGGTCGATGACCTTCTCGCCCTTGGTGAGCTGTATGCCCCGCACGCCGGCGGCGTTGCGCCCCATGGCACGCACGTCCACTTCCTTGAAGCGGATGGACTTGCCGTTGGAGGCGAACAGCATGGCATCGCGCTTGCCGTCGGTGATGGCCACGCCCACCAGCTCGTCGCCCTGGTTCAGTTCCAGCGCGATGATGCCGCTGTTGCGCGGGCGGGAGAAGTTGTCCAGCGAAGTCTTCTTCACGGTGCCGTTGCCGGTGGCCATGAAGACGAACTTGTCGGGCGAGTAATCCTTCACCGGCATGGCGGCGGTGATGCGTTCGTTCTCGGCCAAGGGCAGCAGGTTCACGATGGGCTTGCCGCGGGCGCCGCGACCGGCCTGGGGGAACTGATAGACCTTGAGCCAATAGACCTTGCCGATGCTGGAGAAGCACAGCACCGTGTCGTGGGTGTTGGCCACGAACAGGTTGTCGATGAAATCCTCGTCCTTCACGCTGGTCGCGGCCTTGCCGCGGCCGCCGCGGCGCTGGGCGCGATAGGTCGAGACGGGCTGCGACTTGGCGTAACCCGCGTGGGACAGGGTCACCACCACTTCCTCCTCGGTGATCAGGTCCTCCATGGTGAGGTCTTCCTGGTCCGAGACGATCTCGGTGCGGCGCTCGTCGCCGTATTGTTCGCGCAGCTCCGTGAGTTCGCCGCGGATCACCTTGAGCAGCTTGTCAGGGTTCGCGAGGATGGCCCGCAAGCCTTCGATGAGCTTGAGCAGATCCTTGTACTCGGCGACGATCTTGTCCTGCTCGAGACCCGTGAGGCGGTGCAGGCGCAGGTCCAGGATGGCCTGGGCCTGGGCATCCGACAGCCGGTATCTGCCCTTGGGGTTGAGGCCGAACTCCGCCGCCAGACCGTCGGGGCGCGAGGTCTCGGCACCGGTGGCCTGCAGCATGGTCGCCACCAGGCCCGCGGCCCAATCCTGACCCATGAGGCCCACCTTGGCTTCAGCCGGACCCGGCGAGCGCTTGATGAGCGCGATCATCTCGTCGATGTTTGCGAGCGCGACCGCCAGGCCTTCCAATACGTGGGCACGCTCGCGGGCCTTGCGCAGATCGAAGATGGTCCGGCGGGTCACCACCTCGCGGCGATGGCGCAGGAAGGCCTCCAGCAGCTCCTTCAAGTTGAGCAGGCGCGGCTGGGCGTCCACCAGCGCCACCATGTTGATGCCGAACACGGTCTGCATCGCGGTGTGCTGGTAGAGGTTGTTGATCATCACCTCGGTGTTCTCGCCGCGGCGCATCTCGATCACCATGCGCATGCCGTCCTTGTCGGACTCGTCACGCAGCTCGGTGATGCCGTCGAGCTTCTTGTCTTTCACGAGCTCGGCGATGCGCTCCAGGAGGCGTGCCTTGTTCACCATGTACGGCAGTTCCGTCACGATGATGCTCTGCTTGGCGCCTTCCTTGCCTTCCACGTGGCTCTTGGCCCGCACGAAGATGCGGCCGCGGCCGGTGAAATAAGCCTCGTGGATGCCGCGCGCGCCGTTGATGATGCCGGCGGTGGGGAAATCCGGTCCCGGTATGTACTTCATCAGGTCCGGGATGGTGAGCGCCGGATCGTCGATGAGCGCCACGCAGGCACCGATGACTTCCTTGATGTTATGCGGCGGGATGTTGGTGGCCATGCCGACAGCGATGCCGGAGGAGCCGTTGACCAGGAGGTTTGGCAGCTTGGCCGGCATGACCGAGGGTTCGGTCTCGGTCTCGTCGTAGTTGGGGGTGAAATCGACGGTTTCCTTGTCGATGTCCGCCAGCATCTCGTGGGCGATCTTCGACATGCGTACTTCGGTGTAACGCATGGCCGCCGGGGCGTCGCCGTCCACGGAGCCGAAGTTACCCTGGCCGTCCACCAGCACATAACGCATGGAGAAAGGCTGGGCCATGCGCACGATGGTGTCGTACACCGCCACGTCGCCGTGGGGGTGGTACTTACCGATGACGTCGCCCACCACGCGGGCCGACTTCTTGTAGGCCTTGTTGTAGTCGTTGCCCAGCTCTTTCATGGCGTAGAGGACGCGCCGGTGCACCGGCTTCAGGCCGTCCCGGACGTCGGGAAGCGCCCGGCCCACGATCACGCTCATGGCGTAATCCAGGTAGGACTGCTTCATCTCCTCTTCGAGGCTGACGAGCTCAAGCTCGCGGGCAAATTCGGCCATGTAAGGGCTGGATTTCTAAGGAGTTTTTGGAGCCGCTCAAGGCGGGAAATCGAAGCGAATATGGTACCACAAACAGCCGATTTATTGAGCCCGTTCAGACACTTCCGCCATGGTTTTTGCGGCGGTTTTTGCCCGCTTTTGTGCCCCTCTGAAGCACTGTCACGGCATGGATCCGGAGCAGGCATCTCTTCGATGTGAGCAGGCGCTTCGGCACATGCGCAGCAGCGTCTTAAAGCAGCTGTGCACAGCGCGCGTCACTCCCCCACGACATCGAAGACGCTGCTCCCCGCTCGCAGCGGACGGGCAGGCGTCATTTATATACACTAGCCCCTGTCTTCACCCCCGGACGCGCGATGGAACCGGTTGACGCGCTGATTCATGCCCGCTGGATCATCCCCGTGGAACCCGTCGGCCGTGTGCTGGAACGGCATGCGCTCGTGGTGCGTCACGGACGCATCGTGGCGCTGCTGCCTTCCGACGATGCTCGTACCCGCTATGCGCCGGCGGAGAGCGTGGAACTCCCCCACCACGTGCTCATCCCAGGTCTCGTGAACGCCCACACCCATGCGGCCATGACGCTGCTGCGGGGCTTGGCGGACGATCTGCCCCTCGAACCCTGGCTCAAGGAACACATCTGGCCGGCAGAGGCCCGTTGGGTGAGCGCCGACTTCGTGCGCGACGGCACCGAGCTCGCGGTGGCCGAGATGCTCCGCTCCGGCACCACCTGCTTCAACGACATGTATTTCTTCCCGGAAGCCGCGGCCCAGGCGGCGCGCCAACAGGGCATGCGCGCCAGCATCGGCCTCATCATGTTCGACTTCCCCAGCGCATGGGGCAGCGGGCCGGATGACTACCTGAGGAAAGGGCTGGAGCTGCGGGACCAGTACAAGAACGATCCACTCCTGTCCTTCGTGTTCGCACCCCACTCGGCCTACACGGTCTCGGAACGCTGGCTCAAGGAGCTGCGCACTCTGGCGGATGAACTGGACCTGCCTCTACAGACCCATCTGCATGAGACCGCCACCGAAGTGGCGGACAGCCTGCACCAGCACGGCATGCGGCCCATCGCCAGGCTCACGGAACTCGGCATGTTCACCCCTGCCCTCATGGCGGTGCACATGACCCAGCTCACGGACGCGGAGATCGCCGAGTGTGCACAGAACGGCGTCAGCGTCATCCACTGCCCCCAATCCAACCTCAAACTGGCCAGCGGCTTCTGCCCGGTGGCGAAGCTGCTGAAAGCAGGCGTGAACGTGGCGCTCGGCACCGATGGCGCCGCCAGCAACAATGATCTGGATCTCCTGGCTGAGATGCAGAGCGCCGCGCTGCTCGCCAAGGGCGTGAGCGGCGATGCTGCTGCGGTGCCGGCAGCCACGGCCTTGAGCATGGCGACTCTGAATGGCGCCAAGGCTTTAGGCTTGGACAAAGACATCGGTTCCCTCCTGCCCGGCAAATGGGCGGATATGACGGCGGTGGATCTCTCAGGCCCTGAGACCCAGCCGGTGCATGACGTGCTCTCCTCCCTCGTCTATTCCGCGGACCGGCACCAGGTGAGCGATGTGTGGGTGGCAGGCCGGCGCCTGCTGCAAGACCATGTGCTGACCCAGATGGATCTGAACGCCCTGCTGGAGCGCACCGCCGCCTGGGGTGAGCGCATCGGCACTACCCGCGACGGCCAGCGGAAGAAGGCTTAAGTCATGCACGCCAACCTGGATAGCGGCGAGATCGCCAAGTTCGATGCCATCGCCGCACGCTGGTGGGATCCGGAAGGCGAGTTCCGTCCCCTGCATGCCATCAATCCCCTGCGGCTCGACTACGTGGATAGCCGTGCGCCTTTGAAGGGCCGGCGGGTGCTGGACATCGGTTGCGGCGGAGGCTTGCTGGCGGAAGCCATGACGAGCCGTGGCGCTACCGTCACCGGCATCGATCTCTCGGAAGGTGCGCTCAAGGTGGCGAAGCTGCACCTCAAGGAGAGCGGCCGGCAGGTGGACTACCGGTTGGTGAGCGCCGAGGCCATGGCTGCCGAGATGCCCGGCGCCTTCGATGTGATCACCTGCATGGAGATGCTGGAGCATGTGCCGGATCCGGCGTCCATCATCTCCGCCTGCAGCACGCTGCTGCGCCACGGCGGTGAGGTGATCTTCTCCACCTTGAACCGCAACCCCAAATCCTTCGCCCTGGCGATCCTGGGCGGTGAATACCTGCTGCGGCTCATCCCGGCGGGCACCCACGAATACGCCAAGTTCATCCGCCCCTCGGAGCTGGAGGCCTGGGCGCGGGCCGCGGGGCTCACGCACCGGCACAGCACCGGCATGCACTACAATCCCCTGACGCGGCACTACCGCCTGGGGCCTGGCTTGGACGTCAACTATTTCATGCATTTCAGCCGGCCATGAGTTTCAAACTGATGCTCTTCGATCTGGATGGCACGCTCCTGGACACGGCGCCGGACATGGGTGCCGCCCTGAACGAGCTCCGGGCCGAGCACAAGCTCCCGCCCCTCACTGCCGACCGCATACGCCCCCATGTCTCCAACGGCGTGCCGGCCCTGCTGAAACTCGGCTTCGGCATGGAACCCCAGGACACCCGCTACGCGGAGATGCGCGCCCGCTATCTCGCCATCTACCAGGCGGGATTAGCGAAAGACACCCGGCTCTTCCACGGCGTCGAACCGCTGCTGGAGAAGCTCGTGAAGTTGGGCTTGAGCTGGGGCATCGTCACTAACAAGCCCGGCTGGCTCACGGACCCCCTGCTGGATGCCTTCGAGCTGCGCAGCCGCGCTGCCTGCGTGGTGAGCGGCGACACCACGGCGCGGCGCAAGCCATACCCGGATTCCCTGCTGCATGCCTGCAAGCTCTGCGGCATCGAACCGGGCGACAGCGTGTATGTGGGTGATGCCCAGCGGGACGTGGAAGCCGCCCATGCAGCAGGCATGCCCGCGATCGTCGCGCTCTACGGGTATCTGGGCGAAGACGAGATGCCGGCCGCCTGGAAAGCGGAACATATGATCAAGCACCCGCTCGAACTGCTGGACTGGGTCGGCGCCGGGGCCGCGAAGCCCGTGGTGCTCGCATGAGCTGGCTGCTGCTCAGCTTCTTCTTCCTTCTGGTATTGGCTGCCGGCCTCGCAGTGGGTTATGCACTGGCCGCGGTGCGTTACGCGAAATACCGCGCCCAGGCCGAAGCCGGTGTGGATCTCGCCACCACCTTCAAGGCCGTAGCCGGCGACGTGCTGAAAGGCAGCAACCAGGCGTTCATCGAACTCGCCACCCAGAACCTGGGTAAGTTCCAGTCGGAAGCGAAGTCGGAACTGGACAAGAAGCAGCAGGCCTTCGTGGAACTGGTAAAACCGATCAATGAGACCCTGAAGAAAGCCGAAGAGCAGATGCGCCAGATGGAGAAAGAGCGCAAGGAGGCTTTCGGCAGCATCGCGAGCCATCTGAAACTCATGGCCGAAGGCCAGCTGCAGCTGGAGACCGAGACCCGCAACCTGGTGAACGCCCTGCGCCGTCCGGAAGTGCGCGGTCGCTGGGGTGAGATGACCCTGCGGCGTCTCGCTGAACTCGCGGGTATGGTGGATCGTTGCGACTTCGAGGAACAGGTGCATAACCCTGGCGAAGATGGTGCGCTACGCCCGGACATGGTGGTGCACCTCGCCGAGAACCGCACCCTGGTGGTGGACGCCAAGGCGCCGCTGGACAGTTACATCTCGGCTTTGGAAGCGCGTATGCCGGAAGAGCGGGAAGCCCATCTTGTACACCACGCCCGCAAGGTGCGGGAGCGCATCAAGGAGCTGGCCAGCAAGCGCTACTGGGACCAGTTCAAGACCAGCCCTGACTTCGTCATCCTGTTCATCCCCGGCGATCAGTTCTTGTCGGCAGCCCTCGATAAAGAACACGAACTGCAGGAAG
>DASYGE010000009.1:0-155896 GCA_036000105.1 Gammaproteobacteria bacterium
AGGAGATTGGCGATTTAACCTTCAGGATGACTGCGCTTCGGTTGGCCATCTCGGAACAGACCCGCATCATGGATCAGATCGCACGCAGCTGTTCCACTGTGGTCGCCCGCGCGGTACAACCCGAGTATCTGCGCAAGGTACGTAACACAGCCGCGGCATTGTATTGGCTTGCCACTGCTGAGCAGGAGATGCGGGATTTTTGGGATTCACTGAACATTGATCCTGGCAACATCTCTGTCTGGTGCGAGCCGCTCAGTCGGATAGGCCTCGGTAGTGTGAAGGATCCGCAGTCGAGGATTAACCAGGTCCTCAACGATGCCAAAGCCATGGGCGCATTCGCGGATATGCGCGAGCTGCGTGATTTGGAAGAGTTCCAATTGCAATCAGCCTAAGTGATCTGCGCCGGCGCGAACTGCCATGTCTCCAGCGAAATCAGACTAGCTGGCGGCGCGACAGTTCGCGCCCTTTTTTAGACCATTACAGGAGGAAATATGGCGACATCACACGATGATCGCATAGTGAGGGAGCAAGAATGCCACACGCTTTCTGGCTTGAGCCGCCAACGGCGGACCGTGCTTGAACGCCGCGGCGATTTCCCGTTCCGAATCCAACTCAGCCCTCGGGCCGTCGGCTGGCGTCTTTCTGAGGTCCGCGACTGGCAGTCAGCATCATCTCGTTGCGCGGAATCCTGAGTATGGGTAAGCATCTCAAGATACGCATGGCCTCATCCATCGGGCGGCCGGCGCTGCGCGCCGCGCTCAAGTTGGTGCTGACATTGCAGCAACCACAACAACCACAAAATGCGCGCGGCCATAGCCCCAAAATAACTGCGTGCAGCCATCCATTGCCAAACCTGGCCAAAGCATCATAGTCTCTGCACCCATGGCCAATGCCGCGCTCTATCTTCGGTCGAGCAAAGACAGATCCGATGTCAGCATCGATGCGCAGCGCCGCGACCTGGAGCAGCTCGCTACAGCGAAGGGCCTTGTCATTATCCGCGAGTTCACGGATGTAGTGGAGTCAGCTAAAACCGAGATGCGTCCCGGGTTCCAGGCGCTATTACGCGAACTCAAATCCGCCGAGCGCACTTGGACTTATTTGTTGCTCCTGGATACCTCGCGACTGAGCCGCCGCCAGTATATGGCTCATGTCTTCGATCATGAATGCGCCAGGCGCGGGATCACCGTCCTCTATAGCAAGCTGCCAGAGACCGACCCCATCACCGACATGGTGATCAAAAGCGTGCTGCGCGTCTTCGATGAGTTTCATAGTCTCATGAGCCGCGAGAAAGGGCTCGCCGGTATGGCCGAAAATGTGCGCCAAGGCTGGCGCGCAGGCGGCCGCGCACCACGTGGCTATCAGTTAAAAAGCTTCGAGACCGGCGCGATCCGCGACGGCGAGCCCGTACGCAAGTCACGTCTCGCTCTAGGAGATGATGCAAGTGCTGTTGCGCACTACCTCAAGACCCGCGCCGAAGGCTGTCCACGCTCACGCGTGGCCACGGCACTCGGCATTACCTGGTCCGGACTCGTGGATATGGAGTGGAACGCGCTCACCTATGCCGGCCATACAGTCTGGAACATGCGCCAGCCCCATGATCACGGGTATATCGGCGGCAGAAAGCGGCGTCCACGTTCAGAATGGCTGATTCAGCGCAATACGCATGACGCACTGATCACCGATAACGAAGCCGAAGCGATCCTGGCGCAGCTCCAGAATAGCATCCACGGCCAGAAGCGGATCCGCGCCGGGACATGCCTGCTTGCGGGACTGCTCCGCGCGCCTTGCGGTACTGTATGGCAGGGAGATGGCCGCAATCGCTACCGGACCCGGCTATCGGAGGGCGGCAGCCGCACCATCGGCGCCGCTGCGGTCGAACAGGCTGTTTTGGCACAAGTCAGCGCGGATCTACGCGACCAAGATTTCATCGAAGCGATAGTACGCGCCGCTCGCGACAGAAACGGCATAAGGGTGGATGCCCTGAAGCCGCTCCGCGATCAGCTCCAGAATAATACCCGGCGCATCAGCCAGTTAGTGGATATGGCAGCTGAACTGAAGGATCGCGCGCCGGCGCTGCGGCGAATCGAGGAAATGGAAGCGGAACGGGCAGCTTTGGAGGTTAATTTACAGCAGCGGGAAGATGAGCGTGCTGAGGCACAGATCCTGCAGCAGCTCACCGCACCCCAGGTATCGAAGATATTGGATGGGCTTGCCTGGTTGCCCGGGGATGACCGTATGGCCATCCGTGAAAGCCTAGGGCAACTGCTGGACCGCATCGAACTAGACCCAGAAACCGGCGAATGCCAGCTGCACTACCGGATAAGCCCCGTTATACGGGCTAATTTGGCGTCCCCAAGGGGATTCGAACCCCTGTTACAGCCGTGAAAGGGCTATGTCCTAGGCCTCTAGACGATGGGGACGGACCTTGAAAGTATAAAGGGCGCCCTGCGGACGCCCTTTAAGATTAGCTTGGTGGAGCTAGTCGGGATCGAACCGACGACCTCTTGCATGCCATGCAAGCGCTCTCCCAGCTGAGCTATAGCCCCAAGCCGAAGAGGCGGCATTTTCCCCGTGAAGGGCCCCGCTGTCAAGGCAATTGTCCTGCCCGAACCGGGGCTTACCGCAACCCCCCCACTGGGCACCGGCATCTAAGCGCAGACCCTGTCAAACCCTGAGATTACTGGATCACCGCCGTATAGCTGATGGTGAACGACGGCGCCGTGGCGCCGGTCTTGCCGTTCATGGAGCCGGTGAAGGTGATCTTGAAGTTGGTGATGGCGGGATCCGTGCAGGGGCGGGTACAGCTGGGGCTATACACGTAGCTCGTGCCGCCATTGTTGGAGAAGGTCATCACAGGCGCGCTCAAGCCGCTGGAGGTGCTGCCATCGGTGAAGGTGAAGGGTGTGGTGCCGGTGAGGTCGAATGCGGTGTTGGTAGGCACCGCATCGGCTATCGACAGGCTGCCGGAATCCGCCGGGCCGCGGCCGGTGTTCTGCATGGTGAGCGTATAGAGAACCATCGCACCGGGGATGGCGTGCTTGATCGCGTTCGTGGTCCCATCGCTGGACACCGTCACCGCCTTCATGAACAGCAACGAGGGTACGTCCAGGTCGAAGGAACCGTTGGCGGTGTGGGATACGGTGCCCTCTGTGCCTTCATAACCAGTCACCGTAGGGGTCCAAAATCCGGTCTTGGCATTGTTGGGTATCGCGTAGGAGTATTCGAATGTCTCATCGGCTGCATTAGCCACGCCACTGCAATCCGTGGCGCCTTCATTGACCATGGAAACGGCATTTACCTGCACCGCGCCGTTAGGATCAGTCAACGTGATCTGTGGCACAGTTCCACCGGTCGCGGGATCTATGTCATAACTGCCGAAGGGATCACTGATCACAGCGCAGACGTACACCGTTGTATTGGGCTCGAACACTGTCTGGGTTGTTACAGCCGGGTAGGCGGCGTTATATGCCGTGACGCTATCGACATTGATCACGGTAGTGGTGCCGATGCTCAGGGTGCTTGCGCCTACACCAGCGGAGTTCTGATAGACGCTGAAAGGCCTGTTGTTAGCGCCAGTTGTGTTATGTATCCGCACCACCAGAGTATCGCCAGCCGCTACGGTGACGGCTGCAGCAAGATTGAAGGTGAAAACGTGCGAAAGGATCGCACCGGCATTATTGAAGGTCACAGTGCCGCTGGTGCCTATGGACGTGCCGGAACCGGTGCGCAATTCCGCGGTCGCCCTGCGGTTGTTGTTATTCCCGGTCCTTTGCGTCGTCAAAGTAAAAGTCACGTTGCCAGCGCTCAATTTCAGCTGTTTCGCCAGAACAGGCGTAAGTGTCCAATCCAGGAAAGTGGTGCCTGTCGAAGGGATGCTAAGCGAGGTGCCAGACGTAGGCTGCGGCGTACGATTCAATGCCTGGGTGTTATACAAATAAAGGATCTTATTACCTGTTGCAGCACAGGATGATTGCGCGACTACGACCGTGGGGGCCGATGGAGTGGCGCCAGATCCGTAAGGGTTGGCCACGGTCGCAGTGTTGTCGATGTTCGTGCAATTGGCGGTGCCCGTGGCCACCTGCACCGTGAACACGACGGTCACTGAGCCGATGGCCGGCACCGTGATGTTAGTGATGTTGATATGACCGGTATTGTTGGCGCCGGTCCCCGTGCCGGTGGACGAGTTAGTGGAGCCGGCCGGGAAGCTCGTGACGGTGAAGCCGCTGACGCTGGCCGGCACATCGTCTGTCACGCTGGCGCTGGTCGCCTGTGCGCCCGCCGATTCTGTCAGGGTGATGGTGTATTGCAGGGTGCTGCCCACCACTGCATCGCCGCCGCCGGTATTCACCACAGTCTTGGTGGACGTGGATAGATCTGGATCCACGAGTGTGGTGACGTCGGTGGCCGTGTTGTTGGCGGTGTTGTAATCCAGGTTGGGGTTCGAGGCCACTGTAGCCGTATTAGTTAAAGTCGTAGCGTTGGTGTAGCCCACGCTCACGTTCAGTGTGATGGCGGGCAGACTACTCCCTGAGTTGACGGTCACGTTGTTTGCAGTGCAGGTCACCACCTGACCCACTGCGCCGCAGGTCCAACCGCTGCCGCTGGCCGATACGTAAGTCATGCCCGTGGGCAGGGTGTCCGTGACGGTGACGGTGTCAGTGGGCGTGTACTGGTCCGGGCCGTTGCTGGTCGCCGTGAGCGTGTAGCTGCCGGTGCCACCGAGATCGAAGTTGCCGGTATGGCTGGAGGTGATGGCAAAATCCACCGCATGGAATTTCACGGCAAAGGCGATACCTTGCAGGCCGCCACCCACCACTACCGAGGAGATGGTGGTGGGGCTGCCCTGGGTGGCAAAGGCGTAAGCACCCACGTTGCCGGCCACCCCGGTCTCCGTGACCGTGGTCGTACCGACGCCGCCGAGCGTGGGGAAGAGAGTCGAGGTGCCGTTCTGCATGCTTGCCAGCAGCGTCCAAGCGTTGCCGTTGGTGGTGAAACTCAGGCTTTCGGCACTATTGGTGGATTCGGCATCGGCCGCCACGATGGCGTAGGGCACCGTGCCCGAGCCAACGGTGAGGACGAGGTTGCTCAGGCTGAGGTTGGTGGTGGTGCCGTTGGTCGTCTGATAGAGCGTCGGGTTGCCGGGGATGCCCGTAAAGGCGCTCTGGCCCAAAGCCGCACCGGTCCAGGTCGGGACGGTGGCGGCAAACAGCCCGCCGCCGCTGACGTTAAGGGTAAAACTGAGGGTGCTGCCGCCCGGCAGGGTGATGGTGAAAGCCTCGCCGCCGGCACTGGTGGCCTGAGCGGCGTTGTAGTTGGTGAAGTCTATCCAGCAATAGCTGGGGTAATCCGCTGGCCCGTTGGCCCCTTGGCCGGTAGCGGCACCACAGGTACCCGTGGCGGCTGAGGCGGCAGGCGCAAACCACCCGGCTGCCAAGAGGACAATCAGCCAGCCGGCGACACGCGCGCGACCATGGCGCCACCTGTTATTTACAAAGTTGATATTGCCGGCAGAGCTGCCCCCGGGCAGTAATCCGAGCAGCAGCAGGGCGAGAGCCAGGAAGGCGGCTCCGGACAGGGCAGCGAGGAGGGGATGCCGGGAGCGGCCCATAGCGTTGGAGGCGGTCATTTTCATCAAACTCATGGGAGATCCTGACCTCGCATACCCATACCAGCTATTCCAAATCCATGCCCCTGGCAGGCCCTCAGGGCCGGGCGGGGGTGCCATAGCCTACCAGCGACCCCAGGACCCAGGCAGGGTAGAGGTGCTTTAGACTCAGTCTATATATATTTATGACAACCATAGGCAAGTAAAACAATATGTTAGTAGATTATATACTAAATAATATGTAAAATAAAGTCTGAAATTATGTTGACATATTGTAGTAATTTTTATGACAATATGCCCCATAGAGATGTTTGGCAAGGCCCGGTATCTGGGTTGAGGACTGTCTGAGAAAGGACATGACCGGGCTTAAGGAGTGACTGGTCAAGATGAAGAAATTGATCGGACTGCTTGCGGTACTTTCCGGAGTGTACGCCTATGGCGCGCACGCCGCGGATGTGCCTGCCGGTACGGTCATCACCAACACCGCGGGCGTGCAGTATGTGGTGTCCGGCAGCACCCTGACCCAGACCGCATCCGCCGTCTTCACCGTCGCGCAGCTCGTCAACGTGACCGTCACCTGGCAGAACAGCGGAGACGTGAGCGTGACTGCCGGCGCTGCGAGTCAGGCCTTGCTATTCCGCGTGACCAATACCGGCAACGGCAACGACAGCTTCAAGCTGGCGGACGTCCTGGCGGCACCGGGTACACCGTCATTCACCCCGGCTGGTTGTCTCGTGTATTTCGATACAGCCAACACCGGCATCTTCAATTCATCGGACGTGTTGTACACGCCCGGCAGCAACGACCCCACCCTGGCCCAGAACGCTTCGGTGAACATCCTCATCGTCTGTGACGTGCCGAACACCGCCGTGGACACGAGTCTGGGCAACATGCAGCTCACCGCCACCTCCAGGACCGCCAGCGGTACCCCTGGCACCATGGCTGTGGGCGGCGGCGTAGGGGGTGTAGATGCCATCGTCGGCCTCAGCGGCGGTCTGAGCAACTCCACGGGCACCTACCAGGTGCACCAGATCGCGCTGGCCTATGCCAATAGCGCCATGGTCTCGGCTCCTGGCGGCGGCAGCCAGGTGGTGTCGGGCGCGACCATCACCTACACGCTCACGGTCACCCCGAGCGGGAGTGCTACTGCGGATACCGTGGTGGTCACGGACCCCGTGCCGGCCAATACCACTTTCGTGAACGGCAGCCTGCTCCTGAACGGCACCGCCGTCGGCGTCGGCACCGGCGATTACAACGTCACCACCCCCGGGGCGGTGACCGTGAAGCTGGGCAACGTGGCGGGCAGCGCCAGTGTCCAGGTCATCAAGTTCCAAGTGACGATCAATTGACCAAGCTAGAGGTGTAGAGAATGAAATCCATCCGCATGTCATTAAGCATTGCCCTTCTGTCGGGTTGGGCACTCAACGTACTGGCGGCTACGCCAGGACACATCAAGCTCCAGACCGTGGGTTTGCAGGAGAAAGTGACCGTCGCCAAAGACGGCAGCAAACACACAGACATCGTGCCGGCGGACCATGTCCTGCCGGGCACCGAGGTCATCTGGAACATCAATTACGAGATCATCGGCAACGAACCCGTGACGAACGCGGTCATCACCGATCCGATCCCTCAGAACATGGTGTATGTGGCGAGCTCCGCCTCCGGCGACAAGGCCGACATCACGTTCTCCGTGGACGGCGGCAAGACCTGGGGCACAGCTGACAAGCTCCAGGTGAAGGACGCTGACGGCACCCTGCGCACCGCGCTGCCCAAGGATTACACGGACATCCGTTGGATCCTGACCAGCACGCTGGCACCGGGCGCCAAGGGCACGGTCACGTTCCACGCCATCCTGCAGTGAGGGATGGCTGACTGATGGTTTTGCAGGCGCGATAGAGGGTAGAGAGATCGCGCGTTCAGGGGTTCCGATTTTTCAGGAAACTGCTTAAGCCCCAGGAAGGGCGTTACCCGTGGCTGCAAGCACTGAGGCATGCAGTCACGGGTAACTGCGTGAAAAGAACTGTACTTATGTAAAACGGACATCGGTTGTCGGCAGGGAGCCGAAGCCATGTGAAGAGTAAAGCCAGCCAGGGAGGCATTAGTGGTTCGGGTGGCCACCGGACCAATTGTGTAACCAATGTTTGAGCCCCTCTTAAGGAGGAAATTGCAATGAAACTCGTTAATACAGTGAGACTCACCGGTGCCATGTTGGCCGGCGCGCTCCTGCCGTTGTTCTCCGCGACCTCGTTCGCGGCTGGACCCACGGCAGCGAACACGTCCATCAGCAACCTGGCCACGGTGTCCTACAACGTGGGCGCCATCGCCCAGGCTCCGATCGGTAGCTCGTCTACCGGCAACACCTCAGGTGCAGGCTTGCCGACCACCTTCCTGGTGGATGACAAGCTGCTCCTGACCGTGGTCACCAACGACGCGGCCGACGTGGCCGTCACCCCCGGCCAGACCGGTGCCATCTTGGTCTATAAAGTGACCAACAACGGCAACGCGACCCAAGGCGTGACCTTCACCACGGTGCACGATACGGGCGTGGCGGGCAGCACCGCTGGTGCTGGCTTCACGGGTACGGACAACTTCACCCCGACCGCCATCTCGGTGTTTGTGTCGAAAAACAACACCGCGACCTACGTGCCGGCCAATGACACGGCGTCTTCGATCCCGCAGCTCGCTGCGGGCGCGTCGAACTTCGTGTTCATCGTGTCGAACATCCCGGCCGCGCAGGTGGATACGGATGCGGCGGTACTGGCCCTGGTCGGCCAGGAAGCAGCTTCCGGTGGTAGCGTTACGTACGGCACTGCGCCGGGCGCCAACATCACCACGGACGATAAGCTGAACGCCTGGACGCCGGGCGCCGTGCAGAACATCTTCGCGGATGCTGCCGGTACCGACGACATCGCCCTCGACGGCAAGCACTCCAGCCGTGATGTGTACCTGGTGAAGTCAGCCAAGCTGACCATCACCAAGACGTCCTCGGTGGTGAGCGACCCGACCGGCGATGCGATCCCGCACGCCATCCCGGGCGCTGTGATGAAGTACACGATCACCGTCGCCAACACAGGGACGACTGCCGCTTCCAGCGTCTCGCTGGCGGACAGCATCAATGCCCAGGTCACGGCGGGGAATCTGGCCTACAAGCCTGCTTCCATCACGATCGCGGACCCGAACGTCAGCGCCGGTGCGCCCCAGTCCTGTGTGGACGCGGGTTCCACCTTCGGTTCTGACACCTGCAGCTTCACTGCCGGTACGAACACGGTCAATGCCTTGATCAATTCCTTGACCAATGGCCAGACCGCGACGGTGACGTTCCAGGTCACGATCCAGTAACAGCTAGAAACGAGAGGCTGTACAGATCGTGTTTGGAATCCTGAAGAAGGGCTCAGCGCACACGCGCCCGGATGTGAAGTCCGGGCGCGTGCTCGCGCGTCTGCAGCCCTATATAAGGAGTAAACATGCTACGTGTCTGGACAAGACGTGGCCGGAAGAAGTGTTGACTTCACCGGCCCGCCTTGCCAAAGCCCCCCGCCGTGTCGGCGGGATCACGGGAGGCTTTAGCAAGGCGTGGGCTCTCGCCCTGACTCTTGGTCTGATACACATGGGCACGGCGGCGGCAGGGACGCTGCCGGGCACCGTGATCTCGAACATCGCCTCGCTCAGCTACCAGGCTCCGGACGGCAGCACCAAGACGCAGCAGACCAATAGGGTGGATCTCACCGTGGTAGCCGCGAACCGTACGCCGTCCTCAGTCATCTTCATGGACTATGCGCCGGGTTTGTCCGTCGCCAGCAGCCTGCTGGCCGGCCCGAGCCTGTGCAGCACCGACGGCGGTGCCACGTTCAACCCGCTGCCGAACCCCGCGGGTCCGGGCGGCACGCTGAACGTGGCCAACCCGCTGGCTCTCGCGCCCACCTCGATATACAACCAGGGCAATACGCTGTTCATACAGCTCACCGACCACGATCAGAACATGGATCCCGCCAACCGGGATACGGTCATCGTGACGGTGTCGGTGCCTTCCTTGCATGAGTCGGTGACGCTGAAACTCACCGAGACAGGGGTCAATACCGGCGTGTTCGTGGGCTATGTGCCCACCAGCGCGGCGGCTGTGAGCGGTTGCAGCCTGCAGGCGGGTGCCAACACCCTCGTGCAGGTGAACTACACCGATGCGCAGGACTCCAGCGACAAGTCGGCGGCGACGGCGTTGGTGGATCCCTACAACGTGGTGTTCGATTCCACCAGCGGCAAGCGCCTGGATGGCGCCAAGCTGACGCTGGTGGATGCCACGACCGGGAAACCGGTGCCGGTGCTGGGCAAGGACGGGGTCAGCACCTATCCCTCGACCATCACCAGCGGCACCTCAGTGACAGATTCCTCCGGTGCCAAGTACGACGTGCCGGCGGGTGGATTCCTGTTCCCCTACGTCAAGACCGGTAACTATCGCCTGCGGGTGACGACGCCCCCGGGCTACCACGCGCCTTCGGTCGCAAGCGCTGCCAACCTCCAGACCCTGACGGGCGCGCCTTACACGCTACCGTCAGCTTCCTTCGGCGGCAGCCTCGCGCACAGCAAGACAGGCATCCTGCAGCTAGACGTGCCGGTGGATCCCGTGTCCACCAAGCTCTTACTGCAGAAGACTGTCTCCGCGCCCACGGCCGCGGTCGGCGACATCATCCAGTTCAGCCTAAACCTGCAGAACACCAGCACTACGCTGGCGGCTAAGGGCGTGAGCATCCTGGACCTGATGCCCCAGGGCTTCCGCTACATGAAGGGTTCGGCGCGGCTCGGCAGCACGGCGCTCACCGATCTCGTGATCTCGGCCACCGGCCAGCAGCTCACCTTCAACGCCGGCAGCGTCGCCCCGTCGGCCCTTGTGACCCTGACCTATGCCGTGGAGATCACCGCGGCCACGCCGCTGACCACGGTGGTGAACGATGCCCAGGCCTTCGAGAACGGCCTCCAGGTCTCCAACCTCGCGACCGCGGAGGTCAGGGTGCAGAGCGAGTTCCTGCAGAACGTCAACACCCTGATCGGCCGGGTGGTGGTGGGCTGCGATTCCCAGGGCACCCAGGGCGTCGAGAAAGCCCGCGTGATCATGGAAGACGGCAGCTATGCCGTGACAGACAAGCACGGTGATTACCACTTCCAGGCCATCACCAACGGCACCCATGTGGTGCAGCTCGACCTGCCCAGCCTGCCCAAGGGCTATGAGCCCATGAGCTGCGAGCAGAACACCCGCTGGGCCGGCCGCGATTACTCGCAGTTTGTGGAAGTCCATGGCGGCGCCCTGTGGCGCGCTGATTTCCACGTGCGCCCCATCCCCGGCGCCAAGGGAGACCTCAGCCTGCAGCTCACCCAGGCCCCGGCCGCCGACCATGTGCACAACACCGTGCAGCTCGCGGTCTTGGATGTGGCGGTCAGCAACCTCAGCACCACCGTGCTGCTGCCGGCGGGCATGACCTACATGACCGGCACCACCCGGGTAGATGGCGTGAAGGTGGACGACCCGCATGATGCGGGTGACGG
The DNA here is from genome assembly GCA_036000105.1 of Gammaproteobacteria bacterium. Taxonomy (GTDB): domain Bacteria; phylum Pseudomonadota; class Gammaproteobacteria; order Natronospirales; family REEB76; genus DASUBN01. Next base: position 11,141 of record DASYGE010000009.1, read on the forward strand.
CATGCTGATCTTCCGCCTCGGCGCCCATGAGGCCGGCTGGAAGGGCGTGCTGGAGTTCGATTCCCTGCTGCCGGCCGTACAGGCCGCTTCGGCCCAGGCCAACCGCCAGAAGAAGTCCTTCATCATCGAAGGCTTCCCCTCCGGGAAGGTCGAGATGAACGCCCATGACCGGGACGTGATGCAGAAAATCGCGGACCTCATCAAGGCTTCCACCGGCATCAGCATGACCTTCATAGGCTATACCGATGACGTGCAGCTCGCGCCTGGCTCCAAGTACACCAACAACATGGAGCTGTCCATCGCCCGGGCCCAGGCGGTGGCGGACTTCGTGCAGGCGCATATCGACGTGGATAGCGCCCAGGTGTTCATCACCGGCCGCGGCAGCAACGAGCCCCTGGCCGCCAACTACAGCGAGGCTGGCCGCGCCAAGAACCGCCGTACCGAGATCGACGCCGAGTACGACGCGAAGAGCGAGGATGCGGCCAAGAGCGTGAACAACACCGTGTTCCAGACCCGCGCCCTGGCGAACTTCGATTCACCGACTGCCAAGGGCCAGCACACGCCAGCTGCCGCGGTGGTTCTGCACGCGCTACCGGATCCCCAGGCAAAAGCGCAGGAGTTCAGCTTGCAGGACTTCGCTCCCGGCAGCACCAGCTTGAGCGTCCATGACCAGGACGTGATGCAGCAGATCGCCGGCCTCATCAAGGGCTCGGCCAACGTCAGCCTCACCTTCGTGGGCTATGCGGACAGCCAGCAGATGGCGGCCGGCTCCAAGTACGCGAACAATATGGAGCTCTCCATCGCGCGAGCCCAGGCTGCTGCCGATTACGCCCGCGCCCATGTGGACATCGACGGCGCCCAGGTCTTCATCGTCGGCCGCGGCAGCAACGACGCCGATACCGAGGCCGGCCGCCGCACTGTGGTGCGTGTAGCCTATGACGAAGTCCTGCCGGCTACGACGGTGGCAGGCAGCCAGTCGGACGTGCAGCACGCGGCCATCACGGGCCTGTCGCCCGCCGACCAGCCCGAAGCGCAGCAACAGAATGCCGCGGACGTGGCCGATGATGCCGCTCCTGACGAAGACAAGCTGGCGGACAAGTTCGAAGTGGATCCCAAGTGGCTCGAGACCCAGGCAGACGGCAAGCCCCAGCTCATCTGGCCGACCCAGGATTACCTCCCGGCCATCCCCGCCATCCATGTGGCAGTGGAGCACGGCGTCACCCAGAAGGTCAGCCTCACCGTGAACGGCGAGCAAGTGTCCAGCAGCAACTTCCTGAGCCAGCAGAAGAACACCAAGCAGACCGCCGCGGTGAGCGAATGGATCGGCGTGCCCCTCAAGGAAGGCGACAACACCCTGGTGGCGGTGGTCAAGGAAGGTGACACGGTGGTGCAGAGCCTCGAGCGCCACATCCACTATGCGGGCGCGCCGGTGCGCGTCGAGTTCATGGCCGACAAGTCCAAGCTCCTGGCCGACGGCCGGGTGAAGCCGGTGTTCGCTGTGCGCTTCTTCGACCGTTGGGGCTATCCGGCCCGCCGCGGCCTCTTGGGTCATTACCAGATCAACACGCCGTTCCAGTCCTACCAGAGCGTGGATCAACTGCAGCAGGACCAGCTCTCGGCCCTGGCTCCTCGCGAGCCCACGTTCGTCATCGGCGAGAACGGCATCGCTTACATCAAGCTCGCGCCCACCACCTCCACGGGTGTGGTGACGGTGACCGTCCCCCTGCAGCAGGACACCTACGAGCAGCTGCGCGGCTGGATGCGCCCGGCAGCCCGCGACTGGATCCTGGTAGGTGTGGCCAGCGGCACCACTGCCTTCGACAAGATCAAGAACAACATGCAGTCCTTGCAGGGCGATGACCCCAACAGCGACATCTACCAGGACAGCCGCGTCGCCTTCTATGCCAAGGGCACCATCAAGGGCGACTTCCTGCTGACCACGTCGTATGACTCCGCCAAAGCCGGCGGCACGGTCAGCAACGGCCTGCAGCAGGCGGTGAACCCCAACACCTACTTCATGCTCTACGGCGACGCCTCGGAGCAGGGCTTCGACGCCTCCAGTTCCAGCAAGCTGTATATCAAGATCGAGCGCGACCAGTTCTACGCCATGTTCGGTGACTTCAGCACGGGCCTCACGGTGACCGAGCTGTCGCGCTACGACCGCCTGTTCACCGGCGTGAAGAGCGCCTACCAGGGCGACAACTTCGGCTATACCGCTTTCGCGGCGCAGAACGACCAGGCCTACGTAAAGGACGAGATCCAGGGCAACGGCACATCAGGCCTCTACCGCCTGTCGCACCAGCAGCTCCTGATCAACTCCGAACGCGTGAGCATCGAGACCCGCGACCGTTACACCAACGCGGTGCTCTCGACCCAGCAGCTCAGTGCGTTCGTGGATTACACCATCGATTACTTCGGTGGCAGCATCTTCTTCAAGCAGCCGGTGCCGCCGCGTGACGACAACTTCGACCCCGAATACATCGTGGTCGAATACGAAGTCACCACCGGTGTCACCAACTCCATAACGGGCGGCGGCCGGGTCTCGCTGAAGTCCACCGACGGCAAGGTGGAAGTGGGGATGACCGGCGTGGACGAAGGCACGGGTGACGGAAACAACAAGCTGACCGGCGTTGATCTGCGCGTGCAGGTGACCCCGAGCACCACACTGAAAGCCGAAGTGGCCCATACCAACAACGGCTCCAACGGCGCCGCGAGCACGGTGAGCAACGTCAACGGCGTGAGCGTCACCAGCGGCGGCAGCAACACCAGCAACGCCAGCGGAAACGCCTTCAGCGTGGACCTGAAGACCCAGAGCCTGACGCTGGAGAACGATATCTACCTGAAGGACGAGGATACGACCTTCGGTCTCGGCCAGCAGAGCCTGGGCGACAGCGGCATGCGCAGGATGGGCGACGACACCCGTTACCACCTGGACCAGAACTGGAGCATCACCGGCGACTTTATACGACAGCAGTCGCTCGCTCTGGATACCACCAGCGACGTGGCGAGCAGCGGCCTGCAGTACAAGTTCAACAACAGTGACACCCTAGGTGCCGGCCTGCAGCACGCCGAGGACAGCTTCTCGAACCTCACCCCCACGGTGCTCGGCGGTACCGCCCAGGGCAACTACAGCACCAACCAGGCCTACGTGAACGGCAGCTATGGCCTGTTCGATCGCAGCCTGATCCTGCACGGCAACGTCATGCAGAGCGTGAGCGGCGCGGCGGAAGACCCGCAGTATCCGAACCTGGCCACCGTAGGCGCCGATTACAAGGTGACCCAGAAGACCACCCTGTCCGTGGACGAGCAGTTCGCCTCGGGCGCCCAGCAATCCGACCACAGCACCTCCATCGGCGTGAAGTCTGAGCCCTGGTCTCACGGCCAGGTGGAGAGTTCCATAGGTGAGGAGGGGACCGAATACGGCCCGCGGCTGTTCTCCACCATGGGCCTCACCCAGGGTTGGGAAGTGAGCAAGGACTTGAGCCTGCAGGCGGGTTACAACCGCGTGGCCTCCATGCACGAACCGAACTTCCCTGCCGCGGGCACCACCAGCCAGAGCACGGCGCCGGCCGTCGGCACCCTGACTTCCGATTTCAACGCGCTGTTCGTGGGCGCGAGCTATCACCAGCAGTCCTGGGCCATGAACGGCCGCTTCGAGACCCTGAACTCGGATCAGCAGAGCACCCGCAACCTGTTCGCCGGCTTCTACCGCACGCTATCCCAGGGACAGGCCTTCAGCGCCAGCCTGCAGGCCTTTCACAGCGACTTCCAGGGTTCCGGCACCTCGGACAACATCGATGGTCGCCTGGGTTATGCGTATCGTCCGGATGAGAGCCGCTGGTCGTGGCTGGAGCAGATGGACCTGATCTACGCCGACCAACAGGGCCTGCAGTCGCTGCCGCAGTTCGCGAGCAGCACCGGCACCGCCGCCAGCCAGGAATCCGCGTCCACCCTCGCGAACAACCCGCAGACCGTGGCCACCTACGGTCTGGACACGCGCAACTGGAAGATCGTCAACAACCTGCAGGGCAACTACACGGTGAACGACCGCTACCAGCTGTCGCTCTACTACGGCGCCAAGTACGCGCGTTTTGCCTTCGACTCGGGCAGCTACAAGGGCTACACCGATCTCATGGGCGGCGAATTACGTTACGACATCCGCTCCAAGTGGGACGTGGGCTTCATGGTCAACCGCATGCATTCTTATTCTTCGGGTGTGATCAGCCGCAGCTACGGCATCGAGACCGGCTGGGACGTGGGCACCAACATGTGGCTGAGCCTGGGTTACAACTTCAGCGGCTTCTATGACCAGGACTTCACCGCGAACCACTACACGGCGAAAGGCGTCTTCATCCGCTTCCGCTTCAAGTTCGACCAGGACACGGTGAAGAGCATGGCGAGCGCGGGCAAGATCGCGCTGCCGTGAGGCGGGGGGTGAGACAGGATCAGGTTTTGTGTGACCTTGGTGGCACGCGGATGGGCTCTCCGGGGTGGGCACAGCGGGGATCGATGGCCGACACCATCGATCCCCGCAATTTCTTCGATACCAGGACGATTTTCAACGAGGGCAGGATATGAGTTTGATAAACACGACAGTTCGCGGACGTATGAAGCAGGCCCCGGCCAGATCCGGTGGTTCGCGCGGCGGGAAAACCGCTTCCAGCGCCACGACAGCCATCAACACCAAAGCCGCCCCCAGTGTGCAGGGCCAGAAACGGCGTATCGCGGCGATCCTGATCCTCATCCTGCTGCTCATGCTCGGCTGCTTCTGGCTCGGCAGGGCGACCTTCGAGGCGCCTGCACCCATCGCGCAACCCGTAGTGCCTGTGGTACCGCCGCCGATCGTCACCACGCCAGCGCCGGCTAAGGCCACAGTGTCTGCGGCACCCGCCGCCATCGAGGTGGCGAGACCCCCTGTGACGGCGCCAGCGGGCATCACCGTGGCCGCCGGTGTCCCGGCCATGCGCTCCGGACCTGATACCACGCTCCTGGAAGTGAGTGTGGGTACCACCAAACGCGGCGGCATGACCCTGGTATTCAATCATCCCGTGAGCTGGACGGTGAAAACATCGGCCGACGATGGCCATGCTGAACTCGATGTGGAAGGGGTTCGCGCCCTCGGCACCTTCCCCCGCAACCTGCCCATGCCTCCCGGCGTGACGGTGATACATGCAGGGATATCTCTCCCGGATACCCTCAACCTCAAGTTCAACCTGCGCCCCGGCATCCAGGCCTACACCTCACCCCAGAGTGGCCCGGCGAGCGCTTTGAACATCTACTTCCGCACGCCCATCGAGCAGGCGGCGGCAGGGGACACCATGCAGAACCCGGAGGCGGGGGTTCCCGCCGGCGGCTGCGGCGGCACCAACCCGGCGACCGCCAAGGCGGTGACACTCCTGCAGCGGTCTCTGGTCAAAAACCCCGCTTATACGGATGTGCGGGAAGCCTTGGCCCTGCTGGAGACCTGCAGCGGCGACGGCGCCCAAGCGGAACAGCTCATGGCTGAAGGCCTGGATATCTCAGCTGCCAACGGCGTGCATATCGTCGTGGTGGATGCGGCTTTGCTCTATGCGCGTGGTGAATCGACCGATGCCGTGCAGACTCTCAAGAGCGACGCGCCGGCCAATGGCAACGACGCCGGTTATGCAGAGCTGCTGGCGGATCTCGAGGCCGCAAGCAAACACCCTTGAGGCAGGCTAAGCCCTGCGTGGGTGCGCATGTTATATGTCGCATGACCTGAGATCGGTGCGTTGATACACAGCGACCGGTTTGCTTGCGGCTGCCGGTGGTGGCTGTTCTAATGGACCTGTCATAAATATAAAGAGGCAGCGTCATGTCGCCTGTGACTCTTTTCCTGGTGTGCATCGCCCTCATCTTCCTCATCGGTACCTTCGGCGAAGAGGTCTTCACCCGCACCCGCGTGCCGGATGTGATCTGGCTGATCCTGGCGGGCATCCTGCTGGGGCCGGTGCTGGGCCTAGTGAGCCGCGCCCAGCTCCTGAGCGTCGCACCTTATTTCTCGGCTCTCACCCTGGTGTTCGTGCTGTTCGAAGGCGGCTGCCGCCTGGACTTGGTGCAGCTCTACCGCGCCACGCCGCGCTCGGTGCTGTTGTCGGTGCTGACTTTCGCGTTCTCAACCCTGGCCGTGATGCTGGTGACCCGGGTCATGGTGGAGCTGAGTCTCTTGCCGGCCGACTGGACCTGGAAACAGGAACTCCTGACGGGTGCCATCGTGGGCGGCACCAGCCCCATCGTCATCATGTCCGCGATCGCGCGGGTCAAGGTGCCGGTGGAAGCGGCCAACATGATCAGTCTCGAGTCCGCTCTGAGCGATGTGCTATGCATCGTGATGGTGACTTCGCTGGTCGGCATATTCCAGAGCGGTGCAGCGATGGGGATGCCCTGGGGCACGCTCGTACGCTCCCTGTCCCTGGGGATAGTGCTCGGCGCCGCCGGCGGCGCCTTATGGCTGCTCGCGCTGAACTGGTTGAAGCAGAACGAGCACGTCTATCCCATCACGCTTTCGGCCTTGCTGCTCTTGTACGTGCTGGTGGACGGTGCCGGCGGCTCGGGGGCCCTTGGCGTGCTGGCCTTCGCCGTGGTGGTGGGCAATGCCGGGCATATCGGCAAGATGATCAGGCTCGATACGCTCCTCGAGCTGCACGACGACGTGCGCGGTTTCCACAGCCAGATGGTGTTCATCGTGAAGTCGTTCTTCTTCACCTTCATCGGCGCCATGCTCGGGCCGCCCTGGAGCCTCACCATCGCCGGTGTGTTGCTGGCGCTGGTGTTGCTCATGGCGCGCTATCCCGGAGCCTGGATCGCCATGCTGAAGTCATCCCTGGACAGAGAGCAGAGACGGCTCGTGTTCCTGAGCGTGCCGCGCGGCGTGGCTGCCGGCGTGCTCGCCACCCTGCCGGTGGCCGCCGGCATCCCTGACATGCAGGATCTGCCCACGGTGGTGTTCGCCTGCGTGGTGGGCACCATCCTGATCTTCGCGACGGGCTTCCCGCTGGTGCTGCGCAAGCCCGCGGCCGAGGCGACCGCTGTGGGAGCGGAAGAGGCGGCGGCACCGCCCGAGTGAGCCATTGAGTCCAGTTCCCGACACACTCTTGGGTTGCCAGGGGAAATGGCGGCTGCTCTAATGGCTCGCGCACTTCCCCGGACCGGTGTTGTCTAAACCCCGGTCATATGCTCTGGAGCACACCATGTCACGTCGTCTCTGTCTCAGCGCTTCCTGCCTGGTATTACTGCTTGGTTCTGCAGGTTTCCTGCTTCCGGCATCGGCAGCCGATGCGCCGCCTGCATCCATATATGGAGGCATGCAGTGGCGGCTGGTGGGGCCCTTCCGCGGCGGCTGGTCCACCATGGCGGTGGGGGTGCCTTCGGAACCCAATACCTTCTATTTCGGCGGCGCCGATGGCGGCATATGGAAGACCCAGGACGCGGGGCTCACCTGGAAACCCCAGTTCCAGCACGGGGACTCCCTCTCCATAGGCGCCCTGGCAGTGGCCCCCTCCAACCCGAACATCCTATATATAGGTACGGGGCAGCCGGAACAGTCCCGCTATGACACGGTGGACGGGGCCGGGGTGTTCCGCTCCGACGACAGCGGTAAGACCTGGCGCCTGCTGGGCCTCTCAGATACCCGTCACATCGGCCGCATCTGGGTGGATCCACGGGATGCGGACGTGGTAGTGGTGGCCGCCCTGGGGCATATCTTCGGGCCCAACGAAGAGCGTGGCGTGTTCCGCAGCGAGGATGGCGGCAAGCACTGGAAGAAAGTGTTGTTCGTGGACGACAACACCGGCGCCATCGATCTGGCCGCCGATCCGGCCCAACCTGACGTGATGTTCGCCGCCACCTGGCAGGGGCGCGAGTGGCCCTGGTTCGCCTATTACATCCCCCAGCAGGGCCCTGGCAGCGGCATCTGGAAATCCCTGGACGGAGGTAAGACATGGAACAAGCTCACCGGCAACGGCCTGCCGGATGGTTCCCTTGGCCGCATCGGTCTCGCGGTGGCGCCTGGCACCGCCGACCAGCGGGTCTATGCCCTCATCGAGAGCGCCGACGACAAGCAGACAGCGTTATATCGCTCCGACGACGGCGGCAGCAGCTGGAAATCCATGGGGCACAGCAAACTGGTGAGTGGATATTTCGATCGCATCGCGGTGGATCCCAAGAACCCGGACCTGCTCTATGTCATGAACCGCTCCGTGGCCCGCTCCGAAGACGGCGGCAAGACTTTCTCGTGGTTCAAGGGTGCGCCCGGCGGCGACGACTACCACTTCATGTGGATCAACCCGGACGATGACAGCCACATGGTGGTGGCTAGCGACCAGGGCACCAGCGTCAGCATCGATGGCGGCAAGAGCTGGTCCTCCTGGTACGACCAGCCCACCGGCCAGTTCTACCATGTGACTACTGACAACCGCTTCCCTTACCACATCTACAGCGGCCAGCAGGACAGCGGCACGGTGGAGGAGGAGAGCGCCAGCGATTACGGCGAACTCACCTTTCGGGACTGGAACTCCGTGGGCGGCGACGAGCGCAGCTACGTGTTCCCGGACAACGGCGACCCCAACATCGTCTATGTGGGTGGCTTAGGGGGGCACATCTCGCGCTTCGACAAGCGCACAGGACAGGTGCAGAACATCTCCGCCTGGCCCATCACCGGTTATGGCCGGCGGCCCACCACGGTGAAATACCGTTACAACTGGTTCTACCCAGTGGTGGCAGACCCCCACAAAGCCCATACCCTGTATCTCGGCGCCCAGTACGTCTTCAAGAGCGAAGACGAGGGCATGCACTGGAAGATCATCAGCCCCGATCTCACCGGCGCCGATAAGAATTCCCCCGATGCCAAGGGTTGCGACGGCAATAACCTGGCTTTAGCCCAAGCCAAGGCCTGTGGCTATGGCGTCATCTTCAGCATCGCACCATCGCTGAAGGATGCCAAGGTCATCTGGACCGGCGCCGACGACGGGGTGGTGGAACTCACCCGGGATGGCGGCAAGCACTGGGATGACGTGACACCAAAAGACATGCCGCCCTACGGCCGCGTGAACCAAGTGGAAGCCTCACCCACGGATCCGGCGACGGCTTATGTCGCGGTGGATATCCACCGACAGGACATCTTCAAGCCTTATGCCTTCCGCACCCACGATTACGGCAAGACCTGGACGCCCATCGGTGAAGGACTGCCGGCCTCCGAGTTCATCTACGTGGTGCGGCAGGATCTCCAGAACCCACGGCTCCTGTACGCCGGTACTAACCGGGGCGTGTATGTCTCCTTCGACGACGGCGATGCCTGGCAACCGCTGCAGGCGAACCTGCCGGCGGTGCGCGTGCGGGATCTGGCCCTGCATGGTGACGACCTGATCGCCGCCACCCATGGCCGTGCTCTTTGGGTGCTGGACGATGTGACACCCCTGCGCCAGGCGGCGGACGCAGCCCTGGACAAGGGCGCGATCCTGTTCAAACCGGCCGTGGCTGTGCGTGTGCGCCGCAACGAGAACAAGGACACGCCGTTGCCGCCGGAGGAGCCGGCCGGCGAGAACCCACCGGAAGGGGCCATCATCGATTACTGGCTGGCACCGGATATGAAGGGTCCTGTAACCCTCACCATCCACGACAGTAAAGGCCAGTTGGTGCGCCAGTACGCCAGTGATGCACCGGCGGCGAATCTCAACACCGACCTGTATTTCAATTCGACCTGGCTTGCACCGTCGGAGAGTCTGCCTGCCGCGACCGGTGGACACCGCTTCGTCTGGGATCTGCGTTATCCCAGGCCTCCGGCCCTCAACTATGAGTACTCCATCGCCGCGGTGTATGACCATGGGGGCGCGCTATTGCCCCAGGGTCCCATGGTGCTGCCGGGCCACTACACCGTGACGCTCACGGCAGGTGGGGCGAGAATGAGTGCACCCCTCGATGTCGTCATGGATCCGCGGGTGCCGGCCAAGACCGCCGAAGATATCTTGCCCAAGCAACTCAAGTTCGCGCAAGAGATAGGTGCGGCCATGGGTCAGAGCTATGTGGCGCATGCCGAGCTCGCCAAATTGAGGGATGATATCGCCAAGCTGCCCCCACAGCTGACTGGCGCGGCGGATGCGGGGCTCGCCCACTCTGTGGCGGCCCTGGATGCCAAGGCGGAAGGCCTGGAGAGCAAGACCAAGGACGTGAACTTCACCCGTATCAACGACGGTCTCACAGGGCTCGCCACGGAGATCGGTGACGGCGACCGGGCGCCACCCAAACAATATGAGGAGGCCTTCGCCGTATACGCGGGCAACCTGCAGAGCGCCTTGAAGGGTTGGCAGGATCTCAAGGTAGGCGATCTGGCGGCACTCAACTCAGCGCTCAAGACCCGCGGCCTCGCACCCCTCACGGTGCCCGGCCCGTGATGCTCGCGGCGGCAATTGTCACCGGTCTAGTGGCGTTCTTGCACCTCTATTTCATGGTGCTGGAGATGTTCCTCTGGACCATGCCCTACGGGCGCCGGGTGTTCGGGCTCAGCCTCGAATTCGCCATGGCTTCCCGTAGCCTCGCTGCCAATCAGGGTCTATATAACGGCTTCATGGCGGCGGGGCTCATCTGGGGTCTGTACCTGGGGGCCGAAGGCCGGGAACTGCGGATCTTCTTCCTGAGCTGCATGGTGCTGGCGGGGGTGTTCGGCGGCTTCACCGCCAACCACAAGATCCTGCTGGTACAGGCCCTGCCGGCGGCCATAGGCCTGGGACTGGTGCTGACATCATGAGAGTGCCCGGCCAGAAGGCAGGGCAGCTTGGGAGAGGAGTTGGTGGGCGGTACGGGGCTCGCCGCATGCGGCGAGCGGGCCGCCAGGGAAGGCAGCACTGGTCGGCACACCAGGGACGGTTAGAAACCGGGAAGTCAGGGGTATTTGGTGGGCGGTACAGGACTTGAACCTGTGACCCCTGCCGTGTGAAAGCAGTGCTCTACCAGCTGAGCTAACCGCCCATCGAAAATGGGAGCGCAATTGTACGGAGGGGGGCTTTCGGGGTCAACTTGAGGCCGGGAGCTGATAATCCACATCTGCTCCCTGGCTTTGCCCCTTGATACAGTGGGGAATTTCCCGCTCCCGGGCTGGGATCACCCCATCGGCGGGGGTACGCCGGATGCGGCAAAACTGGTCGCCGATATCAACACCAACTGTCAATACTGAAAGTAAGGTATTCGAAGATACAGACCGGCCCCGAAAGGGGCCGGTCTTTTTATGGCGCAAGCATGGCATAAGCCCTGGAAAAGTGAACCCTGAGGGCCTGGGTTGGTATAGGGATAGGGCATCGGTGCCGGCTCATTCTTCTTCGTAGACTTCCTTGAGCTTCCCGTCCAGGCGGCGTTTCTCCTTCATGTCCTCGATGGCACGCCAGGCTTGGGTGTTGCGGGCTGCGGGTCGGGCGGGGGCCTTGGAGGTGGGTTTGCGGCCGGCATGACCCTGGGATTCGTATTCGAAACCGTCGTCTTCACTGGTCTTGGACAGGAAGTCTTCGATGGCGGATGACTTGGAAGTATGCATGAGGCTCCTCAAGTTGACGGGTATCGGCTGCTTCACCTGGCTTCTACAACAGGGCTCACAGCTCCGCGCCGCATGCCGGGCATCCTGGCATGCGGCCATCTTGCTCAAAAAAACACCGGCGGTTGAGGCCGCCGGTGCGTGCGCGATGCGCTTTATACCCTCAGGGGGCTCGTTTGTAAATGTCTTTTGACAGTTACGTAAATGCCCTTTGACAGTTTCCGCCTCAAACCTTGTGACCCGCTTCCTCCTGGTGGTTGCGGGCGAAGAAGGTGTACATGGTCGGCACCACGAAGAGGGTGAACAGGGTGCCGATGGTCATGCCGGCCGCGATCACGATACCGATGTCCCGGCGGCTGGTGGCACCGGCGCCGGAAGCGATGATGAGCGGCAGCACGCCCAGCACCATGGAGGCGGTGGTCATGAGGATGGGCCGCAGACGTACCGCGGCGGCATGCTCGATGGCTTCCCGGACGCTCATGCCCTCGTGTTCCTGCATCTTGTTGGCGAAGTCCACCATCAGGATGCCGTGCTTGCTGATGAGGCCGATGAGGGTCACGAGACCCACCTGGGTGTAGATGTTGATGCTCAAACCCGGGATCACCCCCATGGCGATGGGGATGAGGGCGCCGAAGAAGGCCAGGGGCACGCTGAACATGATCACCAGCGGATCACGCCAGCTCTCGAACTGGGCCGCCAGCACCAGGAAGATCACGATGATGGCGAACAGCATAGTCCAGACCAGGGCGTTGCCTTCCTGGACGAATTGCCGGGTGTCCGCCGCGTAGTTCACATAGAAGCCTGGCGGGAAGAACTCCTTGGCCTGCTGGTTGAGGAAGTCCACCGTCTTGCCCATGGGCGCGTTGCCGAAACCGCTGATGGTGGCGGAGTTCAGCTGCTGGAACTGGTTCAGCTGGTCGGGCACCACGCTGCTGTTGATGTTTGCGATGGTGGATATGGGTACCATGCTGCCACTGGCGGTCCTGACATAATACTGTTGCAGCTGGTCACCGCCGCGCCGGAACTGGTCCGCCACCTGCGGGATCACCTTGTAGCTCCGGCCGTTCAGGTTGAAGAAGTTCAGATAGCCGCCGCCCAGCATGACACTCAAGCTATTGGCCGCATCCTGCATGCTGATGCCGAGCTGTTGGGCCTTGTCGTGGTCTATATCTATGTTCAGCTGTGGGGTATTGAACTTCAGGTCACTGTCCACGTAATAGAACATGCCGCTCTTGCGGGCAGCGGCCAGTATCTTCTGGGTCACGTCGTAGATGGTCTTGTAGTCATCCGTGGAGCTGACTACGTAGGACACACCGCCCTGGCTGGCGCCTGGCAGGGCAGGGAAGTTCACCGAGAAGGCATTGATGCCGGATATGTTCCCGAGCTTGCCCTGGATCTCCTGCTGGACCTCCTGTTGTGTGCGCTTGCGCTGTTCCCAGGGTTTGAGCACGATGCCGCCGATGAAATTGTTGACGGAACCCAGGCCGTTGATCAGGAAGTAGGCGTCTCCCTCCGGGATGCTCTTGAAGATATCGTTCACCTGGCCTGCATAACGTGTCATGACGTCATGGGTCACGTCTTTCTCGCCGAAGCCGGTCACGAAGACGAAGCCCTGATCCTCGGTGGGCGCCAGTTCCTTGGCGGACATCGTGTAGAAGAGAACACACAGTATGACCACGAACCCGGCGACGAAGACCGTCACCGGACGCCATTTCAGGACGTCGTGCAGCAGGTGCTCGTAGCGCTCCTTGAGGCCTTCAAAGATGTGGTTGAGCTTCTCCTCGAGTTTTCCCACCTTGCCCACGGGTTGCAGGATGCGCGAGCACATCATGGGCGAGAGGGTGAGCGCGATGATGCCTGAGATGACGACTGAGCCTGCCAAGGTGAAGGCGAACTCGCGGAACAGGTTGCCGGTGACGCCGGAGAGGAAGCCGATGGGCGCGTACACCGCCGCCAGGGTCAGGGTCATGGCGATGACAGGCGTGGCGATCTCCCGGGCGGACATCAAAGCCGCTTCCATCGGGCTCTTGCCTTCCTCGATATGCCGGTGGGTGTTCTCCACCACCACGATGGCATCGTCCACCACGAGGCCGATGGCGAGCACCATCGCCAACAGTGTAAGGAGGTTGAGGGAGTAGCCCAGTAACAGCATCAGGAAGGTGACGCCCACCAGGGAGAGGGGGATGGTGATCACCGGGATGATGACTGGCCGCAAGGCGCCCAGGAACAGGAAGATCACCAGGATCACGATGAGCGCCGCTTCCACGATGGTCTTCATGACTTCGTAGATGGAGCTGCTGATGAACTTGGTGGCATCGTAGGCGATGTGCGATTGCAGCGCCGGCGGCAGGCCGGCCTGGACCTCGACCATGGCCTTGCGTATGAGCTTCACCACCTCTAGCGGATTGGCATCGGGTGTCGGATTTATGGCCATGTAAACGGCAGTGATGCCGTTGAAGCTGGCGGAGGAGTCATAGTTCTCCGCGCCCAGTTCCACGTCGGCCACGTCGCGGATGCGCACCAGGGCATCCCCATCCTTGCGCAATACGATGTCGCCGAAGCCCTTGGCGTCGTGCAGGTCGGTGGTGGCGGCGATGTTGATGGAGACCGAGCTGCCCTTGGTGCTGCCGGGGGCCGCCAGGAAGTTATTGGCCACCAGCGCGGTGGATACGTCGGTCGCCGTGATGCCATGAGCTGCCATCCGTTTGGGATCCAGCCAGATGCGCATGGCGAAGGGCTGGCCGCCCAGGATCTGGGCGCCCGCTACGCCGTCCAGGGTCTGCAGCTTGGGCTGCACCACGCGGGTCAGGTAGTCAGTGACCTGGCCCTGGCTCATCTCCTTGGAGTAGAAGGAGATGTACATGATGGCCGCGCCGCGGACATCGTTGGCCTGGATGATCGGTGCCTGGGAAGCCGCCGGCAGCACGCTCTTCACCGTGTCCACGTCGCTCATGATGTCCACGAGCGCTTTGTGCGGGTCGTAGTTGAGCTTCAGGTTGATGGTGATGGTGCTGACGCTCTGTTGGCTCGACGAGGTGATGTAATCGATACCCTCAGCGCTCGCCACCGCCTGCTGGATCGGGGTGGTGATGAAGCCCTGGATCACATCGGCACTGGCGCCCGGATAGGCAGTGGAGACTGTGATCTGGCTGTTCTCGAGTTTCGGGAACTGCCGCAGCTCGAGGGAATTGATGGACTTCAGGCCCAGCAGTAGGATGCCCAGGCTGATGACCGTCGCGAGGACCGGCCGCTTGATGAAGAGATCGGTGAATTTCATTTGCCGGCGGCTCCTGCGTTCTGGTCAGGGGTCACGTCGTTGTTGATCTGCACCTCGGCGCCGGTATGCAGTTTCTGCATGCCGGAGGTCACCACCATGTCATCTGCCTTCACGCCTTCCAGCACAGACACGCGGTTGCCGCGCTCGTCGCCGAGCTTGATGAACACTTCGCTGGCGGTGAGCAGGGGCTGGCCCTTGTCGTCCTTCTTGTCCTTGTCCGGGCTGATGACGAACACTGAATCGCCGTACAACGAATAGGTCACGGCGGCCTTGGGCACGGTCACGAGCGCCTGCGGCTTGCCGGCAGACACGGTGACGTTGGCGAACATGCCTGCCCGCAGCTCATGGTTGGGGTTGGCGATGAGCGCCTGGACCCGCACGGTGTGGCTCGCGGGATCCACCTTGGAGTCGATGGCGTTGATCTCGCCGCTGAATTGCCGGTTCGGATAGGCATCCACCGTCACCAACACTTTCTGACCGCGCGCCAGGGAAGGCAGTGCCTGCTCAGGCAGGCTGAAAGAAGCGTACATGTGGTCGAGCGCCTGCAGGGTGACGATGACCGTGCCCACGGCCAGGTATTGACCCAGGTTCACGTTGCGGATGCCGGCGTGACCGGAGAAGGGCGCGCGTATGGCTTTCTTGGCGATGTCCGCCTGGGTGTTCGCCACGTTTGACTGGGCCTGCTTCAGGTTGCTGTCGGCCGTGTCTACGTCGGACTGGGAGATCAGGTGCTTGGCGAAGATGTCATGGGAGCGCTGGGCGTTGAGCTCCGCCAGCCTCTCCTGGGCTTTGAAGCCCTCCAGTTGAGCCTGCTCGTTGCTATCGTCCAGCTGCACCAAGAGCTGGCCCTTCTCCACTTCCTGTCCGGAATCGAAGTTGACGGCCGAGACGTTGCCCGCCACCTGGTTGCTGATGTCCGCGCCCTGTACGGGGTCCAGGTTACCCACGGAAGTGAAGTCGGGCTGCCAGGTCTCCTGCTTGGCGGCTTCCTCAGAGACCGTGACGATGTTCTTCTGGCTCTTGAAGCCCTGGATCATGAAATATAGATGGGTGCCGAAAGCTCCACCTACGATGAGGGCGACGCCGAACAAGATACCGCCGGCGATAAGGAAACGCTTAAGCATTGGGATAACCTCTGTTTCGGGATGCGGTCTGGGCGTGTTTTGTGCGCGCCCGGACGGTTTTTTTGGATCCGTTGGCCTGCCGTCCTGGCCTACGCAGGCCGGAACGATGGGCATGTATGTAATCGCTGGCGGCGGCCATGACCGCTTTGCCGAAGCCGCAGACGAAACGGGCACCCGGTGAATGGGGCGCATCCGGGTCCGTCACGCGGCCTTCGAAGGCCTGGATCAGTTTGAGCTGACGCTGGATGTCATCAAGGCGCTCATCCAGGATCGCATCCAACCGCTCCGGCGGCAGGTGTTCCGCGAAGTGCATGAGCACCAGGAACTCCGATTTAACCTTGTGCTGCGGCACGGTCTCCCTGAGGCGGGTCAGGAACACCTTGCGGCCGGCCTCAGTCAGGCGGTAGATCTTGCGGCTGGGGCCGCCCTGGCCGGGCACGGTGCGCGTGGTCACGAATCTTTCCGCCGTCAATTCAGCCAGGGCGGGGTAGATGGACCCATAGCCGGCCAGGAAGCAATGGCTGAAGCTGCTCTCGAAGAATTTCTTGATGTCATAGCCCGTAGCCTCACCATAGGTGAGGGCGCCAAGGCATAGATCTTTGACGTCCACCGCGGGAATTCCTGCTGCCACGGCCAATTAAGGGCGCCCATCCTATATCGGGCTGATATACGGGGCAAGTGACACCTGTCACCTGCATATACCGCATACGCCGCGACTCCTGGAAGCGATTTGACCGGGGTGATACAGGAAGGTTCCGACGCCGGGGACAGATTTAAGCCCCGCTATCGGGCTTGTAGCCGAAATATGCCACATAAGGCTGTAGACGTCCGAGCACCGGGCTCAGGTGTCCGGCATAGTGCCGCCAACGTCCCTGGGCGGTGCGGTACACAGGCTGCACCACTTGGTGATAACTCGGCGTGTTGATCTGCCGTTTCTTGGCAGTATCATAGAAACGTAATATCTGATCCCGCCACTCTACCCCCAGAAACTCACAAAGCCGGCGGGCTTCCGTCTCCGTGTCGTCTATAAGCGCCTCATAATTGAGTCGCAGCACTCGGCCCGGCATACGCTCCAGGGACGCGATTCCCACATCCATGACCGCCGCATAGTATCCAGCGGTGCCTTCCAAGGTAAGGAAATGACGCATGGCTTCATTCAGGCTGAAGGCGTGCATGAAGCAGGACAATACTACGTCGCGAGGGTCACGCAAGGCGAAGATGAAACGTGCCGTCGGGAATATCCGCTGTATAGCCGGCATGAAACTGGTGTAGAGCGGCAGTTTGTCCACCAGCAACCGCCCGCCGATCGGATTACCCAGGACCTTGTCAGCAAGCTGCCAATAGCGTTGCTGGTACTTTTCTAATGCTGCGGTATCTAGGGAGGCAAGCCGTTGCAGGCTCTCGTCATCACGCAGGAACTCTTGTAGGGCGTGCTGTAGGATGCCTTTCTCTTCCAGCACAACGATGTTTGGGTGAGAGGACAGGATCTGGTCCAGTAAGGTGGTGCCAGAACGGGGGAACCCCACCAAGAATACGGGCGCTGCCCGCGATTCTGCTGCAGTGGATTGAGTTAGGGACAACAAGCCTTCTAGGTGACGGCGCATAAGCGCCAAGGTTTCGAGGGAATACAAATTGGTTCCTGCGGTGACCAAGTCGCCGTCTAGGAGGGATTGTTTACCCGCGACGAACGCGGCGAAGGCTTCATCGTATCTCTCCAATTTATCGTAAGCGGCACCCAGGCGACCGGCGGCGATGGCTCGATTCCAGAGGGTAAGAGGGTTCCGCAGCAAACCGTCCAGGCGTTCCGCAGACTCCATATAGGCACCGCGACGGTAATCCAGCTGCGCGCGGGTGAGGTTGGCGACAGTGTCATTGCCGTCCTGTTGTAGCGCTACCCTAGTCAGCTGTTCGGCCTCTTCCATACGATTAGCCTTCTCATAGAAGGACGCGAGGCTCGCTGACGCGGCGGCTAGCTGCGGATCAAGCTCCAGTACTCGGCGGTAAGCCCGTTCGGCGCTCTGCATATCGCCTACCTGCTCATAGATCGGGCCTAGATACAAATAACTTTCTTTCTGTTCCGGATCGAGTGCGATGGCACGCACATAGGCCTGTGCCGCGGCCATCCATTCGCCTCGCATGGAATATGCCCGGCCCAGGTTATTGAGTAATGTCGCGTCTTCCGCCCCCATATTCAGGGCCTCCGTGTACGAGCCTATGGCTTCCTGGACCCGATTTTGCCGAAACTGGCACAAGCCCAGCAGATGTAATACACCTGCCTGCCTGTCTTTCTTCAATAAAGCGAGGCAGTGTTGTTCCGCGACGGCAATCTCACCGCGCTTGAATAGATTTAGTGCTTCTTGATAGCGGTCTTCGAGGTCCATATTCGTACTCATAGTGGAAAAGCCATGGCCACAGATGCTTTTTTAGGGGGCGAGGCTTTTCTTCGCGAGGGCCAGATGCGGTGCGATGCGCAGAGCGGCCTTGGCGACTTCCTGGATGCGACCGTCGGCGCCTATGAGATAGGTGACGCGGCTGACGCCGAAACCCAAGAGACCGTTGCAGTCGTATGCCCTCACCACCTGTTTGTCCGGGTCGGCCAAGAGCGGGAAGGGCAGGCCATAACGTTCGCGGAAGCGCGTATGGGTCTCGCTGTCCTGTGGACTTATCCCTAAGAGAGTGACGCCGGCCCGGGTGAGCTCCGGTTCGAGCGCGCCGAAGGCGCAGGCTTCCTTCGTGCAGACCGGGGTGAAATCCGCCGGGTAGAAGTACAGAAGCACGGGGCCTTTGGCCAGCAGTGCTGCAAGATGCACGGCTCGCCCGGCCTGGTCCGGGAGGGTGAAATCGGGGGCCTGATCGCCTACTCGAAGCATGTGGACAGATCCCGGGCGGGCCATAGGCCGCTGATATAATGACAGTTTAGCGGATAGGCGGCGAGCCGCGTCCGGTCCTCCTCCTCTATAGACAGGATCAGCAATGAAGATAACGGTGCATGGTAGCGGTTACGTGGGGCTGGTGAGCGCCGCCTGCTTCGCCAACATGGGCAACGACGTGCTCTGCGTGGACGTGGACAAGGCGCGGGTAGCGCGCTTGAAGCGTGGCGAAGTGCCCATCGTGGAGCCGGGGCTGGACCATCTGATGGCCGATGGGATCAAGAGCGGCCGCCTCAACTTCACGGACGTGCCGGCCGAGGGAGTGCATTTCGGCTTGGTGCAATTCGTCGCCGTGGGCACGCCACCCGACGAAGACGGCTCAGCGGACCTGCGTTATGTGCTGCAGGTGGCCAAGACCATCGGCGAGCATATGGACGGCGAGAAGATCGTGGTGGATAAATCTACGGTACCGGTCGGCACGGCCGACAAGGTGCACGAGGTCATCGCTGCGGCCCAGAAGGCCCGCGGGGCCAGCCATCCTTTCGAAGTGGTCTCCAACCCCGAGTTCCTCAAAGAAGGGAGCGCAGTGGAGGACTTCGCCCATCCCGATCGCATCGTGGTGGGAGCCTCCGGCAGCCGCGGCGTGGAAGTGATGCGCAGCCTGTATGCGCCCTTCACCCGTAACCATGAGCGCCTGATGATCATGTCGGTGCGCGACGCGGAGTTCACCAAGTACGCCGCCAATGCCATGCTGGCGAGCCGCATCAGCATGATGAACGAATTCGCCAACGTGGCTGAGCGCCTGGGCGTGGACATCGAGCATGTGCGCAAGGGCATAGGCTCGGATCCGCGTATCGGTTACCACTTCCTGTATGCCGGCGTGGGTTATGGCGGCTCCTGCTTCCCCAAGGACGTGTCCGCCCTGACGCGTACCGCGGTCAAGGCCGGCTACGAGCCGGTGTTGTTGCATGCGGTGGAAGAGGTGAACCGCCGTCAGAAAGAGACCCTCTTCCAGAAGATCCAGCGGCATTTCGACGGCAAGCTCAAGGGCCGCACCATCGCATTGTGGGGTCTGGCGTTCAAGCCCAACACCGACGACATGCGCGAGGCCCCGAGCCGGGTGCTGATGGAAGCCCTGTGGAAGGAGGGGGTCAAGGTGCGGGCTTTCGATCCGGCGGCCATGCACGAGGCCAAGCGGCTCTACGGCACGCAGCCGCTGCTTGAGCTTTGCGAACAGCAGCCTGACTGTCTGGACGGAGCCGATGCCCTGGTGGTCATCACCGAATGGACCCAGTTCCGCAGCCCGGACTTTGACGACATCAAGCGCCGCCTGAAGCAGCCGGTGATCTTCGATGGCCGGAACGTCTATGAACCTGCGGACATGCAGAGCTTAGGCATAACCCACTATTCAGTGGGGCGCCCGGCGGTCAATGCACCCAGCCGCTGAGCCCTTTACGGTAGCGCCTGCTGAAGGCGCCCACAAACCCCAAGATCGCCAGATCCAGCAGACCTAAGGAACCGCCGCCCGAAGGTGTGGAGACGGTGATGCTGATCTTTGCGGTACCTGTGCCGCTGGCATCGGTGCAGGTCAAAGTCACGGTGTATTTGCCGGTCTTCTTGAAAGTCACTTTCGGGTTCGCCTGGGTCGAATCGGCGACACCCGAACTTCCGAAGTTCCAATCTTGTGTGACGCTGCCAGACATTCCGTGGGCAGCACAAGTACCCGTGAAGGAGATCTGCTGGCCTGTGTTGACTGACGCGCCATCAGACGGCGCGCTGATGCTGGCCGTGACTACGGGGAAGATGCCGGCATTCAGCAGGTTCGTCAGGATGGGCACCCCATAGCCGAAAGTGTCATTACGGCTGCCGCTGCCCGGCTGCGGCTGGGTCGCGGCGTCCTTCAGCAGCGTGTAGGGATCCTGGCCCGGATAGCCGGACATGAGCAGGGCCACGAGCCCCGCGATATGCGGCGCGGCAGCGGAGGTGCCGCAGAACTGCGAGGGGAAGCCGCCAGCACCGGTCACCATCACGCAATCCGGTGCCGCGAAATCCGGCTTCGGGATGCGTTGGGGATTGGCGATGGCCTGGGTAGATCCGTCGGTGACGCCCAATTCCACCGGTCCCAGGGAGCTATAAGGCTCGATGTTGTAAACACCTAAGTTGAGCGCGTCGGGCGCGAAGATGGCGCCTACGGATATCTCCGTGGGGAAGGGCAGGGCGGCGTGGCCATAGATGCTGCCGGCCGTGTTCGGAGTGACGGTGATCGCGGCATGGCTATTATCCTGCACCAGTATCTTGATGTTCTGCCCCGGCGTACCGCTGCCGTTGTACAGCACCTCCAGGTAATAAGTGCCTCCTTTCGAGGTCCAGTGGTTCCCCTGCACTGGCTGCGGCCCGGGGGTGTTCAGGGGCTGCTTGGGGTTCGGGAAGGTGCAGCTGCCACTGTTCGGATTGATGTTGATGCCTTGGTTGCAGGCGACGGCGCTATGGCCGGTTCCACCGGAAGAATCGCTGTTGGGGTTGTCGAATACCACCACGTCATAGTCGTTCGGGTCGTTGGGGGCATTGGCACTGTCGTCCCAGGGATCGTTCCATTCGACGGTGTAATCGAGGATGTCGTTCAGCTGCGATCCCGTGATCAGTAGGTATGGGGTCGGAGTACCAGAGGGCGTGAAGTTCTGCGCATTTGCATAAGCGACTGTGTTTACGGTGGTGGCGCTGCTTGGCGCCGGAGTCCACGAACCTTGCCAGAAACCGCTGCCATCGTTACCCGTGGCCGCCACCAAGCGGATGTTGGGATGGGCCTGGGAGAAAGCCTGGATAGCTTGAGTGAAGCTATCGGTGCTGAACATTGCACCCTGGAAGCCCAGGTCATCCACGATGACGTTGGCGCTGATGTCCTTGGCGAAATCGTCCAGGCAGGTGAGGAAATCCACCGTGGTGTTCGGCCCGCAGAAACCCAATTGCTTCACGCCCGGTGCCAGGTCATAGACGATCTCCATCATGGCCGTGCCTTCAGCGCAGGTACTCTTGGCGGTATCGCATTTGTTGTTGGGGTCATTCCATATGTTTGCCGGCAGATCGCCGCTGGCTTGGTCGCCAGAGACGCCGAGGTCCCCGTCTGAGATCACGCCCACGGCTATGCCCTGGCCTGTGATGCCGGTGGCGCCGCGGAACGCGGCAGCGCCTAAGATCTGGTCGCCTTCGGTGGTTTTTGAGCCCGTGTATGTGATGGGCTTCGTGGCCGGTGCGTTCCTCATGAACGCATAACGAGGTAGGCCCACGCGGGTGATGCCGGGCAGGTTAGCAGCAGCATTGAGCGTCGCAGCCGGTATCCACGCTTGTATCACGCTGAGTGGCGGGCTCGGCTTTATGTCCGTGGCGCCAAGGTTCTGGAGCGCCTGGATGTCGGGCGACATCTCCTTCGGATCGTAATGCAGGTAGACCTGCACCTGACCCAGCGCATTCCAGCGCGCTTCAAATGGCGAGTTGCCGGTGGTGCTCTGCCGCAAGAGTGCCCGATTCATGAGCGATGCTTCTACGTGGCGTTCTGCTGCTTCGGCGATGGGTGCGAGATGCTTGTCCAACCTGGACGGAGCAGTGGATGGTGTCCCAGCCTGCACGGAGCCCATCAATAGCAGGCAGGCACACAGGGTCATGAGTCCGGGGAGTTTTAGCATGGTCTTCATTGGCCCATCTGCTCCGCTATCCATGGATCACGTATTGGGGAAGGGTGATACGGCTGACAACGGCCAAGGCTGCCAGGGCGCTGACATCCTGGGGCGCTATCCAGCCTTGGACCAGGCCCATGGCTGGGCTGGGTGTCGCGCGTTTCAGGCCATGAGCCACCAAGGCTGCAAGACTGTCCGCCGACATGTTGGTCATATGCACGTACACCTCAAGACGGCCATCCGAGTCGGTGCGCGCCACGCGCCATTCCAACGGTTGCCCGGATTCAAGGCGCGAGATGGCCTCGGCTACTGCGGGCGCGATCTTGCCGGATAAAGGCACACCGGCCGTAGCCGGGGCCGCGCCGCAGGCGCTCACCAGCAGGCTCATCATCAGGGTGAAAACCGTGAGCTTGCTCGTCATGAAGACTATGACCGATGGCGATTTGGGCAAATTCCGCATCATGGCTAGTGCTGAGGGTAGGGATTCCGGCAGGCTAAGGCTGTGGCATTAGCCTAGCATGACCCATGAACCTGCCTGTAGATGCGATGGATTACTATAGTGTCGATGCCATAGCGGTATCCCCCCGGCGATGCTAAAATTGCGCCCGCTAGACGGGGCGGTAGCTCAGTTGGGAGAGCGTCGCGTTCGCAATGCGAAGGTCGAGGGTTCGATCCCCTTCCGCTCCACCAATTACATCAGGCACCTGCATTCATCCCTTCTATCTACGCCGGGTCCAGGCGAAGACGGTGACCCGCGCGTTGGGCGTGTCTGTGCAAGGCTTTCCCGGCTTACGATGCGACATGGCTGCCATTTGGGCCAGAGCGAGGAGGGGTTCTCAGGGTGACGAAGCATCTGGATGAAGAGCCGGGGACGGTGATCCAGGAGACACCCTCCGAAGCGGATATCTGGAGTTCGTATTGGCGCGGACCCCGGCTCGTCTGTTCATTGGCAGGCACCGGCATCGGCTACCCGAAACAACTCGTGGATATCTGGGGAGAGTTCTTCGGCAGATTCCCCGATGGCTCGCGCCTGTTGGACGTCGCTACCGGCAATGGGGCGGTGGCCATAATTGCCAACGACACCGCAAAACTGCTGGGTCGGCGTTTCGAGATCCACGCCAGCGACAAGGCCGACATCGATCCGGGCATACATCTCCGTGGCACTGGTTTTTTGACCGATGGGATAACCTTCCACGCGCGTACTCCGGCTGAGCAGACGGGTTTCCCGGACGGTCATTTCGACCTGGTCACCGGTCAATTCGCACTGGAATACACCGATTTGACGTTGAGCGTGGCGGAGATGGCCCGCATATTGAAGCCAGGCGCGACGGCGCGATTCATACTGCATATGCGCGGCAGCGAGATATACACCCAAACCGAGCGTCAGCTGCAGGATATCCATCTGGCCATGCAGGAGCTCCACATCCTGCAAAAAGCCCGCGAGATGATGCAAGCTACCCGGGCTTTCGAACAAGCCGGCCATCCGGACGAATCGCTATTGCAGGCTGCACGGCAACGCAGGGAAGAGTACATGCATGCGGCACGTGTCATCGATCAGACGGTGCCCACCGCGGTCTATAAAGAGCTGTTCGTGGCCATACTGAGGATGGTCGCTTACCATTGGGATAACCGCAACCAAGTGGCTCCCGAGCATTTCATCGCACGAGTCCATGAGATGGAAGCGGAGATCGAGATGGCCGAGAAGCGCCATGCTGCGATGTGTGCGTGCGCTCTGGATGAGAACAAGATCCGTGACTTGCAGAAGCGCTTCGAACAAAGCGGCTTCATGCCGCCATCCGTGGACAGGCTGAGCATAACCATGGCTGGCACGAAGGGCAGAGTTGGCTGGGACTTGCTGGCGGTACGTGCGTGATGAGGTTAAAAAACTCATTAGATTACATGTATATTTATTAGGCTGTCTGCCGGTGTCAGGCCGCATGTTTCGTCCCGGCAGCTCAGTCGCGTCCACCGCATGCGGCGGAAGTGAGGCAGGACTCGCCGCACAGCGGAGAGCGGGCAGGCAGGGAGCCTGCCCTGGGGCGCGCATGAAGCGGGGTGCGAAATGCGCTGGCCGAGCCGGAAGGCACGCCATGGATAGCTAGCACTACCGTTATAATCCCTAAGAGCAGGTCCCGGTAGCTCAGTTGGATAGAGCGCGCCCCTCCTAAGGGCGAGGTCGGCGGTTCAACTCCGCCCCGGGACGCCAATAATCGGAGCCATGAACCTATTAAGTGTCGCTAGGCGTTTCAAACCTGAAAGCAAGGCCTGTAACCGTACATGAGTTCTATTCCATTCCTGGAAGTGACGAGACTGAAACACCCGGTCTCTCTTGAAGATTTCTATCGCGACTTTTACCTGACGCGAACCCCGGTGATCATCGCCACCGATTCACTGAGCCAGCTTGGCTGGCAGGCAGACGCCTGGACCGACGCATATCTGCTGTACAAGGCGGGAGCCCAGGAGGTCCTGGTGCTGCAACGCGATGATGCCAGCAATTTCTCCCCGGACCACGTGCGTTATGCGCCCATGCGCTTTCACGATTTCATATCGAAGGTGATGGCGCCCAGGCAAGGCAACCGGGACCTGTACCTCAACCTGCAACACGACCGAGTCCTGGAGCCGCCGTTGCTGCAGTTGCTGGGCGATTTCAACGTGCCGGTCTATTTCAAGGATCTGACGCTGCGCTGCGTCAACCTGTGGATGGGCAACAGCCCCGATTCGATCACTACCCCGCTGCATCACGATTTCAACGACAACCTCTACGTGGTGGTGGAGGGGCGCAAGCATTTCGTCCTGTTCCCGCCGGAGCAGGCGCCGAACTTGTATCCCCAGGGGGAGTTGCTGGGAGTGGAAGGGAACGGCTATATCCGTTACGCGAACCTGGACAGCAAGCCGCACATGTCGCGGCTGGACCTGTCCGACCCTGATCCGGAACGCTTCCCCTTATACGCCGCCGCTGCCCCGACGCGCCGGGAATGCCATGTCGAGAAGAATGAGATGCTATTCCTGCCCACCGGGTGGTTCCATCAGGTCACATCCATCGGACGGCATATCGCGGTGAGCTTCTTCTCGATGCCGCCGTCCATGGAACAGCTCGACTGGCTGAAACAGGCGATCAGTTCGCGCCGCCCGCGGGCGCAACCGGGTTAACCAGCGCCGTTCGTTCCCATGAGCTCCGGGCCGAGGGCGTCGACGAGCGGCTTGAGCTTGTCCCCGTATTTCTTCCAGCGGTTGAGCGAGCTCGTATACATGGGCTTGCGTACCTGCAAGGAACTCGCCGTGGTGACAGTGCGCTTCACCTTGTGGAACTCCAGGCAGGTTGCCTCGAAGTCGAGTTTGCAGAAGTCCAGCAAGCGACGTATCTGGTTTTCGGGGTCGGTCACCACTTTCTCGTACTCCACATCGAGGATGAAGCCCTTCGGCAGGATCTCCCGCCAGTGTTGCATCAAGTCCAGGTAGAGTTTGTAGTACGCGGCCAGATCCTGCTGGTCGTAACTGAAGGCCAGGCTCTTGGTGAATAGCCGTTCGTAGCAACTCAGGCAGGTATCCGCCGGATGGCGGTGGCAATGGATGACGCTGGCGTTTGGGAACAACAGATAGATGAGGCCGATGTGCAGGAAGTTGCCCGGCATCTTGTCGGTGAAGCGCTTGCCGGGTACCTGCAGTCTCGTGGTCCTCTCTGCGTAGGTCTCGCCCATGCGCCGCAGGTCGCTGATGATGCCGTCCCGGCTGTCCTTCCCGGCTGCCAGGCGCTTGCTCCAGACCTCGCTGAATTCAGCTCCCATGTTTGCCAGATGCGTGAGCTCGTTGCCGGGGTTCACCCGCGAATGGCCGGCCAGTATCTGCTCGGTTAGCGTCGTTCCCGAGCGTGGCATGCCTAGCACGAATATCGGCGCGAGCTCCATGGAGGACGTGCCGGTGAAACGCCCGATGAATTCCTTGTCGAACAGTTTCTTTATCGCGTCCATGTCTCGGTCGGAATCCGAGCGCACATAGCTGAGCGTGGAGCGCTTCAGCTTATTAGCCGTCCGCAGGTATTCAAAGGATTTTTCCAGATTGCCGAGCGAATCATAGGTCTTGGCGAGGGCGAAGCTGCTGTCTATGCGCGTGCTCATGGGCATGGCTTCGCCCGCCCTCCGCTCCAGCAGTTCCAGGAAAGGCGCGTTCTCCTCGGCATCGTCCTGGTTGAACTTGCGGATCTGCGCGTACTGGCTGTAACCGTCGAGAGTAGGGTCCAGGCGCAGAGCATGCTCGAACGCCAGGCGTGCTTCGTCCAGCCTGCCCAGGGCCTGCAGGCATATGGCGCGATTGAACTGCACGCCGCCGCTGTCGCGGTCGATGGCGGCAACCTTGTCGTATGCCGCAAGTGCCGCTTCTTCCTGGCCGATGTCGACGAGCAGGTTGCCCAGTTGCATGTTAGGCAGGGGGTTCGTGGGCTGCAAGGCTACCGCTTTCTGCAACAGCATCATCGCCTCAGCGGTGCGGTACTGGTCGGACAGGAGCTTCGACAGGTCCAAGGCATATTTCACCTGGGTAGGATCGCTGGAGCAGGCGATCACATAGGCATCCTCCGCGTGCTGCGGTTTTTTCGACTGCTCGTAGTACCGGGCCAGCAGGGACCAGTACTTCCCGGCCAGGCGGGGATCGACATTCTCCTGGATCGCTTCGTTGATCAGGCGGATGGCGGTATCCAGTTCGCCCCTGGCTTGTGCGAGCATGGATCTTGCGCAGAGGATGTATTTAGCGTTCTCCTCGTTATCCTGGATGTTCTTCAGGATCGCAGAGGCTTTCTCCAGGTCACCCGCGATGATGCGATCCTCGATCTCAAAGAGCGACTGCTCGATCGCGGCAGGAGCGGGGGCCGGTACTGGGGCCTTCCGGCCGGCGCCTTGGTTGTGCCTGTCGGCTGCCGCGAAAGAGACGCTCAGCTGGGCGCTGCGCCTGAGACGCATCGCGACTTCGGGGGATATGCGGAACGCGTGCTCGGAATTGGGGTTTATCATGATCCCAGCGTTCGCCGGGATGCCGAGCGCGGCCCAAGCCATGTCCACCTGGGCGATGGTCTTGAAAGGATGTTGCACGTCGTCGAGGGTATGTAGGTAGTTCGAGGCATGCTCCCTGGTGGTGAAGATCGCCAGCATCACCTGCTTCTCGTTGCTGCCATCGCTCACCAGCATCAGGCGCATGCCCTTCTCGGGCGGCGTACGACTATCCCATGGTTTATCCGTCACCACGAACGCGCTGGAACGGGCCAAGACCTGGATGAAGTTGATTACGTGTTCCGGACCGCCGCCGGCTGCATCCAATGCGGCGTTCAGGGACATTACGTTGGGTTCTGCTGCCATGACTGGTTCACCTGAAATCTATGTAGTGCAAAACAAATAATACGGATCCGTCTCACGCCTGTCCGGCTAGTGTGCCGAGTGCCTTGCGTAGCGGTGCGATGTGGGACGCATACTTCCGCCATCTGCCTATGGAACTCGAATGGGCCGGCTGCCGCACCTGGTACATGCTCGCGGTCTTCACCATGCGCTGCGTCTTCCCGAAATCGAGGCAGGCGGGGTTCCACTCCAGGCCGCAGAACTCGAGCATGCGGCGGGCACCGCCTTCGATATCGCCGACCAGATCCTCATAGTCAATCGTGAGCATTGAGCCTGGCCCGATGATGTCCGTATAACGATCCATCAAGCGGCGGTACAACCGATAATATTCACCTATTTCGGTCTGGTCATAAGCATAGTGGTGGCCGGTATCGAAATGCGTCAGGTAGCAGGAAACGCAAGTGTCCAGTGGGTCACGTCGGCAATGGATGATGCGAGCTTTGGGAAACAGCGTGTGGATGAGGGGGAGCAGCATGAAGTTGCCGGGTAGCTTGTCTGTCACGCGGCGCGCACCCGGATGGAGCGCCCCGATCTTCGCCAGGTAATGCTCGCCCATCGCCCGCAGGTTCTCATCGGACAACGCGGCTATCTTGTCGCCGCCGGCCGTGAGCGTATCCACGTATTTGCTCAAGGATTGATGCAGGAAGGGGAGCTCTCCGCCGCCTGCCACTTCAGGGTGGCCCGCGAGCACCTGTTCGACCAGGCTGGTGCCTGAGCGGATCATGCCCACGATGAATACCGGGGTTTCGGTTTCGAGGCCGGCTTTCACTCCCCGGGCCAGGAAACGCTCATCGAGGCTCTTCAATAGGCTGTCGATGTATGCGGACTGGGCGGCTGTGCTATACGGCTGCAGCCGGCGCATGATCTTATTGCCCAGGTCGAAATGACCGAACGCGCGGTCATACTCACCCTGGTCTTCGAGCATCTTGCCCAGAGAGAATTCTGCGGATACCGCTGCTTCCGGCGTCCGCGGCGGCGATTGCTGCAGCCGCTGTTCGAGCGCCGCGATTTCCGGAACGCCTGCGGCCTGTGCCTGGATGGCGGACAGGCTGTAATAGACGGCGTAATACTGCGGATCGATGGTGAGAGCCTTGGCATAGTGCTCCTTGGCGTCGTCGAACCTGCCGAGCTCGGCCATCACCAGGCCCATGCTGTAGTGCAACTGGGCTGAAAGCGGGTCGGCCTTGAGCGCCGAATGCATCTCTTCCAATGCTTCTTCGATCCTGCCGGCATCGAGCAGGCAGAGGACTTCCAGGTACAGGAACTGCAAATCCTCCGGATTCGCCCGGAGTGCTCGCTCGCAGATATCGGCGGCCTCGGCGAAGTCGCCCGTATTGCGCAAGCCGCGGGCGAAATTCATCGCACTCTCGCTCAGCGATGGATCGATCTCGTAGGCCTTCCGGTAGCTGTCGCGCGCCTTGAACGGCATGTTCAGCAGTTCCTGGCTCTGACCAAGCCGGTTCAGGGCCTCCGTGAAAGAAGGCGAGATGGCCAGGGCCTTGCGGAAGTACTGGATGGACTCGTCGAAACGGCCGTACGCCTGCAGGACCTTGCCGAAATTGACGAGATACCCGGCGTTGGGCAAGCCCGTTTCCAGGCTTTTCTTCATCAGGTCCAGGCTTTCGGCGCTCCCGTCTCTCTGGTGTTTGAGCAGGCCGAGGAAATGCAGCGCATCCGTATGATCCGGCGCATCGGCCAGGACCGCCATATAGCGTCTCTCGGCTTCGGCGAATTCACCCTGCTGTTGGAAATGGACGCCTTCCGCCATGAGGCGGCGCGTGCGGTCCAGTACCCGGTTGGTCTTCTGTGGAGCTGGCTCGGACATCGTTGTACGCATCACCTCTGGAAGAACGCCCGCTGCTCGGCCAAGGCATCGTGCAAGGCCGACAGGTGCTTGGCGTAGTTACGCCAGCGACCCACTGAGCGCGTGTAGATGGGCTGCCGCGCCTGCCAGACGCTGGCGGTGGATATGGTAGCTGGATTCCCCTGGGGCCGGATAGTCTCGGGTGCCCAGGCGAGAGCCATGGCCGCATGGAGCCTCTGCATGAGGGGCTCGGGATCCGAGACCAGCGTCTCATACTGCACTTCGATCAGGCGGCCCGGCAGGAGTGCTTGCCAAAAAACCATGAGCTGCTCGTAGCCGGCGTAGAAGGCCGCGATATCGCCGAGGTCGTAAGCGTAGCTGTTGCGGGCATGGGCGAAGTTCTGGCAGTAGATGGACAGGCAGACATCCATGGGGTCACGGCGGCAATGGATGATGGCGGCATCGGGGAACAACAGGGCGATGAGTCCGATATGCATGAAATTCAGAGGGTTCTTTTCCAGGACATAGGCCGCATCTCCAAGCCCGAACGCCAACTGCCGGCGGAAGTCGCGGGCGATCGCCCGGAGCTCGCTGGCCTCCAGCGCGCCGATGCATTGGGGATAGGGAAGCGCCTTGAGGCTGACGATGCGCTGGATGAACAGATCCAGCAACTCCGTTTCGCCGACGGCTGTCACCGCGGGGTTATTGCCGAGCAGTCTTTCCACCAGCGTGGTGCCGCTGCGCAGCATGCCGAGCACGAAACCCGGAGCCGGCCCGTTCTCCGCTACAGGCGGGCCGCCGGACGGCGGTGCGCGGTACACGTCCATCGTGCGCCGGATGAAATCGCGCCATTCCCCGCGGTCGAAGCGGAAGCGCTTGTGGCGCAGCGCGTTGGCATCCCGGAAATGGCCGAAGGCCAGGTCGTATTCTTCCCAGTCGTCATGCAGCTTGCCCAGGCCGAAATGGATGCACGCCAGGCTGTCATCGTCCAATCCCGGGAGGGCGAGGGCGGCGTCGAAAAGGCGCTGCAAGGGCCGGTCGGATTCCCGCATGAGCCGCGTATTGGCCAGCAGCATATATGCCGGCCCTTGCGCCGGATCCAATTCGATGGCACGGGTGAATACCCCGGCCGCCGCGTCGAAACGGCCCAGCTTCTGGTAGTACTGCCCGAGACGCTGATAATTCCTCGCCAGGGGCTCGCGTTCCACGATGCCTGCATAGACATCGGCTGCGGCGTCATGACAGCTGAAATCCGCCAGCAAGTCCCCGGCCTGATGCAGGGTGTCCATATCCACGGAGGGTTTGCGGCAGAGCCGAAGCAGGCATTCCCGGGCGAGGTCGGTGCGACTGGTCTCCCGATACAGGAAAGCCAGGCTGAACCAGGCCTGGGTCAGGGCGGGATCAAGGGTCACGGCGGCCTTGAGCGAGGCCTCGGCTTCCTCCCGCCGGCCCAGGCGCCGCAGGCTATTCCCCAGCTGGTAATAGGTCAGGGCATGGGAGGGGTCCAGGGCCAGGGCCTGGGAGAAGGCGTCGCCCGCAGCTCCGGGCTGGCCTTTGGTGAGGAGGCTGAGCCCCTGTTCATAGGCCTTTCGGGCCTCGGTGCCTGGGGTTTTGGCTGGTGCGTGGGGGGCAGGCATAAGTCTTTCAGGGGGTTAGGGTCAGGGAAGCCATCAGGGTCCAGTGTAACGAATGCTTGGCCTTTATAGACTTGGGGTGGGGGGGGTTGCAGCCACAAGGCCACAACAAAGTATATAGGGTAGTTGTATATTTGATACAAGATATGACGAATTATGGGTAACCTGGCTTAGACAGGCCTATAGATGGCGTTTACTGAGGTATTAATAATGTCATTGATTTACAACAAACTGCTTCCAAGGCAGTTTGGCTGTGCTATATTCACCCCTGTCTAAAAGGCGGGTCGGCTGTATGCCTACCGCCTTTGAGCTTGTTGAATGTCGGTATTTGGGCCTCGACGACGCGCTTAAACCCGCGTCCAAGGGGACTTCGGTTTCCAAACTCTTAAAAATTCTAGGAGTCTCGGATGAACAGCAACCTAATCAGCAAAGCAGTGCGCTACGCGCTCCTCGCGGGCGCGGCGTCTGCGGTGGCGACACCTGCAGTATTCGCGGCCGATGCCGCGGCCACCACCACCGACACCAGCACTGCCCAACTGGGCAAGATCGAGGTGACGGGCACGCGCATCAAGCGCACCACCGTCGAGACGGCCCAGCCGATCACGGTCGTGACCGCGCAGCAGATCAAGGAATCGGGCTTCGCCAGCATCGGCGACGTGCTGCAGAACCTGACCTCCGCGGGCTCCGCCCTCAACAGCCAGGTGAACAACGGCAACGACGGCGAAGAGAACGTCGACCTGCGCAACCTCGGCCCGCAGCGCGTGCTGGTGCTGGTGAACGGCAAGCGCTGGGTCCCCGAGATCACCAACGCGGTGGACTTCTATTCCATCCCCTCGGCGGTCATCGACCACGTGGAGATCCTGCAGGACGGCGCCTCAGCCATTTACGGTTCCGACGCCATCGCGGGCGTGATCAACGTGATCACGGTGAAGAACTTCAACGGTGCCGAAGCCAGCGCCTACATCGGCGAGTTCCACGGCAACGGGCATACCGACGGCAAGAAGGAAGCGTACGATTTCACCATCGGATCCAGCAGCGACAAGTCCAGCGTGGTGATGAACGTCAATTACACCAACGAGACGGGCATCTTCGCCGGCGACCGGACCATCTCCAAGGAAGCCATCTACGGTATCGGCGGCGGCAGCAGCTCGATTCCCGGCGGACGCTTCATCATCAACGATCTCGCCGCCTGCTCGGCCATCCCCGGTGTGACGCTGAAGAAGGCTGCGTCGGGACTGAAAACCCAGTGCGACATCACACTCGTCACTCCGGGTTCCACGCCCACTCCGAATGCCACCACCTCCTGGCATGATTTCAAGTTCGCCCGGGATGCGTTCAACTATGCCCCGCTGAACTACCTGTTGACGCCGAACGAGCGTTATAGCGTGTACGTGCAGGGCCATTACGATCTCGCCGACAACCTGAGCTTCAGCACCGAGGTGCTGTTCAACAACCGCCGTTCGGTGCAGCAGCTGGCGCCGGAACCCCTGTTCCTGGGCGAGCAGTCACAAGGTCAGACCAACGCGGGGGTCAACATCGGCGTGTCTGCGGATAACCCCTACAACCCGTTCAAGGTGGACTTGGTGCCCTATGCCAAGACCGATACCACCAACTTTGACAACTGGTGCGCGGCCTACGGTACGGCGGGCTGCGTAGCCAATGGCGTGGAA
This sequence comes from Gammaproteobacteria bacterium, assembly GCA_036000105.1. GTDB lineage: Bacteria > Pseudomonadota > Gammaproteobacteria > Natronospirales > REEB76 > DASUBN01. The sequence goes on from DASYGE010000009.1 coordinate 44,108, forward strand.
CTCGTGTCCATGCGCCGCCGCAGCATCGAGGCCGGCGACCGCCTCTCCGACCAGAACGTGGATACCTTCCACTGGACCGGCGGGTTCAAGGGCTACTTCAACATGCTCGGTAACGAGTGGGATTGGGACGTGAGCGGCGCCTACAGCAGCAATGTGTTCACCCAGTCCGGCACAGGCGACTTCAACACTGCGGCGTTGCAGAATGCCTTGAGCACCCACTGCACGAGCCTGGCTGCGAATGCGAGCTGCGTGCCGCTCAACATGTTCGGCGGCGACGGCCCCGCGGGCGGCACCATCACTCAGGCCCAGGTGGCGGGTTTCGGCTTCGAAGCCCATGCCGTGGACCGCGAGGATGTGCGCAATTACAGCGCCAACATCAGCGGCGACCTGTTCGACCTGCCGGCGGGCCCACTGGGTCTGGCACTCGGCTACGAGTACCTGGAGCAGAACGGCTTCTTCCATCCGGACGCGCTGGTCTCCTTCGGCAACACCACCGGCCTCGCTGCCAAGCCGACCGATGGCCGGGTGGCCACGGACGCCGAGTACTTCGAGTTCAACATCCCTCTCGTGGCCGACGCCCCGTTCATGAAGGATGTGAGCCTGGACATCGCCGACCGCTTCTCCCAGTTCAAGTGGGGCGGCGTCGGTCAGGGCCAGGTGTTCATCCCCGGTGCCGACCATGCCTCCACGGCGCGGATGGCCCTGCGCTGGCAGGCCAATGACGACCTGCTGTTGCGTGGCGCCTGGTCCCAGGGCTTCCGGGTGCCGAGCATCAACGAGTTCTATCTGGGCAACGGCAACAACGCCACGCCGGCGGTGGACCCCTGCACTCCAGACAATGCTCCGAACGCGCCTTTCTGCGCAGCCAACGGCCATAATCCCGCTGGTGCTTCTCCCCAGAACGGCGGACAGATCAACTCTATCAACGGCGGTAACCCGCGTCTGACCCCGGAGAAGTCCATCTCCAAGACCGTCGGGTTCGTGTACAACCCCTCGTCGCTGCCGGGTTTCGACCTGAGTGTTGACTATTACCACATCAACCTCGTGAACACGGTTTCTCTCCTGGGCACCCAGAACATCGTGAACGGCTGCTACAAAAGCAACGTACAGCCCTATTGCAAGCTCATCACGATAGCGGGAGGGTCGATCAATCAGGTCATCGACACCAACACCAACACGGGTTCGGTCCTGACGGATGGCTTCGATATCAGCACCCACTACAAGTTCCCGAGCACCTCGGCGGGCGACTTCAAGCTGGGCCTGGATATCAACCTCCTGAAGAGCTTCGACCAGACCGTGCCGAATGCCACAGTGCCGGGCGGCTTTGCCGTCAGCAAGCTGGCGGGCTGGTCCGTGGGCACGCCGGGTGTCGGCGCGTCGTATCCCAAGAAGCGGGCCACCATGAGCCTCAACTGGCATTACGGTGACTGGTCGGCCATGTGGACCCTGTACTACGTGGATCACACCGTCGAACCGTGCTTGAACGGGTTTGCCGGCGCGACCACACTGACGGGGCATTGCACTTACAGCAACAGCAAAGCCAACTCGGCGGCATACATGTCGAGCTTCGGGGTGCCACTCACGACCCAGCCGCTCCGCACCTGGAGCCCGCAGGGTGTGAACACTTACCCGAGCGGTCAGAACTACGTGGGTGCGACCACGTACCACGACGTGGAAGTGACCTACCATCAGGACAGCTGGAATACCGACTACACCTTCGGCATCCAGAACCTGTTCGGCAAGCAACCGCCCTCGGGTATCAATGCGTTTGGCAACACCTTCTATCCGTTCTACAACCGCATCCCCGGCCAGTTCTTCTACGGTCGTGTAAGCGTGAAGTTCTGAGCGGATGACGGGTTCAGAAGAACAATAAGCCTGAAACTTGCGGCCCCGGAAACGGGGCCGCTTTTTTTTGCTATTTAAATAAATAGGGATGCATGAATATCGCGGAAGCCACGCCTACGAGGCTGTAGACGTAAATGTGCACCGGGACTGGTTGTCGTGGAAGATTATGAGAGCGACAGGGGCGTTCTTGCCGGCAACGGAACATCAGGTGGCAATCAGCTAGAGATGGGGAACCGGTCCGGACCTTGAAGCACATCAGCGTCACGATATGCGCGCCGCTGATGAACAGCCGCCTCAGCCTGAATGAGCGACTCGAAACCCCAGATATCGTATCCGGGCAGGAATCCGCTCAGCGGCGCTCGCGTTTGACGAAGGCAGGTTCACCTGGCGGTTCGCGGTAATCGCGGACCCATACGTTGAACGCGACGGTGATGCGCTCCCGCTTGCCCAGATAGGGCGACACTTCATGCACCATGTAAGATGGGAAAAGCAGTAGCATGCCGGATTGCAGGTTGTAGGCGAGTTCGGCTATGCAATAAGGAGTGGTGAGATAGGCATTGCCTTGATCCATGTAGCCGCTGCCGACAGTGCGGGGGTCCAGGAAGCGCAGGGTACCGTTATTTATCACGCCTTCTGGAGCGGGATCGCCCGGATCCACACAATAGACCCCGGACCACGAAGCCATAGGATGATTATGGGCTGCCGTATAACCGCCGTTACGGGTGATGTGGTACCAGCTGTGATGATAGATGCGCAACCGGCCCATCTCTTCGTTGCTGTAGCCGTTCAGCGTGGCGATCAGATAGCCGAGATGCTGCAGGCATAGGGTCGCGAGCGCCTTCAGGTCGGGGTCTTCGCGCGCAAACAGCTGGAAATCGCTTTCGTACACCCCTACCTTTATCACGCTGGTGGGTTCGGAGAGGCGTGCGCGGGTGGTATCTGCTTCCCAAGCGAGGAACAATCCACGCAAGCGGGAGTTTATAGCTTCCATGCCACGCAGGGTGATATTCGCTATCGGGGACGCGAAGGCGGGGGTGATATGTAAATTCTGCAATGGATCCATAGGATTTCAGCTCCCATCCATCAGGCGTCGGCTAGCCATCAAAGGTATTTCGCGCGGAAGCGCGCGAATGCCACCAGGACCGCTGCGAGGCCTGCGATCTCCGTTTCGCTCAAGCCGGGATGCCAGAGCCGTAGCGACAGGAGCAGACAGGGTTCGCTGCCTTGTATCTCGATCGTATGGTCGTGGTGGTTGCCGGCAAGTATATGTCCGCCCGGGCAGAGGAGGCAGGTCTTTTCGCCGATGGAAAGCTCGACAGCATCAGGCCCCTCCAGCATGGTATAGCCGATGAGCCGCCAGTTCTCCCCCGATGCCCGGTGCAGCATATGTTTCCCCGCGGGTACCTGGATGAGCCCCAAACCATCAGTGCTCCCCGGCTCGTGCTGCAGCCATCTGCTCTGGGAAACCGCTAGAAGCGTGGGCGCGATATCCTGCATATTTGTTCCGAGATCGGGCACGTATTTTGCCGGTAGGGCCTTCCTGCCTTCAGCTGAAGCGCTTTCCGTACCTGCGAGCCGCGGTGTCGTGTATTGCCTAAGGAGCTCTTGCGCCTCGCCTTTGAGTGCCGCAATATCCGTGCTGGCTTCCGGCGGCCATTTAGCCGTGTCATCGCTGAACAGGGGGTCTTCATCCAGGCCATCGATGCGCAGGCTGCGCGTACGAGGCGTCACAACATCTGGTTCTCTCTCCCGCAGCCCCGTAAAAGCCGCTATGCCTTCAAAAACACGTTTCAAGGACTCTTTGCCGGATTTGGCCATGATGGGCTGCAACTCGGCGTCTATGAAGGCGAGTTGCGCCGCGCGGACGATATTGGCGGCCTGAAGAGCAAGGGCTGGCAGCTCGCCTGCACCGGCTCCGCCTCCCGCCTCCCAGGCATGGAAATCGGGCATATCCCTCATGATAGATGCCGCGATTTTGATCGCGCCGTTCCAATCTCCCATCTCCTTAAGCGCGAAGGCCTTCTGCAGCCTGGCCGAATACAGATCGGGCTGCAATGCCAGGGCCCCATCCAAGTCCTTAAGCGCATCGGCATATCTTGCCGTGCTGCTGTATACGCGGGCCCGGCTTTGCAGCAGTAAAGGATTGCGCGGGTTTCCCTGGATCGCTTTGTCGATATACATCAGGGAGCTTTGGGTATCGCCTCTTGAGAAAACCTGTGCCGCCATGAAACTCAGCGATGAAGCGTGATAAGGTGCGATGGCGAGGATGCGCTCATATACGCGTTCCGCATCCTCGATTTCTCCCCGGGTGGCGAGAGCCAGTGCGCTCGACGCAAGCGTCTTTATCTGCTCGCTTATTTTATTCGGGTTGTGCTTATCCATGATGTTCATTCGATATAGGTCTTGCGGATTATTTTGGATCTTGTAGCTGGGCTAAGTTTACAATAGCAGGCCATGGCAGGACAGCAAAAAACGTCGCATCCTGGAGCGACAGCAAGAGCTTTCAGGCTTCAAGTCTCGAAGCCGTCTGTTCCACTCTGTAGTTGTATATCGGCTGGCATTGAGTATTCTCAGGTAGCCCCTGCTCTGGCGCGACTTGCAGGTTTTCAGCGACGCATAGCCCAGCCTGTGATGGCGTATCTGCCTCTGGGAGCGCAAGGAACGACGTAGGAGACGTTGTGCCACATAGGGACCTGGAAGAGCGTCAGTGAGTTGAAGACCGGGAAATGGGTCTCCTCTACACGGCCGCCCGCATCCAGAAACTGCAATAATCCTCCCCAATCCGCATGCCAGTCCCTGGTGAAGTTGAAGACATAGGCCACTCTCCGGGTGCCTTCCTGATTCACGTCATTATGCTTCCTCAGGAAACTGCCTGGGATATAGCGGGTAGCTTGAGCATCGGCCCGGATGACGTCATCCACGCCAGTCACCTGCGTGACGAGACCAAGGAACATGTTGCTGTTGAGGAATTCGACCACGCTGTTCAGTACCAGGCCAGGGTGTCGCTTCTCCCGGTATGCGGCGAGCATCATGTAACTGTTATAGAAGAACTGGAATCTTTCTGGGTCGGTATCCTGTACCTGACGACTGAGGGCAGCCCAATCTTCGTGGGCGAATTTGACTACCTTGTCGGACGTGATGATCTGTGGTTTGTCGCCGGGATCCATGTAGGCGAGTCCCCAGGGCACTTCCTGTTCGAGGCAGTGGTAGAGTCGCTCCGCAACTTCGGGCTGGAGCGCATCTCTAATCTGGATGCGCTGCTTCAGCCGGAATTCTGCGGCCAGGGAAGAGATGTCGAGCGCTGTATTGAGCATACGATACGATGGACCCCGCACTCGCTCCAGAAGATCAAAATAACAGGATTCAAGTCGCATTGCAGTATCGACATCCGGATGCTGCGACAGGACGGCAACGCATCACGACTTGCCTGGCGTGGCTGCGCAGGTTTGATGGACTGCTATAGCGCATAATAACCGGTGTTCTCAAGCCGGAAGGTGGACAATGGTTGAGACCGGGGTGCGGGCATGAGCGGCAATATCAGTAAGACCAATGAGCATCGCCTCTTCAAGCAGGCGATGGAACTGTTCACCCGTGGCCGGCATGCGGAAGCTGCATCCGTGCTCGCCCAAGCCGCTGACGATACTGAAGCGCAGAACCTCCTGGGAGTTATGTGCCTGAATGGCATGGGCATGCCGCAGGATCCACGGCGGGCGGCGGAATTGTTCGGCAAGGCGGCCGGACAGGGACTCAAGGAAGCCCATTACAACCTGTGCAACCTCTTATATAACGGTCTCGGCGTGGCGCGTGACGAGGCACGTGCCCGGGAGCATCTCCTCACAGCCGCCCGGGCGGGTCACCGCCCGGCCTTGCGCAGCTTGGGTTACCTCTATCACCTCACGGGACCAGAAGAGCGCTGGCAGAGACTTTCGACCCACTGCTTCCGCATGGCTGCTGAAGCCGGTGATCCCCTGGCGAAATATTCACTGGGTTTGCGTCTCGCGCAAGGCCATGGCGCGACGGCGGATACCATAGCGGCACGTCAGTGGCTTGCCGCTGCTGCCCAGGATCGTGTGTATCTTGCCGAGACGCGTCTCGTCGAGTTGGGCGCGCGTACGCCGGTCATCGCCAAGAGCATAGTGTCTGCGAGCGGGGCGATAGAGCTCGAGCCTTTCATCTTGTCTCGCGAGACAGTGCCGCAGGCGTCACGGTCCATGGCGTTCATGTCCGAATATAGCCAGGCCCTGGACCCTTATCTCTGTGACCATCTGATCAACATCGCCACACCGCAGCTCGCGCCCTCAGGCGTGGTGGATCCCGATACCGGCCAAGCCTTGCACTCGGAACTGCGCACCAGCTATTCCATGCATTTCCAACCCAACATGTATGACGCTGCAGTGGCCGAGACCTTGCGATGCATCGCGGCGATCGCCGGCGAGCCGTCGGAGCATGCTGAACCCCTGGGCGTGCTGCGCTATGGCCCGGGCCAGGAGTACCGGCCCCACTATGATTATTACAACGACGACCAGCACGAAGCCCAACGGACCACCACCGTGTTCATCTATCTCAACCAGGTGGAAGAAGGCGGCGGTACCGAATTCCCGCGTCTCGGTATAAGGGTGGAACCGGAGCGGGGCAAAGCGGTGAAGTTCCTCAACTGCGATGCCGACGGCAAGCCCAACCCGGAGACACTGCATGCGGGCCTGCCGGTGATCCGCGGGGAAAAATGGCTCGCGACGCTGTGGTTCTGGGACCGGTCTTTCCTCTGGTTCACCTGAGCCGCGATACCGCGTCGCCGGCCGGGAAAAAACCCTGACGTTCCTCTTTTTGGCCGGTTGGGCTACACTATCCGACTGCGGCCTGAGCTGGCGTTCCCTCAAGAAGAACACCGTAAGTCTCTTGAAATCGTTGCCATTTTCATCGTTATCGCGAGCGCGTTTTCCGCTGGCCGCCCGATGCAACTGACTGGCGAAAATGAGCGAATCACTGCAAGCACGTCTGGATACCACCCCCTTCTTCGGCGGCAACGCGCCTTACGTCGAAACCCTATACGAGCAGTACCTGGCGGATCCGGCGTCGGTGTCTCAGGCCTGGCGGGAGTATTTCCAGAGACTGCAGGCAGGTAGTCGGGAAGTCCCGCGCGGTCCCATCGAAGCCGAACTCCTGGCTAATGTCCATGCACCGCGCGCGGTCGCTGCCCCAGGTGGCATGGACCCCACCGCCGCGGAGAAACAGGCGGCAGTCATCCGTCTCATCGGCGGTTATCGCGGCCGCGGACATCTCCACGCCAAGCTCGATCCTCTGAGTCTGACCCCGCTGCCTGAAGTCGCGGATCTGACCCTCGGCTTCCATGGCCTGAGCGAATCGGACATGGACACGGTGTTCAGCACCGTGTCCCTCGCCGGCCCCGATCGCCGGCCCCTGCGCGACATCATGCAGATGTTGCAGCAGACCTACTGCGGCACCATCGGTTTCGAGTTCTCCCATGTGAGCGATAGTGTCGAGCGCCTCTGGCTCAAGAGCCACATCGAGGGCAAGCGCATGCCGTTCCCTACCGATGAGCGTCTCGTCATCCTCAAGAACCTGACTGCGGCCGAGGGTCTCGAGAAATACCTGCACACCAAGTACGTGGGCCAGAAGCGTTTCTCGCTTGAGGGCGGCGATTCCCTCATGCCGCTGCTGCACGATGTGGTGCAGAAGGGCGGGGCTGCGGGCATCCAGGAGATCGTGGTGGGCATGGCCCATCGCGGCCGGCTCAACATGCTCATCAACCTGCTCGGCAAATCGCCCAAGGAACTGTTCCTGGAGTTCGAGGGCGTGCACGAGCACACCGACGGTTCCGGCGACGTGAAGTACCACATGGGCTTCTCGTCGGATATCAAGACTTCCGGCGGCAACGTGCATCTGGCCCTGGCTTTCAACCCCTCGCACCTGGAGATCGTGAACCCGGTGGTGGAGGGCTCCGTGCGCTCCCGCCAGGACCGCCGCGACGACGCCAAGGGCGAGAAGATACTGCCGGTGCTGGTGCACGGCGATGCCGCCTTCGCCGGCCAGGGCGTGAACATGGAGACCCTGCAGCTGTCCCAGACCCGCGGTTTCCGTACCGGCGGTACGCTGCACGTGGTGCTGAACAACCAGGTGGGGTTCACCATCAGCAACCCCGAGGATGCGCGCTCCACGCCGTATTGCACCGACTTGGCCAAGATGCTCGAGGCGCCGGTGTTTCACGTGAACGGCGACGATCCCGAGGCGGTGATCTTCGTCACGCGCCTGGCCATGGATTACCGGCAGACTTTCCACAAGGACGTGTTCATCGACCTCGTGTGCTACCGGCGGCACGGCCACAACGAGGCGGATGAGCCTTCCGCGACCCAGCCGGTCATGTACCAGCACATCAAGGCCCACGCCACACCCCGTGCCCTGTATGCAGATTCCCTGGTACAGCAGGGCATCATCAGCGCGCAGGCTGCCGCCGACCTTTCAGAGCAGTACCGCAGGGACCTAGATGCGGGCAAGCCGGTGGCACCGGACATCACCGCATACGTACGCAACGAATACAGCGTTGACTGGTCGCGCTTCCAGAAGCGCATGCCCACTGAGGCGACCGATACCCGCCTGGACAAGGCCCGCCTCAAACCGCTCACCGACGGCATGAACCGCGTGCCCGCGGACGTGGAACTGCATCCCCGCGTGGCGAAGATCTACGACGACCGGCGCAAGATGGCCGCAGGCCAATTGCCTATGGACTGGGGTTTCGCCGAGACCCTCGCTTATGCGAGCTTGCTGACCCAGGACTGCGCTGTGCGCCTCACCGGCCAGGACAGCGGTCGCGGCACCTTCTTCCACCGCCATGCGGTGCTGCACAACCAGAAGGACGGCAGCACCTGGATTCCGTTGCAGCACCTGGTGCCGGATCAGAAGCGCATCACCATCACCGACTCGCTGCTCTCGGAAGAAGCGGTCATGGGTTTCGAATACGGCTACAGCACCGCCGATCCGGATGTGCTGGTCATCTGGGAAGGCCAGTTCGGCGACTTTGCCAACGGTGCCCAGGTGGTCATCGACCAGTTCATGGCAGCCGGCGAGGCCAAGTGGGGGCGCTTGTGCGGCCTCACCCTGTTCCTGCCCCACGGTTACGAAGGCCAGGGACCGGAGCATTCCTCGGCGCGCCTCGAGCGCTATCTGCAACTCTGCGCCGAGCACAACATGCAGGTGTGCGTGCCTTCCAACCCGGCGCAGATGTTCCACATGCTGCGTCGCCAGGCCCTGCGCCCCTTCAGGAAGCCCCTGGCAGTCATGACCCCTAAGAGCCTCCTGCGCCACAAACTTTCGGTATCCACGCTGGCCGATCTCACCCAGGGCAGCTTCAAGCTCCTGATCCCCGAGACCGACGACATCAAGGCGGCCAAGGTGGAGCGCGTGGTGTTCTGCGCCGGTAAGGTGTACTACGATCTGGTGGAAGCGCGCCGCGCCGCCCAGGTGGACGATGTGGCCATCGTGCGCATCGAGCAGCTGTATCCCTTCCCGCAGTCAGAATACGCCGAGGTCATCAACGGCTATCCCAACGCCCGCGAGATCGTCTGGTGCCAGGAGGAACCCGGCAACCAGGGTGCGTGGTACCAGATCCGTCATCGCCTGCAGGAGCCCCTGAAGCAGAAGCACATGCTGAGCTATGCCGGCCGTGCGCCCTCGGCTTCCACTGCTGCAGGCTATATGGAGCTGCATGTCCAACAGCAGAAACAGCTGATACAGGACGCGCTCGGCACGGCCGAAGCGAAACAGGGCGCCGCAGCGAAGACACGGCCCAGCCTGATAAAATCGTGAGTGGCCTCGCCAGTACGAGGGTCTGCGTCACAGGATGTGACGCACGCGAACACCGCTTAAGCGGTGTTCGGCGGAGGCGAGTCCGGACAGGTGCCGGACTCGCCGAGTACGCGAAAGCACATGATGTGCTTTCGCGTTATAAAAACATTATGGAGATGGCATGAGCATCGAAGTCAAAGTCCCGCAGCTTCCCGAATCCGTACAGGATGCGACCCTCGTCAACTGGCACAAGAAAGCCGGTGACGCGGTGAACCGCGATGAGAACCTGGTGGACATCGAGACCGACAAGGTGGTGCTGGAAGTGCCGGCGCCGGTATCCGGCGTGTTGAAGGAGATCCGCGTCAAGGACGGCACCACTGTGGGCGCCGGCCAGGTGATCGCCATCCTGGAGGAGGGCGCCGCTGCCGCGCCCGCCGTACCGAAGAGCGAGTCGAAGCCTGCGCCGGCCCAGCCGGTTGCTCCCGCACCGCAGGCCGCTGCTCCGGCGGCTCAGGCTGCGGGTGGCGACATGCCTCTAAGCCCCTCCGTACGCCGACTCGTAGAAGAGAACAAGCTGGACCCTTCCCAGATCAAGGGCAGCGCCCGGGATGGACGCCTCACCAAGGGCGACGTGCTGGATTACATGACCAAGCGCGGCTCCGAACCCACGGCCCCGTCCCTGACGGCGCCTGCTGCGCCCGCTGTGCGCGGGTCTTTCGTCGGCCGCCAGGACCGCCGCGTGCCCATGACGCGCATGCGCGCGCGTATCGCGGAACGCCTCTCGGAGTCCCAGGCTTCCACCGTCATGCTCACTTCGTTCAACGAAGTGGACCTGACCGAAGTGATGGCCCTGCGCAGCCGCTACAAGGACAAGTTCGAGAAGGAGCACGGCGCTAAGCTGGGCTTCATGTCGTTCTTCGTGAAGGCCGCCGTGGAGGCTCTCAAGAAGTACCCGGTGGTGAACGCCTCGGTGGAAGGCAATGACATCGTCTATCACGATTATTGGGATGTCAGCGTGGCCGTCTCCACGCCCCGTGGCCTCGTGACGCCGGTGCTGCGTGATGCGGACCAGATGAGCTTCGCCGACGTCGAGAAGACCCTGGTGGATATGGCGGTACGTGCGCGGGACGGCAAGATCAGCATCGAAGAGCTGACCGGCGGCACCTTCACCATCACCAACGGTGGGGTGTTCGGCTCGCTGTTCTCCACGCCCATCATCAACCCGCCCCAGAGCGCCATCCTCGGCATGCACGCCATCAAGGAGCGTCCGGTGGTGGTGGACGGGCAGGTGGTGGCGCGGCCCATGATGTACATCGCGTTGACCTATGACCATCGCATCGTCGACGGCAAAGAAGCGGTGCTGACGCTGGTTTCCATCAAAGAATCCCTGGAAGACCCGGCCCGCCTAGTCCTTCAAGTCTAGGTTGAAAATGCGTCTTTTGCCTCAATACTTTGTTGCGACGCTTTCTCCGGTGCTCATTGACTATCTGTCAACTGCGCTCCTCGAAAGCGCCGCGCCTCGTCTTGAGGCAAAATCCGCTATTTTCAACCTTATCATTTGACCATTCAGCAATTTAGGAAGCAGACATGAGCCAGTCATTTGATGTCGTCGTCATCGGCGGCGGCCCTGCGGGCTACGTAGCCGCCATCCGCGCCGCCCAGAACGGTCTCAAGACCGCCTGCGTGGACAACTGGAAGAACCAGGACGGCAAGCACGCCTTCGGCGGCACCTGCCTGAACGCGGGCTGCATCCCCTCCAAGGCTCTGTTGGAATCCTCCGAGATGTACCACAAGGCGAGCCATGAGTTCGCCGCCCACGGTATCAAGACCGGTGCCGTGAGCATGGACATCACCGCCATGCAGGCCCGCAAGAGCAAGATCACCGTGAGCCTCACGGGCGGCATCGCCCAGCTCTTTAAGTCCAACAATGTGACCGGCATCCGCGGCACCGGCCGCCTGCTCAAAGGCAACAAGGTGGAGGTCACGGACTTCGACGACCCGAAGAAGAAAGAAGTCATCGAAGCCAAGCACGTGATCCTGGCGGCGGGCTCCGAGCCCGTGGAACTCAAGATCGCGCCTTTTGACCGTAAGGACATCGTGGATTCCTGGGGCGCCCTGGATTTCACCGAGGTGCCGAAGCGGCTCGGCGTCATCGGCGGCGGCGTCATCGGGCTGGAACTCGGCAGCGTCTGGCATCGCCTGGGAGCCCAGGTCACCATCCTCGAAGCCATGGATAACTTCCTGTTCATGGCCGACCAGCAGGTGGCCAAGGACGCGGAACGCCAGTTCCGCAAGCAGGGTCTGGACATCCGCCTGGGTGCGAAGGTGAGCGGCGCGGAGAAGGGCAAGTCCGGCATCAGCGTCAGCTACGATGGCAAGGACGGCAAGCAGAAGATCGAAGTGGACAAGCTCATCGTGGCGGTGGGCCGCCGTCCGGCCACGAGGAACCTGCTGGAAGATGGCACCGGTGTCGCCCTGGACGAGCGTGGCTTCATCAAGGTGGACCACGAATGCCGCACCGGCGCCAAGGACATCTGGGCCGTGGGCGACTGCGTGCGCGGACCCATGCTGGCCCACAAGGGCTCCGAAGAAGGCGTGATGGTGGCAGATCTGATCGCAGGTAAGGTTTCAGAGATGAATTACGACGTGATCCCCTCGGTCATCTACACCTGGCCCGAGATCGCTTGGGTGGGCAAGACCGAAGAGGAACTGAAGAAGAAAGGCGTGCGCTACAAGACCGGCAGCTTCCCCTTCGCCGCCAACGGTCGTGCCAAGGCCATGGAAGCCGCATCCGGCATGGTGAAGATGCTGGCCCATGCGGACAACGACGAGATCCTGGGAGTGCACATCGTGGGGCCCATGGCTTCCGAGATGATCGCCGAAGCGGTGGTGGCTATGGAGTTCCGGGCTAGCGCCGAGGACCTGCAGCGTACCATCCATGCCCATCCGACCCTGTCGGAGTCCATGCATGAAGCCTCGCTCTCCGTCGATAAGCGCGCGATCCACGCTATCAATAAATGAACATAAGCCGACATGACTGATTCAAGAAAGCGCCGTGAGGCGCTTTCTTTTTATTGCCTCCCGACAAGCGGCAGAGTAGGGTGAATCGGCCATGCGCAAGCCCCTACGTGCAAGTTTCTTCCTCTTCGCCTGCCTGACTGCGTTCGCCAGTGCTGCCGCGGTGCCGGATCACGCGGTGGCCTTCATCTACCACCGCTTCGGGGACGACCGCTATCCCAGCACCAACACCCGCATGGATCAGTTCCGCGCCCAGCTGGACTGGTTGGCGGCGAACCACTACGAAGTCTGGCCCCTGCCGCGCATCGTGGAATACCTGCAAGCCGGTAAGCCCATACCCGATCACGTAGTCGCCATCACCGTGGATGATGCCTTCCAGTCCTTCTATGAACATGCCTATCCACTCCTCAAGGCCCGCGGTTGGCCGTTCACCATCTTCGTCAGCACGGGTTCCGTGGACGCGAAATCTTCAGACTTCATGACCTGGGATGAGATGCGCGAGATGCAGAAGAACGGTGCGAACTATGCTGACCACACCGTGGACCACGGCCATCTCCCGTTCCGCCTGCATGGTGAGACGGACATGGCTTGGGCGGATCGGGTGCGCGCAGACATCGAGGATGCCCAGGCGCGTTTGCAGACGGAGTTGGGTAAAGACGTTAACTCAAACCCCAAGCTCTTCGCATACCCCTATGGCGAATTCACTGACGAAGTGGCGAAGCTGGTGAACGGCTTGGGTTATACCGCTTTCGGCCAGCAAGCGGGAGTGATGAGTGCGCCGCTGGATCCTCGCGCGCTACCGCGCTTTCCTATCGATGAACATTATGGAGACGTGCAGGGCTTCGCCCTGCGGGCCGCAGCACTGCCGTTGCCCATCAAGTCACTCAGCCCCTGGGATCCACAGCTGGGTCATGAGAATCCACCGCGGCTGGAGATAGATCTGGAACCGGGTGCTGTACCGCCGGAGTCGCTGCACTGCTTTCTGAACGGACCACCCATGCAGATCACGTGGCTGGATGCGGACAAGACCCGGTTCACTCTGAAGGCCGATACGGCCATCCCCGAAGGACGTGGACGCTATAACTGCACGGCTTTGGTGAAGGGAAGGTATTACTGGTATAGCCATATGTGGCTACTGGCGCCACCGAGCTGAACGGAACAGAAGAGCCTTATTGCTCGAGGGAAGTGAGGGACAGGCTGCCCAGCTTGTCCAGTTCGCTGCTGTGCAGCATGGTGCGGATGTCGTTCACGTATATGTCGCCGGCAGTGGAGTAGCGGTCCAGGGCGCCCGCCAGTTCAAAGGGGTCCAGGGGTTTGCCGGCGGCGCGCATGTCGGCCCGCAGGTCGCGGAAATCCGTGTAAGCGAAACCGATGTCTATGTTGTGCAGGTAGGCGCGCACCGAGGCTTCGATATCCGGATAGACCCGCACCAGGTGGGTGGCGTCATCCGGCCGGTTCAGCGGCACCGAACCCGCATCTTCGTTCCAGGTCCAGATGCCGAACAGGTTGTTGGACTCGAGCGCGAAGCGTGAGGTGCCCCAGCCGCTCTCCTGGGCCGCTTGGGCCAGCACCAGGGACACAGGCACCACGTCCACGCGCCGCAGCAGAGTATCCCGCACCTTCGGATCGTTGAGGTCCCCGTCCACCCGATAACGGTCTGCGATGCGCCCCACTTCCTGGCCGGCGTCGCTATGCAGATCCACCGCGCCCTGGCCGAACTGTTCCAGCAGGAACACCCGCTCGTTCCAGATACGGCCGTTCTCAACGAGCACGATGGGCAAAAGCGCCCTGTAGAAGACGGTCTTCTTCTGATCCTTGTCCAGGGTGTCCAGGCCGTAGGGCAGGCTCTGGATGGCGTAGGGCGGTACGTTGTCCTGGGGCGGCCAGGCGTAGTCCTCGCTGGAGAAGATGTTCTTCAGCGCCTCGGCGGAGGGGGGCTGGATGGGGATGAGTTCCACGCTGTTGGCGGCCGGTGCCTGGTTCACCCGGGCATGGCGGTATTGGCGGCTGATGACGCCGGCCACCGTCAGGGGCAGCAAGGCCAGGAGGGCGTAACCCAAGCCACGGCCGAAACGGGCCAGCTTCGATGGGGCGCGCCTTTGTGGGGCCCGTCCTGACGGGCGCTTTTTTCTGGTGGAACGCATGGGCGCAATGTATTACAGCGGGGGGTCGGAGCCAAGGGCGGCGCCCTGCCTACAGCAACCGCGCCGGTCCCCTACATGGCGCTGGTCAGCGGTCCTGGGTTATCCGCACGGCGCGCTGCACTCCCGCTATCTGCACGAGGCGGTTCAGCAAGCGCGAGAGCTGCGGCAGGCCGGATATGCTGACCGTGAGCCGCAGCCGCAAGAGACCCGTGTCCGCTTCGGCGCGGGAATCCAGCGCCACCAGACGCAGTTCCTCGTCTGCCAGCAACGCCATGATGTCGTTCAGCAGGTTGCGCCGTTCACGCCCCTCCAGGGCGATCTCCACCGGCTGCCCCTGACCGCTGTCCGCCTGCCAATGTACGTCTGTGAGCCGCTGCGGCGCGCGGGCGGTGAGCCTCGCCAGGCTCGCGCAACTCTTGCGATGCACGCTGATGCCGTGACCCTGGGTGATGTAGCCGTGGATCGCTTCTCCCGGCACCGGCCGACAGCAGCGCGCCAAGGACACCAACACTTCGCCGCTCACGCCGGGCAGCAATACCGGCGGTCCATGCTGGCTGCGCCGCTGCGTCGTGCGCGCCGGCTTGAGGGGCACCGCTGGCCGGGCTTCGGCAAGCTCACGTTGTAAAGCACCCGCGAGTTGCGCAGAGAAAAGATCGCCTGCCCCCAGGGCGGCGAACAGTTCTTCCAGGGAATCGAACTGGAAATACTTGAGCAGACGGTCATGGCGGAAATCCCTCAAGCCCAGCCGCTCCAGTTCGCGCTCCAGGGTCTCACGGCCATAGCTGACGTTCTGCCCGCGATCCTGCTGGCGGAAGTAGGCGCGCAGCTTGTCCCGGGCGCGGGGCGTGACGAGATAACCGTGCTGCAGGTTGAGCCAGTCGCGGCTGGGTCCGCCTTCCCGGCTGGTCTGGATCTCCACCTGGTCTCCGTCCTCCAGTACCTGGCTGATGGGCGCCATCCGGCCGTTGACCCGCGCGCCGCGACAGCGATGACCCACGTCGGTGTGCACGTAGTAAGCGAAGTCCAGCGCCGTGGCACCCCGGGGCAGATCGAAGACCGCCCCTTTGGGTGTCAGCACATACACCCGTTCTTCCACCAGTTCGGTGCGGAAGCGTTCTATGAAATCCTCATCGCCATCCGGCGCCAGCAGCTGCCGCATCCAGCCGATGCGCGTCTCGAGAGCGGGGTCGTAGTGCACGCCTTCCTTGTAGCGCCAATGGGAGGCGACACCGAACTCTGCATGGCGGTGCATCTCGCGGGTACGGATCTGTATCTCCAGGGGCTTCGCATCCGGGCCCATCACGGCGGTATGCAGGGAGCGGTAGTAGTTGTCCTTGGGAGCGGCGATGTAGTCGTCGAACTCCCGGGATATGTGCCGCCAGAGGCCATGCACCACGCCGAGGGCGGCATAGCAGCCGGCCACGTCGTCCACCAGTACGCGCAGGGCCAGGAGGTCATACATCTCCTCGAAGGAGAGCCCCTTGCGCTGCATCTTCCGCCAGATGCTATAGATGTGCTTCGGCCGGCCGGCTACTTCTGCCGCGATGCCGGCCTCCTGGAGTTTGTCCCGCAAGAGCGCTGCGGCCGCGGCCAGATGGGCCTCGCGATTGCTGCGTCTGTCCTTCAGCCAAGCCGCCACCTGCCGATAACCTTCCGGCTCCAGGTAACGGAATGCCAGGTCCTCCAGCTCCCATTTGAGCTGCCAGATCCCTAAGCGGTTGGCCAGGGGCGCGTAGATCTCCCGGGTGGTGAGCGCAAGCCGCCGCTGCGATTCAGGCGCGGCCCGCTTGGCGACCCGCAGTTCATGCAAGCGCTCGGCGAGATGGATGAGTATCACGCGCCCGTCCCTGACCACCGCGAGCAGAAGCTTGCGCAGGTTTTCCGCATGAGCGGGAGAGAGGGGGTCGTCCCCCGGACCGCTGTAGGCCTCGAGCGAGGGCAGGGCGAGAACTTGCCGGACCAGGTCCGAGGCTTCCTGGCCGAGTTGCGCTTCCATGGCATCCAGCGGGATGGAACCCATGGCGACCAGCGGTGCTGCCATGCCGGCGCGTACGATCCAGGGGTCGAGTTCCAGGCCCTCGAGCACTTCGCCTATGCCTAAGGCACGTGCGTGCAGCTCTTGCGGCAGTCGTTCGGGATCAGCCAGATCGGAGAACAGATGCGTGAGCGCGGCAGCGGGGGTGGAGCGAGACGGCATGACTTTACTAAAGCGCGCTACGGGTGCCACATGGGACGTTTACCGGTATCATACCCACTTTGAAGCGGTTTTCGGCTTCGATTCGATGGAGATGCATGCATGAGGTTCCAGCGTACCGGTCTGTTCCTGTTGCTCGCGGCCACGGCTTTTTCCGCCCGGGCTGCCAATCTCGATTTCAACCTGGGCAGCAACGCTGCCGCGGTGGACTACACTGCGAGCCTGACAGACTCCGGTCTGGAAGGCGACCTGTTATACCTGCACCACACCAACAAGGTGGATATCGGTGCCGCCGGCGTGGACTTGGTAGGCAACGCGAGCCCGGTGGGATCGCCGCTGATCTTCGGCGTGGGCGGCAAGCTGTTTTACCTCAACCCGAAGAACGGCGAGGGCAGCGGTTCCGCGCTCGGCGTGGGGGCGCATTTCCGTTATACCTGGCCTACCTATAACCGCTTCATCCTCAGCGGTGAGTTGTACTACGCACCCAACATCGTCTCCTTCCAGAACGTGGATCACTTCATGCTGGTCGGCGTGTCGGCGGGTTACGAGGTGCTGCGCAACGCCGACGTGTACGTCGGCTATCGCCATGTATCCGCGTCATTCAACGGTTCCCAGGACGTGACTCTGGATACCTCGTTCATGCTGGGCCTGAACCTGACGTTTTGAGGGGCTCCTGACCCATGGCTGGACATAGCAAGTGGGCCAACATACAGCACCGTAAGAACGCGCAAGATGCGAAGCGCGGCAAGCTGTTCACGCGCCTCATACGTGAGATCACCACCGCCGCGCGGCATGGCGATCCCGATCCCGCCAACAATCCGCGTCTGCGCCTCGCCATGGATAGGGCGCTCACCGCCAACATGACCCGGGACACCATCGAGCGCGCCATGAAGCGCGGCTCCGGTGAAGACGGCGGCGCGGCATACGAAGAGATCAGTTACGAGGGTTACGGGCCCGGCGGCGTCGCCGTCATCGTCGAATGCATGTCCGACAACCGCACCCGTACCGTCGGTGAAGTGCGTCACGCCTTCACCAAGCACGGCGGCAACCTGGGCGCCGACGGCTCGGTGAGCTACCTCTTCCATAAATGCGGCGTGCTGACATTCCCAGCGAGCGTGGGTGAAGACAAGGTGATGGAAGCCGCTCTGGAAGCAGGCGCCGAAGACGTGGTGAACGACGGCGGCATAGAAGTGCTGACCGATCCGGGCAGCTTCCTGAAGGTGAAGGAATCCATGGAGAAAGCCGGACTCAAGCCCGAGTCCGCCGAGATCACCATGCGGGCTTCCAATTCCGTGTCCCTGGATGTGGCGCACGCCGAGTCGGTGATGAAACTGCTTGAAGCGCTCGAGAGCCTGGATGACGTGCAGACGGTGTACTCGAACGCAGATTTCCCCGATGAGGTCCTCCAGGCCATGACCGGGTGAGTGCCGCATGGCGCGCATCCTCGGCATAGACCCGGGCTCGCTGGTGACAGGCTATGGCGTCATCGACAGCGAGGGGCAGACGCTGAAGTACGTGGACTGCGGTTGCGTGCGGCCCGGCGGCGAGGAGTTCATCGATCGCCTCAAGGACATCTACTACGGCATCGGCAAGGTCGTCGAGACCTACCGGCCGGATGAGATCGCGGTGGAGCGGGCCTTCGTGCACAAGAACGCGGACAGCGCCCTCAAACTCGGGCAGGCGCGGGCCGCGGCCATCTGCGGGACCCTTGCGAACCCCGTGGCGCTGTATGAATACACCCCCCGCGCGGTGAAACTCTCGGTGGTGGGCAAGGGTGGAGCCGGCAAAGAGCAGGTGCAGCACATGGTGAAGATCCTGCTGGGTCTGAGGGACGAGTTGCAGGCGGATAGCGCCGACGCGCTGGCCGTGGCCCTGTGCCATGCCTATGGCCGCGGCCTCAGGCAGAAGCTGGACCGGCTGATGGGGACCAAGCGATGATCGGCTTCCTCAGGGGGGTGATCCTGCGCAAGCAGCCACCCCATCTATTGGTGGATGTGCACGGCGTCGGCTATGAGGTCGAAGCGCCTATGTCCACGTTCTATGACCTTCCAGAGATAAATGCTGAAGTGATGTTGTTCACGCATCTCGTGGTGCGTGATGACGCGCATATCCTGTTCGGGTTCGGCAGTGAAGTGGAGCGGCGTTTCTTTCGCAGCGTCATCCGCGTCAATCGGATCGGCGCAAAACTTGCGCTCGCCATCCTTTCCGGCATGGACGCCGATAGCTTCGTGAAATGCGTGCATGAAAACGACATCGCAGCGCTCTCGCGCATCCCGGGTATAGGCAAGAAGACGGCTGAGCGCATCGTGGTCGAGATGCGTGATCGCTTGGATGAGATCGGCAGCGTGGCTTCAGCCGGTTCCATGAATCCGCGCGATGAAGCCCTGAGCGCGTTGGTGTCTTTGGGGTACAAACCCCAGGAGGCCAGCCAGATGCTGCGCAGCATCAAGGAAGAGGGCTTGAGCAGCGAAGAACTCATCCGCCGCGCCCTGCAGGGCGCGCTGCGTACAGGCTGACCTCATATGACCACTGAACGCCTCGTGACCACCCAGGGTAGCATCGAAGACGAAGCGGTGGACCGCGCCATACGCCCGCGCACCCTCGCGGAATACGTGGGTCAGCCGGCGGTGCGCGAGCAGATGGAGATATTCATCAGCGCCGCCCGCAAACGCGGCGAGGCCCTGGATCACGTGCTGATCTTCGGCCCGCCTGGTTTAGGCAAGACCACGCTCGCGCACATCATCGCCCACGAACTCGGCGTGAACCTGCGCCAGACCTCGGGCCCCGTGCTGGAGCGCCCGGGGGATCTCGCGGCACTCCTCACCAACCTGGAACCACGGGATGTGCTGTTCGTGGACGAGATCCACCGCTTGAGCGCGGTGGTGGAGGAAGTGCTGTATCCGGCGTTGGAGGATTACAAGCTCGACATCATGATAGGCGAGGGCCCGGCGGCGCGTTCCATCAAGCTGGATCTGCCGCCCTTCACCCTGGTCGGTGCCACCACCCGCGCTGGTCTGTTGACCTCGCCGCTGCGCGATCGCTTCGGCATCGTGCAGCGCCTCGAGTTCTACAACCAGGAAGACCTGACCAGCATCGTGACCCGTTCCGCCGGCATCCTGGCACTCAGCATAGACGCAGGCGGCGCCCGCGAGATCGCCTCCCGCTCCCGCGGCACACCGCGCATCGCCAACCGCTTGTTGCGTCGGGTGCGGGATTTCGCCGAAGTGAAGGCAGATGGACGCATCACCGCCGAGATTGCCCATAAGGCCATGGATCTCCTGGACGTGGATCGCCACGGCTTCGACATGCTGGACCGCAAGCTCCTGCTCGCGGTCATCGAGAAGTTCGACGGCGGACCAGTCGGTGTGGACAGCCTGGCGGCCGCTATCAGCGAGGAGCGTGGCACCATCGAAGACGTGCTGGAGCCCTTCCTCATCCAGCAGGGCTTCCTGATGCGCACCGCGCGCGGCCGCATGGCCACCAAGAACGCTTATCTGCACTTCGGTCTCACGCCGCCGCGCCGCGAATCCTCCGCGGACATGTTCGAAGATAAACCGGGGTAGGGCATGGATCGTGTAAAGCGTGCGACCCATCACACTCCGGCACGGGATGCCGATCTAAGCTGTAAACCGGAGGGACCTTCGCGCGCTCCATTCAACTGGGACGTGCGCGTGTATTACGAGGATACCGATCTGGGCGGCGTGGTGTATCACGCCAACTACCTGCGTTTCCTGGAGCGCGCACGCACCGAGTGGCTGCGGGCCCTGGGTTTCGAACAGGACGCATTGCGTGACCGGCTACGGATGCAGTTCGTGGTGGTGGAGGCGAAACTCGAGTTCCGCCGTCCGGCCCGCTTCAACGATGAACTGCTGGTGAGCGTCAAGGTGCGTGAGATACGACGCGCGAGTATCGTGTTCGATCAGGATATCCGCGCAGCCGCCGCACGGCATGCTGAGATATGCAAGGCTGAAATCAGGGTCGCCTGCATAGATTCGACCAGTTTCAAACCCAGATCCCTGCCGCCGGAACTGCTGACGGAGCTTGCCGCATGAACGGAGAAGAATCTTTCCTGGAGATAGCGCTGCATGCGAGCTTGGTGGTCAAGCTCGTGTTGCTCCTTCTCATGGCGGCTTCGTTAGCCTCCTGGGCCATGATCTTCCGCAAGCACCGCATGCTCAAGGAGGCGCGCACCCGGGCCGATGAGTTCGAGAAGCGCTTCTGGTCCGGCGGCGATCTGGCCGGCATCTATAAGGAGATCTGCAACACCGGCGCCGAGACCGGCATGGAGACCCTGTTCGAGGCGGGTTTCTCCGAGTTCGCGCGCCTGCGCAAGCAGAGCGACGATCAGGCCCAGGTGATCGAGGGTGCGCGCCGCGCCATGCGTGTGGCCCAGATCCGCGAAGTGGATCGCTTGGAGGAGAGCCTGGCCTTCCTCGCCACCGTGGGCTCCACGAGCCCTTATGTCGGTCTGTTCGGCACCGTCTGGGGCATCATGAACGCGTTCCATTCGCTGGGTAACGTGCAGCACGCCACCATAGCCATGGTGGCACCGGGCATCTCCGAGGCGCTCATCGCCACCGCCATGGGCCTGTTCGCCGCCATCCCGGCGGTCATCGCCTACAACCGCTACGCCAACCACGTGGAGCGGCTGGAGACGCGCTTCGACAGCTTCCTGGAAGAGTTCTCCACCATCCTGCAGCGGCACGTGGGCACGCGCGCCGGCCACGGGTAATCCTAAGATGGCCGGTAAGCACAAGAAGCGGCGCATGATGAGCGAGATCAACGTCGTGCCTTACATCGACGTGATGCTGGTGCTGCTGGTGATCTTCATGATCACGGCGCCGCTCCTGTCGGAGGGCGTGAAGGTGGATCTGCCTGCGGCCAACGCCAAGCCCCTGGATCTAAAATCCGACGAGACCCCGGTGATCCTGACGGTGAACACCGCCGGCCAATATTTCCTCAACATCGGCGACCATACGGACCAGCCGATCGATTCGAGCATCGTGGTGGCACGGGTGGCGGCAGTGCTCAAGCTCAACCCCAGCGTGCATCTCATCGTGCGCGGCGACAAGAATGCCCGTTATGAGCAGGTGCTGGACGGCATGGTGTTGCTGCAGGCGGCGGGCGCCCCCAGCGTGGGCATGGAGACCGAACCCAACAACGCACCCATCGTGCAGATGCCCGGCAGCGGTAAATGATGCAGATGAATAACCAGAAGATCATCCCCTGGTTCTATTCGGTGCTGCTGCACGGCGGCCTGGGTCTGCTGCTGGTGCTGAGTTTCCACTGGAGCAGCTCGGTGATCCCGTCCCTCGGCGGCCATAACCCGGACGCGGAACCGGTGAAGGCCACGGTGGTGGACCAGGGTCTCATCGACCAGCAGATGGCCATGCTCAAGGCCCAACAACAGAAGAAGCAGCAAGAGAAGCAGCAGCTGGAGCAGAACATCACCGACCTGAAGCAGCAGCAGCAGACGGCGCAGCAGCAGATGAACCAGCAGCTGACCGACTTGCAGAAGCAGGCCCAGGGCGAGCAGGACAAGCTGGCCAAGCTCAAGGCCGAGGACGATGCCCTGAGCCAGAAGAAGAAGACTACGGATAACGCCGCCCGGCGGCGTCAACTGCAGGACGAGATTACTAGCGAAGAGAAATCTCGGGATGCCCGCCTGGCTTCCCTTCAGCAGCGTTATGTCGCCCTCATCACACAGAAGGTCCATAATAACTGGAGCCCGCCGCCCAGCACCCCGGATAACTTGAATTGCACGGTGCAGGTGACTCAGGTCCGAGGCGGCACCGTCACCAACGTCCAGGTGCCGACCTGCAACGGCGACGACGCCGTTGTACAATCCATCATCACGGCTGTCTATCGCTCGTCGCCACTGCCGGAGCCGCCAGACCCATCGCTGTTCGACCGTAGTCTGAGCATCACTTTCAACAACAAGAAACCCTGAGAATCGGACCTGATGTTGCGCACGTTCTCACTATCTTTCGTGGCTCTCGTCCTGCTGGCACTGCCGGTGGTGGCGCCCTATGCCACCCTGGAGATCGAGATCACCAGCGGCGTGAATGCCGCTTCGCCGGTGGCGGTGGTGCCCTTCGCCTGGCAGGGGACAGGGCCTGCACCGACTGTAGATGTAGCGGACGTGATCGGTGCGGACCTCACCCGCAGCGGCCGTTTCAAGGCCATCGCCCCCAAGGATATGCTGGAGAAGCCGGTACTCGCCACCGCCATCAACTTCGATAACTGGAAGGTCATCGGCGTCAACAACCTGGTGATCGGTCGCATCAAACCCGCGGCTGACGGATACACCATCGAGTACCAGGTGTTCAATGTATATACCCATCAGCAGCTGATGGGTTTCAGCGTCGCCACCACCGCCGCGCGGCTGCGTTACACGGCGCATTTCATCAGCGATACCATCTATCAGAAGCTCACTGGACAGCGCGGTGCGTTCACCACGCGCATCGCTTACGTGGAACTCGGCGCCGGCGGGGCTTACTCCCTGATCGTGGCGGACTGCGACGGTTACGGTGCCCAGCCGATCCTGGAATCACCCCATCAGCCCATCCTGTCGCCGGCCTGGTCGCCGGACGGCAAGCAGATCGCCTACGTATCGTTCGAGAGCGGGCAGCCGGCCATCTATGTACAGGACCTCACCACCGGCAAGCGCGAGATGCTGTCCCAGCGCGCCGGCATCAACGGCGCTCCGTCCTTCTCGCCGGATGGCAAATCCTTGGCCATGACCCTCTCCACTTCGCCGGGCAACCCAGACATCTATGTGATGACCATCGCGGGACGCCAGCTGAAGCGCATCACGACCTCGGATGCCATCGACACCGAGCCCGTCTGGTCACCGGACGGTGGCAGCCTGTACTTCACCTCCGACCGGGGCGGCACGCCCCAGATATACAAGGTGAGCGCCCAGGGCGGTGACGCCCAGCGGGTCACCTTCGACGGCAGCTATAACGCCAACCCGCGCATCTCCCCGGACGGCAAGTCCCTGGCTTTCGTGCACCGGGAAGACAGCAACCTGCACATCGCAGTCATGGATCTCGCCAGCGGCACACTGCAGACCATCACCGACGGTATATTGGACAAGTCCCCCAGTTTCGCCCCCAACGGCAGCATGATCATCTTCGAAGCCAACTACCAGGGCCGTGGCGTCCTGGAGGAAGTCTCCGTGGACGGTCAGGTGCATGAGCGCCTGTCCGAGCGCCAGGGCGGCGTGAACGTGCACGCCCCGGTGTGGGGCCCCTTCCAGGCCAACGGGCAGTGAGCCCGGCGGTGTGAGTGTTTAATCGGTTAATCTATAGTCCAGCAAGAGGAGTGAGATCATGAAGACATTACGTTATGGGCTGTTGATACTGGCGATCGCGACCATGGCCGTCGGTTGCGCCAAGAACGTGAAGCCCACGGCAGCGCCCGCGCCTGCCACCGCGCCTGCGGCTGCCACGGCCGCCGCGCCTGCGGCCGTCACGACCAACGCTGCGCAGCAGCAGAGCCCGCTGGATGACCCCAGCAGCCCGCTGGCCCAACGCGTGGTGTTCTTCGACTTCGACAAGAGCGACATCAAGCCTGAGTTCCTGGATACGCTCACCGCCCACGCCAAGTACCTGGTGGCGAACCCAACCCAGAAGATCCGCATCGAGGGTTATACCGACGAGCGCGGCACGGTAGAGTACAACATTGCCCTGGGCGACCGGCGTGCCCAGGCGGTACGCCGGTTCATGCTGTTCCAGGGTGTGAGCCCGGACCAGATTAGCACTGTGAGCTACGGCGAGTCGCACCCGGTGGATGCGGGGCACGATGAGACCGCGTGGGCCAAGAACCGCCGCGCCGTGATCGTGTATCTGAGATGAGCATACGTCTGCTGCTGATCCCAGTCGCGCTGCTGTTCCTGCTGGCGGGCTGCACGGTGAGGGATGATGATCCCTACGCAGTGCGTCAGCGGGAACTCGAGGCGCGGGTGAACCAGCTCGATCAGGTGTTCAAGAACCAGAGCCTGC
This sequence comes from Gammaproteobacteria bacterium, assembly GCA_036000105.1. Lineage (GTDB taxonomy): Bacteria > Pseudomonadota > Gammaproteobacteria > Natronospirales > REEB76 > DASUBN01. Next base: position 69,115 of record DASYGE010000009.1, read on the forward strand.
AAGGCATGTCGCAGCGCATCGATGGCGTGCAGGAGCAGCTGGACAAGCTGCGCGGCGACGTGGAGCTCCTGGAGCATGACGAGGACCTGGACAAGAAGCAGCAGCGTGACCTGTACCAGGACCTGGACAAGCGCCTGCAGAAGCTGGAGCAGGGTCTCGGCCCGAGCACGGCACCGGCGGCCGTGAGCGCTGCTCCGGTGACGCCTGCCACCGGCGGGGCCGATGAGTCCGCCTATCAGCAGGACTTTAACCTGCTGAAGGACGGGCGCTTCGCGGACGCCATCAAGGGCTACAAGTCGTTCCTGAAGCAGTACCCCACGAGCCCGCTCGCATCCAATGCGGTGTTCTGGACCGGCGAAGCCTATTACCAGATGAGCGACTTCGACTCGGCCCTGGCGAGCTTCAAGAAGGTGGTCAAGGACTATCCGGGCTCGGCCAAGGTATCCGACGCCATGCTCAAGATCGGCTATTGCCAATATGAGCAGCAGCAATGGAAGAGCGCGCGTCAGACGCTCAACAGCGTGCTGCAGAACTACCCGAACACCAGCGCCGCCTCCCTGGCGGCCCAGCGTCTGCAACGCATGCAGGACGAGGGGCACTGACGGCAGGTGAGCGCGGTCACAGCAGAGAGCCGTGCGCCTAAGCGGGATGACCTGCCGGCGGAAGAGCGGCTGCGGATAACGGAGATATTCCACTCGATCCAGGGTGAAGCGGACAGCGTGGGCTGGCCCACGGTATTCGTGCGCCTCACCGGCTGCCCTTTGCGCTGTGGCTATTGCGACACGGCTTATGCCTTCCACGGCGGACATTGGATGGGCATGGACGAGGTGTTGAAGGAAGTGGCATCCCACGGCACCCGGCGCGTCACCGTCACCGGCGGTGAACCCCTGGCCCAGAAGAACTGCGCTGAACTCATGCGCCGCCTCTGCGATGCAGGCCATGCAGTGTCCATCGAGACCAGCGGTGCGCTATCCATCGCCGGCCTCGATCCGCGGGTGGTGCGGGTCATGGACTTGAAGACCCCGGGCTCAGGGGAATGCGAACGCAACCTGATGGACAACCTGGAAGCGCTCACGCCCCATGATCAGGTGAAGTTCGTCATCTGCGACCGGGCCGATTACGAATGGTCCCGCGCCTGTGTGGCAGAACATAAGATTGTGGAACGCTGCCAGGTGCTGTTCTCACCCAGCCATGAACAGCTTAAGCCACGGGAGCTGGCGGAGTGGATACTGGCGGATAAGCTCACGGTGCGCCTGCAATTGCAGATTCATAAATATCTTTGGGGCAATGTCCCAGGTCACTGACCTTTTCGGCCTATGAAAAAAGCGGTGGTACTCCTCTCCGGCGGTCTCGATTCCGCCACCATCCTCGCGGTCGCACTCCGCGACGGCTACGCCTGCCATGCCCTGAGCTTCGCCTATGGTCAGCGGCATGCGGTAGAGCTGAAAGCAGCAGAGCGGGTGGCCCGCGCCCTGGGTGCGACGGAGCACAAGACCGTGGCACTCGATCTCTCAGCCATCGGCGGCTCGGCCCTCACGGATCGTTCCATCGCGGTGCCTGAGCAACCGAGTCTTGGGATACCTCCCACCTATGTGCCGGCGCGCAATACCGTGTTCCTGGCCGTAGCCACGGGCTGGGCGGAAGTACTGGAGGCGAGCGATATCTTCATCGGGGTGAACGCCGTGGACTACTCCGGTTACCCGGACTGCCGGCCTGAGTTCGTGGCCGCCTTCGAACAGGTGGCGAACCTCGGCACCAAGGCCGGGGTGGAGGGGCGCAAGCTCCGCATCGCGGCGCCGTTGATCAGCTTGTCCAAGGCCGAGATCATCCGCCTGGGGGTCGGTCTGGGGGTGGATTACGGCCTCACCGTGTCCTGCTATACCGCGGATGCTGAGGGCAGGGCCTGCGGGGTCTGCGACAGCTGCCGGCTGCGCCGCCAGGGTTTTCTGGAAGCGGGGATAGCGGATCCCACGGCCTATCGCCGGGGTGTGTAATCTGCTTCTATCCGCTATCATGCGCAGCCTTCGATAGATTGGCAGCTTAATATCAAGGGTTTCTAGGTGTAGAGCGAGGCAGGAGGCCGCGTTGGGGTTAGCCTGGAAAGGCGCAGGGGCATTAGTTTCACGTGGGCCGTTAGCTCAGTCGGGTCCAGCCGCGAAGCGGCTGGACGGCCGGACAGGATGTCCGGACCGGGGGTCGGAGCACTGGAGAGGCTTCGCCAGGGACGGCAGATCGCATAGTTTTCAGGGGCCGTTAGCTCAGTCGGTAGAGCAGCTGGCTTTTAACCAGTTGGTCGACAGTTCGAATCTGTCACGGCCCACCATTCCCATGCCGCTCCAGCGGATTACCCTGCCTCTGGTAAAATACCGTCGAATTCGGGGTTTCCCGCCTGACTTGCCTAAAGGCGCGGGATCTATTACAGGCATTCAAGCAGAGGTCTACGTACATGAACCTGCAGGAACTGGAACGCATCGCCCATAAGATCGTGGCCAAGCACCGGGGCATCCTGGCGGCGGACGAGAGCACCGGCACCATCGAGAAACGCTTCAAGGGCATCGGCATCAGCACATCTACAGAAGAGCTGCGGCGTGCTTACCGGGAGATGCTGTTCGCCACCCCCGGGGTCGGCAAGTTCATCAGCGGCGTGATCATGTACGACGAGACCATCCGGCAGAAGAGCAAGACCGGGGTGCCATTCCCGGAACTGCAGATGCAGCAGGACATGGTCCCGGGCATCAAGGTGGACAAAGGCACGAAACCGCTTGCCGGTGCGGCAGGCGAACTCATCACCGAGGGCCTGGACGGGCTGCGGGAGCGGCTGCAGGAATACCACAAGCTGGGGGCACGTTTCGCCAAGTGGCGCGGCGTGATCGACATCGGCGCCGGCATGCCCAGCGCCTACTGCATCCGGGTGAATGCCCAGGCACTGGCCCGCTATGCGGCCCTGTGCCAGGAGCAGGGCCTGGTGCCCATCGTGGAGCCGGAAGTGCTCATGGACGGTGCCCACGACATCGCCCGCTGCGCGGCGGTCACTTCCGAGGTCCTGGAGACCGTATTCCACGAACTGCGTGCCCAGCATGTGGCACTGGAAGGCATCCTGCTCAAGCCCAACATGGTGATCGCCGGCATGAAGTGCCCGCAGCAGGCCTCGGTGGAGGAGGTGGCGCGGGAGACGGTGAAAGTGTTGAAGCAGCAGGTGCCGGCCGCGGTGCCGGGCATCGTGTTCCTGTCCGGTGGCCAGAGCGAAGTGGCGGCCACGGCCCATCTGAACGCCATGAATGCCCTGGGGCCTGCGCCCTGGAAGCTCAGCTACTCCTATGGCCGGGCACTGCAGGCGGCTGCCTTGACCGCGTGGGGCGGCCAGGACGCCAAGCTCGCAGCCGGTCAGAAAACCTTCTACCACCGTGCTGAGTGCAATAGTGCCGCCTGTGCGGCGACGTATACCGCCCAGATGGAGAAGGCAGCCTAAGGCCGAATAGGCGGTTTTAGACCCCATATATTGATTGGGCTTCAGCCAAGACCGCAGCCTAATGTGAAGCTCTGGGGATACAGGGATGGTCACATGGTTAAATCAAGCCTATTCATGGGGTTAAATGGATCATCTAGCCTTAATCTTTCCATTGACGGCAAAGGGCAAAACAAACTAGACTGGACCGTCTAGTCCATTTTTATATCCATAACGTATGGGATAGCGCCTTCGTCATTGATTAAGGCTCATCCTCCAGGGAATCCTGCTGGCAAGCAGCCATGGTAAGCGAAACCGACAGCGGCTCCGAAAACGTCATCGAGATCAGCGGCCTCAAGTATCGCCGGGGCGAGAAGCTCATCTTCGATCGTCTGAACATCAACATCCTGCGCGGCAAGGTGACGGCCATCATGGGGCCTTCCGGCACCGGCAAGACCACGCTGTTACGCATCATGACGGGGCAGGTGTTACCGGACCGGGGGCGGATCATCGTCGATGGCCGCAACATCATGCGTCTCACTGCTGAGCAGCTCTTCGAACTGCGCAAGGAGATGGGTTTCCTGTTCCAAAGCGGCGCCCTGTTCACCGACAATAGCGTCTATGAGAACGTGGCTTTCCCGTTGCGTGAGCACACCAAACTGCCCGAGAGCCTGATCCGCCAAGTGGTGCTCATAAAACTGCAGGCCGTGGGCCTGCGCGGCGCCTGGAACCTCATGCCGACGGAACTCTCCGGCGGCATGTCGCGGCGCGTGGCGCTAGCGCGCGCCATCGCGCTGGATCCCAAGATCATCTTCTACGACGAGCCCTTCACCGGCCTCGACCCCATCTCCATGGGCGTCATCGTGCGCCTCATCCGGCAGTTAAACGACAGCCTGGGGCTCACCAGCATCATCGTGTCCCATGACGTGGAGGAGGTGTCCTCCGTGTCTGACCACAGTTACCTCATCTCGGAAGGCAAGGTGGTGGCCTACGGCACCCCGCAGGAACTCGAAGAGAACAAGTCTGCCTGGGTGCGCCAGTTCATGAAGGGCCTGTCGGACGGCCCAGTGCCGTTCCATTATCCAGCGCCGGATCTCGCGAAGCAGCTGTTCGCAGGAGAGCAGGAATGATATCGCTGCTGCGCGAGATGTATTACATCATCCTGGGTTTCCTGGAAGGCTTCGGCGCCTGCTGGCTGTTCCTGTTCCGGCTCCTGCGCTACACACCTTCGGCGCTCTTGCGTTGGCGGCTGGTGTTCCAGCAGATCTACAGCGTGGGTGCCATGTCACTGGTGCTCATCATCGTCGCCGGCCTGTTCGTGGGCATGGTGCTCGGTCTCGAGAGCTATAACCTCCTGGCGCGTTTCGCCGCCACCAGCGCCGTCGGCTCTGGCATCGCCTTGTCCCTGTATCGCGAACTCGGACCGGTGATCACCGCGCTGCTGTTCGCCGGTCGCGCCGGCACCGCGCTCACCTCCGAGATCGGGCTGATGCGCGCCACCGAACAGCTCGCCGGCATGGAGATGATGGCGGTGGACCCGGTGCGCCGCATCGTGGTGCCGCGCTTCATCGCGGGCGCCATCTCCGTACCGCTCCTGACCGTCATCTTCTGCACCATCGGCATCCTCGGCGGCTACCTGTTGAGCGTGATGCACCTGGGGGTGGACGAGGGCGCCTTCTGGTCCCAGATGCGCGTCAACGTGGACCTGGTGGAAGACGTAATAGAGAGTACGGTCATCAAGGGCATAGTGTTCGGCGGGGCCATCAGCCTGCTGGCGGTGTACGAGGGTTTCTACGCCCAGCCCACCGCCGAAGGCGTGAGCAACGCCACCACGCGCACTGTGGTGAACAGCGCGTTAGCGGTATTGGTTTTGGATTACATATTGACCAGCGCATTCTTTCACGGAGCCTAAATCATGCGGCAGACACGCACGATCGAGATAAGCACTGGCGCGTTCATCATCCTGGGATTCATGGCGCTGGTATTCCTCGCCACCAAGACGACGAACATCCAGACCTATGGCGACCACGGCGGTTATACTGTGAGCGCCAGTTTCAACAACATCGGCGGCCTCAAACCCCGCGCGTCGGTGACCATCGCGGGCGTGGCCGTGGGCCGGGTGCTCGCCATCAAGCTCGATCCCAAGAACTTCAATGCCGTGGTCACCCTGCAGATCTACGGCAGCTATCAGCAGATCCCGGATGACTCCACCGCCAGCATCCTGACCTCAGGCATCCTGGGCGAGCAATATATCGGCCTCGATCCAGGCGGTTCGGACACCTTCCTCAAGAACGGCAGCACCATCCAGTACACCCAGTCCGCGCTGGTGTTGGAGAAGCTCATCGGCCAGTTCTTCTCAAAGGCTACAGCGCCAGGAGCGAAATAATCATGCGCAAGATACTTTTAGCGGTCTTATTCCTGCTCATCCCCGCGCTGCCGGCCTTGGCCGGCGACGCGCCCGCTGCGGGCGGCGCACTGCCGCCCGACCAGATCATCCAGCAGACCGCCAAGGAACTTTTTGATACGGTCAACAGCAAGAAGGCCGAGCTGCAGAAGAACCCCCAGGAGTTGTACAGCGTCGTGGGCGGCATCCTGCTGCCACGCTTCGATTTCGAGTACGCTTCACGGCTCGTGCTCGGGCAGGCTTGGCGCAACGCCACGCCGGAGCAGCGCAAGGCTTTCCAGGACGCGTTCTACAAGTACCTGGTGCACAGCTACGCCGATGCCCTGCTCAAGGGCAATTACACCCAGAATAACGTGCAGGTATCGCCCTGGCAGCAGGGCGCCGATGCGAGCCAGGCCCGTGTTAGGACCAAGGTGCTGCGCGACAACGGCGCGCCGGTGGAAGTGGATTACGTGCTCACCAACAAGAGCGGCAGCTGGAAAGCCTTCGACGTGACCATCGAGGGCATCTCCTACGTGCTGAATTACCGAAACCAGTTCGGTCCGGAGGTCCAGAAGAGCGGTCTGGATGAACTCATCAAGCGCCTCAATACCGAGTCCGCCAACGGCACGGTGCAGGCCCCCTCCAAGGCTAACGACTGATGGCTGAGATACTCATCGAGGACGCTGGGAACGGACGCTTCCGCGTCTCCGGTCACCTGAGCTTTGCTACCGTGGGCAAGGCGCTGGTGACCGGCCAGGAGCTGTTCGCACATCACAAGCACATCGAACTGGATCTGCACGGGGTGGAGGGGACGGACAGCGCAGGCCTCGCCTTGCTGGTGGAGTGGGCGGGCTGGGCGCATCGCGAGCACCGCGAGATACTGTTCCGCCATCTACCCGCCCAGGCTCATGCCCTGGCGCGCATCAGCGAAGTGGACAAGCTTCTGCCCAGCAGTTGAGTCGATTGCTGGTTTCTTTCAGACTAGTACGTAGCCTTCCCTGGCGAAGCCCTAAGTACCTTGGTTAACACTGGCCCGGACTGCTGTGCTACGAATCCTGCTTCGCGCCTCAGCCCAGGCTTTCCTGCCTGTCCGCGCGCTGTTTTACAGCGAGCCTTTGTCCGGTCGTTCGGCCGTTTCACGGCCGAATCCGTTTTGCTTTTCAGGAGGGGTTGAAGTGGCTGCGGCCGGTACGGCGGGAGCGGTGGGCTTGGCTGCCGTCACTGCGGCCGGCGCCGCAGTGGTAGGCTGCATTTTCGTGCCGACAGCCGGAGCGGCTAGCGCAGGAGCACTTGCGCTCGCCGCGCCAGGCGCGCGCTCGTCGTCATCATAATCGTCGTATTGCACCGGCGGATTCCCGTCGTAGATATTGTAGCGCCGGTTCTGGATATAGGCATCGCGTACGAAGGCGTAGGGGTCATAGGCGCTGTCTAGGCTGCCATTGGCCTGCATCAGGCCCGCACGGGTATCGATCCCATACAGCAGCGTGAGCGCGTTGCGATAGCGTGGGCCCATGTATTTGAGGGTTGGGTTGGCAGTCACATCCACATATAACCCGCCGGCATCCCGCACCGTGCTGGGCCCCAGCACCGGGATCACCAGATAGGGGCCCGAGGGCACGCCCCAGTGAGCGAAGGTCTCCCCGAGATCCTCTTCTTGATGGGGCAGGCTTATATGCGTAGCCACGTCGAAGAACCCGAACAGCCCGATGGTGCTGTTGACCAGGAAGCGGCCGGTGTCCTGCAGGCTCTGCTTGAACTTGCCCTGGAGCGCGGCATTCACGATGTTCACGGGCTCGCCCAGGTTGCTGATGAAGTCGTGGAAGCGATTGCGCGCGGGTTCGGGTACGACGCGCACATAGGCGGTGGCCACGGGCCGCGCCACGTCCTTGTCCAGCTTGTCGTTGAAGGAATAGACGGCGCGGTTGAACTTCTCCCAGGGGTCCTTGGTCTGGGTGGTGTAATCCGGCGGCACGCTGGCGCAGCCAGCAAGTAGGGTGCAGGCCACCATCCAGGCGACAGGTAGGCGTAGCCGCGACAGGCAGCGCGCTGAGACGGTCATGGAGGTTCCTTGCGACAGACCCGCTTATCCTAGCAGGTGGGGCAGGTTCATGGAAAATCTTCCTGATCTGTGCGTGCCTGCTTGGCTTCCTGTTCGACGCGATGCAGGCGCGCGCGGTAGCGCTGCTGCTGCAGGCTGTCGATGCCGGGTGTGGCGAGAGCGATGCGCAGCTGATCCACGGCGGCCGTGGGCAGCCCGCTCGACAGGTAATATTCTGACATGTAGTAGTGGGAATCGGCACTGTCCCCCAGCTTGTCATAAGCCTTCGCCATGAGGCGCAGGGCTTCAGGTTCGCGATGGCTGCCATAGCTGAGGAGATTGAGGATATCCACGGCGCTGCGCGGTTTGTTCACATCGATGAGGTCGCTGGCGTAGCTCAAGACTAGGGGGCTGCTGTCCGGGAACAGTCGCATGGCGGAATCATAAGTCTCGATGGCCTCGCTGGTCTTGCCGCCCTGTATCTCGCTGTCGGCGAGGCCGATGCGGAAGGCGATCACGTCATCGTATTCGGTGACGAGCGCGCGCATGATCATAGTGGCCTCCGCATAGTGGCCGAGCCGTGCATCCACCAGGGCCAGACCGTAGCGCATGGGCACCTGGTTCCAGCCCTGGGTGGTCTGTATCCCGCCGGTGAAATACTCGAGCAGCTTATCGGTGCCGCCGTCCTGCATGGCCTTGAGGCGGGCTTTCATCAGCAAGAAGCTGCGGCTGTCGGGCCGTTTAGGCACATGCAGCTCAGCTGCACGGTTCTGGGCCTCGGCCATGCGCGTGAGGTCCAGGGGGTGGTCCAGCAGGAACTCGGGGATTCTGTCATAGCCGTTCAGAGACGAGTTCTGCTGCATCTTGGCGAAGAAATCCACCATGCCCTGGGGCTGGTAACCGGCGCGCGCCAGGGTGGCGATACCGACCCGGTCCGCCTCAGCTTCATCGCCGCGGGTGTAGTTGATCTGGTGTTGGATGAGGGTGGATTCAGCCGTTGCCAGGGCACCCGCTGCCACGTTCGGGTCACTGGTCTTGGTGGCGGCAAGCAAGCCGGCCAACATGGTGACCACATTCATGAAGGTCTGGTTCTTCTGGTCCTCCAGTCCGCGCGCCAGATGGCGCTGGGTGACATGGCCTATCTCGTGGGCGAGCACGCCGGCGAGTTCGTCTTCATTGTCCGACATGAGGAAGAGGCCGCTGTTCACCACGATGAAGCCGCCGGGCAGGGTGGTGGCGTTGATGTCATCGTCGTCGATGACGTAGAAGCCGAAATTCAGGCTGGGGTTGTCGCTGTGCGAGGACAGGGAATGGCCCAGATTCTGGATGTATTCCGCGACCAGTGGATCATCGACGATGGCATCGGCTTCGCGCAGCTCGTTTATTATCTGCAAGCCGATCTCATACTCCTGTTGCGGGCTGATCACGTCCGCGCCGGCTTCACCTATCTGCGGCAGGTTGAAATCGCTGCCGCCGGTCTGGCCGGGGCCGGTGCTCGGGGTCCCCGGCAGGTTCTGCAGGGCCGTCACCGAGAGATCCGGCGGGTCGGTGGTGGCGAGCGCCGTGCTGACCGCGAAGAGTCCGGCTACGGCGCAGGTCAGGAGTTTCGGGAAGAAGCGCTTCAAGGCGGTCCACCTGGGATAGGGCGTTCAGCCGCCCCATGAGGAGTGACGCCATTATCGCATGTCGGTTGACGGGGTGAGCTGCGGCCGTGCTCAGTGCTGTCAGTTTGTAACCATATGTAATGATGCCACACAGGAAAAAGCCCCTGCATTGCAGGGGCTTTTTAAATCACAAACTTTTCCGTTCAGAAATGGTAGCGATAGCTCAAGGCCAGGATGTCCGCATCCGCCTTGAAGCTGCCGACGATGTGGTCGTCGCCGGCGGCGTTGGTCTGGTTGAAAGATACATTGCTGCCGAGGAACAGGTGGGCGTAGCCGAGGTCCCACTGGGAATGCTCGCTGGTATGCCAGGTCGCGCCGAAGGCTATCCAGCGACGGGTATCGTCCGGCAGGCGCGCGGTGCGGCTGGCGTTCACCGCATTGTTGCAGGTATTTGGGTTGCTGACCGTGGTGTTGCAGGGGGCCGCCGGATCCGGCACCGGGGTCTTGTCCAAGGCCACGCCGCCGCGGAAGGTCCAGTCCTGGTTGAACTTGTAGTCCAGGCCGAAGCTGTAGCGGTTCGAGTTGCTCAGGCCCTCGTCCACGATGACATCCTGGGTGCCCGCGTTCGCGAACTTGATGTCCAGCTTGTCGAAGCTGCTCCAGCCGGTGTTCGACCAATCGGCGGTCAAGGACCACTGGTCGTTCAGCTGCTGGAAGTAGCTCAAGGACATGATCCGGGGGGTCTCGAAGCTAGAGGAGACGCCCTGGTTCTGGAACTGGGGCTGGGCGGCGAACACGCCAGGCACATTGGTGAACGAGGCGTTGCCGGAGATGTCGTGGTTGACGGTCGAGCGGTAGGCGAAGCCCAAGCGCTTGGTGCTGTCGATATCCCACAGGGCGCCGATGTTCCAGCCGGTGCCATGACCGCTGGCCTGTGTGGAGAAGAAGCCGTCATGGTTCTGGGGAGTGAGGCCGAGAGACGTGCAGGTCACGGGGTTCACCTGGCCGAAGCAGATGGCGCCGAAGTCCACGTCATTGGTCAGCTTCACGTTCATCTGCTGGTAGTCGATGCCGAAGCCCAGCGAGAAGTTGGGCGCCACTTTCCAGGACAAGGTCGGGTTGTAGTTGATCACCGACACGCTGCTGTAGATCGCCTGGTAACGGAATATCGAATCGTTATCGTATTTGGTGGCCAGGCCGAACGGGGTGTTGAGCCCGAAGCCGAAGGTCCAGCTGTCGTTGATGGGCCTGGAGTAATACACGAACAGAGGCCCACCGAGCTTGCCGACGCTGCCGCCGTTGCCACCCGAGAGGGGCTGGCCGATGGCATCAGTGGCGCTGGTCTTGTTGAAGTCCGCACCGAAACGGATCAGAGCGTAACCACCCAGGATCTCGGAGCCGTTGAGATTCGAGAGCCCGGCAGGGTTGTACCAGATGGTGGAGGCGTCTTCCGCAGCTGCCGCGCCGCCGGAATGGGCGCGGCCGAGGCTGGTGGCGCTCATCTCGGTGAGTTGGAAGTTGGCGGCGGAGGCGAAACCCGGCAGGATCAGCGCCAGAGCGGCGGCGATGCTGGACAGAGTCCCCAAGGCAAGCTGTTTATTATTCATCGTTCAACCCTCTGAGAGAGCGGGAAATTATCGTGAGATTTAAGCATACGCAGACTGAAATTGTAAGCACCTGATGGCCTTAGGGGCAGCCAAAACGCCTGGGTTGCCGACAGCGGGCTAGAGGGTTTCGGAGGCGAAGTCCGCCAGCCGCGAACGCTCGCCCCGCAGCAGGGTCACATGCCCTGAATGTGGCCACAGCTTGAAGCGGTCCACCACATAAGTGAGACCCGAGGTGGTCTCCGTCAGATAAGGCGTGTCTATCTGGGATATGTTGCCTATGCAGACGATCTTGGTGCCGGGGCCTGCGCGGGTGATGAGCGCCTTCAGTTGTTTAGGCGTGAGGTTCTGGGCCTCGTCCAGGATGATGTAGCGGTTGAGGAAGGTCCGGCCCCGCATGAAGTTCATGGAACGGATCTTGATGCGGCTGCGTAGGAGGTCGCCGGCCGCGGCCCGCCCCCATTCGCCGCCTTCGCCGGATTGGGTGAGCACCTCCAGGTTGTCCATGAGGGCGCCCATCCAAGGGGTCATCTTCTCTTCCTCGGTCCCGGGGAGGAAACCGATGTCTTCGCCGAGCGGCACCGTGACCCGGGTCATGATGATCTCGCGATAACGGTTCTGTTCCAGGGCCTGGGCGAGGCCGGCAGCCAGCGCGAGCAAGGTCTTGCCCGTGCCGGCGGACCCTAAGAGGCTCACGAAATCCACGTGGGTATCCAGGAGCAGGTTGAGGGCGAAGTTCTGCTCGCGGTTGCGCGCGTTGATGCCCCAAACCGTGTGGCGGATGCCGCGGTAGTCCCGCGTGAGTTCAAGCAGCGCGCCGTTGCCGTCTATGCTGCGCACGATGGCTTCAAAGTTATCGCTGAAGAGGCATTGGTTCGGATGCCAGTCTTTCACCAGCGGCCCGCGTATCCGGTACCAGGTGCGACCTTCCTGCTGCCAGGATTCCATGTCCTTGCTGTGCCGATCCCAGAAGTCACCGGGCAGTTCCTGCATACCGGTGAAGAGGAGATCCAGGTCGTCCAAGGCCTTGTCGCTGAAGTAATCCTCTGCATGGATGCCGACCACCGCGGCCTTGATGCGCAGGTTGATGTCTTTCGAGACCAGGGCGACGCGCGTATCGGGGTGGCGCTGCTGGAGCGCCAGGGTGGTCCCGAGGATATTGTTGTCAGGCTTGTTGCCAGGCAGGCTCTCGGGCAACAACGAGGGTAGGGACTCGGTCTGGAAGAACAGCCGGCCGCCGGTCGCGGCAGCACCCTTGGCGTTCTGCAGGTTCTGGATCACGAGGCCGGCGTCGATCTCCGCCTTGCTCACGTCGCGCATCATGTCGTCCAGGAAGCGGCTCACCTGGCGCACGTTGCGCGCCGCTTCCGTGACACCTTTCTTGCCTGCGTCCAGTTCTTCCAGCACCACCATGGGCAGGAAGATGTCATGTTCCTGGAAGCGGAAGATGGCCGTGGGATCGTGCATCAGCACGTTGGTATCCAGGACGTAGAGCCGCCGCTTCTGGGCGCTGGCTTTCTTGCTCATCGTTTGGCGGCCTTCTTCGCTGGTCTCTTCTTGGCAGGGGCGGGCGATTTACCCAACTCCGCGACCGCCTCCAGAACTTCTGCGGCGTGGCCCTTGACCTGCACCTTGCGCCATTCGCGTCTCAACACACCGCCGGAGTCGATGAGGAAGGTACTGCGCACTATGCCCCATACCTTGCGGCCGTACATGTTCTTCTCTTGCATGACGCCGAACAGGGTGCAGACCTTCTCGTCTTCGTCGGCGAGCAGGTCGAACGGGAAAGAGAACTTGGCGCAGAACTTGGCATGTGACTTCAGGTTATCCCGGGACACACCCAGGATCACGGTGTTGCGTCGGGTGAATTTGGCGTTGAGGTCGCGGAAGTCCTGGCCTTCGAGCGTGCAACCGGGCGTGTCGTCCTTGGGGTAGAAGTACAGCACCACGTTCTTGCCCTTGAGCTTGGAGAGCTTGATGCTCTTGTCACCGGTGGCAGGCAGGGTGAAATCCGGTGCTTTCTTGCCGATGGCTAGCTTGCCCATGCGTTTCAGCCTTTTATGGGTTCCATGATGGCGTCCAGGTTCAGGGAATCGCAGAAATCCATGAACTCTTCCCGCAGCCTGCCGATGTGCATGTCTGCGGGTATGTTGACGGACATCTGCACCGCGAACATGGGTGCGCCGGTGTGGGTCGCAGGATAGCTGCGGGTGCTGAGTTCGGCGATGCCGATGTTGCGCTCGGCGAAGAAGTTGGCGAGATTGAAGACTATCCCCGGTTGGTCCAGGCACACCACGTCCACCGCATAGGGCACGAGGTCGTGGCGCGGTGTACGTTCGTTGGTGCGGCGGGAGGCGACCGTCAGGCTGAGCTTCTGTTCGAGCTTGGGGAGGGTGGCTTCGAGCTTGGTGATGGTGTTCCAGTTGCCGCAGACCAGCAGCAGCATGGAGAACTCGCTGCCCAGCACGGTCATGCGGCTTTCCACCACGTTGCAGCCGCAGTCGCGCACGGTGCGTGCGAGGTCGTGGAGGGTGCCGGGCCGGTCTTCACCCAGCACGGATACCACCAGAAACTGTTTCATTCGGGCTCGCAGCAGGTTAACCAGGATCGGCGGGAGCGATGGCAGCAGTGTAGCGGGTTTCCGCCATGCTGCAACTCTTTTGCGGCCGTGCCTTGAGCCTGGGTCATGCGGCCCGTACCATAGCGTCTTTACCCGAGGTTAGACGATGTTCCAGGGAAGCATGGTGGCATTGGTCACACCCATGTCCGGCGATGGCCGGGTGGATTTCACCGCCCTGGACGCGCTCCTGGACTGGCATCTGGCCGAGGGCACCGACGGCGTGGTGGCGGTGGGCACCACCGGCGAATCCGCCACACTCGAGGACGAGGAACATATGGAGGTGGTGGCGCGCTGCGTACGCCGTGTCAAGGGCCGCATCCCGGTCATCGCCGGTACCGGCTCCAACAACACCGCCCATGCGGCGCACATGAGCCGGCGCGCCCAGGATCTGGGGGCTAACGCTGTGCTCACGGTGGTCCCTTACTACAACAAGCCGATGCAGGAAGGCCTATATCGCCATTTCCGGGCCATCGCCGAGGCGGTGTCCCTGCCGGTACTGCTCTACAACGTACCCGGCCGCACCATCACCGACTTGCTGCCGGCCACCGTGGAGCGGCTGGCCAAGCTACCCAACATCGCCGGTATCAAGGAAGCCACCGGAGATGTGGCCAGGGCTGAGGACATCCGCCGGCGTTGCGGTGATGCCTTCACCATGATCAGCGGCGACGATGCCACGGCCCGGGAATTCATCCTCCAGGGCGGGGTGGGAGTGATCTCCGTCACCGCCAATGTGGCGCCCAAGCTCATGCACGAGATGATCGCCGCGGCGCGCCGGGGCGACACCAAGAAAGCCGCGGAGATCGATGCCCGTTTGGCGCCGCTGCACAAGGCGCTATTTGTAGAAAGCAGTCCGATTCCCGTAAAGTGGGCGCTGGCTGAGATGGGCCGCATCCCCCCTGGTATCAGGCTGCCGCTTACCCCTTTGGCCGACGAACACCACCCGGCGCTGCGTACGGTACTCAAGACCGTCGGCGCGCTGTAGATACCCCAAGGCGAACGATGACGAACAATGCTTTCCGGTCCTTATCCCTGCCGGTGCTCCTTTGCGCAGGGCTGCTTTCGAGCTGCAGCGCTGTGCCCTTGTGCGGTGTCGGACACCCTTATCTGGCGAACCGCGAGCGCCCGCCGCTCCAGGCACCGGTCGGTGTATCGGTTCCGGCGCCGGATCCGGCCTACGTGGTACCTCAAGCCACAGCAGGAGTAGGAGTGCAGGGGATGGGGACGGCCGGCAATTGCATGGTCAAGCCGCCGGACGTGCTCGGCCCCCTGGGGGCACCGGCGGCTGCCAGCGCCCTCAATCCCACCATCACCCGGCACCGCCATGGCAAGACCGTGAACGAGACGAAAGGCCCGCCGGCCACGGTGGCTGTACCGCCTCCTGCGACCCATACTCCTGCCCCGGTGGCCAGCACCCACAGTAGCCCTCCGGTTGCGACCGGCGGCCCCTTGGAGTAACCTTCCGCGCTTTTGCCGCCAGCCGGCCTTGAATCCAGGGCTGGATGGCGCAAAATTTCGAGTTAGTAGAGTTACGGAGAGGTGTCCGAGCGGTCTAAGGAGCACGCCTGGAAAGCGTGTATACGGTTAACACCGTATCGAGGGTTCGAATCCCTCTCTCTCCGCCAGTTAGTCAAAAACTAGGGGCCATTGGGCCCCTAGTTTTTGACTAAACTGTGCAGCGGGGTTCGAACCCTCGATAATAGATAGGCGGGTTCGACAAAATTGCCGGGAGCAATTTTGAACCGCCGAAGGCGGGCCCCGAAGGGGCGGAGGGCAGGGATGCCCGGAGTAATCCCGCTCTCACATCCTCTTTGGTTTTATAATCTTGTTTCCATGGCAGCCTGCGCCGGCCTCCCGGCAGCGGTGTGCTGCAAACCCCGTCAGGCCCGGAAGGGAGCAGCGGTAGCAGCGGCGTCGCGGGCCGGTAAGGGCTGACGCAGGCGGCCACCCATTCCACGCCTCTGTTAAAGTAGCCCAAGACGGCAAACCTTTAGGCTCTACCCGGCGCGATGTCCTACCAAGTTCTGGCGAGAAAATGGCGTCCGCGCAGCTTCGCGGAGATGGTCGGGCAGGAGCACGTGCTTCGGGCCCTGATCAACGCCCTGGATCATAACCGGCTGCACCACGCCTTCCTGTTCACTGGCACCCGCGGCGTGGGCAAGACCACCATCGCCCGCATCCTGGCCAAGTCCCTCAACTGCGAGACCGGCGTGACTTCCATGCCCTGCGGCAAGTGCAGCGCCTGCCAGGAGATCGACGCTGGCCGCTTCGTGGACCTGATCGAGGTGGACGCTGCTTCCCGCACCGGCGTGGACGATACCCGCGAACTCCTCGATAACGTGCAGTACGCGCCCACCCGCGGCCGCTACAAGGTCTACCTCATCGACGAAGTGCATATGCTCTCCAAGAGCGCCTTCAATGCGCTGCTCAAGACCCTGGAAGAGCCCCCGCCTCACGTCAAGTTCCTGCTGGCCACCACCGACCCGCAGAAGATCCCGGTGACGGTGCTGTCCCGCTGCCTCCAGTTCAACCTGAAACGCCTGCCCGAAGGCCTCATCGGTGACCGCCTGATACACATCATGGAAGCGGAGAAGATCCCCTGTGAGGCACCGGCCGTGGCCCTGCTGGCCCACGCCGCCGACGGCAGTCTGCGGGACGCCTTGAGCCTCCTGGACCAGGCCATCGCTTTCGGCGGCGGCACCGTGAAGGATGCAGATGTGCGCAGCATGCTCGGCACCATCGAGCGCACCCACGTACGCGCGCTCATGGAAGCCGTGGCGGCGCATAACGGCGCAGCGCTGCTCGCCGCCGTGGCGCAGCTGGATGAGCGTGCGCCGGATTACGCCCTGGTGCTGGATGAGCTGGCGGCGGTGTTGCAGCGGGTGGCTGTGGCCCAGGCGGTGCCCCAGGCAGCCGGTGAATTCGCCGATGCCGAGACCATCAAGGCTCTGGCGGCACGCATGGACGCGACGGACGTGCAGGTCTGTTATCAGATCGCCTTGCTCGGCCGGCGTGATCTCATGCTCGCGCCGGCACCCCGGGCCGGGTTCGAGATGACGCTCTTGCGCATGTTAGCCTTCCAGCCCGGCGAGCCGGCGCCGCTGCCGGTGGACTCCGTCGGCGGCAGGAGCGCGGCACCGCGTGCGCCTGTACAGACTGCTAGCGCTCCCCAGACCGATGCCCCGCGACCTGTCGCGCAGACGGCTCAGGCCTGGAAGGAACCGGAGTGGCCGAAATTGATGGAGGCCTTGGGGCTACGCGGCGCAGGCCAGCAGCTGGCCGCCAACTGCGCTTATCGCCGTCGTGAGGGTGCGACGCTGTATCTTGAGATCAACGCTGCTCACCAGTACATGGCCACGGATCAACTGGTGGGGCGCCTGGAGGAAGCACTCTCGCGGTACTACGGCGAAACCTTGAAGGTACGCATCCAGGCGGGCGAGGGCGCGCTCGTGACCCCCGCAGTGCTGGATGAGAAACGCGACGCAGAACGGCTGGCAGCGGCTCAGAGCGCCATCGCCGCGGATCCCCGGGTGCGGGAGCTCTGCGAGACCTTCGGCACCCAGGTGAACCCCGAGCTCGTGAAACCGGCGGATTGAGCCACTCTGCCCACATATATATGGAGTAACGGCGACGATGCGTGGCGGTCTCGGTAACCTGATGAAGCAGGCGCAAGCGCTGCAGGAGAACATGCAGAAGGCGCAGGACGAGCTGACGCGTCTCATGGTCACGGGTCAGGCCGCCGGTGGTAAGGTCACCGTCGAGATGAGCGGCAAGCATGAATTGCGCCGGGTGCACATCGATCCGGAACTGCTGAAAGGCGACGTGGAGATGCTCGAGGACCTGGTGACGGTGGCGGTGAACGATGCCGCGGCCAAGATCGAAGCCGCCATGCAGTCGCGTTATGCAGGCATGACCGGGGCCTTAAGCCTGCCGGCCGGATTCAAGCTGCCGTTCTGAGCCATGTCCTACTCACCCTTACTGCAGAAACTGATAGATGCGCTGCGCTGCCTGCCGGGCGTCGGCCCCAAATCCGCGCAACGCATGGCTTTCCAGCTCCTGGAGCGCAACCGGCAAGGGGCCCTGGTCTTGTCCGAGGCTCTGCAGGCGGCGGTCGAAGGCATAGGTCATTGCGAGCGTTGCCGCATGCTCACCGAGGGCAAGCTGTGCGAGATCTGCGTGAACAGCAAACGCGACCCCGGCGTGGTGTGCGTGGTGGAGACGCCGGCGGATGTCTATGCCATCGAAGGCGCCACAGGCTTCCGCGGCCAGTATTTCGTGCTCATGGGCCATCTCTCGCCCCTGGACGGCATCGGTCCCGATGAACTCGGGCTGGTGCAGCTGGAGAAGCGTCTGGACGAGGGTGGGGTGGGCGAACTCATACTCGCCACCAACCCGACGGTGGAAGGCGAAGCCACGGCCCACTACCTGGCTGAGCTGGCGCGCCGTCGCAACATACGCGCCACGCGCATCGCCCATGGCGTGCCCATCGGCGGCGAACTGGAATTCATCGATGGCGGCACCCTGTCCCATGCCTTCACGGGCCGGCTGGAAGTCCGCTGAAAGGAGTGCCCATGAAGGACTGCCTCTTCTGCAAGATGGCCGCGGGTGAGATGAAGCCGCAGATGGTGCTGGAGACCCCGGAGCTTATCGCGTTCCGGGACATCAAGCCCCAGGCGCCGCTGCACGTGCTCATCGTGCCGCGCAAGCACATCGCCACCCTGAACGACACCATCGAAGCCGATGCCTTCCTGGCGGGGAAGATGCTGATGGCGGCCCAGGACATCGCGCGCAAGGAAGGCGTGGCCAAGAACGGCTATCGGCTGGTGATGAACTGCAATGCCGACGGCGGTCAGACGGTATTCCATATCCACATGCACCTGCTCGCCGGCCGGCAGATGGAATGGCCGCCGGGGTGAGGTTTTGTTGTCATGCCTAGGCATGGCAACAAAACCGAACGATCGCCAGGGATGGCGAGCGGGATGAGCGTGGCGAAGCATCGCTTCGTCCGCGAACGAAGGGAACAGGGATGTTTCCCATTAAGACCTGAAGAATATAGATAGCAGACGCTTTCGATTTAATCGTATTTCCGGTCTTGTACTTCTTTCATAGTCTTTACCAACCGCTGATAGCTCTTGTAACGGCTCTCGGGTATCTCTTTATTCTCGACAGCAGCCCTGACCGCACAACTTGGTTCGGTGATGTGCAGGCAATCGGCGAAGCGGCAGTGGCCGGCGCGTGGGGTGAATTCCACGAACAAGCTCTTCAGGGCCTCGGGTGGGCAGTGGGCCAGGGACAGATCCCGGACACCCGGCGAATCCAGGAGCGAACCGCCCCCTGGTAGCGGATGCAGGGTGGTGGAGGTGGTGGTGTGCTTGCCCTCGCCGGTGGCGGCGGAGAGTTCGGTGATGCGGCTGCGAGCTTCCGGCACGAGGATGTTCAGCAGGGACGATTTTCCCACTCCGGATTGCCCCACCAGCAGGCTGCATTTGTCACTCAGCGCTGTTCTGAGGCTCTCTAACCCTAGCTTACCCTTCGTGCTCAACCGGAAGACGGGATATCCCAGCTTCTCGAAATACGTCAGGTGGGTATCAGCTTCCACGGCTGAGGCATCCGGCAGATCTATCTTGTTGAACACGATACCGGGCTTGAGACCCATAGCGCCGATGGCAGCTAGGTATTTATCCGTCAGGAAGCTATCCGGCCTCGGTTCTACGGCGAGAGCCACCAGCACCAGATCCAGATTGGCGGCGGCGGGTATCGATTTGCCGCGATCGTCGGTCTTGCTGAATAGGGAAGTCCTGGGCAGTACTTTGCGTATCAATGCCCCATCTGCATCCGGCTCTACCTGCACTCGGTCGCCGCATACAGGTTGCAGGGAACGGCCGGCGGTGAGGCAGAGCAAGCGCGTGCCGTTGGCAGTCTCCACCACGTAGCGGCGGCCGTGGCCGGCTACCACGCGCCCATCCAGCATGGCGGCGCCGGTCCGCGTCATGCGTCAGCGCGTGGCATCGAGAGGAGTCTGCAGGCGGGCGATGCGCAGCAGGGCCGGCGGGTGGGAGTCATAGAACGCGGAGTGCAGGGGATCGGGCGTCAGGGTGGAGGCGTTGTCCCGATAGAGCTTCACCAGGGCGCGCACCAGCGCAGCGCCATCTGCTTGTTGGCGCGCGTAGGCGTCCGCCTGGAACTCATGGCGGCGCGACCAGGCGGAGGCCAGTGGTTCGAAGCAGAACAGGAAGGGCGGCAAGAGCAGGGTGAAGAGCAGGAGCGCCGCGTAATCGGAAGGAGCGGGCACACCCAGACCCATGTAGAACCAGTCCTGGTCCGCGAGCCAGCCCAACAAGGCGAGCGCCGCGAGGCCCAGCACCGCTGTGAGCAAGAGGCGCTGCAACACGTGTCTAAGGCGGAAATGCCCGAGTTCGTGGGCCAGCACCGCTTCGATCTCCACGGGCTCCAGCTTCTCCATGAGCGTATCGAAGAACACGATGCGTTTGTTGGCACCGAAACCGGTGAAATACGCATTGCCATGGGCGGAACGGGTGGAACCATCCATGATGAACACACCCCGGTTGGTGAAGCCACAACGGGTGAGCAGTGTCTCGATGCGCGCCTTGAGGGCTTCGTCCGTGAGGGGCGAGAACTTGTTGAACAAGGGCGCGATGAACTTGGGGTAGGCCCAAGTCATGAACAGGCTGAAGCCGAACCACAGGGCCCAGACATACAGCCACCACAGATGCCCGGCCCGGCCCATGAGGGCGAGAGCCGCATACAGGAGGGGTGCCCCGAGCACCACCGAGAGCAGCAGGGTCTTGAGCATGTCCAGCACATAGGTCTTCCACGTGGTGCGGTTGAAGCCGAAGTCCGCCTCGACTCCGAAAGTAGAGTACAGCGAGAGCGGCAGCCCGATGAGTACGTTCAGGAGCACGAAGCTGCCGATGACCAGCACACCGGTGTTGATGGGTCCGAGATGCGTGCCGCGCAGTGCGTCGTCCAGGGCGGCGAGGCCGCCGCCGAGAGTCCAGACCAGCACCAGGGCGAAATCCAGGGCCATGCTGATGAGGCTGAGGTTGACCTTGGCCGCGGTGTAGTCCGCCGCCTTGCGATGCACCTGCAGCGTGATGTCGGCGGCGAAGGGTTCAGGCACCCGGTCCCGGTGCGAGCGCACGTGCTGCAGCTGGCGCAAGGCGAGCCAAGCACGCACCAGCAGGGTGAGCGTCAAGGCCGCGACGAAGATCGAGGTCAGTAGGTGCATGGGGAACAGCGTGGTGGTCGGGCGCTCATTTTATGCCAATAGACCTAAGGATGGGCAGGCAGGCGGCTGCGGGTTAGACTAGCCCCGTCTACAACATCATCGCGTGTAACTGCAGCATGGCACTGAACCCGGAAAACCTCATCTGGATAGACCTGGAAATGACCGGGCTCGAGCCCGACACCGACTGCATCCTCGAGATCGCCACCCTCGTCACCGACAAGCAACTCAATATCCTGGAGGAGGGCCCGATCATCGCCGTACACCAGGACGATGCGGTGCTGGCGGCCATGGGCGAGTGGTGCACCAAGCAGCACGGCCAGTCGGGCTTGACCCAGCGGGTGCGGGACAGCCGGGTGAGTACGGCCGAAGCGGAGCAGCAGACCCTGGAGTTCCTGCGGCGTCATCTGCCCCCAGCTGCCTCACCCATGTGCGGCAACAGCATCGGGCAAGACAGGCGCTTCCTGGTGCGCTACATGCCCGAACTGGAGCGCTTCTTCCATTATCGGAACCTGGATGTGAGCACCCTGAAGGAGCTGGCCAAGCGCTGGGCGAGCGCAGCGGGTTCGTTCAACAAGGTCTCCACCCATCTCGCCATGGACGATGTGCGGGATTCCGTAGCGGAACTCAAGTTCTACCGGGAGCGGCTCTTCCGTCCGGAGTTTGGCCCACCAACCGACTGACGCTGCCCAAGATGTCCATGCAGCAGGTACTCGATTTCGCCGCCATCCGTGCCGCCGCCGAGCGGATCGCGCCATACATACGCCGCACCCCGGTGTTGCGTTGCCCTCGGCTGGATGCAGAGACCGGCGCCGAAGTGTTCTTCAAATGCGAGAACTTCCAGGAGATGGGTGCGTTCAAGCTGCGCGGCGCCAGCAACGCGGTGCAGAGCTTGGCCGCCGATGCGCTGTCCAAGGGCGTCGCCACCCATTCCTCCGGTAACCACGGCGCAGCCCTCGCGCTCGCGGCCAAGCGCCGCGGTGTCACTGCTTGTGTGGTGATGCCTGACAACGCCAGCGCTTTCAAGCGGCGCGCGGTGGAAGAATATGGCGCGCGCATCATCTATTGCGAACCCACGCAGGCGGGGCGTGAAGCGACGCTGCAGCGTTATGTGGATGAGACCGGCGCCGCCGTGGTGCACCCTTATAACGACATCGCAGTGATGGCGGGTCAGGGCACCGCCGCGCTGGAGCTGCATGAAGAAGTCCCCGGGCTCGACATGGTGCTGGCGCCCCTGGGCGGTGGAGGCCTGCTGTCGGGTACGGCGGTGGCTACTAAAGCCTTGAGGCCTGCAGCGCAGATCTATGGCGCAGAGCCGGCGGGGGCGGACGATGCCTGGCGTTCATTACAGGCAGGAAAGATTACGCCCGTGGCGCATCCGGATACGGTGGCAGACGGCCTGCGAGCCACCATCGGCTCCCTCCCCTTCAGCGTGATCCGCGCGGAAGTTTACAAAGTGTTACGGGTGGATGATGTCGACACGATCGCGGCCATGCGCTATGTGTGGGAACATATGAAGGTCATCATCGAACCGTCCGCGGCGGTGCCGGTGGCGGCGCTGCGCAAGGGCCTCCCAGAGGTGCGCGGCAAACGCATCGGTATTATCCTGAGCGGCGGCAACCTGGATCTGGATCATCTTCCCTGGAGTGGCAAATGAAACGACTGCATATGCATATCGGTATCCTGGCGCTCGCAAGCATCCTGGCCGGTTCCGTGGCCATTGCCGCTGATCAGCCCAAGGATGTGCGGGATCTCATGACCGCCAACCAATATCGCAATGCGGGCCTGGACAAGTTATCGGCCGGCGAGATGGCTGCGCTGAATGCCGACATCACCAGCATCTCCATCCTGGCTGCGGCCAACGGGCCCGCGAACCTGGAGAACATATTGACCGGTGACCAGTACCGCGCCGCGGGCTTGGACACACTCTCGGCGGACCAAGTGGCGGCGCTGAATGGCTGGTTGACGGGTTACCTGCGCGCCCAGGAGCCAACCGCGACAGTGACACCGACTATCCCCGCGGTTCCGGCTGTGGCTGCCCCCGCAGCTTCCACCGTGCCCGGTTCTTTCGGTGGGGTCATGCTACAGAGTAACGCGGGTGAATACGATAGCATAGATACGAGCATCAAAGGGTTGTTCCTCGGTTGGAACGGGGAGACGGTCTTCACCCTGGCCAACAGACAGGTATGGAAACAGGCGGAATCTGGTGAGTATTCGACGCACCTGCAGGATCCGGAGGTGATCATCAAGAAACTGCGTTTCGGTTATCTGCTGACCCTGCCTGGCAGTGGTCAGACGGTGTTCGTGATACGGATCCAGTGATAGGACAGTCTTACAAGAGCCCGGACGTTCCATCTGTCACTGCCTGGGAGCCGTCACATGCGCGCCATCCGCTTCATCTGTTGTCTGCTGATCTATGTCGCCGCCGCTGCACCAGCATATGCCGATGGCCCCGATGGCGTGTTGGGAGTGTGGACCACCGCCGACGGTAAGGCCCGGGTGGAGATCGTCAAGCAGGGAGATATCTACGGCGGCAGCATCGTCTGGCTCAAGGAGCCCGTGTACCCAGCGGGGAACAAGCAGGGCACGCCGGGGCAGCCCAAGGTGGACCTAAATAACCCCGATAAGGCCCAGCAATCCCGGCCCATCATGGGTTTGCCGCTAATCCAGGGTTTCAAATACGCCGGCGATGATGTGTGGTCCGATGGTACGATCTACGACCCGGACAGCGGTAAGCTCTACAGCTGTAAACTCACGTTGATGATGGACGGCACCTTGAGAGTGCGCGGCTACGTGGGCATATCGCTCTTCGGTCGTACCGAGATATGGACGCGCTATGCGTCGGAAAGCACGCCCACACCGGCCCAGCAATAGGCCTGTGCGTGCTTAAGGCCCGTTGCCGGCAGTGGCCGAGGCGGGAGCCTGATCCATCTGCTTGTCGAGATCCGGGTGGGATTGATCGACGGACTGCTTCTGCAAAGCCTTGGCTTTATTGACGTCGTCCACGTAGGATCCGAAGACGTTACCTTTGGACACCACCACGGTGGCGGCAGAGGGCGCGGCCCCGCCTTTGCGACCGCCGGGTGCCGAAGCGGAGGAATCGTCATCGGAGCTGCAGGCGGCCAAGGCCAGCAGACTCAGGGCAGCGACGTAGTAGAGCTTGTTCATGGCGGAATCTCCCGAGCGCCGGACGGCGGGTGACAGCCTCACCATAGCAAGCCGGGGCCACGAGGGTAAAGCCTACGCCGCCACGGGAGCGGAGACCACGCAGAGCATGGCGATTTGTGCAGTCCATCGGGTGTTTTGCCCCGCTGCGGCCCTATAATCGGCGCCGGGGACAAGGGATAGAAGCGGAAAAACCGCATGCACATCGAAAACCAGAAGTTCTACCATATCCACAAGCACAATTCGCCCAAGTGGTTTGAAGGTGCGCGCATGGGCTTTGGCCTCGAGCCCAATAACGCCTGGCGGGCCTTCGAGGCAGCGCGCCGCGGCATCACCAACCCCAAGACCAACGAGATCTACACGGTGGACATGGTGGCGCTGAAGGCGCTGGAGTTCTACCGCAAACAGAAGCCCAAGGACGCGCGGCTCAGCTTCTACCATTACGATCCGGTGGTGAGCCTGGCGGAGACTCTGGACAGCCTGTTCCTGGCCACCCGCATGGTGCGCGAGCTGGTGTTCGAAGATACGCGCCGCCAGATGTACACCGCGCTCCCATCTCGCGTGAGCTGCATCTGGCTCATCCCCGAGGATCCCAGGGCGGTGCGCTTCTGGCTGGACAACATGCGCGGGGACTACAAGCGGGTGTTCCGGGTGAACGCCACCGGTGAGCTGCATAGGGCCACCCAGCAGATCGTCATGGGCGACACCATCTCCATGAGCGAATGGCGCCGACGGGCGGTGGATTACTGGAACGGCGCCAGGAACGAGTCCCACGACGACGAACTCCTCCTGAGTGGCGACATCGAAGTCCTGGAAGAAGTCCCGAGCACCGAGTTCTGAGACGGGCGGGTGCTCAGTCCCGCGTGCGGAACATGCGCGGCAGGATGCGTGTGAAATGCACGAGCCCGCTGAAGCGGGCCCTCAAGCTCGACCCGTAGAACGCCGTCATCGCACCCTTGAGCCCGCGATACACCTCCTCGCTATAGGGATGCCAGAACACGTTACGCCGTGCAAGGGTGAGCCAGTCTTCCACCACCACTTGCGGCATGGTCACTTCCTCGAAGGCGAAGGCGCCATGACCCCGGCCGATGCCGGAATCCCGGAAGCCACCCCAGGGGGTCTCGGTGAGGCCGTGGGACATGAGGTGATCGTTGATGGTCACAGCCCCCGCCGAGAGCTGGCGGGCGAGGCGCACGCCCTTCTTGATGTCACGGGTCCAGACGGAGCCTGACAGGCCATATACAGAATCGTTGGCGAGGCTCAAGGCTTCTTCGTCGTCTGCTGCCTGCATCACGCCCAGCACCGGCCCGAAGGTCTCCTCGCGCATGACTTTCATGCGGTGATCCACCTGGGTCAGCACCGTGGGTGCGATGAAATGCGGGCCGGCACCCGGCGGCAAAGTCCCTCGGGCATGCACGGTTGCACCGGCGGCCAGGGCCTCTGCGAGGTGAGAGCGGACAGTATCCAGCTGCCGGTCGGTGCAGAGCGCACCCATATCCTGTTCCACGCCCACCCGCAGGGCTTCTACCTTCTGCTTGAGCAGCGCCATGAACGGTGCATAGACATCCCGGTGCACGTAGATGCGTTCCACGCCGGCACAGGACTGGCCCGCATTGGAGAGCCCGGCCCATACCGCGCCTGCGGCAGCCCGCTCCAGGTCCGCGTCGGCGCAGACGATCATGGGGTCCTTGCCGCCCAACTCCAGGGACACGGGCGTGAGCGTGCGCGCGGCTTTCTCCATGAGGAGCTTGCCCACCCGCACCGAGCCTGTGAAGAACAGCTTGTCCACGCCGCTCGCTTCCAGGAACAGGTCACCGCAGGGGGGGCCATCCACGTTGAGATGCTGGAACACCCCGTCCGGCAGGCCGGCGAATTGCATCAGTTCCTGCAGCTTCTCGCCCACCGGCAGGGTCTCGGGGGCGGTCTTGAACACCACCGTGTTGCCGACCAGCAGCGCCGGCACGATCTCATGCATGGGGATGCCGAGAGGGTAGTTCCAGGGCGCGATGATGCCCACCACACCCCAGGGCAGGCGATACACGGTGCTGCGCTTGTTGAAGGAGAGCAAGGAGCCCATGGGCAGGCGATGGGGCTTGAGACTGCGGCTCGCCTGGCGCTCGTACCAGCGGCCGCCCGTAAGGCTGGGCATGATTTCGGTGGCGAGGGCTTCTAGGCGAGTCTTGCCCACGCAATCGCTGATGAGCTGGGCCAGCTCGTCGGTGTGCGCCAGGAGCGCGCGGCGCAGCCCGGCCATGAGAGCGCGGCGTTCAGCAAGCGGACGCGCGGCCCAGGCGGGTTGGGCATCGCGCGCGTGGCGGATGGCGCTGCGTACTTCCCCCGCATCCAGCTCGCGGCTGCGTCCGATAATCGCACCCGTGGCCGGGTTGCGGGTCAGGGTATAGCCGGGTTCGCCCTGGGGTCGGGCACTCATGGAGATATCATCCAGTCACGATGCCTGCAATACAGGCGTCCGGCGGGATGGTGGCAGCCGTTCAAAGCACCAGTTCCGCGGTCAGGATCGCGTCGAAAGCGACGATGGTGCGTTCACCTGGCCCCTGGAAGGGATAGACATAGTGGATGTAATAGGGGGGGAACAGTAAGAGGTCACCGGTCTTGGGATACAGGCGACGGGTCAAGCTGATTCCGTGGTAGCGGGATACCGGGTGCGGGTTGAGGAATTCGATGCAGCCCTGAGGCTGGGGTTTCTCCGGGACGTCCACGTAATACACGCCACTGATCAAGTTTCCTGGAGTGGGATGCATATGCGGCGCCTGCCAGTCTCCTGCTGACAGTATGTTTGCCCAAGATACCATCCGAGTCTTCAGGCCGCTGCCGCGTTCGGCGAAGACCCGCTCCAAGTAGCGTCGGGTGGCGGGCATGATCACCTGGTCCCGCAATGCGTGTATGGAAGTCTCCGGGCGGTTCAGAAACATCATCTTCTTGGAGGTCTGGTAGCCGCCGTAAGTAGTAATGGTGCCGCTCAGCGCCTCGTTCTCGTCCGGGTCGCCGATGTATTGGTCGCGCAGTGTGCGGATCACGCCGCGGACGTCGTGGTTTATCTCATCGAGCCCCGTGTGATGGCTCACCATCAAAGTTGTCGGGAAGTGGTCCTCGAAACGTGTCTCTTCGGTGATACTCATGTTTGCCCTACCGTCCTCAAGCCCGCTTGCCCGCGAGATATAGCCAGGTCGCCACGACGGTATCGGGGTTCAGCGACACGCTCTCGATGCCCTGATCCAGCAGCCAGCGGGCGAGATCGGGATGGTCCGAGGGGCCCTGGCCGCAGATGCCGATGTACTTGCCGCGCTTGCGGCAGGCCTGGATGGCCATGGTCAGGAGCGCCTTCACCGCATCGTTACGTTCGTCGAACAGATGGGCGATGACGCCGGAATCACGATCGAGCCCCAGGGTGAGCTGGGTCAGGTCGTTGGAGCCGATGGAGAAGCCGTCGAAGTATTCCAGGAACTGGTCCGCCAGCAGGGCGTTGGAGGGCAGCTCGCACATCATGATGACCTTGAGGCCCTGCTCGCCGCGCTTCAGGCCGTTGGCCGCCAGCAGCTCGGTCACCTTCTTCGCCTCATCCACGGTACGCACGAAGGGGATCATCACCTGCACGTTGGTGAGGCCCATATCCTCGCGCACGCGCTTCAAGGCGCGGCATTCCAGCTCGAAGCAGTCCCGGAAGCCGGGGTCGATGTAGCGCGAGGCGCCACGGAAACCCAGCATGGGGTTCTCCTCGTGGGGCTCGTACTGCCGGCCGCCCACCAGGTTCGCGTATTCGTTGGACTTGAAGTCCGAGGTGCGCACGATCACCGGTTCCGGCGCGAAGGCCGCGGCGATGGTGGCGATGCCTTCCGCCAGGCGCTCCACGTAGAAGTTCACCGGGTCCTTGTAGCCCGCCATGCGCGATTCGATCTCGCGCTTCACGTCACCCGGTTGCTGGCTGAAGTTGAGCAGCGCCTTGGGATGCACGCCGATCATGCGGTTGATGATGAACTCCAGGCGCGCCAGACCCACGCCCTTATGGGGCAGGGCGGCGAAGTCGAAGGCGCGCTCCGGGGTGCCCACGTTCATCATCACCTTGAGAGGGGCTTCCGGCATGTTGCCGAGGCTGATCTCATGGCGCTGGAACGGGAGCTTGCCGTCGTAGATGAAACCGGTATCACCTTCGGCACAGGACACGGTCACGGGCTGGCCGTCCTTGATCACGCGGGTGGCGTTGCCGCAACCTACCACGGCCGGGATGCCGAGTTCGCGGGCGATGATGGCCGCGTGGCAGGTACGTCCGCCGCGGTTGGTCACGATGGCCGAGGCGCGTTTCATCACGGGCTCCCAGTCGGGATCCGTCATGTCCGTCACCAGCACGTCGCCCGGCTGGATGCGGCTCATCTCACTCAGGTCCGATACCACCTTGGCGGGGCCGGCACCGATCTTCTGGCCGATGCTGCGGCCTTCCGCCAGCACCGGACTGCGCTGCTTGAGTTCATAACGCTCGATGTTCTGGCTGCGACGGCTCTTCACCGTCTCCGGGCGGGCCTGCAGGATATAGACCTTGCCGTCATGCCCGTCCTTGGCCCACTCGATGTCCATGGGGCGGCCGTAATGCTTCTCGATGATGAGCGCCTGCTTGGCGAGCTCGATCACGTCGGCGTCGTTGATGCAGAAGCGCGCGCGGGCTTCTGCGTGCACGTCGATGGTCTGCACCGAATGCCCGCCACCCTCGCCATACACCATCATGACGGCCTTGCCGCCCAGGTTGCGGCGCACGATGGGGAACTTGCCGGCGGCGAGCGCCGGTTTGTACACGTAGAACTCGTCCGGGTTCACGGCACCCTGCACCACGGTCTCGCCGAGGCCGTAGGAGGCGGTGATGAACACCGCATCGGTGAAACCGGTCTCGGTGTCGAGGGTGAACATCACACCGCTGGACCCGAGGTCGCTGCGCGCCATGCGCTGGATGCCGGCGGAGAGCGCCACCTCGGCGTGATCGAAGCCGTGGTGCACCCGGTAGGAGATGGCGCGGTCGTTGAAGAGGGAAGCGAACACCAGTTTGACGGCCTTCACCACCTCGTCGGCGCCGCGCACGTTGAGGAAGGTCTCCTGCTGGCCGGCGAAGGAGGCATCCGGCAGGTCTTCGGCCGTGGCTGAGGAACGCACCGCCATGGAGACTTCCTTGCCGGTCTGCTTCACCAGCTCCGCGTAGCCTTCGCGTATGGCCTTCTCGAGGGCGGCGGGGAAGGGGGTCTCGGCGATCCACTTGCGGATCTTGGCGCCGGTCTCAGCCAGGGACTTCACGTCGTCCACGTCGAGCTTGGCGAGCTCGCCGTTGACCCGCTCTGCCAGGCCGCCATGGGCCAGGAACTCCCGGTAGGCGTCGGCGCTGGTGGCGAAACCGCCGGGCACGGATACCCCCAGCTTCGCCAGATGGCTGATCATCTCCCCCAGGGATGCGTTCTTGCCTCCCACCTTGTCCACGTCGTGCATGCCGAGCTTTTCGAAGCTGATGACGTAGCGGGAGTCCACGGTTCTTCCTCGTTTGAGTTCAATCTATACTGGCGGCGGGCGCGGGGTCCCGCAAACCCGTCTTTCAACCAGCGAACGGTCTGTCTATGGAAAAGCGACGCACGGTTTTCTTCGTCTCGGACCGCACCGGTATCACGGCGGAGGCCTTGGGCCGCAGCCTCATGAGCCAGTTCGACGGCGCCGGATTCAGGCAGGTCACTCTGCCATTTATCGACAGCGTTGACAAGGCAAAAGAGGCGGTGGCGCGCATCGCCGAGGCGGCGCGGGAGGACGGCGGCCGGCCGCTGGTGTTCAGCACCATGGTGCAGGACGATCTCAGGGCCGTGTTCCAGGGCAGCGAGGCCCTGTGTCTGGATTTCTTCGACGCCTTCATCGGTCCCCTGGAACGGGAGCTGGGCATGAAGTCCACCCACACCTCCGGCAAGGCCCACGCGGGCGCCGACGATGCTGCGTACCTGAACCGCATCGAGGCGGTGAACTTCGTGCTGGCCAACGACGACGGGGTCACCACCCGCAACTATCCCAAGGCCGACGTGGTGCTGGTGGGCGTATCCCGTTCCGGCAAGACCCCCACCTGCCTGTACATGGCGTTGCAATACGGCATCCATGCGGCCAACTATCCCTTGACGGAAGAGGACATGGACAAGGGCCGCTTGCCTGAGGCCCTCTTGCCCCACAAGGCCAAACTCTACGGTCTCACCATCAACCCCACGCGCCTGCAGCAGATCCGCCAGGAGCGCCGGCCTGACAGCCGCTATGCCTCACCGGATCAGGTGCGGCACGAAGTGCAGCGGGCGGAGAACCTGTTCCAGGGGGCGGGTATCCCGTTCATGAATACCACTCACCCGTCTATAGAAGAGATAGCGACCACTATCCTGCATAAAGCCGGTTTGAAGCGCAGGTACTAACACGTCCCTGGTGTCGTGATCGGCCCCACCATCCATGGTGGTGCGTTCGCCGCATGCGGCGAACCCTGCACAAAGCAGGTCTCAAGCGCCGTTACTAAGTTCAGGTGACCATGCTGGGCGTGGCGATACCCGTCAGTTCTTCCAGTCTCGTGATGCTTCGGGCGGCCGATGAGAGCGCCGTCAGGGCGGCGGTCGCGTCCATGTCCTGTCTCGCTACATCCGCTTCATGGTGCTCCAGGTAGACCCGCAGCGTGGCGCCGCGGGTACCGGTGCCCGAGAGGCGGAACACCATGCGCCCTCCATCGATGCTGGAGATGCGTATGCCCTGGTTGCGGCTCACGCTCCCGTCCACCGGATCCGTATAAGTGAAACTCTCTGCCGAGGCCACCGCGACTCCGGCGACGCTCTTGCCTGCGAGCCCGGCCAGGGATGCTTCCAGTGCGTGCATCACCGCCGCAGCCTTGCCCGCATCCGGGATGTCGTAATCCTCCCGCAGGAAGAAATCCCGGCCGTACTCCGCCCAGTGCTTGCGCAGGATCACAGGCAAGGGTTCCTGGCGCACCGCCAAGAGATTGAGCCAGAAGAGCACCGCCCACAGGCCATCTTTCTCGCGCGCATGGTTGCTGCTCGTCCCGAAACTCTCTTCACCGCAGAGGGTGACGCGCCCTGCGTCGAGCAGGTTGCAGAAGAAGCGCCAACCGGTGGGCGTCTCGTAGCATGGGATGCCGAGCTTCGCCGCCACCCGATCGGCGGCGCGGCTCGTGGGCATGGAGCGGGCAAGACCTGCGAGTCCGTCTTTATATCCCGGTATGAGCCGCGCGTTCGCGGCCAGTACCGCCAGACTGTCGCCGGGCGAGACCACCACGCCGGGCCCCAGGATCATGTTGCGGTCGCCGTCGCCGTCAGAGGCGGCGCCGAAGTCCGGCGCGCCCGCGCACATGAACCCGGCCACGAAGTCCGCCGCATCATGGGGATTGGGATCTGGATGGCCGCCGCCGAAATCCGCCAGGGGCTTGCCGTGCATCACGCTGCCGGCAGGTGCACCCAGGAGACGCTCGAAGACCTCCAGCGCATAGGGGCCGGTCACCGCATGCATGGCATCGAAGCGCAGGCGGAACTTGCCCGAGGCGAGCAGGGCGCGCATGCGCTCGAAGTCGAAACAGCGCTGCATCACCTCGGCGTAATGCCGCACCGGGTCCACGATCTCCACCTGCATGCTGCCGAGCTTCTGCATGCCGGGTGCGTGCAGGTCGATGCCGGGGCCCGTCGGCAGGATCTTGTAACTGTCTATGGAGAGGGTGCGCTGGTAGATCGCGTCGGTCTGGCTCTCGGAGGCCTGGCCGCCGTTGCCGATGTTGAACTTGATGCCGAAGTCGCCCTCCGGCCCGCCCAGGTTGTGGCTGGCGGTGAGGATGAAGCCGCCGGCGGCACCTACCGCGGGTATCAGCAGCGATGCGGCGGGCGTGGAGAGCAGCCCGTCCTGTCCCACCACCGCCTTCTGTACGCCGTTCGCCGCCGCCATGCGCAGCAGCACGCCGATGGCCTCGCGGTTGAAGAAGCGTCCGTCACCGCCGATGACAAGCGTATGACCGGCGAGCGTCGGGAAGGTGTCGAATACGGACTGGATGAAATTTTCGAGGTAATGCGCTTCGCGGAATCGTGAGACGGGTCTGCGCAGGCCGGCAGTACCTGGTCTCTGGTCGTCGAAGGGGCGGGTGTTCACTGCGGGAAAGGACATCATGCCTCCAGCGCACCGTTTTGCCAAGCCTTCCGGCGCGGAGGCCTATGATATAGTGCCAGCATGTTCATAGAAACCGTCGAACATCGCGTGCGCCTGGTGCGGCCCCGCAGTTTTGCGGGGCTGATGACACTCTACGAAAACAATCACGTGCGCCTGCGCCAGCTCCTGGGCAATCTCCGGCACCTGCCCGAGTCCGCGATATCCACGAGCCCACGGGACATGGATCTGCACCTCACGGTGGAAGAGCGTTCCCGTTACACCACGTCGTTGCATCTGACCTACTGGTTCGCGGAAGCCCAAGGGCGTATCGCCGACCCCGACCTCAGGCTGCGCATCTATCACGATGCCAGGCTCGCAGAGACCTTGAGCTGTGCAGACGCACCGCGCCATGCGGCCCTGCGCGGCGTCTGGCGCCCGGCGGCTTCCGCCATGGAGCAGCGCTGGGCCCGTAACATCCTGCTGCACAAGTGGCTGGAGTTCTGCCTGGACAACCGCCATGCCTTCCTGCCTGCCGAGATGGCCGAACTGTAATCTTCGGCCTCGTGGCCATCCGGTCTCCTACACCGTCAGTCGCCTATTTTCCCCGGAGACGCTTTCCGGGTCAGGTGTTTATGGCATATTAAGATTAGCCGCTAACGGGCGCGATTGCCGGTAAGTCATATACATAAGGTTCCGCCACGTGGGTTTTTTCAAGAAACAGGTCCCCCAGGAAGAAGAGGTCGCAGCGGTGGATACCACCGAGCAGCACAAATCCCTGGTGAACATCTTCCAGGACCGCAACATCCTCAAGCGCAAGCTCGATGAGGCCGAAGCGGAACGCAGCGTGCTGCGCGCCGACGTCGAAGACCTGCGCAAACGCCACGACGAGGTGCAGCGACAGCTCAGCAGCGTGGAGAAGATGCTGACGGACCCGGAGCGGGCCCAGAGCGCCATCCTGTATTACCGCCTGCGTGCCGTATGGGACACTTGCCGTCAGCAACTGCGCGCGTTGGCGGAGGAATTGAGCAACCGCCAGGAGCAGCTCGAGCGTGAGCGCCATGGCGAACTCTTCGAGCAGCGGCGCGCCGCCCAGCTCAAGGACCTGCAGAAGTTGGTGGACATCCTGGACCGTGACCGCCAGAACCTGGTCATGGGCATAGCCGACATGGAGAAGGAAGTCGCGCGGTTGAAGCGCTTCTGGCACAAGAAGAAGCGGGAAGCACTCCAGATCCAGATCGAGGAGACCCGCGAGAAGTTCCTGCCCATAGACAAGCGCAAGGCCGAACTCGCGGCGAAGATCGAACAGACCCGCAAGGCGCCGGCCCAGGCCTTCGGCGGCATCGGCATCCCGGCGCGCCGGGCCATCAACACCGCCTTGCTGTCACTGGCCCAATATCTCTACCTGCATTTCACCGAATACAACATCGCCGAGATGGCGCGTAGCGCCGGCACCAAGCCGGTATCCGACGTGAACTACGGCCCCACCAACGACTGCCTCGCCATCGGTGCCAGCATGTGGGAAGTGGTGATGAAGCTGAAGAAAGACACCGGCAGGCCCGAGAAGCTCAAGAACCGCAGTGAGTACCTGCGGCAGAAACTCAGCTATGTGAACGACGGCGAGAGCGTGCCGGAGGAGTCTTCCCTGGACTACATGCTGCCGTTCTCCCCCAACGGCGATAGCCTGGATCTCAGCGTCAACGCCATCCCGGTGAACGTGGTGCATCTCAACTACTGGGACATCCAGAGCATACTGCTCAGGCCGTCCGAGAAGGCGGAACAGGCAGCACCTTCGGTCAAGACCGTCGGCACCGACTGAGACGCATCAGCGGTCTGCTACCGCATTCTCGAGGCCCGCAGCCAGATCCCTGTCGAACTCTTCCGGGTCATCCACCCGGCTTTAGTGGCTCGCCTTGGGCGGCACTAGCCCGCTCATGCTTCAGCCGCCTTCCTGCGGCATCCCTTTGCCGCGATTGTTTGCCTGGCCCATGACACGTGCCGACCACAAGCCGAGATCGTCCAGCAGCACGTAGATGGTAGGCAGCACCAGGAGGCTGATGGGTGTGGAGAACGCCAATCCGCCGATGATGGCGCGTGCCATGGGGAAGTAGGGCGGGCCATTGCCGCCGATGGTGGTGTTGCCGATGGCCAGCGGTACCAGGCCGAGGATGGTGGTGGACATGGTCATGAGGATGGGCCGCAGGCGGTGGGTCGCGCCCTCCACCACGGCGGAATAGCGCGACACGCCCTCGCGGCGCAGCTGGTTGATGTGGTCGATCATCACGATCCCGTTGTTCACCACCACGCCCATGAGGATGAGGATCCCGATCATGGCCATGATGCCGAAGCTCGTGCCGCTGATGAAGAAGAACCAGAACACGCCGAATATCGAGAACACGATGCCGCTCAATATGGCCGCGGGATGCAGCAGCGACTCGAACAGGGCGGCCATGACGATATAGATCAGCAGCACCGCCAAGAGCATGTTAGTGATCATGGTCTGGTTGTCTGAATCGTCCTGCTGTACGCCCTCGCCGAAGGACCATTGATACCCGGGCGGCAGGTTCATGTTGTCCATGAGGTCCTTGATCTGGGGCCGCACATCGTCGAAGGTCACATTGGGGGCGAGGCTGATGGTGATGCCGAGGGAAGCTGCCCGGTTCACGTGCTCGATGCTGGAAGGCCCCTCGGCGATGCTGAAGTCAGCCACGGAATCCAGCCGCACGGCCGCACCGGCGGCGTTGTAGAGCTGCAGGTTGCGCAGCTGGTCCAGGGTCTGGCGATCGCTCTTCTGGTAGGCGAGGCTGATGTTGATCTCGCTGTTGGCGCCGCGATACTGCGGGAGTTCCTCGCCGCGCAGCGCCACCATGATGGCGGTGGCGACCTGTTCCGCATCCAGACCAGCGCGCAGGGCCCGCTCGCGATCCACATGCACGTGGACTTCACGGGTGCCGGCCAGCGCATCGGCACGCACATCCACCAGCCCCTTCACGCGGGACAATATGCGGGTGATCTCCTGGGCGCGTTCCTCCAGCACCGAGGTGGAGTCGCCGGTGATCTGCATCTGCACGCCGCCGCCGCTCTGCTGGTCGTCGAAGCTGGGTTTGCCTATGGCCAGGGTGGGCAGGCCCTTGCGGATCTCGTCCTCCAGCTCCGGCGCGCTCTTGCGGTCTTTGAGGTCGTCGCGCAGCAATATGGTGGTCTGGGCCGAGCCGCTGTCGTAGTAGGTGTAGATCGAGCGGAACTCGAACTGCTGCTTGTGGGCGAACAGGTAGCCTTCCACCTGGGTCACCGCGTCTTCCACGGTCTCCAGTGAATAATGTCCGTTGAGGTTGTACTGCAGGAACAAGCGGGTGGGGCTGCTGTCGCCGGAATCTTTCTTCACCAGGGCGATGGGCAGGGCTGACACGGCGATCACCAGGAAGATCACGCCGATCATGATCCAGCGGCGGGTGAGAGACCAGCCGAGTAATTTCGAATAACGCACACCCAGGCGTTCCACCAGGGTACTGCGCTTCGCCTGCTTGGGTGCAGGGATACGCGCCGACAGCATCGGCATCATGGTGAGCGAGATGAACAATGAGGCGGACAGGGACACCACGATGGCGATGGCCACGTGCTTCAGGAACACCGTGAGGTCCGTCTGTATGCCGAAGACGTTGGGCAGGAACACGATGATGGTACATAGGGTGCCGGCGGTGACCGCCAGAGATACCTCACGCGAGCCGCTGATGGCGGCTTTGACGGGATCGCCCGGGTATAGCTGCCGATGACGGAAGATGCTCTCGGTGACCACCACCGCGTTGTCCACCAGCATGCCGATGGCGAGCATCAGGCCCATCATGGACAGGATGTTGAGCGACAGGCCCATGAAGTACATGACCGCGAGCGCGATCAGGAGCGAGAAGGGCACCGCCAGCGTCACCATCAGGGTGGTGGTGAACTGACGCAGGAAGTAGTACAGCACCACCAGCGAGAACAGGGCCCCTATGAGGCCCGCGTCCAACACCGCCGAGAGCGACTGCTTGACGCCGTCTGCCTCGTTATCAAGGAAGAAGATGTTGATGCCCTGCATCTCCGGCTGATGGCCGACGTCGTCCACCTCTTTGAGCACCCGCTGCGCCACTTCCACCATGTTGGCGCCGGTCTCCTTATAGACATCCAGCCCGATGGCGTATTTGCGGTCCAGATGCCGGCCGTAGGTGAGTTCCGGGTTGGCGTGGGTGATGGTAGCGATGTCGCCGAGGCGCAGATTGCCCTCGCCGATGCGCAGCATGCGGATGTCATCCAGGGATTTGTATTCGTCGTTCAATTGCACAAGTAGTCGCTGGCCGGCATCGGTGATGTTGCCGCCGCTCACGGCGAAGTTGCTGCGTAGCAGCGTGTCGTTCAGCTTGTTCAGGTCGACGTTATGGGCGGCGATGGCATCGGCGTGCAGCTCGATGCGGATCTCCTGGGGCTCGACGCCGTACAGTTCGACGTGCGATACGCCGGACACGCGTTGTATACGGTCCTTGAGCAGGCGGTTCAGCATGTCGTAGGAGCGCGTCAGGTCCCGGTTGCTGGACAGGCGCAGCTGCAGGATGGGGATATCGGCTCCCGACTGTTTGAGCACCGCGATATGGCGCACATCCGCGGGCAGGTCGGCGCGGATCGAATCCACCTTGTCCAGCACCTGGACTTCCTTCACCGAGACGTTTTCGCCCCAGTCGAACTCCAGGTTCACCTGGGACTGGTTGGCGTCGGAGGTGGAGGTCATGCGTTTCACGCCACTGAGCGTGCCGAGCGATTCCTCGATGGGCTTGGTGATCAGGCGCTCCACTTCCTCGGGGCTGGAGCCCTGGTAAGGCACCTGCACGGTGATGAAGGGGAACTCGATGTCCGGGAAGTATTCCAGGGGCAGGAGGCGTGCGGCGATCACGCCGATGGCGGCGAAGCAGGTGAAGATCACCATCACGGTGACCGGGCGCTTCAGTGCGAAGTCAGTGATGTTCACGGCGTGACGGCCTCGCCCACGGCAGCCGTGGAGGCCGGCTGCACATCACGCTTGCGGTCCAGCAGGGCGTAGGCCACCGGCACCACCACGAGGGTGAGCAGGGTGGAGAACAGGATGCCGCCGATGACGGTGATGGCCATGGGCGCGCGGATCTCGGAACCCTGGCCGAGACCGAGGGCCATAGGCAGCAGCCCTAAGGTGGTGGTGAGCATCGTCATGATGATCGGTCGCAGGCGCGAGCGGCCTGCTTCGATCAGCGCGGCCTCGCGTTCCATGCCGCGGCTGCGCAGCTGGTTCACCAGATCCACCAGCACGATGGCGTTGTTCACCACGATGCCCGCCAGCATGATGAAGCCTATGAACACCACCACGCTGATGCTGGTCTGGGTGATGAACAGGGCGAACACCGCGCCCACCAGGGCCAGGGGCACGCTGAACATGATGACCAGCGGATGGATCAGGGACTCGAACTGCGCGGCCATCACCAGATAGACCAGGAAGATGGCGAGGCCGAGGGCGAACTGCATGGAGTGGAAGGAGCTCTGCATCTCCTCGTTCTGGCCGGCCACGCGGGCGAACACGCCGGCGGGCAGGGATATCTTCGCCAAGAGGGCATTGGCTTCCGCCGCCGCGCTGCCGAGGTCGCCTTCAGCGATGTTCGCCGACACGAGCGCCACCCGTTCCTGGCCGGTGCGACGGATCTCACCCGGGCCCTCGTCCAGGCTCACATCGGCGACAGCCGCCAGCGTCACCGGGTTGGCGGCGCCCGGGTTGATGATCAGGTTGCGGATGTCATCCACGTTCGCGCGCTGGTCGGCGCGGTTGCGCACCAGCACGTCGATCTTGCGGTCATGCAGGGTGTAGCGGGTGGCCACGTCGCCGCGCACCTTGGAGACCACGGTGTTGGCCACGTCGCTCGTCAGCAGCCCGAGCTGCGCGGTGCGCGCCGGGTCTATATGTATCTGGATCTCCGGCTGTCCTGCCTGCATGGTGCTCTTCACGTCGGCGAAGCGCGGTGAAGCGGTGAGCACCCGGGCCACCTGATCGCTCACCTGTTTCAGGGTGTCCAGGTTGTAACCCACGATCTCCACCTCGAGCGGCGTGGAGAAGGTGAAGAGCGAAGGTTCTTCGAACTTGTAGTTGATGCCGGGCATCTGGTTGAGAGTGACGCGCAGCTCATTCATCACCCGGTCTTCTTCCCGGTGACTGGTGCCGGGCTTCAGCACCACGTTCAGGCTCGCGGTGTTCTCGCCCGCGTCCACCGGGTTCGCATCCAGACGGTTGCCGGTGCCGGCGACGGAGTAGGTGGTGAGCACCTGGGGCAGCTTGGCTGCCGCTGCCTGCACCGTGGCGACCACCTGGTCGCTGCTGGCGAGCGGCGTGCCCGGCGGCAGGGTGAGCTTCACCTGGAATTCGCCTTGGGAGAGTTGCGGGATGAGTTCGACGCCGAGGGTGGGTAACAGGGCGAGGGCCACCAGCAACGAAGCACCGGCGATGCCGAGTACCTGGGCTTTGTGATCGAGAGCCCAGCGTATGAGGCGCGGATAACCTTCTTCCAGGTAGTTGTAGCCCCGGGTGAAGGCGTTCATGGCGGGGCGCAGGGGATAACCCAGCAGCATGCCCAATAGGCGGCTCAAAGCCCGGAAACCGATCACGCTCCACTTGAAGACGAAGCTGAAGAACCAAGCGCCGCCGCGGGGTATGTGATACAGGAAGCGCGTGACGCGGCCCTTGGGGAGAGCCCGTGGCCGGTCTTCGCCGCTGCCATCGACTTTCAGCTTGTTCGCGCTAGGCACGCCTAAGCAGGCCAGCATGGGGATGAGGGTGAGGGCCGCCAGGAGCGAGAACACCACCGAATAAGTCACGGTGAGCGACTGGTCGCGGAACAGCTGGCCGGCGATGCCGGTGACGAACACCAGCGGGAAGAACACCGCGATGGTGGTGAGGGTGGCGGCGGTGATGGCGCTACCCACTTCGCTGGTGCCGTGGCGCACGGCATCGGTCGTGTCCTTGCCCATGTGCCGGTGCCGCGAGATGTTCTCCAGCACCACGATGGAGCTGTCCACCAGCATGCCGATGGCCAGCGAGATGCCGCCGAGCGACATCATGTTGAGGCTGATGTGGCCCGCATACATGGCGATGAAAGTGGCGATCACCGACACCGGGATGGCGATGCTGACGATGACCGTGGCCCACAGGTTGCGCAGGAAGAAGAAGATCACCAGCGCGGCCAGACAGCCGCCGATCATCGCCGCATTGATCACGTCGCCGATGGCCTGGGAGATGAACACCGCCTGGTCGTATTCCTTGACCAGCTTGAGGCCCGGAGGCAGGTGCTGGTTGATGTCGTCTATCTTGGCGGCCACGGTCTTGGACACCGCCACGGTGTTGGCGTCCCCGGCCTTATAGACCGCGAGTTCCACCGACTCCTCGCCGTTGATGCGGGTGATGGCCTGGCGTTCCTTGTAGCCACGCTCTACGTCGGCCACGTCTTTGAGGTAGATGGCGCGCCCGTCGCGGGTGGCCACCACGGAATCGGCGATGTCATCCAGGCTCTGGAATTCGTTGACGGTGCGCACCAGGAGCTTCTGGTTGCCCTGCTCCAAGAGGCCGCCCGAGAGGTTGACGTTCTCCGCCTTGAGGCGATCGCCCACCTCGGCGTTGGTCAAGTGCAGTTCCGCGAGCTTGCCCTGATCCACGAACACATGGATCTCGTCTTCCAGGCCGCCGCTCACCTTCACCGCGCCCACGCCGTCCACGGCCTCCAGGGTCTTGGTCAGATCCTGGTCCGCGTAGGTGCGCAGATAGCGCAGCTGCTGGACCTTGGGGTCCACGCCGGCGGCGGGGGAGATGTCCTTCGGCGTGCCCGTCATGCCGTAACGCAGGATGGGTTCCGTGGAAGGATCGAAATGCAGCAGCACCGGCCGCTTGGCCTCGGTGGGCAGTTCCAGCGCGTCGATCTTCTCGCGCACATCCACGCCGGAATAATCCATGTCCGTGCCCCAGGTGAACTCCAGGGTCACGTCGGATTCACCGGGACGCGACACCGAGCGCACCTGGCGCACGTTCTTGATGACGCTCACCGCCTCTTCGATGGGCTTGGTCACCAGGTTCTCCACTTCCTCCGGAGCGGCACCCGGCAGGTCGGTGCGCACCGTGAGGGAGGGATAGGAGAGTTCCGGCAAGAGATTGAGCTTCAAGCGCGAGAGCGCCACGAAGCCAAACACGATAACCGCCAGGGTGAGCATACCGATGGTGACGCGCCGCTCGGTGGCCAGCTTGACGATGCCAAGGACCTTGGGTTCTTTCATGAGTTTGATCCTAGTAGGCGGCGTCGGAGTGGTCGTCGACGTGGCAGTCGTTCTCGGAATCCGTGTCGATGACGGCGTAGGGCTTGAAAGCCGGCAGCTCGCTCACGAGGGTCTCCTGTATCTGCCGCACCTGTCTCACGGTGGTGCAGAGTTCACGAGCTTCCTGCTTCAGCGGCTCGGCCTTGGCTTTCATGTCGTGGTCCATCTGCTTGTCACCGCTGGTCGTGAGCAGATCGGTCACCAGCATGCCGACCATGCCGCCCACCATATCCACGGCGTGCTGGCCGATCTCGAGGCCGCGCTGCTGGATGTCGTGGACGCCGGCCGCGTACTGCCTCAGCAGGCCGCGTTCCTCCCCGGTGAGCGCGACGCGCTTCTCATGGATCAGCAGGTCGCCTGCTGGCGTGATGAGCGCTTCGCTGTCGTCCTCGGCGGTGATCACCACATCGTCGCCGCGCAGGGCGATGTTGTCGCCGTTGACGCTGTTGATGCGGACATCCGCGCCGGCGCCGGCCATGAACAGCAGGCTGGCGGCGGCCAGGGAACCAAGGATGAGCTTATGAGCGGTGTTCATGGCTGCACCTCACGCGTGGATTATGCTTTCAGACCGAAGGCGCGGGTCCGTTGGTGCGGGCGGCGGTGGCTTTCTGGGGCGAAGCGTTCACGATCGCCACCTTGGTGCCGTCCTTGAGGCTGTTCTGGCCCAAGGTGACCACGCTGTCGCCGGTCTTCAGGCCGCGGGTGATCTCCACCTTGTCGCCATCGGCATAGCCGAGGCTCACCGCCACGCGGTGTGCCGTACCGGCGCTCACCACGTACACCGCCGACTCGCCGTCCTCCGTGAGGATGGCGGTGCGCGGCACCGTGAGCGCGTCCTTGTGCACGTCATAAGTGATGTTGACCCGGCTGAACATGCCGGGCGCGAGGCCGCGTCCGCCGTGGCTGACTTCCACCGTCACCTTGAAGGTGCCGGTCTGGGGGTCCACCACCGGTGAGAGGCGGGCCACTCGGCCCGTGAAGACCTTGCCGCTCATGGCGTCGGCGCTGAGTTCCGCGGGCTGGCCCGGCTTGATGCGCGCCAGGGCGTTCTCCGGCACATAGAGCACGGCGAGCAGGGGATCGAAGTCCGTGACCACATACACCGCCTGGTTAGGCATCAGGGTATTGCCCACTTTGATCAGCCGCTTGGCCACCACGCCATCGATGGGCGAGCGGATCACGGTGCGGTCCAGGTTCAGCTTGGCGATGTCGTAAGTGGCCTTGAGTACCGCCAGGTCGTATTTCACCGTATCGAATGCGTCGGTGCTGATCAGGTGGCGGTCGTAGAGGGTCTGGCTGCGGGCGAACTCCTGCTGCTTCTTCTCGTAATTGGCCTGGGCTTCTTCGCAGTTGTAGCGCAGCTCCTGGTCGTCCAGCTGGGCCAAGGCATCGCCGGCGCGCACCTGGCGGCCTTCCTCAGCGTAGATCTGCGATACGGTGCCACCCACCTTGGCCACCACCGAGGCTTCCTCGGCGGCTTCCAGGGTGGTGGTGCCCGAGTAGGTGGCGGCCACAGCACCCAATTGGGCGGTGGCGGTCTCCACCGGGATGGCTGGGACGGCGTCCTTGGCCACATCCTTGGCTTGGGCAGCACTGCCGCTGCAGCCGGAGAGCCCCAGGGCGCCTAAGGCCAGCAGGGCGATCAGCAGGGTATGCGGGGTGGATTTCATGGTTTCCCCTTGGATATTGGTCATGTTCGGTTTGCCCCAGAGTCAAGAATACTGTTATAGCTAAGTATAACACCAGTTT
Organism: Gammaproteobacteria bacterium; assembly: GCA_036000105.1. Taxonomy (GTDB): domain Bacteria; phylum Pseudomonadota; class Gammaproteobacteria; order Natronospirales; family REEB76; genus DASUBN01. The sequence goes on from DASYGE010000009.1 coordinate 111,463, forward strand.
TGTTACATGCAAGTTCACACCCCCCAGGATCTCGAGGGGTGGCTTAGATATATAGATGCGTGAAGAGGGAAAAGGGTTTTGGCAGGTTGGAGCAAAACAGGCCGCCTAAGCCCGTATCAGCCCGAGGCACCCCGCTCAGGGGCAGGCAAGAAGCTCTGTCCTGGACTTAAGCGGCGGAGCAGGAAGCGCCGCCGCTTAAGGGCTCTATATCATCAGTTTCGATCAGCAAGCGAGGAGGCGGGTTGGCCCTGGAACAGGCCTGCACCGGTGATATCCGCCACGATCTCGGCAGACTCATTCAGGAGCACATCGGGTTCCAGGCCGTCATCGGTATCATCCGACGCTGGGTCGGTCCCGGCAGGCCCTTTGGGCAATTTCAGAGCGGCTTCCAGGGTGGTCGCAGGCGCCAGACCCTTGAGTTTGCGCCAGGAATTAGCCAGGGCGAGACGCTTGGCATCGTCCTCAGCCTGCTCTTTCTGACGGTCCGCCAGCACCAGGGATACGGAGGTCTCGGCCCGCTCAGCGTCTGCCTGGTGCAGGGTTTCCATGAAGAGGCGCCAGTCCGCATCCTTGGCGATACGCAGGGAATGCAGCTCCGTGAGCTTCGGCAGGGCCTTGTCCAAGCCTTCGTTCAACGCGCTGTATTCCGCCTGACCGATCTCATCCCAGGGCATGGCCGTGTCGTTGGTGGATTCGCCCACCTGGGTCGGGTCCACCAGGGCGGGGAGGGCGATGTCGGGGCTCACGCCCTTGTTCTGGGTGCTGGAGCCGCTCACCCGGTAGAACTTATCTACCGTGAGCTTGAGCTGGCCCGAGTCCCCGTCACCGGGGATGAAGCGGCTCAAGTCCACGAGCTGCTGCACCGTGCCCTTGCCGTAAGTCACCGAGCCCACCACGAGGCCGCGGTGGTAGTCCTGGATGGCGGCCGCGAAGATCTCCGAAGCGGAAGCGGTGAAGCGGTTCACCAGCACCACCAGAGGGCCTGAGTAGAGCACGCCGCTGTCGTCGTCCTCGTCTTCCACGTTGATCCTGCCGCCCTGATGGCGGATCTGCACCACCGGGCCGTCCGGCACGAACAAGCCGGTCAGGTCCTCGGCTTCCTTGAGGGAGCCGCCGCCGTTGTTGCGCAGGTCCATGACGATGCCGTCCACATGCTTGGCCTTGAGTTCGTCCACCAGGCGGCGCACGTCGTGGGTGGTGCTGGTGTAGTTCTTGTCGCCCTGCATGCGGGCTTCCAGGTCCTCATAGAAGCCCGGCACCGTGATCACGCCGACCTTATAAGCCTGTTTACCGCGGGTCACATCCACGATTTTCTTGTGGGCGGCCTGGGCCTCGAGCTTCACGTTGTCACGGGTGAGCTGGATGATCTTCTCCGGGGAACCGGGAGCGGCGCCTGCCGGCAATATCTGCAGGCGCACCACCGTGCCCGGGTTGCCGCGGATCAGCGCTACCACGTCGTCCAGGCGCCAGCCCACGATATCGCTGATGTCGCCGGTCGCGCCCTGGCCGACACCCGTGATGCGGTCATCCGGCTGCAGGCGCTTGTCCCGGGCGGCGGGGCCGCCGGGCAGCAGGTGATCCACGCGGGTGTATTCCCCCTCGGAGATCAGCGAGGCGCCTATGCCCTGCAATTTAAGGCTCATCTGGATCTGGAACTCCTCCGACTGGCTGGGGGAGAAGTAATCCGTGTGCGGATCCACCGAGTGGGCATAGGCGTTCATGAAGAGCGAGAACACGTCCTCGGCGCTCACCTGGCGCGTGCGGTAGGCGAAAGCCTGATAGCGTTTGCGCAGGGTGTCGGAGGCCTGGGGCCAGGTCTTGCCGGCCAAGAGCAGGTTCAGCACATCGTTCTTCACACGCTGCCGCCAGAGGTCATCCAGTTCCGCATCGTCCTTGGCCCAGGGTGCCTTGGAGCGATCGAACACGAAGCGCTCCTTGACGGTGAAGTCCGGCTCATGGGCCAGCATCTGCAAGGCGTACTGCAGGCGCTCGCTCACCCGCTTCTGGAACGTGTTGTAGATATCGAAGGCAGGCTGCAGCTTGCCGTCGCGGATGTCGTCACCGAGCGTCAGCTTGTCGCCGGCGATGCCGTCGATATCCGACTGCCGGAAGTAACTGCGGTTCGGGTCCAGATCCTCCAGGTAATGCTTGAATATCTTCTGGGACATGGCCGCGTCGAGGGGCTGCTGCAAGTAGTGCGCGCGTTGCAGGAGGCCCGCGATGGTCTCGTCCACCGGCACTTCGCGGGAGTCAGGTGAGATGAGCTTGGGCGTGGCGGTGACGGCCGCAGGCGCGGCGACGCTCGCGAGGCTGGCGGCGGAGGCGAGGCTGGCGGCGGAGGCGAGCAGGCCGCCGGCCAAGAGGGATAGCAGCAGGTGCTTATGGCGCATGGGGGGGGTGATCCTAAAGGTTCGATGCCGGTTGTGAGCGGACTGTCTAATATATAAGCATAGGGGATGTGGCGCCCGGGCGCGAGCCCTGTCACAAAGCCCTACAATGGCGCCCGCCACCCATGCCCGCCAGGAGTATCGGCATCCATGCGCCCCATGACTTTCATCAACGGTGTCATCTTCGGCAGCACCGCGGCCTTAGCTGTAGTGCTGGTCATCATCATCTTCTTCCGCTGGGTGTTGACCCTGGATACCACCCTGGATCAGACGGTGGTGTTGAGCGATCTACCCCTGGGTGAGCTGTTGCGCGACATGGTCATCTTCCTCGCGCTCGCGGCGCTCGCCGGCGCGGGCTTCCTGGGGGAACTTTTCCACAAGCCCTGGCGCGGCGCGGCGGACTACCTCCTGGCCGTGGCCGTGATAGCCGTGATCGTGTTTTTCTTCGCCGATCCGGCCGCACGTCTTCGGGAACTGGTCTTGCTCGTGCTGGTCGCGGCGGCCGGGGCGGTGCTGCTCACGCTGCTCGGCCGCTTGGGCTTCCTGAAGCAGGTTTCCGCCTGGCTGGGGGAGTGAGCCCGGCCGGCCTTGGGGCGCCTGGCGGTAGGCGGCGATGCTTCCGGCTGAAACATCTGAATCAGCTTTTTTTAAGGTTTTTATAAGGTTTTTCGCTGGTAAAGGCCCGGCCGGCCGGGTACCGTGATTCCGCGTGATGCCTGTAATCCCCGCATTTGTAAAGGGCTGCCGGAGGGGGGTGATTGGGGCATAATGTGGCCACGGGTTTGGCGGAAATGCCTTGGGATTTGTTGCAGGTTTATTGACTTGAGAAGGCAAATTCGAGTAAAACACGTGGCCCACTAAACGGTGCGCTGGGGGATTTCGCGGGCAGACCGCTCTGCGAATCTCACGTGCGCGTTAGCAACAGAGCGAATACCTAATCCGGTATTTCAGGAGACATCCAAGTGAGCTTTCAAGAGTTGATCCATATCGCCGCGGTATCCGGCGGCATTCTGTACGTCATCACCTTCCTTCTGCTGGTCGCGCTCACCATCATCGTGGACCGCACCTGGTATCTCGCCAAGATCGTGCGCCAGGGCGAACTCATCGCGGGCACTGTGCTTGAGATGGAAGACGTGGACCGCGATGTGCTCATGGACCTCGCCGTCCGCACCGCCAAGTACCCCCAGGGTGCGGTGCTGGAAGTGGCGCTCAAGTATCCCGATGTGAAGGATCCGGTGCGTCTCGCTGACCTCATCGAGGAGACCATCATGTTGCAGGCGCCGCGCATCGACCGCAGCCTGTGGATGCTGGACACCATCGTGACGCTCGGACCGCTGTTGGGCCTCTTGGGCACCATCGTCGGCATCTTCGAGGCCTTCAAGGTGCTCGGCGCCGCCGACACGGCCCCCACCAAGGTGACCGGCGGCGTGGCCGAAGCCTTGATCGCGACCGCCGCGGGCCTGTTCGTCGCAATCTTGGGCCTGGTGTTCTTCAACGGCCTCAACAACCGCGTGCGTCTGATCATGCATCAGATGGAAGCCATCAAAGTGATGCTGGTCAACCGGCTCACCTGATAGCTCACCGCTTGAGGGTGTGGATAAACAACTTCAGTTGGGCGCCCTGTAAGGCGCCGAGGCAGGCTTTGCAATGAAATCATTTGAAGCGAAGAAGGGCCGGATCGAGATCATCCCCATGATCGACATCATGTTCTTCCTGCTGGTGTTCTTCGTGATGATCACCTTGCGCATGATCCCGGCCACGGGTATCGCCTCCAAGCTGCCTCGCAGCAGCACGGCGGTGAACATCGAACGGCCGAAGATCATCGTCAGTCTGCTCGCTGACGGCGAGATCGTGGTCGAAGACCAGAAGATGACTCCGGACCAGCTCACGTCCTATCTTCTGGGCCAAGACCCGGCGCATGCCAACGTGACGATCGCCGGCGCCAAAGAGGCGTCGCTGCAGTACCTCGTCATCGTGATGGATGCGTGCCGTTCCGCGGGCGTGACCGAGATCGGTATCGCCGCCAAGAACATCGACTAAGAAGGCCCTACCGTGGCACAGAAATACGTCTTCTCGGAAGGGCTGTTCACGGCCCAAAAGCTTCGCTCGCTGGGGGCGGCCGCCATACTCGAGGTCGTCATCGCCTTCAGTCTGGCCGGCATCCTCATCTGGCAGCAGCTGCACCCGACGGCAGAGCCGCCGCCGATCACCACGGCTTCGGTGACCATACCGCCGAACCCGCCGCCGCCGCCGCCACCGCCGCCGCATAACGTGCCGACGCCGCAGCCGCCGCAGCCGCAGCCCTTGAGCGAGGTGCCGCCGATCCCGACGCCGATCCCGACGCCGAACGCGGTGCCCGTGCAGCCGCCCTCGCCGCCGCCGATCCCGACGTCGAAGCCGGTGAACCAGGACACCCTGCTGGCCGAGTTCCAGGCGAGCATGAAGGCGGCCATCGACGCAGCGAAGGTCTATCCGAAAGAGGCGATCCTCGCGGGTGAGACCGGCACCGTGACCGTCTCCTTCGACTTCGTCAACGGCGTGGTGAGCAACGTCAAGGTGGACAGGGGCAGCGGCTCCCGCGCCATCGACCGTTCCGCCATGACAGCCGTGATAAAAGCGGCCATGCCGGCCAAGCCGGCGGAGCTGGCGGGCATCAGCCACTTCGTGATCTTGCTGGATTACACCCTGGGCAACTAAGCCCTGGTAGTAAGGCAAACGAAAGCCGGCCGCGCAAGCGGCCGGCTTTTTCTTTGTCTGTGAGCAGGCCCTTAGAAGTCTATCGTCTGGTCGACCTTCATCACGTCCAGCTTGGTCTTGAGGTGCCGGGCCTTGAGCGCCTTGGCGAACTCCGCCGGGGTGCCGGTCAGCACCGGGAAGGTGCCGTAATGCATGGGGATCACCGTCTTCGGGTGCACCATCTGTACCGCCAGGGCAGCGCCCGTGGGCCCCATGGTGAAGTGGTCGCCGATGCAGGCCAGCATCACATCCACGTGGTGCATGTCGCCGATGAGCTTCATATCGCCGAATACATCGGTATCGCCCGTGTGATAGAAGGTCGGCCCGCCCTTGATGGCGATCACGAAGCCACCTGCCGGGCCGCCGCTGACCACCGTGGGCGCCGCGCCGCTGGCCGCCGGGGGCGACATGGTCGAGCCATGCACCGCCGGCACGAAGGTGATGTTCACTTCACCGTCCAGAAGGGTGAGGGTGCCGCCGAAGTGGCCGAGGGTGCCGAAGCCCGCCTGTTTGGCCGGGAAGCCCAAGTCCGCCACCATGGCCGAACCCAGGTCGAAATTGGCGACGAGCTGGGCGCCGGTGCGTTTGGCGATATCCACCGCATCACCCACGTGGTCGAAATGTCCGTGGGTCACGAGGATCAGGTCCGCCTTGTCGATGGCGGTGAGATCATCCTTGCCCTTGGGGTTGGCCGGGTTGGTGATCCAGGGATCGATGAAGATCACATGGCCTTGCGGCGTCACGATCTTGAAAGCAGCATGGCCGTACCAGGTGAGGCTGGTGTGGCCGGCGGCCTGGGCCGCCGTCGCCAGCATCAACATGGCGCCTGCCGCCAGAAGGATGGATAGCCTGCGCAGCATGGGATTCTCCTTTTGGGTATGAGACCGAGAGACTCAAGTCTAGGCGACTTTATTCCCCCTGTGGTTGACACCCTGCGGCACGACGTGGTCACTTAGGTGTGGCGATGGGCTCGCAGCACTGCTGCGAGCGCCTGTACACGGGCGCATCGCATGCGATGGGCGGGCGGCTGGATGCCGCCCTGGGCTGTGAGCGGAGCAGGATGCATAGCGATGCAGTACAGGCTGGATTTCCCGCGTAGCCAGGAGGCGCAGCGGGAAGCCGCCTGGAACCGCGCCATATTTGATCGGTGGGTGGTGAATCCTGCACCACAGACTGGCCCTTTAGCTTGATTTAGGCGTTCAGGAGGAGTCTTACCTTATGTGGAATTATGTCGCTGTCGCCCTGGGTGGCGTGGTGGGTTGTTGCGCGCGTTACGGCGTGAGCCAGGCCGTGCACAACTTCTATGGGCGCGGCACTTTCCCGCTCGCCACCCTCATCATCAACGTATCCGGCTGTCTGCTCATGGGTTTCCTGTTCCAGCTCACCCTGGATAAGGCGAACGTGAGCTATTCCCTGCGGCTCGCCATCCTCACGGGTGTGCTGGGCGGGTTCACCACCTTCTCGGCCTTCGCCATGGAGACACTCCTCCTGGCAGAAGAGGGGGAGATGGGTTCCGCGGCGCTCTACATACTGATGTCGGTATCCATGGGGCTGCTCGCCGCTTATATAGGCGTCTGGTGCGCACGCAGCATCGTCTGAACCGAACAGATGCTTTCGATGGGGGTCGCATTGAATTCCGAGAAACAGAAAGCCCTGCGCTTCGTCGTAGGCTTAGGCATCGTCAGCCTGTTCGCGGACTTCACCTACGAAGGTGGACGCAGCATCGTGGGGCCCTATCTCGCGGCCCTCGGTGCGGGCCCGGTGTTCGTGGGTGCGGTGGCGGGTGTGGGCGAGTTCCTGGGCTACGCCATACGTCTCTTCACCGGCCGCTATGTGGACAAGAGCCGCAAGCATTGGCTGGTGATGGGGCTGGGTTACACCGTCAATATGTTGTCGGTGCCGCTGCTGGCACTCGCCACCACGCCGCTCTTCGCCGGTCTCCTGGTGTTCACCGAGCGTCTCGGCAAGGGCGCGCGGGTCCCGGCGCGGGACGCCTTGCTCGCCCACGCCGGCCGTGAATTGGGCCATGGCAAGGCTTTCGGCCTGCATGAGTTCCTGGATCAGTTAGGCGCCATCCTGGGGCCGCTGCTCGCGGCGGCGGCGGTGGCTTACTCGGGATATCGCTTGGGCTTCGCAGTGCTTGCGCTGCCCGCGATGCTGGCGCTCTTCTTCCTGTGGCGTGCCCGGGGCCTCGATGCTGGGGATGAGCACAAGGAGAAGGATACCGGCCCGAAAAGTTTTGACCGGCGCTATGCCCTGTACCTCGCGTTCTCCGTGGTCTCGGTGCTGGGCTTCAGCCACTTCATCCTGGTGGCCTATCACCTGGGGCTCAACCATCTCCTGCGGCCCGCGCTCATCCCGCTCCTGTTCGGTTTCGCCATGGGCGTGGACGCCCTGGCGGCGCTCGCCGCCGGCTGGTTCTACGATCGCTACGGTCTCAAGGTCCTGGTCGCGCTACCGCTGCTGGCCTTGCCGGCCATGCCTTTGCTGTTCATGGGTACCACGCCCGCTGCTCTGTGGCTGGGTGCGGCATTCTGGGGGGCGGCCATGGGCGTACAGGAGAGCACGGTGCGGGCGGGCGTGGCGACCCTCACGCCCGCGCGACTGCGCGGCACCGCCTATGGGTTCTTCGACACCGCTTTCGGCTTCGCCTGGCTGATAGGCAGCCTGCTCATGGGTGCGCTCTATGCACACAGTGTCATCTGGCTTACGGCGGTGGCCATGGCCTTCCAGATCGCAGCCCTGCCGCTGCTCTTCATGATCCTGAAGCAGCGTCCGGCAGACGCGACTTGAAGCATCACGGACAGGGTCTGCCGTTCCTGGGGCAGGGCTTCTCGGGTGCGGGCTTCCCAGGCTTGGGAGCGGGCGCACCCGGATGAGCGGGCGGCGGTTTCTTGATCGGTGGCGGAGGCACTGCAAACGGCATGCCCGGATAGAAGGGCCCTCCTATGGAAGGCCCATAGAAGTAGGCTGCGCCGGAGCCGGAGTAATAATCCGGCACCGGTGAGCCGCAGGGATCAGGATACTGGAGCTGATCCGACGCACAGGGCGGCGGCGCCAGGCTCATGGCGGCGGGAGCCGGTGCCGGCTGGGAAGCGCAGCCGCAGGCGAGCAGCATGAGCCCGTAGAGCACGGCCAGGTTCCTGCTTACCCTGATAGCCATAGACTGTATGCCTTGAACGCATGGCCGCTGCCTATATATAGGCAGCAGAGCCGTTTCACCGATAATACTCCCCGAGGGAGGATGCATGAGCCAGGATCCCAACACCAGCGTGCGCAAGGTCGCCCGCATCGTCACCAGCACCCGCACCCGCGAGGGCGGCGGTTTCATCGTGCACCGCCCGTTCCCCACCCAGACGCTCATGGATTTCGATCCCTTCCTGCTCCTGGACGAGATGGGCCCGGTGGATTACGCCCCGGGTGAAGCCGTGGGCGCGCCGGATCACCCGCACCGGGGTTTCGAGACCGTCACCTACGTGCTGGACGGCAAGATGCAGCACAAGGATTCCCACGGGCATGCGGGTTCCATCGGGCCCGGCGACGTACAGTGGATGACCGCCGGCGCCGGCGTGGTGCATTCCGAGATGCCGGAGGAGGCGTTCACCCGCAAGGGTGGCTTGATGCACGGCTTCCAGATATGGGTGAACCTGCCCCACAAGGACAAGATGATGAAGCCCCGCTACCAGGAACTGCCCGCGAGCAGCATCCCGGTGGCCATGAGTGCCGACGGCCGAGTGAAGGTCAAGATCGTCGCCGGTGAATCTCTAGGCAAGAGCGCCGCCATCGATACCATCACGCCCATCGCTTTCCTGCATGTCACCCTGCAACCGGGCGGTAGCTTGCTACAGCCCTTGCCGGCCAGTTACACCGGCTTCGCATACATCATCTCCGGTGCAGGCGAGTTCGGAGCCGAGGGCAAGCAGGGCGGGGCGCATCAGATGGTGATCTTCGGTAACGAAGGTCAGAGCGTGCGCCTCGTGAACCCGGCGGATGCGAAAGAGCCGCTGGACCTGCTGTTGTTGGCAGGCGTGCCCATCAACGAGCCGGTGGTGCGGTATGGACCCTTCGTGATGAACACGGAAGGCGAGATACATCAGGCGATACGGGATTATCAGTCCGGCAAGATGGGGGAAATCGACTTTTAAAGTGTAACGACTCTTAGACCCTGTCTAACGGCGTCTGCGCCACCGTATCCCTGACCTATACTTCTTCAGGTCTGGGATGCGGCCAGACGGCGATCCGCATCTCCACTCCCATCCGCAAGCCGCCATGGAGAGATGGATGTTTCCCGCGAACCCGTCCCAGCATCCCGTGTTCACCGCCTCCGTCCGCGTCGCGGCGTTGTTCCTCGCCGGTCTCATCCTCCAAGGCTGCCAGGGCAAGAGTGCGCCGACCGCTCCCCAGAAGATGTCTTCTTACATGAAGAGCTGTGCCGATAAAGGCGTGCCGCTGCCGCCGGTCTGGGGCGATCCTAACTGGGTGCAGAAAGATGACTTGCCCGCCGATAAAGTCTTCGATGCGGACGAGACCGAGTATCCCCATACCGAAGTCTGGACCTACATCAGCGATAAGCCGAAAGGCATCTGCTACGCCTTGCCGCGCAAGAAAGATGCCACCACCATCGGCTCCCTCGGCATGATCTGCCAGGGCGAGAGCGGCTCCGCCTGCTTCTGGGATAACAAGCAGCCGGGTACCGACACTCTCATCGCGGCCACAGCGGGTCTGGACCCGGCCACAGAGGCCGATGGCAGCAACCTCAAAGAGAAATGCGTGGATTGCCATCGCGGCGACAACGCTTTCCTGATCACGCCGAGCACCTCATTGCAGCAGGAATATCCGGACCAGACCGTGAGTCCGGACGAGGAAGATGGCAGGCCCACGTCCATGATCAGCCCGCCATATAAACCCATATCCACCTTGCCCACGCCGCGACCCGGGTGGATAAACGAAGTGAACCATGCTCCGGCACCGGCTCCGGCACCCAAATCCCCAGCAGGGGGCACGACGCCGGCGCCTCCGCCCAGCTCGACGACTCTGGCTGCGAGCGCGAACCTCTCCGGTGGCTGCACCTCCTGCCACGCCATCCCCAAGCTCACGGCGGGTTATTGCAGCCTGGCGGGGAAGATGATCAATAAACATCTAATGCCGCCGAGCGGCAGCACCGCGAGCCCGAAGATCGTCGCTGACATAGCGTCGCTCAAGCAGACCTGCAACGAACTGAAGCCGGGAGTGTGGCCGTAAGGGGTGCGTAGCCCGTAGAAAAGGGGCATCATCTCGGCGACCGTCCACTCACGCAGGAGACGCCGGGATGCGAGTCCAGAACAAGAAGCCCAAGAGCCAGGCCCGTGTCGTGGTCTCCGAGAACGGACCCTATGTAGTCACCGGCAGCGTGCCCCTGGCCAAACAGACCATCGTCACGGACGGCGAAGGCGGCTCCGAGAGCTGGGAGCAGGGCAAGCGCTATACGGTGGAGGAGAGCTATTCCCTCTGCCGCTGCGGCAACTCTCGCAGCAAACCCTTCTGCGACGGGTCTCATTCCTTACATCGGTTTGATGGCGCCGAGACCGCGAGCCGCGAACCCTATCTGAAACAGGCCGAGGCCACGGAGGGCCCGGACATGCTGCTCACGGACGCCCAGGGCCTCTGCGCCTTCGGGCGCTTCTGCGATCCCAACGGCCAGGTCTGGAACCAGGTGGGCCATACCGCCAATCCCACGGTGCGCGAGAACCTGGTCCGGCAGACGGGCAACTGCCCCGCGGGGCGTCTGGTGCTGTGGGATAAGAAGACCGGCGAGGCCATCGAGCCGAAGCTGCCGGTGTCCATCGGCATCATCGAGGATCCGGCGCAAGGCTGCAGCGGGCCGCTATGGATACGTGGGGGGATACAGATCGAGTCGGCGGATGGGTTTGAGTATGAGGTGCGGAACAGAGTGACGCTATGCAGGTGCGGGCAGTCGCAGAATAAGCCGTTTTGCGATGGGACCCACGCGGCGGTGAAGTTTAGGGATGAGTAGAGGGTAGCCATGCAAAGGATTGTGCTTCTGGTAGGTTTTCTGATTCTCTCTGGTACAGCCTGGTGTTCACAGATGCCAACACCAGTTAAAGGGATGAGCACCCGCGATCAACAACAATCTGCTGCTGAACAAAACCGAGAAACCAAAACTGATCAACGCGGCACCAATGAATATCCGTTGGTAATCAAACTGACAAATACCGGAAAAACTGATGCTGAGACCCAGCAGGAGAGAAATGATATAAAAGACAATGCGACGGTAAATGGGATAGTAGCAATCTCTACTCTTATCCTCGCCGCTTTCACTATCGTTCTTGCTATTACTGGCATTTGCCAAGCCCGTATAAGTAGTAATACCACCAAACAAGAATTAAGGGCTTATCTTTCTGCTGACGAGAATCCCGACAGAGATAATAGGGATTACAGTATTAATACCAATACGCATCGCGCATCCGCGCTCCTTTGCATCACAAACTACGGCAAAACTCCGGCCTATGAGGTTTGTATGAAAGGGCGTATTGAATATATGCCCTTTAGCCGAGAAGAAGCTTTCAAATTCCCTGAATTTGAATATGGCCAACGCGTCATTGACCCAGGGCAACAGCATTTCTTACGCGTCAAAAGCGATAGTCTTTACGCGGATCTCTATAGGACCAAACCTAAATTCAGAAAGGACATCACTGAAATCAAGAACGATGAGAAATGTTGGCATGTATTCGGCTTCGTGACCTATCGAGATACTTTCGGGGGCAGACACTACATCAAGTTTTGTTATTTACTCTCATGGGATAAAGGTCCCGACAATAGTCCTGGCTGGTATACCCATCATTACGAAACAGACGATAAATTTAGCTAGGCCAATATCCGAGTAAAAAGGGCACATTCCCCTTAATCCGCAAGGGGAGGGTAGCCAACACGTCGAGGTTGTGATTCGATAGTTACTGTTAAGTGGATGGCTGTAACAAAAAATTCATGATCGGGGAGGGGGTAAAAAGTTAAGTGAGGGGGGAGGGGCTAGACGGAAGCAAAAGAGCGCCTATATATTTCGGCAGAGGCGGTGTGTCTCTCTCGGTCATCCACCTTTATCGCACATCGGGGAGTTCACATGCAGAGAGTCACGGGTATCGGAGGGATCTTTTTCTCGGCAAAGGATCCCGTCGCATTGAGGGTCTGGTACAAGAAACACCTGGGGATCGACGTCCAGGAATGGGGCGGCGCTGCACTCCCATGGGCGGACGCTGCGGGGAACCCCACGAAGGGAAGCACCATCTGGTCTGTGGGCGCAGCTGACGGCAAGCAGTTTGCACCGAGCAAGGCTCCCTTCATGATCAATTATCGTGTCGCGGACTTGGTCACCCTGCTTGCTGAACTTCGGAAAGAGGGCTGCGACGTCCTTGAGAAGGCCGACGATTCTGAGTACGGCAAGTTTGGTTGGGTCATGGATCCGGAAGGCAACAAGGTAGAGTTGTGGGAGCCGCCTGCAGACCAATGAGTTCGACACCTTATGACCCCCACCATCACCGCCTTTGAACAGTCACCGGATCGCGGCAGGGGGCTGGCGCGTGACATGCCCGTCCGCTGGGCGCTTGAAGAAGTGGGCCAGCCTTACGCTGTCCGTCTTGTCTCGATGAGCGGGATCAAGGAACCCGCGCATCGAGCGTTGCATCCTTTCGGGAAGATCCCGACCTATGAAGAAGGCGGCCTGGCCCTGTTCGAGTCCGGGGCGATCGTGCTCCATATCGCAGAGCGCCATATGGGCCTGCTACCAGCCGATGCGGATGCCCGGGCGCGCGCGATCACATGGATGTTTGCTGCCCTCAGCACCGTGGAGCCTCCCATCCTGGATCTCTCGATCGCTAAGTTCGCTGAGGGTGACAAGACCTGGAGCAAGGAGCGCCTGCCTCTCGTCCAGGATCGCATCCGTGTGCGGCTAGGCGAACTTTCCAGTTACCTTGGCGATACCGACTGGCTCGATGGCGCGTTCAGCGCCGGCGACCTGATGATGGTAGCGGTGCTGCGCAGGCTGAAGATGTCGGGAATGCTGGACGAATATCCGAATCTCTCCGCCTATGTCGCCCGCGCCGAAGCGCGGCCTGCCTTCAAGCGGGCTTTCGAGGCGCAGTTGGCGGTGTTTAATAGCAACCAACCGGCCGGCTGATAAAGGCACTGATTTATTAGGCGGAGACGGCGGGCCGCTCCCAGGCATCCTGTTAGGGAGGGGGTAGTTGCGGAGTCAACTCTGTGATAAGCGCGAGCGTGCTGTCACAAAAAATACATATTTCTCCGTTCATGCTCAGAAGGGGGAGGGGCTAGACGGAAGAGGAAGAACACCGATATATTTCCGGTGGAGGCGGCGGGCCGCTTTCGCCCAAAAAGCAGACATGGCGCAAAAAAGGGGAATGACGATGGGGCGAATATCATGGATTTTGGTTGGCGTATTGACACTGCTTCCGCAGGCTCATGCAGCAAGCTTTGATTGCAGCAAGGCGGCCACTAACGTTGAAAAGACCATCTGCGCGGACGACAAACTATCGCAATTGGACAGCGATCTTGCCGTCGCGTACAAGCAGGCGGTCGAACGTAGCGATGACAAACAGAAGATCGTCCAAGGTCAAAGGCAGTGGCTACGCGAGGTCAGAGATGTTTGTGCTGACGCATCCTGTCTCACCCAAGCGTATACCGCCAGGTTGCGAGAGATGAGAGCTGAGCCGGCTTCGTCGGCTACCACGAATTCGGGAACCTCGGCAGTCCCTGCTCCAAGCGATGCCCTTACTATCTCGAGTCATGGCGACAAAAGGGACGGCGATTCGCTTAAGCAATACCAGCCGGTCTTGACCTCGAGTGCTGTTCTGGATCAAGTATCTGTCAAGTGTGATCCGGCCGCGCACTCGGTCATAGTTAGCCCTTCCTACAGTAGCCCCGATGACGAGCCTTTTCACGGTGTTCTCGGCGCAGCTTCATCTCCAGATTTCGTGCTCGACGACTACGGTGCTGAGGGCCGCTGCAGGTGGAAGGATGGCACAGATGTCCTGGTGAGAACCGGTCTGGGCGACAACGAGCAGTCCGGCCTCTTGTGGAGTGCCTGGGTTAATCGATCCAAGTGGGTGGATAAATCCATACCTAGTGGATTGTCCTTGCAAGACGGCGACGTGGTCAGCAGGGTTACCATCGGTCCGACAGGCATGACTACGTGCACGATGCATGTTCCAGAAGCTGGACACACCAGTGACGAAGCCTGCACCGCCGCCAAGAAGGATAAGATTCCGGCAAGACCGGACCTGATCGAGTTTCCGGCGCCTGGCAGGGAGAGGCCCCAAGCCTATACGGCACTCGTCACGCACTCGACCAACGGTGAGCTGTGCCAGCGCATGCTCGGGCCGTTCGGGACGGGTGGCAGGGACCCGGATCGGCGGGGCAATCGCGCGCAATCACTAAGTGGGGTGACCGCGTTAGTGCAAGGTGAGGCGGTCGTGGCACTAACGCGTCCCTACAATTTCGATCTCGACGTCGGCCCTGGTCTGTTCAAGCTGCTGACAGGGTATTTCTTCAGCGTGCCCGAGAAGGCCGACCTTGATAACAGCGGGAAGTCGAAGTGGGTACTATCGACCCATACGGATGATCAGACATCGGGTGCCGATGTCTACTATGTCTATCGCGATAGCGATCTTAAGAATCTTGGCGGAGCTCAGGTCACCCTCGGGGATCTTTGGCGATACGCGGAGTTCGTCTATCCATGGAGTTGGCTGGAGTGTACGAAGGGAAAATCTAGGGAGGAAGTGTTGGCATCTGGTAGTTGTCTCACGGACAGTGAGATGCCTTTTTCCGCAACGGATCATGACGGCAACGTGGTCCGGTTCCGATCCCAATACCTGCGGATGCTACCCTTCTCTTACAAGGGCTCTACGTATTTTCTCCTGACTACGCTTGATGGCTGGGCGCAGCATATCGGCTTCGTCATCCATCCCGAGCCTGAAGGTAAGTACGAAGTCACCTGTACATTGGAGTCCGTGCGGCCCTATCTTTGAACGGCACACGGATGCCACTCGGGGATGGGAGGGGCTAGTTGTGGAGTTAGCTCTGTGATAAGCACTGGTGAGCCGTCACAAAAAATACATATACCCCACCCCCAGGGGGAAATCGAATGGGGAGGGGCTAGACAAGTGTGGAAGATGCTGGTTTTTGTCCTTTCTCCAATGCTCATCCTTGTTACAGGATGCGCAGCAGGCAAGATATTGGATAGACCCAATAGTGACTCTGCGACTTTTGCCCGAATTAATAACCATGTGCGTGATGAGCGCGCAGAAACAAGTAGTTCACTGCCCGATTATCCATACGCGGACGTCAATTGGGTATGGCCGCTGTGGAGTTATGAGGACGCTTCAGATTCAAAGTCTTTTCTTGATCACCGAGACATACTGCTAACAGACGGGTGGTTTTATATTGAGTACACCTGCCCTAATGTGATTTACGTCGACAGTTACGGGATTGAGACGGTAGTGCACGTTAAGGCTGGACACATTTATAAGATCGTATGCAGAAAGAAAGGTGAATACGGATCTCTTGAAGATCAGGGGATTTCTAGAACGGACTAAAGATGGATGAGGGCGGCGGTGCCGCTCCCGGCATCCTGCCTCCCGCGGCATTTGTACGTCCCTGTACATCAATCTCACCCGCTGCCGCGGGTTCGATTCCATCATCTCCCCAAGAAGCGAAGCAAAAAAGGCCGACCCTAAAGAGGGCCGGCCTTTTTTGCTTCGTTTGGTGGAGGCGGCGGGAATCGAACCCGCGTCCGTAAGTGATCCGCCCTTGGCTCTACATGCGTAGCACACGTCTTTGATTTAACTGTCAGCTACCCGACGGGCAGGGAAAACTGACAGCGAGTCCGGTATTTTTGACGGTATGGCGCCGGATGCACCGTACCGCGGTCTTGTGAGCACGACCTCTGAACGTCACCGAAATGACTCTGGACGCACAAGCACGGCTCCAGTCAGAGGCTAGCCGGGATTAGGCGGCTAGGGCGTAGTTGCTATCGTTCGCAGCTAGCGTTGTTGCACGACAGTTTTACGAGGAATCATGCACCTCGGCATGCACTTCGGGTTTCACGACCCACGTCGAAACCAGGTCGCCCCCAATTGCAGTTCGTATTCTACAGTAATCGATATGTAGGCGTTTCCAGCCGTCCGCAAGATTTAAGCGCTCAGTTCCTGCTTGTTGGAGCGCCGGAGGGGGATCTCCTTGAGGAACAGGGTGGAGACGAAGATGGCGGCCATGAGGGCCGTGGCCAGCCAGAAGACGTCGGTCAGCGCCGTCGCGAGCCCGTGCAGCGGGGTCTGGGAAGCCAGCACGCAGCCGAACACGGCCACGCCGATGGAGGCAGCCATGAGCCGGGTGAAATACACCATGGAGGTGGCGACACCCAGGGTGCTGAGGGCGGCGGCGTTCTGCACGGCGATGTTGTAGATGGGCATGCAGATGGCGAGCCCGAAACCCGTGAGCATGGCCGGCAGCAGGAGACCGAGGCGGGTGGTCTCGGGGCTGATCCGCGTCAGCAGCAGGCCGCCGGCCACGGCGATCGCGGTACCCGCCAGGGCCAGGTTGCGGTAACGGCCGATGCGGCCCACCAGTAGCCCCGTTAGGGTCGCAGCCACGGCGAAAGTGAAGCTCAAGGGCAGCAGGATCTCGCCGCTCTCCTGGGCGCTGGTGTGCAGCACCGATTGCATGAACAGGGGCGCGAATAGGGTGATGCCGAACATGGCGGCCATGGAGAGGCCGGTGTTGAGCAGCGAGATGGAGATGATGGGGTTCTTGAACACCTGCAGCGGCACGATGGGATGATCCGCCCGCCGCTCGATGGCGAGGAACACGGCGATGAAGAGCACGCCCAAGCCCATCAGGGCCAGAGCGGTGTCGCTCCAGCTGCCTTGTTCACCTACTTCGTGGAGAGCGAGCAGCATCGGCACCACACCGGCCGTCATGCTGAGCGCACCCCAGTAATCGATCTTGAAGTCTTTGGGTTTGGCCTGGCGGATGTGCGGGAAATAGCGCGCCACCACCAAGGCACCCAAGAGGCCCACCGGCAGGTTCATGAGGAAAACGTAGCGCCAGCCCGGGCCGTCGGCGAGGAAGCCACCCAGCACCGGGCCGATGATGCTGGCTAGCACCGAGGTGGAGGACACGAGGCCGATGGCGCGCCCACGGCGTATCGGCGGGAAGAGGTCGGCGATGGTGGTGTTGGCGGCGGCCTGCATGACACCGGCGCCCAGGCCTTGCACGGCGCGGAACAGGATGAGCTGGGTCATGGTCTGGGCCACGCCGCAGAGCAGGCTCGCCGCGGTGAACCAGAGTATGCCGCCGATCAGCATGTGCTTGCGCCCGTACACATCCGAGAGCTTGCCGGCGAGGGGCAGGGCGACGGTGGAGGCGATGAGATAGGCGCTGATGACACCGGCGTAGCTCGTGAAGCCGTGCAGCGAACGGACCATGGCGGGCAGGGCCGTGGCCACGATGGTGGAGTCCAGGGCGCCCATGAAGATAGCGACGAGAACCCCCGCCATCGTGAAGATGACGGTTTCCCGGTCGAGATCGTGGAAGCGGGCGGGGCGGCCGTCTGCCGGGCTCAAGCCATGCTGCCCTGTTCTGCGATGAATTCATCCACCGTCATGACCCGTGCCTGGGCGGCGAACACTTTCTCAGTGAGTACCCGGTGCACCTCCTCGTCGCGATCGAAGCAGGCGTCTTTCAGTACGGTGCAGCGGTAGTCCAGGTCGAAGGCCAGGCGCAGGGTCGAGAGGGTGATGCCAGAGGTGCTGATGCCGAAGAACACCAGGTCCTCGATGCCGTTGGCCCGCAGGATCATCTGCAGGCCGTTGTGGGAGAAAGCGCCGTAGCGCTGCTTGTACACCACGTGGTCGCCGGCTTTGAAGAGCGCCGGATGGAACTCGGCGGACTCGCTGCCCTTCACGAATATCTTGTTCTGCTTGAGCTGGGCGAAGGCGGTACCGCCGCCTTCCGGCACTTCCGGATGGCCGGGCTCGAAGCCTAAGCCCACGTGGATGAGCAGATAACCTTTGGCGCGGGCCAGGGCCACGGCCTTGGCGGCCTGGGGCACAGCGGCTTCGGCGCCGGCCACGAGACCGAAGATGCCTTTCTGGAAATCCAGAGTCAGCAATGCAGTCTTCTTGGGGTCGAGTCTCATGGCGGTGCCCTTTGTCTGGCTGTGCGTCATTTAACGTGGCGGGTGAGGCGGCCTTTTTGCCGTTCCCAGTCTCGCTCTTTCTGGGCGGCCCGCTTGTCATGCAGCTGCTTGCCCTTGGCGAGACCGATCTCGAGTTTGGCCCGGCCTTTGCTCCAGTACATGGCGGTGGGGATGAGGGTGTAGCCCTTGCGCTCCACAGCGCCCACCAGGCGCGCCAGCTCTTCCCGGTGCAGCAGGAGCTTGCGGGTGCGGGTGGGGTCCGGGTGGATGTGGGTGGAGGCGGTCATGAGGGGTGTGATGAGGGCGCCCAGGAGGAAGGCCTCCCGGTCCTTGATGATCACGTAGCTCTCGGCGATCTGTACTTTGCCGGCCCGCAGGCTCTTCACTTCCCAGCCTTCCAGCGCCAGGCCCGCCTCGAAGCGGTCCTCGATGAAATAGTCGAAGCGTGCGCGCTTGTTGAGCGCGATGGTGGATTGCACCTTCTTCTTGTCGTCGTCTTTCTTCGCCATGTGCCTATTATATAGAGCCGCATTGTCATCCGGTTGTCTCACGCGGGCCCATACCGCAGAATTGCCTCCATGATCACCTTCATCTCGACGAGCCCACCATGCGCCGCGTGAACAAAAGCGCACTCGTACCTCATCCGGCCTCGGATATGTACGCTCTGGTGAACGACGTGGAGCGTTACCCGGAGTTCCTGCCCTGGTGCAAGGGCGCGAAGATCCTCTCCCAGGCGGAGGGCGAGATGCAGGCGAGCCTGGAGCTGGCCCGGGGCGGTTTCCATAAGACCTTCACCACCCATAACCGCCTGCAAGCCGGCCGAGCCATCACCATCACCCTGGTGGACGGGCCGTTCCGCCACCTGGAAGGCCGCTGGCAGTTCACGGACCTGGGTCAGGAAGGGTCCAAGGTGGCGCTGGATATGGAGTTCGAGTTCAAGAATTCGATGCTGGACCTGATGGCGGGCCCGGTGTTCCACGAGATCTGCAATTCCCTGGTGGATGCCTTCATCCGCCGGGCCGCAAGCACCCATGCCCGGTGAGCCTGAGATAGCCGTAGAAGTCTGCTTTGCGCGGCCCGATGTGCAGGCGGTGGTGGCGCTCAAGTTGAGCGCCGGCACCACGGCCCTGGATGCGGTGAAGCAGTCTGGGCTCGCGCACCGGTTCCCTGAACTCGCAGACAGCACGCAGCCCCTGGGCGTGTTCGGCAAGCGGGTGGATGGAAGCTATGTGCTGAAGGATGGCGACCGGGTGGAGATCTACCGGCCGCTCACCATTGACCCGAAAGAAGCACGCCGAAAGCGTGCCGCGCGCAGCAATACCAAGAAGACCTAACGAGGCGGAGCCGAAGGCGGGCTGTTGTCGCTGCTCTTGGTCTGGGGCAGGGGCTCGAGATCGTCGACCGTCGGCAGCTGTATCTTGGTTTCAGGGTTCTGAGGCGGCGGTGCATCGATGCGCGCCACCAGGGCGCCCTGGAAGAACAGGGTCACGCGCCAGTTCTGGATGGGGCTACCGTCGTTCGGGTTCACCCAGCGCACGTAATCCCAGCGTTCCGGATGCATGGGATCCTGGATCATGGGCCGGCCCATGATGGCCAGTACCTGGGACTGGGTCATGCCGGGCTTCAGAAGCGCGATGGTGTCCTTATCCAGGAAATTGCCCTGGCGGATCTCCGGCTTGAAGCAGGCGGTGAGGCTCGCGGACAGGAGCGCGATGATCAGCAGGTAGCGCGTCATGGGTCGGGGTCGTTTTGCGTTGCTAGACGGGTGGAGCATAATACCTAATAGATACCCCCGCGAGAAGCTCGAGTGCCGCAAGCCCCCGCCGAAAGCCAGGAACTCCGTAACGCCGGCCTCAAGGTGACGCTGCCGCGGGTCAAGATCCTGGAGATCCTCGAACGCAGCAACGCCCGGCACATCAGCGCTGAAGACATGTACAAGGCCTTGCTGGAATCCGGCGAGGATATCGGTCTCGCCACCGTCTATCGGGTGCTCACCCAGTTCGAGACCGCCGGCCTCGTGACCCGCCATCACTTCGAGGGCGGCCACTCGGTGTTCGAGCTGAACCAGGGCGCCCACCACGACCATATCCTGTGCGTGAAATGCGGCCGGGTGGATGAGTTCGTGGACAGTGAGATCGAGGCGCGCCAGAAGAAGATCGCCAGCGCCAAGGGCTACGAGATGACCGACCATTCCCTCTACATCTACGGCATCTGCTCATCCTGCCGAAAATCCCTCAGATAAGCTCGCGTCTCGCCGGTACGACGGCGCTGGCGTTCTGCCTCACGGCCTGCGTCGTCACCCATGATGGAGTGGAGGCTGGTCCTTACGGCACTGCCTGCATCGATCCCGCTAGCATCGTCCATCGCGACTACTGGGAGGAGAGTCTCACCCGCTACGAGACCTCCGCGACGCTCTCCTTCTCGGTGCCTGGCTATTCATCCGATACGGCGCGGGTGAGCTATATCCTCTACCTCACGGACCCCGTAATGGTGGTGCTGCGGGACTACGCCGCAGCCCATCCCGACTCGGTGACACCAGCAGTCGGCGGGCTCGAGAAAGTGGCTGCTTGGTATGACCCGACCCGCTCCACGCTACGGCACCCGGTGTTGACGCGAGGCCACACCCGGGGCTGGTTCCTGGCGGAACCCGGCCTGCTGGATGCCAAAGGCGAGGGGAGCTTCTTCCTGGAATGCCGGGCGGGCGCGGACGGCAGCGAGTGCATCCGCCACCTCAGCGTGTCGGGCCGCAGCGTGGAAGTCATCATGAGCGACGCGGATCTGCAGCACTGGTCCCAGGCGGACGCGGCCCTCCATACGGCTTTGCAAAGCGTGCTGGCGCCCTGCATCCCCTGAGGGGCTTGCCGCATGCGGCAAGCGGGCGGACAGGGATGTGCGCCCCGGGTCGCGAGCGGAGCTGGATGCGTAGCGAGCATCCTTATAGCTCTGGATACCGGCTTTCGCCGGTATGACGCAAGGCGTCAGTTCGCCACCTTGGAGATCATCTCGCGAGCGTGCTTGCGGGTTACTTCGGTGATCTCCACGCCGCCCAGCATGCGCGCCAGTTCTTCCACCTGAGCCTTCTTGTCCAGGGGCTCGATACGCGTGAGCGTCGCGTTGCCCTTGGTCTCTTTGAGTACCCGCAAGTGCTGATGGGCCTGGGAAGCCACTTGAGGCAGGTGGGTGACGCATAGCACCTGGCGGCTGCCGGCCAAGTCCCGGAGGCGCCGACCCACGATCTCCGCCACACCGCCGCCGATGCCGGCGTCCACTTCGTCGAACACCATGGAAGGCATGGCCGCCGCCTGGGCGGCGATCACCTGGATAGCGAGCGAGATGCGCGAGAGTTCGCCGCCGGAAGCCACCTTGGCGAGCGGCTTCAGGGGCTGGCCCTTGTTGGCACTCACCATGAATTCCACCTGATCTATACCTTTCGTCGTGAAGCGTGAGCCATCCGGTACGCTGACCTCCACGGCGAACTTGCCGCCACCCATGCCCAGCTCCTGCATGGCGGCAGTGACTTTCTTGCTCATGTCCGCCCCCGTCTTCTCCCGGCGAGCGTGCAGCTCATCGGCAGCCTTGGTGTAAGCGGTCTTTAGGCGTGCGAGTTCCGTCTCCAGTTCCTGGAGGGTGATCTCGGAGTTCTCCAGTTGCGTGAGTTCCGCCTTTAGCGCCTCGAAGTGGGCGGGCAGGGTCTCCGGTTCCACCCGGTGCTTGCGCGCCAGGTCGTGGATGGCGGCGAGACGGTTCTCCAGCCATTCGAGGCGCTTCGGGTCCGTGTCCATGTCCGCGAGATAATCCCGCAAGCCGTCGGCGGCTTCCGAGAGCTGCACCTCGGCGGCAGTCAGCATCTCCCGCAGGGCGGCGAATTTCGGTTCCAGTTCCATCTGGGCTTCGAGTGCAGCCTTGGCGCGGGTCACCCGCTGGTGGGCAGAGCCTTCTTCCGCTTCGTAGAGTCCATCGAGAGCTGTCTGAGCGGTCTCCAGGAGCTTGCCGCTGTGAGCCAGGCGCTTGTGCTCCGCATCCACAGCCTGCACTTCGCCGGCCCTGAGCTGCAGGGCGCCGAGTTCCGCGGTCTGGAAGCGCAGCATCTCGAGACGCGCATCCCGGTCGCCGGCGGCGGTGCGTAAGGCGGTGAGCTTGTCGTGGGCGGCTTTCCAATCGGCATGCAGCTTCGCAGTACGGGCGAGGAGGGCGCCGTGATCGCCGTAGCTGTCCAGGAGACCCATCTGGGCCGCGGGACGCATGAGGGACTGGTGTTCGTGCTGGCCGTGGATGTCCAGCAGGCATTCACCCAGTTCCTTGAGAGAAGCGAGAGGTACGCTGCGGCCGTTGATCTGGGCCCGGGAGCGTCCATCGCTGCCGATCACCCGGCGCAGGATGCACTGGCCGTCATCCGCTAAGTCGTTCTCGCCAAGCCAGGCCCGGGCTTCGGCTGCATCCTTCAGGTCGAACTCAGCACCCACTTCGGCTTTCTCCGCGCCGTGGCGGATGACGCCCACGTCGGCCCGGTCGCCGAGCACGAGGCCGAGTGCATCAACCAGGATGGATTTGCCGGCGCCGGTCTCGCCGGTGAGTACCGTCATGCCGGCTTTGAATTCCAGCTCCAGGGCATCGATGATGGCGAAATCGCGGATGAGGATGTGCGTCAACATGGATTAGTGTTGGTTCTCGCCGCTACCGTGCTTAGTACGCCCCCAATGGAGCTTGGTGCGCAGGATCTTATAATAATCGTAGCCGCGGGGATGGATGAAGACGATGCGCCGCTGGGCGCGCTTCACCTGCACGCGTTCCCCCACCGTGAGGGGCTCCGCTCGCTGACCGTCCCAGGTGACCTGGGCCTTGCCGCCATGACTGTGGGTGAGCACGATCTCGATGGTGCTGCCGCCCGCCACCACGATGGGCCGGTCTCCCAGGGTATGGGGACAGATGGGTACCAGGGTGATAGCGTCCTGGGCCGGATGCAGGATGGGTCCGCCGCCCGAGAGAGCATAGGCGGTGGAGCCCGTGGGCGTGGCGACGACGATGCCGTCGGCCCGATGGGCGCAGACGAAATGCCCATCCACGTGGGTCTCGAATTCGATGAGCCGGCCGCCATCGAATTTCTGGACCACCACGTCGTTGAGGGCGGGAGTGCAGCCTTGCATGCCGCCGGCGCGCTGCACGCAGGAATCCAAGAGCAGGCGTTCCTCGCGGCTGAACTCGCCCTTCAAGATGGCGGAGATGTCGTCCTGGAGTTTTTCAGGGGTGATGTCCGTGAGGAAACCCAAACGGCCCAGGTTCACGCCCACCAGGGGCACCGGCCGAGCGGCGATGGTGTGGGCCGCTTTCAGCAGGGTGCCGTCGCCGCCCACCACGATGATGAGATCCGCCTCTGCAGCGAGTTCCGCGCGGCTCACCGCTTTAGCGCCGGGGGCCGTGAGCGGCAGCTTGAGGTTCGCATCCACCAGCACTTTCACCCGTGCGTTGCTCAAGAAATCCACAGCCTTGGCGGCCACTTGGGCCACCACAGGGTCGGACTCGCGGCCCATCAGGCCGACGGTGGAGAAGGCGGTAGTCATAGGTTGCGCACGTTAGCATGCGGTAACTAAGCCCGCCAACGGCGGAGCACGGCGAAATGGTCTAAGTCCTTGACAGAAAAGGGTGTAAGTTGCTAATTTGAGCTCTGGCACTCCGAATAAGCGAGTGCCAACACCACGGATATCTGCGCGTCCATGAGCATAGAGAGCAGCGACAAGGCTTTGAGCGAACGCGCCCAGTACCTGCTCAAGGCGCTGGTGGAACGCTACATCCGCGATGGCGAGCCTGTGGGCTCCCGCACCCTGTCCCGGGATTCCGGCCTCGACTTGAGCCCCGCCAGCATCCGCAACATCATGGCGGACCTGGAGGAGCTGGGTTTCGTGGTGGCGCCGCATACTTCCGCCGGCCGCATCCCCACGGTGAAGGGTTACCGGTTGTTCGTGGACACCCTGCTCACAGTGCAGCCGCTGGCGGAACAGGAAGTCCTGCGCATGCGCAACCAGCTGGATTCCGACGTCGCCAATCCCAAGACGCTGCTGATGTCCGCCTCCCATATGCTGTCTTCCATCACCCACATGACCGGGGTGGTGACTATCCCCAAGCGCGAGCACATCTCCTGGCGGCATATCGAATTCCTGCAATTGTCGGATAACCGGGTGCTGGTGATCCTGGTGGTGAACGACGGCGAGGTGCAGAACCGGGTGCTGAACCTGGAACGCGGTTACGATGCCGCCAGCCTGCAGCAGATCGCCAACTACCTGAACAGCCATTTCGCCGGCCGGGATATCCAGTCGGCACGCAGCGAACTCTTGAACGAGATGCGCCGCACCCGTGAGACCATGAACGAGTTGATGCTCTCGGCCATCAGCATGGCCGAGAAGGTGTTCGAGGCGCGCGGCAAGGATGAGACCCGTAACTACATGATGGCGGGCGAGACCAACCTGATGGAGTTCGCAGAGCTCTCGGACGTGGAGAAGCTGCGCCGGCTGTTCGAGGCCTTCAACCAGAAGCAGGACATCCTGCATCTGCTGGACAAGTGCGCCGTCGCCGAGGGCGTACAGATATTCATCGGTGAGGAATCGGGCTACCGGGTGCTGGACGAAGTCAGCGTGGTGACCGCGCCCTACAACGTGGGCGACGAGGTGGTGGGGGTATTGGGGGTCATCGGACCCACGCGCATGGCCTATGAGCGGGTCATACCCATCGTGGATGTGACGGCGCGACTCCTGTCCGCCGCCTTGAATCCACGCAAGTGAACCATAGATTCTGTTGATGGCCTCCGCAGGGCGCCGCGGGCGCCTGGATATTGCCGACACATACAGGAAACGAGATGGAAGACATGAGCAAAGAAGCCTCCAACGAAGCAGCCCCCGAGACGAATGCCGCAGCGGATCCAGTGGCGGAACTCACGGCTGCATTGGCTGCGGCAGAAGACAAGGCTGCCAAGAACTGGGACAGCTATCTGCGCGGCGTGGCGGAGCTGGAGAACCAGCGTAAGCGCGGCCAGCGGGACTTGGAGAACGCCCTCAAGTATGGGGCTGAGAGACTCCTCGGCGAACTCCTGCCGGTGAAGGACAGCCTGGAGATGGCTTTGGGCTCCTTGGGGGATAAGCCCGAGATGGCGGCCCAGCGCACCGGCCTCGAGATGACCCTGAAGCTCCTGGAGTCCGCCTTGGAACGCCAGGGGGTGACGGAAGTGGAACCCGCCAAGGGGGATGCTTTCGACCCGGAGTGGCATGAGGCCATGGCCACCCAGGAAACTACCGACGTACCGGCGGACCGGATACTCACTACGGTGCAGAAGGGCTACCGGCTGCAAGGCCGGCTGTTACGCCCGGCCCGGGTGCTGGTCGCAAGAGCGCCCCAGGCCAAATAACGCTTGAAAGCGGGTTAAAAACCCCCATATAGCTGAATAACAACGCATTTCTGGATTTTTGGGAGTTAGAGACATGAGCAAGATCATCGGCATCGACCTGGGTACCACCAATTCCTGCGTGGCCATCATGGAGGGCGGCAAGCCCCGGGTCATCGAGAACAGCGAAGGCGACCGCACCACCCCGTCCATCGTGGCCTTCACCAAGGACAACGAGGTGACGGTGGGCCAGTCGGCCAAGCGTCAGGCGGTCACCAACCCGCGCAACACTCTGTACGCCATCAAGCGGCTCATCGGTCGCAAGTTCAAGGACGACGTGGTGCAGAAGGACATCGGCATGGTGCCGTACTCCATCGTGGGCGCCGACAACGGCGATGCCTGGGTGGATGTGAGCGGCAAGAAGATGGCGCCGCCGGAGATCTCCGCGCGCGTGCTCATGAAGATGAAGAAGACCGCCGAAGACTATCTCGGCGAGCCGATCAGCGAAGCGGTCATCACCGTGCCGGCCTACTTCAACGATTCCCAGCGCCAGGCCACCAAGGACGCGGGCAAGATCGCGGGCCTGGACGTGAAGCGCATCATCAACGAGCCGACCGCAGCGGCGCTCGCCTACGGCATGGACAAGGTCAAGGGCGACCGCAAGATCGCCGTGTACGATCTCGGCGGCGGCACCTTCGACGTCTCCATCATCGAGATCGCGGAAGTGGACGGCGAGCACCAGTTCGAAGTGTTGTCCACCAACGGCGACACCTTCCTGGGTGGCGAGGACTTCGACAAGCGCATCATCGATTTCATCGCCGACGAGTTCCGCAAGGAGCAGGGCATCGACGTGCGCACGGACCCCTTGGCCATGCAGCGCCTGAAAGAGGCCGCCGAGAAGGCCAAGATCGAGCTGTCTTCCAACCAGCAGACCGACGTGAACCTGCCGTACATCACGGCGGACGCTGCGGGCCCCAAGCATCTCAACGTGAAGCTCACGCGCGCCAAACTGGAAGCCCTGGTGGGCGACCTGGTGCAGAAGACCATCGAGCCCTGCCGCATCGCGCTGAAGGACGCGGGCCTCTCGGCCTCGGACCTCAACGACGTGATCCTGGTGGGCGGTCAGACCCGCATGCCCAAGGTGCAGGAGACGGTGAAGGAATTCTTCGGCAAGGAGCCGCGCAAGGACGTGAACCCGGACGAGGCCGTGGCCGTGGGCGCCGCCATCCAGGCGGGCGTGCTGAAGGGCGACGTGAAAGACGTGCTCTTGCTGGACGTCACGCCGCTGTCCCTCGGTATCGAGACCTTGGGCGGCGTCATGACCAAGCTCATCGAGAAGAACACCACCATCCCCACCAAGGCGTCGCAGACTTTCTCCACTGCCGAGGACAACCAGACGGCGGTGACGGTGCATGTGCTGCAGGGCGAGCGCGAGATGGCGCGGGACAACAAGTCCCTCGGCCGCTTCGATCTCTCGGACATCCCGCCGGCCCCGCGCGGCGTGCCCCAGGTGGAAGTGAGCTTCGACATCGATGCCAACGGCATCCTGAACGTATCCGCCAAGGACAAGGTCACCGGTAAGGCGCAGTCCATCGTCATCAAGGCCTCCTCGGGCATCACCGACGAAGAGATCAAGCGCATGGTGGCGGAAGCCGAGGCCCACGCCGAAGAAGACCGCAAGCTGCGCGAGTTGGTGGATGTACGCAACCAGGCAGATAGCCTGATGCACGCTGCCCAGAAGAGCCTCACGGAACTGGGCGAGAAGGTCACCGGTGAGGAACGCGCCGCGGTGGAATCCGCCATGAACGACCTGAAGGACGCGATCAAGAAAGACGACAAGGCGGCCATCGAGGCCAAGACCCAGGCCCTGTCCGCTGTGGCGGGCAAGCTGGCGGAACGGCTATATGCCGCCAAGGCGGAAGGCGCTTCCGCAGCCGGCGCCGAGCAGCCTAGCGCCAAGGCCAAGGATGACGTGGTGGACGCGGAGTTCGAGGAAGTGAAGAAAGACCAGAAGTAAGTCCAGACCGAAGTCTGGGTTGGGAAAGAAGCGCCGGAGTCTCGTCTTGCACGGGCTCCGGCGCGATACTGTCATGAACCCGGAGGAGTGCAGCTTGGGGAAAAGCCGGTTGGAAGCGTTCAGTGACGGCGTGCTGGCCGTCATCATCACTATCATGGTGCTGGAGATGCGCGCCCCGGCGGGCGCCACCCTTGCGGCGCTGCTGCCCGTGCTGCCCGTGTTTCTGGTCTATGTCTTGAGCTTCATCTACATCGGTATCTACTGGAACAATCACCACCACATGCTGCATGCCGTCGAGCGCATCGACGGCCGTTCCATGTGGGCCAACCTGCATCTCCTGTTCTGGCTCTCGCTGGTGCCTTTCGTCACCGGCTGGATGGGCGGGAACCAGTTCGCCGCGGTGCCGACGGCGCTGTACGGCGTCGTGCTGCTGATGGCGGCCATCTCCTATACCTTGTTGCAGAACAGCCTCGTGGCGACCAACCCCCACCACGCGACGCTGGCCCGTGCTGTGGGCCGCGACTTCAAGGGCAAATTCTCCGTAGTCTGCTACGTGGCCGCGATCCCGCTGGCCTTCGTCAGCCAGTGGATAGCCGATGCGCTCTATGTCTTCGTCGCCATCATGTGGGTGGTGCCGGATCGACGCATCGAGAAGGTCACCGCCGCATGAACAAGCGCGATTACTACGAAGTGCTGGGCGTGAAGCGCGATGCAGCGGAGGCCGACATCAAGAAGGCCTACCGGCGGCTCGCCATGAAGCACCACCCGGACCGCAATACCGAGGACAAAGACGCCGAAGGCCGCTTCAAGGAAGCCAAGGAAGCCTACGAGGTCTTGAGCGATGAGAAGAAGCGCTCCACCTATGACCGTTTCGGCCACGCCGGTGTGGATGCCAGCGCCGCAGCCGGCGCCCAGGGCGGTGGACCCGGCTTCGATCCCAACGAGGTGTTCGGCGACATCTTCGGTGACGTGTTCGGGGATATCTTCTCCGGCGGACGCCGCGGTCAGGGGCAGCGGGTGTTCCGCGGCGCCGACCTGCGCTATGGCCTCAACCTCAGCCTGGAACAGGCGGTGTTCGGCGACAGCGTGACCCTGCACGTGCCCACCCTGGTGACCTGCGAGGTCTGCCACGGCAACGGCGCGAAGAAGGGCAGCGAGCCCCAGACCTGCACCACCTGCGCCGGCCGCGGTCAGGTGCGCATGCAGCAGGGCTTCTTCACGGTGCAGCAGGCCTGCCCGCGTTGCCACGGCCGGGGCAAGATCATCATCGACCCCTGCACGAACTGCCATGGACGGGGGCGGGTGGAAGAGGAGAAGACCCTCTCGGTGAAAGTCCCGGCAGGCGTGGATAACGGCGACCGCATCCGCCTCTCGGGCGAAGGCGAGGCGGGACCCAACGGCGGGCCTTCGGGCGACCTCTATGTGGAGATCAGCGTCAAACCCCATGCCATCTTCGAGCGCGACGGCGCGGACCTGGCCTGCGAGGTGCCGGTGTCTTTCGCGACGGTCGCTTTGGGCGGCGAGATCGAAGTGCCGACCCTAGATGGTCGCGTGTCCCTCAAGATCCCCGCCGAGACCCAGACCGGCAAGGTGTTCCGCTTAAGGGGCAAGGGCGTGAAGCCGGTACGCGGCGGCGCCCAGGGCGATCTGCTCTGCCGCATCGAAGCGGAGACCCCGGCGCACCTCAGCAAGGAACAGAAGGAATTGCTCAAGAAGCTGGAGGCTTCCCTGGAAGCGGACGGCGACAAGCATTCACCCAAGCGCCATACCTGGCTCGAGGGCGTGAAGAGTTTCTTTGAGAAAGCCCATGGCTAAGGCAGCGGTGCGGATCGCGCTCTTGGGTGCCGGCGGCCGCATGGGCCAGGCGGTGCTGGAAGCGGCATCCGGACAGGCCGATGTGCGCATCGTCGCCGCTCTGGTGCGCGTCGGCAGTCCGCTCTTGGGCACGGACTTCCAGGGTCTCAAGTACTCCACTGATATAGAGGCAGCAGTCGCGGACTGCGACGTGGTGCTGGATTTCTCCCTGCCCGAATCCACCGCTCTGACCTTGAAGGCCTGCGTCGCGGCAGGCAAGCCCCTGGTCACCGGCGTCACGGGCATGGATGCGGGGCTCAAGGCCGCCCTCCAGGCAGCACGGAAGAGCATCCCGGTCTTGGCAGCGCCCAACATGAGCTTAGGCGTCGCGCTCCTCACCCGCATGGCGGAGAAAGCTGCGGCGGTGCTGGGGCCGGATTTCGACATCGAGATACTGGAAGCTCATCACAAGCATAAGAAAGATGCCCCCTCCGGCACGGCCCTGGCCCTGGGGGAGGTGGTGAGTAAGGCCCGGGGTGTCCCGGCGCCGGACAAGACCACGGACCGCAGCGGTGCACGCCGGGCCGGCAGCATCGGTTACTCCGTGGTGCGGGCCGGGGACATCGTGGGCGAGCATACGGTGCTCTTCGTCGGAGCCGGGGAGCGTCTGGAGCTCACCCATCGGGCTCAGAGCCGCCAGAGTTTCGCCAAGGGCGCCTTGACGGCTGCCCGCTGGATCGCCGGCAAGCCCGCCGGGATCTATGTACTCGCGGATACCCTCGGCAGCTGACTTTTTTCTGCAAGACAGTGGACGCTACCGCGTCGCATCCGTTAAAATTCCACAGTTTTGTTAGCACGGGGGTGTCCTTGGAACATCCAGCCATCCTGGCACTTGAGGACGGTACGGTATTCCGGGGTATATCCATTGGTGCGGCGGGGAAGACGGTAGGCGAGGTGGTGTTCAACACCGCCATGACCGGCTACCAGGAGATCCTCACCGACCCGTCCTATTCCCGTCAGCTCATCACCCTCACCTATCCGCACATCGGCAACACCGGTACCAACGCCGGGGATCGCGAGTCCGCGAAAGCCATGGCGGCGGGCCTCATCATCCGCGACCTGCCCCTCGCCATGAGCAACTGGCGGGCTGAGAGCACGCTCAGCGATTACCTGAAGCACGAAGGCCTTACGGCCATCTCCGGCATCGACACCCGCAAGCTCACCCGCCTATTGCGCAGCAAGGGCGCCCAGAACGGCTGCATCATGGCTGGCGCGTCGGTGGATGAGGCGGCGGCGCTGAAAGAAGCGCGCGCCTTCCCGGGCCTGAAGGGTATGGACCTCGCCAAGGTGGTGAGCGTCAAAGAACCTTATGAATGGCATGAAGGCAGCTGGCAGCTTGAGACCAACGCCAGCCCCGTGGTGAAGGGTGGCCGCTTCCATGTGGTGGCCTACGACTACGGCATCAAGCGCAACATCCTGCGCATCCTGACGGACAACGGTTGCCGTGTGACGGTGGTGCCCGCAACCATGACCGCCCGCGAAGCCCTGGCTCTCAAGCCCGACGGCCTGTTCCTCTCCAACGGCCCCGGCGATCCGGAACCCTGTGATTACGCCATCGCCGCCATCCGCGAATTCCTCACCACCGGCATCCCGGTGTTCGGCATCTGCCTGGGTCATCAGCTGCTCGGCCTCGCCAGCGGTGCCAAGACCATGAAGATGAAATTCGGTCACCACGGTGCCAACCATCCGGTCATCGACCTCGACAGCGGCCGGGTGATGATCTCCAGCCAGAACCACGGTTTCGCGGTGGATGAGGCGGGCCTGCCTTCCGTGCTGCGCCCCACGCACCGCTCGCTGTTCGACGGCACGCTGCAGGGCATGGAGCGCACCGACTGCGAGGCTTTCACTTTCCAGGGGCACCCCGAGGCGAGCCCCGGACCGCATGATGTGAAGCCGCTGTTCGAGCGCTTCCTGCGCGCCATGAGTGCGCGTCACGGTGAGACCAGAGTGGCCGCCGCCAGCTAACCTTCAAAGAGGTGATGCGGGATCAAGGCGGCGCCGGGGAAGGCGGATCGCCCCGGTTTTGATGCGCCAGGAAAACATTCGAGGCCAGGGTGGACATATGCCGAAGCGCACAGACATAAAAAGCATCATGATCATCGGCGCCGGGCCCATCGTCATCGGCCAGGCCTGCGAGTTCGACTATTCCGGCGCCCAGGCCTGCAAGGCTCTGCGCGAGGAAGGTTATCGGGTTGTGCTGGTGAACTCGAATCCGGCCACCATCATGACCGACCCGGAGATGGCCGACGCTATCTATATAGAGCCTATCCACTGGTCCACCCTGGCACGCATCATCGAGAAAGAACGGCCGGATGCGCTCCTGCCCACCATGGGCGGGCAGACGGCGCTCAACTGCGCCCTGGACCTGGTGCGCGAAGGGGTGTTGGAGAAGTTCGGCGTGGAGATGATCGGCGCCTCCCGGGAAGCCATCGACATGGCCGAGGACCGTGATCAATTCCGCCGCGCCATGCAGGAGATCGGCCTCGCCACGCCCCGCGCGGGTCTCGCCCACAGCATGGAGGAGGCGCTCGCCGTGCAGGCGGAGATCGGTTTCCCCACCATTATCCGTCCGTCCTTCACCCTCGGCGGCTCCGGCGGGGGCATCGCCTACAACCGCGACGAGTTCGTGGAGATCTGCGAGATGGGTCTCGATCTCTCGCCCACCAACGAACTCCTGGTGGAGGAGTCGGTGCTAGGCTGGAAGGAGTTCGAGATGGAAGTGGTGCGGGACAAGAAAGACAACTGCATCATCATCTGCGCCATCGAGAACCTGGACCCCATGGGCGTGCACACCGGCGACTCTATCACCGTGGCGCCGGCCCAGACCCTCACGGACAAGGAATACCAGATCATGCGCGACGCCTCCGTGGCGGTGCTGCGCAAGATCGGCGTGGAGACCGGTGGTTCCAACGTGCAGTTCGCCATCAACCCGAAAGATGGGCATATGGTGGTGATCGAGATGAACCCGCGGGTGTCCCGCTCCTCGGCGCTGGCCTCCAAGGCCACGGGTTTCCCGATCGCTAAAGTGGCTGCGAAACTGGCGATCGGCTACACCCTGGACGAGCTCAAGAACGAGATCACCGGCGGCGCCACGCCCGCGTCCTTCGAGCCCACCATCGATTACGTGGTCACCAAGGTACCTCGCTTCACCTTCGAGAAATTCCCCCAGGCGGAACCGCGTCTCACTACCCAGATGAAGTCGGTGGGCGAGGTGATGGCCATGGGCCGCACCTTCCAGGAATCCCTGCAGAAGGCCCTGCGTGGTCTCGAGACCGGCACCGATGGCTTGAACGAGAAGCTCACGGATTTCAAGGCGACCGGTGCCATGGACATGCTGCGCCATGAACTGCGTGCGCCCGGCCCCGATCGGTTGTGGTACGTGGCGGATGCTTTCCGCGCCGGCCTGAGCCTCGAAGATATCCATGGACTGTGCTACATCGATCCCTGGTTCCTGCGCCAGATAGAAGACCTGGTGCAGGAAGAGCGACAGATAAGCAAAGGCGGCGTGAAGGCCCTGGATGCCGCGCGCCTGCGTGCCCTCAAGCGCAAGGGTTTCGCCGACAGCCGTCTGGCGAAGCTCACAGGAGCGAAAGAGAACGAACTGCGCGCCCTGCGCCTGAAGCACGGCATACGCCCGGTCTATAAGCGGGTGGATTCCTGCGCCGCCGAGTTCGCGTCTACTACCGCTTACATGTATTCCACCTACGAAGAGGAATGCGAAGCGGAACCCACACAGCGCGACAAGATCATGGTGCTGGGCGGCGGCCCCAACCGCATCGGCCAGGGCATAGAGTTCGACTACTGCTGCGTACACGCGGCCTTGGCCCTGAAGCTGGATGGCTTCGAGACCATCATGGTCAACTGCAACCCGGAGACGGTCTCCACCGATTACGACACCTCGGACCGGCTGTATTTCGAGCCGCTGACCTTCGAGGACGTGATGGAGATCATCGATCTGGAGAAGCCCAAGGGCGTCATCGTGCAGTTCGGCGGCCAGACGCCGCTCAAGCTGGCCCGCGCCCTGGAAGCAGCGGGTGCGCCCATCATCGGCACCAGCCCCGATTCCATCGACCTCGCGGAAGACCGCGAACGCTTCTCCAAACTGGTGGACAAGCTCAAGCTCCTGCAGCCACCGGCACGCACTGCACGCAACGAGACCGAAGCGGTGAAGCTGGCCCAGGACGTGGGTTTCCCGCTCATGGTGCGGCCTTCCTACGTGTTGGGCGGTCGCGCCATGGAAGTGGTATTCAACGAAGAGGATCTCGTCGGCTACATCCGCAACGCCGTGAAGGTCTCCAACGATTCACCGGTGCTCATGGACCGATTCCTGGACGATGCCACCGAAGTGGACGTGGACGCGCTGTCCGACGGCACCGACGTGCTGGTCTGCGGCATCATGGAACACGTGGAGCAGGCCGGTGTGCATTCCGGCGATTCCAGCTGCTCGCTGCCGCCCAACAGCCTGAGCCCCGAGTTACAGGACGAGATACGCAAGCAGGTGGTGGTACTCGCCAAGGCCCTCAAGGTGGTGGGTCTCATGAACGTGCAGTTTGCCATCCAGAAGGGCCGGGTCTTCATTCTCGAGGTGAACCCGCGGGCTTCGCGTACCGCACCCTTCGTCTCCAAGGTAGTGGGGGTGCCGCTCGCCAAGGTGGCGGCGCGCTGCATGGCCGGCAGGAGCCTGAAAGCCCAGGGCATCACCACTATCCCGGTGCCGCGCTACTTCGCGGTCAAGGCGCCGGTGTTCCCCTTCATCAAATTCCGCGGCGCAGACCCCATACTGGGGCCGGAGATGAAGTCCACCGGCGAGGTCATGGGGGCCGGCTTCACCTTCGGCGAGGCCTACGCCAAGGCGCAGTTCGCAGCGGGTATCATCATACCCAAGGGCGGCAAGGCGCTCCTGTCGGTACGCGAGCAGGATAAGCCGGCCGCGGTGAGCCTGGCCAAGGAACTGAAAGAGCGCGGCTTCACCCTGGTGGCCACGCGCGGCACGGCGGCGACGCTGCAGGCGGCGGGCGTGCCCTGCGAAGCGGTGAACAAGGTGCGTGAGGGACGGCCGCACGTGGTGGATATGATCAAGAACGATGAGTTGAGCCTCATCGTAAACACCACAGAGGGCAAGCAGGCCATCCTGGAGTCCTTCTCCATCCGTCGTGAGGCGGTCTCGCACAAGGTGACCTATTACACGACCATCGCCGCGGCGAAAGCCACGGTGATCGCCCTGGACCATCTGGATGAGGCGGGCGTGAACAAGTTGCAGGATCTGCATAGGGAGTGGGTGGCATGAGCAAAGTGCCGATGACCGTGCGCGGGGCTGAGAGCCTGCGCGAGGAGCTGAAGCGCCTGAAAGGCACGGATCGGCCGCGGGTGATCCAGGCCATCGCCGATGCGCGCGCCCATGGCGATCTCAAGGAGAACGCGGAGTACCACGCGGCCCGTGAGCAGCAGAGCTTCATGGAAGGGCGCATCCAGGACATCGAGGGCAAACTCTCCAACGCCGAGGTCATCGACGTGACCCGGGTGAACGCCGCCGGCAAAGTGATCTTCGGCGCCACCGTGCTGCTCTCGGACGAGGATGCCGGGACGGAAGTGACCTATCAGATCGTGGGCGAGGACGAGGCGGACATCAAGGCGGGAAGGATATCGGTGAACTCACCCATCGCCCGGGGCCTCATCGGCAAGCTGGAAGGCGATTCCGTGGCCATCCGCACCCCGGCGGGCGAGAAACAGTTCGAGATCGTAGAAGTGCGGTACGAGTAAGCCGGTTTTACTTCGGCAACTCTATCTTCGGTTTCTTCGGATGACGTTTATAGAACAGGGCCATGTTCCCGATGCGCTGCACAAGAACTGCATGGGTGGCGGCGCTGATGCGTACGATGACCCGGTCACGTTCCTCACGGTCTTCCGCAGAGACCTTCACCTTGATGAGTTCGTGGGCCAGGAGCTGGACTTTGATCTCATCCACCAGGGTCGCCTTGAGGCCTGCCTGGCCGGTGCGCGCCACAGGGTCCAGCTTGTGGCCGAGACCGCGTAGATATTTCTTCTGTTTTTCGCTGAGTTCCATATGCTGCGTATTGTAACAAACGGATGAGTACCTGATGCCCAAGCGTAGCAAGAGCAGTGCCCGCTGGCTGGCGGAGCACTTCAGCGACGACTACGTGAAGCGTGCCCAGAAGGAGGGTCTGCGCTCCCGTGCCGTGTTCAAGCTGGAGGAGATCCAGAAGCGCGACCGGCTGCTGAAACCCGGCATGACTGTGGTGGACCTGGGTGCGACTCCCGGTGGCTGGAGCCAGTTCGTGGCCAAGACCCTGGCGGGCAAGGGGCGGGTCATCGCCTTGGACATATTGCCCATGGACGTGCTGGAAGGGGTCGAGTTCATCCAGGCGGATTTCACCACCGACGAGGCGCTCGCCACCCTGCGACAGCGGCTGGAAGGGGGCAAAGTGGACCTTGTGTTGTCGGATATCGCCCCCAACATGAGCGGTGTGGGCGATGTGGACCAAGCCCGGATCATGCACCTCGCCGAGCTGGCCCTGGAATTCGCCTGCGAGGCCCTGAAGCCCGGCGGCAGCTTCCTGGTGAAGGTGTTCCAGGGGCAGGGTTTCCAGGAATACATGCGGCGCCTGCGTGACACATTCGAAGATGTGGCGTCGCGCAAGCCGAAATCCTCCCGCAGCCGCAGCGCCGAGCTGTATTTGCTGGCGAGAAACTACCGGCTGTAGTACTGTTTAAATGCGCAGCGGGGCCCTGGAGGGCCGCGCTGACTAGCTTTGCGAGGGATATTTCTTGAACGACTTTCTCAGAAACCTGCTGCTCTGGATCGTGATCGTGGTGGTGCTGCTGGTGGTGTTCCAGAGCTTCGGCCCCAGCACTACTAAGACCAAGGCGGTCCCGTATTCCGATTTCCTGACCGCGGTGCAGGACGGCAACGTCAAGAGCGTGACCTTCGACGGCCAGTCCATCACCGGCGCCTACAGCAACGGCGGCAACTTCAGTACCTATAGCCCGGTGTCCGATTTCGGCTCGCTGGTCACCGACCTGCGCAAGGACGACGGTGGCGTGCAGATCGAAGCCAAGCCGCCCGAACAACCTTCAATCTGGCTGACGGCGGCCCTGCAGTTCGGCCCCATCCTGCTGCTCATCGGCGTGTGGATCTACTTCATGCGTCAGATGCAGGGCGGTGGTGGCCGCGGCGCCATGTCCTTCGGCAAGAGCCGGGCACGCATGCTCGGCGAAGACCAGGTGAAGATCACCTTCAGCGACGTGGCCGGAGTGGAGGAAGCCAAGGAGGAAGTGGCGGAGCTCGTGGAGTTCCTGCGCGATCCCGGCAAGTTCCAGAAACTCGGCGGGCGCATCCCCCGCGGTGTACTCATGGTGGGCTCGCCCGGCACCGGCAAGACCCTGCTGGCCAAGGCTATCGCCGGCGAAGCCAAGGTGCCATTCTTCAGCATCTCCGGTTCCGACTTCGTGGAGATGTTCGTGGGCGTGGGCGCTTCCCGCGTGCGCGACATGTTCGAGCAGGCCAAGAAGCACGCACCCTGCATCATATTCATAGATGAGATAGACGCTGTCGGCCGCCATCGCGGCGCGGGTCTCGGCGGCGGTCACGACGAACGCGAACAGACCCTCAACCAGTTGCTGGTGGAGATGGATGGCTTCGAGGGCAGCGAAGGCGTGATCGTCATCGCCGCCACCAACCGTCCCGACGTGCTGGACCCGGCGCTCTTGCGCCCGGGCCGCTTCGACCGCCAGGTGGTGGTGCCGCTGCCGGATGTGCGCGGCCGTGAGCAGATCCTGAAAGTGCATATGCGCAAGGTGCCCATGGGCGACGACGTAAAGCCCTCCATCATCGCGCGCGGCACCCCGGGCTTCTCCGGCGCGGACCTGGCCAACCTGGTGAACGAGGCTGCGCTCTTCGCTGCCCGCGCCAACAAACGCACCGTCTCCATGGAAGAGTTCGAGAAGGCTAAGGACAAATTGATGATGGGCGCCGAGCGGCGCTCCATGGTCATGAACGATGACGAGAAGAAACTCACCGCGTATCACGAGTCCGGCCACGCCATCGTGGGCCGCTTGGTACCGGATCATGATCCGGTCTATAAGGTGAGCATCATTCCACGCGGCCGTGCGCTAGGCGTCACCATGTTCCTGCCGGAGGAAGACCGCTATAGTTACAGCAAGCGGCGTCTCGAGAGCCAGCTCTCCAGCCTGTTCGGTGGCCGCGTGGCGGAGGAGCTGATATTCGGCACGGACTCCGTCACCACCGGTGCCTCCAACGACATTGAACGGGCCACTTTGATCGCGCGCAACATGGTCACCAAGTGGGGTCTGTCGGAGAAGCTCGGGCCGCTCTCCTATGAAGAGGAAGAGGGTGAGGTGTTCCTGGGGCATTCCGTGACCCGCCACAAGAACATCTCCGGCGACACCCAGCGCATCATCGACGTGGAGGTGCGCAGCATCATCGAGCGCAACTACCAGCGCACTCGCACGCTGCTGCAGGAGAACCTGGCGAGGCTGCATTCCATGGCCGAAGCCCTCATGAAATACGAGACCATCGATGCCGAACAGATAGACGACATCATGGCCGGCAAGGCGCCGCGGCCGCCGGAAGGCTGGTCGGATGCGGACCATAACGGCGGCACTCCCGACGCGACCCGTGAAGCCGCGAAGCCTCCCGCAGTCGAGGGCAAGATCGGCGGACCCGCCAGTCAGCACTGACCGACCTTGACCCGCCTTGGTTAGAATGGAAGCCGGCGTCCCCTGACGCCGGCTTTGTTTTTATCCGGAGCCGAAAATGTATCTGCAACTGGGGAAGGAACGGCTGGAGTTGTCCAGGCCGCTCATCATGGGCGTGCTGAACCGCACGCCCGATTCCTTCTCCGACGGCGGTGCCTATACCGACTTCGACGCGGCACTCGCCCATGCCCGCGCCATGCTGGATGAAGGCGCGGACATCCTGGACGTGGGCGGTGAATCCACCCGCCCCGGTGCAGCTCCGGTACCGATGCAGAAAGAACTCCGGCGCGTGCTGCCTCTGGTGGAGCGTCTGGCAGGGGAGTTGGGCGCCCGGGTCTCGGTGGATACCTCCAAGCCTGAGGTCATGAGTGCTGCCGTGAAGGCTGGCGCAGTGATGATCAACGATGTCTATGCTCTGCGCCAGCCGGGTGCCTTGGAAGCGGCAGCCTCATCCGGCGCCACGGTCTGCCTCATGCACATGCTGGGTGAACCCCGCAGCATGCAGCAGGATCCGAGATACATTGACGTGACAGCGGAGGTGAGGGACTTCCTGCTGGAGCGCGCCCGGCTCTGCGCCGCCGCCGGCATCCCGCGTGGACGCATCGTGCTGGACCCGGGTTTCGGCTTCGGCAAGACCCTGGCGCATAACCTAACGCTGCTGAAGGATCTGCCGGTGCTGGCTCGCGAGGGCTATCCGGTGTTGGTGGGGCTGTCCCGCAAATCCATGCTCGGCACGCTCCTGGGCGGCAAACCCGTGGAGCAGCGCCTGTATGCCAGCGTGGCAGCGGCGGTGGTGGCCGTACTCAACGGCGCAGAGATCATCCGTTGCCACGACGTAGCTGCTACCGTGGATGCTCTCAAAGTTGTCTCGGCGGTCGCAAATGCTCCCTTGTGAATTTATGCTGAAAAGCCCATCCGGGGCTTTTCAGCCTACCTCGGTGCGGCGCATGTCCGCACCGAGGTAAATCATGTCTGCAGCCCCCGTGGTCTCGTTACAGTACGCACATCCCTGTGCGATTCAAATGTTAGAATTGAATCCATGAGCAGAAAATATTTCGGCACCGATGGTGTACGCGGACGGGTGGGCAGTGCCCATATGAACGCGGAGTTCGTACTGCGTCTTGGGCGCGCCGCGGGACGTGTGCTCGCCAAGACCGGCGAGGGTACGGTGCTCGTGGGCAAGGACACCCGCATCTCCGGGTATATGTTCGAGTCTGCCCTGGAGGCGGGTCTGTCGGCCGCCGGCGTCAATACACGTCTGCTCGGCCCCATGCCCACGCCGGCCATCGCCTATCTCACCCGTTCCCTGGGTACCGAAGCGGGTGTGGTGATCAGTGCGTCCCACAATCCCTATTATGACAACGGCATCAAATTCTTCTCCGCCGACGGGCGCAAGCTGTCGGACGAAGTGGAGGCGGAGATAGAACACGAGTTGGACCAGCCTTTCGCTACAGTAGAGTCCGGCGAACTCGGCAACGCCAAGCGCATCGTGGATGCTGCCGGGCGCTACGTGGAATTTTGCAAATCCTCCGTGCCTTACGGCCTCAAGCTGGCGGGCCTGAAGATAGTGCTGGACTGCGCCCACGGCGCCACCTACAAGGTCGGGCCCGCGGTGTTCGACGATATGGGTGCCAAGGTCACCTGCATCGGCGTGAACCCCAACGGACTCAACATCAATGCGGAATGCGGTTCCACCCATCCCGAAGCCCTGCGTCAGAAGGTACTGGAACTGAACGCCGATTTTGGCGTCGCCTTCGACGGCGACGGAGACCGATTGCTGATGGTGGATCACAAGGGCGAGCTGGTGGACGGCGATGAGCTGCTCTACATCATCGCCATGGCTCGCAAGGCAGACGGCGGCCTCAAGGGCCCGGTAGTAGGCACCCACATGAGCAACCTGGGCCTGGAACAGGCCTTCGCCGCCTCCGGCGTCGAATTCAAGCGCGCAGCGGTGGGCGACCGTTACGTGCTCGCGATGCTGGAAGAATCCGGCGGCGTGTTGGGCGGGGAGAACTCGGGCCACATCGTCTGCCTGGACCGGGCCACCACCGGCGACGGCATCATCGCGGCGTTACAAGTGCTACAGGCGCTGCATGTCTCGGGCAAGACTCTGGCAGACGCCCGCGCCCCGGTGCGCAAATACCCCCAGGCGCTGGTGAACGTGAAGACCCCCGCGCGGGTGGACTTGAGCGTAGCGCGGGTACGTAACGCTGTAGCCTCCGTAGAACAGCAGCTGGCTGGTCGGGGCCGGGTGCTGCTGCGACTCTCCGGTACCGAACCCCTGGTGCGGGTCATGGTGGAGGGGGAGGAGGCGGCTACCGTGGCGCGGCTGGCGGAGGATATCGCAGCAGCCGTGCGGACCGCCGCCGGCATTTGATTTCCTGAGCTCCCCTGCGTAAGCTCCGCGCCGCGCCCCTGCGGGCCATCTCTTTAGAGTTCAAGGATATAAAGGCATGCGGCAGCCGCTGGTGGTGGGCAACTGGAAGATGAATGGCACCCGCGAAGGCGCCTTGCGCCTCGCCAATGCCGTCGCCCAGGGCACGGAAGCCGGCAGCGCGGCCGAAGTGCTGCTTTGCCCTCCCTTCGTCCATCTGGCGGACCTGTCCCGCGCCCTCAAAGATAGTGGTGTGAGCCTGGGTGCTCAGGACCTCTGCGCCGAGGACAACGGCGCTTATACGGGTGAAGTCTCCGGCGCCATGCTCAAGGATTTCGATTGCCGTTATGCCATCGTGGGTCATTCCGAGCGCCGCGCGCTGTTCGGCGAGACGGACGCCTTGGTAGCACGCAAGTTCATGGCGGCCCAGAAGGCGGGCCTCACTCCCATCCTGTGTGTGGGCGAGGCGCTCACGGAGCGCGAGGTGGGTGCGACCCAGACGGTGGTGGCACGCCAGCTGAAGGCGGTGCTGGATGCCGCCGGCATCGCGGCTTTCGCCCGGGCAGTAGTCGCTTATGAGCCGGTCTGGGCCATCGGCACCGGGCG
The DNA here is from genome assembly GCA_036000105.1 of Gammaproteobacteria bacterium. Classification (GTDB taxonomy): domain Bacteria; phylum Pseudomonadota; class Gammaproteobacteria; order Natronospirales; family REEB76; genus DASUBN01. Next base: position 152,749 of record DASYGE010000009.1, read on the forward strand.
CACGGCGAAATCCGACCAGGCTCAGGAAGTGCACGCCCTGATCCGGGGCATGCTCGCCGCCGAGGATGCTAAAATAGCCGGCGATGTGCGTCTGCTTTACGGCGGCAGCGTCAAGGCCGCCAACGCCGCAGAATTGTTCCGGATGCCGGATATAGACGGGGGCCTGGTGGGTGGGGCATCACTGGATGCTGCCGAGTTCCTCGCCATCTGCGCCGCCGCCCGCAACTGAAATCACTATATAGAGTCGAGTCAACTCCATGCTGTACAACATCCTCGTCATCGTTCTGGTCATCGTGGCCGTGTTACTCATCGGTCTCATCCTGCTGCAGCAGGGCAAGGGCGCCGATGCCGGCGCGGCTTTCGGCAGCGGCGCTTCCGGCACCGTATTCGGCGCCGCTGGTTCGGCGAATTTCCTGAGCCGTACCACCGGTGTCCTGGCCGCGATCTTCTTCGCCCTGGCGCTCGCCATGGCCTATATCGCGCGTCACAGCAGCGTCGCGCCCCAGAGCATCGTGGTGCAGGCGGCGCAGAAGCAGGCTGACCAACAGACGGCGCAGCCTGCCGCCGCGGCGTCTACCAAGGCCGCTCCCACCCCCGCACCTACCGCCGGGACTGCTGTCAAGCACTGATCGGGGACGCCTCGGCATCGCTTTTTGCGGGGCCGATACGTTAAAATTGCCATCCTCGCTGCGGCTCGCCGACCGCCCGCAGCTTTAAACGATTTGCCGACGTGGTGGAATTGGTAGACACGCAAGCTTGAGGTGCTTGTGGAGAAATCCGTGGAGGTTCGAGTCCTCTCGCCGGCACCAGAATCGCATACGCCGGGGCGCCCGTATCCGGCAGGTGGCAGCCAGAAGGGCTGCCGCCGTCCCTCGCGCAGGTAGGAGAACATGCTCGCGAACTACGTTCCCATCCTGATCTTCCTCATCGGCGGCATGCTGTTCGGTTGCGTGCTGCTGGGGGCAGGCTTCATCGCCAGCAGCTTCCTGGGCTCACGCCGCCCCGATGCTGAGAAACAGTCGCCCTACGAGTGCGGCTTCGATCCGTTCGAAGACTCGCGCATGAAGTTCGACGTGCGCTACTACCTCGTCGCCATCCTGTTCATCATCTTCGATCTGGAGATCGCCTTCCTGTTCCCCTGGGCCGTGGCTCTGCACGGCATCGGTATGTTCGGCTTCCTTTCCATGTTGCTGTTCCTCGCCATCCTGGTGGTGGGCTTCATATATGAGTGGAAGAAGGGAGCGCTCGAATGGGAGTAGAGGGCGTGCAGCAGAAGGGTTTCGTGACCACCGGCGTGGACACGCTGGTGAACTGGGCCCGCACCGGCTCGCTCTGGCCGATGACCTTCGGGCTGGCCTGCTGCGCCGTCGAGATGATGCATGCGGGCGCCGCGCGCTATGACCTGGATCGTTTCGGCGTGATCTTCCGCCCCAGCCCGCGCCAGTCAGACGTGATGATCGTGGCCGGTACCCTGGTGAACAAGATGGCCCCGGCCCTGCGCAAGGTCTATGACCAGATGGCCGAGCCGCGCTGGGTGATCTCCATGGGTTCCTGCGCTAACGGCGGCGGCTACTACCATTATTCCTATGCAGTGGTGCGCGGCTGCGATCGCATCGTGCCGGTGGATGTGTACGTACCAGGCTGCCCGCCGAGCGCGGAGCAGCTCCTGTACGGCATCATCCAGCTGCAGAAGAAGATCCGCCGTACCAACACCATAGCCCGCTGAACGAGACAACCATGACCGCAGCCCCGGACAAGCTGGCCGAGCAGGTGGAAGCGCGCTTCAAGGACGCGCTGAAGCGCGTGCCGTCCAACGTGGGCGAGCTGACCTATGAAGTGGAGGTAGCGAAGCTCATCGAAGTGTCGCGTGCGCTACGGGACGAGAAAGCGCTGCGCTTCGAACAGCTCATCGATGTGTGCGTGGTGGACAACCTGGCTTACGGCGACGCTGAATGGCGCACCGAAGATTCCACCAAGACCGGTTTCAGCCGTGGTGTGCGCCGCGATGACCCCAAGGAAGCAGGGCACATGGAGCGGCGCTATGCCGTGGTCTATCACCTCCTGTCCGTGAGCCGCAACGATCGGCTGCGCTTGAAAGTGTTCTGCGGCGGTGAACCGCCCATAGTGCCTTCCGTGAATCCCGTCTGGGCTTCCGCCAACTGGTTCGAGCGCGAGGCCTTCGATATGTTCGGCATAGTATTCGATGGCCATCCGGACCTGCGTCGCATCCTCACGGACTACGGCTTCGTGGGCCACCCGTTCCGCAAGGATTTCCCGCTCTCCGGCAACGTGGAAGTGCGTTACGACCCGGAGAAGAAGCGTGTGGTCTATCAGCCCGTGAGCATCGAGCCTCGGGTGCTGGTGCCGCGGGTCATCCGTAACGACCCGCGTTATGACGAGGCTTTCAAGGAGGCATCCAAGAATGCCTGAGATCCAGAATTTCACCATGAACTTCGGGCCGCAGCATCCAGCAGCCCACGGCGTGCTGCGCCTGGTGCTGGAGATGGACGGCGAGATCATCACCAAGGCTGACCCGCACATCGGCCTATTGCATCGCGGGACCGAGAAGCTGGTCGAGAGCAAGCCCTATAACCAGAGCATCGGTTACATGGACCGGCTCGACTACGTGTCTATGATGTGCAACGAGCACGCCTACGTCATGGTGATCGAGAAGCTCCTGGGGCTGACGCCAACGATCCGAGCCCAGTACATCCGCACCCTGTTCGATGAACTGACCCGCATCACCAACCATCTCCTGTGGCTGGGGGCTCACGGACTCGACATCGGCGCCATGACGGTGTTCCTGTATTGCTTCCGCGAACGCGAAGATCTCATGGACTGCTATGAGGCGGTCTCCGGCACGCGCATGCATGCGACCTACTATCGTCCCGGCGGTGTGTATCGCGACCTGCCTGAATCGATGCCGCAGTATCCGTATTCGCAGTGGCGCAGCAAAAAAGAAGTGGATCGCCTGAACGCCCGGCGCGGCGGCGGTCTGCTGGATTTCATCGCGGATTTCACCAGGCGTTTTCCGGCCAACGTGGATCAATACGAAACCTTATTGACGGACAACCGCATCTGGAAACAGCGCACCGTCAATATCGGTGTGGTGAGCCCGGAGCGTGCCATGCAGCTCGGATTCTCGGGG